>JAIDHX010000039.1 GCA_029053015.1 Lachnospiraceae bacterium
AGTGTGGAGCCGGTGGGCGGCAGAAGCCATATTGTGAAGCTTGCAGACAAAACTATAATTGACGACTGCTACAATGCCAATCCGGTGTCCATGAAGGCTGCACTCGACCTTTTGTCCGATGCATTGGGCAGAAAGGTTGCCATTTTGGGAGATATGTTTGAACTGGGAAACAATTCCGATAAAATGCATGAGGAGGTAGGCGCTTACGCTGTGGAGAAAGATATCGACGCTGTTTTCTGCGTGGGAGAAAGCGCGCGCCTTATGTATGACGCCGCGCTGGTCAGATATGACGGCACGCAGGATGTCCGGTATTTTGAAAATCGGGAAGAACTGCTGGAAAGTCTGCCGGAGCTGATTTCCGCCGGTGATACCATACTGGTAAAGGCTTCTCACGGCATGGGCTTTGCCAGTGTCGTGGAAGCCTTGAAGCAGATGTAGGCCGTTTTCTATTCCTGCGTATCGGGAAAATAAGCAGCTTTGTTTCTAAAATAAGTTTCTTCGATAATGCCTTTGACTTTGGAGCCGATAAACTTCTTTTCTTCTTTGGGAAGCTCATTTATGTACACAGGCGCACCGTATTCAATCACGACGGTGCGCTTTTTGATTTTGGGGAACTGGTCCTCAAAAACAGCGCCGGAATTTACGATTGTCATGGGGATAATAGGAACCCCTGCTTTCTCTGCAATCTTAAAGCTGCCCTCGTGAAAGGGAAGAAAGGTGTCGGATGTTTTGTTGCGGGTGCCCTCCGGAAAGATACAGATGGAGATGCCGTTCTTTGCCTTGTCGATGGCTGTAAGAATGGTTTTCATGCCCTCTTTGATATTGTCGCGGTCAAGGAAGAGGCAGTGAAGATTCTTCATCCAGACGGAGAGAAGCGGTACCTTCTCCATCTCCTTTTTGGCGACGTAGCCTGTGGGACGGGGAACACGCACGTAGGTGAGCACGATGTCAAAAAAGCTGCGGTGATTGCCCACATAGAGGACGGCGCTGTCCTTTGGCAGATTTTCTTCACCCAGGGCGACTACATTGACACCGGCGATGCGTATGACACAGCGGAACGCCCAGTTGACGATGGCGAGGGAGCTGCGGCTCTTGACGTCCATATTGAATTTTCCGATAATCCATTCCACAATCATAATGGGGATGGACAAAATCAGGAACAACACAACGAAGGATGAAACCAAAAGAAAACGTATCATAAAAAATCTCCTTTTTATAAATTTTTATCTCTCCAACCGGTGGGCAGATACTGGCTTTGAATGCGGCTTTCCGGCTTTTCGTCAAAGAGGTACAGGACAAACAGGAAAATCCATTCCAAAGGCTTCATCAGCAGATACACGATATCAGCGCTCAAGGGCTTTTTGATAAAGCGTGAAATGGGGTAGCCATAGGTGTCGTAAAAATTTCTGACGGCACGATGAAAACGGGGCGTTTTTTCTTCTAAAAACTGCTCGAAAGCGTTGGCGATACAAAGCTGCCTGTTGACGACGATTTTTTCTCCGCGCCTGATGCCGTACCGCAGCGGACGGACAAGCTTTTTGTGGCCCCGCAGCGAAACCGTACAGAGATAGTGCGTATCGTATGCCACGGGAGGCGGCGCAATTTCACCGGACAAAAGCCAGTCGCTGGTCTGGGTAAAGGCTAAAATCACGCTGTCCGGCTGCTGTCCGAAAAGGCAGAGTATCAAGATAACCACAGTAAGAAGCGGAATCAGCAGTACAAGAGCCACCCAGTATAAATTAGCGCCCCGCAAAAGAAAAGCATTGATTGAAGAAAGAAAACGGTTTTCGTAGGTAATTTGCTTCTGGGCGGAGGCGGTCTGCTTTATCAGGCTGATAAACAGCAGAGTCACATGCAGCAAAAACAGGGCAGGCACGATGCAGAGGCAGGTGATAAAGAACCAGTTTCCCTGCAGATAACGTGAGGGAGATATACCTTCAGGTTTGGCGCCGCCGAGAAGCTGTACCATAAAAGCGATACAGACAGCACAGCCTGCATATACGCCGCCGATACAGAATGCTTTTGCCAGGGGCGGAAGCTTTTTTGCAAAGCGCAGTACGGCATAGGAAATAAATCCCAGAACTGCGATGACAAGCAGCGTGGGCATATGCGTACTGTTGAAAGGCTCATGTACACTGGGAGAGTCGTATAGATTTATTGGTGTGGTGAAATCCGGCAACTCCCACAACTGCCATCCGAGAAGCATATAAAACAATCCGATGGAAAAGGAAATCGCTTCTAAAATAAGCTTCTGCTTACGCCTGCACAAATTGATAATATCCAACAGGATAAGGACGGGGGGCAGCAGAATGAGTATGCCCAGAATTATATTGAGGGAAATTTCCTGGATAACCATGTATTTCGTAACCTGCCTTTCTTAAAAACCGCGTTTTTTCAGTCCTGCAAAGAGCAGAACGTAGAATTCACTGACGTCAAAGCCTTTTATATTTTTATGTGTCAAATCAATCATGTCTCCATGGGAAATTCCTTTTCTGCCGGCGCTTAAAAGTCCCATGTAATTGCTCCATATGGCGGAAGAAACGCTTACCAGCCCGTCGTTGTCTCCTTCATACTTTTTGCTGAGAAGATAGCCGAGATTTAAAGGGAAGCCTGCGCTGGTCACAGAGCGCATCTTGGACGTAACGCTCTGGTAATAGACATTAGGCATGTCCGGTGTTTCCCTGTTGAATACGGCGCAGGAAGCGGCGGTAAGATCCTGCACGCCCGCAAGAAAATCGGGAGTGCTGTCGCCAAGCCTGCGAAACAGGGAGTTATAGCGGGAGGCGACAAAGCAAATCAGCCATTGCGGCAGGGAAAAGAGTAGAGCGTCTGCAAACTGGCAGCCGCGATGCGGTGTGTTTACTGTAGTCAGGGACGCCACATAGGGAGCCATACCGAGATGGCTGATGGCATATCTTGCATCCAGACCGCCCTTGGAATGTGCCACAATATTGACCTTCTCAGCGCCTGTCTCAGAGAGAACCCGAAAAATCTCCGCTTTTAGTTCTGCCGCACTGTCCGCGATGGAGAGTGCGGACTGCTGCCTGCCGTAGAAAACCGATGCGCCGTTGCGCTTTAGGGCATATGGGATCCGCCCCCAGTAATTGAGGTACTGCCAGTCCCTGAAAAAGATGCCGTGCACCATGAGCACGGGGTAGCGGGTCTGGCATATGCAGTTCTCAACCCGCGCCGAATCCAGAAAATACCGGTTTTTTTCATAAAGCAGTTCCCTTCTTACGACGGCGCACCACTTAACAAAAAGAACAAGGTTGAGGGGTGGAAGCCACCAGAAGAAAAACATCAGCACGCGCAAGGTAATGCCAAGTTGCGAGGAGCAGAAAACGGTACGCAGGAAGCCGTTTATGTAGTGGATAAAAAGGAATACACCGGCCATAAGGGCATTTACCATAAGCATGATGAGAAGCTCCCGCTCTGAATGGGGCGTAGCTCTTCGGATTACTGCCAGAGGGGAGCGCTTTGTGATACAGAAAAAGCACAGATATCCAATCGGCTCCGCAAACAGACAGAAGGCGGAGGTTACAATGAGCTCATAGCCGCCTGCAAGCACCTGAAGCCGCATTTTCAGTCCTCTCTCGTAGCAGGGAAGGATTTCCGTAACAAGATAAAGAAGCCCTACGACGATCCACAGGAAGAAGCCGAAGAAAAGTCTGCTTAAAAGAGAGCTGTCTCTGGTGAACAGGTCTAAAAGCAGCACAATATTCATCATCATCAGGACACAGATGCAGTTGAAAGTCCTGCGCAAAAATTTTGTCATAAAGTACCTCTGTATGCTTTGGTAAATAGAAAAACAACTGCGCGGACAATGCCGGCAGTTGTTTTTCAGGTGCGCTGTGGCGCACATTTCTACCTGTTTCCACTCTTTGCAAACAGTATATCACTTTTGCTACTCGAATACCACTGTTTTGTCCAAGTATTCGGTTTTTACCACGATATACGGATAGGACGGAGAGGTGCCTACCCTGTCTTCGGGGGAGGGACCGAGGAGGCTGGTACTTATGTAGATGGAATTGTCCGTCAGGTACAAATCGTTGACGGTAATGCTGTATCCGCCCGTGGCCTGTTCGCCGTAGCCCACGCAGATATACAGGTATTCATTATCGGTGTAGGTGATTTTAAACTCGGCATTCTGCCGCTCTGCAATCAGTGCCTTCAGTTCATCAGGCAGCCGCTCTTCACTGATAACGGTAAATTCCAGATCGCGGAGTCTGGTGGTTTCGCTTGTACCTATGCCGCAGCCGCCCATTATGCAGGCAAAAAGCAGCAGAACGGCAGTAATCGGAAAGAGAAGCTTTATTCTGTTTTTTTTCATACACATCACATTTTTGGAATTTATACAATTTTATGAGGGGAAAATACGTAGTATGCACAGAAAAGCAGAGTGTGGTATACTCTTGGTAGAAATATGACAGGCAGGCGCATCTGTATGATAGCAGGCTATGTTTTACGGAATATATTTTTAGGAGGGAATGCGAGACATGCTTTTAATTGCAAATGCTTACGTGATGAATCCCGCCACGGGCGAGGAGGGATACAACGACATTCTGATAAAGGACGGGCATATTTTGAAAATAGGGGAGAGCCTGTATGATGAGATGACAAAGAACGGCAAGGCAGAAGAAATTCGGGTGATAGACGCGACAGGGCTTGTGGCGGCGCCGGGACTTGTGGACGTGCATGTCCATTTCAGAGACCCGGGTTTTACCCATAAGGAAGACATAGAAACCGGAGCAAAGGCGGCACTGAAGGGCGGCTATACCACGGTGGTGCTGATGGCGAACACGAAGCCGGTGGTGGACAATGAAGAGACGCTTGCCTATGTGCTGGATAAGGGAAAAAAGACAGGGCTGCATGTGGAAACCTGCGCTGCCGTAACGCGCGGGATGCAGGGCGGTGGATTGGTGGAGATGGAGCGGCTTCACAAAGCGGGCGCGGCAGGCTTTACGGATGACGGGATTCCCATTTTATCTGAGGAAACCGTGCGAAGCGCCATGCAGGAGGTAAAGCGGCTGGACGTGCCAATCAGTTTTCATGAGGAAAATCCGGCTTTTATAGAAAATAACGGTATCAATGCAGGCGCAGCGTCCGCCCATTATCAGGTGGGCGGTTCTAAGCGCGAAGCGGAAATTGATTTGGTACGGCGTGATTTGGCGATTGCTTTGGAGACGGGCGCCTGCGTTGACATACAGCACATCAGCACCAAAGAAGCGGTGGAATTAGTCAGACAGGCAAAAGCGAAAGGCGGCGATATCCACGCGGAGGCGACACCGCACCACTTTACCCTGACGGAGGAAGCCGTGATACAGTACGGCACGCTGGCTAAGATGAATCCGCCCCTTAGGGAGGAAAGCGACCGCATGGCAGTAATCGAAGGGCTGCAGGACGGCACCATCGACTTGATTGCGACGGATCATGCCCCCCACAGCCGCGAGGAAAAAGCGCGCCCCATCACGGAAGCCCCCAGCGGCATCATCGGTCTGGAGACCGCGCTTGCGCTGGGAATCACCTACCTTGTGGATACGGGCTATCTCTCTCTGATGTCCCTTCTCGAAAAGATGACCATCAATCCCGCCCGCATGTACCATTTTGACACGGGCTATCTCGCCGAGGGTGCTCCCGCGGACATCGTTCTCTTCGACCCGCAGGAGAGCTTTACCGTTGACGGCTTTGTGTCCAAGTCGGATAACAGTCCGTTTCTGGGGTGGAGACTGAAGGGAAAGGTGAAGTATACGATTTGCGGCGGGGAGATACATTTTGTCTTGTAAGTTTTGCTTGCAAATGCTTGTGATTATAGGCAAAACTATGTATAATAAGAGAAGGAGTGTGGTGCAAATAAGCCACAGATATCCGCGGTTGGCTGTAGCATAATTAGAGTGGTGAGTTGGAATTTATGGAGGTATATTTATGCATTTCATCAATACAATAGAGGATTTATTTAATATGCTTGACCGGTATACAGAGGGTGTGGATTGGAATACCTTTTATATTAAGAGGGATAAGCCTGCCCCGTTTTTGAAATATAATAAACTGCCGGATAAATGCGTTGTTGATTTTATAAAAGGGCACAATATTAAAACTGCTTGTGAATTCGGTTGTGGTGAGGGAAGAAATGCAATTTATCTTGCTAAAAATGATGTTGATACAGAAGCATATGATTTATCAGAAATTGCAATAGAAAATGCAAAAAGGAACGCAAGAGAAAGCAAGACAGAAAAAGTCATCTTTCAGGCAAAAAATATTTTTGAATTGGATTTAATGGATAAGAAGTTTGATTTGGTTATAGATAGTGGCATTTTTCATCATTTGGCACCACATAGACGTTTGCAATATAGAGATATTGTATCAAGCATATTAGCAGAAAATGGCTATTTTATTTTGCTGTGCTTTGCGGCAGGTGAAGACGGAGCAGAAGAAGTGGATGATTATGAGTTTTACAGGAGCAAACAAACGGGAGTTGCGTTTACAGAGGAAAGATTGAAAGAATTTTGGGGAGAAAAATTTGATATTGTAGAATTACGAAAAGGAGAGAACATTGTGGAGGATCAAATGTGGGAAAGTGAATACTTATATATATGCGTGTTCAAAAGAATTTAGTTAAAACTTATTTTATACTATGAATTTTTATTTGGCGGGCAGTTATCTATCACAGATAACTGCCCATTCAGTCATTTTGACAAAGAGAAAAATTTATAGGCGCTCATCAACACGAGAGGTAAAAGGAATGAGTTTTTGTCCCCTTTACTTTTCGTGTTGATTGTTGATGGATATAAAATACTGGCGATTTCACTGATTCCTGCTTAAAATTGAAAATAGAACATGATATACTCAGAGCGACAGATCGAGATTTGTGGGGTAGATAAAATGAAAATCAGAAAAGCAACAGAGCAAGAAATGCTAAGTTTATGGGGATATAAAAATATGGATTCAGCACCGCCAACTACATTGTTTTTTGCGCAAAATATATTATCTGGAAATGCCGAGTTTTGGACACTAAACGATAATGGTCAAATTATTGGTGAATTATATATCTTTTGGAAATTGGGTGATAAAGATTTTGCAGATGGAAAAAACAGAGCGTACTTATGTGCGTTCCGAATGAAAAGCGAATATCGTGGAAAAGGCCTCGGGAGTTTTTTATTAAAAGAGGTTTTGGAATACATCAAAAATAAAGGCATTCAAATTGTAACAATCGGCGTTGATGAGACAGAAGAGCATAATATTAGAATGTACCATAGATTCGGTTTTACAAATAAGATAAAAGATTGTTTTGAAGACCCCTGCAATGTCGATAGTGAGATGAAACCTAAGGCGAGTCCTTGTTTTTGGCTTCTTGCTAAGAGTCTGTCGTAAGCAAATTCCGGGTTGTTAGGCAGTTATTGTCCATTCGCCCCCTTCGACGAAAGGAAAAATCTATAGGAGTTTATCAACACGGAAGGTAAAAGGGACGAGTTTTTTATAGCGTTGACATATGTGCAAAAAAATGGTAATATAATAATATAAAAAATGATATCAATAGACAGTCAGACCGTGTTTGTAGTGTCGTAAAAATAACCGCTATGTTTACAGACATGAAATGCCCCTTTTGTTAGATGAAAACCAATATCTAATGTAAGGGGGCATTTCATGTATAGAAAAAGGAGCCTCCCGTCTGCAGTTGTCTATTTCAATATTCATTCTCCCTGGATGGTAAACGATAGAGAACACATTAAGTGAAAGAACTATATTTATTTGGCTCTTATGCAAGAGGAGAGGCGACCGAAAGTCGTGATTTGGATTTTCTGGTATATGGCGAGGGATATGTCAAGCCTATAATGCAATTATGAAAGAGAAGTTGCTTGTAGCATATTATCTGCCATCAACAAAGTCAATGATGGCGGCGGAATAACATGACATACAAAACATAATAGAAACTTCTCAGCGGCAGGCTTATCATGCGGTGGATACCATTTTGTCGTAAAGAAACTGGTTGATTGGATATCGAATTGCTGTGGAGGAATTAAAGGGTGAAAATCGTGCAGAGTATGGTTTAAGCATAATAAAAAAACTATCAGCGGAACTGACAAAAACATATGGGAAGGGTTTTACAAAAACAAATCTGTATAATTTTTATTCCTTTTATAAGTATTTTCCTGAGATTTTCCACACAGTGTGTGGAAAATCTCAAAGACTGCTTTCATGGTCACACTATAGATGTTTATTACAAGTAAAAGACAGCAAAGCCCGTGCTTGGTATGAGAAAGAAGCATATGAGCAGACATGGAGCGTTCGCACGCTGCAGCGCAATATCAACACACAATATTATCATCGAACATTACAGTCTCAGCATAAAGACTTGGTGAAACAGGAAATGAATAAATCCCAAACCAGAAAGGAATCAATCATGCAGAAGAAAAAGCTAACTGCAACAGTAAAATCACAACAAAAAATCGCGGAAGGTATCTACGATTTACGGCTGTCCACGGAGCTGGCGGCGGAAGCGTCAGCGGGACAGTTTATCTGCCTGTATCCGAAGGACAAGAGCACACTGCTTCCCCGCCCGATAAGCATCTGCGAGGTCGATAAGGAAAAGGAGACTTTGCGGCTTGTATACCGTGTCGCAGGAAAGGGAACGGCAGAGTTTTCGGGTTTAAAAGAAGGCGAGACCGTGGAGATTCTGGGGAATCTGGGAAACGGATTTCCTTTGGAAAAAGGAGCCGGAAAGCGCGTGTTTATCATGGGAGGCGGCATTGGAATTCCGCCCATGCTGGAGCTTTCCAAACGGCTTTCAGCAGAGAAGCAGATTATTGTCGGTTACCGTGACAGGGATACTTTTTTGAAAGAAGAACTGGAACAGAACGGGAGCGTCTATGTGGCGACGGAGGACGGCAGTGTGGGAAGCCGCGGCAATGTGATGGATGCCATTCGGGAGAATGGACTGGAAGCTGATGTAATTTATGCCTGCGGTCCTATGCCGATGTTACGTGCCATCAAAGGGTATGCGCAGGAAAAAGGAATTCCCGCCTACATTTCCCTTGAGGAGCATATGGCGTGCGGCGTGGGCGCCTGTCTGGGCTGTGTGGTCAAGACGAAAAACATTGACAGCCATTCACATGTAAACAACGCCCGTATCTGTACGGACGGTCCGGTTTTTGAAGCAGGGGAGGTAGATATCTGATGAATACAAAAGTGACGATAGCAGGCGTAACCCTGCAGAATCCTGTGATGACGGCTTCGGGGACATTTGGATCCGGTATGGAGTACGGTGAATTTGTGGATTTAAATAAACTGGGCGCGGTGGTGACAAAGGGCGTGGCGAACGTGCCATGGGCAGGCAATCCGACGCCCCGCGTGGCGGAGGTCTACGGCGGCATGTTAAATGCCATCGGTCTGCAGAACCCCGGCATCGATGTTTTTATAGAGCGGGATATTCCCTTTTTAAAGCAGTATCAGACAAAAATTATTGTGAATGTATGTGGAAAAACGGTGGCGGATTATATTGAGGTTGTGGAAAAACTGGGAGATACCGGCGTGGATATGCTGGAAATCAACGTGTCCTGCCCCAATGTCAAGGAGGGCGCCATTGCTTTCGGGCAGAAGGCGGATGCGCTTTTTGACATCACTTCACAGATTAAAAAACATGCCGTACAGCCCGTTATCATGAAGTTGAGCCCGAACGTGACGGATATCAGCGAGATGGCACGGGCGGCGGAGACTGCGGGCGCGGACGCTATTTCCCTGATTAACACCTTGACGGGCATGAAGATTGACATTCACAAGCGCACCTTTGCTCTTGCCAACAAGACGGGCGGCATGTCGGGACCCGCCATCAAGCCGATAGCGGTACGGATGGTATATCAGGCAGCATCTGCCGTCAAAATTCCTGTAATCGGAATGGGCGGTATCTGCAACGCGGAGGATGCAATCGAGTTCCTTCTGGCAGGTGCTTCCGCGGTCAGCGTGGGCGCGGCAAACTTCTTTAATCCTTATGCGACGGAAGAAATCGTGCGTGGGATTGAGGCGTATATGGAGCAGTACAAAATAGAAGATGTAAAAGAGCTTATCGGAGCGGTTCAGTCATAATCCGGAGAATACCTTCATATAGTAAGTATAAGCACATATATGGAGGTATTTTTGTGGAACTGATTAAGAAAAACATACATATGGACCGCATAAAATGCAGAAGTACCAGTCAGGTGACACTGGAAGAGGACATCAATATTCCTGACAGCAAACCGGATGTGGCTGCCCTGATTTATGAAAAAGGTCAGATACAGATAGAAGAGGTGAAACCGACAGAGGATCATGTAAGTATTCGGGGCAGGCTTCTTTTTTCCGTGCTGTACCAGACGCGCGAGGAGGGGCAGAAGTTAGTCTGTGTCGAGGGGAAAATTCCCTTTGAGGAACAGCTCTACATGGAAGGCGTGCAGGGAACAGACGCAGTGACGGTAAAACCGGAGTTAGAGGATTTGACGGTGGGCACAATCAACTCGCGCAAGCTTTCTGTGCAGGCTCTTTTTACCCTGAAGGCATGGGTGGAGGAACTTTACGATGAGGAAGCGCCGGTGGATATCTATTTTGAGGAGTCGGGCGCACCGCTCGAATACCGGAAGGTAAAGATGGACCTTGCGCAGATTGCCATTCAGAAAAACGATATCTTCCGTATCCGAGAGGAGATTCCGCTGCCCCAGAATTATCCCAATATTTTTCATATTATATGGGACAATGTGACATTGGAAGAAGTAGAGTTTAAGCCGCTGGGGGAAAATATATCCGTTCAAGGAGACGTGCATATCTTTATACTCTACGAGGGAGAGGGCGAGGAAGCGCCGGTGCGCGCTTTTGAGACGACAGTTCCCTTCAGCGGGACGGTAGAGTGTCATGGATGTAATGACGGCATGATTGCAGACATCGGCTATGAAATTGGCCACAGGGAGCTGGAGGTCAGACCTGACTTTGACGGAGAGGAGCGCATGATAGGGCTTGAACTGGTGCTGGACATTGCCATGAAGCTTTACAGCGAAGAAACGGTAGAGATGATTTCCGATGTCTATGGCGTTACCAAGGAAGTGGAAAATGTGGAAAAGCCGGTAGAGTTTAAGCAGCTTCTCATGAAAATAGGCGGAAAGAGCAAGGTGACCGACCGGCTCAAGGTAAAAAATCCGGAGGAGCGGGTTCTTCAGCTTTTGCACAGCAGCGGCTGCGTACAGATAGACAGTCAGGGCGTAACGGACGAAGGCATTGTACTGGAAGGCACGGTATCCCTGCAGGTTCTGTACATTACCGGAGATGATACTTCCCCGTACAACTGTCTGAAAGCGTCGGTTCCGTTCAATTATACGCTGGAGGTGCCGGGCATCAGTCCTGCAGACAGCTTCCGTGTTCACGCGGCGGTAGGTCAGCTTCAGGTTGTTATGATTGACAGCGAGGAGATGGATGTAAAGGCAGTGCTGGATTTCCAGGCGGTGGTATTCCGCAACGTGCCGCAGATGCTGATTTCGGACATCAAGGTATCCGAACTGGATATGTCAAAAGTGAGCGAACTGCCGGGCATGGTGGTGTATGTAGTGCGTCCGGAGGATAATCTGTGGAACATCGGCAAGCGCTATTACGTGCCGGTAGAAAGAATCAAGGAGGTCAACGAGCTTAGCTCCGATGAAGTAAGGACCGGGGATAAGCTGCTGATTGTAAAAGGCGCATAAAATAAAGAAAAGAGGATATGGAGCTGTTGCAAAAGTAGCGAAACAGGCTGCGGGAGCGACAGCTCCATAATTTAGGTACGCCATAATTGACAAACAAGGGAATAAATTCTAATATGGAATGTGTGAAAAAAGGCAATCCCGAAGTTGTCCGGAGGGCGATTATGAAGAATGAAAAAGTACGGGAAAATACGATAACCATTTTGCTGGTTCAGCTTATTGCGTGGGCAGGTTTTACGATAACGGATTTTATTGAAGAAATCACTTCAAATGATTTTGAACTGATAGCGGCGTTTGGAATCCCGATAGCGGTTGTGGTCGTTTATGCTCTCATGAGGAAGCAGAACTGGCAGCCGGGTTTAAAGTATGGAAAATGGATTGCGCTGATTCTGTTGTACTGGCTGGCGATGACACTTGGTGTAACGGCTGTTGTCATGAGGCTTGTCAATCAAAATAAATGGATTGTGCATCAAGCCACAGGAGGGTGGGAAAACTTTTTAAACGGACTGGAATATTACTTGTTTGGTATTATGCTGGCAGCCATACCGATAGTACTTGTTTCGGTTGGTGAACTGCTGGTATGGGTTATTATAAAATGCAAAAGAAAATCCCCCCGCCCATAATGCGGCAGGGGGATTTTTTAATCGCCGATTTTACAATCAGAGGCACGCCTTCAAAATATTGACAACATCCTCTTCCGTCAGCGGTACATAAGCGTTTGCAAGACCGCCGAACCGTACTGCTTTTTCTGCCATAAGCGCAAATTTGGAATCGTCGATGCCGAGCTCTGTCAGCGTCATGGGGATGCCGCATTCCGAGAAAAATTCTTCCGTGGCGTCAATCGCCATGTTAGCGCATTTGTAAGCGTCCGGTTCCGTGATACTCCACACATTTCTGCCATACTCGCAGAATTTTCCAACAGTCTCATCATTTAAAATATAGCGGAACCAGCGTGGTGTCACGATGGCAAGACCGACGCCGTGGGTAATGTCGTAGTAGGCGCTCAGCTCGTGCTCAATCGGGTGGCAGGTCCAAGCGCCGCCTTTGCCGCAGGAGGTCAGCCCGTTCAATGCCTGTGTGCTTGCCCACATGAGATTGGCTCTGGCTTCATAGTTGGCGGGTTCTTCCAAGGCAATCGGGCAGTACTTGATACATGCCTTTAACAGACCTTCTGCAAAACGGTCGGAGATAAAGGCGCGTTTTTCGTTCTGGAAGTACTGTTCAAATAAATGGGACATAATGTCCGCCGTCCCGGCCGCTGTCTGCCTTGAGGGCAGGGTATATAAATAGGTGGGGTCGCAGATGGAAGCTTTCGGAATAAAATCATGGGAGGCAGTTCCCAGTTTTTCGTTTGTCTCCATATTGCTGATGACGGCATTTTTATTCATCTCCGAGCCGGTTGCCGCCAGCGTCAGCACCGTTACAATGGGCAGGACTGTGCCGATTTTTGCAGGACTTATGACCAAATCCCACGGGTCGCCATCGTAGAAAGCACCTCCGGCAATCACCTTGGCTGCGTCGATAACACTGCCGCCGCCGACAGCCAGCACCGCTTCGATGCCATGTTCTTTGCAAAGCTTTACGCCTTCGCGGACGGATGTGATTTTCGGATTCGGCTCCACGCCGGACAGCTCATATACGGAAAAATCGGAGAGCAGTTTTAAAACTTGTCTGTGCAGCCCGTTTTTCTTAATGCTGCCGCCGCCGTAGACCAGCAGTATCTTCTTTCCGTAGGGCGCCAGCAGTTCCGGCAGCGCGCCAATCTGCCCTTCTCCAAAACGAATATCGGTGTAAGCGTGAAATCTGAAATGATTCATAAAATATATCCCTCCATTTTCTTTCTTTTCTACATTTTATCAAACAGCAGCCAGCCTACGTCGTAAATTTTGCGGACAACCGCCTCCCATTTTTCCCTTGCCTGAACGTATTCCAATGACAAGGTATTGGCAGGAGTATTTATGGTAAAATTCACCATAACCTTGCCATCACAGAGTGAGATATAGCTGGTGCCGCCGACAATCCATGCCCGATCGCCAATGTAGCGGTTATGGATTCGCCTGATAAACGAAAACAACGTTGGCTCGTGGTACATTTTGTACCATGTGGATGCGCATTTCCTTGGGGATATGCTTTCATACCCCCTTTTTTGTTCAAGGTGTTCATTTACGTAGTAAATATTACTTTGTACAATTGTGTAGACATGCTGCAGTGGTATTTCTACTATGCTTATGTCGGCATTATATTTGATGGGGAACAGGATAAGCCATATGCCGCACAGAATAAGCAGACCAAATGCAAAGGTAAGCGCCAGATAAACATACAGAGGCGTCTCAAGGTCGTCGGCGCGGGAGAGCCATATCGCAAAGAGCAGGAAGGAGGAAAACAGAATTAAAATGACGCCTATTGTACAGCAGAAAAAGATTCTTCTTTTTCTCCATCTGGCACTCAGCTTTGGTATGGTTTGCAAATGACTGTTTTTGTTGTAATCCATGATAATCTCCGTTTCTGTGCATACTGCCTGCGCAAATCCGTATGCTGCTGTGTTGTGTCCCTCTGCACCTATTTTAACATAGGTCGTGAAGTGTGGATACACTTGACGAAAAAAAATCTATTGTATATAATGAAGTACAATCCTTGTATACAATAAACAAGAGAGGTGCAAGATAAAATGGAATCCATAAAGCTGGAGGCATACGCAAAGGTAAATCTGGGTCTGGACGTGGTAAGGCGGCTGGAAAACGGTTACCATGAGGTCAGAATGGTGATGCAGACCGTGGGACTCCATGATACCTTGCGGTTGGAAAAGACAAAAGAGGGCATAGCGCTTTTTACGGACAGCAGCGAAGCGCCGGGTGATGAAAATAATCTTGCGTACAAGGCGGCGCATATCATGAAGGAGCGTTATGACATTGCGGGCGGCGTAGCCATTCATTTGCAAAAGCGGATACCTGTGGCGGCAGGCATGGCGGGCGGAAGCACGGATGCGGCGGCAGTGTTAAAGGGCATGAATACCCTGTTTGCACTGGGACTTTCTAAGCAGGAGCTTTGCGATGTGGGCGTGCGTCTGGGAGCAGACGTGCCATACTGTATCATAGGCGGGACTGCACTGGCGGAGGGCATCGGCGAAAAACTGACGGTACTGCCCGAAGCGCCGGATTGCTGTGTTCTGACGGCAAAGCCGCCTATCAGTGTCTCTACGAAATACGTCTATGAAAATTTAAGACTGTCTGAAATAGAGAAGCACCCGGATATTGACGGCATGGTCAGCGCGGTCAGGGCTCATAACCTGTCCGGAATACTGTCCCGTATGGAAAATGTACTGGAACATGTGACGGAGAAAAAATATCCCGTCATCACGAGGATAAAGTGTATCATGGAAGAGAACGGCGCGAAGAAGGCGCTGATGAGCGGCAGCGGTCCGACTGTTTTTGGTATTTATGACAGCAGTAAGGAAGCGGAAAAAGCGGCGGAAAAGCTGTCCAAAGCAGAGCCGGACGCGCAGGTTTTTGTGACGGCATTTCAGAGAAAGGAGCAGTAAGAGTGCAGGATAATTTGCAGGTCAATATGGACGAATTTCTACCTTTGCGCGATGTGGTTTTCAATACATTGCGGCGGGCAATCCTCACGGGAGAACTAAAGCCCGGCGAGCGGCTGATGGAAATCCATCTTGCCAATCGTCTGGGCGTCAGCAGAACCCCGATTCGTGAGGCAATCAGAAAACTGGAACTGGAAGGTCTTGTCACCATGATTCCGAGGCGGGGCGCAGAGGTGGCACAGATAACGGAAAAAAGCTTACAGGATGTGCTGGAGGTCAGACGTGCGCTCGACGCACTTTCTGTGGAGCTTGCCTGTGACAGAATCAGTCCGGAGGCGCTTCATGCGCTGGGGGAGGCATGCGATGCCTTTGCGGCGGCGACAAAGACGAACGATACCAAAAAGATGGCGGAGGCGGATGTGGCGCTGCACGATATTATTGTGCAGGCGGCGGACAACGGTCGTCTGATTTCCCTTGTCAACAATCTTTCCGAGCAGATGTACCGCTACCGTTTTGAATATTTGAAGGATGCGGGCGCGCACGGGCAGTTGATAGAGGAGCACCGCATTATTTACGAAAGCATTCGGAAACAAGACAAAAAAACGGCGGCAGAGACCGCAAAGCTGCATATCGACAATCAGGAAAAGTCCATTATGAAGCAGCTTCGCATGGAAAAAAATAAAAGTGTATAAATTTTTCACAGAAGGTGAAACTCCTATTAGGAAGCGGAAATCTTAAATCTTTTGCAAATACCGCTTCGGAATGGGGATAACATGAAAAATAGAACGAGTCTTTTGTGGAGAAAAAGTTTAGTGATACTGGCGGCACTGGGATTTTTCGGACTGCTTTATCCGGAATTCAGTATTTATGAGGATACCTGCCGGATTGTATACAGTGCGGAAGGCGGCGAGGAAACGCTTACCGTGCCGGAAGGAAGCGAATTGTATTACAGCCTCTTGTCAGCGGAGCCGGAAGAGATTAAAATAAAGAGCAGATTGCTGGAATGGCTGAGCCGTTACTTTAATAAAATGGAATGAAGTTACCTTTGAGGAGAGCCGCTTAGACGGCGGAATAGAGAGGAAATATGGACCTAACGACAGGAAATGTGGAGTGTGCAAAAGCGCCCATCGGCGTATTTGACTCCGGCATAGGCGGGTTGACGGTGGCGAGGGAAATCATGCGCCAGATTCCCAATGAAAGTATTGTTTATTTTGGGGATACGGCGAGGCTTCCCTACGGCAGCAAATCCAAGGAAACCGTAACAAGGTATTCCAGACAGATTGTCCGTTTCTTAAAGACACATCATGTCAAGACCATAGTGGCGGCATGCAATACCGTGAGCGCCTACGCTTTGGAGATGCTGGAGCAGGAGAGTGACATCCCTGTCATTGGCGTGGTGAAGCCCGGCGCAAAGGTGGCGGCGGCCACCACCCGCAACAAAAAAATCGGCGTTATCGCGACGGAAGCTACCATCGGAAGCGGTATTTATAACCGGTACATAGAAGAACTGAACCACGGCGTTACTATATGGGAGAAAGCATGCCCTCTCTTTGTACCGCTGGTGGAGGAAGGACTGTTGGAGGATCCGGTCACGGATGAAATTGCAAGGCGCTATCTGACGGAACTGATTGATTTGGATATCGATACTTTGATTTTGGGCTGTACCCACTATCCGCTGATTCGTTCCACCCTCGGCAGGATTATGGGTGAGGGTGTCACGCTGGTCAATCCCGCCTATGAGACGGCAAGGGAACTGAAGGAGATGCTGGCGGAGAAAGGGCTTTTGAACACGGAAGAGCCGAAGCTCGGCAGCAACCGGTATCAGTTTTATGTGAGCGATACCACGGAAAAATTCATCCGGTTTGCAAATTCTATTATTAAGTACGGAATACTGTCTGCCAGACAGGTAAATATTGAAGAATATTAGAATGGGGCTCAGATTGAAAAATGCGCTCCGGCATGGAGGATAGTATGACGAAAGATGTTTTGCTGGCAATAAAGGGGATACAGTTTGACGCATCGGAAGCAGAGAGCAATGTGCAGACGATTACGGCGGCGGAGTATTATGAAAAGAACAGCAGCCGGTATGTGATTTTTGAAGAAACGGAAGAGGGAACCGACGAAAAGACAAAAAATATCATTAAGTTTAAGGACAATATGATGGAGCTTACAAAAAGGGGCTTTGTCAATGTGCATATGCTTTTTGAGGAAAATAAAAAGAACCTGACAAACTATGCCACGCCCTTTGGCGATGTGCTGATAGGAATCGATGCAAAAAAAATAACGCTCACGGAAGAAGAGCACAAAATAAGCATCGATATTGATTATGCACTGGAAGCAAACTATGAGTTTCTGGCAGACTGTAAAATCAATGTTGAAATATCAGAAAAGAGGCAGCCGAAGGCATGCCTCTCATAAACTTGATTTATGTACTTTATGCTATTTGACAGGTTTGGCGCCGGCTTTTTCCTGTGCTTTTTCCACAGCGCGCTTGAACCAGCCCTTTTTCTTCTGGGGCGCGGCCTGCGGCTTACCGTGCAGTCCTTTGACACCGAGTATGTAAATGCCGCTTACGACAGCCTTTACCTCTTTTTTGACAGGGATGCTGTCAAAGATTTTTTCATCGCTGACAAGCGATAAAATCTGGGGACCGACTTTTGCTTTCACAATGGGCAGCTTGGCGCCGCGCATAAGCTTCGGCGTCTGGTCAATGACCATCTGCGGCAGACCGGAATCCTTCATCTTCATCCGCTTTTTGTCAATAATCAGCATGGAAATCGTCTGCTTGTTTTCTTCCATGAGAGCCTGCTGCTCATCCTGTTTTTTCTGCGCTTTCTTTCCCAAAAAGTATAACACTGCCATAATGGCGATGATAACTACGATAACTACAATGGCTATAATCCAACCTGTGCTCACAAGACACCTCCTAAATTTACTATGCACAAAATATTGTAGCATTGTTTGGAATATTAGGCAATACGATTTTTGGGGGTATTTTTTCCCGAAGCATTGTGGTATGATGGAACAGACCTTCTTTTGTTGGTCTGTAAGGCTGCTTTGGCGGATGCGAAGCAGGAAGGATAAGGTGACTCAGATGCAGCAGGTATGGAATATTACCGTGGAGGCAGTGCGGTTTATATTCGGACACTTGGTATTTTTTAATTTAATATTTGCGGTGATTATCGTGTTTTTCCAGCGCAGGGACCCGAAGACCGTCTGGACATGGCTGATGCTTTTGTATTTCATACCGATACTCGGCTTTATTTTTTATCTGTTTATCGGAACGGATATGCACAAGCGGAAGATGTTTAGGGTCAAAGAGATTGAGGACAAGCTGAACGAGGCAATCCGGCAGCAGGAGCTTAAGCTGAGAAGCAACGAGCTGCAGGAACACACGCCCGATATAGAAGGCTTTTCTGATTTGGTGATGTTTAACTTAAGCACCACGGGAGCAATGCTGACGGACAAAAACGACATCGATATTTTCACGGACGGCAACGCCAAATTTGAAGCTTTGCTGGAGGATTTGCGGCAGGCAAAGGAATTTATCCATATACAGTATTATATTATAAAAAACGATGTGCTTTTTAACCGCATCAGGGAGGTGCTGGAGGAAAAGGCGGCACAGGGTGTGGAGGTCAGGGTTTTGTTTGACGCAATGGGCTGCCGCTCCGTGAGAAAAAGCTACTGGCGAAAGCTAAACAGCAAGGGCATTAAGACGGCGGAATTTTTCCCGATTCTGCTGCGCCGCCTGCACCTTCGTGTCAATTACCGCAATCACAGGAAAATCGTGGTGATTGACAATAAGGTAGGTTATGTGGGAGGTTTTAACATCGGAAAGGAATATATCGGTCTGGATCCCAGGTTTGGCTACTGGCGCGACACGCACCTGCGCATCATAGGCGAGGCGGTGCAGGGGTTGGAATTGAGATTTCTGCTGGACTGGAACTATGCGGCGGAGGAAAACCTGTTTACCGAGCCGAAATATATGGAGGGAATGCAGTCGGGAAGCCGCGACAGGTGCGGCGTGCAGATTATCTACAGCGGACCGGATACCTCGCTGCAGCCTGTGCGGGACAACTATGTCCGTCTCATCAACAAGGCGCAGAAACGAATTTACATCCAGACGCCCTATTTCATACCTGACGAGGCACTGTACACGGCACTGATGATGGCGATATATTCCGGCGTGGAGGTCAATCTGATGATTCCCTGCAAGCCGGACCATCCTTTTGTGTACTGGGCGACATATTCTTACATGGGAGAGCTGGTTATGGCGGGAGCCAAATGCTATATCTACAACAATGGTTTCCTTCATACAAAAGCGATTGTGGTGGACGAAAAGGTATTCTGCTGCGGCACTGCCAACATGGATATCCGAAGCTTTGCCTTGAATTTTGAAGTAAATGCGGTGGTTTACGACGAGGCGAAGGCAAGGGAGATGACAGAATATTTTATGGAAGATTTAAAGCACTGTACTTTGGTGACAAAGGACATGTATGCCAGCCGCTCGCTGCCTGTGCGCCTAAAGGAACAGATGAGCAGACTGTTGTCGCCGCTTTTGTAAAAAAGGCTTTTAAGAAGCGGGTATTTGTGCTATAACTAATGTGAAGAGAATTTCTAAGCTTGCAAAAAACGCAAGCCAAGAAATTCTAAAGCTTCACATCGAAGAATGACCGAAGGTCATTCTTCATGATTGTCTGTGTCATGAAAAATAGCATAAAAATGGCATGGCGGGAAGGTTGAATGGAGATGAAAATAAGAAGAGCAGCAGTGTTGATGTCGGTTTTACTGGCGCTTGCCGTGCTTACAGGATGCGGAAAAGAGAAAAGTAAAAATTTAGCGGATATTAAGGTGGAAAAGTATCTGAGCTGGAATTCGGAGTATACGGGGCTTTCCCTTACGGTGGCGCCCAAAACGGAAGTGACGGACGAAATGATTGAGGAGACCCTTGTATCAGCCCTGTCGGGGTATGTGACAAGCGAGGACGGCATCAAGGATCGTGCTGCTGAACTTGGAGATACGGTCAATATTGATTATTCGGGAAAAAAGGATGATGTGGCGTTTGAAGGCGGAACTGCCGCAAACCAAAGCCTGACGCTGGGTTCCGGCAGCTTCATACCGGGCTTTGAGGACGGACTGGTGGGTGTGAAGCCGGGCGAAACCGTGGAATTAGACCTTTCCTTTCCGGCTAATTTCCGCAATGAGGAACTTGCGGGACAGGCTGTGGTATTTACGGTCACGGTCAATTATATTTATCCGGCGACGACTGCCGAAATTCCGGATGATATAGTCAGCTGGTATACAAACGGGGAATATACGACGATGGAGGACTTCAAGGTCTATTGCCGCGACTATCTGGAATACAATGCAGATTACCAGTATAGCTCCGCAAAGGAAGCGGAGGTCATCAGGGCGCTGGAGGCCATTGTGGAATGTGAAAAAGTGCCGGATGTACTGATGGAGAAATATGCGGCAAATATTCAGGCATCGCTTGAGCGTCAGGCCGCACAGTATGGGGTGGATGTGGAAACCTTCTGCACCTATTATTACAGGACAGATTCCGAATCCTATATTGCACAAGTGGCGGAGGCAAGCGCCCGTCAGGGTATGATGTTCCAGTACATTGCCAATAAGGAAGGCTTAAACGTATCGGATGAGGAACTGGACGAGTCCCTGCAGCGTTTTGTGGAAGAGAACAGATTGGAATCCGTGGAAGTGCTGCTTGCGGACACGGACAAGGAGGAATTCAGGGAATATTTTATGTTTGAGAAGGTTGTGGATTTTGTGTTTGACAATGCACAGGTGACAGAGTATTAGGAATAAGAAAAGCATATAGAAGGGAGAAGACATGGAATTAACGGATATTAAGGATTTATACCGAAACAGAGAGAATTATTATGGAAAAGAGGTAACTGTGGGCGGCTGGGTGAGAAGCAACCGCGACTCAAAGACGTTTGGTTTTATTGTCATTAACGACGGCACTTATTTTGAGACGCTGCAGGTAGTGTATAGCGACAAACTTGTCAATTTTGAAGAGCTCAGCAAGCTGAATGTAGGCTCCGCAGTTGTGGTGAAGGGCGTTATCGTGGCGACGCCGGAGGCAAAGCAGCCTTTTGAAATGCAGGCGGAGGAAGCCTTTGTAGAAGGCGTGTCCGGCGCAGATTATCCCCTGCAGAAAAAGCGCCACAGTTTTGAATATCTGAGAACGATTCCCCACCTGCGTGCAAGGACCAATACGTTTCAGGCAGTGTTTCGGGTGCGCTCGTTGATTGCCTATGCCATTCATACCTTCTTTCAGGAGAGGGGCTTTGTCTATGTGCATACGCCGCTGATTACGGGAAGCGACTGTGAAGGCGCCGGCGAAATGTTCCAGGTGACGACCCTTGATTTGCAGAATGTTCCCAAGACGGAAGAAGGAAACGTTGACTTTTCGGAGGACTTTTTCGGTAAGCCGACCAATCTGACTGTCAGCGGGCAGTTGAATTTGGAGACTTATGCGTTTGCATTTAAGAATGTATATACCTTCGGTCCCACCTTCAGGGCGGAAAATTCCAATACCACCAGACATGCGGCAGAGTTCTGGATGATTGAGCCGGAAATTGCGTTTGCGGATTTGACGGACGATATGGTGCTTGCGGAGTCTATGTTGAAGCATATTATCCGCTATGTACTGGAAAATGCGCCTGCTGAGATGGCGTTCTTTAACCAGTTTGTGGACAAGGGGCTGATTGAGAGACTGGAGCATGTGCTGCATTCGGATTTTGCTCATGTAACTTATACGGAAGCAATTGCGATTCTGGAAAAGCACAATGATGAATTTGAATACAAGGTATCATGGGGCTGTGATTTGCAGACAGAGCATGAGAGATACCTGACGGAGCAGGAATTTAAGCGTCCTGTATTTGTAACCGATTATCCAAAAGAAATCAAAGCATTTTATATGAAACTGAATGACGATGGCAAGACAGTTGCAGCCATGGATTGTCTGGTACCCGGTATCGGGGAAATTATCGGCGGCAGTCAGAGGGAAGACAAGCTTGAGGTGCTGGAAGCGCGAATGGAAGAAATGGGTCTGAACAAGGAGGACTACGATTTTTACCTCGATTTGAGAAAGTACGGTTCCGTTCGTCATGCGGGCTTCGGACTTGGTTTTGAGAGATGCGTGATGTATCTGACGGGAATGGGAAATATCAGGGATGTGATACCTTTCCCGAGAACGGTAAACAACTGCGAATTATAAATGGGAGTGTAGATGAAGAAAGCGGCAGTCAAAATCATAAACTTAATACTGGTGATTACGCTTATCGGGATGATGACGATTTCCGCGGCTGCGACTACGGCTCAGGATATTAAGGACCAAATCAATCAGGATAATGCGGCGTTAAGTGATATCAATGACGATATGCTTGCGCTGCAGGATGAGCAGGATTTGTTGGAAGAGGAAATTTGCGATTTGGATGCGGAGCTTGTCAACACGATGACGGTTATCGCAGGTTTGGAGGATGATATTGCCGCCAGTCAGGAGGCCATTGACGCAAAGGAGAGGGATATCATTGCGAAGGAGGCAGATATTCAGACGACGCAGGGCGTGTATGAGGAGGCGTGCGAAAAAGAAGAAGCGCAGTATAACGCCATGGTTGCCCGAATCCAGTATCTGTATGAAAATGGCGACATGGATTATCTGTCAGTTTTGTTTGCTGCATCGAGCTTCAGCGAGGTACTGACGCTGCAGAGCTATGTGGAAGCTGTTTATACGTATGACCAGAATATGCTAGCGGAGTATGAGGCGGCACGGGAAGAAGTGAAACGGATTTGGGAAAGGCTGGAGGAGGAAAAGGCTCTTTTAGAGGAGGAAAAAGCTTCTCTGCAGGAGGAACAGGATTCTCTGCAGGCAGACCTTGAGGAGATGGCGTCTCAGGTAGCGTATCTGAACGTGCTTTTGGACAAAAAGAAGAGAGAGTCTGCCAATTACGATGCGCAGATAGCCCGCATGAGACAGGAAGCCAATGCTTTGAAGGTCAAAATTAAGCAGGAGCAGGCAGAGCTGAAAAAGATTGAAGAGGCGGAGCGCAGAAGTGCTGCGGCAAATGGCAGTTATACGGTGTCTCCGTCCGTTGCTGATATTATCAACGGTGCATCCGGCAGCGATTTGGGCAAGCAGATAGCCCGCTACGGCTGCCAGTATATAGGCAACCCCTATGTGCTGGGCGGTACCAGCCTGACGAACGGGGCGGACTGTTCCGGCTTTACCTACCGCATCTATTCTAATTTCGGGTACACGATACCCCGCACCTCTTACCTGCAGCGAAGCGCGGGCACGGAGGTCAGCTATGAAAATGCCCAGCCGGGCGATTTAATCTGTTACGAAGGACATGTGGCATTGTACATCGGCGGCGGGTATATTGTGCATGCGAGCAATGTCAAAACAGGGATTAAGGTAAGCAAGGCGACCTACAAAAAGATTTTGTCGGTGAGGCGGATTATCTAAGGAAGCGCTGATTAAATCAGCACTTCCTTAAGTCAGTGCAGGCTGTGCCAACAGCGAAGATTATGAGGTAAAAAACAGTTGCAATGTACTTAGGGGCGGGTGTATAATACTGATATGGGGTCATAGCTCAGCTGGGATGAGCGTTCGCCTCACACGCGAGAGGTCATGGGTTCGAGCCCCATTGGCCCCATTTTTTTATCATGATTTACAAGGTTATCCAGAATCGCTTTATCATTTCGCCGTCTACCTCGATTTCCCCTTCCAAAACGCCGCCATTGGCGAGAATTGTTTTTTCACTGGCATAGTTGTCGTCATCGCAGGTAATTAAAACTTTTTCAATGCCTAATCGGTGACAGTTTGCCAGATTTTGCCTGAGCATTTCTGTTGCATATCCTTTTTGGCGTTCGCTGGGGCGGACACTATATCCTATGTGACCACCCCAGACAGATAATATCGGATGATTGATATGATGCCGTAAATCAATAATGCCAACAATTCTATTATCGTCTAATCTGACTGCAATATACACGTTTGATGGAACTTTATTTTGAGGGCAGCCTTCTTGACTGCTTTTGGCTTTGATTGTTTCAATCCATTCTTCTGCCGAAGAACATTCTTCGAGCGTTCCGCAGCCGGCGAATTTATCTTTGTCATTAGAATCCAGGATTTCTTGACGAAACGCCCAGATATCTTCTGCGTATTTCATTGTCGGTTCCATTAATTTGATAGCAGGCATATTCATTTTCCTCCAGACACTTTGTTTTAATGTGATAACTTCCGTTTTCTGTTCTGATTCTAGCATAGACAGGTTTCGAGAGCAAGGTATATGAAAAGCAGACTCTGTTTTTTTCTACTGGATATACGGATAGGATTCTGTTATAATGAAAAGCAGTAGACATGGAGGCAGAGATGATAACGAGGGAAGAAGCGGCAGCTTACTGTCTGACGCTGCCGGATACTTACGCAGATACGCCGTTTCATGATGAAAACTGGCTGGTTATCCGGTGCAGGGATAACAAAAAAGTATTTGCATGGATTTTTGAGCGGGAAGGGAATATCTGGATTAATGTGAAGATGCGTCCGGAATGGCGCGATTTCTGGCGCGAAGCGTTTGAAGCGGTAATTGGGGCATATCATCTGAACAAAGAGCATTGGAGTTCCATCATTTTAAACGGAACCGTTCCGGAAGCGGATGTGCGGAGAATGATAGACGAAAGCTATGATTTGGTGAAGCCGTCCGGAAAAAAGCGAAACAGTAAAAAGAACAAAGGAAATCCATAACATACAGGAAACGGATTATGACAGGGAACATAGGAAAAAGATTGCATGATTATGCGGAAAATTATGTGGTTTTTGATTTGGAAACAACGGGGCTGAGCCCTGCCAGAGATGAAATCATTGAAATATCGGGAATCAAAGTGCGGGACGGCTCTGTGGAAGAGGAATTTTCTACGCTGGTCAATCCGGGTATTCCGATACCGTGGGCGGCTTCCCGGGTAAATGGCATTACGGACACAATGGTAAAAAATGCTCCTTATCTTGCAGAGGCACTTGGCGCATTTTTGGATTTTGCGGGGGAAGCTGTTTTGGTCGGACACAATATTCACAGCTTTGATTTACCCTTTGTATATGCAGGAGCGGCAAAAAAGCTCGACAGGCAGATTGTAAATAATTATGTGGATACGCTGTACCTTGCAAAAAGCTGTCTTCCACAGTTGAAGCATTATAAACTGACAGATTTGTCAGAATATTTTGGCTTTGAGACAGAGGGCGCGCACCGGGCGCTGGCGGACTGCCGCATGAACCAGAGATGTTATGAAGCTCTTTTGAAAATCTGGAAGGAAAAGGAAAAAGAAAGATCACATATGGAAAGCAGCGGACAGGACGCATGCTGTCCGGAATGTGGCTGTATTTTGATAAAGAGAAAAGGAAGATTCGGTATGTTTTGGGGTTGTAGTGGTTTTCCGGCATGCCGGTACACAAAAAACTGCCGGTAGCAGGAAGAAACCCGCAGCGTCTTGCCGTGCTGCGGTGGAATGGGAGGAGCTATGAAAAAAAGAAAATTTTATGCGATGGGTATGGCGGTCATATTGATTTTATCGCTTTTTATACAGGGCTGTGGAAAAAAGGCAGAAGAAGTATCCGACAAGAGCCTTCAGCAGACAGAGCAGGATGAGGGAGGCGATGAAATGGAATCGCTGCCGGATAATACAGAAGAATTAAAGGACGAGGATGAGGAAACGGATGCAGCAGAGCCGGAGAGCGAAGCGGACGAGAAAAAGCCAAAGCCCTCAAAGACTCCAAAGCCGGATGAGCAGGATGCAGTTACGGAGGACAATCAGGAAGAGCAGGAGACGAAGCCCGAAAAGCCGACGGCGTTTCCCGGAACGGCATATCCCTCCACAGCGGGTGCGCTTCAGGTGAACGGTACCCAGCTTACCGATGAGAACGGAGCGGCAGTGCAGCTAAAAGGAATCAGCACCCACGGTCTGGCATGGTTTCCCGACTATGTCAATGAAGACTGTTTTAAACAGTTTCGGGAAGAGTGGAATGTCAATGTCATAAGGCTCGCCATGTATACCGCAGAGTACGGCGGCTATTGCAGCGGCGGAGACCAAAAGGCATTGAAGGAGTTGGTACAAAACGGTGTCGCATATGCGACGGCAAATGACATGTATGTCATTATAGACTGGCATATACTATCCGACAATAATCCCAATACTTACAAAGACAAGGCAAAGGAGTTTTTTGCGGAGATGGCGGAGAAATACGCCGGTTACAACAATGTTCTGTATGAAATCTGCAATGAGCCCAACGGCGGAACGAGCTGGAAAGACATCAAATCTTATGCGGAGGAAGTGATAGCGGTGATTCGTTCCTATGATGAGGATGGTATTATCATTGTCGGCACGCCAAACTGGTCGCAGTTTGTGGATCAGGCGGCAGCGGATCCTATTACGGGTTATGACAATATTATGTATTCCCTGCATTTTTATGCGGCGACACATAAAGAATCCCTGCGAAATACCATGACTGCCGCGATTGATGCGGGACTGCCCATATTCGTGACGGAGTACGGCATCTGCGATGCAAGCGGAAGCGGCGGCATAGATGAGAAGCAGGCGAACCAGTGGGTGAGCACCATGAATAGCTATGGTGTCAGTTATGTTGCGTGGAATTTGTCCAATAAAGGGGAAACCTCTGCGATTATAAACAGCAGTTGTAACAAGGTTTCTGGTTTTACAGAGAGCGACTTGAGCGCTTCCGGAAAATGGCTGTACAAAATGCTGACCGGTGAAAACGCCGATATTGCTTCTATCGGGCAAAACAGCGGCGGTTCTGCTAACGGACAGGGGAATAACGGAAACTCCTCCGGCGGACAGGGAAATAACGGGCAGAGCGGTTCAACAGGAACCGGCAGTCCGGCTGCGTCAGTTACCCTGACCAATGGAGATATTACATATACAGCAGAATTAAAGAATAGCTGGGAGTCTGATGGAAAAGCCTTCTATCAGTATGAATTAACCCTGCAGAATACTTCCTCCGTATCCTGTGATAAATGGGAAATCGATGTTCCCTTCAGCGAGGCAGTTACGCTTGTGGAAGGCTGGAACGGAGATTACGTGGCAGCCGATAAGGTTCTGCATATCACCAGCAAGGATTATAACGGAAGTATTGCAGCAGGGTCTTCGGTAAAAGATATCGGTTTTATTATCAGTGGCAGCAAGGACATGAAAGTATCGGAGTAATTATCTGTTCAGTCCATAGCGCTTTGTCTGTTCGTCAAACATTTCTTCGCCTTCATGCTGTGCCGTTACGCCGGAGATAAATCCGTAACGGTCACGGTGTATGGCGATATCAATGGTGCCGTCCCGCTCTATATGCATGCCGAGCTGTTCGTCCGTGTAGATGCGCACCTTTTCACCGCGGTAGGAAAAACTGCCGTCTTCTTCATGAAGAATTTCCCAATCGGCGTATTCTGCGTATTTTTCCTCGTCATCCAGGCAGAGGGAGAATACGACGCGGAATGCGCCTTTTTCTACGCCGAAGGTTTCAGCGAGGGCGGCTTTTATCTGTTCTTCCATGATCTCAGGGTCGTTCGTGTTGTCAGACTTTAATACATCTATAATGACATTTTCTGCCCGTCTCTGCGCATTTTCTCCTAAATAAATATCCCGTGTGATATCGACATAGCATCCCCAGCGGCAGTTAGAGCTTGCACAGTAGGACGACAGATAGGAGGAAAAAGGAGCCTGCACGCCGGTAGCAAAGACCGTGGTTCCGCATATGAGGAACAGAAAAGAAAAGGCAAGTATCAAAGCAGAAGCTTTTTTATAATGTAAAATGTTTTTGACGCGTTTTTCAATTTCTGTTCTGGAAAAAGCACTGTAAAGCAGGGTGGTGCGGCTGCGGCTTACCGCCATGGACAGCAGGCTCATGGCATAGACCTTGCGTTCTTCTGTATCGTATGATTTCAGGAGAGCGGCGTCGCAGGCATTTTCCAAATCGGCGGAAAGATACTTTGACATAATCCATACCAGAGGGTTAAACCAGTGCAGGCAGAGCGTCAGCAGCATCACTGCCTTTGCATAATTATCGTGCCTTTTGATATGCATTGTTTCGTGCGCCAGGATGTGGCGTAAAAGGACAGTATCCTGAAAATTCATGCGAGTGGGTAGATAAATACAGGGGTTCAGGAACCCGCTTACCAAGGGAGACGCAATTTCGTCACAGGTAAATACCGGTATATGCCCCATATCCATCTCGCGGAGCATGGTATTGATAGTCTCGTTGTGCTCTATTAAAAGCCGGTTCTTTAACCGTTTCGTGCAACGATATTTTTGCAGAGATAGAATGCCGATTGTGGCTGCAAGCCCCAAAAGGTAAGCGCCAAGTATCAGAATGCGCGGCTGAAACCAAAGAGTGACGATATTTCCTGTATACTGGGAAGCGGCAATAGAGGTTTCATACACATCCTGGGAAGCAGCGATGACAGTTGTGTCAGTTCCGCCTTCCAAAAGCAAAGGTGACTGATCCTGCACAACGTCAGTGGTGACTTCGGCTGTCTGGGCAATGTAGGTGACTTTGTCAAAGATAGCCGGAACCTTCATGCTCAAAGGACTGCTCAAAGAAAAAGGCACAAGCAGGCGGATGAGCACCACGCACCAAAGCGCGGGAAAGACAAATTTGGGCAGTCTGTTTTTTAACAGTCCTCTCATAATAAGAACGATGATAATCATAATACTTCCGTAAAATGCCATAAGGTAAAATGGCATATTCATTCTGAAATGTAACATTTTTCCTCCATTCCGAAGCGATCCAATGGAAAGCGCTTCTTTGCTGTGTTTGTGAAAACGGGCTATTTCGCGGCCTGGATCATCTTGTAAAGTCTGTCAGCATCTTCCTCTGAAATCCCCTGGTTTCTTAAGAAGGATGAAAAAAACAGTTCACTTGAGCCGCCGAACATTTTGTCGATAAGCTGCTCGGTTTCACTCTGTGCAACCTCATCCTTTGTGACGAGGGGGCGGCACAGGAAGCCGGGTTCCTCGCGCTCTATGGCGCCTTTTTCGATACACTTTTTAATGACAGTGTAGGTGGTGTTTTTGTTCCAGCCAATGCGCGCCGAAAGTACATCTACAATGTCCTTTGCCGGCTTTTCGCCCAGCTCCCACAAAACTTCCATCACCTTGAGTTCGGAATCAAATAGTTTCACGGGGTATCTCTCCTTTCGTGGTTTAATGAAATTGGGGTAATTGCGAAATTCGTTATGCAGCAAGTGTCATTGTACAGATTGTATACTTCAACGCAAACACGCTCTCGCTCCGAGCTTACCGTAGCGGTACTAAGCTCGAAAATACCTCGCTAAGTACCGACGGTAAGCAAGGGTTTGCTTATGAAGTATACAATCTGTACAATTCGAAACCGGCAAATAATGAGTTTTGCAATTACCTGTTTGATAAATGTAAAAATGTAGTAAAAGCGGTTTTAAGTAGGTATGTAACTTTGTTTATTATGGTAGACTATCAGAATAGTCTGCTGATAGAGATAGACTATCACAATAGTCTAGATGTGTCAATAGGGTTTTTGACATAAATTTTACAATCTTGAGTGAAATTTGCATTTATAAGTCCGTTTTTTTGTACATAGAATCATTTAAAATTGAAAATGTCAGGACTTAATGCGGAAGCATTGGAAGTATAAGAGAATGTTTCAGACAATTTGTGCGGATTTCCAAAAAGAATTGACAAATTTTCCCGGTAAAGTAAAATAATATTATATATTTTGGGGCGATTTGTATATAAAAACAGAAATCTAGGGGAAGGGCGAAGGAAGGTATGAAGATTGCACATGTAACCGTCATAGACGGGAAAGTAATGGTACAGGATTTAAAAGAGCATCTGGAACATGTAGCGGCACTTTGCCGGGAATATATGAGGGGGATAGGCTGTCCTATCACGGGGTATATTGTAGGTCTGTTGCATGATGCAGGTAAGACAGCGGGGAGTTATCAGGATAGAATGACAGCAATCCGACAGGGGAAGCCGGATCCGGGACAAAGAGGTGGACATGCTTCTGCCGGAGCGGTGATTTTGAGGAAAACAGCGGGATGCAGGGATAAACCGCTGGAAAAAATTGCAGTACAGATGATGTGTGAGGCGATTTTTTCACATCATGCGGCTCTGCCGGATAATATTTCGCCTAAGGGCGAGGACGGATATGAGGGCAGAATGTGCTGTGAAGCAGTAGAACTGCGGGAAATAGAAACATATCTTTGGGAAGAAATTATTCCCAAGGAAGAACTGGAAACGCTTCTGGGGAAAGCTTATACAGAGGTAGAAGCGTTGTTTCAAAGGGTAAAAGGGAATACGGCAGATTTCAAGGAAGCAAGTTTCTTTTTTGGTTTGCTGGAAAAAATGCTTTTGTCTGCATTGGTTGATGCGGACTGGCTTGACAGCGCCGCCTGTGGGGGAGGCATGTCTTTCAATTTCTCGGATATCTTTCAATCAGAAACAAATTACAGCGAAGAAAGAAAACAACTTTTTGGATATTTTCTGGAAAATCTGGAGAATCGTCTGCGCAGCATGAATGAATCCACAAAGGATATTCATGTCTGGAGAAATTATATTTCGGAAAAGTGCAGAGAGGCGGGGAACAGAGAGGGAGGAATCTACACATTATCCTGTCCCACCGGCGCGGGCAAAACGCTGGCGAGTCTTCGGTTTGCACTTACGCATTGTACGAAACGGAGAAAAAAGAAAATATTTTATGTTATTCCGTACATAAGCATCATAGATCAGAACGCAAAAAGCATAAAGACAGCGTTGGGGAGGGAGGATGCGGACAGGCAGGTAGAAGATAATATACTGGAGCTGCACTCCAATGTAGAAGCGGACAGCGGGAAAGAAAACGCAAAAGAGCAGGGCACATATGCAGATTCTGCATTCTGGACACAGAGAATGTCGGAACCGATTGTACTGACGACAATGGTTCGTTTCCTCAATACCTTTTTTGCAAAGGGGACGAGAAATTTAAGACCGGCGCATCAGTTTCAAAATGCTGTTTTGATTTTTGATGAGATTCAGTCACTTTCTGTCAGACAGATTGGCGTTTTTAATGGTTTGATTAATTTTCTGGCATATGTGTGCGGCTGCACTTGCATTTTGTGTACAGCCACGCAGCCTCTTTTGGGAGAAACGAAAAAACCGGTATATCCGGCTAAAATCTCGGAGCCTTCCACATTAGTGGATCTTCCGCAGGAAGCAAAAGTGGCTTTTAGGCGCGTCGTGGTAAGGGCGAAGCGGAAAAATGGCGGATATACGGGAGAGGAACTGGCAGAGTTTGTGTGGAGTGAGGCTGTGGCAAACGGAAACGCGCTGGTAATTATGAACACAAAGAAGTCTGCGCTCACAGTATATCGGGAGATTGAAAAGAAGACGATGGACAAATTTCGTGTCTGGTATCTTTCCACGAGGCTTTATGCTGCGCATAGAAAAGAGGTCATTGAGCAAATCAGGGAGGCGCTGCAGAAAGAGGAAAAGATAATCGTTGTGAGCACGCAGTTGATTGAGGCGGGAATTGACTTCGACTTTGCCTGCGTCATTCGTTCCATGGCGGGAATGGATTCGATTGTACAGGCGGCAGGAAGATGTAACAGAGAAGGATTGCGGGAAATGGGTATTACTTATATTGTCAATCCGAATGAAAAGTTGGAATCTCTGGCATATTTAAAGGATATCAGAGAAGGCGCAAGGCAGACAGAACGGTTATTGGAAGAATTTGAAGCGAATCCGGAAGTGTTTGACGGCGACCTGCTTTCGCCAAAGGCGATGTACAAGTATTTTCAATATTATTTCTGGGCAAGGAAGGAGGAAATGACCTATCAGATAGCGGGGGTGAGCGAGTACACGCTGTACGATTTGCTTTCTGATAACGAGAAACTGGTTCGTTTTGGGGCACATTGCAGCCAATATGAACCCAAAATGCTGAACCAGTCGTTTAAAACGGCAGCAGAGCATTTTAGTGTCATAGAGGACATAGGAAATCCCGTCTTTGTCAGAAGAGGACGGGGCAGGGAAATCTGGGAGGAGATACAGAGAACTACGGAATATAAAGAAATCAACAAGATGTTGAAGGAAGCACAGCAATTTGTGGTAAATGTTCCGCCGTATGAGTTAGAAAAATTAGGAGAAAGTAAGGGGGTTCTGGCATGGGAGGATAAGATGGGAATGTATGTACTGAATGAAATGTACTATGACGAAAAGACCGGTCTATCCGGAGAAACCGGAGATACTATGCCGTACTATGGATTTTAGGCGGCAGGAAGGAGGAGCATGGAAAAAAAGAATAGCATTAGCTTTACGCTGACAGGACGCAGGGCACTTTTTACGGATCCTGTCAGCAGAATGGGCGGCGAAAAATTTACCTATCAAGTGCCGACCTATCAGGCTTTGAAAGGCGTTTTGGAAAGCATCTACTGGAAACCGACCTTTGTGTGGGTCGTGGATAAGGTGCGCATCATGAAGCAGATTCAATCAGAATCGCAGGCGGTCAGACCGATAGATTACGGCGGCGGTAATACCCTGTCGATTTATACCTATCTGTCCGATGTGGAGTATCAGGTGCAGGCGCATTTTGAGTGGAATGAAAACCGGCCGGATATGGCGGATGACAGAAATGAAAACAAGCATTATTTCATTGCGAAGCGTGCACTGGAAAAGGGCGGCAGAAGGGACATTTTTCTGGGCACAAGGGAATGTCAGGGATATGTGGAGCCCTGTTGTTTCGGCGACGGCGAGGGAAAATATGATGGTTGTGAGGAAATTCCAATGGGATTTATGTTTCATGGCTTTACTTATCCCGACGAGGCTGTGCGGGAGGAAGAAAAGAATAAGCTGACGGCGCGGTTTTTCAGTCCGTTGATGAAACAAGGCGTCATCACATTTCCGAGGCCGGAAGAGTGCGCGGTGCGCCGTATATTGGCGGACAGGAGGCCTAAAGAATTCAGTCTGGAAAGAGGCAATGTAAGTTTTGCGGGGGGAGGTGCGCTGGATGAGCTGGCTGAATGATTTATATCTGACTTACGAGGCGTGTAAAGGAGAAGCCGGCATCGTAAAAGCGAATCAGCCCTTGCTCTTGCCGATGGCACATCTGACCCAGAATGCCCAGCTTGAGGTTGTTTTGGACGGTGAAGGTAATTTCAGCAGAGCCTACAGAGTGCCAAAGGAAGAGGCGGTAACGGTGATTCCGGTAACGGAGGATTCTGGCAGCAGGAGCGGCAAGGCGGTTTTTCCACATCCTTTGGCGGATAAACTGGAATATATTGCGGGCGATTACGGAAAATTTGTGAAAGTCAGTGAAGAGAAATTTGAAAAATATATTGCACAGTTGGAAAAATGGGCATTGTCTCCCTATAGTCTGCCGCAGATAAACAGTGTGTATCAATATCTGCGCAAAGGCAGAATTATGCAGGATTTAATGGAAGCAGAATTCTTTGCTTTTGAAAACGGCAAAGTAATTGCAGAAAAACAGCAAGGTGTAGAAGCGGAGAACTGGTTTGTCCGTTTTGCGGTTGAAATCCCGGGACGGGCGGAAAGCAGATTGTACTGTGACACAGAGGTGTTTGAAAGCTATATCAAATTTTACCTTGCGCAGCAGGAAAAACAGGAATTATGCTATGCCTCCGGCGAGACAGTGCCCTGTTCCGAAAAACATCCGGCAAAAATCAGGCATACGGGAGACAAGGCTAAGCTGATATCCTCCAATGATGCTTCCGGCATCCTGACCTACAAGGGCCGGTTCAGCGAAAGCAGTCAGGTGGCTTCTGTGAGCTATGAGGTGTCCCAAAAAGCGCATAGTGCGCTGCGCTGGCTGATTGCGAAGCAGGCATGCTTAAGAGTGGGTGAGCAGGTTTTTGTGGTGTGGTCTGTGGAAAAACCCGATATCAAAAATCCTTTTGAGGAGCTCTTTGGAGAAGAAGAGGACAAGGAGGTTTCTACAAACGAGGCATATGCCGCCTTGGTCAGAAAAACCATCTGGGGAACGGAGAGGGAACTGAAGGAGGATGACAGCATTATAGTGATGGGTGTGGAGGCAGCTACCACCGGCAGATTGTCCATACCTTTTTATCAAAAATACAGCGCACTGCAGTTTATCCAAAATGTTACAAAGTGGAAAGCAGAAGTCTGCTGGCTCAATAAGTCTGCAAAAGAAAAAAATGCAGTGTGGTGGTCGCCTTCCCTGATTGATATTGTAAAGCTGGTGGCAGGAGATAAAAATGACAAACTAAATAAAAGTATGCGCGAGCGGCTTTTACCCTGTGTTGTGGAGGGCAGAAGGCTTCCCTATGACGTTGTTCTGTCCGCTGTGCGGCAGGCGGTAAATCCCATGCATTATGACAATGATTGGGAGTGGAACAAGGCAGTCATAACAGCGTGCGCATTACTGCGAAAGTGGCAGATAGAAAGAGAAAACCGAGAGGAGGGATACAGCATGGAACTAAATGAGGAAAGCAAGGACAGAAGCTATATTTTCGGACAGCTGCTTGCTACGGCTGAGATGTTGGAAAGAAGTACTTTGCGAGGAGGCGGAAAGGAGATAAGAAATACGGCCGCGGAAAAATATTTTGTTAGATTTCAGAGATATCCTGTGGAGACGTGGAATACCATCAGAAATCAATTACAGCCGTATATTTTAAAGCTCAACGCGGAAGGAAAGCGATTTTATGTCGAACAGTTAGACAAGATAGCTGCGAAATTGGATTTTGCCGAAAAGAGCAAGCTGGAACCGACATTTCTGCAGGGCTATAGTTGCCAGATGATGGCTTACTGGGGATATTTTAAGAAGAATGACGCGGACAAGGAAGAAAGTGCAGAGTAGTGGAGATGCGGTATAAAAGTGTTCATTTGCGTGCCCGTTGAAGTGGGCGAATTTTCAATCGCAAGATTTGTGGCTGCGCGCTACTTGCCACAAACTCGTAAGCCGTATGGCTTTGCGCAACAAAGCAGCGCAGAAAAGAGGATAAATATGAGTGAATTTACAAATAAGATTGATTTTGCGGTGGTATTCAGCGTAAAAAATGCAAATCCCAACGGCGATCCGCTGAATGGGAACAGACCGAGGGAAACCTATGACGGTTTTGGCGAAGTTTCCGATGTGTGCCTGAAAAGAAAAATCCGCAACAGAATGATGGATTTAGGGTATCCGGTGTTTGTGCAGTCAGACGAAAAGAATGTGGATGGAATCCGAAGCCTGAGCGAGCGGGCAAGCGCTGCGCCGGAATTAAAAGAAGCGGGAAAGGATAAGGAAAAATATGCTGCCGCAGCATGTAAAAAGTGGCTTGATGTCAGGACCTTTGGACAGGTATTTGCATTTAAAGGCAATGGTTCCGACGGTGTGTCGGTAGGCGTAAGAGGGCCGGTTTCCATACAGACTGCAGTCAGTGTGGTTCCGATTGATATCTCCTCCATGCAGATTACAAAAAGTGTAAACAGTGAGCCAAGTGAAAAGAAATCCTCTGATACGATGGGAATGAAGCACAGGGTTGATTTTGGAATGTATGTTACCTATGGAAGCATCAATCATCAATTGGCGGAAAAGACGGGATTTTCGGATGAAGATGCAGAAGTAATTAAAAATGCGCTGATAACACTGTTTGAAAACGATGCATCTTCAGCGAGACCGGAAGGCAGTATGGAAGTGTGTAAGGTTATCTGGTGGAAGCATAATTCTTTTCTGGGCCAGTATTCTTCTGCAAAGGTACATAAGAGCCTGAAGGTACAGAAAAAGCCGGAAGTTGACATTCCCAAAAATGCGGACGATTTTGAGATTACGGTAGCGGAAATGCCGGATTTAAAGGTTGAAATATATGATGGAATCTGAGTATAAGGAAGAGGATTTCCTTCAGCTTTCTGGATTGCAGCATTTTACTTTTTGCAGACGACAGTGGGCGCTCATTCATATAGAGCAGCAATGGAATGAAAATGTACTTACCATGAAAGGAAATCTGTTTCATGAGAAGGTGCATGACGGGTATTCCTCAGAGAAAAGGAAAAATGTGATTATTTCCAGGGGAATGCCCATACATTCCAGAACGCTTGGCGTGAGCGGAGAATGCGATGTGGTGGAATTTGTGCAGGATGAGGAAGGCATTACCCTGTCTAACCGGGAAGGAAAATATGCATTGTATCCGGTTGAGTATAAACGGGGGAAAGCAAAAATAACAGATGAAGACAGGATGCAGTTGACGGCACAGGTGATCTGTCTAGAGGAAATGTTTCTGACAACCATACCGGAAGCCTATCTGTTTTATGGAGAGACCCGCCGCAGAGAGCACGTGGAAATTACAGATGCGCTGAAAGAGGAGTGCCGAAAGCTGCTCAAGGAAATGCATCAGCTCTATGCGAGGGGATATACGCCAAGGGTCAGAAAAACAAAAAAGTGCGAAGCATGTTCCCTGAAATCTATTTGCCTGCCTAAACTGGAGAAAAGCAAGAATGTGGTGGCGTATATTTCCGAGCATATGGAGTACGAGGAGAGTGTTACGCAGGGCGGAGAGGAAGGCAGGTGAATGATTGAGGAAATTATTGAATACGCTGTATATTACTTCTGGCAATTATTATCTTTCGCTGGACGGAGAAAACGTCGTGGTGCTGCAGAGCAAAAAGGAGATAGGAAGGCTGCCTTTGCATAATTTAGAATCCGTTGTAACATGCGGGTATGCGGGGGCGAGCCCGGCGTTAATGGAAAAATGTGCCGCTAATAATATCTCCATGACGTTTCTGTCTGTAACGGGGAAGTTCCGTGCTAAAGTGACGGGTAAAGCATATGGAAATATTTTGCTCAGAAGGACACAGTATCGAATGGCAGATGATGAAAAACTTGCGTTACAGGCTGCTAAAAATTTTATCATTGGTAAAATATACAACGAAAAAAGTGTCATCAACAGAGCCGTGAGGGACTATGCAGAAAGACTGGATACCGAAAAATTATGCTGGGTTTCGGAACAGCTCAAAGAAACACTGCAAATGGTAAAAGAAGCGGAGAATGTTGAAATGCTGCGGGGATATGAAGGAGAAGCGGCTTCTCGATATTTTTCACAGTTTAATCAGCTGATATTGCAGCAAAAAGAAGAATTTGCATTTGATGTCCGAAATCGACGCCCGCCGCTTGACAAGGTAAATGCATTGCTATCTTTTACCTATGCATTGCTGACAAGTATGTGCGTGGCGGCATTGGAAGCGGTAGGACTTGACCCATATGCGGGATTTATGCACACGGACCGCCCGGGCAGATGCTCTTTGGCGCTGGATTTATTAGAGGAACTCAGGGCTCCATATGCAGACCGTTTTGTATTGTCCTGTATCAATAAGAAAATCGTTGATGCAGCAGATTTTGAACAAAAAGAAAACGGTGCTGTATTTTTGAACGAATCGGGAAGAAAAAAGTATTTGTCCGCTTGGCAAAATAAAAAAACAGAAAAGTTGACACATCCTTATCTGCAGGAAAGTATTGAGTGGGGCTTGGTGCCTTATGTGCAGGCATTGCTATTGGCACGCTATGTGCGAGGCGATTTGGATGGATACCCTCCTTTTTTCTGGAAATAGAATGGTATAGCCGTACAGTGCTTTAGGCGGAGCATGTGCGGTGGAAAGGGTTTATATGCTGGTAGTGGTTACGTATGATGTTTCTACGGAAACGGCAGCAGGCAAAAGCAGGCTGCGCAAAGTTGCCAAACAATGTCAAAACTATGGATTGCGTGTTCAAAATTCTGTGTTTGAATGTAAGGTAGATGAGGCACAGTTTGTCGCGTTTAAGAGCAGTCTGCTGAAGGTGATAAATGAAAAAGAAGACAGCTTGCGATTTTACCGGCTTGGAAACGCCTACCGCAATCAAATTGAGCATTATGGCTGTAAAGCAGTGCCTGACATCGATGCGCCCCTTGTTTTTTAAAAGGTTCAGATAGTCGAGAAGATCTCTTCCGTACACAGGGAATGTGTAAAAGGGTAAAGTGGAGCTGCCTATTATGGCAGTAGAGGCGTTGTTGCCTGCATTAACAGGTTATGTTATTGTTATTGCTAGAGGACGTTTTGTAACTACCAACATAATTGGTGCGAATATTAAGTGAACACTCTTTTTCAGGAAGATTCGCACTGAAAAAATCGCCGAAAACAAGTTTTGTTTAAGCTGTTCATGTTTGCCAAAACGGGTTTTTGGTATAATTGTTACAAATTTTGTTTTGCAAGAACAGGTATTGCTAGCTGTTTTTGCTGTCACTCCCTGTGCGGGAGTGTGGATTGAAATATATATGGCTTGACTTATTGAAAGAATATCAAGTGTCACTCCCTGTGCGGGAGTGTGGATTGAAATATACTATGTATCTCCTATCTGTTATTATTATGTTGTCACTCCCTGTGCGGGAGTGTGGATTGAAATGCAATCCGCAGCCATCAAATAGTATAGACCAATTGTCACTCCCTGTGCGGGAGTGTGGATTGAAATTCCATAATATGGCATGTATATTGATACCGCTAAGTCACTCCCTGTGCGGGAGTGTGGATTGAAATTACGATATAAACAGTAAGATTTTAATTAATTATAGTCACTCCCTGTGCGGGAGTGTGGATTGAAATGCCGGTACTATCTCTATAGCAGTATCTTTTTGCCCGTCACTCCCTGTGCGGGAGTGTGGATTGAAATGGATCTGACGGTCAAGCATACGGTCAAACTGCGGTCACTCCCTGTGCGGGAGTGTGGATTGAAATCCTTATCAAGTGTTTTTTTATCTGGAGGGGCTGACGTCACTCCCTGTGCGGGAGTGTGGATTGAAATTCTTTTTTTGTGCTGTAATCCATTGTCAAGAGAGTCACTCCCTGTGCGGGAGTGTGGATTGAAATATGCAGGGTGTGCGCTTTCCTGCTTTGTATATTGGTCACTCCCTGTGCGGGAGTGTGGATTGAAATATTTCTGCACCTGTGGAAAACGACGGACAAATGGAGTCACTCCCTGTGCGGGAGTGTGGATTGAAATTGCGTATCCTCGGGAGGTAATTTTATGGATTTAGTCACTCCCTGTGCGGGAGTGTGGATTGAAATGCCGGTGCGGACTATATGGGAATTATCGGGCTGGGTCACTCCCTGTGCGGGAGTGTGGATTGAAATAAGGCGTAACTGGGTAGAAATAACAATGCTGTCATGGTCACTCCCTGTGCGGGAGTGTGGATTGAAATGGTTTTCCCCGTTATCATGTAAGGGTATAAAAAGTCACTCCCTGTGCGGGAGTGTGGATTGAAATTGTCAAGCATATTGCAGAATGGCACAATGACATAGTCACTCCCTGTGCGGGAGTGTGGATTGAAATTAATCGCATGTGAGTTAAAGTACGGTACATCACACGTCACTCCCTGTGCGGGAGTGTGGATTGAAATATGGTGCAGTACTATTATGACGCAGACGAAATGGGTCACTCCCTGTGCGGGAGTGTGGATTGAAATTGTATATATTATAACATTGTACATAGTCATTGTACGTCACTCCCTGTGCGGGAGTGTGGATTGAAATAAGCGTGGTCTGTGTTTATAACAGGGGAACTTTGGTCACTCCCTGTGCGGGAGTGTGGATTGAAATGTAAAGCCTGCTCAGATACTCCCATTTCTAAAAGGTCACTCCCTGTGCGGGAGTGTGGATTGAAATCGTTATGAAGTGTTTTTTTATCTGGAGGGGCTGAGTCACTCCCTGTGCGGGAGTGTGGATTGAAATGCCCCTCTGCTCAGGAAGGAGCTTGCGCCGTCTATCGTCACTCCCTGTGCGGGAGTGTGGATTGAAATATAAAAGGCAGGGGCAAAATTTGAAGAAGCATATGTCACTCCCTGTGCGGGAGTGTGGATTGAAATCATTACGTACCGGTTCCGGTACCAGTCCATCATGGTCACTCCCTGTGCGGGAGTGTGGATTGAAATACGGAGAAGCTCTCCTCCCTGGTGGACGATGCCAGTCACTCCCTGTGCGGGAGTGTGGATTGAAATACCGGGAGCCTCAAGATGGTTGTAGGAATCATAGGTCACTCCCTGTGCGGGAGTGTGGATTGAAATGTTATCATCCGGAATACGTTTCTTACAACGTAACCGTCACTCCCTGTGCGGGAGTGTGGATTGAAATCTTATATGCGTCCGTTGCTGCAGCAGGGTCGAGAGTCACTCCCTGTGCGGGAGTGTGGATTGAAATATTGCATAACCTCATTTCTGTATTTATATATTAAAGTCACTCCCTGTGCGGGAGTGTGGATTGAAATGCCCCCTGTAATGCAGCCGCAGACGGTCACAAGCGTCACTCCCTGTGCGGGAGTGTGGATTGAAATCATGAAAGAAAGGTGCTATGTTGAAAGCAACATAGTCACTCCCTGTGCGGGAGTGTGGATTGAAATTTATATTTGCGATTGCTTTTGGTGGATGGGGAAAGTCACTCCCTGTGCGGGAGTGTGGATTGAAATGTAAAACATGGTTTGGAAATAGACTTGTTTTGCTGTCACTCCCTGTGCGGGAGTGTGGATTGAAATAGCAGGAGAACCAGAATCTTAAACTGGCAGCTTCTGTCACTCCCTGTGCGGGAGTGTGGATTGAAATTCCCTCAACATCATGCTCGTAATCGCCATGCTCAAGTCACTCCCTGTGCGGGAGTGTGGATTGAAATAATAATTTTTCCAAACAAAGAAGATATGAATAAGGTCACTCCCTGTGCGGGAGTGTGGATTGAAATTAATACCCCGCAGATTAAATTAGTTTGGCGGTCGTCACTCCCTGTGCGGGAGTGTGGATTGAAATCTCCTTGCTCCTTTCATATCTTTCTCTTGCCTTTGTCACTCCCTGTGCGGGAGTGTGGATTGAAATGCATTCGCCCGATACAATATTGACATATCTTGCAGTCACTCCCTGTGCGGGAGTGTGGATTGAAATATATATTTTACACAATCCGTATCATAGTACACAAGTCACTCCCTGTGCGGGAGTGTGGATTGAAATTCTAAAGCCAATAGCGGCTCGTGGGAGCTCTTCCGTCACTCCCTGTGCGGGAGTGTGGATTGAAATACTTCGTTTTATTTCCAAATCCCAACGCCGCAGATGTCACTCCCTGTGCGGGAGTGTGGATTGAAATCGTAATACACGGTATCATTTATACCAAACTGCCAGTCACTCCCTGTGCGGGAGTGTGGATTGAAATTGAGTGCACACCAAATTTTTGAGTTGAATAGTATGTCACTCCCTGTGCGGGAGTGTGGATTGAAATAGGGATACAATGGGGTAAAATAGATACAGGTAAGTCACTCCCTGTGCGGGAGTGTGGATTGAAATCGCGAGAAGATTAATTGCCCTCATACCTCCCTGCTGTCACTCCCTGTGCGGGAGTGTGGATTGAAATATTTGGTCTGCCGTGAGCTCGAGCCCTTCATAATGTCACTCCCTGTGCGGGAGTGTGGATTGAAATGTAATTGGGCAATGCCACCAACTCCTTGTGATAGTCACTCCCTGTGCGGGAGTGTGGATTGAAATAACATCGGCGAGAAGATTATTGGCATCTGCACCGTCACTCCCTGTGCGGGAGTGTGGATTGAAATGCGCATGGGGAGTATAGGGCAGAAGGGGAGGTTTGTCACTCCCTGTGCGGGAGTGTGGATTGAAATCGCTTGGATATGTTTTTGTTACCTCTCCGATTGTGTCACTCCCTGTGCGGGAGTGTGGATTGAAATTAATATGTTGATTGTCGGTCTTGGCCTTATTATGTCACTCCCTGTGCGGGAGTGTGGATTGAAATATCTCTTAGCCTGTCGATAATAGGCTTTGCAATCGTCACTCCCTGTGCGGGAGTGTGGATTGAAATTATGCAGGCTATGATTATGGCATTGCAGACTCAGGTCACTCCCTGTGCGGGAGTGTGGATTGAAATTGTAACTACTCCCATACACCTATCCCTCCGCTTTTGTCACTCCCTGTGCGGGAGTGTGGATTGAAATCTGTTGTAGGGCTTGCGCTTGCAGAAAAGTGTGGTCACTCCCTGTGCGGGAGTGTGGATTGAAATAAGCATTAGATGAAGAAAATTGGAATGAGTTTGCGTCACTCCCTGTGCGGGAGTGTGGATTGAAATATTTCTCTGTTGGAATACATGTCCCCACTCACACGTCACTCCCTGTGCGGGAGTGTGGATTGAAATATTGCAAAACTGGCAAGATGTGTAAACTGCGGGTGTCACTCCCTGTGCGGGAGTGTGGATTGAAATTGTCAGGGCTGCTCTCCAAGCTGCCGCTCTCCCGTCACTCCCTGTGCGGGAGTGTGGATTGAAATTTCCATTGCCAGCGTTGCCCTGTCTGATGGACTGTCACTCCCTGTGCGGGAGTGTGGATTGAAATAGATATCCTAAAAAGGGCAGTGCTGCAAGCTGGTGTCACTCCCTGTGCGGGAGTGTGGATTGAAATGGCACAGGCTGCGGAAAAGCCGCTTGTATAGCAGGTCACTCCCTGTGCGGGAGTGTGGATTGAAATATACTGTCGCCTGAACCCTTTTTTTGGGTGAACTGTCACTCCCTGTGCGGGAGTGTGGATTGAAATTCCAAGCAATTCCACGTATCATACGCACGCCCGTCGTCACTCCCTGTGCGGGAGTGTGGATTGAAATGGTTATATTGTCCTGAAGCCGAACGGAAAAACCATGTCACTCCCTGTGCGGGAGTGTGGATTGAAATGTGAAAGAGAATAAGCCGTGTATGGTGAAGTATGGTCACTCCCTGTGCGGGAGTGTGGATTGAAATACGGTATTTGATACACGCAATCCTGTATGATAAGTCACTCCCTGTGCGGGAGTGTGGATTGAAATTTACGTTGTGACCTGCAATAAGACATGGCGTTTGTCACTCCCTGTGCGGGAGTGTGGATTGAAATCCTTGAAACCCTTGTGGCGAATGTATGTGACATGGGTCACTCCCTGTGCGGGAGTGTGGATTGAAATCATGTGTACGGTGCGCATCGCTGCAGCGATCTTAGTCACTCCCTGTGCGGGAGTGTGGATTGAAATGGATTATGAACTGGATAAAACAGATACCGCGGGTAGTCACTCCCTGTGCGGGAGTGTGGATTGAAATCACTGAGGGAAAGGCGGCAAACGGCAACCGCATTGTCACTCCCTGTGCGGGAGTGTGGATTGAAATCGATAGCGGCGCCCGCGGCAGCGACGCCCGCACGTCACTCCCTGTGCGGGAGTGTGGATTGAAATGTCCATGATATTGCCTCCTTCATAGAAAAAGCCGGTCACTCCCTGTGCGGGAGTGTGGATTGAAATTCAAATTCCCGCGTATATGACGGAGACTATCTCGGTCACTCCCTGTGCGGGAGTGTGGATTGAAATTTAAATACTGAAATTCAAAAGCAAGGTTATGACAGTCACTCCCTGTGCGGGAGTGTGGATTGAAATCGATGGCTTGAGGGGCGTTTTGGCCTGCCCGTTTGTCACTCCCTGTGCGGGAGTGTGGATTGAAATAACCGCGAGCAGACGAAGAAAGCGAATGCAGGGGGTCACTCCCTGTGCGGGAGTGTGGATTGAAATCGCAAAGTCAGTACCTTTGTAATAGCGGTTATATGTCACTCCCTGTGCGGGAGTGTGGATTGAAATCGTAAAACCATTGCTTGTAAGATTCAATTCAACAAGTCACTTCCTGTGCGGGAGTGTGGATTGAAATCGGCTAATACCTTATAACAGCAACTGCGCCCTTGTCACTCCCTGTGCGGGAGTGTGGATTGAAATCTCCTCTTGCCCGTCATGCCGATAGCACAGCCCTTGTCACTCCCTGTGCGGGAGTGTGGATTGAAATCGGCATTGAAAATCTTGATTACTGGTGTATGTGGTCACTCCCTGTGCGGGAGTGTGGATTGAAATTACCTCCAAGCGAGAGCAGCGCGCTGATGAGGGGTCACTCCCTGTGCGGGAGTGTGGATTGAAATTTCGAGACAGAGTTTTGTCAGCATGTCGAATAGAGGTCACTCCCTGTGCGGGAGTGTGGATTGAAATCTTGCAGGCGCAGATTGGCTTGCGATACTTAAAGTCACTCACTGTGCGGGAGTGTGGATTGAAATAATAAGCCCCGCTCCGACATCGAGACGGTCAACGTCACTCCCTGTGCGGGAGTGTGGATTGAAATCATGAGTGGGACACGGCGCTTGCCGTGGGCTACCGTCACTCCCTGTGCGGGAGTGTGGATTGAAATACCTGCAAGCCGCACGACGAGCGGGGGACGCTGAGTCACTCCCTGTGCGGGAGTGTGGATTGAAATTTTTTGTGGTATCCTTATGAAGTTACTTTTACGTCACCCCAAAGATGCTTTATAAAAGATATTTTTAGCGTTTAATTTTCTAATTAAAAATTATAAATTTGCTTTATAAGTCCGTTTTTTGGTACAACAAATTATTTAAAATGAGAATCAGGATGAGGAAATAATCCTTATTCTGGTTCTTTTTATATTTTATAGTTGAAGGAAAACATCGTTGGCAGAGCACAAAAAGACAGTTTGAAAGAATATGAACAATGGAAAATACAGCATTAAGAGATGGAGGAAAAGCCGGACAAATGCGTAGTGATGTCTATACAACGGATGGTTATTTATCATTGATAAAATTATCAGAAGAGGATAAAGATAATTATATAGAATTGCTGAAGCAAATATCTGAAATAAATGGTTTTTATGATAATCCGGATAATGTGGAGCTGGTGTGGAGAACTGCTTTTAGTAGAAATGAGTTGGATTATTCTATTTATGATGCTTCGGGAGAATATTGTGGCAACATCGTGTTAAATCATTGGGAAGAACCAACACCGGAGATAGGAATAGATTTGGTGGAACCAAAGAGAAATAAAGGAATTGCTGCGAAATGCATTAAATTATTGGCGCGTAGGGTATATGAGGAGCGAAATGACATAGAGCATTTTATTCTTCGTGTGTCATCTGGGAATCCACATAGCAGACATATGATAGAGAAAATGGGTGCCATATATATTGGAGAAGAAGAGACCTTGATAAAGCTGGCTATGAAAGTAATAAAAGATGTGATGGAGGGGGAGGACTACAAAAAAGTGCAGGATAGGTATAGGGAGTTTTTGGAGAAAAAACCTGAAGCTGAGAAGGAGGTGGTTTACAGGTACAAATTGACATCGGATGTATTTTGACAGAGACGGGAAAATAATGGAGGACACATGAAGAGGTTATGGTATTGGATTAAAAAAGCTTTCAACATGAATTGGAAGTATTGCAGCAGGTTTTGCGTTACATGTCGGTATTATGAAACTTGCAAAAATGATGAAGTATTGGATTAGGAGGTGTACGTATGAAGTGTATGGTTTATATGGAAGAGACCGAGGAACAGATGACAGAATTGGAATTGTCAGGGCTTAATGCGGAAGCATTGGAATTTATGTATGCGGACGAACGCAGAGAATTGTTGATAGAGGCAGGGCTTAATCCGGACGAGTATGATTTTTAATCAGTATTCCGAGTCGGGTGTAAAAGACGAAATGACGCGCAAAGCAGTGGGGACCAGTCAATATAGAAAAAGAGTCTTTGCTATATTGTCCGGTCCCCATGAGCGTTATCCCAAATCGGGCATATCGCAAAGTATAATTTTTTTCGATACTTTGCCCTCGGTTTCAAAAAGGATAATGGTGTTTTTTCCCTTTTTTAGCAATGGTGCAGGAATGTACAGCCTTTTCTGGGGGCCGATTTCCCAAAAACGACCCAGATTAAATCCGTTTATAAAGGCGCATCCTTTGCCGAAGCCCTTTGTATCGAGAAATGTATCACACAGTTCTGCAGCTTCAAACTCAAATTTGTAAAAAGCCGGAATATGCTCTGCATAGCCCGCTTCAAAATCAAGGTTTTCAAGCTGTTTTTTGTCAAGAGGCAGCGGGAAAATATCATACCCGAAATATCGATGGTCGTTGATTTTTACGCCGCCTGCAATGCCCTTGCGCTGATTTTCAAGCCCTGTGCCGAAATTTTCCCTGCCAATATTTTCACATAAAAGATTAATGTTACCGCCTGCCCGCTTTTTCACGGGTTCAAATTTTTCATGCATGTTATCGCCAAAGGCGGTGTAAAGATATGCACTATCATGGCAGCAGATAACCCTGTCTGCCGCGTTCTCGAGGCGGATTTCATTTACCGCTTCGCCATCTTTTATTTTCAGACGGTAAAGAATATAGCCATAATTCTGATTGACATCCTCCATGGTCAGCGAATAGGGAGAATGGACAGGCTCAGAAATCTTTTCTATCACGGAAAACAAGTCCGCCTTTCCCGTGCATTGAATTTCACCATAGGCTTTCCGGCTGATTTTGGTCGTAAGGGGGATTTCCTGAAAGTCTCTGTATTTTGCAATAACCGCTTTGAAACAGTTGTACTTTTCGGTAATCTGTCCGTCCTCGGTGAGCGGCGCGTCATAGTCGTAGGAGGTGACGTCCGCTGTGGGGTTTCCACTGTTTCTGCCGCTCATAAAACCAAAATTTGTGCCGCCTTCGAACATGTAAAAATTGAGGCTGCCACGTTTTAAAAGTTCCTCCAGCTCAGCAGTGGCTTTTTCGGGAGCAGTGGTGTGATGAGTTTCACCCCAGGCGTCAAACCAGCCGTTCCAGAATTCCATGCACATCAGGGGCTTATCCTCGCCGATAAATTGTTTCATCTGTGCAAACTGCCATTCTGCACCGGAACCAAAATTTCCGGTGGGCAGTGCGCCATCAACCAGGCCCGATTTAAAAATCGGCTCGTTCCATGGACCGTCCGAGGTCACAAAGGGAACGGTTATGCCGAGCTTGCGCATGGTATCTCTGAGAAAAGCAAGATAAACCGTGTCATTGCCATAATAGCCATACTCATTTTCAATCTGTATTAAAATAATATTTCCGCCCCTGTCAATCTGATAAGGCGCAAGCTTTGGTATCAGTACATTGTAGTACTCCCGCACCGCTTCAAGATATGGTGGGTAGGAACAGCGGAGCCGCATATTTTTGTCTTTGAGCAGCCATGCAGGAAGCCCGCCAAACTCCCATTCTGCGCAGATATATGGTGAGGGACGGAGAATGATATAAAGCCCAAGCGCTGTTGCTGTCTCGATGAATTTGCATATATTTCTCATGCCATCCCACAGAAATCTGCCTTTATCCGGTTCGTGAAAGTTCCACGGAATATATGTTTCGACCGTGTTGCAACCCATGTTGACCAGTTTTTCAAGACGGTCCCGCCAGTACTCGGGAACGACTCTGAAGTAGTGAACGGCCCCCGAAATAATCTGAAAGGGACTTCCGTTAAGATAAAATTGCTCTTTGATTTCAAACATAAAGCGCCTCCTGTTTTTATATATGAAGCATTGGCAAGCTGTCCAAGGCTGTGAAATGTCCGGACATCTATATAATAAACTGATATTGCTGGATATGCAACGGAATGACAATATTTCGCACAGGTGGGGCGCATAACCCTTTGCAATGCTTCATACAATGTAAAAAAGTGTTCTGAGGGGATTTCTTTTGAAAGATTATATTGAAGAGCGTGCTATTAATATTGCAAATTATATTATTGAATGTAACGCCACGGTAAGACAGACGGCAAAAGCATTCGGCGTAAGCAAAAGCACGGTACATAAAGACGTAACAGACCGCCTTATGCAAATTAATCCCGCGCTTGCAAAACAAGCCAGATGCGTATTGGATGTAAACAAATCAGAGCGGCACATCAGGGGCGGACTGGCAACCAAGGAAAAATATTTACACCAGCATAAAGTAGGAATTTAGCAATAGAAAATTTGGTGTTACCTGCCATTTCAGACAGTAAAAAGCTGCGGTTGCATGGCATTTTCTGGGACTCAGACCGGAAAATGCCGGTAAGCTGCAGCAAAATATATCGCGTTCGGAATATACAGTTGTTTTTGCCTCAAGATTCTTTTGACAAGCAGTAAGGTTATCCTTATAATAAAAAGCAGAAAAAGTTACAGGCATTGCCAAAGAATAAGACAGGAGAGGCGCGAGATGGATAAAGAATTGGTGGTTGTGATTGATTTTGGTGGTCAGTATAACCAGTTGGTGGCGAGACGTGTCAGGGAATGTAATGTATATTGTGAAATTTATTCCTATAAGTACGATTTGGACAAGATTAAGCAGATGCAGCCAAAAGGAATCATTTTGACGGGAGGTCCCAGCAGTTGCTATGAAGAAGGAGCTGCCACTTGTTCCAAAGAGCTGTTTGAGTTGGGAATTCCTGTTTTAGGACTCTGTTACGGCGCGCAAGTTATGTCGCTTGTACTGGGCGGCAAGGTTGAGCGTGCTGCGGTCAGGGAATATGGAAAAACAGAAGTAAATGTGGACAACTCTTCCGCGCTTTTTCAGGATGTTTCACCCAATACAATTTGCTGGATGAGTCATTTTGACTATATTTCCCGGATGGCGCCCGGCTTCAGGGCGGTAGCAACGACTGCAAACTGCCCGGTGGCGGCGGCTGAATGTGCGGAGAAGCAGCTCTATGCAATACAGTTCCATCCGGAGGTTCTGCACACACAGGAAGGCTCCAAGATGCTGTACAATTTTGTACGCAATATCTGCGGCTGCTGTGGCGACTGGAGAATGGACGCCTTTGTGGACGAAACAATAGAAAATATCCGCAGACAGGTTGGAAGCGGCAAGGTGCTCTGCGCTTTGTCCGGCGGAGTGGATTCCTCTGTGGCGGCGGTGCTTTTGTCAAAAGCCGTTGGAGAGCAGTTGACCTGTGTTTTTGTAGACCATGGTCTTCTCAGAAAAAATGAAGGGGACGAGGTAGAGGCAGTCTTTGGCCCCGAAGGCAATTACGATTTGAATTTTATTCGTGTCAACGCGCAGAACCGTTTCTATGAAAAACTGGCCGGTGTGTCCGAGCCGGAGCGGAAGCGGAAAATAATCGGCGAAGAATTTATCCGTGTATTTGAAGAAGAGGCGAAAAAAATAGGTGCAGTGGATTTCCTGGTACAAGGAACCATTTATCCCGATGTGGTGGAAAGTGGACTTGGCGGCGAATCCGCAGTCATCAAATCCCATCACAATGTCGGCGGACTGCCGGACTGCGTGGATTTTAGGGAAATCATTGAACCGCTGCGCAATCTGTTTAAAGACGAGGTTCGCAAGGTCGGTTTGGAACTGGGCATACCGGAGCATTTAGTGTTCAGACAGCCGTTCCCGGGCCCCGGTCTCGGTATCCGCATTATCGGCGAAGTAACCGCCGAAAAGGTTAAAATCGTACAGGATGCCGACGCGATTTACCGTGAAGAAATTGCAGCCGCGGGCTTGGACAGAAGTATAAACCAATATTTTGCAGCCCTGACCAATATGCGCTCAGTCGGCGTCATGGGCGACGAGCGCACCTACGACTACGCAATTGCGCTCCGCGCAGTCAACACCATCGACTTCATGACCGCAGAGTCCGCCCAGCTCCCATGGGAAGTCCTGCAAAAAGTAACCAGCAGGATAATCAACGAGGTAAACCATGTGAATCGGGTAATGTATGATATCACGAGTAAGCCGCCGGGGACGATTGAGTTCGAGTAGTAAACAGAGAGCCGGGAAGCCGCATAAACAGCGGACTTTCCGGCTTTTGATGTGGGGATTGATACCTTTTTGATACCTAAATTATTCATTACTTGTAGTTTGATTGTTATATAGCGTAATTTCTTTTTCAATCTTTTTTACAAAATTTATAACATTAGAGGCATGAGATTTAGTGATTGAAACATTAGTATGCACAAGTTCATTTCTTAAGTTTATATATTTCTTAATTTCGACATCTGATATATTGTGAATAATATTTTGTTGACACAAAGTTTGTAGCATCAAACTTAGAGAATATGGATGGTTATATTTATAAACATTAATACAAAATTTTCTGATATATTCTTCTAAATATCTAAAAGCTGATATAGCAGAAGCATTATACTCTTTTAATTTGAAAAGTCGGTCTGCTTCCTCAATTCCATTTGAGGCAAGTTCGTCAACAAAGGTTAAGATGCAGTTTTGCAATTGTGCCAAAAAATCTTGATCATCAAAGCTTTTGTAGTAAATAATATTTCTATTTTTAAAGCGAGTATCGATTAAGGAGTTTTCTTGCGCAATACAAATGATATGTTTATTGTTTTTCAGTAAAGTAGTCAACTCCCAAGTGACGTTTGAATTATTTTGAGATAAATCCACCAAAGCTAAATTTGATTTTTGGATAAGAAGTTCGCTTTTTGCTAACCAATTATCACTTGGAAAAAGAACCTCATCTAAAGTTATAGGTTTTATTGAATGTTCAGATAATATAGGAAAAATATTCTCTTTAATTTGTGAAATTATTTGATGAGGGGCAGCTATGTAGCATAATCTATTAATTTCATCAGGTAAAATAAGTTCTTCTTTAAGTTTATTATCGGTTGTTTGAAATAGTTGTGTGCTATTTTGGGAAATCAATTCTTTAATTTCATTGAAAAAAGCTTTAAGAATATCCGGATAATGTTCCTTTTTCCCAGGTAAATTTATAACTTTAATATTTCTTCTTTCAAAACGAGAAATTTCAGTTCGGCTTGCATCAACCATGACACAATAAGCCAATTTTTTTAAACTTCCCAAACGACTATTGATAATTTGCCATAAATTTCTTGTATCATTATCATCAAAACTGTAGCCAACTAAAAATAAGGTTTTAGTAATAAACAAGTTAGAAATATAAGTTGCCAGTAGTTTGTTATTATCCAAAAATAAATCATAGTCCTTTTCGGTGATTACCATATTATTGGGGTGGTTAAAATCTCCATGTAACTTAATTAGTTTTGTAGAATCTTTCATATTAATGGATAATTTTTCTTCAGAGACAATTATAGAAACGGGACGTTTACTTAATTGTAAGGTTTCGTCTAACAAGAAATCAAAATTTGTAGTGCATATAGTATCGTAAAAAATGTCACAAAAAGCCATATATGTTGGACTTGGTTGAATTTCATATATATGCAATTCTTTTGCTAATAATTCAATGAGTTTTATACGAGAATATTCATTTTCAAAAATGGAGAGGGCATCTAAAGCATTTGTGTACTCATAGTCCATTATATATGATGCGACATATTGGCCTAATTGATTCCAGTCAGGCATAGTTACACCGGGAGGAATAATTGCATTTTTAGAAAATCCGGCACCAACAATTGGTATAACATTATTGTTAATAAAATCTTCTTGTAAGGTTTTAGGAATATATTGTAAATATTGTGTCATATAAAACGCCTCCTCATTAGTTTATTAAGTGGGAGATATCTATTTTTTTCTCCATTGGTAACTGCATTTTTTATCATCTTTTCCATTATAGTCTACTTTACTGCTCGTAGCAGGCCAATTGATTTTCCACTCGAAATATTCGCCCTCGGAAATTTCCCCGTTCTTTAACTGTTCTTTTCGTAGACACCATTCACGCATAAAATCATTGACTAAACCGTACTCTAACCACATACCTACTGGAGCATGAGCTGGCCAGTCATCATTGTCATAGTAACGCACCGATTTATCATCAGAAGCATTGCATTTGCCGGGATTGCGGACAAGCTGAAATAAATGTATAGTGCTACGGTCATCTTCGTCAAGCCAAAGGAATGTAAGCATAATATCCTCGGCACAACCGGGAGTAACACCAATAAAATGGATATAATTGACGTTCAGTATCTTTGCCATTTCCATTAAAGTATTGTTTTTGGGAACACGATAGCCGGATTCATATTGTGCTATACGAACATCAGCATTGCGTTCCTCATATCCCAATTTCAAGCCTAATTCACGCTGTGTCAAGCCACGGAACGTGCGTATTCTTTTTATCCGTTCTCCTAATACCATACTCATATGTCCTTTCTGAAAATTAAAATGATTGTTTAGAAACTATCATATTACACCTGCTCCATAACTCGTTTTTATATGAAAATACATCTTTGTCAATATTTCTTTCAACAAAGCCAATTTTTTCATAACATTGTTTTGCCAATGTATTTTCATTGAAAACATTCAGTTGAACCGCCTTAGCACCAGTTATCTGAAAGGCGTATCGCAAAGCCAGATTCAACATTTCTTTTCCATAACCTTTTCCGCGTTTTGCTTTATCTACAATTACAAATTTAAGAAATCCGATATTGTCTTCTGTATTGATAGAATAACAGAAAAATCCTATTATCTGTCCGTTATTTTCGGTTGCTACATAGGCACTGTCTGTCCAATCCATTGATATTTTTTCTAAGAAATCATGGAAAGATTTTGGCGTAATAGGATATGACAAACGGTTTGCACACCAAAAGGCATGGGCTCTTTCGTTATCAACCCATTTTGATAAATATTCGTAATCTTTGTTTGGTATATACGGTCGGATTCTCATAAATGGAATATCCTTTCTTTGATTTATAGGTAGTTCACCATAATATATTCTTCTTCATTCTCCCATACAATTTCAAAACCAACCTTTAAATACATCTTTGCCGCATAATTGGATTTTTGAACAGAAAGAGAAACTTGGCTGTATCCATGTATTTTTAGCAGGGCAAGAATTTCTTTCATCATGACTGTTCCAATGCCAAAGCCTCGATATTCTTTATAAAGTGAGATTGCCAAAGAGGGAGTTTCATCGTCTATATGTCCGTAATCATTCATGATGCGAACCCAAGCAGCACCGACAATTTTATCGTCAAACTCTGCCACTAATCCCTTATCATCTTTTAATTCCCCGAAACATTCTACATAAACCTGCAATTCGGGAGATGTGATAATAGTTTTGGGTGGAGGTTCAGTACCCTCTGGAATAAATATCGCTTCATATAGAAAATTATCCAGTAATGGATATTCCTGTTTTTGTATTTCTCGTATCGTATAGTCCATAGCTGACCTCTCGATTCAGTATTCTTCATATATTCTAGCATAATTCAAATAATACAGCAACAAAAACTTATCAAAAATGCTAAATTTAATAAAAAAGATAAGTTTAACAAATAAGCTATTTGTAATAACAGAAATGTTAAGTATAATACGAATACGATATTTAACAAAAACGCTAAATAAAAGGAGGATATTGAATGAAGAATGAACTATTTGTAACTGTCGGGGAGGTAGCGCAGGAGTTGGGTGTTTCCAAAACATTTGCTTACAAATTAGTACGACAGATGAATGAGGAAGTGGAAGAAAAAGGTTTTATCACAATCGCCGGACGTGTCAGCAGAAAATATTATGAAGAAAAATTCTACGGCATGGCACAGGCGGCGAACTAAGGAGGGCAGATTATGGCGGCATATAAAGATGAACAGCGTGGAACGTGGTATGTATCGTTCCATTATTATGACTGGACGGGGAAGAATTGCCGGAAAGTCAAGAGAGGTTTCAAGACCAAAGGAGAAGCTACAGAATGGGAACATCATTTCCGAATGAAAGAATTAATAAAATGGTGCAATCCAAGGAAGTCATGGAGCGTAAAATACATGCCTATGATGAAGATGTGAAATAGCAGTTAGCAGAGCCAGGAGCATTGATGAGCGCAAAGGCTTATCGGGATAAAAAGGCACTTCCACTTGTGGAGAAATTGAAAGAGGTGGTAAAAAGTCTGACTATCAAATGCGTACAGCTTGCGGAGCAGGAAAAGAAGTTGACTGCCAAAGTAGATGGGCAATAAAAACAGATTAGTCGCTTAATGGATAAAGTCATGGATCAGAGTAACACCATAGACTGATTGCAGGGAAATGCCTGAGTTATAATAAGCATAACCGAGAAAAGCTAGGAAACAAGTGGCTTTCAATGGTCATGCTTATTTTTATACCTGTTAAATCTCAGGCAAGGGAGGAAATATCAGTACAAATGACAGCGGAACTGAAAAAGCGCAATTCACAAGGCGGGAGGGAAAATATGGCAGATTTAAAGATGGTATTGGAAAGGACAAATGATAATTTTGAGATGTTCCGCCCATAATGATTATGATGATTTGAGTGGCTGGATATTGATTACAAGGACAGCGAACAGCCTTTTCTTTTGGAGGAGCTGCGAGCTATTATGCGATGCCTTGATGAAGTAAAGGGCAGACTTGAGTATCTGTCACTCCCAGTCAGGGAAGTGAGTAGGCTACATCGGAATAAGTTTGGGAGATATGAGACGGATGGAGGGCATTATTACACCTGTGGCAGTCCAATTGCGGCTCTAGTGCAGGATGGATACAGGGAAGTGCTTTACTGGGTATGGATCAGGCTGGAGCATAATGAGAAAGGTTATTATCTAGTGGGGTACAGTAATGTAGATATGGACGGTCTTATCGTTCGGGTGAGCGGGGAGGGATGACCATGGCAGCGACTGTTTATGCCATATGTAACCAAAAGGGAGGATGTGCAAAGACCATGCCCCCCCGTGAATCTGGGGATCGGACTTGCCCGTGCGGGGAAAAAGGTTCTTTTGGCCGATATGGATGCGCAGGGCTCCATGACGGCCAGCCTGGGCTTCCAACAACCGGACAAGCTGAAGGTCACACTGGCAACAGTGCTTTCTTCCATAATCAATGACGGCCTGCCTCAGGATGGCTTCAGTATGCTCCGTCATGGGGAAAGTGTTGACCTGCTCCCGGCAAATATCGAACTCTCCGGCATGGAGGTCATGTTGGTAAATACCATGAGCCGTGAGACGGACCTGAGGGAGTTCTTAAAAGAGGTATGTGGTTCCTATGATGCGGTCGTACTGGACACTATGCCTTCCCTGGGGCTACTGACTATCAATGCCCTTGCGGCTGCAGACCAGGTGATCATCCCGGTGTAGGCCCAGTATCTTTCCATTAAGGGCCCGGAGCAGCTCCTCCGGACAATCGCCAAGGTGCGTCGCCAGAGCAACCCTGGGCTTGACATTGCCGGGATACTTATTACCATGGCAGATATAGGGACAAACTATGCAAATCTGAGGCTCTTTTGTATAAAAACGCTTCACTTATCGAGTGAAAATGCAAAGTGGTCTAAAATAGTAGCTATATGGCTTTTGCCATAATTGGCGAGGTCAGGATAAATAATTCAGGATTAGTATATATGGAAAAGATTTAAAAATCATGTTATGTGGTACAGTGATATCTACAAAAGCATAAATTGACTGAAAATGTCGAAATTTGTCGATTGGTTTATATGGAAAAGCTGTAATTTACGTTGTAACATAATTATAATAAAGTGTATTTTTTATTCAAAATTGCACAGTTGACATATAGTTTTTTTGTAATTATCTGCGTTTTATTATATTGCGTGATTGCGGAATAGTAAAAACAAATTTTCCGGCACTGTGTCCGACATCAATAGCAAAAGTGCGCGCAGCATTCTCGAATACCTGCTTACAGGCGGTGCTGTCGACAGCGACAAATATGATGAGATGTATGAGCAGAAAGTGAACGCCCGCAATCTCAAAGCCACCAAGGAGCAAATAATCGATGATCTGAACGATGTCATGCCCCGTTTCAGCGTCGGATGATGAAGGAATTCTTTGTACATCTAGATGAACTCAACACCCATATCAGGAATCTGGATGATGAGATTGACAACTTCATGAAACCGGAAGAAAAGCAGGATTCTGAAATGATCCAGGATTTAACAGGCATTGGAAACACCAGTGCGCAGGCTATCCTATTTGTTATCGGTACGGATATGAGCCGTTTTCCGACAGATGCGAATATTTCTTCATAGGTGGGACTGTGTCCAGGCAATCGTGAACGTGCGGGGAAGCGCAAATCAGGAAAGACGCGGAAAGGGAATGCCCTTTTGCGTATCACATTGATTATCTGTGCACATTCATCTGTTAAGAATAAGAAATCATACTTCTACGCCAAATTTATGCGGAACAGTGCCCGCCGTGGAAAGAAGATGGCTTATGTTGCAGTGGCCCATTCCATGTTAATTGCCATTTACCACATTCTTGAAGAGGGTGTTGAGTTCAAGGATCTTAGTGCTGATTATTACAATCAATTTAATAAGGAATGCAAGAACAATGCGTACCTTATTAAATTAAAAGCACTTGGCTAGGAAGCTCCTGCAGATGCCGCATAAGCTTGTCAGTTAAGTCCAAAATGAACTATAAAAAGTTTGCTAGGGGAAGTTTGTGCTTTTTTGGCTACCCGGTAGGGAATGTTTCACAGTAACACCAAATTAATTTTAATAATGTATAATTATGCTGTATAAAAAACGTATTTTTGAAAAAATGCAAAAGGGAAAAAAGCAATGGATAAAATAGTTTTATGTTTTACTTTGAAAAATTGTCAAGCAGATTTTTCTGCCTTGATGCAAGTAGTTCAGGCATTTGAAAAGGATAAAAACACAGATATTATTAATTATGAAGATATTTTGAGAAAGATTTCCATTCAGTATTGCTGGATTAAAGAAAGTGAGCCATATGATTATTCCCCACAGGAGATTGTGCAGCGTATTGAAGAGCATTGGAATACGAATCCTTATGAAGACAAAAGTATTTGGAAAGTCCATGGGCTTACACAACTTGAAAATATGGTTTCCCAAAGAGAACAATATCAGATTAGTTATTATGTCAGGATAAAAAATGCAGTAGAAGAGGATATTAAAAATATACAATATCTTTTACTTGTTATGCAGCAATTCTTTTCTAACCCAAAATCTTTTTCTGAGAAAAATCGCTTTCTAGTGTTTTTTGAGCCTTTTGAAAATTATATGTCTGCAAGTAAAGAACAGTGGGATGGGGTGGCGTTATATTATAGATATTCCCACTTTATGCGTTTTATTCTGAAACATTACAATAGTATATTTTATAGTGCCTTTTTTATCGGGAAAAAGGAAAAGGTAGTTATTTCACCGCTTTCTGTCAGGAAGATAGGAATTCAGTCTACGTTTTTTCCATTAATTGAGGTGGACAGCAGTATATACACAGCGTTTACCAGGTATTGTGTGTTGGATTCTGATGGTGAGCCAATAGGGCTTGAGGAAGGATACGCAAGTCCTGAGTTAAAAGATTTGCTGGAAATTTCTAAAAGAATATTGGATAGACGGATTGGCGAGGATGCAAAGGGGCGGGAAAAAGAGATAATTACGTCCAACTTATATAAGTATATGTCTGGAGAGAAATTTACAGCATTGGAATATGCCGTTTTCTCTGTATTAATTCCAATTTCTGCAAAGCTGACAGAAATGGATATAGAAAATTATCACAAGCGGGCAAGAAGCATTAGCAGTGGGCTTATCCAGATCATTGAGAATGTTTTTCTTCATTCGCAGAATCACAAAGGGATTTTTACTTTTAGAATAATTAAGGACGGAAAGAAGCATCTGAATCATATATTGGAAGGTAAATATGGGGGTGATTTAGACAGGATTTTGGAAATTGATATTGCAGATGCAAATATCTATGAAACAATGCTGGATAATTTTACGAGAAAATTAGAAAACAAGGATAAGTATTTTTCTGATATTAATTTATCTGTGTCTCATTTTTTTCAAAAATTTAATGGAGAAAACGAAAAAGCCGCGTGGGAATTATATAGGTCAGATAATACGAGTAGTTGTATGGGGCTGGCAAGATTAGAACAGGAACTTCGGGTATGTAAGGCGGTACTGAAGGTACGGAGCAGCACACAATATAGTGAGTGCGCTGGATCATTAGTTTTTCGGGAAAATAATTTTAACAGGGCAAAATTCAAGAATCTTGAGGCCCAGGAAGGGAGTATACCGGGAACCCAGTTTCAGATTCTTTTTCCTATATTATATAGTGAAGAAAAGAAGCGGCATAATGCGAATATTTTTCTAAATGGTTTTGGAAGTTTGGAAGAAAAAGATGTACACTATGCAGAATTTGTTAATTATCATTCGGAACCATTTACAAATGATGATCTCATAGACCTAGATAGCCGATTCTATCAATCAGTCTGCCAAGAGCAAGTCAGAGATGATATGAAGGATCAGATGGTCTGTCTGTGGAGAGAAGAAATTAATCGTTGGAACGCTAAGATAAAAACGAAAGAGGAAAAAGTATATTATCTGGATTTGAGCGGAATAAAAAATTTTGAAGCGCCATGGGCCATGGAAACCCTTTGCAAAGGTATTGTTGACAGCAATATTCTACATAATGAAAAAATACAGTATATTGCAATGATTAATTGTAATAAGGGATTTATTGAGATGATGTTTGAAACCATTATGATATCAAACCAGAACCTGATGAATGACCTGCAGGTTTATTTGCATGAGGAGAATGGGCTAGAGGACCTGGTGATATCAGGAGCGAATCAGAAGGATATAATCAGAAATGCGATCCAGTATTGCCATATAAAAGGAAAGACATTAGCATTTATTGAGAAGTACAGAGGGGATATATATGATCAGGAAAATCCGGTGGGAAAGGTACAGAAATTATTCCCTTTTGATGTTACACTTTGCAAGTCCCAGCAAAATGATACCACTTTGTTTGAAGAGTATATCAGCAATATTTCCCAGTGTTCCTTGACAGCTACTGATGAAGCGGGATACTGGCTTCATAATATACACATGAGGCTGGGCAATAAAGTGCATTTGGATGAGTTTTACGAACTATCTATCTTATTCCGAAAACCGCGTATTGCTAGGAAAATTGCACTGCTGCTAATAAGGAAAATGATAAAAGAGGGATTACAAATACAAAATCATTTTTTGTTTTATGGTTATGCTTCTTATTCTAAAGAAATCTTGACATCTTTGACTGAGATTGTAAGGTTCTATCAGGAAAAGAAAAAATGTTCTGGTTATTTTGTGGGATTTGCCGTTTATCAGAATGATATTATGGTACATAGAACATTGACCCATATAAATTCAAAAGTAAAAATGTATTTTAGTAATGAAGTTCCGGATGATATTGAGGTAAAAATTGTACAGATAGTTCCGATTATATCCACATTGACAACTTTCAAAAAGATGTGGGATATGTTTGAGGAAAATTATCCAGAGAGCGCAAAAAGAAATCATTTAGTGAAGAATTATACACTGTTCTGGGTAAGAGATTTACAGAAAGCAAACCAGATGGATTTACCCACAGAGCTTGAAAGGGAATACTGGGAAAAAATCGGTGAAAACAGAACGATTGAGACAGCATTGATAAATCCCTACCCTCAGTTTTTCTGCTATAAAACTATTAAGTGGTATAATCCATTGAAATGTGAAGGATGTTATCCGGACAACGTCTTAGATGAGCGCGCACTCGTGGAGACGGATGTCACGTCTACGGTGCCTTCGCAACAGTTAGAAGTAGATTTTCCTTTGAAAGTGGAGGAAAGACAAAGCAGGAGGCAGATTGTCAATGAAATACGTCTAGTTCATTTGGAAGACTGTATTTTTTATGGACATATTTGCCGGGATGGAAATCATTTTCAGTATTATGTTGATACGACACAATATTTTCATCAGCAGAAAGAATATATTGCGCGCTGGCTTCATAATTTGCAGATAGAAGCAAAAAAGGAAAAAATAGCAAATGTGTTGAATATTATTGTTTCGCCCCAGCATCATACAAATGTGGAATTTGGACATTATGTGAACAACTATTATTTTAGTGGCAACGCTGATTTTATTGTCATAGATTCAACAAAGGAATATCGCTCTAACATTGTTGTTAAATATGCGGATGTGAAAGCGGCTATTTTTGCGGCAATAGAATTGGACATAAAGGTTCAGTTTGCATATGTAGATGATACGATTATAACAGGCTCCACCTATAGGCGTGCGAATAGCTTGCTTCATTCGCTGGTTCCTAAAAAGATACAGAAACCAATACAATTTGACCATGTTTTCGTTCTGGTAAACCGACTGTCGGCTTATAGTAAGATGGACTATGTTGAAAATGTGGAAAGGGATTTTCATGCTTTTGGAGATGTTAATATTTCATCTGTCAGGAATTTTGGAGATTCTTGTACGATGTGTACGCTCCAGAGGAATGCAAAACTGTTTTTTAAAAGGTCATCGACGGCAGCTATCAGTGGGTATTGGGAAAAGAAACAGCATCATTATGAGGAAGTGGCTTTTGACAGATATACGCAGATAGATGACTGGCGACAGAAGGCAAAGCAGGGGTATCTGCGAGCGCTATGCTCGCATTATGCAAAAGAGCATTTAATCATAAGTGAGGATTATAAGGAAAGCATATTAGGCATCATTACTTTGCTGTCTGATGTTATCAAGATTGGAAAAAGAAACATAGAGATAGACAAGGCAATGCTTTTTGAAGACGAAGAAAATATAAATTATTTTGAATCGGAGAAATTATCGCCGATTTATTGTTGTGTGTTTAAAAAGGATGTATTGGCGACAATAAAAGCCTATTTAAAAATATTGTGTCGTCCGTTTTTTTCTTACGGAAAGATATACAGGCAGATAATTTTGGATTTCTTCATCATAATGTCACAGAGCTTTTTAGATCCTGCTTTTGATGAGAAAATGTTGAATGGGGATGTGAAAATATCCGTAGTAAAAAAATATTTAAATGATCCTGGACTGAGAAAAGAAATGGCAGAACTGTGCAGATTTTTAAAGGAAAATATGGCATCTGCAAAAGAAAGGAGGGATTTTGTCCGGGAGTATCTGTTAGAGGGATTAACAGACCTCAGGAGCAATTATATTATCAGGAAATCTACGCTGGACAATTATAAGGCTTTGCTTGAACGGGAGGATGCCAATTATCAGGAATACTGTGAATATGAAAAAATGGTTCACAGGCTGATTAATAGCAGTGCAGATGAAACGAAGAGCCTGTGGATGGAATATTTATTAGTTACGGGCAAGGAGAATGCTACAAATTTAAACGATTTACAATCAATAAGTGTGTGCGAAATAGATAATGGAGATGATTATGGAATTTTCTGGACATCGTTATTGATAGAAAATACAAGACTGTATTATGATAGTATGCTCAATTTTGTACAGAAGGCATCGGTTTTTGTAAAGAATGAAAATCTGGAAGTGGAAGAGGCTATCAAGCGTTCTGTCGATGCCCTGTGGGGAGATTATTACATAAGGAACCTGAGAAGGTTTGTAAGGCTTGAGATATTGGCAGATTCTGATTTTCGGACGGAGGAGGATATTGAAAAAGAAACCAGAGAAAGGGTTATAAAAACAGCCAGCCTGCTGTATCTATTGAAAAAAGAGACGCTAAGAGGGATTGATAGATATGATGCATTAAAACATAGGATATCAGATTTGCTGTATGAGGGCGATACGTTAAAAATACTTACGTCTGCATTTGCAGGAGCTCAGAACAGTGATGAGTTATATGCCGTGACGGATTATAAGAAGGAGAGTGTTTCTACAACAGTTGCGCAGAGAGTAAATAATGCAATAAAAAGTGAAAGCTTGTTGAATAAAAGCCATTATTTAGGAGATGACTATATTGTATTATGTGTTAACAACAATGAAGAATATCTTCGTAACGAGAAGGTAGAAACTTCAAAACATATAAAAATACAGCCGCTGTATTTTTATATTGAATGCAATACGAATAATTTTTTTAAAGTGATTTTCAGAATCAGAAAGATTTTGATGTATAGACATCAATTATTGCATTGGATCGAGGCGGATTTTAATAATAATGCAATGCCTATATTAGCTGAACAAATGGGAATTAACCGGCAGTTGACCAGAGAAAGAGCAGGCGATCATAATACCAACACAGATATCCTGACAATAGAGAAACTACTCCAAAGTGAATATCAAGAAAAATATGCGGAGATATACCATTTACTATTATTAAAGGTTTATGTTAATATGAGAATAGCCCGGCTGTTCCGAAGTGAATGGAGCAAGTCTGCGCAGGATGCCTATACGCTGAAAAAGAATGAAGATAAGACTAATAAGGCAATGAAAAATCTTGGTGAAGCTTTTTTTAGAGAAACCCTTAGTGGTCTAAGTCCAAAACAGTATCTTATGTTTGTAAAAGACATTTTTGTTTTTGATATGGATATTTTGGGAGAATCCAGGAAAGATGTAGGGATTTTGGATTTGGAGGAAAGCTTTGGAAAGTTAGAAGGTAGATGCGAAAATGATTTCTATTATAAACAGGAGTATATTATTAGCATCATATTTGACATTTTGTTCACGGCAATGAAGATGTGCAGAAATTGGAATGTTGATATTCATGAATTCTTCCACAGAGAAGAAAATAATGAGATTGATAGTTTTTTTGGTAATAATGAGACAATTGCTCAGTATTATATACTGAAGAAAGAAAAAGAAAAGTGCAGGATTACGGTTAAAACAGAAGAGATTCCAAATCAAGACGTAACATATTTTGTTATAAAAAATAAGGTATGCGATGTTCGGAAAGAAGATATCGAAACGAAAAACAAGGAATTTAAGGAGAGGATGGGGGCGCAGGAAACCCAGGGAATGTCGGTGCAGGCAATGAAGTGGTATACAGAGACACTCGGATCAAAAAATGATATAAAAGCAGAGTTTCAGTATGAGTGGAATGAGGAGAAGCAAGAAGTGGAATTTGTAATCAAATTGCCAATTTTGTCAAAGGAGAGAGCTTAGATGAAAAAAATATGTTTTATCGACAACAACCCGCAGCAAACCAGTAAAGTAGTGGAAGCATTGACTGGATATTATCGTGATCAGACAAGTGAAGAGCTTGTGGGCATCATGGTGCTGGTCAATATTGATCAAAAAAATTCTGAGGATACGATAAAGTATTTTAAGGAGTTTTTTATAAAGAAGAATACAAAATTAGAAGAGTGTAAATCTATACAGGAAGTAGAAGAACATATAAGAAAACTGAATAAGGAAGACACAGTTGTAATGGTTGATTTGCATATGGCTGAGGGAGAAGAAAAAAAAATAGATAGAGATGCTGGATATAAATGCATTTCAATGCAATGCATGGATGAATTGGAAAAATTAGGTATTAAGTATGTATGGTATAGTAGCTATGCAGGAAATAAATTCAAGGATCAGTGGCAGAAAAGATATAAGATGTTATATCGTAGAGAGATTCCAACCATCTATGAGAGGGAGGAGCTGATTTTAGCGCATTTTAATGAAACAGTGGCAAAGGAGATTTTGGAAGTGTGAAAATTTTATACAAAAGAACATATAAAGAGTTGGAAGAAATAAAAAAGGTTAGAGTAAATAAGAGGTTTGTAAAAGAATTACCAACTGACCGAGCACAAAACAATAGAATGGATCCATATGTATATCAGTACCGTACGCTGGATAGTTTCTGGGCTATTATTGAAAGTGACAGTTTTTGGGCAACAAATGCAAGGTTTTCAAATGACCACGAAGAACAAAGCTTGGGGATGAAAAAACTACAGGAAGTGCTGTCGGAAAGTGGTGATTCAACGTTGGTTTTAGGGGACTGCTATATTGTATGTTTTTGTGATGAGAATGACAAACTAAGCCAGTGGAGAGGATATGCTCCGGAAGGAGTATCCATAGGTTTTGATTTTAATAATGTACGTCCCTTCTATATAAAGAAAAGAAATGACAACAAGAAAAATAAAGATGAATATTTGCAAGTTTATAATAGCTGTTATAAAGTACAGTATATTACGGAAGATATCAGCAGAAATGAATTTGCAGATAAGTTTGATCTTAATTTATCAGATAATGAAAATAATCATGAGAACATTAGGAATCGGGCTTCAGATATTATTTCTTATGTGAAACATAACGGTTTTTATGAAGAGGCTGAATCGAGACTGGTGTTTTCTGACAGGGATGTTGAACTTTCTGAATGTATCCATTACAGGCAAATGGGAAATCTTAAAGTTCCCTATATCATTGTAAAAGCAGATGGCGGGAAGGCGTTTGAAAAGCAAAAATGCATGATTCGGCTTAATCTTGAAGGCAGTCTTGGAGAGAAGGCAGAAAAGGAATTGTCGAAGTATCTTTTAAGTGCGAGACTAAAAAATGTGAGGGTAGTAAATTGCAGAGATATGGACAAGGGGGAGATGGATGATCGAGAATGTTTTGGATGCTCATTAAGAGAAGCATATATTCCAGGCATTAATGGACAGAATCCTAAGTGCAGATATTCACAGAATAATGGTCAAAGTTTCTATATAAGGAGTAATAATGAAATCTACATATCAAATTCAGAGGGACAGGAAAAAACATATGATAAGGTAATATCCTTCCTGCAGAAACAGGGGGAGGAATTTAAAGATGTGAAAGTCTGGTGTGAGGGCCATCTTCCAATTAGAAGTATTACAGTTGGGAATTTAAGAAATAAGGAAATTGTGGTGGAAAGTATTAGGCATTACTGCAATCAGCATTATTGGCTTCGCTGTGTAGATGTGAAGGCTTCTGCTACGCCTTTTCGGAGTTCGCTTATTTGAGGTGATTGAAGCGTATAGTGGAAATGCTTTCTACAACATGATTTATATATCAAACGCAAAGGTTTTTAGTCGATAAAATGGATATAAATAGGACTAAAAAGGAGATATATTATGAGCATAGGTATCAGAGGAGCATCGGATTTTAACAGCATTTATAGCCCTAAGATGATGAAAAATAATGAAAATGTAACGGCAGGCAGTGATGTTTCAAATGCGCAGTTAAGCGCTGAGAAAAAAATGAAACAGGCAGACGAGTTTTTGGCACAACATGATAAACTGTATGCAGAACAACAAGCCGCTGTAATGGAGACGATTACGGATGGAATGGCGGTAGCGCAGGAAATAGCAAGGCGGATGTCAAGCGGCGCAAAAGTATCACAGTCTGACGAGAATAATTTGATGCAGTATGATATGCGGATGTATATGGCTGCGAAAAATGCACAAATGATGGCAGAACGAAAAAAAGATATGTCTGACAAAAGTTTGATTGACAAATTTGTTGAGAGACATGCCAATGACCGAAAAGATTGGACATCGGAGCTGGACCAGCGTATTCAAAGCATAAATCAAAGCCAAACCACCGAGGCAGAGAAAATAGAAGTTACGAAAGTTGATATTTCAGTCTAATGAAACGAAGCCACACTCTCCCAAACATCAAAGGGTGCGGCTTTTTCCTTTATCATGACATAATCATTCTTCGCTCTTGTCTATGGGAAACAGACCGTCTTGGCGAAGCTCATAAACCTTATCGCACACTTCATTCAGGTATTTTCTGTCATGCGACACGCTGATGATGGCGCCTCCGAAATGGAGGAGGGCGGATCTGACAACAGGGCTTGAAAGGGGGCTGAAGTTTCGGGTGGGTTCGTCAAGCAGCAGTACGTCTGCCCCGCGAAGCACCATATCGAGAAACAGTATCTTTGCTTTCTGCCCGCCGCTGAGACTGCCGATTTTGCCGGTCATTTCCTCATGGGTAAATTTCATGCCGCCCATATAGGTTCTGGCTTTGGTCACTTCTGCCTTTGTGTAATTTTCAGCGAGATGCTGGATGGGCGTTTTGTCAAAGTCCAGCGCTTCCGCGTAATTCTGCGGCATAAAGGCAGCAGTTATTTCCTTTCGGTATCGGAGCTCATTCCACAACAGAGAAAGGAATGTTGACTTGCCGGCGCCATTCCGCCCGACTATGCCGACGTGTTCACTTCCTAAAACGCGGAGTTGAAGATTTTGGGATAAAATTCTTTCCCCGACACAGAGCTTGTCAGATGAAAAATCAAGCACGGTTTTGCCGGATGGAAGGTGGATTGACTCGTCAAATTTTGCCAGAATGGCTTCCTCTTCCTGCGGGAAATCCTGAAAGTTTTCTTTTTCCTTTTCAAAGCGTTTCTCCATGGAAAGAAGTGCGTGCATTTTCTTTTTCAGCGCGCTTCCGGCAGCAGGGGCCTGTCTGGAAATGACGGTCTGCTCATGATCGACACGGTTATAAATTCGCCGCCATCTTTCCATTTGTTTGTCATAGTCGTCCCGTTGTTTTTGCGCCACCTGCTCCTGATGAGCAAAGGTGATGCGCCTCCGTGACAGGTACTCGCGGTAAGGGCAGCGCGCGACAGAAATGCGGCATTTGGTTTTGCGGACAATCTGCTCCATGTGCACAATCACATTCGCCGTATTTTCAATGAGGGTCTCATCATGTGAAATATAAAGGATGGGAAGCCTGCTGTCCGCAATAAACGCTTCCAGCCACTGCAATGTGGGAATATCCAAATCATTCGTGGGCTCGTCAAGAAGCAGGATATCCGGTTCCTCCATGAGCAGCCGCGCAAGCTGCACCTTCACTTTTTCGCCGCCGGAAAGAGTGCCGAGTTTCTGGTCGGACAGAATAAAATCAATGGACAAACCCAGCTTTGCCAGAATATCCGTGTGCATGTAATAAGCAGAGTCTTCAAAATATTCTGCCAGCGAGAGGGCAGCACAGCTTTCCTCCATGGTTTGCGGCAGATAAGCCATTTTATCTTTTGTGATGACGTCACCGGAGCAATGGCAGTACTCATCTACGAGATTTTGTCTGTAAATAAATTTTAAAAGGGTGGATTTCCCGTTGCCTTCTTCCCCGATGATGACAGCTTTGTCACCGCGGTTTAGCGTAAATGAAAAATGATCCACAATGTATCTTTCATCGTTTTTGAGACTGATAGTTATATTTTTAAGTTCTAACATAAAACACCTCCAGACAAAAAATAGTTCCGTTTTCGACAGCGAATCATGGCATATCGAAAAGGGAACCACCTATTGCACGCATGGAGATGTCCGGGTAAAAATGCGGACATAAAAATAGCGCAGCAAATGATAAATAACTGAAAAACAGCAGGCAACCCAAATTTCAACAGCAAAACAAGCCAGGCATGCACAAAGCACACATACAGGCATAATGATTCACTATCTTGCAAATTTGAATTACTTACTGCTCATTGCCGCACCTCTCTCAAATTGATGGTGTCATTTTATCATACGTTTATCAGTCCGTCAAGAAGCAGATTGCGCATTTCGTTCATTACCCCAAAAGCTATTTTGATTGAGAACCCTTGAAAAATACGCTATAATGGCGGTATAGAATATATGATAGGCATAAGAGAGGTGAGCGTGGGATGATGACAAATCAAGATATCCTGCAAATTGCAATGGAACAATCAGCGGCAGATATTAATTGTAAGGTTTCGGATTTTCTTTGCACCAATCATGTGATTGTGAGGTCCGGTGTGGGGGCGGGTGCACGAAAATACTACAAGGAACCGATTGCCTGCAATCTGGTTTCTTATGGGAATAACATTGTGGCATCTGTGCGGGATGAGTATAGGGAAATCATAGAAGAGTACATAAAAAGATACGAGTTCTATCATTGCTTTGAGACACCTAACATGCATTGGCTTGATGAGAGGCTTTCAGACGAGGGGCAGAAAATATGTTTTATGGCGGAATATTTTTTGCCGGATGTTGAGAAGTTACATGCTTTGTCTTGTGGGTATGAATTGAAAATATTACAGCAGCCTGATTTTGCGGAATTGTACCGACCGGAGTGGAGCAATGCTTTGTGTGAGGATAGAAAGGAATTGGATGTGCTGGGTGTTGGAGCATATGACTGCGGCAGGCTGGTAGGTTTGGCAGGCTGTTCGGCTGACTGCGATACCATGTGGCAGATAGGTATCGATGTGCTGCCGGAATACCGAAGGCAGGGAATTGCGTCAGCGTTGACCAGTGTCTTGGGCGTGGAAATTCTAAAGAGAGGAAAAGTTCCTTTTTATTGTTCGGCGTGGTCTAATATCAAATCCGTACGCAACGCAATAAAAAGCGGGTTTCTTCCGGCATGGGTGGAAATGACGGCAAAGCCCCGTCATATTGTAGATGAAATGAATATAAGGAGATGATTTGTAATATGGTTTTTGTGGTGATAGCCGGAGTTGCGTTACTCGTTATGGTTGTGATATATATTCTTCCTATGTGTTTCATGCATCCGCTGCCCAGCGGGAAAATAGAAGGTACGGATATGATAGCGGTTAAAAACCGAATCAATAATTTATTCTTCATACCGTCAGGGGAAGACTGGATTGTGATTGATGCGGGTTCTGATGCGAAAGCGGTAAAACGGGAAATGGAGTTAATGGCGATAGACGGGCAAAGGGTAAAGAGCGTTTTTCTGACGCATACGGATTACGACCATGTGGCGTCTGTTGTATTGTTTCCGAATGCAGCAATATACATGAGCGCGCAGGAAAAGCAGATGATAGATGGCAGCGTATGCAGGCAGTTTTTTAAGAAAAACAGTCTTCCTGCATTGCGCGATTCTAATAAAATGATATATTTGCCGGACAATACAGTGGTAGAGTTCGGGGAACATAAGGTGCGCATTATTTGGGCGGCAGGTCACACAAAAGGTTCTGCCATGTATGCAGTTGATGAAAAATATTTATTTACCGGCGATGCATTTAAAAAGGCAGACGGGCATATTGCAGTCCATCCATATACGATGGATAGGAAGCAGGCACAGGAGACTATTTACAACATCAAAGACGAATTGCAGAAGTATGAAAAGGTATTTACGGCACATTATGGAATTATCAGTGCATATGGCGATTAAAGGAGGGTACTTGTATGGAGCAGATACATTTGACGGATCTTTTTGACGTGGAGACACTTCAGCGTCTGCAGGACACTTTTTCTTCCGCATTGGGTATCTCGACAGGAATTTCCGATGAGAATGGAGTGGCACTGACAAACCATGTTTCTAACTGCGAGTTTTGCAGTAAATATACAAAGGGATCCGAAGAGGGGTTAAAAAGATGCCAGCTTTGTGATAAGCACGGTGCAGAACAGGCGATGGAAAGCGGAGGAATGAAGCTGTATACCTGCCATGCGGGTCTGACGGACTATGCAGTGCCGATTATAGTGGAGGGGAAGTGTATAGGAAGCATTTTAGGCGGGCAGGTTCTGCAAAAGCCATTACCTGAGGAGAAGGTCAGGGCGTATGCAGAGGAATTGGACATTTCACCGGAAGAATATGTGGCTGCCGCAAAGAAAATTCCGATTGTTTCCAAAGAGAAATTAGAGAGTACTTTAAAATTTCTGCATAACATAGTGGATTTGCTCTTTAAAATGGCATATGAACGGTATAAAACCTTGCAAATGAGCAGTGAAATAGAGCGAGAAGCCCATATGAAGTCGGATTTCCTGGCGAACATGAGCCATGAGATTCGAACCCCTATGAATGCGGTTATCGGTATGGCGGAGATGGCGCTTAGGGAGGAACTGCCCCCCCCGGCCAGAAGGTATATCAAGCAGATTATGGCTTCCGGGAAAACTCTGCTTGCCATCATCAATGATATTCTTGACTTTTCAAAGATTGAATCGGGGAAGATGGATATCAATCTGACAGAGTACGAACCATTTTCCATTGTGAAAGATATTGCCGACGTCATTATGACGAGGATTGGGGATAAGAAGCTGGAGCTGCTGGTGGATGTGGCGCCGGATATTCCGAGACAATTGATGGGAGACAGCATCCGCATCCGGCAGATTATTATCAATCTGGCGAACAACGCAGTAAAATTTACAAAAACGGGGTATGTTTATCTTTCAATCGGGTATGAGAAGATATCAGACCGCAGGATCATGTTAAAAGTTCTGGTCGAAGACACGGGAATCGGAATTAAAAAGGAGGATATGGGAAAGCTGTTCCAGTCTTTCCAGCAGTTGGACAGTAAGAGAAATCGTAACGTCGAGGGAACCGGTCTGGGGCTTGCCATTTCAAAGCAGTTGGTTACATTGATGAACGGACATATATGGGTAGAGAGTGAATATGAAAAAGGAAGCCGCTTTTTCTTTGAGATTCCCCAGTTCGTGATAGATGATATGCCTTCGGTAGAAATCAAGGAGGAAAATTCAACGGTAGCGGGACTTTTCTGCACAAATAAGTACATGCGGGCCAATATGAAAAAAATGCTGGAACAATTGCATGTGGAGTGCCTGCTGGTGCAGGAGAGGGAGGATTTAAAGCGCTTAGAAGAGAGAAACGCCGAGTTTTTCTTTATTGAATTGGAAGACAATAGTTATGCATCCGTTACATATGATTATATGGTATCGCATCCTCGTATGACGGGGGTCTGGGTAACCCGATTTGGCGAAAAGATAAAACCATTTCAGGAAAATGTGATAGCAGTTCCCAAACCGCTTCACATTATGTCGCTCTCTCAAATTTTGGCGCATGAAGATTTATACGGCGGAGAGGATGATTCGGAGGAAGACTTTGAATTTATTGCACCGGAGGCGGAAATTCTCGTCGTGGATGACAATATGCCGAATCTCATGGTGGCTGAGGGAATACTGGCACCGCTGCAGATGAAGATTGACAAGGCAGCCGGTGGAAAGCAGGCTCTTGCAATGATAGAAAGGAAGCATTATGATTTGATATTTATGGATCATATGATGCCGGAGCTGGATGGAATAGAGACAACGCGTATTATCCGCCGTTTTCACGAAGACTATGACAATGTTCCCATTATTGCACTGACTGCGAACGTGATGGAAGAGTCGCAGGCGATGTTTTTGGTGGAAGGCATGAATGACTTCGTGGCAAAGCCGATCGAACTGAAGGTCATCGTATCCAAGATTAAGCAATGGCTGCCGCCGGAAAAGATACAGAAGATTGAGGGAGAGAGCGAGAAGAAAGAGCAAAGGCAGGAGAGGCTGAAACATATTGCGGAGCAGATAAGTATTCCGAAATTGGATGTACCATCGGCTATGAGACTTGCGGGAAGTGAGGAACTGTTCTGGCAGATTCTGAGAGAGTATGCCAGAAGTATTCCGAAGAAGGCAAAGCTGATACAGCAGTATTTTGATGAAAAGAACTGGAAAAACTATACCATTGAGACACATGCGTTGAAGAGTTTTTCCAAGCAGGTGGGAGCGTTGGAACTGTCAGAGCTGGCGGCTAAAATGGAGCAGGCGGGCAACGAATACGACATAAAATTTATTCTTGCACATCATGACGAGCTGCTGCAGAAGTATCAGGCGTATGAACCCATTTTGGAGAAGTATCTGGATTCGCCGGAAAAGGCGGTAAAACTGAAGGATGTTTATGATGGCGAAAAGGTATTGAGTCTGCTGGACGGTATGGAGGAAGCCATTGAAAATCTGGATATGGACGCCATGGATGCTGTGGTGGAAGGACTGGATAAAATGTTGTTTCCGAAAGAACAAGAGAAATATTTGGCACAGATGAAAGAGGCGGTGGAAGGTTTGGATGTGGAAACCTGTGAAACGGTCTTGACGGAGTGGAAAAAGGTATTAAAATGAAAGTGTAGGAATCTTCAAACAGTGGAGGGATAGCTATGAAGTATAAAGTACTGCTCACCGGAAATAACAAAACAATCATCAATGAGTTTTTTACTTATACGGATTCGGAGTTTGAGAGTATGACTACTTCGGAGCGCTATGATGATATCATGAATCATCTTACCTATATACAGCCGGAGGCATTTGTATATTGTCTTTTTCAGGAGAGGCTTGATGATTTGAAACGTTTTGCCAATATGGAGCGGCAGATATCGGAACACGATATTCCCCTTGTCATTGTGGGAGATGCAGAGGAATGTCGTAAATTCGCGAAAATGGCTCCGCAGATGCACCCTTTGGTACTCCAGAAGCCTATTTCAGCGCAGGCCATTGCGAGAGCTATTATCAGCATGCTGAAGGAGAAGGAGGAGCATGCTGAGCTTGATGAGCCGGATGACAAGGAAGGCATGCCGGCAGAGGGAATATCTTCCGGAGAGGAAGCGGCGCTGGAAGAAAAGCCGAAGAAGCATATCCTGATTGTAGATGACGACAGCAGAGTGCTGCGGATGCTGAAGACTTATCTGGCAGACCGGTATGAGCTGGCTACGGCAATCAACGGCAAGGTAGCGTTAAAATTTTTGGAGACTAAGAGTACGGATTTGGTGCTGCTGGATTATGAAATGCCGACAGAGAACGGAGCTGCCGTACTGGAAAAAATCCGTGCCAACGGGAAAACGAAGAATTTGCCGGTTGTCTTTTTGACGGGTGTTACGAAGGAGAATAAGATTAAGGAAGTGGTGAATCTGAATATTCAGGGCTATCTGATAAAGCCTGTTGACATGGAAAAGCTTTTATCTACCATCAAAGGCATTTTGGGATAGAAAATGATTGCAGGAGGGAAGAAAATGCAAAAATCAAAAGTATATTTTACGAAAAAAATCACACCGGAAACAGTGGTAGAAATGTTCAAAGTATTGAATATTGATCTGCCGGGCAAAGTGGCCGTTAAAGTGCATTCCGGGGAGGCGGGGAATCAGAATTATCTTCATCCGGAGTTTATGCGTCCGATGGTGGAGTATGTGAAAGGTACTATTGTGGAATGTAATACTGCCTATGATGGTGAGAGGAATTCCACTGAAAAGCATCAAAAGCTGATAGCAGATCACGGATGGACAAAATATTTTGATGTTGATATTATGGATGCCGAAGGACCGGATATGGTACTGCCAATTACAAATGGCAAAGTACTCAAGGAGAATTTAGTAGGAAAAAATATAGCAAATTATGATTCCATGCTGATATTATCTCATTTTAAAGGTCATCCGGCAGGCGGATACGGTGGAGCCTTAAAACAGTTATCCATTGGCTGTGCATCTACCGTGGGCAAATGCCTCATTCATTCCGGAGGGCTTATCACGGACCAGAATATTGTATGGGAACATATGGCTGAACAGGATGTATTCTGTGAATCCATGGCGGATGCGGCTGAGAGCGTAGCAGAGCTTTTTAAAGGGAAAATTGCTTATGTGAATATGATGTGCAATCTGTCTGTGGATTGTGATTGCTGTGCGGTAGCAGAGGACCCGTGTATGGCGGACATCGGTATTTTATCATCTCTGGATCCGGTGGCTCTTGACCAGGCCTGCATGGATTTAATTTATCAGTCAGACGATCCCGGCAGAGACCATTTCCTGCATCGGGTAGAATCGCTGCATGGCACGCATACCATTGACGCGGCTTCCGAACTGGGATTTGGTACAAAAGAATATGAATTAGTATGCATTGATTAATTGTAGGTTCTAAATGAAAACAGCGGCCTGCCCTGAATGTTCGGGGCAGGCTGTTTTTTTTACAGATACACATTTGGAAAAAGTACTAAAAATTATTTGTAATCAAAATACTATTTTTTCCCAGTTGCAGAAGAATATTTGTTTATGATTGGTTCGACAGTCTGATATACCTCAAGATAATTAGTGTAGTTTTTTCTGAGTTCATTACGCACGTTGATAGAAAATTTTTCTTTACCATAATGTTTTACAACAATGGAGGCAACTTTGTTGATGACTGCTTGTTTATATCCGGCAGCACTGACTGCCTTTTGGATTTCTGTGTTGAGCTGGACTTTCCTTTTTGAAAGAGTTGTATTACCTTTAACGGCCTTATTGATAGTCTTGACAGTCATAGAATTTTGCGAAGAGGGTTTTTGGGGTGTCAAGTCAATTTTGGTTTGGCGTGTAATAACGGAAGAACTTAGCTCATGCAAAAAAGAAATGATATTATCATAATCGGTATCCTTACTTACAATTACATATTTACATTTGTTATTGTCATTTTTGCCAATTAGATAACCAAGATAAGAAACAAGGTGCATATCTAATGATTGCTTTTTTGCAGGAACCATATGTGAATGCTGTTCGGACAAGTTAAAGGCTGAGAGTGTTTTGATATCGATTTTACGAGCATTTTCGGTAGAAAAGATATGTATATGGTCATGAGGTCCCAATTTGTTGGAACAGGACAGATCGCTTTCGCTAACATTTTCATAATCAATTAAATAATATGTTTCAATAATAGACATAGTTTACCCCCCATTACTATTTGTATTTTGACTTTAGATAAGTATATTACAAGTGAAGTATATCACATATAAAGTAAAATAGCGAGAAGAACTAAAATATGTTATATGAAATTAACATTTCAGAAACAAAAGTCAAACATTATGCAAACAATGAGGTGTTATCCTCATACCATCAAATGAAATACAAAACAACATTGAGCAGAAGAAAGGTAGGTATTGCATAATGAAAAAGAGTACATTTGTAGCAATGATTTTAGGAACAATTGGAGGAATTTTGTTTGCGCTTGGCATGTGTATGGCGTTGATTCCGGAATGGAATGCGTTCCAGCCGGGTGTCGTTATGGGAGTTATCGGCGCGGTCGTGCTGCTGGTTATGGTGCTTGTGTGGAGAAAGATGGAAAACAAGGCACCGATTAAGCTGTCCGGCAAGACAATCGGCGCGACACTGATAGGTATTATCGGTGCACTGTTGCTTGGCGTTGGCATGTGTCTGACGATGGTGTGGAGTCATATGATTGTCGGTATTATTGTTGGGATTGTGGGAATCGTAGTTCTCCTTTGCCTGATTCCGTTTATAAAAGGATTAAAGTAAAATATCAAAAAGAAATGGAGAGAAAAGATATGGCAAAATCAAAATTAGTAAAGGCAAATGAAAAGATTGCAAAAGGAGTGGTTGGCGGCTATAAGAAAATCGAAGAGGGAGTAGTTGGCGGCTACAAAAAAATTGAGAAAGGAGCAGTAGGCGGTTTCAACAAAATTGCCGATAAGTTTGTGGACAATTTTCTGACGAAGGAAGGCGAATCGGTGGAAGAGGCGAGGGCACGGCTGGCAGCAGAGCAGAAGGAAAGAGAGGCAAAGAGTGTTGCGGCGCGAGAAGCGCGTGGACACAATTTGGACACAAATTATAAACAAAACAGAAACAAAAGTATGCTATAATACCCTTATATCTTACAGGGGAGGCATTAGATGAATTTACAGAGCATGAAAGAACGGTCAAAGAATATATGCGGGAAATTTTGCAGGAAAGTATTCTTTTTGCCTCCGATTCCGACCCTGCTGATTTCGATTCCGGCTTATGTACTTGTTATTTACGCGCTTGCAGCTGAAAATGTGAATCCGGTTATTGCGTATGTTGCGTATTGTTGGTCTGCCTATGCGCTTGTTATTACCACCACGGGAATGGTGGGCATCGTGCGCTTTGTCCGGCGAGGGATAAAAGAGCATCCGCTTGTGAGGAAACTGCTGGATATTCCTCTGGTCGGCAGGTATTTGGAGGAAGACAGGTTCAGGGCGGAGGCAGCCTTGTACTCGGGATTTTTGATTAATCTTTTCTATGCCGGCGTAAAAATGTTTTCGGGAATTCTTTATCAGTCTGTGTGGTTTGTGACGTTGGCGGTATACTATATTCTGCTTGCCATCATGCGTTTTTCCCTGCTTCACCATGTGAGAAAGCAGGGAAAAAATATAGTTTCTGAATGGAAAAGATACCGTCTGTGCGGCATTATTTTATTGTTTATGAATATTGCGCTGGCAGGCATCGTTATCCTTGTTATACACCAAAACAGCGGATTTGAATATCCGGGTGTGCTGATTTACATTATGGCAATGTATGCTTTTTATGCGACGATTACGGCTGTATGGAATGTGGTAAAATTCAGGAAGTATGGAAGCCCCGTTTTGTCAGCGGCAAAGGTGATTAACCTGACGGCGGCGATGGTGTCCATGCTTTCGCTGGAAACCGCCATGCTGACGCAGTTTGGTGCGGCTGATGATGCAAATTTCAGGCGGATTATGACTGCGTCCACCGGAGCAGGCGTAAGCGTCATTGTACTGGGAATGGCGGCTTATATGATGATACATGCAACTAAAAAATTAAAGGACGACAACGGGAAGGGAGATGCGGTTTATGGTTAATATCCTTGTAGTGGAAGATGATATGAAGCTGAATCAGATTGTCTGTACCTACTTAAATGACAGTGGATTTCAGGCAAAGGGCTGCCTTAACGCAAAAGAGGCGTATGAGGAAATGTACAACAACCTGTATGAACTGATTATCTCTGATATTATGATGCCGGAGGTGGACGGGTTTGAGTTCGCCCGTACAATCAGGCAGGTGAATAAAAACATTCCCATTCTGTTTATGTCGGCAAAGGATGATCTGCCGTCAAAGCAAAAAGGCTTTCAGCTTGGCATAGACGACTACATGGTAAAGCCCATAGAACTGGCTGAACTTTTGCTGCGGGTAAGGGCGCTGCTGCGCAGAGCTAACATCGAGATGGAGCGGAAAATCACGGTAGGGAATCTGGTGCTGGATGCGGACGGGATGAGCGCGGAGATTGATGGTGAGGAAATCGCACTTACAACGCGGGAGTTCAATATTATGTATAAACTGTTATCGTACCCCAAAAAGACATTTTCAAGGGCGCAGCTTATGGACGAATTCTGGGGTATGGACAGCGATACCAGTCTTCGTGCGGTAGACGTGTATGTGACAAAGCTTCGGGATAAATTGTCGGCCTGCGACGGGTTTAAGATTGTGACGGTGAGAGGGCTTGGATATAAGGCGGTGCTGCAATGAAAAAAGATAAAAGGAATGATTCGGGACGGGTAAAGGAATGGCGTTTTGCGATTTCTCTTTTTGCTATTTACTGGGGTGTGCTTCTTCTGATGTCAGGTATTCATATGGGGCTGATTGTGATGATGGAGGAATTGCAATGGAATGATTTTGTCAAGTCCTGTATCCCGATGCTCTACTGGGGAGCAGTGGCGGTAGGTCTTACCATGTTTACAAGGCAGAAAATAAAAAGTACGTATGAAGACCCTCTGCATAAAATGGCGGAAGCGGCAAAGAAAGTGGCGGAAGGGAATTTTTCCGTTTATGTCCCGACCGTTCATACAGCGGATAAGCTGGATTATCTGGATGTCATGATACTTGATTTTAATAAAATGGTGGAGGAACTGGGCAGCATTGAGACATTGAAGACGGATTTCATATCCAATGTATCCCATGAAATGAAAACGCCCATTTCTATTATCAAAAATTATGCGGAACTGCTTCAGGCAGAGCAAATACCGGAGGAGACAAGAATCGAATATGCAGCGTCTCTTGAGGATACTGCGGCAAGGCTGTCCAGTCTGATTGGCAATATACTGAAACTGAATAAGCTGGAAAACCAGCGGATTATGCCGGAAATGGAAACGTATGATGTATGCAGGCAGTTGTGCGAATGTATCCTGCAGTTTGAGGAGGCATGGGAGGAAAAAGGCGTTGAACTGGAAACGGAAATTGAGGATGCGGCAATGGTAAAAGCAGACAGCAGTCTTATGGAGCTGGTGTGGAACAATCTGCTTGGCAATGCAGTAAAGTTTACAGAAGCAGGGGGAAGCGTTACGGTCAGCCAGACATCGGATGAAAGCTATATTAGAGTGGCAGTATCCGACACCGGGTGCGGGATGAGCAGGGAAAGTTTGCAGCATATTTTTGATAAATTTTATCAGGGGGATACTTCCCATTCGAGAGAGGGCAACGGACTGGGCCTGGCACTGGTAAAACGGGTGCTGGAACTTTTGGACGGCGATATTCAGGTGGTCAGTGAGGAAGGAAAGGGCAGTACCTTTACCGTGACCCTGCCTGCGACAGATATCCGCAAGGCAAAAGGAGGCGTGTCATAATGAGTGGAGCAGAAAGAATACAGAAAGATTTTGTGGGATATGAATATAAGGAAGTAGTGGCGGAGAACAGCAGACTTTCTTTTCTGCTGGACGGCTATGAGAATTTCGGATGGGAGATGGACGAGCGCTTGATGGAAAGCGGACAGGGCAGGAATATTCCTTCTCAGCCGAAGAAAACGGTGCTGCGGCTGAAACGGAACCGGAAGATTATCAATAAGATGGAACTGACAAGGCTGCAAAGACATTTTGAGGCATGCGTCAATGAGATAGATAAGCTGGAAAAGGAAAAAAATTCTGCTGCAACCATATACGCACTTGCAGTTGGTATTATCGGAACGGCATTTATGGCGGGCTCTGTGTTTGCAGTGACAGCGCAGCCGCCGCATATTGTTCTGTGCATTGTCCTTGCAGTGCCGGGTTTCTTGGGGTGGATATTGCCGTATTTTCTTTATAGATGGGTTCAGAAAAAGCAGACAGAGAAAGTTACGCCGTTGATTGAAGCAAAATATGATGAAATTTATGAGATATGCGAAAAGGGAAACAGACTGTTGTATTGAAAAAATCAATACCCGTATATCTCGATTGCTTCATAGCTGTGGCTGTAATGGTAACCCAGTTTTTCTGCCAGCGAAACGGACCAGAGGTTTTGCGCATCCCAACTCGGATATAAATCACGCTTTAAGCACTCCAGTATCAGCTTTGCGCCGCAGGCATAAGCTAATCCTTTTCGGCGGTATTCTTTCCGGGTGTCAATCTCAATTTCAATGCCATCATGATAGCGCGAATAGGAGGAGGCGCCGGATACAATTGTCTGATTTTTGAGTATGACTGCGCCCAGACCAAGCCTGTGGTACATTTCATAGCAGGGAAACTGCGACACCAGATCGGCGCTCCAGTTTTCAGTCTTGCACATCTGATAGAGCGGTTCATCCATCATACGGATTTCATATTCACCAGGCAAAGAAGAAACAGCTATTTCCAGAGCCGCTGTATTAAAAACAGCAGGCTCTTTTTTGATTGCATAGCGGGAAACGAGCTTTGCTTTATTGCCATAGAAGTCTAAAATAACGTTTTTCCATGCTTTGTTTTGCGGCACTATAATCATAAAACCCTGCGTACACCATTCAGGCTTGTAGGAAACCAGTTCTATATTCGGCTTTCCGGCAAAAAAAGTGAAATCGCCAAGGACAGCCATTGCGGCAGTCGGATTTGTGTGACCATCGGCATAGATTTTTCCCATGACGCCCTGCAGACAGGACCAGATAAGAGTTTCTTCCCAGCCGTTAAATAATGTTGCAGCAAGTTTGCCATCTGTGATTTCGTATACCATAAAATCCTCCAAAGCATAAGGTTAAATAGATTATACTACATAATCATTGACATTTCAAAGAAGTGACATTACAATATTGATGAACAAATATTCATTCATAAAACAAGAGAGGAAGAAACATGCCGAAATCACAAAAAAGATGTCAGGAAATCCGGGAGGAAACCCGCTCTAAAATATTGAACGATTCCGTGCTTTATTTTGCTAAAAATGGCTTTGCAGGAACAAAGATAAGTGATTTGGCAAAACATATCGGTATCGGGCAGGGCACTCTTTATATTTATTTCAAATCAAAAGAAGAGCTGTTCAATGAAATTTTTGCTTTAACAAATAGCAGTAAGGATATTGAGGATTTGAAAATGCTTGTACGTTTGCCTGTGCCTGCTAAAAAGAAAATACAAAAACTCTCAAACAGTATTATGACCAAACTCATGCAAGATGATGTTTATGCGGCAAAGGTTGCATTAAACACGCAGATCATGTTTGAGCAGGAAGATTTTGTTTCTGCAGAAACAACCTATCAGTCAGAATTATATCAAATGACGGAAAAGATTATTAAGCAGGGGCAAAAAGAGGGAAGTGTTGTAGAGGGTCTGCCTATGAAATTAGCAGATTATTATTGGGGTGTTGTCTATCTATATGCTCTTAAAAAGTTATTTACCACGAAGTATGAAATGATTTCAGAGGAAGATTTGGCAAGGGTTCTGCTGAAAGACGGAAGGGGATAGAAATGGATATGAAAAAGATTGCGATTGTAACGGGTGCTTCCGGTGGTATGGGACAAGTATTTGTGCGGGAACTGGCAAAGGAAGCGCTGGATGAAATATGGATTGTCGGAAGAAATGAGCAGCGGCTTCTTGCACTGAAAAACGAATTTGGTGAGAGAATGATACCCATATGTAAGGACTTGACAAAAAATGAAGATGTGTTATCTTTTTCTGATATACTGAAAACGCAGCATCCGTCTGTTTTGTGGCTGGTAAATAATGCCGGAGTTGCAAAAATGGCGCCTTCAAAGGAGTTTTCTTTTTCAGAAATAGAGCAGACAATAGACTTGAATTGTAAAGCTCCGGCTGCCCTGATTAACATTTGCATTCCGTTTATGGAAAGAGGGGCAAAAATACTTAACATTTCTTCTGCTTCTGCGTTTCAGCCTGTGCCGTATATCAATTTATATGCTGCGACAAAGGCCTTTGAGCGCAGCTATTCACGCGCTCTTAATGCAGAATTAAAACCTTGTGGAATCACGGTAACAGCAGTTTGTCCGGGCTGGGTAGATACGGATATGCTGGTAAGAGAAATAAACGGTAAAAAGGTGCATTTTCCGGGAATGACTGCGCCTGAAAAAGTTGTGCGAAAAGCGTTAAAAGACGCAAAAAGAGGCAGGGATATGTCAGTCTGCTCGCTTTATGTAAAGTGTCAGCATTTACATGTAAAACTATTGCCGCAAAGGCTGACAATGAAAATCTGGCTGCATGGCGTGAAAAATTATTTGTGAAGGATATTTTGGAAACAGCAAAATGCAGTATTGAAAATGCGAAAGTGAAGTCAATTATGCCGCAGAATGAAAGAACAAGCGCATTGCAGAAATATAAAAATCCGGTGTTGGTGATGGCGGCAGAGAAGGACTGCCTTTTTCCGGCAGCAGGTGTGCTGCGCAGGGCAAAAACGGTCTGGCAGCAGAGCCGGTGTTATCTGCTGAGGGACAGGGGGCATATCCATGAATTGACTGAGAAAGAAAAGAAGATGATTATCAAGGCTTTGCGTTAGTGAAACTTTTTACAGGATAACCTGCTCTTTTATATAGGGGCTGAAGAAAAGGCCCGAAAATAAAATGTAACGGAGAGCTAGAGTATGGAACCAACGAAGGAACTGAAACAGGCAGTGAAAAGCTATAGGGAGGGGAAAACGGAAGCATTTACTACTCTTTATGAAGAGTCCGGTAAATACATATATACCTGTATCCGGAAGGTGATAGGCAACAGTGATAATGCGCAGGACGTCATCAGCGATATTATGCAGGATACTTATGTGGAAATCAGTAAGAGCATTTCTCAGTTGGACAGGGAAGAGAGCTTTCTTTCATGGGCAGGAACTATTGCCACCAGAAAGTGCTATGCATGGGTAAAGAAGAACAAAAAATATGTACTATTAAGTGAGGAAGACGATACATTTGAAAATCTTGTAGATGACTGCATGATTCCCGAAGAAATCATGCAGGACAGGGAAAAACAGCGGCTTATCAGGGAGATTGTGGAAGAGCAGCTTACGGAAATGCAGAAAATCTGTATTATTGCGTACTATTACAATGGACAGAAGCAGTCGGAAATCGCACGGGATCTCGGCATATCGGAAAATACAGTAAAGACAAACCTGTCAAGGGCAAAAGCCAAAATAAAGAACGGTGTATTGGAGTTGGAAAAGAAACAGGATACAAAGCTTTACAGTGTTGCGCCGCTTCTTATGCTGCTTTTCAGGGAGGACCTTTCTGCCTGTGTGGTTCCCAATAGCATCACAACAAGCGTAAAAGCTGCCGTAGCGGCTGTCGGAGGAATCGGCAGGAAAGTATTGCTTGGAAAGCTGGCAGCTGCTTCCGTAAAGGCAAAAGTGGCGGCGGGAATCATTGGTGTGGGAGTGATAGTCTTCGTCAGCGGTAATGTGTACTTTGCCATACAGAATAAGAAAGATGCGGCATTAATGGAAGCGCAGAATCATCCGGTGGAGACAAGCAGGGAACCGGATTTTGAAGCAGATACCCCGGAGGAACCGGAACAGGAAGAGCAAGAGGAGCAGGCAAATATAATCGAGCAGGTGGATAAAACAAATGAGGAAAATGAAACAGACAGAGAAAGCGAAGAGGAGCAGGCAGAAGTAACCTTGTCGGAGGAAGAACAGCATGACCTTGAAACGCTGGTAAGCCTGCTTACACTTGACGGCTATTTCTTTGGCGGCGGGATGGATAGTTATCAATATCCCGTAGATAATATGGGAATGTTTGTCAATATGATGAATATTGTGGGAAGCTTCAGTACCATGGATGACTCTTATGCGAAATATTTGCCGAAAATGGAGATGGACATGGATGAATATATGGGGTATTCTGATGTAGAGGAAATACAGTCTTATGTAAATAATGTATTTGGCGTAGAAGCAGCAGATATGTCGGCATACAGTGAGAACGGCAAGGTTTCGTTCCTGCTTTATTTGGACAGGATGAAGAGTGAGGTAAGCATTGATTCTGTTTCGAGGGAATCCGATGGCACTTATGAAATATCCGGAAATGTATCTATTATCGAATTTGGCCCAACGGTAAATACCTTTCCGTACCTGCTTATCGTGACAAGGAATGAAGACAGTGTCTTTGGTTATCAGGTGGTTTCTATGTCGTATGGCATGAGATAAAACGTTTTGGAAAGAGGATTAAAATGTTTGGCAAAAAGAAAATCAAAGTAGAGCATTATGACAGGGAAAATCTGAGACCTGTGATTCGTGCCAGTATATGCACGGGGGAGCAGGTCGCAGGCTTTAAGAACATTCACACCGGTAAATTTGAAGATGTGATGCTGATAAGGGATAACAGGGATATAGAAGAATTTTTGCAGCGTTATGATATTGCGGCGGATGAAGTGACAAAGGAATATTGAGAGGAGGTAAGGAATGTGATTTTTGCAGGCTTAAAAGAAAATAACGGCTGGATGGTTGCGGAATACCGTGCCACCTGGAAATATGGATATGATTTTATGTTGGATGCAGCCCAGACAGTCATCGACACTGATTTCCGTGAAGGACTGCAGAGAATTGCCGTTGCAAAAATGGTCGAATCTGCTGATAGAGAAATAATCGGCGAAGTGAACGCCTGTGGAAATGTGCTCAGAAACTGTAAAACCGCACAAGAAGAGTGTAGTGTCTTGACCATTGCCGGCGTCAGCAGCATTATGGAATGCCCCGTCCAGTTTAGCTTTTACAACCAGACGAATATAGTGCGGCTTTATTGTCCTTTTAAACAGTATTTTGAAGAGCATGGTGACCACGTTTTTGACAATTACATGAATAGCGTGGAGATAAAGGCATACTGCAAGGATACGGAGCGCAGGACCCTTGCCAAAATAACAAACTGATAAACCGCTGTCAGTAAGTGTATTGAAGATATTTTGAGCTTTTTCCATCCTCTGAAAATTCTGCCATCAATGCAAAGCCGTTTTTTTCAAGGACTCGTATGGAAGCAGAATTTTCAGAATAGGTAAAGGCGCCAATTGTGCCAAGTCTGTATTTGGTATGAATTTCTTTCAGAAACATAGCTACGGCTTGAGTTGCAATTCCCCGTGACCAATATGCTTTTTCAAAAATACAGTAGCTCAGCATGGCATTTGGTTCCTCATTTACATCGATACAATAACACCATATATCGCCGATATAGATTCCGTTTACCATAATGGTTTTTCCATAGCTGCCTGCATCCGGCAGTAATGTTTTTTTATAATCTGCCAAAGCTTCTTCTACAGTTTGCGCTTTTTGGGGCAACATCGCCTTTATTTCCGGTGTGTTCGCTTTCTCAAAATAAATTTTGACCGTTTCTTCGGTTCTGTTTTCTAAACAAATATGCATCATGATTTCCTCTCATAAAACATTATGAACCCAAATAAAGGAAAAAACAAGGGAGATGTTATGCATTATTCTCCGAATGCAGTTTCCGAACTGCCGGCAGCAGTGCAAGACCTAGCGGCACGGCAACACAGACAGCTACCACCGCATTTGCGCCGGAGACAACGGCTTTTTGGGCGATGGTCAGTAAGACAGCCTGCAATGGCAGGCACAGTACAAAACGGTAGGCAATAAAATTCTTGGAGAGGTATAACACTATGTACAATACGGAGCCGCTTACCGCGCCAAATAAAAACCGCCGTTTCCTGCCGCCCATGCCTGCTATTATTTTTCCGCATAGCCACGCCATAAGAAATTTAAACAAAAAGGTAAAGGGAGCGGATGAGATGTAAGCCGGATTTGTCAAATCAAAAAGCATGGAACCGATACCTGCGGCAAGTCCGCCCTGCCATGCGCCTAAGAGCATGCCGGACAGCAGGCACATCACATTCCCCATGTGCAGCCGCGTGCTGCCAATAGGCGTGGGAACAGGTATCTGCAAAAAGGCAGAAGCGACATAGACAGACGTAGCCATAACACTTATCAGGGATAGTTCTTTTAAAGTAATTTTCTTTTTCATCATAACTTTCTCCTTTAAAAAATTCTTTTCTCCATCATACAATTGCAATAAAAACCATACAATGATAGAATTGTGTTGCATACAATTTTGAAGAGGGAGTGATACAATGCCGGTCAATTCATTTGAAAATTATCCTATGTCATGGAAACCGAAGCGGGAAGAGCTTGCAAAGCCATATTATCTGTCGCTTGCCAATATGTTGGAGAGGGAGATTGCAGACGGAAAGCTTAAGGCGCACACGAAGCTTCCGCCGCAGCGGGAACTGGCGGATTTTCTGGATTTGAATTTAAGTACGATCACGAGAGCGTACAAGGTGTGCGAGTTAAAGGGGCTGCTCTATGCTGTGACGGGAAGGGGGACTTTTGTATCGTCCGGCGTATATTCTGCGGACACCTTTATTGAGAAGAAAAACCGTTATATCGAGATGGGCATGATTAAACCGGTTTACGAAACCAACGGTCTTGTTCTGGAAGCGGCTCAGTCTGTTTTGGGACATGCGGATGCTGTCGGTCTTTTTGAATATAACAGCCCGTTGGGGACGGACAGACAACTTGCAGCCGCTGTCCGGTGGCTGCAAAAGTATAACGTAAATGTGGAAAAGCACGGCGTTATGATAGCCGCGGGCGCGCAGAATGCACTCAGTGTGATTCTGATTTCCCTGTTTCAGGCGGGCGATAAAATTGCGGTTGACGAGTTCACTTATACAAATTTCAAGGGGCTGGCAAATCTGCTGCACATCCAGTTGATTGCCGTCTGCGCCGATGAATACGGTATGCAGCCGTCTGCGCTGGCAGCGCTGTGCAAAAACAGTGAAATACAAGGGGTGTATCTTATGCCGACCTGCAGCAACCCGACGAGTATTTTTATGCCGCAGAACAGACGGAAAGAGCTGGCGGAAGTAGTGCGGCAATATGGTCTTTTGGTGATTGAGGATGATATTTATTCTTTTCTGGCGCCGCCGAATACAGAGCCATTTTTTTCCATCATACCAAAGCAGACAATTCATATCTGCAGCCTGTCAAAATCTTTATGCGCCGGACTGCGGGTTGCTTTTGTGGCGTTTCCGGAGCATTACCGTGACAGGCTGGTGTCCGGTATGCTCAATATGAACTTGAAGACAGTATCCTTTAACGCGGAAATGATAGCAGAGCTGATTGACAGCGGCAAAGCGGATGAAATCGTAAAAAGAAAGATAGAACTGGCGGAAAAAAGGAATCAGATTTACAAGGCTTTTTTTTCGGTGGAAGAGGAAAAAATTGCGCGGTTTTTTCACTGGGTCCGGCTGCCTGAAAGATTTTCAAGTGAGGAAGCAGAACTGGCGGCGCTGCAAAAGGGCGTTCATATTTTAGGCTCGCACAGATTCCAGCAGGGAAACCAGAACAATGCAGCTTATGTGCGTCTTTCCATCATTTCCCCTGACACGGAAGAAGAACTGTCCCATGCGCTGGAAATTTTAAGAAAAATTTTGTGGGAGCCGCAGGTTTCTTTTTGGGTGTAAAAGAAGATAAAATATGACAAACAGATGTCAGGTTTTGTGTGTTACAATCTTCTTGAAACAATGACAACAGTATAGTTTCTGAGTTTTGCAGTCACCTAATACAGATAGGAATCGAAAGGAGAAAATACATGGGAAGACCTACAACAAAAACAGACCTGATAAATGCTGCAACAGAAAATTATGAAAAAATGAATGTACTCATTTCCTCTTTGACGGAGGAGGAACTGGCAACACCTTTTGATTTTTCAAGGGATGAGAAGAAGAAAGAAGCACATTGGCGACGGGACAAAAATTTGCGTGACGTGCTGATTCATCTCTATGAATGGCACCAGCTTTTGCTTGAGTGGGTACAGGCAAATAGAAACGGCGACAGCAGGCCGTATATTCCCGAACCGTACAACTGGAAGACCTATGGAGATATGAATGTCGCATTTTGGGAAAAGCATCAGGGCACAACCTTGGAAGAGGCAGAGAAAATGCTTGCAAAATCCCATAAAGAAGTCCTTGCTCTGGCAGAAACTTTTTCGAATGAGGAATTGTTCTCAAAAGGTGCATATAAATGGGTCGGCGGAAGCACTTTGGGTTCCTATTTTGTCAGTGATACGGCAAGTCATTATAACTGGGCGATGAAAAAGCTGAAGGCACATAAGAAGAACTGTGCGCAGCTTAACACTGCGGGAAAGTAAACCCGTAAAATTCCACTTCATAGGGCGTTTCGTCACGCGGGTCTGTTCGGGGCTCCGTGTATTGGTAGGAAAAGCCGCAGGAGGCGATAAGGGCTTTGGAGGCTGTGTTTTGAGAGCGTGCAGAGCAGATGAATTCTGTTGCGCCCAAAGAGGCGGCGCGCTCCATCAACAGCCGAAGCACTTGTTTACCGTATCCCTTGCCGACATAGTCAGGCCCCAGAGCGATTCCGGTATCCTCCCAGACATGCGGTCTGATTTCTGTCATTCCGGCAAAGCCGATGGCCCGATTGCTTTTTTTCTCGTAGATAGTATAGGCTTCGTGCGCTTCCTGCCATACTACACTTTTTTCTATGCGTATTTTCGCTTCTTCCTCATTCTCAGTCACACGCCACAGCATATAGCGGGCACTTTCCGGTCTCGACCAGATGTTTACATACAAGTCTGTCCAATCTTCAAATTTTGCTTTGCCGAGTCTGATATCTTTTGCTTCCATGAAATGAATCCTTTCTGTCAGTTTATGCCATCACGGAGATACTCCACAACAGATGTAACCAGATGGCAATTCGGCGTGTAGGTTACGCGGTATATTGCTGCATTTTCCGCATTCCACTCAGTACTCTGATTCTCATTATAGAAATGCTGCGTATTGGGGGTAAATTCGGAGCTGCCGGCTACCACATATACGCTGTACCAGGAGAAAGGCACTTCGTCGGAAGGAGAAACGGGGAGGACACGGTATGCCGTCAGTGGGGTGGGATAGTTCTCTCCATGGTTTGCAAGACCGGCGGACGTATACTTATCGTTGAGATATACGTCTTCAGACAGTAAGTCCCGTTCTTCTATAGCGGCGATATCTTCCAGATAGAGCTGGTATTTTTCACGGGGATTGATATCAGCAGCGATGGCGGACAGCACGAAACAGCAGAACAATCCAAGAAATATCACCAGTCCGAGCTCGGTAACAGGGATTCCCCGTTTTTTAAACCGCATTTTGCAGGCTTTATATTTTGGGCTGTTAAAAGTGGCAATATAAAATATCAGCGCGGTCAGCCCAAAGACGGCAGACAGAACCGCCGCCAGCAGAAACGTTTTTTCGAGCAGCTTATACCAGTCTGCATATCCCTGTAGCAGGAGGGCAGCGGTATCCGCGCCCGCAATATATTTCCGCAGGGTGCCGGGCTGCAAAACACAGGCAATTGCTACCGCCGACGCGAGAAAAGCAAGTATAAAATAAAGTAACCATTGTGAATATTTCCATTGCAGCTTACGGGCTTCTTTCTTGTCTGTGTCCATAGTGTCATTTCCTTTCAGGCTAAACTGGTTTTATTTTAGCATGTTTCGCAGATAACGTAAAGATAATATGCCTGCCTGGCAGAGTCCGTATCCAAGAGTGTTTACAGAAGGCAGCAGCGTGTTTTCTTGCCCCGAAGAGGGATTTGTGATAGTATAAAAAGGCATGGATGATAATAAAACGGGGGAGAAATACAAATGAAAATGATACACTGCGCAGACATTCATCTGGGCTCGAAAATGGAAGCGAAGCTGCCGAAGGAAAAAGCGGACGAGAGGAAAAATGAGGTTCGCGTTTCCTTTGAACGTATGGTGCAGTATGCAAAAAACGAGGGGATCAAGGTGATTCTGCTGTCCGGCGATGTGTTTGATTCAGACAGGCCGTTCAAGAGGGACAAGGTATTTTTTTACAGTGTGGTAAAGAACAATCCGGAAATAGATTTTTTATACCTGCGCGGCAACCATGACAGCGAGGAGTCCTACACGGAGTCTGATTTGGACAACCTGAAAACCTTTGGAGCGGAGTGGAAAAGCTACACTTATGGGGAAATTGTGGTTTCCGGCATCGAGATGGCGCCGGAAAATGCGGTTTCGCTCTATACCACATTGAACCTGAACCCGACAAAGAAAAATATTGTGCTGTTGCACGGACAGATTGCGGCAGTATCGGAGATGGACAAAATCAATCTGTCCAAGCTGCGCAATAAGCATATCGATTATCTTGCGCTGGGACATGTTCACTCCTATTCGGAGGGCAGTCTGGACGAGCGGGGGCGATATGCCTACTGTGGCTGTCTGGAGGGACGCGGTTTTGATGAGATTGGAGAAAAAGGCTTTGTCCTTCTTGATATCGAGGATAACATCGAAAGCAGGTTTATTCCCAATTCCTACCGTAAAATTGAAGAGCTTTCCGTGGATATCAGCAATGCGGACGGGATATACAACGCATATCAGATGGTGGCGGAAAAACTGCCGTATTCCAAGGAGGATATGCTGCGAATCCGCCTGACGGGGGAGATATCCTTTGACAATGACGGATTGGCGCAGGAGGTGGAAAGGCTGCTTTCGCCAAGGTTCTATTTTGTTTCTGTCAAAGACAAAACTTTGCGGAAATTTGATGTGGAGGCGCTGAAGGGAGATATATCACTCCGCGGTGAATTTATTCGGACGGTGCTTGCCGGACAGGAGTACACCGATGAACAGAAGCAGCAGATCATCAGCGTAGGGCTTAAGGCGCTGCGGGATAGCAATTAGGGTGAGGGAGTACGCATAAAATGAAACTGATAGCCTGTCATATAGAAAATTATGGAAAAATAAAAGAAAGGGACTATACCTTTGCGGACGGCATGACGGAATACTGCGAAGAAAACGGGTATGGGAAAACGACGCTGGCCTCTTTTTTGAAAGCAATGTTTTATGGACTTCCGGCGGCAAACGCGAGAACGAAGCAGTTCAACGACAGAGCACATTTTTATCCGTTTGGCGGCGGTAAATTCGGAGGCAGCCTTGACTTTGAAAAGGAAGGAAAACGGTACAGAATCGAGCGTTTTTTTGACAAATCCAGCAACACGAAGGACAGTCTGCTTGTGTACTGCAACGGAACGCCCACTGAGGAATTGGGAGAAGAAATCGGAAAGAGTGTTTTTGGACTGGACGAGGAGGCGTTTGAGCGCACTGTGTTTGTCACCGCAGCGGAAATGGATATCGGTTCCACGAGCGGCATCAATGCGAAGCTGAACTGCTATGTGGACAATACGGACGGCGACAACAATTTTGATTCTGCAATCAAAGCGTTAAACGACAAGAGAAAAGCGTTAAAGGCGGACAGGGGAAACGGCGGTCTAATGACGGCGCAGCGGGAAGAAATCATCCGTCTGCAATCGGAAATCGAAAATTTCAATCAGATATCAGAGTCTCTCGGCAGGCATTATGAGGAACGGGAGATGCTTGACCGACAGATACGGAATGTGGAGGAAAGGGAGAAGACGGAAAACGGACTGAATCTTCTGCGCCAGAAGTGGGAGACTTATGACAGTTATGCCGCTGCTCTTGCAGAGGAGAAGGAAAAGGCGGATGCGCTGTGGCGGAAATATCCCAAGGGTCTGCCCACGCAGGAACAGCTCCGCGACTTGCGGGAAAAGGAAGGACTTTTAGAGAGTCTGAAGGAAAGGCAGGCGGCGGCTTCTCTTGGCAGGGAGGAGCAGGAAAGGATGGAGGCGTTGTCCGGGGTGTTTGCGGAGGGCGTGCCTTCAGAGGCGGCGTTTGCGCAGACGGAAGAAGAGCTTTCCCAAATCGGAAGTCTGCGGGTGCAGTTGGAAGAACTGAAAAAAGTGGCACAGACAAGGAGGCAGAAAGAGCTTTCCGATAAATTTGACGATGGCGTACCCAATGAAAAAGAATGGGATGAACTGCAGAATCTGCTTGCGGAATATCAGGATAAAGAAAAGGAATTGGATGCGGCAAAAGAACTTTCTCTGCAGACAGGACAGTCAGAGCAGGAGGAAGAAAAGCGGGCAGGCGGGCTTGTAACTGTATTGGCGATAGCTGCGGTTTTGCTGCTTGCAGGCGGAGCTGCACTTTTATTTGGCGGGCAGAACAGGACTCTTGGCGTCCTGCTTTTAGGGCTTGGTGCAGCAGCGTTTATGGGCTGTATTGTTCTCTTTCTGCGGCAGCGGGGGAGTGCGGCGGCAGAGCAGGCGGCAAGGCAGGAGGCTCTTGTGCGGCTTCAGAAGGAGTTTACGGACAGCAAGGACGAAATTCGTGAAAGGCTGGCGCGTTATGGGTATTACAGCCGGAACGGCGTGGCTTATGATTTTGCCATGCTGCAAAGAGAAGCGGAGGAGTATGAGGCTTTCCGGAAGGAATCGGAAAGGACAAGAGAAGTTTTTGAAGAAAAGGCAAAAAAGTGCAGGGATTTGCTGGAACGTGTTGCAGCCTTTTTAGAGCGGTACACGCCGGAGCCTGAAGGACTGCGGGAGGATTTTAGAAATATGCAGGATGCGTTCCGCAGGCTGCGGGAGGATGTCCGCGATTATGACAGGCTGAAAAAGGCGGAGGAAAAGAACAGGGAGAAGAAAGCTTCCTGTACCAGGCAGGAAAAAGAGGTCAGGATGCAGATGCAGGAGGTGCTTTCCGCTTATGATATGGAGCTTTCCCCCGCTTTGAAGGAACAGCTCGAAATCTGGGGTGCGGACAGAAATGAGGCGGATCATCTGGAAAAGACAGCATCGGAGCAGAGACGGAGGCTGGAGGAGTATAAGGTAAAAAATGAACTTTCCACCAGACCCGAAGGAGAAATGACGGATACAGGAGTCCTGCGTGAAGAACAGTCCCTGAGAAGAAAGCGGCTTGCGGAGATTGACAACCAGATTGTCGACGCAGAGAACCTGCTGGAGAGGCTGCCGGAAAAGCAGAATGAACTGGCGCTTGCGGAAGAGAAGCTGGAGGAATACAGGGAAGCGCATTTTATTTATACCGAGGCGATAGCGGCGCTGCAAACGACGGAACAGAACTTAAAGGACAAGTATATTACCCCGGTAAAGGAGAGGTTCTGCACGTACTCGGAGGCGATTGAAAAAGCCATTGGGGAAAAGGTTACAATGGATAAAGATTTTCAGATTACCTTTGAGCGCGGTGGTGAAAACCGCAAAGACAGGCATTTGAGCGCCGGAGAGAGAAGTATCTGTGCACTGTGTTTCCGGCTTGCCCTGATAGACAATATGTATGAGACGGAACAGCCCTTTATCATAATGGACGACCCCTTTGTACATTTAGATGCTGCACATATGGAAAAAACAGGAAGGGTGCTCCGTGAGCTTGCAAAGAACAGACAAATCCTGTATTTTTGCTGTCATGACAGCAGGAGAGTGGGGGATTTTGCCTGAGACAGCCTTGCTTCTTTTGGTAGTCTGCGTCCCGTTAAAAAGAACGGGACGCTTCCATTTCCTGTAAAATTTCGGCTACCACTTCTCTTTCATCAAAGTGGTGCTTGACGCCTTTGATTTCCTGATAGTCTTCGTGTCCTTTTCCCAAAAGCAGAATAATGTCACCAGACTCTGCGTGGGACATGCTGTAGGCGATCGCTTCCTTGCGGTCGTCGATTTCAATGTATTTGCCGCCGCCTTTTTTAAGCCCGACCTTGATATCTTCATTGATATCGTGCAATTCTTCAAAGCGGGGGTTGTCGCAGGTCAGTATGCATAAATCCGCATATTTGCCGGTGATTTCCCCCATGTCATAACGGCGCAGAGGGGAGCGGTTGCCGCCGCAGCCGTACACGCAGACAAGGCGTCTTGGGTGGTACTGCTGCAATGCATTTAAGGCGTTTTCCGTGCTTACCCTGTTGTGCGCGTAGTCAATCAGCATGGAGTATTCTTTGGAAACAGGGAGCAGTTCCATGCGTCCCTTAACCTTTGCCTGTTCCAATCCGTCGCGGATGATATCGGGTGTAATCCCCATCAGCCGGCAGACAGACATAGCGGCAAGTGCATTGTATACGGAAAAATACCCGGGAAGGAATATCCGGTACTCGCCGTCCAGAATACCCCGCACGTGGAACTGCATACCCAGTCTGCCGTTTCGGTTGAGATTTTCTATGTCGTAAGCCATTAAATCAATGTCTGCTTTTGCGTTGCTGTCAGGGGCGGCGGAGAAGGTCGTTATTTGACAGGTATGTCCCTCTGATACTTCCTTGTAGTAGGAATCGTCCGCATTGAAAATGCCATACCGGCACTGTCTGAAGAGCAGGCTCTTACATGCCAGATATTCCTCAAAGGAATCGTGCTCGTTGGGGCCAATGTGATCCGGAGAGAGGTTGTTGAAGACACCGTAATCAAACTGAATTCCGGCAGTGCGCCCCAGCTTTAATGCCTGTGAGGAAACCTCCATGACGACACATTCACAGCCGGCTTCCACCATTTTGTGAAACAGGCTGTGGAGTTCGTAGGATTCCGGCGTGGTGTTTTTCAAGGGGATATGCATCTCGCCGACTGTAGCGCCGTTTGAGCCGATAAGTCCGGTCTTTTTGCCGCTGCTTTCCAGAACACTCTTGATGATATGGGTGGTCGTGGTCTTACCGTTGGTGCCGGTTACGCCGATGGTAACCAATTTGCGTGCGGGGTACTCAAAGAAGGCAGCTGACATAAATGCCAAAGCCTCTCTTGTGGAAGAAACTGCCAGTACGGTAATATGCTCCGGAATCTGTCCGGCGGCGCTTTCTTGCTCTACTACAATGACAGAGGCTCCCTTTTCGATGGCGTCGGGGATGTAGTCATGGCCGTCCGTTCTGGCTCCTGTCATACAGACAAACATGACATTTTCCTTGATTTTGCGGGAGTCGTAGACAATGTCCTGTACTTCGGTCTCCATGGAGCCTTTTAAACACCGGTATTCCAGATTGGAACAAATCTTACTTAGTTTCATAAATCCTCTTTTCTCCTTATCCTGCCTGCGGCCGCAGGCAGAAGTTCGTCCTCTATTTCTCCCTCAAATACAGTGTGGGAAGGCCCTTCCATAATCAGGCGGTTTGTTTCCTTGTCCCACTCGATATCGAGAGTACCGCCAATCTGCTCTACTGTGACATGGCGGTTGCAGCGGTCTGTCAGCACACCTGCCACGACCGCAGTTGCACAGCCCGTGCCGCAGCCGATGGTCTCTCCCGTGCCGCGTTCCCATTCTCTTATCTTAATATAGTCGCGGTTTACAAGCTCGGCAAAGGTAACGTTCGTTTTGTTTGGAAACAGAGAAGTCATGTATTCCAAAGCAGGACCGTACTTGTCCACGTCCAAATCCTTTACGGAATCCACATAAGCGACGCAGTGCGGGTTGCCCCATGAAACGGCAGTCACAAAAAGCGTGCGGTCGAGTACCTTGACAGGCTGTTCAATAAATTCCGAAAGTGAGGTTGCAACGGGTATTTTTTCCGCAGACAGGCCAGGCTCTCCGATATCCGCGCGGATATTGGAAACCAGACCGTCCTGGACGGAAAGCTTCAGGTTTTTTAAGCCGCCGAGCGTCTCAATGATAACTTCGGTTTGGGAAGTCAGCTTATGGTCATACACATATTTGCCGACGCTGCGGATTGCGTTGCCGCACATTTCTGCCTCCGTGCCGTCAGGGTTAAAAATCCGCATCCGGAAATCCGCTTTTTCGGATGGGCAGATAAGAACCATGCCGTCGGAGCCTACGCCAAAATGCCGGTTGCTGACAAGGCGCGCCAACGCGGAAAGCGAAAGAGGAAGTTCTTCAAGCTTTTGGTGAACTGCGTCAATATAGACATAATCGTTGCCGAATGCCTGCATCTTTGTAAATCGCATAGTTTTTCTCCTTAGCGCATCGCCTGTTCCAAATCGTCGATGATGTCCTGTGCGTTTTCAAGTCCGACAGAAAGCCTGAGGAAACAGTCGGTGATGCCAAGGTCTTCTTTCAGTGCCTTTGGCGTATCCTCATGCGTCTGGGTGGTCGGGTAGGTAATCAGGGTTTCAGTGCCGCCGAGACTCTCTGCAAACATAACCATGCTGACATTTTTCAGGATGCTCTTTACGGTATCCAGACTGTCCACGGTAAAGGAAATCATGCCGCCAAAACCGCTGGTCTGCCTCTTGGTGATTTCGTAGCCCTTGTGGTCGGGGAAGCCTACGTAAAATACTTCTTTTACCTTGGGCTGGGCAGCGAGCCATGCCGCTACCTTCTGCGCGTTTTCGTTGTGCCTGTTCATACGCACAGCCAGTGTTTTGATGCCCCTGATTACAAGCCAGCTGTCAAACGGAGCGAGCTGGCTGCCATGTGACTTTATATGAATCTGTATCTTTTTTGCAATCTCCTCATTGTCCTTTACAACTACAATGCCGGAAATGACGTCATTATGCCCGCACAGGTATTTGGTGGAACTGTGCGTCACGATATCAGCGCCGAGTGTCAGCGGCTTCTGGAAATAGGGCGTTAAGAAAGTGTTGTCCACAACGGTAAGCGCGCCGATTTCTTTTGCAAGAGCCGAAACAGCCTGAATGTCTGCCACCTTCATCATGGGATTGGTGGGTGTCTCCACAAAAATCATCTTTGTGTTGGGTTGAGCTGCCTTTCTTACAGCGTCCAAATCGGACATGTCCACGTAGGTGTGCGTGATGCCATATTTACCAAAGACGTCGCCGATGATACGGAATGTACCGCCATAGATATCATTGGATAAAAGTACATGGTCGCCCGGGTCAAGAAGCGAAAAAACAGCCATATTGGCAGCTTGTCCACTGGAGAAAGCAAAGCCTTTAATGCCGCCTTCCAGGATTGCCATGGTCCGCTCAAGCTCCTGTCTGGTCGGATTGTCGAGGCGGCTGTAAAGGAATCCGGTGGTTACGCCAAGCTCTGCGTGGCGGAAGGTTGCTGACTGGAAAATCGGCATACTGACCGCTCCTGTCAGAGGTTCCGTTCCAAGTGCGCCGTGCACCACTTTGGAATCGTCATGCAAATGCTCTTTTTTGTCAAATACATCGTAACTGATAGGTTGCTTCATATCATATCCTGTCCTTTCTTCATTGGAATGGAAAAACATGTCTGTTACTATTTTACCTCATTGGAGCGAATTATGCATTAGTGATTTACAAATATTTATAAAATTGTCAAAAAAATCAAAATTGCCGTTGGTTATAAATTAACCTGATTGCAGGCGAAATATACCCTGCCTGTGTGAAAGAATGGCTTTGCGCAGCAGATAGGTTAATTTGCTGCGGATAGCTGGGAGATGGCGGACTCAAACTCTGCAATGCTGTTGGATTTGGCTGCAAGCTTCAGATATTTTTTAAGCAATGCCTCTTCATCGATGCTTTGGACTTTTTCAATCAGCGTTTCGGGAATTTCTCCATAATCTTCCAGTAAATCAAAAATGGCTTGCATGGTGGCGTCCATACGTTCATAATAAATAAGTTCATCAAATTTCATGTAACCTTGTCTCACCTCCGGTAAGGTTTTTACTTTGCTGACATAGTCATGAAGTTCGCGCGTGGACTTGTCGGTAGCATTGTCAGCCGTGCTGTGCTGTAAATATTGCAGCATGTTTTTGAGTTCCTTGCTGCCGCCTTTTGTACCGCCCGTATAAAAATAGATAAATTTCAGTCCGTCCCCATGTTGTAAATCTGCCACTTCCATGCAGCGGTTTTCAAAAGTATACATCATATAGTCATAGCCAAACGGGTCATAATTGAGTATGGTAAGAATGAATAGGTTTGGCGTATGGGAAAAATTTTTTTCTCCCCTATTTACATAACGGGAATCCATTTTTGCCTGATAAAAACGGTTGCGTTTGGGCAGATGCAGATTTCGCTGAAGATGGGGCTCCAAGTCATATATGTTGACAGGGCAGACTTGCGCGTCTGTTTCATATTCTTCAATTTCCACATCCATGCGTATACCGCGGTGTTTTGGCGTCAGGGCAGGCAGCGTGTATTGTGCAACCACCTTGATCTTTCCGATACTGCGCCCTAACAGTACAGAGAGAAGGCTTCGGCAGAAATCCTCCCCCACCTCGGTATCGGCAGCAATTGCGTTCATGAGGAAATCGTCCATGACATTCAGTTCCTCAAATGGTTTGTTTATGTAACTCATTTTTCTCCTTTTCCGGCAGACTGACAAGAGGCACTGGATAATGAGAATGAGCAACTTGCGTCTGCCAACATTTAATTGTAATAGCTGTGAAAATGTTGGCGAGATGCCATTGAATGACCAAAAGCTTTGGTCGGATAGATTTCCACATATGTTATAAAACGATTATATCAAAAAATGTGTATTTGTCAACTATATTAGGATAAAATATCGCGCACGTTACTGTGAAGAATCAGTGAAAATTCTTAATGTATATGTACAAATTATAGAGATTGTGCTATCTTAAATAAAGTAAATTTATCAAGGTAGGTAAGTAGATATGAGAGTTCACAGGCTTCGTTTTGATATTTGGGTTTGTCTTGCATTAAGCGTGCTAATCGCAATGGGTTCTGCTAAAATTGTCAATTTAATGGTACCCAAGGCATATGAGAATTATGTGGAGGAGCATACGGTTGAGGACGGGGAAATCGGCGGTATTGCCGACGAGTCGGTCTTTCGGGCGCAGAGTGTGGAGGACTTGTTGTCCCACGACACTTTTACTGTGGTATCTCCGGGCATTGAATATATGAACAGAGGAGCGGGCTTTTTTGGAAACTATTATCTTTATGCCCTGATACTGCCGTCCGGAGAGCGAGTGGCGGCGCGCTACAATATGGATTCTGTGCAGAAGGAGAATGGGGAAGATTCTGATATTTACAGCGGCAATAAGGTTCTGCCGGTAGGTCAGGTGGTCTACGAGGATTTGACAGAGAACAAATCTTTTTTGGAGCAAATCGAACATTCGGAGCCCTTGAGCCGCACTGATTTTTATGTTGACATGTGCGGCAATGGCGGTAAGATGAGTCAGGAAACTTATTCGGAGACGCCGGTCATGCTGGCGCAGATTCTGACGGTTGTAATCTGTTTTCCACTGTTACATATGCTGGGCTCAAAGCTGGGAATTTTCCCACGGTTTTTTTCTTTCAAAAAGCAGGAAGCCAGCAAGTGGGAGTAAACATTATTTTAGGATTAGGGCTTTTGACATCCTAATTTATTTAGGCAATTGCAAGACTTATATTTGCAGATTTCGAATTGTACACATGGTATATTCCATAAGCAGACCCTTGCTTGCCGTCGGCACTTAGCTGCCGTATTTTGGCAGCTTATGTACCGCTACGGCAAGCTCGGAGCGAAAGCGAGTCTGTGTTGGAATATACCATGTGTACAATGACAACGGCATAGTTTATTAGTTTTGCAATCACCGAAGTAGTATTGTTAGAATAGAGGAGGTAAAAAATGGGAATTTTAAGGAAAATGCGAGCTGCTTTTCATGACGACTGGTGCAGCCAGTGCCAGACACAGATGGTGGAAAAGGGACGGCGGCTTTTTGCTATGCCTGATATGAGAGTAGGTCACTATGTATCGCACAAGGAGGCGGAATACTATCGCAAAAACCTGCACCCTGTATCGCGTAAGGCGGATATTCCCTCAGGGATGTATGCCTGCGGGCTGATTGCCTACCAGTGCCCACAGTGCAGCCATCGTATGGTAAAGGCGTCCATCTTCCTTCCTGTTCGGGATCTGGAGAAAGCAGAAGAGGCGATTCTCTTTGAAAAAGGGGAACTGGACGATTTGCTGTGGTAGAGGAGAAAAAGGATGCAGATATTTATATCACACTCCTCTAAAAATGCCGCGGCAGCAACCGAAATCTGCCGGTTGCTGGAGGAGAGAGGAACAAAGTGTTTTATAGCACCGAGGGATATACGGACAGGAAGGGAATATGCGGAAGAAATTGTAAACGGACTGGATGCTTCCTCTGCGGTGATTCTGCTGATGTCCAAGGAAGCAAACCATTCCCCGCATGTACTGCGGGAGGTGGAAAGGGCGGTCAGTAAGTCCATTCCGATTCTGGTATATAAGCTGGAAGAAGTGGCGTTATCCAAATCCATGGAATATTTTTTGATGACTCATCAGTGGGTTGGTTTGCAGGATAAAGACAGCTATGAGCGGATTCTTTCTTTTGCCGCTGATTTGCAGCAGCAGACCACGAAGGAACCAGGCGCTCAAGTGCAGGCGGCTGGCAGGCAGAGCGCGCAGGCGCAGAAGGCAGGCAAGAGGCAGAATTCTAAAAAGACGGTATTGGCAGCGCTTCTTTTTTGTGTGCTTGTCATTGGTATCATCGCAGGCAGCTTTCTTTTCAGAGGCAGCGGACAGGAGAAAAGGAAAGCGCAGGTACAAGTGGGTGATACCGTCACATTCGGCAGTTATAACGGCGAAGAGATAAACTGGCGTGTGCTGAAGATATCGGAGGATGGTTCGCAGGCTGTTTTGGTGGCTGCAGATATCTTGACTATGAAGGCATTTGACGCTGCGGAGGGTGGACGCTACAACTGGTATGAATCGACGGATTACTGGTCGCAGAACTCAGCGGCGGATACGGATTTTGAACTGCAGATACTGGTGCGGGGCAATAATGACTGGAGCGTCTCCAACATCAGGACATGGTTAAACAGTGCGAATGAGGTGGTGGTCTATGCAGACCAGCCGCCGGAAGGCTCCGCGATGGCGGAAAAGAAAAATGGTTACCAGAACGAGGCGGGTTTTCTGCATGATTTTACTGCAGAGGAGATTGCGGCAATCGTAGAGACGGAGATTGTGACGAACAGCAACGTCCTGTATGATGCGGATACGGTGACATCCATGGACAGGGTGTATCTTTTGTCCATGGAGGAGCTTCAATGGTTTGACGAGGCAGGCATAAGCAAGCTGGCGGTTCCCACGCAGGCAGCGGTGGAGCAGGACGGCAGTTGTTGGTATATGTTGGATTACACGGAGTATAACATAAAGGAATACTGCTGGTGGCTGCGGGAGCCCGTGGCGGACACCGCAAGCCGATGTTATCTGGTAGGAAATGGTTACACGCAGGAAAATATCAGGCGGGAAAATGCAGGGCTTGAGGGTTACGGCGTGCGTCCTGCGCTGACGGTGGATTTGTACAAGGTATCCTTCAGAAACGAAGAGGAGTGAAAAAGACGATAAAATCTGCGGAGTAAATTTAAGACTGTTACGGAATCAGGGACAGGCATAAAGAGCGCCTGTCCCTTCATATTTTATAAGGTATGAAAGCAACAGTACGGTATGCGGAGTCATTTGCGCTGCTGTCTGGAAAGGGCAGAATGCAGTCAAACGGGAAGATTTTTATAAAATGTATGGCGGCGTCCCTTGTTGTGGGCGCCGCTTCGGGATTTTTGGCGCGGAGCGGAATAGAAATTCCGATTCTTTACCTGCTGATTGGAGAGGCAGCGTATCTTGTAAGGATTTCAAAAGCAAAAGAACAGCATATTGCCGAGGCGATTACCATCTACAACCTGATTTTGTTTGTGCAGTTTTTGTGGATTATTTTCTTTTTTGTATTTGACTGGCAGATATTTGCCTTTGCCTGGCAGATTGTCCTCTGGCTGTTAGCTGCGGTGGCAGCGATTCTTTTTTACAGTGCCAAAAAGCCGGCTGGTCTCCTGATGCTTTTTTATCTGTTCTGGACAACATATACCGGCTATTTGAACCTGATGGCCTGTCTTGTGCAAATAGGTGTAAAGACAGCCTGAAACTTTAAGCTATCTCCATGGTAAACACATTACCTGTCATGGTAAGCCGCACGCGGTATAAATCGTGATCCCACGCTTTTTGCAGGCGCGCGTCCGTGATGGGCAGAACCTCGACGGCAAGAGGTTTTGCGCCTGAAAAGGAAGCTTCCGCAAGGCTGCCGATTTTTAACAGACCGTCTTCCAGGACAGGCTTTTCATAGGTGATGAAATTCAGCACGACATCGGGCAGATTGGTGGTATCCGTGACTGCTACGCGGTTTTCCTTTTTGTGAAGAGCCACGCTGCGTCGGTAGGAGGGAGCAAGTAAATTTGCAGTATCCGTATGTGCAGGACTGTGCGCAGCATTATGTAAGCCGGGGTATAACTTAAGAGGATATGCTCCGGCCAGCTCCATGGAAAGGGATGCAGTGTCATCGCCGCGCGAGACAATGATATCGGCGGCACAGTATTCAGTTCCGTCCTTTTCGTCCAGTCCCATCAAGGTGGGAAGGTTGTGGTAGCCGGACTGCATGGTCCAGATTTCATACCGGTCCTGCGAGAAGGTTTTCTTTGTATAACTCTCTACGCCGATATCTGCAAACACGGGCTGCCCGTTTTTGTACAGGGTAAAGCTGCCCGTATCGTTGTGATTGTGGTTGTCTGCGTTGTCCCCCGCTTTTACCGCAAGTGCAAACAAATCGTTTCGTGTGAGAAACAGCCCGACGCTTTCATAGAAAATATCCACTTGGGGGACGGAAACCGGTTTGTCATAGTCCAGAACTTCCTTTTGGTAAAAGATGTTCTGCAGCCGGTGGTAGAGATTGATTCGGTTCACTTCGTCGTCGTAAAGCGCACCATCTGCCGCCCGAAAATCTTCAGCGGCAAACTGCATAAGCGCCGGCTGGCCGGTGTATTTTCCAAATAAATATTCCTGCACGCCAGCGCGTCCGGCGACGGGAGAGCAGTCTGAAAAGTTGAAATAGTATTTGTCCGCTACATGCATATGCATGATGTAAGCGGCAATGTTCTTTATTTTCTCCGTCTCAAACAACGGCGCAAAAGTGCCATCCGATACGTTGTTTAAAATTTCCAGCGCATTGCAGAGGCAAAGTCCTGCGTGGCGGTAATACTGTGCGCCCTCGTCGCAGCAGCCATCTTCGCCGTAGTCCTTCAAAAAATAGTCAAGGCTTTCGGCAGCCTTTAAAAAGACTTTGCGCTCGGTATTTTCGTCAAAGCTGCCTAAAAAAACAGCGAGAAGAACATTCTGTGTGCACCATGCCGTCCAGTTGCACATAGGCTCTTCACCTTTTCCCATCCACCAGAAATGCTCGTTTAAGTAAGGGGTCACAATACGCTCCTGCAGCGTCTTATGGATGCCGGTGGTGATAAAGGGGCTGACGGCATCAAGTTCTTTTCCCAAAAGGTAAGCGGTACAGGCGAGAAGCGCGCCGGTCTCGCAGGCAAACAAATCGAGCACCGGACGGGTGATATCGGGAAGAATGAACTGTGGTTTGTCGCGCACATAGGTGTTGTGCGGCGGAAGCTGCCATGCGCTTTCTTCACACAGGGTAAAAATGCCATTGATGATATCGTCCAGAAATCTGCCCCGTCCCTCTACACACTCTGCCGACACAAGCCCGCACAGGGCATGTCTTCTGGCAAAATACAAGTTCTCAAAGGATACCCTGTCTCCCGTCCGTGTAAAGTGCATGAAATCCGTAGCACGGATTGCAGGATATTCATAGTTCAGAAAGTTTTCTCCTTCCTTTATGACGCGCTCCCGTAAGGCGGGGGAGAGCGCTTCGTAAGCTGCCCGCTCTGACGCTTTGGGAAAGGGCACAAATTTCTCCAGTGTTTTCGTAAAAGATTCAGCCGTCTTTTTACATTGCATTTCCATATGTTGATTCCTCCCGTACAGCCTATACATACTGTGTATTCAGGTCTCTGCTCAGCAAAGCAGGGTGGCAGACAAAATTCTTTTTTGCATTATACTATTAAACCATAATGAAAGGCAATTGGAAATCCGGGCGCTCTGTTTTTTGCAAAAAAGAAGGTGCTTATAGATATAAGTACGCAAAAGTGTGAATAAAATGTGAATAGAATATTCAGTTCAGTTTATGGCAAACAGAAGCAAAAAAGCTTTTGTAGTTGAAAAGGAGGATGAAATAAGATGAAAAAGAAATTTTTAAGTGTCTTACTGGCAACGGCAATGCTTGGTACTCTGCTTACAGGCTGCGGCGATGATGGCACAAAGAACGATGGAGAAAAAGATACCGGTACAACTCCCGTTGCGAGCACACCTAAGCCGACGGATAGTGCGCCTTCCGAAGAAAGCAATGCCGGAGCAGAGCCTGTTACTTTGAGATGGGCTATTTGGGATCAGGAAACGACAGCTTACTGGAAGGATATCAAAGAAGCATACGAAGCAAGTCATGAAGGCGTTATCATTGAGATGGTTGACTTAGGCTCAACAGATTATATGACGGTTTTGGCAACTGAGTTGTCCGGCGATGGTTCTGAATTCGACGTTGTTACTATCAAGGATGTCCCGGGCTATGCAACTTTGGTACAGAAAAATGCGATTATTCCGCTTGATGATTACATCAGCGCGGATGGTGTGGACTTGAGCAAATACGCAGGCGCTACAGATCAGGTGCTGGTGGACGGAAAGCTTTATGAACTGCCCTTCAGAAACGACTTCTGGGTACTGTTCTACAACAAGGATTTGTTTGACGCGGCAGGCGTGCTTTATCCCACCAATGATATGACTTTTGAAGAGTATGACGCTCTTGCAAGACAGCTTACCGACACAACTTTTGGTTCGCAGGTTTATGGCGCACATTACCATACTTGGAGAAGCGCAGTACAGCTTTTCGGCGTTCTGGACGGCGAGCATACCATCTTAGATGGCGAGTATTCTGCTTTTAAGCCTTATTATGAAATGGTTCTCGGACAGGAAGCAGACGGCGTGTGCAGGACATATGCCGATTTAAAGACAGAAGGCCTGCATTACTCAGCAGCTTTCTCCGGCGGCGACGTGGCTATGCTTAACATGGGTTCCTGGTTCATTGCAACCATGATTACCAACCTGCAGACAGGCGAATATGATTCCGGTCTCTGCGGCAACTGGGGTATTGTAAAATATCCTCATGCAGAAGGTGTGGAAGCCGGTTCTACCCTTGGTACGATTACCGGTCTTGCAGTAACCTCTGCATCAGATGCACCTGACGCTGCATGGGAGTTCGTGAAGTGGGTCAGCGGTGAAGAAGGCGCGGCAGTTATGGCTTCCAGCGGAAATTTCCCTGCAATCATGACCGATGAGGTTAAGGATTTGATTACGGCACTGGATGGCTTCCCCACAGACGAAGCCAGCAGAGAAGCTCTGAGCGTATCCAATCTGTATCTGGAAGTACCTTATGCACCTAACGTATCTGAAATCAATTCTGTGCTTGACTCCTATCACGGAAGCATCATGTCAGGCGAGATGAGCATTGATGACGGTATTGAGGCGATGAATACGGAAGTAGGAAAGATTCTGGCGCAGTAGCGCAGGCTTCCATGACCGGACAAAAAAGGACAAAGGAGCCGTGATGAGCGGCTCCTTGTTATATCCAGATATTATAAAGGAAAGGAGAATTTTCATGCCGAAAATGGACGACGCTCAAAAGGCGGCAAAAATTAATTCTCTGCAGGAAGAACTGACTGCCTTAATCGGAGCGGTCAGAACAGAAACGGACAGCAAGAAGAAACGCAGGCTGATAGCAAAAATCGGAGAGTATAACAGACAGATAGATACCATGAAGTCGGGAAAGTTTTTAAGCCGTGAAACCAAAAGGGATTTAGTGGCGTATTCTTTTATTGCGCCGAACTTCATCGGTTTCTGTGTATTTACACTGATACCTATTATATTTGCCTTTGCCCTTGCTTTTATGAAATGGGATGGCAGTAATCCTATAAAATGGGCAGAATTTGGCAATTTTACAAGGCTGACAAACGATATTTTCTTTCGGGCAGCTTTGAAAAATACAGTTATTTACTGTATCGGCACTGTGCCGCTTACCATGATTGCTTCCCTTGCGCTGGCAATCATATTAAATCAGAAAGTAATAGGAAGGGGTATTTTCAGAACCTTGTCCTTTTTCCCGTATGTGGCTTCACTTGTGGCAATCACGGCGGTATGGAAGATGCTCTTTCACCCGTCCAAGGGACCTGTCAACAGTATTTTGTTCAATTTATTTAAGGTGCCGCAGAAAAGCCTGCCGCAGTGGTTTACCGGAGGACTGGTGCTTCTGTCCATGATTCTATTCAGCGTGTGGAAGTACATGGGCTATTACATGGTTATCTATCTGGCGGGTCTGCAGGGAATTTCGGGAGAGCTTTATGAGGCGGCGAGTCTGGACGGTGCCAATACATGGCAGAAATTTCGTTATGTCACCTGGCCCCAGCTCAGTTCTACTACCTTTTTCGTAGTGGTTATGCTGACCATTAACTGCTTCAAGGTGTATGACATAGCAATCATGCTGGCCGGTGGCGGGAGTGGTGAGCTTACGACTTCGGCGACTGTGCTGGTATACTATATTTATCAGAAAGCATTTATCGACTGGGATTTGGGATACTCCAGCGCAGTGGCAATGGTGCTCTTTATCATGGTACTTGCGGTAACCATTATCCAGTTTAGGGGACAGGCGAAGAGGGAACGTGCATAATGGCTTATAAGAGATTGGTGCGCTGCCGCGAAAGCGTCAGGCACGGAAAGGAAAAATATGAAATCAGCACATAAAAAAGCCGTTTTAGGCAAAGTGATTGTCTATATCATTCTGATACTGATAGCGGTTGTCATGATTATCCCGTTTCTCTGGATGCTGTCGGCATCTATAAAGAGCGACAGGGAAGTATTTCAGATGAATCCTTTTGTGTGGATTCCGGAAAATCCGAAAATCAGCAATTATAAAGATATTTGGACAAAAATTCCGTTTTTAAAGTTTGTGGGAAATACAGTATATTTGACGATAGTGGTAACCTTCCTGCAGCTTTTGACCAGCAGCTTTGCGGCCTACTCCTTTGCAAAACTGCATTTCAGGCATAAAAACGGACTGTTTCTGGCATATATTGCGACCATTGCAATGCCGTGGCAGGTTTACATGGTGCCGCAGTTTATCATGATGAGAAAGATGGGGCTGAACGACAAGCTTCTTGCCATCATCTGCCTGCAGGCGTTCTCGGCGTTTGGCGTGTTTATGATGAAGCAGTTTTACGAGGGCATCCCCGATGATTTGTGCGAGGCGGCTCGAATCGACGGCATGAGCGAGTACAGGATATACGCGAAAATTATGCTGCCGTTGTCAAAGCCGGCGCTGTCAACGCTCACGATTTTTACCTTTGTTACGACATGGAACGACTATTTAGGACCGTTGATTTATTTAAAGACGCAGGAAAAGAAGACGATTCAGCTTGGACTGAAGATGTTTATCAGCCAGTATTCCTCCGATTACGGACTGATTATGGCGGGTTCCGTGCTGTCTTTGGTTCCGGTACTGATTGTGTTCCTGTGTCTGCAGAAGTATTTTGTGGAAGGGGTTGCGGCTACGGGCCTAAAGGGGTAGACTGGTAATTGAAAAAATCCTGTGGATACAGGGCGAGGATATGGAGAAGGAGCGTTATGATTCGGTTTGATGGTTATTTGGAAATCAGTAAGAAGGAAATAAGGACGGCGCTGGATTTCTGTAATCGGCAGATTTTGCGGAATCTGCCGGAATTTACGGATAAGTTTCAGAAGGCGTACAGTGAAAACGGGTTTTATGAACCTATTGAAAACGATTACTGGACTTGCGGTTTTTGGACAGGAGAAATCTGGCTTGCTTATGAGTATTCCCACGACGGGAGGCTGCGGGCGGCGGGCGAGGCTCAGATTCAGAGCTTTTTAAACCGTATCGAAAAAAAGATTGAAGTGGACCATCATGACATGGGCTTTCTGTATTCGCCGTCCTGTGTGGCAGGCTATAAGCTGACCGGCAGCAAAGAGGGAAGGAAAGCGGCGATTATGGCGGCGGATCAGCTTATCACCAGATACCATCCTGTCGGTGAGTTTATTCAGGCATGGGGGCCCATGGATGCGCCGGAAAATTACAGGCTTATCATTGACTGTCTGTTGAACCTGCCATTGCTTTATTGGGCGTCGGAGGAGACAGGAGACGAAAAATACCGTGAGATTGCGGAAAAACATATTCATACGGCTGTCGCAAATGTCATCAGGGAGGATTATTCCACGTGGCATACTTTCTTTTTTGACATGGAGACGGGGGCGCCGCATCACGGCGCGACCTGTCAGGGCTATCGGGACGGATCTGCATGGGCAAGAGGGCAGGCGTGGGGCGTTTACGGTCTTGCCCTTGCATACAAATATACGGGCAGAAAGGAATATGTGGAATTGTTCCGGCATGTGACGGAATACTTTTTAACCCATCTGCCTAAGGATTTGGTGCCTTTCTGGGATTTGGAATTTACGGATGGGGACGACCAGCCGCGGGATTCCTCTTCGGCTTCCATCGCAGCGTGCGGTATGTTGGAAATGATAAAATATCTGGAGCCCGAGGAAGTGGATCATTACCGGAAAATTGCGGGGCAAATCATGAAGTCCGTGTATGATAATTATGCGGTAAAGGATATGGAGACCTCTAATGGGCTGGTGCTTCATAGCACTTACTCAAATCATTCGCCTTATAATACCTGTAACCACTATGGGGTGGACGAATGTAATTCGTGGGGAGATTACTTTTATATGGAGGCGCTGACAAGGATGTCAAAGGAGTGGAAGCTTTACTGGTAATGCGCAGAGGGAGTAAGGATGAAAAAACCACATGAATTTGAGATTTTACATACGAAACAGGATTTTCAGGAGTTGATGTTGTCTATATTGGAGCCGTTAAAGCCTTATTACAGTGAAGGCAGGGCGAGGCTTACGCTTGGCAGGACGATGGCGCATTATGATATCAATGCGACATGGATGGAGGCGTTTTCAAGACCTTTATGGGGATTGGTGCCTTACTGGGCGGGAGGCGGCAGGGACGGCGGTTTTGAGGAAATCTGCCGGAAGGGACTGTGTGCCGGAACGGATGCAGAAAACCCGGAGTACTGGGGAGAATGTAAGGATTTTGACCAGAGGTTTGTGGAGATGGCTGCAATTTCTTACGGTATTATGTTTGCCCCCGAGGTATTGTGGGAGCCTTTAAGCGAAAGGGAAAAGGACAATCTGTGCAGCTATTTGAATAAAATAAATGAGCATCCGCTGCCGGTATGCAACTGGATACTGTTCGCTGTGCTTGTCAATATTGCCATGAAAAAGGTGAACAGACCGTACAATCCTACGGTTTTGGAGGAGTATTTAAAGGGGCTGGAGACTTTTTATCTGGGCGAGGGCTGGTATCAGGACGGCGATTCGGGGCAGAAGGACTACTACATTTCTTTTGCCATTCATTTCTACTGCCTGATTTATGCAAAGGTAATGGAGGCGGATGACCCTGAGCGTGCGGCTCTCTACAAAGAGCGTGCCTGTGAATTTGCCGGACAGTTTATTTACTGGTTTGATGAGGACGGCGATGCGATTCCCTTTGGACGTTCTCTTACCTACCGGTTTTCTCAGGTAAGCTTTTTCAGCGCATGCATGATAGCCGGTATTGAACCGTTTCCGGTGCCTGTTATGAAGGGACTGATTGCGAGACATCTGCGAAGCTGGATGAAACGCCCGATTTTTGACAGGGACGGTATCCTCACCATTGGTTACGGCTATCCCAATCTTACCATGTCTGAGCGTTACAATGCGCCCGGATCGCCTTATTGGGCGATGAAAGTTTTCGGCTTTCTTATGCTGCCTGACAACCATCCTTTCTGGACGGTGGAGGAAGCGCCTCTGCCTGAGGGAAAAGCAGACTTCCCGATGGGGTGTCCCATGAAATATGCCGATATGTATGTGCGCCGGTATGACCGCCATGTAACGGCGTTTGTTCCGGGCGTGTACAGCCCGAACGGACATGGGCATATTGTAGAAAAATACGGAAAGTTTGCCTATGATTCAAAGTTTGGCATAAGCATCGCCAAGTCCTGTTACGAGCTGCATGAAAATGCGCCGGACAGTATGCTGGCGTTTGTGATAGACGGTTATGTGTATGTACGACGTATCTGTGAAAAATCGGAAATTACGGAGACAGGTGTTTATTCTAAATGGAGCCCGTATCCCGGAATTTGCGTGGAGACGACGCTGACGCCGACAGAGAATGGGCATATCAGGGAACACCGCATCATAAGTGGAACAGAATGTGTGGCATATGACTGCGGCTTTGCGGTGAATGGAGGAGATTTTGAGCCTGTTGGTTTCTATTGTGAAGAGAATGATACCGGCGCCTGTGCAGGAAATGACGTTTCTTACTGCAGGGTAAGCGGAGAAGAAACTTTCGCTTCGGAAAAAAGCACGGCGGCAGGGCATATCATCTTTGCAGACCCCAATACCAATCTGCTCTATACCAAGACGGCAATCCCCTCTGTGCAATATAAAATACACAAAGGGGAGCAGGTACTTCGAACTGTGGTAGAAGCTGCTATGAAATAAGAACACTGCAATGATAACAGCTACAATGCTTTTTTGACGGAAATTGCCTTCATGGGACACATTTCCTGACAGCAGAAGCAGGAGATGCAGCCTTTCTTTTTGAAATGTGCTTTCTTGTCACGGATATCAATTACATGGGCGGGACAGCTTTCCGCACATTTTCCACAGCCGACACAAAGCTCTTTATCAAGCTGCGGATAGGACTTTAAGAGCCTGCCTGCAAGCTTTGCAAGGGGCTTTCTTAAAAGCCTGGGTAAGTTGTCGGTGAAATCAAGCTTTTTTGTGTCCGGCACTTGAAAGGGCGTCAGGTTTTCGGGGACGGAATCGCCGACCAGAGTGATACTGTCAGGCAGTGCAAGACCTTTTTCAACAGCCTGCCGTATCATTACAATTTTCTTTGGCTCAAGTCCCATTAAACCTGCCGCAAAATAGTCCTGCGTATAGACGTCTTTGGAAGCGAGCAGCATATGTAAAGGGTGTGAGGTGCCGCCGGTCGGTCCGTTGCCTTCCATGGCGTCAATGGCGTCTATGATGGTCAAATTCGGTTTTACGGTTTCGGCAAGCTCCACGAGCATACGGGAAAAGTCCTCGATATCCGGAAAGCGGTAGTGGAGCTGAGGCTTTTCCAGTCCGGGAATCGTGCCGAAAAGGTTTTTGATGCCGCCGGAGTAGCCGGTCATGGCATGGGTTTTCAGCTTGCAGATATTGATAATGTAATCTGCCTCGCAGATGGGCGTTATGATGTGGAAGGAATGGTTTTGAAAGCCCGCAGGACAGTTTATGGTTTTGGCGCTGAAATCCATATTCAGCTTTACCAGAGGTGCAAGCTGCTGCATATCGCAAACGCGGTATACATTTTTCATATATTCCCCGTTGTAGAGACCGCCGGAGCTTTCTGCAAGGGTAATGTCAGTGACGCCGTGCGCAGCAAGCCATTTTGCCACGGATTTTATGACAAGGGGATGTGTGGTGACGGGAACAGAAGGATTTTTTGCCATGATGAGATTAGGCTTTATCACAACCTTCAAATTAGGGCGCAAATCCTCTTCAATGGACAGCGCTTCCATCATCTTTGCGATTGCGCCGTCAATGAGTTCTTCGTTGTATTCCGGTACATTGTAAAGTGCCTGAAGCATGATTACCTCCTGTTTTATGGCGCGTTACAGCGCTTTCTTCATGCAGATGGATTCTTTCATGTCCTGGTAGGGACCGTAATTCGGAATTATCTCATAGCCGGATTTTGTGTATAGCGACATTGCGGCAATGAGAGGAGCGCCGGATTCCAGAATAAAATAGCGGTATCCCTGCTCTTTCGCGGCAGTTTCCAAAAGTGCCATCAGCCTGTGGGATATGCCTAATCCCCGGTATTCCTGCCGGATAAAAACACGCTTGACTTCCGCACATGTGTCGTCATACTTTTTAAAGCCGGCACAGCCTATGGGGCAATCGCCGTCATATATGACAATTGCGTCATGAATATCGTCCAGTGCATTGTATGGCACATATTCTGCTCGGTTTTCTTCCCCGCCTACAAGCTGATTGAGAAAGTTGTCCAAGGCATGACAGAGGGAAATGAACGCCTTATCGCCGCCGTCTGTGTGCACAAATTGAAGCCGATTCATATTTCTGCGCAGATATTCCGCTATCAACAGGGGCTGAATAAGAGGGTAGGTCCATTTGTCGGGAAGTCTGTCAGTAAGGATTATTTTTTCCATTTCACTGTGCAGTTCCTTGTCAAAACTTCTGATATCTGCATAGTAGAGCATACCGAAGGATTCTTCTCCGGTAGCGTTCACTCGTGTTTTTCCGGTGACGGAATATACGCAAAGCGGCGCGATGTCAAAATCAATAGCGCCCGTTTCCTCCTGCAGCTCTCTTGCGGCGGTCTCGTCGATGGATTCCCAAACCGTATCTGCGGATGCTTGCTGTAAAATTGCTTCTCTGTGTCCTCCGGGACATTCATAGGTATCCCGCATTTTATGCTTGCAGAATACCCATTTTCCTTCCGAACGTGCTATGATAACGGCAAATTTTAAGAGGGAATCCTCTATGCTTTCATAAAATTTTACTTCCATTGCGTCTGCTTTTTACCAAACCTTTCGAATTTGTTCGTTGTCCATTTCCGGATTTTCTTTTATGATTTGTATTAACCGGAGAATCCTTTCCCGAGGTTCTTCAGTCAAATTGACAATTTCTTCATCCTTAAAACCACGTTTTATCCAGTTTTGTATAAGAGAAATAAGGGTTAATGCCGCGCCTTCCGTTCTTCCGGCGGTTATTCCTTCCTCTATTCCATCCTCCCACCCGTCGGCATAGTATTCTTTTTTTAGATGCTTCATATGTGCTTCCTGGTCATATTCAAATATGCTCATACTGATTACCTCCGCGCGGTTTTGTAACAGGAAATCTCCGAGAAAAAAGACTTGACGGTTTACAGAATAGAATGTTCTGATATAATAATGCTTTTCTTGATTGTAGCATGGGCAAAGAAGATTTGCAAGTTTTTTCAACTTTTTTGTACCATTTCTGTTTTTTTTCCTACTATATAGGTATAGGGAAATACTGAAAGAGGAAAGGAACGGTGACAGAAACCATGCGGAAAAACAATAGAGGAAAAATTGCAATGCGGATTTTATCCGCATGCCGAAGAATATTTTTATCGGCGAGCGCATTTTTGATTGTATGTACATTGTTATTTGGATGTGTATTTTTGACTGCATATGCAAATTCTTATTTGCCTGCATATTCTTATCTGTCGGCAAACTCCTATCTGCCTGCAAATTTTTATGTGCATGGGCAGGAGAATATACCAGTACGGCAGGCTGCTGCGGGAATGGTGAGGCCTGTGTCAATGGCGCAGGCATGGGAAGAAGAATTGCCTGAGAGGGAAGAGGAAGCTGCATGGCAAAGGGCGTACCTGTACATCATATGTAATATGCAGGAATATCTTAACGACCCTTATCATAACAGGATGGATTCTGAGAAGTATCATCCGATGGACCAATTGGTTTATCTGGGGATTCATGATTTTGACGGTGATGGGATTCCGGAGCTTTTGGCTGGTGATACCATCACAATGGCAGTGTTTACCTTTGACGGCGGCCGGGTAGAAAAGCTTGCGGATTTGTATTATCCCAATACAGCATGTTGGTGCATCAACGGTGTATATTTTAAGGATAACAGCGTAAGTGTAAGCTGTGACGGACAGGGCGGAAGTGATTTCGTGGATTTTGGTTTTCTGGATAATAACGATATGAAGGGGTTTGTGACCAGATATTACAGTGCTTCGGTGAGGGGATCGGAGGAAGCCAGAGAAGAAATTCGGCTGGTATACGAAGAATCCGGCTGGGTATTAAAATTCCGGTCGGGAGAAGAGGCCAAACTGGACAGTGGATTTGACTATGATTTGATTCGGTGGTAGATGGGAAGAAATTCTTTACAGGAAGGGATAAACGTGTTACTATTTACGTGTGGTAACAGAGAAACTCTTTTTGTTATCACTATAAAATGCAGAAAGTGAGGACGTGTATGTTAAGCATTGTAATAATGGAGAATACGAAAAACTAAATAGTTGATGTATCTGCCTTACATGTGCTTACTATACTTATGTCCAAATATAGCAAAGAAGCATGACTGATGTACGGATCACATATGAGTTGAAAAGCTATCAGCAGGAACTCGATTTTGAAATTGATAAATTGCAGCTCCAGCTTGTTTCTGCCAAGAAAAAACTAGAGAAGGTCCGTTTGGATGTTCTTATTTGTCTGATAATGTTTGCTGCTCCTCTCTTCGTCTCAGTCGTGATGGGTTTTTTGTCATCCGGGGCTGTGATACCGACGATGATAAGCGTTGTGGCTGGTCTGTTATGGATTCTCTCCTGTCCCTTTACCTCATTTGCGCTCATCAAAAGTATTCTGATACGGTGGAAGAATATGGATTCTTCGGATTTTGCCTGGGAGAAACCCGCTGTCCGGCGCATTCCGTCAAAAACCATGCAGGAAGCGGAAAGTTCCTACCTTGTCGAGCAGAAGAAACTGATTTGGGTGCTGAGCAAATATTTTCTTTATCAGGAACATTTGCTGCGGCTTCTGGAGCAGGCAGAGGAGGGGGACGAGGCTTTGACTTTGGAAAACGTCCGGACGGAGTTGGCGGCCATGCCTTTTTACGAAGAGGTAAAGCCGGCCAATCCTTTCACGTCAAAAGAAGTTAAAAAAGCCGGTATTCTGTCAGCCGTTATTTTAATCGTTTTAGGCTTTTTCTTCTTTGCATACTATTGATTCACGAAATGGAAATCGTTCTGCTTAAGATTTGTGATTGATTAAATGACATTGGACTATGGAGTATTATGCCATCCGGCAGATACCCATAGTCATTTTTATTTATGACAGCAGAAAGGAGTATATGGACATGAAAAAAAGGATTCAAACAATAGAAGAGAAACAAAAGAGGGAAGCACTGGACTTTGTGGAAAAGGTATTTACCGAATATCAGGACGAGGCGGAAGGCAGGGAGGTGCGTGCTCTTGTAGAGGAAATACGCAGCAAAAAATTTTATATACCCGAACTGGAACTGGTTGCGCTGGATGAGTCAGGAGCAATCATCGGGTATGTAATGTTTTCAGGCTTCTCCATAGAGGGCAGATACGAGGGCGAACTGTTGCTGCTTTCGCCTGCGGCGGTTCGGACGGATTTACAGCGGCAGCATATCTCGAAGGATATGATCGAATATGGGTTTCAGCAGGCGGTAAAAATGGGTTATACGGCTGTGCTTGTGGAAGGAAATCCGAAAAATTATCATGCGAGAGGCTTTCAGACGGCCGCGGATTTTGGAATTCTGCCGGGACGCTCGGTACATCTGCCGCATATTGAGTGCCTGATGGTGAAGGAACTGCGGGCAGGCGCGCTTGCGCGGATAAAGGGGATTGTGGAATATGATTTTTATGAAACGTTGGGATAGATAATTGTGAAATGAAGAAGGGATGCGGTTGTCATTGTGCGCATGGTATATTCCAACGCAGACACGCTCTCGCTCCGAGCTTACCGTAGCGGTACTAAGCTCGAAAAAACCTCGCTAAGTACCGACGGTAAGCAAGGGTCTGCTTATGGAATATACCATGTGTACAATTCGAAAACGGCAAGGGAGAGTTTCACAATTATCCAAGGATGAAAAACAGGAAGGAATAGAAAACTATGGGACAGGATATTAGAGAGGTGGAGAGATTACTGGAATTTGACAGGATAAAGGAAAAGTGGGCGGAACTGGCACATACGGCGTGGGCGAAAGAGAAGATATGGGAGGCGGAGCCGTTTTTGTCGGAGAGCGTGCTTTTGCATGCGCTTGCGGAGACGACGGAGGCAAGGCTGCTGTTAGAGAAGGGCGGCACGCCGCCGCCGGTATCCCTAAACGGGGTGGAGGAGCTTGTGACAATCGCCGGAAAAGGGGGCTGTCTTACTGCCGACGGACTGGAGCAGATAGGGAGTGCGCTGGCGGCGGTGAAGAGGCTGAAGGACTATTTAAACCGCTGCAAGCAGTATGAGGCTTCCCTGCCATACTATGAGGAAAATTTGGACGCGCAGGAGCCGCTGGCAGAACAGATACGGCAGCAAATCAGGAACGGCAGGGTGGACGACGAAGCTTCCAAGCTGTTGAAGTCACTGCGAAGTGAGATGGAGCGGCTTCATGACAAGGCAAAGGAAAAAGCGGATGCCGTGATGCGTGCCAACAGGGAGTGTATGTCCGACAGCTTCAGCACAGTGCGGAACGGGCGGTTGTGTATCCCGGTAAAAAAGGAGTATAAATTTAAAATTGCGGGCAGCGTGATTGACAAATCTGCTACGGGGAACACCCTCTTTATAGAGCCTGCTTCGGTGGCAAAAATCAGCGGGGAGCTGCAGACGGTTACCATCGAGGCGGAAAATGAGGAGAGAAGAATCCTCTTTACCCTGACTGCCATGGTGGCGGACGCCGCCGAAGTGATGGAGCAGAATATGCGCACCATAGAAAAACTGGATTTTATCTTTTCTAAGGGAAAGATGAGCATGGAATATGACGGAACCTGTCCCCGTATCAATACGGAAAGACGGATTGTATTAAAGGACGGGCGGCATCCTCTGATGGACAGGACAGTCTGTGTACCGCTGCAGCTTACTGTCGGCGGCGGGATTAACGGTATCGTGATTACCGGACCTAACACGGGCGGCAAGACGGTGGCGATCAAGACGGCGGCACTGACTTGTATGATGGCACAGTGCGGTTTACATGTGGCCTGTGGGGAAGCGGATATCTGTATGAACAGCAATTTTCTCTGCGATATCGGAGACGGGCAGAACCTCTCCGAAAACCTGTCCACGTTTTCTGCACATATTAAAAACGTGCTGGATATCCTGGACAGGGTGACGCCGCAGAGCCTTGTAGTGATGGATGAGCTTGGATCGGGAACCGACCCCACGGAAGGAATGGGAATCGCCATTGCCATTTTGGAGGAATTGAAAAAGAGCGGCGCGCTGTTTTTGGTGACGACGCATTATCCCGAAGTGAAGCAGTATGCGGAAAAGGAAGAAAAAATGGTAAACGCGCGCATGGCGTTTGACAAGGAAAGCCTGCAGCCCCTGTACCGGTTGATTATCGGGGAGGCGGGAGAGAGTTGTGCCTTTTACATTGCGGGGCGGCTGGGTATGCCGGATTTTATGCTGCGCTGTGCGGCAAAGGCAGCGTATGGGGAAAATGCGCCGGACATGCCGCAGAAGCTGACAGAAGCAAAACAGGAAATTCCCAAGACAGTGCCGCGCATCATAGAGAAAAAGAAAAGCACAAACCGGATGCAGGAGGCGGCAATGCGTTTTAAGCGCGGCGACAGCGTAATGGTGTATCCGGACAAAAAAATAGGAATTGTCTGCCAGTGCGCCAACGAGAAAGGCGTGCTCAGGGTACAGCTTCCCGATAAAAAAATCTGGATTAACCATAAACGGCTGCGCCTGCATGTGGCGGCGGAAGAACTGTATCCTGAGGACTATGATTTTTCCATTATTTTTGATACCATAGAGAACAGAAAGCTTCGGCACAAAATGGGGAAGCGCCATGTGGAAGGGACGGAAATTGAGATAGAGTAGGGGAGTGTGAAACGCAGGAGGGATGCGGTTGTCATTGTGCATATGGTATAGTCCAACGCAGACACGCTTTCGCTCCGAGCTTACCGTAGCGGTACATAAGCTGCCAAAATACGGCAGCAAGTCATGCCCGCATGACTTTGGTACCGACGGTAAGCAAGGGTCTGCTTATGGAATATACCATATGTACAATTCGAAAACGGCGAGGGTGGGTTTCACAATTGCTTAAATGGAGAGAGGAGAAAGGATAAAGATATGGAATTGGTAAAGGCGTACAGGGAGAGGGAAGTGTTGAGGAAGAGTTTTAATGCGTTGGCGGGGAGGACTTATGGGTTGGATTTTGAGGACTGGTATCAGAATGGTTTCTGGAAGGAGGCGTATGTTCCTTATTCTGTTGTGGAGGATGGGGAAGTTGTGGCAAATGTATCCGTTAATATAACGGACTTTATGTGGAATGGCAGCAAAAGGCATTTTATCCAGCTTGGCACTGTTATGACTGATGAAAGGTACCGTAACAGGGGGTATAGCAGGCGGCTGATGGAGGAGGTTGAAAAAGACTATGCGGGCGTGGATGGCGTCTATCTGTTTGCCAATGACAGCGTGTTGGATTTTTATCCGAAATTTGGATTTGAAAAGGCTTCTGAATACGGTTACGAAAAGGAAATTTCTGCGGACAGGGAGAGAAGCATCCACAAGATTCCCATGCGGGAGAAACGGGTATGGGACGGATTTGCAAAAATAGTGGAGAAAAGTGTTCCCTGCGGGCGTTTTGCCATGATGGGCAACAGCGGACTGATTCTGTTTTATGTGACAAAATTCATGCAGGAAAATGTATACTACAGCAAAAAGCACAAGGCGTACTTGATTGCGGAGGAGGATGGCAATGAGATTTTTATCCACGCGGTACTTTCCGAGACGCCCGTGGAGCCGTCCGAAGCTGCAAGAGCCTTCGGCGGAGGCGTCAGGAAAATCCGGCTTGGGTTTACGCCTGAACATGCAGAGGGCTATACCATGACAGAAGTGAAGGAGGAGGACACAACTTTGTTTTTGAAGGGGGACGGCTTTCAGCATTGGCACACGGATAGGCTGATGTTTCCGACGCTTGCCCATGCCTGAGCCGAAACTTCAGATTTACAAATGATAAACCGGAACTTAGTGAGTGAAACAATATATCATAACGGCCTGCTGTACAGCAAGTAAGTATTTTTTAAACTCATATCCAACGAAATAATCAGACTCTATTACTTCGTCGGAAACTTCTTCTCCCCGGTAAAAAGGGGGACAGGGATTTAATAATGCGCCTTTATTTGCTTTTTGCATCATTTCTGTAGTAACCTGGCAGTTCTTAAAATCAGCAAGGGCATTTGCAGGTAAAGAATCTGTACACACAATATCTTTGCCTGCAATCGCCTCGCTGATATTATCATAAGACACAAGACCGTCAATTTCATAACCATGCCCGCAGCATTGCTCCAAGGAAAAGCCCATAACGTCGGAAGCTTCTTTCCATGCCAGACCGATATTTCCTTTGGCGCCGCAAAAGAGAAATTTGTCTTTTTTGAAATCGCTTCTGATTTTGGAAAGTGCGTACATATCCGAAAGCATTTCACAAGGATGATTTACATCTGTCATGGCGTTGATAATCGGCATGGATGCGTATTTCGCTATGTATTCCAAGAGCCGGATATTGCCATGCCTTATGATGACCATGTCCGCCCAATTATTTAAGTATCCGAAGACATCTCTTAAATCCTCTTTCTTGTCAAGTGTTTCCGTAGGAAACAGAATGGACTGTCCGCCTAATAAATGAATTCCTTTTTCGAAAGAAACCCGTGTTCTGATACTTGTGCCGGAGAAAAACAGAACTACACTTTTTCCTCTTAAAATATCCGTATATTTTCCTTGCTGCACTTCATCAGCAATTTGGAATATGTCATTAATATCGTTTGGTGCATAATCGGTCAGCCTTATAAGGTGCTTCATTTCCACGTCTCCTCTGCGTAAATATGCCTATTTTCAGGCGCAGTTAATTTTACCTAAAATACCATACCGCTGTTTTTATGTCAATATTCTCTGATCCGGAAACAGAATTGTAACAATATAAAAAATACAGTTGCATTTTCCGTCAGAAGATGTTATGCTGTAGAAAAGATATTTAATAAACTTAAATAAGTAATGTAATATAGAAAAAAATAGAAGAGAAAGGCGGGCGTTGCGTATGAAACTGGTAGTGATCGGAGGAGGAAGCAGTTACACACCGGAATTGATAGAGGGCGTGATAAAGCATCACGAAACCCTTCCCATAACAGAGGTGGCTTTGGTGGATATTGAGGCGGGAAGCGAAAAGCTGCGGATTAATACGGCTTTTTCAAAGCGTATGATAGAAAAAGCAGGGCTGTCCATCGCGGTGAGCGGGACGCTTGACAGGAGAGCGGCGCTTGCCGGTGCGGATTTTATCATTACGCAGATAAGGGTAGGAGGACTGGATGCCCGCGCGCGGGATGAGAGAATTCCCCTAAAATACGGCATGATAGGGCAGGAGACGACGGGCATAGGGGGCTGCTTTAAGGCGCTCAGAACGATACCGGTTATGCTGGATATCTGCCGCGACATTGAGGAGCTCTGCCCTGAAGCATGGTTGATTAACTTTACCAATCCGTCCGGCATTGTGACAGAAGCGGTTTTGAAGCATACCCATGTAAAATGCATCGGGCTTTGCAACTGCTCCATCAATATGCGCTATGATGCGGCGCAGCGTCTTTCGGTTCCGGCGGAGAGTCTTGACTGCCGTTTTATCGGTCTGAACCATTTGAGCGTCATGAACCACGCTTATCTTGACGGCAAAGAGCGCATACAGGATGTGCTGAATGTTTTTAACAGCGAGAGCGTTGTAAAAAATATTGAAAAGGACGAGGAGATGGACAGGGTTGCCAAAGAGTTTGGCTGTATGCTTTCTCCCTACCTGCAGTATTTCTATATGGAAAAACAGATGCTGGAGGAGGAAACGGCGCAGGCGATCGGCCTGGAGGGAACGAGAGCGGATCAGGTCAAGGCAGTTGAGAAGGAGCTGTTTATACAGTACAGCAATCCGGAACTTAAGGAGAAGCCGGAGGCACTTGCCAGACGGGGCGGCGCGCGGTATTCCGAGGCGGCGATTAACCTGATTGACAGCATTTACAACGATTCGCAGGATGTGCAGGTGGTTGATGTGATGAACAATGGTTTGATACCGCAGCTTCCGGATGACTGCGTTATCGAGACAAACTGTGCCATCGGAAAAAACGGGGCGAAGCCGCTTATGGATGCGGATGTACCCTTGTCTGTCATTGGTCTTATCTGTCAGGTCAAGGCGTATGAAATACTGACAATTGAAGCGGCAGTTTCGGGAGACCGCGGCACAGCGCTGCGCGCCTTTTTAAATCATCCGCTGGTGCGTGATGTGCGGGATGCAAGGGCGGCGCTTTCCGAGATGCTTGAGGCAAACAAAGAATATCTTCCGCAGTTTTTCGGCCGGGAAGCATAAATTTCAGACAGAGAGGGATATCGAGATGTACATACTTGGAGTAGACGTAGGCGGAACGAAGACAGAATGTGTTGTGGCAGATGAAAAGGAAAAGATAATGGGGAGAGGCTTCGGCGGAGGCGGAAACCACCAGATGTGCGGCATTGAAAAGGCGTCAGAGTCCATGCAGAAGGCAGTTTCGGAGGCGCTTGCACAGGCAGACATCACGCTGGCGGATGTTGCTTATGCGGTGTTTGGTATTTCCGGAGCGGACGGTCCGAAGGATATGGAAGTGCTTGTCCCTGCTGTGCAAAAAATCATGGGGACGGTGCAGGTAAAAATTCTGAATGATGCATGGCTGGGTCTCCGCGCAGGAACAGAAGATTACGTGGGCGTGGTGTCCATCTGCGGAACCGGCGCGGCGCATGTTGGCAGGAACCACAGCGGACAGGAGCTGTCCCTGAGAAATCTCGATTATATCATGGGAAATTACGGCGGCGGAGGGGATTTGGAGGAGAAGGCACTGCATTATGCCTTCCGTTCCGAAGAAGGCACATGGCAGAAGAGTCGTCTGGAAGATGCGATACCGAAGGTGTTCGGCGTGGAGAGCATGGAAGAGGTGTGTGCAATCCTGCGGGACGACGCTATGACGAAGGAACAGCGGTATCAGCTTCCCATTACTGTGTTTACGCTTGCAAGAGAGGGCGATGAAGTGTCGCGCAGCTTGATTTCTTCCATGGGGTATGAAGAGGGAAAATATGCCGCCGCGGTGCTACAAAGGCTTGACATGTGCAGTGAGCCGGTTCCGGCCGTGCTGATTGGCAGCCTGTTCCGCACAAGGGAACCGCTTTTAATCGACGCGTATATGAAAGCACTGTGGGAGACGGCGCCAAAAGCGTATGCCGTCATACCCGAAACTGCGCCCGTTATGGGTGCGGTAAAACTGGCAATTGATGCGGTAAAGGAGCAGGCGGATGACAGATAAAAATGAAATTACGGGGAAACCTACGGTATTGAAGGAACTGAACATCAGCCTGATAAAGGATGCGCTGAAAAAGAGCGGACAGGCAACCAGAGTCGAGCTTTCCAAGCAGACCAAAATCAGCCAGCCCACGGTCAATCTGCTGATAAATGAACTTTTGGCGGATAAAACGGTGGTGAGCCTGGGCGCGGCGGCATCAACCGGCGGACGCAAGGCGGAGCTCTACGCGCTGAATCTGAAAAAGTCGGCTGTTGCACTCATCATTGTGGGCGAGGGTGGTTTTGAGACGGCAGTTGTGGATATGGGGCTTGCGGAAGAGCGGCGGGATATGGTAAAGCGGGACAGAAGACAGTCTTACTTAAAACAGCTCGTGAGCGTACTCGGCGGAATGCTTAAAAAAAGCCCGAATATCGGCGCTATTTCTGTCGGTGTGCCGGGCGCGGTATCAAAAGAGGGCGAGGTTTTTGCCATTCCCCAGATTCCGGAGTTTGAGCATTTTGCGCTGCGCGCCGAACTGGAAAACCGCTTCGGTCTGCCGGTGCAGGTTACAAACGATATTAACGCCACTACCTTTGGCTACAGGCTGCTTCATGAAGAAGCAGAAAATCTGGTTTATCTGTATACAGAAGGAGAAAAAATCGGAGCCGGACTGATTTTAAACGGCGCACTCTACCCGGGATGCACAAGCTTTGCAGGGGAAGTCGGATATATGCAGCTCGGCGGGCGCAGCGTGGAGGAAATCATGAGCGGAAAAGAGACTGCGCTGTCCTTTCTCAGTCTGCTGGCACAGGTTGTGGTAAATCTGGTATGTATGTTTAACCCGGAAAAAATCGTGCTTGCCGGCAGGGCGGATATGGAACAGCAGCTCCCCGAACTGATACAGGAATGTGAACGTCTGCTTCCCACAAGTGTACTACCCGCCATAGATGCCGCAAAAGCAGAGGAAGGCTATTATTTTAAGGGGTTAGGCGGCCTTGGCATTGCGCTTCTGGAGCAGGATATCCATATTACTTAACATTTTACCAGGTAATTGTGAAACTTGTTATACGGCAAGTGTCATTGTACAAATTGTATACTTCAACACAGACGCGCTTTCGCTCCGAGCTTATCGTAGCGGTACTAAGCTCGAAAATACCTCGCTAAGTACCGACGGTAAGCAAGGGTCTGCTTATGAAGTATACAATTTGTACAATTCGGTTTGCAGAAATCAGAGTTTTGCAATTACCTGTTAGCCATCTTACTATGGAAAGGAAAAGTACTATGAAAATCATCAGAGCGAAGGATTACAAGGATATGAGCAGAAAGGCGGCAAACATCATATCGGCGCAGGTCATCATGAAGCCGGACTGTGTGCTGGGGCTGGCAACAGGCTCCACGCCGATAGGCGCCTATGAACAGCTTGTGGAATGGTACAATAAAGGCGACCTTGATTTTTCGGGCGTGACAACGGTGAATCTTGATGAATACAGAGGGATTGCAAAGGAGCATCCTCAGAGCTATTACCGGTTTATGCAGGAAAAGCTTTTTTCCAAAGTCAATATCAGGCAGGATAGAACCTTTATTCCGGATGGTATGGAGGCGGATGCAGAAAAAGCCTGCCGCGAGTATAATGAAGTGATTGAAGCAGTGGGCGGAATTGATTTACAGCTCTTGGGACTCGGACATAATGGGCATATCGGTTTTAACGAGCCGGGGACAGCGTTTGAGGCGCAGACCCATCTGGTGGAATTGACAGAATCTACAAAGAAGGCCAACCAGCGCTTTTTTGCCTCTGATGAGGATGTGCCTCGTCAGGCATATACCATGGGAATCAAGACCATTATGCAGGCGAAGAAGATTGTGGTGGTGGTAAGCGGAGAGGATAAAGCGGAGATTTTAAAAGCCGTTGTGACAGGACCGATTTCTCCCGCAGTGCAGGCGTCCGTTCTACAGCTTCATAACGATGTAACGGTGGTTGCCGACGAAGCTGCGCTTTCCCGTCTGTAAAATAAAAAAGTTCTTGACCTTGACGCTGCGTCATACTGTATGCTGTTCTTACACGGAGGGAGACGCCATGAAAACAATAAAGGAAGTAAGTCAGCTTGCAGGAGTGAGTATACGCACTTTGCACTATTATGATTCCATCGGGTTACTGACGCCGGCAAATGCGACGGAATCGGGCTACAGGCTGTATGACGATACAGACTTGGAAAGGCTGCAGCAGATATTGTTGTTTCGGGAGTTACAGTTCCCGCTAAAGGAAATCAAGGAAATTCTGGACAGCCCTGACTTTGACAGAAAGAAGGCGCTGGAGCAGCAAATACGACTGCTTGAACTAAAGAAAGAGCATCTGGAAAACCTGATTGACTTTGCCCGTGGAATAACAGTGATAGGAGTGAGACCATTGGAATTTTCAGTATTTGACACAAAGAAGATTGACGAGTATGCGAGACAGGCAAAAGAGGCTTACGGAAAGTCTAAGGAGTACAAGGAGTTTGAGGAAAAAAGTAGGAACCGCTCAAAAGAAGAGGAAGCTGCCATAAGTGAAAAAATGATGGGCATATTTGCAGATTTCGGAAAGCTTATGGACAAAAGCCCATCCGATGAAGCCGTTCAAAAACAGGTGAAACATCTACATGATTTTATCAACGAGAATTTTTACACCTGCTCCAAGGAATTGTTGTCCCAACTTGGCAAAATGTATGCCGGAGGAGGCAGCATGACGGAAAACATTGACAAGGCGGGCGGAAAAGGAACTGCCGTATTCACGTCGCAGGCAATCGATTTGTATTGTAAGGAAGGCTGAGAAAGCAGAGGAACTGCCGGACAGGAGGTCAAGCCCTGTCCGGCGGCTTCCAAAATATAAAAAGGAAAAGATTATGGACATTATAATAAAAAAGAATGAGGCTGAAATCAATGAGAATGTAGCGAAGGGTCTTTTGGGCATTTTTGGAATTGTCTTGTTGGTAGATTTGCTTTGTTGGGGCGGAGTGTTTGAAATTTATTTTGATATGACGGTGGTTCTGTTGCTGGCAGCACTGGTCACACTGGTTGTACCTGCCGTTATGATATTAAAGTTTCATTTGTATCATGATATGATGAAATATCTTGTTGTGACTGCAGCAGCAATTATGGCAGGAACGTCATATGTGTTGTTTACTTTTCAAGCTGTCATCATTTTTGTAGTACCTGCCATAATAGCCGGATTTTATATGAATAAACGTCTGCTATATTATTCCGGAATCATATCTGTTATGGCTATTATAATGTCACATGTAATTACGGGAGTATACTTACGTCAGCCGTGGATAGAGCCATTTACAGGCATGGAAGCAATTCTCAGATATGGTGCAATACCCAGGTGTCTGCAGTATTCAGGGTGCTTTTTGCTTATATTTTTGATGGTGAATCGATATATGGGAATGATTCTGCATATTGTTCCTGCAAAAGAAAATCTAACAAATGATGATGATAAGAAAATAGCAGAACAAAAAGAATTTGAGATGATATTGCAAGAGTTGACAGAACGTGAAAAATCTGTTTTCGTATTGATTGTAAGCGGGTATACCAATATACAGATTGCAGACAAATTATGTTTATCTAACGGAACGGTAAAAAATTATATATCCACTATCTATGAAAAGATCGGAACCAAAGAAAGAAACGCTCTCATTATGAAATATAATAGGTTTGTGAAAGAAAATGACGAAAGTCATATAAAGAAATGACAAAAGTAACTTCCCTTTTTGTACACGGATTTTATACATTAAAGCAAAAAGGGAGGTTTTTGTATGAAGATAAAAACAAAAAAGTGTGTTTTCATTATTTCAACGGGAATCATATTCTTGCTGGCCGGTATTATGATCAATTTTATTCCTACATGGAATTTAAAAACCGCAGATATGAATGTGTTAAGTGGTGATTGGATAAATGTGTATTATGAAACTGAAAAAGATGCTGCCGAAGATGTTTTTGCATATGCCAATACTGAAACGGCTTCAATTGCAGAAAAGTTAGGTTTCAGTGAAAAGCAAAATGTTAATGTTTATATTTATGATTATCAAAATACAATGCAAACAAAGAAGTATGGTTATATAGCACCGTTGTTAGGGCTTGATTGGTATATTGGTGATAATATCGGAACAGATGTGATATTGACATCTCCGGCAAATCCGGGAGAAGTACATAGTTATGATAATAATAAATATGCGGTATTGCATGAAATTGTACATGCATATGTCAGCGTGATTAACGAAGATGTAGATTTGTGGCTTACAGAAGGGATGGCATTGTATTTAAGTAATGGAGAACCATTTTATAAGGAGTATTTAGAATATCTTACAATACCAACATACAAGGATACAAATTCAAATAATCCACTTACCTTTTCAAATAGTGGCGGTTACACATTTGCACATACATATATTGAATATTTGGATAAAACATATGGCTGGAATAAGGTTTTAAAACTTATTGAAACAGAAAATTATGAGGAATGTTTTGATAAATCTAAAAAAGAGATATATGAAGAATGGGTTCATTATATTGAAAACTATTATCAATGAACATTTGAACTGCCGGACAGGAGGTCAAGCCCTGTCCGGCGTTTTTGTAAGGGCGCGGTTTCTCTACTTCACAATGCGGGGCTGACCGAACAACCCTTTATATTCCACTTTTGTAAAATACTGCAATTCGTATTGGCGCTCACCACGCTTTAAGGCTTCGTTGATTGCCGAAATTTCTTTCTGAATTTCATCCGACGTTTGATACCAGCCCAAAATAATGCTGTGTTCTCCCCAGAAAGTAACGCTTTCAATGCCTAAGAGTACGTATGCGGGAGCTTTGCCGTTCGCAAAAACCTTTGATGATTTGACAGCCTGGCAAGTCACAATATGGCTTTTATCAAAAGAAGTAATTGCAATTTTTTCTGAGGGCGCATAAACGACAGGTCTGCAGGGCTCTTCTTCCTTTTCCATATTGGACTGCTCATTTACAAGATAGTCGATGGACACATTGAGCTTTTGGGAGAGCAGAATCAGTTTTTCCGTTTCAGGATACCCGTCCCCCGACTCCCATTTTGAGACAGCCTGCCTTGAAACCTCCAGCATCTCAGCCAGTTGTTCCTGTGTGATTCCTCTTTCTTTTCTGATCAGTTTTACATTTTCTCCAAATGACATGATGATACCTTCTTTCTTATTCTCATAAGTAAATTTTACTTATTTTTTGCATTTCAGCCACCAACCTGCATTTGCGTTTGCGCAATTTGAAGTTGCAATCACCATGATTCTAACACAGATTGACTGTTTTACGGAATACGTATTATACTATTAGTGGCGAGTCCTGCTGTAAAGTGGACTGCTGAAAACGTTGGCAATTTTATGTAAAGGAGAAAGCGGTGAGAAAGCGAATTAACTACTCGATGCAGTTCTTATACTGACAGCAGGTTGTATCGAGGTTAATGTAAGGCAATGCCTATGTTGTCAGAACTGCATCGTTCAAAAAGAGATATTATAAATTTATTTTTGAAAGGAATGTAGTTACCATGAATGAATATGTAAAAAATGTAAATCGAATTGAGTTTGTTGTGACAATGGCTTGTACAGGAAGCTGCAGGCATTGTTCGGAAGGAGATCATAGCGCTTGTACAGGACATATCGATGCGGATACTGCAGCAAATGCAGTTCGCGAGATATGCAGGAATTACGAAATTAAATCGCTGATGACCTTTGGCGGAGAATCGTTGCTTTATCCTGAAGTGGTTTGCAAGATACATAGAACGGCAGCAGAGATGAAGATACCACAGAGGGACTTGATTACCAATGGATTTTTCAGTAAGGACAGAAAAAGAATCAGGGAAGTTGCCGGACTGCTTGCTGACAGCGGCGTATGTAGGATTCTTTTGTCGGTTGATGCGTTTCATCAGGAAACAATACCCTTAGATCCGGTCAAATATTTTGCGGAATGTGTTGTGGAATCCGGTGTTTCCATCATATTGAGTCCTGCATGGCTCGTCAGTGAAGCGGATCATAATCCTTATAATGTACAGACAAGGAAAATTATCGATGCGTTTGCTTATTTGCAAATTCCTGTGGGCACAGGGGATGTTATTTTTCCGAGCGGAAATGCCATTAAGTATTTAAGCGAATATTTTGATGAGGATACAGATTATGTAAATCCGTACGAGGAGAATCCGAGAGATATCAGGACAATCAGTTTTTCTTCAAATGGAGATGTGCTAAATGGTAATATTTATCGAAATAATATACTCGACATTATAGAGGAATATGAGCCATAAAAGTAAATAAACTGCAATACGATTGCGAAAACTTGTGCAAGGGCATAAAGGTAGGGAATGATATAGTTATCGCCTTATCTCTATGCCTTTTTTGCTGTTTATTGTTTGTACCGGAAGGCAGTCGGCGGTCTTATTACAGATACAGCGGGGTAAATTTTTGAATTGTGATTTTAAAAAAAAACGATTATAATAATACCGATAAGTCCGGATTTGGCAGGAGTTGAATTATGGCAGGGTTCAGTATTATATTAGTCACCCTTTGGTTTGGGTTCGTTTTACTATCGACAGTGGGCGCGCTGGTGCTTCTTGTCATTTCTTTGATATTGTTTTTGATAAGAGGAAAGGCGCAGAACGGCAGGAAAGCGAAAGCCCCTGTCAGAAAGGGAATCGCCATTACCCTTCTGGTGTTCGGCTGTCTGCTTTTGCTTCCGCTGGGGATTACCGCATGTGTTGCCTCAATGGGCTCAGGTTTGCTGAATATGGGCAAAATACAGGAAGTGGAAGCGATTGAAAATAAAATTTACGTGCAGAGTGAAGATTGGAAAAATGGGTTTGACTATGACGGCAAAGAACTGGTTCCGGTGCCTCTTTTTATAAATGATGCGCAGTATCATTCTAGTGGAAAGTACCAGAATTTAGAAAAAATCGGCGCTTTGATAGTAGGAAGCTCCACTACATATTACACGTTCTATCAAGTGGAGAATGACAGCGGGTATGAAATTTATTATGTGAAGGTGGAGAGCTTTGCCGGCGGAGAGTATTACTCCAGAACGTTTGTGGATAAAGAGGATTATGACGCAGTTTTGGATTATTACGGCAATGAGGAGCTTTCCCTCCGTGCATTGTGGCAATCGGCTCCGGAATATACCGGTTTAAGAAATCTTTGGGAAAGTCTGGATTTAAAGCCGGATGACAGGCGCGGGGAGCTGCTTGCATTGTTTCATGCGGTTTTAGACGACGTCTCGGACAGAAGGCGTGTCAGTACTTCACGGCAAGGTGATTATGAGTGCATCGCGCTTACCTTCCAATCAGATGACGGCGTTTTGTTTGTTAAATTATATATCTATACGAAAGATGAGGAAATGATATTATATTTGAATGACTACGAAGTGGAAAGTGAGATTGTGGAAGAATATAAGGCAATGCTGTTTTCGCTGATAGAGGATGCCCGGACGGAATTGCTGCAGAAACAGAAGGAGGAAAAACGCGATGTTTTTTAAGAGACCGGTCAATATAAATTTTATTACGATTCTGGCGGTGGTGATTTTCCTTGCCGTATTTGCTGTGGCAAGCGGCTGTGCGGCGATGAACATATCGGAGGAGGTAAATACTGTCGGCCATCAATTTAATGACCTGCGTGCAGGCGGAGATGACAATGCGGTGGCAGGCTGGGGGATTGTGATTACGGGTTTTGCGGGACTGACCGGTGTTATGCTCGTTGTTTTGTGCTGGACAGTTGCAATTACATTAGCTGTGATAGCGGCGCTTCTGTTTATTCCGCTTCTGACGGCGCGGCTTGTATATCGCAACACAGGCGGCAGGCTGCTTGCCTACAGGATTATCATGGGAGTTGAATATTTTTTCCTGTCACTGTTTGCGCTGATGCTGCTTGGCATGGTGGCAGGAAATGTGCTGAGTGTCGTTATCCTCTTACCGTTTTCGCTTATCATCATTGCCATTATCGTTTTGAACATGGTGAATACATATTCTGACAGGATTAAGAGGTATTAGTGTGAAAAGAATTACAGTATGGAATGAATTTAAACATGAGAAAGAGTTTGCGGCAATTCGTGAGGTATACCCTGAGGGGATTCACGGATGTATTGCGGATTTTCTGAAAGAGGAGCCGGATTTTACGGTGCGGACTGCAACTTTTGACATGGAGGAGCATGGTCTCACCGAGGAGGTTTTAAAGGAAACGGACGTATTGATTTTCTGGAGTCATGCCTTGCAGGAGGAGTTTTCAGATGCGGTCGCGGAACGCGTCAGGGAGCACGTGCTCTCGGGTATGGGGTTGGTGGCGCTGCACTCGGCGCATTACAGCAAGGTGATGAAGCGTCTTTTGGGAACTTCCATGACCTTAAAGTGGCGGCACGGCGACAGGGAAAAACTCTGGTGCACCGCGCCCACCCATCCGATTGCGGCGGGTGTTCCGTCCGTTATCGAGATACCAAAGGAGGAAATGTACGGCGAGTACTTTGATATTCCGAGGCCGGATGATGTGATTTTCACGGGCTGGTTTTCCGGCGGCGAGGTATTCAGAAGCGGCTGCACCTTTACAAGAGGAATGGGAAAAATCTTTTATTTCCAGCCCGGCCATGAAGAGTATCCCGTATACCGTCAGCCTGAGATTCAACAGGTGATTAAAAATGCGGTGCGGTTCTGTGCGCCTGCGGGTGGGGAAAGGAAAAGCCTGTGCTGCGAAGAATGGTCGAAGACCAGTCTTTGGGAAGGGATGTAAGACGACATGAAAATTTCAGTATTTTACGACCATATACTGCAGGCAGCGGAGCAGACGGGAAAGCCGCTGCCTGCGCTGCTTCGCGAGGTAAGGGAGGCAGGAATCGAGGCGGTGGAAATGCGTCTTTCCTGTTTTCTTGAAAACGAAGCGGTTTTGAGGCTTTTAAAGGAGGCAGGGCTGTCGGTAAGCTGCCTGTATGAATTTTATGAAATGGAGAAGGGACTTGTGTCCCCCATGGAAGAGCGGCATGTGCTGGCGGCAGCGCAGGCAGGGGCGGAGAGAATTCTCGTCGTTCCGGGGTTCCTCGCGGGACAGGAGGCAGAAGAAAGAAAGGCCTGTGCCCAAAGTGCGGAAGAAACGGCGGCCTATATGGAGCAGAGCGAAAGTGTCCGCCATATGGCGGAGAGGCTTGCCGGGATGACAGCGCTTGGCAGAAAGTATGGCGTCACGGTGACGGTGGAGGATTTTGACGATGCCGCATCGCCGCTCAACGGCATGTATGGTATCCGGTGGTTTTTAGAGCAGGTCCCCGACTTAAAGTTTACGCTGGATATGGGGAATTTTGCCCATGCCGGCGAAGATGTGCTTGCTGCTGCGGCACTTTTGGAACCTTATATTGCGCATGTGCACTGTAAGGACAGGGGGGAGGAGCCTTCCCTGCAAAAGCAGGGCGGCATAAACAAAGGTCTGCTGCCGGTGGCGGTGGGTGACGGCTACATACCGATTGGTATGATGGTAAAAGAGCTGATAAGAAAGGGATACAACGGTTATTTTGCCATAGAGCATTTTGACGCCCCGAATCAGGAAGAAAGCATTTTGCGCTCGGCGGCGTATTTAAAGCGTATTGCCCAAGAGGCTGTGGCGGAAGTGTAAAGGAAAAGGGAATATGCGGCATGTCCGCTTGACCCATGGAGGAAAGAATGAGTAAATATCGGGATACGGTCAGAAAATATTTTTACTGCTTTCTCTTAGGACCTTTTTTTATGGTGCTGGAGGCATGTGGGGAGTTTATACTGCCCTTTCTAAATGCAAATATTATCAATAAAGGGGCGGCTGTGGGAGACGTTGCGTACATTCTGGAAAATGGTCTGTATATGCTTCTGATAGCGCTCTTTATGCTGGTGTCCGGCGTGCTCGGCGCGCATTTTGCCATCAAGGGTTCGGCGCATCTGGCGGCGGATTTGCGGCAGAAAACCTTTGTACAGATTCAGAAATTTTCTTTTGCCAATATAGACGATTTTTCAACAGGTTCCCTTATCACGCGGATTACCAATGATATTACGCAGATACAGACCTTTTCCCAGAGTCTGCTGCGGGGCGTGTTCCGAAGCCCCGTCATGCTCTTTGGCGCAATCGCCATGTCATTTATGCTAAATCCGAGGCTTGCCGTTATTCTCTGTATCGTGGTGCCGGTTCTGGCGCTTGCCATCGCCCTTATTATTAAAACGGCGTCGCCGCGCTACACGGTGATGCAGAAGCGGCTGGATGCCCTTAACAACAATATCAACGAGACCATAACCAATGAGTATGTCATCAAGTCTTTTGTCAGGGAGGAGCATGAAAAAGAAAAATTTGCGGCGGTCAATGGAGAATTGATGGAAAAAAGTGTAAGGGCGCTGAAGATGATGCTTCTGCTGCAACCGCTTTCTACCTTTGCCATCAGCGTAACCACGCTGGCGGTGGTCTGGATAGCGGGAGAGCAGATTATGGTGGGAAGCATGGAAATCGGAACCCTGACGGCGTTTATCACCTATTTGACACAGGTGCTGACGGCGCTGGATTTTCTGGCAAATATATTTTTGCAGGGAACCCGTGCGGCGGCGTCTGACAGGCGTGTTTCCGAAATTCTGCACGCGGAAATTGATTTGGATGACGCGAATGTGAGACATCAGGATAAAAAGATTGAACAGGGCAGTATTGTATTTGAAAATGTGTCCTTCCGGTATTTTAAAAAGAATACGGAGAAGGTGCTGGACAATATCAGCCTGCAGATACATGCCGGAGAATTTGTGGGCATTGTGGGCTCAACAGGAAGTGGAAAATCGACTTTGATTTCCCTGATTCCGAGACTCTATGATGTAGATGAAGGCTGTGTTCTGATAGACGGCACGGACGTAAGGGAGCTGTCGTTAAAGCATCTTCGGGAAGGGATTGCAGTGGTTTTGCAGAAAAACACGCTTTTTTCGGGAACGGTTGCGGAAAATTTAAGATGGGGTAATGAAAATGCTTCTGACGAGGAGCTTACATGGGCGTGCCGGATAGCGCAGGCGGATTCCTTTGTGAGTGCTTTTAAAGAGGGGTATGAGACGGAGTTAGAGCAGGGGGGAAGCAATCTCTCAGGCGGACAGAGGCAACGTCTCTGCATTGCGCGCGCCATATTAAAACACCCCAAAATACTGATATTGGACGACTCCACCAGCGCGGTGGACACGGCGACTGACGCGCGCATCCGAAAAGCGTTCCGCGAGGAGCTTTCCGGCATGACGAAGCTTGTGATTGCACAGAGAATCAGCTCCGTACAGGATGCAGATAAAATTATTGTGCTGGAGGAAGGCAGAATTGCAGGGCTTGGCACCCATGAGGAGTTGATTAAGAGCTGCAGCCCTTATCAGGAAATTTATTATTCACAGAAGGAAGCGTAAAGACAGGAGAGGCTATGAATAGTCAGAGAATCGAAAGACTTCAGAAAAAGTATGGAAATATGCAGGCAAAAGCAGGGCAGAAGGAAATGAGCATCGGCAGAATGGCAAACAGGGGAGCGGCGCTTTCCATGAGCGGAAAGCCGAAGGATACGAAGAAGACAGTGCTTCGGCTTGTCAGGTATCTGGCGCAGGAAAAGAAGCTTTTGTTTGCTGCTCTGGCAGCGGCGCTGCTGTTTACCGGCGCAACGCTTGCCACTTCCTACATGCTTCGCCCCATTATCAACAAATATATTTATGAGGCGCCCGAGGGGGCGGATATATCGTGGATGCTTGCCGGACTTGCGGGCGCGCTCGCGGTGTTGGCTGCGGTCTATGTCCTGTCGGTGGTTTCCCAGTGGATGCAGGCGCGGATTATGCTGAGTGTCTCCCAGCGGTCGCTTGCGAGGATGCGAAAAGAGTTGTTCGATAAGCTTCAGACTCTGCCGATACGGTATTTTGACAACCATGCGGCGGGGGATATTATGAGTCGTTTCACCAACGATGTCGATACCATCGGAGAAATGCTCAATACCACGCTGATACAGATTATTTCCGGTGCCATTACCATTGTGGGCACCATTATCCTTATGCTTTATACCAATCCGGTGCTGGGCACGATTACGATTCTGATGACGCCGGTGCTGACCATGGTAAGCCGGATCATTATCAAAAAGGGCAGGGGCGCCTATGCGAGGCAGCAGCGCACGCTGGGCGCGTTAAACGGCTTTGCGCAGGAGACCATAACCGGACAGAAGGTGGTAAAGGTGTTTGGGCATGAGGAAATTGCCATAGATGAATTTGCCTATCTGAATGAGGAATTGTGTGAGGCGCAGATTAAGGCGCAGTTTCGAGCGGGCATTATGGGCCCTGTTACCCATCAGCTCTGCAACATGAGTTATGCCCTGACAGCCTGTATCGGCGGTCTTCTGGTGGTGTGGCGCGGTTTTGACTTTGGCGGGCTTGCGGTTTCCGTCAATTATACGCGCCGCTTTAACAGGCCGATAAATGAAATTTCCATGCAGATGAATACGGTGTTTGCGGCGCTTGCCGGTGCGGAGCGTGTTTTCGAGGTGCTTGACAGTGAGCCGGAGGCGGACGAGGAAGGACTCACGGCGCCGAAGGAGCTGAAAGGCCATATTGTGCTGGATCATGTGAGCTTTGGCTATACGCCGGAGGTAACTGTGCTGCATGACATTTCCCTGTATGCGAAGCCCGGGCAGAAGATTGCCTTTGTAGGCTCCACCGGTGCGGGAAAGACAACGGTGACGAATCTGCTGTCCCGTTTTTACGATATCAAAGAAGGAACCATTACCATCGATGGCATACCGATTGACAAGATACCGAGGGGATTTTTGCGGAGCCATATTGCCATGGTGCTGCAGGATACCCATCTGTTTACAGGCACGGTGCGGGAGAATATACGCTACGGCAGGCTCGACGCCACGGACGCAGAGGTGGAAGAGGCGGCGAAGGTGGCGTCGGCCCATTCCTTTATCATGCACCTGGAAAACGGGTATGACACGGTGCTGGAACATGACGGCGCCAATCTTTCCCAGGGGCAGCGGCAGCTTTTAAATATTGCGCGCGCTGCGATTTCCAAAGCGCCCATACTGATTTTGGACGAAGCCACCAGCTCTGTGGATACGAGGACGGAAAAACACATTGAGAAAGGTATGGATGCCATTATGAAAAACCGCACCACCTTCGTCATTGCGCATCGCCTCTCCACAGTCAGGGAGTCTGACGCCATCATGGTGCTAGAGCATGGCAGGATCATCGAGCGCGGAAGCCACGAGGAACTGCTTGCCCAGAACGGACGCTACGCAGATTTGTACCATGAAATAGCGGAGCTTAACTAAAGTATTATTTATTAAGAATATTTTGACTTTACATATAAATTTTTTTGCGTTAGAGTGGAATATGCACTTTGTGAAACATATTCTTTGTGTCTTATGGCAGAGAGAAAAGCAGGACGGAGGTACAAACATGATTCGTACAATTTTAAAGCAAGTAAAGCAGTATAAGAAGCCTTCGCTCTTAACGCCTTTGTTTGCAACGCTTGAGGTAATCATGGAGGTTCTGATTCCCTATGTAATAGCGACGATTGTGGACAAGGGAATCGACGGGGGCAATATGCAGGTGGTTTACCGGTATGGTGCGATTATGCTGGTGATGGCTATGTTCAGCCTGCTGTTTGGTATACTGGCAGGAAAATATGCGGCTGCGGCTTCGGCAGGTTTTGCCTGCAATCTCCGCGACAGTATGTATGAAAACATACAGCGTTTTTCTTTTTCCAATATTGATAAATTCAGTACGGCGGGACTGGTCACCCGTATGACGACCGACGTTACAAACATACAGAATGCATACCAGATGGTGATTCGTATCGCGGTGCGTGCACCTCTTATGCTGATTTGCAGTATGTTCATGTGCTTTTTTATCAATGTCAGAATGAGCCTGATTTTCGTGGTGGCAATTATATTCCTTGGAATTATTCTCATTTCCATTGTGCTCACGGCGATGAAAATTTTCGATGTGGTGTTTAAGAAATACGACGATTTGAATGCCAGCGTACAGGAAAATATAACAGCGATAAGGGTGGTAAAATCCTATGTGCGCGAGGATTATGAGAAGAGTAAGTTTACGAGCGCGGCAGAAAATCTTTATAAGTTGTTTTCCAAAGCAGAAAGTGTTGTAGTGCTTAACAATCCGGTTATGATGCTGACGATTTACGGCTGTGTTCTTGCGCTGTCATGGTTTGGCTCAAAGTACATAGTGGCAGGCGGCATGACAACAGGTGAGCTGACTTCCATGTTCAGCTATATCATGGGAATCCTGATGTCCCTTATGATGCTTTCCATGATTTTTGTCATGCTGACTTTGAGTACGGCAAGCGCCAAGCGTATTGTGGAGGTTCTTACGGAGGAGCCGGATTTGCAGAATGGGGAAAATCCCATTATGGAGGTTGCAGACGGCAGTATTGATTTTAACGCCGTGTCCTTTTCCTACAAGCAGAGCAGTGAGAATGAGACTTTGAAGGATATTGAGCTGCATATTAAGTCAGGAGAAACCATCGGCATTATCGGCGGCACGGGCTGTGGTAAATCCAGTCTGGTAAGCCTGATAAGCCGTCTCTATGATGTGACGGCGGGCTCCGTCTGCGTGGGCGGACGCGACGTAAGGGAATATGACATGGAAGTGCTGCGCGACAATGTGGCGGTGGTGCTTCAGAAAAATGTGCTGTTCTCAGGCACTATTTTAGAAAACCTGCGTTGGGGAAAAGAGGACGCCACGGAGGAAGAGTGCCGCGAGGCTTGTGTGCAGGCCTGTGCGGACGAGTTTATCCGGCAGCTTCCCGATGGGTACAATACTTACATTGAGCAGGGAGGTACCAATGTATCCGGCGGACAGAAGCAGCGTCTCTGTATTGCAAGGGCACTGTTGAAGAAACCGAAAATACTGATACTGGACGATTCCACCAGTGCGGTGGACACTGCTACGGACGCTAAAATCAGAAAAGCCTTTGCGGAAAGCATACCCGGAACCACAAAGCTGATTATTGCACAGCGTATCTCAAGCGTGCAGGAGGCGGATCGGATTCTGGTGCTGGAAGACGGCAGAATCGACGGCTTCGGCACACATGAGGAGCTGCTTGCTTCCAATGAGATATACAAAGATATTTATGAGACGCAGGTAAAGGGCGGCGGAGATTTCGACGAAACGGCAGGAGGTGAAGGCTGATGAAAAGAGTGCTTGGATATGTCTGGAAGGACTATAAATTTTCCTGTATTGTCGTAGTGCTGTGTATTGTGCTTGCGGCGTTTACAAATTTAAAGGGGCTGACCTTCATAGAAGTACTGATAGACGATCATATTAAGCCGATGATTGGCAGCGAAAACCCTGATTTCGGGGGGCTTTTTCTGGCATTGGCACAGCTTGCGGGATATTTTGCAGCCGGTGTTCTTTGCTCCTACCTCTACAACCGTATTATGGTAAATGTAACGCAGGGTACCCTGCGGAATCTGCGGAAAGCGCTTTTCAGCAAAATGGAGTCGCTGCCGATTCGGTATTTTGACACCCATGCGCATGGCGATATCATGTCGGTTTATACCAACGACGTGGACACCCTGCGCCAGCTTATCAGCCAGAGTATACCGCAGACAGTCAATTGCGCCGTTACGATAGTCAGTGTATTTTACGGTATGGTTACCAACAATATTCTGCTTACGGGGCTTTCCCTTGTTATGGTGGGAATTATGCTCTTTACTACAAAACGGCTGAGCAAAAAATCGGGATATTATTTCCGTGCGCAGCAAAAGGATTTAGGACGGGTAAACGGCTATATTGAGGAAATGATGGAAGGACAGAAAGTGGTAAAGGTATTCTGTCACGAGGAAAAGAGTCTGGAGGAGTTTCGAAAGATTAACGAACAGCTTAGGGACAGTGCGGACAATGCCAACAAATTTGCCAACATCATGATGCCGATAAATGGTAATATCAGTAACATCAGCTATGTACTCTGCGCGGTGCTGGGTGCGGTGCTGGCAGTAAACGGCTATATGGGACTCAAGCTGGGCGCGCTTATTTCGTTTCTTACCCTGAACAGAAATTTTTCCCAGCCGATTACACAGATAAGCCAGCAGATAAATGCCATCGTTATGGCGCAGGCGGGAGCAAGGCGTGTGTTTGAGCTGATGGACGCAGAGCCGGAACCGGACGAGGGCTATGTGGAGCTTGTCAACGCCGAAAGAGGGGCGGACGGCGAGATAAAGGAAGTGGCGGAGAGAACCGGCTTCTGGGCTTGGAAGCATCCTCACAAGGCGGAGGGCACCGTTACCTATACGCCTTTGACGGGCGATGTGGTGTTTGACGACGTGGATTTCGGCTATGACGAGAAAAAACAGGTATTGTACAACATCAAAATGTTTGCCACACCGGGACAGAAAATTGCCTTTGTGGGAAGCACAGGCGCGGGCAAGACCACCATTACCAATCTGATTAACCGTTTTTATGATATACAGGATGGAAAGATTCGTTACGACGGCATCAACATCAACAAGATAAAGAAAGCAGATCTGCGTCGTTCACTTGGCATTGTACTGCAGGATACCCACCTGTTTACCGGTACGGTTATGGAAAATATTCGTTACGGCAGGCTTGAAGCGACGGATGAAGAGTGCATTGACGCTGCAAAGCTGGCAAATGCAGACAGCTTTATTACTCGTCTGCCCGATGGCTATCAGACGCTTCTCACCGGTGACGGCAGTAACTTAAGTCAGGGACAGCGGCAGCTTCTTGCCATTGCGAGGGCAGCGGTGGCGGATCCGCCCGTATTGATACTGGACGAGGCAACCTCCTCCATCGATACCCGTACAGAAAAGCTGGTGCAGGAGGGTATGGATCACTTGATGCAGGGCAGGACCACCTTTGTCATTGCCCACAGGCTTTCCACCATCAGAAATGCCGACTGTATCATGGTTATGGAGCAGGGACGCATCATTGAAAAAGGAAACCACGAGGAGCTGATTGCGGAGAAAGGTAAGTATTATCAGCTTTATACGGGGAAGTTTGCTTCGTAGCTGTTTTGGGGGAAGATATAATTTTAATGGAAAATTATAAATGATACTTCTTGTGATATAAGATATTTTTTGATAATATATTCACATGGGTGCTGCCATAACGGGTAGGCGGTTAGTCCTTCAACAGAGGGACTGTGACCCTCTGATTACAATGTATCTTTGATACATAGAAATCCCTGTAAAGGGAAATCTAGGAAAGGAGGGCTTGCTTTATGAGTGACTTTGAACTGCTCTCCATCGTACTAATGATTCTCGGAATTATTGTAACGATTTTGATTGCATACATAGACCACACAAAAAAGTGACCGCCCCGTCCAAAGGTAAGGTCACTTTCCTGTAAAGTCATCTAAATTTGGGCTAACCGTCTATCGGCAGTGCCCTTCATATGCATATATATTAGCAGATTCTTTTAGAAATGTCAAATATTGCAAGTTACCACAACTCTTTATGTTTAAGGAGCGATAAATATGTCTAGGGAACCACGGATGAAAAAGAAAACGCACTACAAACTGCTGTTAGTACCGCTTGGCATGTATGGTCTGATGCTTGCTATTGCCCTGTTCTGGTGTGTGGGGCAGATATTTCACCTGACACAGCCGGCCTTTCTGCGTGCCGGGGTAGTGACAGGGATTCTGTTTATGGCACTTTCGTTTATAGCGCCGCTTACGGGGCTGATTACGGGAATTGCAAGTGTGGTGCTGAAGCGGAAATATGATGTGGTGACTTCCGGTTCTTTGTCTGTAAAAGGACAGGAAATGGCGGCTCAAGAAAGAAAAGCGGAGAAAAGCTGGCGGATAGCGGCGGTTCTGAATCTTGTGCTGAGCGTTGTATCCGTGGCGCTGTGCGTTTGTTTTGTGTTTTTTATTCGATCCTTGTGATAAATAAGCCTGTTGAGATAATACAAAGGGCAGCAGAAAAAGCTGCGGGAAGGAGTCTTATGAGGATAGGAGCGTTGGAAGCCGGCGGAACCAAGATGGTGTGCGCGGTCGGCAATGAAAACGGAGAAATTTTAAAACGGGAGGTTTTCCCCACCACTACGCCGGAGGAGACCATGCCGCAGATGATTTCATTTTTCCAAAGGGAAGAGGTGGAGGCATTGGGCATCGGCTGCTTTGGTCCCATTGACCCGAGAAAGGGAAGCAAGACTTATGGCTATATTACTTCCACGCCAAAACTGGCATGGCAGAACTATGACATTGTGGGAGAATTTGAAAAGGCCCTTCACTGTCCGGTGGGCTTTGACACGGACGTCAACGCCGCCGCTTTGGGAGAAGCATTTTACGGCATCACAAAAGGACTGCAAAACAGTATTTATATCACAGTCGGCACGGGTATCGGCGTGGGCGTCTATTCAGAAGGAAGACTGTTGCACGGCATGATGCATCCGGAGGCAGGACATATTTTGATGAGGCGGCATCCGGATGATACTTACGAGGGCTGGTGTCCCTTTCACAAAGACTGTCTGGAAGGACTTGCGGCCGGTCCTGCTTTGGAGAAGCGCTGGGGCAGTAAGGGCGATACCCTGACGGACAGGGAAGAGGTCTGGGAAATAGAAAGCTACTATATTGCGCAGGCATGTGTAAATTACTGTATGATACTGTCGCCGGAGCGCATTGTACTGGGTGGCGGCGTGTTAAAACAGCCTTCACTGATTCCCCTGATTCGGAAAAAATTCACGGAACTTTTGGCGGACTATATCAGAACGGAAGAGGTTCATGATGTAGAACACTATATTGTACCGGCAAGTTTAAATGACAATCAGGGCGTTATGGGCTGTATCAGGCTGGCGCTGCTGGCAGTGGAAGAGTAATTTATCAGAGGACAGTCTGTTAGCAGCGATGGAACGTGCTGGGGCAGAGGATATGGGCGATGATGTAGAGCGCAAGGGGCTTGGCACACCTGCGACAAGGGCGGATGTGATCGAGAAGTTAGTCAGGGACGGTTTTGTGAAGCGGGAGAAAAAGCAGATGCTCCCAACGGAGGACGGGGTAAAGCTCATTACGGTGCTTCCGAATGTAGTAAAGTCCCCCAAACTTACTGCTGATTGGGAAAATGCGCTTACCCTTGTGTCAAAGGGCGAGTATTCCATGCAGGAGTTTATGGGCGGCATAGAAGATATGGTAAAAGGGCTTGTGCAGACCTATCACAGTGTCAATGACGAGCAGAAATCCATGTTCGGGGGCGGCACGCAGGAATCCTTTGGGAAATGCCCGAAATGTGGCGGCGATGTGGTGAAAAGGAAATTCGGTGCTTACTGTAAAAACAAGTGCGGCATGAATGTGTCACGGGCAATGGGGGCAGCGCTCATAGACAGCCAGGTAAAAAGTATGCTGGAGGGGAAAAAGACCCTCGTAAAAGGCTTAAAAGGGAAAAAGGGCAGCTATGATGCGTACCTTATCCCGGAGGGGATCGAGGATTATTCCTATACCAAAGATAGAGAGGAAATAGTTTATGCCGATTTATAAATATTTGATTTTCGATGTGGATGATACATTGCTTGATTTTTACCCTGCATTTTCAACCGCACAAGGAAATATAGCTGAAAAATTGGGAATCGAACTTTCTAAAGAATATTATGAAACGGATGATAAGTGCGGTTGGAGAGCGTGGGAAGAATGTAGATTAGATAAAACTGAAGAAAAAGACGTACAAGAAAATTATCACGCGTATTATTATCAATATTTAAGAAAACATTTTGAATATCTATTGGAAGCATACGGAAAAGTTTGCGATGTGCAGGAGCTGGTTGATTGCTATCTAAAAAGCATTTCATCATCAAAAGCAATAAAAGAGCCTGATACATTGTCTGTTTATACGAAATTGTCTAAAAAATATAAATTAGTGCTAGCGACGAATGGAATAGAAAGAGTACAAAAGGAAAGACTATTTGATTTTCTGCCATATACATATAAACTCTACATCTCTGAGGCAATAGGACTCATCAAACCCACAGAGGATTTTTATAACTATATCATGAGCGATTTGAAGTGTAGGGTAGATGAGTGTCTAATGATAGGTGATTCTATCACCAATGACATTGTAGGTGCCAAATCAATAGGAATGAACGTATGTTATTATAATGTAAAAGGCAAAATAAAACCTGAAAATTTATTAGTTGATTATGAGGTCAATTGTATCAATGATTTAGTTCAAATTTTGTTGTAATAGGGACACATACTTTCAGTACAAATTCTCATTTTATCTAAACAACCATTACCACAATCACAACTAAATAAGTAGCACAGCGTCAGAGCGTATAGAAATCTATATGCGCTATTTTTTTGTAAAGGAATATGACAGAAACCAAAAACGAACAGCTCACACCAAGTTTCAAACGGAAGTTAGGAAACACCACCAACACCGTCAAAGTACATTTCAGCGAGGACACCAACAAGACCTTCAAGAACAGGGTGCAAAAGCTGATTATCAATGAATGCCATGAAAAAGATAGAAATAGTCCACACCACCACTTTACAAATCTTATCAGAGGACAGTTTATTATCCGCTATGGAACGTGCCGGACCAGAGGATATTGGGGCATACGGAAAAATAAATTTCTTAACTATTTACGAATAGACAATTTGGGGGGCTTTTTATGGCAAGGGTCTTTCTGGTGTGTGGGAAATTATGCAGTGGTAAAAGTATTTGCGCTGAAACGTTAAAAAAGAACACAAAGCAGTCATTCTATCTGTTGATGAAATAACTCTTGCATTGTTTGGACAGGATGCGGGAGAAAAGCATGATGAATATACGAAAAGAGAGAGAATTTGCAAGGGAGTTTTATTGTTCTGGAAATATATCACTTGAATTTCATTACATTGATATTGACGATAAAGAGTGGGAGCGCCGAATAAAGGAAAGAAATAGAAATGTATTAGCAGGCAGGGTTAATGCCTACTATGTAGTTGACGAGCTGAGGATGAAACTGAATCCACTTTTGAAAAGCCTGACAGGAGTGAAATGGATATATGGCTACAGAGCTAACTTCAAGTTTGTAGGTTTTTCCATAAGTTTCCCCTATTTTTCAAGGTTTTGCACAATGCCAGCCTCAAAATATGTATCTTTTTTCCTTGTTTTGCCCTCATGGGCAAATTAAAAGGATGAGTCTCGAAATTTATCTTACTCACAATACAAATGTAAAAGGGATTTTTTAACACCAGTCAAAAGTTATGCCAATCTCCCAAATCATCTAAATTAAACAAAGGATACATTACAATTTTTATCGTCTGATGAATATATAATTAACGGGTCATCCTTTTGGGGTACATAAAACCTTACTCCTTTTTCGTCGGTATGCTCACCTGTGGCTGTAATACTTTTCCTTAAATAGAAACAGAATGGAACACTCCTATTTTTCGCCTTAAACCGGTCAATATTGAAGAAACAAAAATCAACAGGATCTTTACATCTGTATAAGAACCCTGCCCATTCTGAATCCATTAAATCAGACAACAAACCATTTTCTTTGCATAGAAAAACTTGAGAATCTTTCCGACACATCATCATGTCAATAAAATAATACTCATTTGCATGTTTGATATATGTGGTGACATGCCCGTTTCCGTCCTGATTGGCATAACAAAAACCGCCCACTGAATCATATTTATCATTGATGAAATAAGCGAGCCAGTTTGTGTCTGTAGCGCAGCATCCCTCATTGGACAATACGGCTTCTTCCGGACTCTTGTGAGTTTGCCAATGAATATTATCAACCCAATAGTCCTTATTATCCATACCCCCTTGAAAATCCAATATCTGAAAAAGCTGGACAGCCTCATACAAATTGCTGATGCACACTTTTTTCTCTTCCATGGACATTTTTGATATTTCAGCCATTTCCTCATTGGAATATCTCGATGCACCAAGAGTATTTATGGGAATCCAATATACCCCATTATATACTTCTGTTTCAAACTTTATAGTGTTTGAGTATTGTCCGATGTCTCTACTCATAAGTAACCTCCAACTTAAAAAATATCTTTATATGAATACATCACAGCAAATTATGATCATTCAGAATTTGTGCCTCTTGCAAATAGCGAGGAAACTTTTCTTGAATAAACCTATAACCCGGATTTGTTATATTGTTTAGTAGATCAAATCTTTTTATAAAACGAATAATATGTCCACGGATCACATCAATGCGCCATTGGGGTAAATCTTCGTATCTTTCATAAATAAATGTGCCCTTATCGGCATAGCTGATAATTCTCTCGTACACATCTTCAATATACTCAAAATCAGCAACAGGAACAGGTTCACTTGATGTTGCACAAGTATGTACGCCTGCTTCCTTGCTGATGCGGCTGTTTTAAATTAGAATAGTTAGAGGCAAATGGTTTTAATTCTGTGAGCCCTTTGATTGTGCTTCCGTGAAAATATTCCATATTGTACCTCCTGAAAAATAAGATTTTTCAAGTATATCATCTAACCGAGCAAAATGCCAGTCTTGTTTTCAGCACTGCAGTATGATATAATATTTACATCAAAAATAAAGAAAAAACTCCGAACAGAAAGTAGTCTTTAGTCCTTTCTCGGCTTCCCGGCAATCAATCCTAAGAAGATACCCTGCGGTAGTTGTTATGTCTATACTATTGTGGTGTATGTTGTATTCTGCATATATGACATTCATCTTATTGTCCTTTCCTTACAAAAATATTGTGAAAGCATTTCAATCAGTTCTTCCTGCCCAATTTATTCTGTGTTACAATTTGTTACAGGTTTTTCTTTCCCTTATTTTTGCCCTTATAAGGGTTCGTAATACGAGGGAAAAGGATATAACAGTTATGTCTTATCAGAATTCAAGTTTGTCGAAATAATCATTACCACAACTCAAGTTTCAAACAAAAGTCAGGGAACACCACCTGCATCGTCAAGGTGCATTTCAGCAGGGACACCGACAAGACATTAAAGGACAGTGCTTGATGAAACTCATCTGAAGACTGAGAACTAAGCGGCATGGCAGTCAGTCCGCTTTGATTTTGACGCTGTGCAGCAGTTTTTCGTGCATGGCTGCCATGACAAGCAGCAAAACCAGCAGATAGACGGGAAGCAGTGCCACATGGATATGGTTGGCAATCAGCCCGAACAGGGGCGGCATCAGACTGGTTCCCACATAGGCGAACGCCATTTGTACGCCGATGACTGCCTGAGATTTGTCCGCGCCGAAATGTGCGGGTGTGGAATGAATGACACAGGGATAGATGGGCGCACAGCCAAATCCTATCAGGACGAGTCCGGAAGGAGCGGCATAACCGCCCAGAGGCAGCAGCAGGATAACGAGGCCAAGCAGGATAACGGCGGCGCCCAGTCGAATCATCTGCACGTCATTAAGTTTCAGGGTCAAAAAGCCGCTGAGTGCCCTGCCCACAGTTATGCCGATGTAAAACAGGGCGGCATATTCCGCAGCAGCCTCTGCCGTATATCCTTTAAAGAGCGCCAGATAACTGCTCGCCCACAGACCGGCTGTCTGCTCAAGAGCGCAGTAGCAGAAAAAGGTAATCAAAACAGCTTTGGCACCCGGGATGGCAATAATCTGCCGCAGAGTCAACGCTTTTGCCGCCTTGCCGTCTGCTGCTTCGGACGCTTCGCCATCTCGCTTTTTCCAAAGAGGCAGGCTGAAAAACAGAATAGCGGTCAGCACAGTCTGTATAACGGCGATATAGCGGTAGCCCATATTCCAGGCCTGCCCGCCGGTCAGTGCAAAACCCATAATATAGGGGCCGATGGAGGCACCGACGCCCCACATGCAATGGAGCCAGCTCATGTGGCGGCTTGCGTAGTGCAGCGCGACGTAATTGTTGAGGGATGCATCCACGCTGCCTGCGCCCAATCCGTAAGGAATTGCCCACAGGCAGAGCAGTAGAAAGGAATGGGTGACGGAAAAGCCGAACAAAGCCAAAGCGGTCATGGCAACGCTTACAGTGGTGACAACTCCGGTTCCGAAACGGCGTGTCAGCCGGTCGCTCTGCAGACTGGATATGACTGTGCCTGCAGAAATTACCATTGCAATGATGCCGGCGTAGGAAATCGGCACACCAAATTCAACGTACATGGAAGGCCATGCCGAGCCAAGCAGCGAATCCGGCAGCCCAAGGCTGATAAAGGATAAATAAATCACAGCTAAAAGTAAGTGTATCATCGAGATTTCTCCTGTAGTGTATCGACAGCATTGCGGACGGTGGTACGGCGCAAATTGCGGATTTCTAATGATTTCAGAGATAAAGTATAGGACTGATAATAGAGTTTGTCAATTAAGTAAATTCTTTTTTCATAAACCATTTCGGCAGCAGCAAAACCTCGTGCATAAAAAGCGGCATAGCGGACAATAACAGCAGAAGCTTCCAGTCGGCTGCCTGCAGGATACAGGTGCCGAAGGCGTTTGTAAAGTAAGGAACAGAGGTCACAAGCATCTGCAGAAGGAGCCCGATGGAAAAGGCGGCAATCATCAGCTTGTTGGCAAAATGTTTCATCCTAAAGACGGAGCACTCCACGTCCCGCATGCCGATGGCATGAAAGAGCTGGGACATGCCGAGTGCGGTGAAGGCGTAGGTCTGCGAGCGGGTCAGTATTTCAGGAACTTCCAGCAGACTCCTTACACCGTGGAGCGAAAGCGGTATGTTGTTTCGCAGGAGAATCTGCACGGGGAGCTGTAAAAATGCTGCCATGCTGACGCCCGCAATCAGAAAGCCGTAGAGCAGCGTGCAGGACAGCCCGCCCTCCGCAAACAAATGCTCCTCCTTGGAGCGGGGCGGCTTTTTCATAAAATGAGAAGTATCGCTGACGTCTATGCCAAGCGCCAGCGCCGGCAGGGAATCTGTGATTAGGTTAATCCATAAAATATGACTCGGCTTTAACGGCGAGCACAAACCCAGGAGAATTGCCGCCAGCATGGTGATAATCTCCCCGAAATTGGAGGAGAGCAGAAAAAGCACTGCCTTCTTGATGTTGGCGTAGATGCTGCGTCCCTGTTCGATTGCCTTGACAATGGTGGAGAAATTGTCGTCCGTCAAAATAATGTCAGCGGCGTTTTTGGCAACGTCCGTGCCTGCCATTCCCATGGCGATTCCCACATCGGCGGATTTTAAGGAGGGCGCATCGTTGACACCGTCGCCCGTCATGGCGACGATATGCCCGCCCGCCTTTAAGGAGTTGACAATCTTGGTTTTGTGCTCAGGGGAGACCTGTGCAAAAACTCTCGTCTTCTGCAGCGCTTCAGACAGCCGTTCTCCCTGCATGGCATTGAGGACTTCTCCCGTCATACATTCTGAAATATTCTCCGCAATGGAAAGTTCCTTTGCGATGGCACATGCCGTATCAATTCTGTCTCCCGTAATCATAATGGTCTGTACGCCGGCGCTGTGGCACGCCAGAACGGCATCCTTCGCCTCGGGGCGTATGGGGTCTTTCATGCCGACCAGCCCGATAAAGGTTAAATCTTTTTCGACAGGGTGAGAGTCGCCGGTTCTCATGCCGAGTGCAAGCACCCGGAGGGCTTTGCCGGACATTTGCCGGATGGCGTCGTAGATGTCTCGTTTATGCGACGGGGTCATGGGAATATTCCTGTTATTTTCCCGCACAAAACGGCAGCGCTTGATAATTTCATCGGGAGAGCCCTTCGTGTAGGAAAGACAGGTGCAGCCCTGCCTGTGCAGGGTTGTCATCATTTTGCGGTCTGAGTCAAAGGCAATTTCCTCAATGCGGGGAAGCCGCCTTTCCAGAACGGGGCGGAACAAGCCGAAGCGTGCCGCCAAATCGAGCAGCGCAAGCTCCGTCGGGTCTCCGATGCGGGCGGCTTCCTCGGCAGCGTATAAGCTGCTTCTTTGATCCCTTTCATCGGAGATAACGGCGTCGTTGCAGAGTGCGAAGCCTTCCAAAAAGCAGCGGTGGTTCTGCCTGTCTAAATCCTCGGGAAATAAAAGTGCGCCCTCCGTGTAACATTCGGTCACGGACATTTTGTTCTGGGTCAGCGTCCCTGTCTTGTCGGAGCAGACCACGCTGACGCATCCGAGGGTTTCCACGCTGGGCAGCTTTTTTACGATGGTATTTACCTTTACCATGCGGGAAACGCTCAGGGCAAGTACCATGGTTACGATGGCGGGAAGCCCTTCGGGAACTGCCGCCACGGCAAGGGATATGGCGGTAATCAGCATCTCCAGCATGTCGCGCTTCTGCATCAGCGCAATGCCGAAGAGCAGGGCGCAGAGCAGCAGGGAGACGACGCTTAAAACCTTGCCCAAATCTGCCAGACGTTTTTGCAGGGGCGTGGCGTCGTTTGGCGCTTCGTTAATCAGACGCGCAATTTTTCCGATTTCCGTGTCCATGCCGATTGCTGTTACCACGCCGATACCGCGCCCGTAAGTAACATTGGTTGACATGTAAGCTTTATTATTTTTTTTCGTGTCCTTTTCTACAGGCAGGGACTCGCCGGTCAGTGCGGATTCTTCAATTTTAAGGTTTGTGACTTCTATAAGTGTTAAATCGGCGGGAACCTGCCTGCCGGCGTCGAGCAGTACAATGTCCCCTAAAATCAAATCGCTGGCGGGAATTTCCCGAGGTATAGCATCCCTTGGTATATTGCCGCTCTGTGTTCCGTGGTCTAAAATAAGCGCCTTTGGGCTCGTCATTTCCTTGAGCGAATCAAGGGCGCGCTGTGCCTTGCCCTCCTGAATGACGCCGACAATGGCGTTGACTAAGATGACGGCAAGGATAATGGCAGTGTCGCTGTATTCCCTGAGGAGCAGGGAAATGGCGGCGGCGATAAAAAGGATAAAAATAAGCGGGTCATTTAACTGCTCGAAGAAACGCTGCAGGGCGGTTTTTCTGTCGGCCTCCTCCAAAACATTCTGCCCGCGGACCCTTGTAACCGGCGGTTGTATGGTATTCATAAAAATCCCCCTTATGTCTGGTTTACAGTTTCATTTGCCCCAAGCCGGACGGCAGACCGGCATATGTAAGGCAGGCTGTTATTGCAACATATGAGAAGGTGGGACAAAATATACTTGTCTGATTTCAAAAAGGAATTGCGTAAAAAGCCACATAAGTTTATACTATAAATATCGAAAGCGTGAAAACGCAGTATGATAATGACATGCAGCGCACAGACAGGAAACAGGCTGTGCAGGCATGCGGTGGAGGCAGAATGGAAATAACGTATACACAGGCTCGGGAGAAATTGAGCAAATGTGGACAGGAGCATGTCCTCAGATATTATGACGAATTGGATGAGGCCGGAAAGACAGAGCTTTTGGAGCAGATTGCAGGGACTGATTTTTCAGTGCTTGACTCCTTAAAGCAGAAGGACAAAGGCGTACAGAAGGGAAAGATAACGCCGCTCGGCGCAATGGAGCTTGCCGAGATAGAGAAGAGCAGGGAGCATTTCTGCGAAATCGGTATGCAGGCAATTCGGGAGGGCAAGGTTGGAGCAGTGCTGCTTGCGGGAGGCATGGGTACGAGACTTGGCTCGGACGACCCGAAAGGCGTGTACAATATTGGTATTACAAAAGAGATTTATATCTTTGAGAGACTGATAGTCAACCTGCTTGAAGTGGTGCGCCGTACTGACACCTGGATTCCGCTATTTGTGATGACGAGCGATAAAAACCATGATGCTACGGTGCGTTTCCTGACGGCGCATGATTTCTTCGGTTACAAAGCAGAATATGTCCACTTCTTTCAGCAGGAGATGGCGCCTGCGGCCGGTTATGACGGAAAGATATACATGGAGAGCAAAAGCAGGATGAGCACCTCGCCCAACGGCAATGGCGGTTGGTATGTTTCCATGAAAAACACGGGTGTGCTTGACATTGTAAAAAAACACGGCATTGAATGGCTCAACGTGTTTGCGGTGGACAATGTGCTGCAGCGAATCGCCGACCCTGTTTTTATCGGGGCGGTGATAGAGAAGCAGTGTGCGGTCGGCGCCAAGGTGGTGCGCAAGAATGCGCCCGATGAAAAGGTGGGCGTCATGTGCCTTGAGGATGGCAGACCGTCCATTGTGGAATACTATGAGCTGACGGAAGAACTGATGAACGCAAAGAATGAAAAGGGCGAGCCGGCATACAATTTCGGCGTGATCCTCAACTATCTCTTCAACGAGAGCGCGCTTCATGAAATGCTGGAGAAAAAACTGCCCCTGCATGTGGTGGAAAAAAAGATTCCCTACATGGATGAGGCGGGGAACCTGGTGAAGCCCGAGGAGCCAAACGGCTACAAATTTGAAAATTTGGTGCTGGATATGATACATGAAATGGATAGCTGCCTGCCCTTTGAGGTGGTGCGCAACAGGGAATTTGCACCGATTAAGAATAAAACAGGAGTGGACTCTGTGGAGAGTGCGAGAGCACTGCTTAGAGAAAACGGAGTGGAATTATAGAGACAAAAAGGAGGAAGAAAAATGGCTATTTTAGTAACAGGTGGCGCCGGCTATATTGGCAGCCATACGGTAGTGGAACTGCAGAATGCGGGTTATGACGTGGTGGTAGTGGACAACTTGAGCAATGCAAGCGAGGAGTCCTTAAAGCGCGTGGAAGGGATTACGGGAAAGCCGGTTTCCTTTTACAAGGCGGATATTTTAGACCGCGCGGCGCTGGAAGAGATTTTTACAAAAGAAAAAATCGAGACAGTCATTCATTTTGCAGGTCTGAAGGCGGTAGGTGAATCCGTAAAGAAACCTTGGGAATATTACAATAACAACATCACCGGTACGCTCACGCTCGTTGACGTGATGCGGACGCACAATGTGAAAAATATTATCTTTTCCTCGTCTGCGACAGTGTACGGTACACCGGAGCAGGTACCTGTGACGGAGGACGTAAAAAAGGGCGAGTGCACTAACCCTTATGGCTGGACGAAGTCTATGTTGGAGCAGATTCTTTCGGATATCCAGAAGGCGGATACAGAGTGGAATGTAATTCTGCTTCGGTACTTCAATCCCATCGGTGCGCATAAGAGCGGCAATATCGGGGAGAATCCCAACGGAATTCCCAACAACCTGATGCCCTATATTACACAGGTAGCAGTCGGCAAGCTGCAAGAACTTGGTGTGTTCGGAGATGATTATCCGACGCCTGACGGCACATGTATCAGGGATTATATCCACGTGGTGGATTTGGCGTTAGGACATGTAAAAGCACTAAAAAAGATTGAGGAAAAAGCAGGACTGTGCATCTACAATCTGGGAACCGGAATCGGTTACAGCGTGCTCGACGTCATTCACAATTTTGAGGAGGCCACAGGCGTAAAGATTCCATACTCCATAAAGCCGCGCCGCGCAGGAGATATTCCGGAGAACTACTCCAATGCGGAGAAAGCGTACAAAGAGCTTGGCTGGAAGGCACAGTACGGCATTAAGGAAATGTGCGAAGATTCCTGGAGATGGCAGAGTCAAAATCCGGAAGGGTATTGATTATTGAACGTTGAAAAACAGTAAAAAGTATGATAATATACAAAATATGGAACAATCGTGTTGCAGGGTGTGTTGACCTCATTCCAAAAGAATGGGGGTGATGCCTATGAAAAATCGTTTTGATTTTAAGGATTTAATGACCTTTGGTCTTTTCCTTTTGGCATTGCTTACATTCGTTTTTACGTTTTGTAAGTAAGTCTACATAGCAAAAACCACCCTCGTATACTTGACGGTTACTGGGTGGCTTTGCTATCTTCATAACTGGTCAACCCCTTGTGGGCGATTGTTCCTTTTTTTATAGTAGCACAACAGATTAATTTGTTCAAGTGTTGTAAAGAAAAAAGCTAAGTCCAACTGTCAAACGGCGGGTCTGCCTACGCCACATACAGATACATAAATACAAAGTGGCATGCGCTTCCCGCGATGCAGAATAGATGAAAGATTTCGTGAGAGCCGAATCCTGCATGTTTTGCATTGAAAATGGGAAGCTTTAATGCGTAGATAACGCCGCCTACCGTGTAAATCAGTCCGCCTGCTAAAAGCCAGAGAAAGGCGGAGCGGGGGAGTGTGTTGACAAGCTGTCCGAACACGAACACACAGACCCATCCCATCGCGATATAGATGATGGAGGAAAACCATTTGGGACAGTTAATCCACAGAGCTTTGACCAGCATACCTGCGATGGCGATGCTCCAGACAACGGTGAGCAGGGTATAGCCTTCCTTGCCGCCAAGCACAATCAGGCATACGGGCGTGTAGGAGCCTGCAATCAGGACAAAAATCATCATATGGTCTATTTTGCGGAAAATCCGCAGGGACTTTCCACTCACGTTGACTGAGTGATACAGGGTGCTTGCGCCGTAGAGCAGAACCATGCTGAGCATAAAAATGCACATGGCAATAAAGTGTTTGCCGCCGGCTTCCATACCGGCTTTTATCAAAAGCGGAACTGCTGCAAAAAGTGCCAGCATCATGCCGATAAAATGTGTGATTGCACTGCCGGGTTCCCGAATCGTAATATTCATAAAATACCTCCTCTTTCAGAACTGTCTGAATCTATTTTCTGCAAAAATCTCCATAAAATACAGATATAAACAAATAAATAACAACATGTAGTTTTAAAAACTATGTATCAAGTGAATACATACTACAACATAAAAACCAAGATGTCAATATAGAAAAAAAATAAATAATGACCGCTTACACCAGATTTTCTGCCGCTCACGTCATTTTTGGTTAGAGGTGTTGTTTTTGTGATAAAATTGCTATACTTGCATACCGCGGTTTTTATTTTGCAGTTCGGTTATGCGGGAAAGTAATACAAATGGGAGGAAAAGGACACATGAAAAAAAGAGTTTTAAGTTTGGTACTGGCGTGCATGCTGGCATTTTCGGCGGCCGCCTGCGGCAAGGATGGCAGCAAACAGGGCGGACAAACCGGACAGGATGCGACAGGCGGACAGGACGCAGCACAGGGCACGGAGAGCAGTACGGATGAGCCGGAGGAGAGCAGCACGCAGCCTGTATGGGTGGAACCGGAAAAGGAAGAGCCTGCCATAGACTGGTCAGCCGTTGAGACAGCGCCGGATGAGGATTTTTATTTTGATGAAGTCACCATTGACGGAATCGAAGGGATAGAAATCAGGTTTTATCGTGGAGAAAACAACGTGGTCAAAGTTCCTGAAACCTATGATGGGAAGCCCGTCATTTCAATTCGGAGGGAAGCTTTTCAAAAGGATGTAACGGATGTATATATCGAGACGGAGTCATTTCTCCATGTGCAAGGCTATGCTTTCAAGGGCTGCGACGACTTAAAAAGTGTTGTGATAATAGCCGGCGAAGAATCGTACATGGGCGATCTTGTATTTTATGAATGTGAAAGTTTGACAAGTGTTGTGTTGTCCGAAGAGTTTGTTCATTTCGGTTATCATACGTTTTCGTATACGCCATGGTTGGAAAATAAAAGGCAGGAAAACCCACTTGTGATTCTAAATTATGTGGTGGTAGACGGGAAAATGTGTACCGGTGACGTGGTTATACCGGATGGGGTAATCGGAATAGGAGAGAGTGCTTTTGAGACTAACAAAGACATTACAAGTGTTACGCTTCCCGACAGTGTACGATGGATTGACGAACAGGCATTCATCTATTGTACCGGTCTGACCAGCATAAACCTTCCCGATGATATTGAGGATTATGGTCTGAATGCCTACACAGACTGCAAGGATATTGTCATTACTTATCAGGGAAAGGAATATACCTATGAGGATCTGAGTGAGTTGCATAATATATTTTATTAAAATGAAAACAGTTTTTTACAAGGAGGAAATAGAAAAATGAAGAAAAGAGTTTTAAGTGTGGTACTGGCGTGCATGCTGGCATTTTCGGCGGCCGCCTGCGGCAAGGATGGCAGCAAACAGGGCGGACAGACCGGGCAGGATGCGGCAGGCGGACAGGACGCAGCGCAGGGCACGGAGAGCGGTACGGATGAGCCGGAAGATAGCAGCGCGCAGGCAGTGTGGGTTGAGATGGAGAAGGAAGAGCCTGCTTTAGACTGGTCAGCCGTTGAAGAGGCTCCGGAGGAGGACTTCCGTTTCAGCGGAATTAAACTCAGTGGATGTGTAGGGGTGGAGATTAATGAATATCTGGGAGAAGGCGGCGTGGTAAAAATCCCGACAAGTCTCGGCGGACAACCTGTTATTTCAATAGACGACTACGTTTTCAGCGAATCGGGGGTGACGGATGTCTACTTTGAAGCGGAAGGGTTTGTTTATATTAAGTCATATGCGTTTGCCGGCTGCACCACGCTAAACAGCGTCGTCATAAAGGGAAATGAAGATACGGAGCTCAGAACACATGCATTTGCAGACTGTACCAATCTGACAAGCGTTGTGTTATCCGGAGAAATCACCGAGTTTCGGGAAGCTGTATTCTGGGGTACGCCCTGGCTGGAAAACAAAAAGCAGGAAGCGCCACTGGTAATTGTAAACAATATGTTGCTGGACGCGACGTTATATGAAGGCGACTTGGTAATACCGGATGGTGTGATCAGGGTTGTAGGATATGCCGCATGGGAAAATGAAAACATTACAAGCCTTACGGTTCCCGACAGTGTTCAGCGCATTGAGGCGGGATCATTCGGAAAGTGTGTAAATTTGACTCGTGTATCCCTGCCGGATGGGATACGCACCATAGGCGGACCGTATGGTTTCGCAGGCGATCCGGACATAGTCATTACCCACCGTGGAATAGAGTATACCTATGAACAACTGGAAGAACTGGATTCCATGATATGGTCAGAGTATCTTAACAGTCTTCATTAATGACGTGAACTTCCAGATAATCAAAATCGACAGCTTCGATAAAATTATCTTGTGTAAAGCGTGCCTTGCTGTGCCGCTGAAATTCCTTTACCGTGGAGTCAAGCCAGATGGGCCTGCCCAAATCGAACCGGCAGCAGACCTCGTCCAGCGCATGAAAAATTTTGTGCGTGCGAGTGTCGTCGCTGCCGTCTTCGATGACGGTATCTTTCAGCATACGGTTGTCTTTAAAAATCTTAGCCCATAAACGAAACATAGGAAACCTCCATGCATATGATCTTCTATCTGTTTACCCGTTAAAAAGCAATGTCCTTTTGCATAATGACATCATAACAGAAAACCGCTTCTCTGTCACGTCCTGCATAAACATATAATAATTCACATAAAATCTTAAAAAAAACTTAAATTATTGTATAAAATATACAAACTCCAAAAAGTGTGATATACTGTATGTGTAGAATTTCGTAATGGTATAGAAGTAAGGAGAAAGTTTTATTATGGAATGGAGCGAATGTAAATACGAGGACAACGGTATTGACAGTTGGAATGAAGTGAACCTGATTTACAGCGCGGCACTGAAGCAGGTACAGACGAAAATGGAAGTTCTGAACGATGAATTTCAACATGTACACAGGTACAATCCCATAGAGCATATCAAATCACGGATTAAGACGCCGGAGAGCATAGTCAAAAAGCTGAGACGCAAAGGTTATGAATCCACGATAGATAACATGATACAGTATGTCGATGATATAGCGGGAATACGGATTATCTGTTCCTTTACCTCGGATATCTACCGCATTGCGGATATGATTAGAGAGCAGAAAGATATTAAGTTTTTATCCACCAAAGATTACATTACATACCCGAAGGCAAGCGGCTATAAAAGCTACCACATGCTGGTGGCAGTGCCGGTCTATCTTTCCAATAAGATGGTGGAGACCAAGGTGGAGATACAGATAAGAACAGTTGCCATGGATTTCTGGGCGAGCTTAGAGCACAAGATGCACTACAAATTCGAGGGAGACGCGCCGGAGTACATCAAAAACGAGCTGATAGCGTGTGCCAAGATGGTATCGGATTTGGATGCCAGAATGCTTTCCCTGAACGAAAAAATCTCCGGATTGAGTAATGAACAGGAAACTGGCGCATAAAATGAGGAGTGCCCCGATACATTGCTGTACCGGGGCTATTATGAAAAAATTTATCTATGTGTGCAATGGAATTCTTACATCGACTACATATGTTAGTATACCAATGAATTATGAACAAACTATGAATAAGGTGTAAAGAAATAGTAAAAATCGCAAAAAGAAAACAGCACTGACCGAGAGAAAATATGCAATATGCACAAAAATAAATCGTTCTCGTTTTATGTTGTTTTTTGTAAAGATAAATGATAAAATATAAACTGTAAAGCACAATAAAAACTAATTGAGTCAGTACATTCAATATTTCCCAGAGGAAACGGAAGTGATAATGACATGGTTGGAGGAAAATGGATGGATACATTTATGGATAAGCTGGTGCAGAGACTGAATGCCCAGGAAGTGATCAAAGCAAATACGGCGGCAGAGACAGCAGAGCTTTCCCACTTAAAGGAACAGAACGCTCTCTATGAAGAGATTCTGCGTCAGGTCAAAGAGGAGGGAGAACAGAGCGCGCAGCATGTGCAGAGGCTGGAGCAGGGAGCGGCGAGAGCAGAGCAGACCGCAGTGCGTCTGGAGGAAGAGCTGGACAGAATGGAGCAGGACACCGATAAGCTTGGCAGAAGCGTGCTCCGGACAGAACAGAATACAGAAAATCTTGAACTGAGTGTGGCGAAAGTAGAACGCGGCGCGGAGCAGATAGAACAGGGTGCAGAGAAGATTTTGCAAAGTTTTTCCATGGCGGAGCAGAGCGCGGAGAAAATAGAGCGCGGCACGGCACAGATGGAAGAGCATGTGGGGCGTCTGGAGGTGGCGGCCGCAAGGACGGAGCGTGGAGCCGGTGATCTGGAAGCTGCCGTTGTTAGGGCGGAACACAGCGCTGATAAGCTGGAGCAGAACACAGAAAAGACAGAAGCCCTGATAGAGAGCGGAATGGCGAAGTTTGCAGAGATGCAGGCAGCGGGGCAGAATACGGAAGAGCTGAACGCATTGTTGTCCGCACTCAAGGAAGCGCAGGCAGAGCGTTTCGACCAGCTTACAGAACATGTGCACAGGGAGGACGTCAGGGTTTACCGCAATGTGCAGGCTGTGGTACTGGATGAAATTGCAAAGCAGAATGAGGCGGCCGGCAAGAATACCTCGGCCCTGTCCGGCAAACTGGGTGCGGTGCTTGGAATTTCCGTTATTGCGCTGCTGGTATCGGCTGCGGGTCTTGCGTTCCAGATACTGGTGTATCTCCATATTATTTAACACGATGTTTAAGCCAGGCATGTACCCGGCGATGGAGGAGAATTTTGGGAAAGCAGCTTTGGAAGCCGGGCAATATGCTATATCCGCTTCCGGTGGTTATGGTGAGCGTTGCAGGCTTACACGGAGAAAAAAATATTATTACGATTGCGTGGGCGGGGACTGTGTGCAGCGACCCGCCCATGGTGTCCATATCGGTGCGTCCTGAGCGGTATTCCTACGGGCTGCTTCGGGAGACGGGCGAATTTGTCATTAACCTGACGACAAAGGAGCTTGTCTTTGCCACCGACTATTGCGGCGTGAAGAGCGGCAGGGATGTGGATAAATTTGCCGAGATGCATTTGACGCCGCTGCCCGGTGAGGTGGTAAAAGCGCCGCTGATTGCGGAAAGCCCGGTCAACCTCGAATGTCGGGTCGTCAGGGTGGAACCTCTTGGCACGCACGACATGTTTCTGGCAGAGGTGGCAGCAGTGCACGCAGATGAAAAGTATATGGACGCAAACAATAAATTTCATTTGGAAAAAGCAGAGCCCATCGTCTATTCGCACGGTGCCTATCTGGCGACGGGAGAGCTTTTGGGAACCTTTGGCTATAGCATCAGAAAAAAATAGGGAGCAATCCCTATTTTCTTTTTGGAAAAATTTACGAGTCCTTATCGGGAGAGCGGAGAAAGCTGCCCCTGACGACGGCCTCCCTGCCATATTTATTCCGTATGGAGTCGAGCGCAGCGTCCAGCTTCTTCTGCTTTTCATTTTCCGGCACTGCGGATGCAAGGTCAAAAAGTGAGAGCTGCACCGGCTCGTCCGCTGAGACAAGCTTTGAGGTGCGAATCCCCAAAAGCCGGATGGGGGTGTTATCCCAGAGGGCGTCAAAAAGCGAGAGGGCAGTCTGATAGATTGCGTCCGTGGAAGCGGACGGTGTATCCAGAACCGTCTGATGGGACACGGACTTAAAAGAATTGTATTTGATTTCCACACAGACAAGACCGGCGGCTTCGTGGGAAGAACGCAGGCTGGCGCTTACGGATTCTGCAAGAGCGAGGAGAATCCGCGCGGCTTCGAGGCGGTCTGTCACATCACGGCTTAAGGTTGTGGAATTGCCCACGCCCTTTCTCTTTGCCGGCTGGTGTATGACGACGGAATCGTCTATGCCGTTTGCATAATTCCATAAAAGCATGCCGTGGCTCTTTAAATGCGATGACAGAATGTCGGGATTTGTCTCCGCCAAATCGCCTATGGTAATAATTCCCAGCTTTTTTAAGGTATCGACACTGGAATGTCCGCACATAAATAAAGAGGAGACGGGAAGCGGCCATAGCTTTTTCCTGATTTCGTGAGAATACAGGGTATGTACCAGATTGGGCTTTTTAAAATCCGAAGCCATTTTGGCAAGAACCTTTTTATCGGAAATGCCAATGTTGACCGTAAATCCGAAGCGCGAAAAAATTTCGTCCTTGATGGTGGCGGCGGCGCTTTCGGGGGAAGGGTAGAGATGTGCCACGGAGGTAAAGTCCATGTAACACTCGTCTATGCTTGCCTGCTCGATTTCGGGGCAGATACCGGACAAATACTGCATCAGGGCGCGGCTTTTTTTCTCGTACATTTCATGGCTGGGCGGAACAATCGTAAGATGAGGGCATTTGCGCACGGCGTTTACCACGGGCTCGCCGGTGACAATGCCGTAAGCCTTTGCCGGGATGGATTTGGCAAGCACAACGCCATGCCTGCGGCTGATATCTCCGCCAATGATGGAGGGAATCAGGCGCAGGTCAACAGAATCTCCGGCGGCAAGCCGCTCGAGAGCAGTCCAGCTTAAATATGCAGAATTGACATCAATATGAAAAATAATCTGCTCCATGACAAACACCATCCTTAGTAATATTATATCCGCATCAACAATTTCTTTACAACTGAAAAAAATGCTGTTAGAATAAATTTGTCGATTGTTACAAAATTGTGAACTAAAAGAAAGAATCATAGAAAATTATGTTGAGAATAATTACCATACATCATAAAAGACTGAGATATACATATATGAAATTAGCCGCGGGCATACTTTTTGTAGCGGCACTCTTTTTGCCCTCCTACTCCAAATGGGAAGAACCGGAGGACAATATGTTCACCATCTATTTAAACGGTGAAAATGTAGGAGTAGTCGGGGAAGAGTCACAGGCCGAGGAGCTTTTGCAGGAAGCAAGGCGCGAACTGGTTTCAGGTTCGGACGAGATGGTGTTTATGGACGTGGACATGAATCTGGAGGGCACAGCCGTGCTCTGGGGCAAGGTGGACGATACACAGGAGATAAAAAACCGTATGCGTGAGGTGCTGGCATCCAATATTAAGGAAACCATGCAGCGCTCTTACGTCATAAAAGTAAACAATTATATGGTTAATCTGGCGAGCCGTGAGCAGGTAGTGGAGCTTTTGCAGACCGCGGTTGACCAGTATGATACAGAAGACAGGTATCAGGTGGAACTGATGCATGAAGACAGCAGGGAATTTGACGTTCTGACAGCCGTGATAACCGACATATCCAAGGAAGAAGCGAAAGAGCAGCCTGCGGACAGCATCCCCGAGATAAAGGGCGGTGTGGAAGCCGCCTTTGGCGAGGTGCTTACGGATGTGGAGCCTGACAGGGAAAAGGATTTCGGCGACTATGAGCTGGGGCTTACCGATATGAGCTTTGCGGAAGAAGTGGAAATTGTAGAAGCCTATCTGGATGTGACACAGCTTACTCCGCTTGAACAGGCGATTGAGGAGGTTATCAAAGAGCAGGAGGTCAATGCCGTATACGAGGTTGTATCCGGCGACACCCTCTCGGAGATTGCCATAAAGGTCAATATCCCCATGGACCAGATTGTGGCTATGAATGACGCCCTGGAAACCGTGAACACGACCATTCGTGTGGGGCAGGAGCTTATCATTACCATACCGGAGCCTGAACTTTCTGTGGACAGGCAGGTGACGATGTATTACGACGAAATTTATGATGCGCCTATTCAGTATGTAGACAGGGACGATTGGTATACGACGCAGACAAGAACCATTCAGGAGCCTTCCGCGGGCTTTCGGAGAGTGGTGGCGGTTGTTTCTTATCACAATGGTCAGGAGACAGGCAGGGAAATATTAAAGGAAGTAGTAGAGAGTGAGGCAGTGGCTAAGATTGTAGAGCGGGGAACCATAGTTCCGCCGAGCTATATCAGACCGGTTTCCGGCGGAAAGAAGACCTCCGGTTTCGGCAGGCGTAATGCTCCCAAAAAGGGAGCAAGCTCCAACCACAAAGGCGTTGACTGGGCAGTTCCTACCGGAACGGCGGTGGTTGCTTCCTGCGGCGGTACAGTAGTAAAGGCGGGCTGGAGTTCCGGTTACGGCTACTGTGTCTACATCAATCATCCGGACGGCAGACAGACCCGCTATGCGCACTTGAGCAAGGTGCTTGTATCGGTGGGACAGACTGTATCTCAGGGGCAGAAGATTGCGCTTTCCGGCAACACCGGCGTAAGTACGGGACCCCACCTGCATTTTGAGATGTTAATCAACGGCGTACAGGTTAATCCGGAGAATTATGTGAAGCCGTAGCAGGAAATACCGAACGGGTATTCGTATTTACAAATTCGTCAGATAGTTATATAATGGTAAAAATAAGTAATTGCATATTAATGTCTTTCAGGGGTAAATTGGCGGGGAAATAGATGCAGCATCGCAGGCGGGTCTGCGGTATGCGGAAAGAGGAAAGAATGGAACAATACGCAATTCAGGGCGGGAATCCATTGGTTGGAGAAGTGGAAATAGGAGGCGCTAAAAATGCTGCGCTTCCTATTATTGCGGCTTCGGTCATGACGGATGATACCGTTCATATAGAAAATCTTCCGGATGTGCGGGATACCAATGTACTGCTTGAGGCGATGCAGGATATCGGCGTACTGGTCAACCGAAACGGAAGGCATAAGGTAACCATCAATGCCGCCCAGATAAACAATCTGGTGGTAGATGGCAATAATATTCGAAAAATCAGGGCATCCTACTATTTTTTGGGTGCGATGCTCGCAAAATATAAAAGTGCCGAGGTGGCGCTGCCTGGTGGATGCGATATCGGCTGCCGCGCGATTGACCAGCACTTAAAGGGGTTCCGTGCATTGGGCGCGGAAGTGAAAATTGAATATGGATTGATTAAGGCGCGTGCAGAGAGGCTTAAGGGAAGTCACATCTATATGGACGTGGTATCCGTTGGCGCTACCATCAATATTATGATGGTGGCTGCGCTGGCAGAGGGAATGACGATTATCGAGAACGCGGCAAAGGAACCGCATGTGGTAGACTTGGCCAACTTTTTAAACAGCATGGGCGCCAATATCAAGGGCGCGGGAACCGATGTGATCCGTATCAAAGGCGTTGCAGGCCTGCATGGAACCGACTACGCCATCATACCGGATCAGATTGAAGCGGGAACATTTATGTTTGCGGCGGCGATTACCAAGGGTGACATCACCGTAAAAAATGTGATTCCCAAGCATTTGGAATCCATCACGGCAAAGCTTCTGGAGATAGGATGTGAGATTGAAGAGTCTGACGACGCGGTTCGTGTGGTTGCGGCGAAGCCTTTAAGGCCGACGCAGGTAAAGACCCTTCCCTACCCGGGTTTCCCTACGGATATGCAGCCGCAGATTACGGTTGCGCTGGCACTGTCCAAAGGCACCAGTATTGTGACGGAGAGCATTTTTGAAAACCGTTTCAAATATGTGGACGAGCTGACGAGAATGGGCGCGGACATCAAGGTGGAAAGCAATACTGCCATCGTCAACGGCGTGACAAAATATACAGGCGCGAGAATCAATGCACCGGATTTACGGGCAGGAGCGGCGCTCGTTATGGCTGCGCTGGCAGCGGAAGGATTTTCCACTGTGGAGGAGATTCACTATATAGAACGCGGCTATGAGGATTTCCATTTAAAACTGCAGTCTCTCGGCGCACAGATTGAGAAAGTAAGCTCCGACAGAGATATGCAGAAATTCAGATTAAAAACCGGTTGACAAAGCCATACAGTAAGAGTATTGTGTATGTAGGCAAGAAAATTTAATATATTTCCCTTATTCAGAGTGGTGGAGATACATAGGATCTGTGAAGCCACGGCAACCCCGCATAGCGGAAGGTGCCTCCCTGAGCGAATATTCCTGTCAGAGTACAGGTCGAACAATAAGTGGATATAACGATTGACGTATCGGGTCCGCTTATTGTAAGCGGACCTTTTTTATGACAATAGCGTACTTTTTAAAGGTTACAAGGCGAGGCGGGAGAAAGGCTGAAAAGATACAAGCCGTTTTGACGGCGGAAAGAGAGGACAAAATGGAAAAAGAAAAACTGTTGTTTACATCGGAATCCGTGACGGAAGGTCATCCCGATAAGGTGTGTGACGCCGTTTCCGATGCGATTCTGGATGCACTGATGGAGCAGGACCCCATGAGCCGTGTGGCGTGCGAGACTGCAAGCTGTACCGGTTTTGTACTGGTTACAGGCGAGATTACAACCTCGGCGTACGTGGATATCCCCAAGATTGTAAGGGATACCGTAAAGGAAATCGGTTATGACAAATCTGAATATGGCTTTGACGGCAATACCTGTGCCGTTATGGTTGCCATTGACGAGCAGTCTGCCGATATTGCAATGGGCGTTGACAAGGCGTTAGAGGCCAGGGAAGCTTCCATGAGCAACGAAGAACTGGAGGCAATCGGCGCCGGTGACCAAGGCATGATGTTTGGTTATGCAACCAATGAGACTGAGGAATATATGCCGTATCCGATTTCACTTGCGCATAAGCTTGCCAGACAGCTTACCAAGGTGCGTAAGGACGGCACATTATCATATCTGCGTCCGGACGGCAAGAGCCAGGTTTCTGTTGAGTATGATGAGAACGGGAAGCCGCTCAGACTGGAAGCGGTGGTGCTTTCCACCCAGCATGATCCGGATGTAACACAGGAGCAGATTCATGCAGATATTAAGAAGTACGTATTCGACGAAGTGCTGCCTGCAGAGCTTTTAGACGACGATACCAAGTACTTTATCAATCCCACGGGTCGTTTCGTTATCGGCGGGCCTCACGGCGATGCCGGCCTTACCGGACGTAAGATTATCGTGGATACTTACGGCGGCTATGCACGTCACGGCGGCGGCGCATTCTCCGGCAAGGACTGTACGAAGGTAGACCGCTCCGCAGCTTACGCGGCACGTTATGTTGCCAAGAACATTGTGGCAGCAGGCCTGGCAGATAAATGTGAAATTCAGCTTTCCTATGCAATCGGCGTGGCGCAGCCGACTTCGGTGCGCGTGGAAACCTTTGGCACGGGCAAGCTGTCTGAGCTGGAACTTGTGAAGATTGTGCGTGAAAACTTTGATTTGCGTCCGGCAGGAATCATCAAAATGCTGGATTTGCGCCGTCCCATCTACAAGCAGACGGCAGCGTACGGACATTTTGGCAGAAATGATTTGGATTTGCCTTGGGAGAAGCTGGACAAGGTGGATTTGTTAAAGAAGTATTTATAAATAATAAAAAAGACCGCATCGGTAAATGATCTGACCCCAAAAAGTTAGACAAATTTACGGCTATGCAACTAATGAGGATTGAATCCTGTATTGTACAGGACTCAGTCCTTTTAGTTTTGCCTTAATCCGTTTGTTATTATAATAATCAATATATTTCTCTAATTCAATCTGAAATTCTTCCATAGAATCAAATTCCCGCAAATACAAAAGCTCCGATTTTAATAAGCCAAAGAAGTTTTCCATAATGGCATTATCAAGACAATTCCCTCTTCTTGACATGCTCTCCCGGATCCCTTTCTCTTTTAATCGTTTCTGATAGTCTTTATGCTGATACTGCCATCCCTGATCTGAATGGAAAATAAGGTTTGTATCATCAGGAATCTTTGCAAAAGCAGTATCAAGCATTTTCAGAACCTGCCCCAGAACCGGCTTATCGCTTATTTCATAGCTTATGATTTCTCCATTATACATATCTAAAACCGGTGATAAATACAGTTTGGTTCCAAACAGAGAAAATTCTGTGATATCCGTAGTCCACTTTTGATTGGGAGCCGTTGTGCTGAAATCTCTTTTCAGTATGTTGGGTGCAATTTTCCCGGCTTCTCCCTTATACGAGCGGTATTTCTTAATTCTTACCATGCATTTCAGATTCAGGATTTTCATCAGTCTTTGGACTGTCTTATGATTGATCTGATAACCACGGTTATGCAGTTCCATCGTAATACGGCGGTATCCATACCGTCCCCGGTTTTCATGGTAAATGACCTTGATTTCTTCTTTTATGACGGCATATTTATCCGGCTTCTGTATTTGTTTTACATGATAATAATAGGTACTCCGCGGCATTTCTGCCAATTCCAGCAATGCTGTCAGTTTATATTTCTGCCTTAATTCCATAATGACAGCTACTTTATCGGTTTCTCTGATTTTTCCCGCTCTTGAATTAAGGCATTTAATTTTTTTAAGTATTCATTCTCCATGCGAAGGCGCTGCACTTCCGACAGCAAATCTTCATTTTTCTCTATATTCTTTTTGGGTTTTTGTTGACGTTTTGTTCCCATTCTTACAGTCCTGCCTCTTCGTTCTTCATACAGAGCCTCTTTTCCCTGCTCATAATAGATACGCTCCCATTTGGAAACGGTCCCGAAGGAAGGAATGTTAAAATGAGTGGCTGTCTTTCGGATAGATGCCCCTGTCTTATGCATATATTCTACAACAGAAACTTTAAAATCTCCAGTATAGGTTCCGTGTGTAGTGCTTAATCCAGCCACCCCATGTTCCTGATAGGTATCTCTCCACTTTTGAATATCACCATAAGAGACGTGATATTCCTGTGCCAGTTTTTTTAATGCAACATCACCTTTGAGATACCGTTCCACAATTTCCAGTTTAAATTCTGTACTGTACATTTTTCTTCCAGACATAGAAATAACCCCTTTCATTATATTTTTTTGTCTAACAAAAGGGGGTCACTTCATAAAAGGTGCGGTCTTTTTAGGAAAATAACCTCCCTTTTCAGATTAAGGTTGCTAATGCCCTATTCCCTATAATTTTCCGTCAAGGTTCTGGGACGGGAAGCTATCCAACTGGAGTTCTGATATGACCCTTTTTATAGTATTTATTAAGCCATAATTATTATTTTTCATACTGCCATGGCACATACGGTAAAATCGCCCATGTAACGTCTTCGGATGATATACTCTTATGCTCTAATTGTCTATATCCCACAGTTGCTTGCGCACAAGGATATTTTTCACAATTAAAGCAAATTTCCAACTGGTTATGGTGTAAACATTTTAACGGTTCACACAACTCATTGTTGTCACCACAACAATGACAACCCGGGGTATCACAACCTGTGCAGCGCATACTCCAATCTGAGTCACCATACACAGCATTCAAATGTGGAATAAGGATATCCCTAAATTTTTCGCTGATGCCCATATAATGTACACATAAATCACATCTATGACCACATTTACCAAACACAGCACTTTCTTTTGAAAATTGCTTGCGATTTGGCTTTTTTTTAATTAGTATCATCTTTTCGACAGCCTCTAAAGTATGTAGATCATTAACGCGAATCAAGAGCCACTTGCCGTCATGCAGGGTTCGTTCATTGTCATAAATCTCTTGAATTTCTACAGGAAACTCGTGCTTTATAGCTTCAAATTTTTCTCGCTCAGCTTTACCAAGGATTATTTGAAAATCATAATGATCCTCATATAGATTAATTGATACAATAGTTTTCTTGCCCTGACGAAATCTCAAACAAGGAATGTCATAATACATTCCTGCGGCCTCATCAAGTTGATACTTACCACGCATAAATTTCACAATTTCTAATCTTACTTTTTCAAATTCCGTCACTTTGAGTCCCCCTTCTGTTATCAAAAATAACCTTACTTCTTCTTGTGACCACACGAAGTATAGCACAAAATCGTAACCAGACCAACCAGATGGAAAGAGCTCTTTTTCAGCATCCCTCGCGGCTCGGAATGTGCCTTAAATGCTCTTGTTATTGATAAACCATTAAAATATGCCCATCTTTACCTTTGCCTTTCTTTTGCTTTGCATATTATCATAAGCCTCTGGAAAATTCAATATGAGTTGGTGAAATTGCTGGAGTTTTATTCCAGCAACTATTATCTTAAAGGAGACAAAATAACTGATGGCTTGACAATATGCATTTATTTTGTTATCATTCCAGTTGATTACTCGGAGGGTGAGTCATTCGTTAGGAAATGATGAGCTGGATAAGGTAACAGGCTGAGATGCCTGTTTTCTTACCGGCTCTTTTTCATTTTAAAGGAGATGAGAAAATGGATATGATATCAGGAAATGTCAGGCGTATTTATTTTAAATATTTGACGGCGGCTTTTGGGAGCGCGTTGATTAGTTCTATTTATGGTATTGTGGATATGGCAATGGTGGGGCAGTATCAGGGCCCGAGTGGAACGGCCGCGCTTGCCGTTGTAGCGCCAATCTGGAATGTGATATACAGTCTGGGGCTTTTAACCGGAATCGGCGGCTCCGTGCTGCTTGGCAGTGCAAAAGGAAAAGGCGAAACAAAAGAGCAAAATGAATATTTTTCAGCAGCATTGATGGGCACCATAATTCTTGCGGCAGTCTGCTGGGGCGCTGTCCTGTTTTTTGATACGGAAATGCTGACGCTTTTTGGCGCAGAGGAAACTTTGCTGCCTTTGGCAAAAGAATATCTTGTTCCGATTAAATTTGTAATTCCTGCTTTTCTGTTTAATCAAATGCTGGCAGCCTTTCTGCGAAATGATGACGCTCCCGGACTGGCAACGGCAGCAGTTTTAGCCGGCGGGATATTTAATATTTTTGGGGATTATTTCTTTGTCTTTACTTTGGACATGGGAATACAGGGCGCAGGATTGGCAACCGCAATAGGAGCGGTCATCACCTGTGCGGTCATGCTTTCCCATTTTTTCACACATAAAAATAATTTGCGCTTTATATTTCCTTCCTTTTTCTTTAAAAAGGAACGGCAGATTCTGGTGGTCGGATTTTCCACTTTCTTTATTGATGTGGCAATGGGCTTTTTGACCATGATATTTAACCGGCAGATTGTAAGGTATTTTGGGACGGATGCCTTATCTGTTTACGGTGTCATTGTGAATGTCAGTACGATTGTACAGTGCTGCGCATATAGTGTCGGGCAGGCGGCACAGCCGATTTTATCTGTTAATTATGGCTCGCACAACTGGGAGCGGATAAGGGGAACACTCCGGTATGCGCTGTACACAGTGGCATTTTTCAGTGTTGCATGGACAATCTCCATTTGGGCTGTTCCAAATGGGTTTATCCGTGTTTTCATGGCTCCGACAGAATCTGTCTGCCGGATTGCGCCGTCCATTATGCGCAGCTATGGAATATCATTTCTGCTATTGCCGCTGAATGTTTTTTCGACCTATTATTTTCAGTCATTAATGAAACCGGGCGCCTCTTTCCTTGTTTCTGTTGCAAGGGGAATGGTGGTCAGCGGGATTTTGATTTATGCGCTTCCGGCTTTGGCAGGGGCCGATTTTATCTGGTTTGCCATGCCGATTACAGAATTGCTGGTGGCAATTGCCGTTATCATTTTGATGGTAAGATATACAGCAAAGTGAACGAAGGAACCGACGTGATTTCAGAGGCTGCTTTGTATGGAAATCTGCAAAAAAGTGAGTTGTGGTTTTGACCCCGACATCGTATTATAGTATAATGAAAAAATCAAAAAACATAAAGTCAGGGAGGATTGCCTTGAAAGAAGATAGAATCATAAGTGCATTGATTGGTCTGGTCGGCGCCTGCAATAACAACCCCAAGACAGCAGATACAGATAGTCTGGTAATAAAAGCTTTGGCTTTTCCCTTGCTCTGCCCCGAATATGGAGACAGAGAGATACAGGAGATTGTGAACGATATCTATTTGGAAAAAAATGCCATAGCTCCCGGTTGTGCTTCGTGTGCGGCTCCATGCGGGAATACATCAGATTATGATATGCGTCGGATATATGAAGCCGACGATGGAATCCGCAATGCGAAATTGCGGGTACTGGCAAAGCTCCGGGAACTGGCGGCATATGTCTGCCAAGGTCAAAAAACCGGAACAACCCGATGCATGGATAGCGGCTTTTTTTACAAGGCTCTTTCGTATGTAAGCTATGATATGGATGAGGCAGCCTTACTCGGACTTTTGGATGAGGCAGAAAAGATAGAACGCGATATCAAATCAGGAGTAATACGGAATGATTCGGAAGATTATAAAAATTGACGAAAGCAGATGCAATGGCTGTGGTGCGTGTGCTGCAGCCTGCCACGAAGGGGCGATTGAAATCATTGACGGTAAAGCAGTACTTACCCGCGAGGATTACTGTGACGGTCTGGGTGACTGTCTGCCGGAATGCCCGTCCGGCGCCATCAGTTTCGAAGAACGGGAAGCGCCTGCGTATGACGAAGCGGCTGTTCTTGCCGCCGCGCAAAAGAAGGCGAGGGAGTCGGAAGATTCCACTTCCCATATGCCGGCAGGAGTTTCACGGCTCGGCCAGTGGCCCTGCCAGATTAAGCTGGCCCCTGTGAACGCCCCTTATTTCAGCGGGGCGGAACTGCTGATTGCGGCTGACTGTACGGCATACGCTTATGCGAATATCCACGAGGATTTTATGAAGGGCAAAATCACATTGGTCGGCTGTCCGAAACTTGATTCTGTTGATTACAGCACAAAACTGGCTGAGATAATGCGGTATAACGACATCAAAAGCGTTACTGTCCTGCGAATGGAGGTTCCCTGCTGCGGCGGGATTGAGATGGCTGCAAAGAAAGCTTTGCAGGAAAGTGGAAAATCCATTCCGTGGCAGACCATAACCGTATCTATTGATGGAAAGATTATGTAAATGCCGGATGGCGCCCGGAAAACGACGTTAGGAGGTAATGTATTATGGATATGAGTGGGTTCAAATGGACAAGGGAACCGCAAGACTGCAAAATTACAGACGAAAGAGTTGAAATTATTACAAAACAGAACACTGATTTATGGCAAAGAACGTACTATCATTTTCAAAATGACAATGCTCCGGTGTTTCAAATGGAAACAGAAGAGAAGTATTTCAGTTTTGTCGTGAAAACAGAATTTGCAGAGAGCAGCCATAGATTTGACCAATGCGGCATTGTGATGTATCTTGACAGTGAAAATTGGTTAAAAGCATCTGTTGAATATGAGAATGAAGATTATCAGCATTTGGGCAGCGTTGTGACAAACGGGGGATATTCTGACTGGGCGACCACGGTTATTGATGCTTCCGTAAAATGTATGTGGTATCGTTTTAGCCGGCGGGAAGATGATTACTGTATCGAATGTTCCACAGATGGAATACATTTTAATCAGATGAGAATTTGCCATATGAGGAAAGGAGATGGGAAAATTCAATTCGGTATCTATGCCTGTTCGCCGGAGGAATCTTCTTTCAAAGCAATATTTACAGATATGCAAATGATGGAATGTCAGTGGCATGCCCACGACGGACAACAACCTGATGCAAACTTTTTAGCTGGGAGAGATTAAATATGAATCTGGAAATGATAGAGGCAGGATGGCTATCCCTTCTGCCTCCGTTGATTGCAATTACGCTGGCATTGATAAGCAAAGAGGTATATTCCTCTCTTTTTCTGGGGATTTTGGCAGGTATGTGCGTATACTGCTTCTCCACGGGAGGGGATATTTTACAGGCGGTCACGTATGTATTTGATATGATTGCGACGAAAATTGGCGAAAACGGATATATGATTATTTTTCTGGTTCTTCTGGGTTCTCTGGTGGTCGTGGTGACCAGGTCGGGAGGTTCCAATGCCTATGGACAATGGGCGGGGAAACGGATTAAAAGCAAAGTCAGCGCCAAACTGGCAACTGCCCTGCTGGGGCTTTTGATTTTTGTGGACGATGGATTTAACTGTCTTACAGTGGGGACCGTTATGCGTCCGATTACAGATAAATGCAGGGTTTCAAGAGAAAAACTGGCGTACTTGCTGGATGCCACGGCGGCTCCTATCTGTATCATTGCACCGATTTCCAGTTGGGCGGTAGCGGTGGCATCGGAAGTGGAAGAGGCGGGCGGATTGAATGCGTTTATCCGGACAATTCCGTATAATCTGTATGCGATTCTGACGATTGTTATGGTATTTTTCCTGAGTGTGACGGATTTTGATTTTGGTCCCATGAAAAAAGCAGAGGAAATCCGGTATACAGAAGATAAGAATGTAAGCGGGGAAGAAGCTGCGGCAAAAAAGGGCAGGGTGCCCGATCTGGTGGTGCCGATTCTGACTTTGATTATCTGTTCTATTTTGGGAATGGCTTATGTGGGCGGCTTTTTTGACGGACGTTCCTTTACGGAGGCCATCGGGGAGAATCCGACGGCAGGCCTTACCCTTGGCACCTTTGCGGCGCTGCTTATGGCGATGGCTTTGTACATACCGCGAAAGCTTATGAGCCTGCGGGAATTTATGACAGGCGTGATTGACGGCATCAAAACCATGATTCCTGCACTGATGATTCTGATACTGGCATGGGCGCTTGGCGGCGTATGCCGGGAGATGATCGGAACCGGAGCGTTTGTCAGCAATTTTGTGACAACTGCCAATCTTTCGCTCAGTTTCCTGCCTGCCATTGTGTTTGCCGTGGCGTCATTTTTGTCCTTTTCCATGGGGACGGCATGGGGCACCTTTGGAATTCTGCTTCCCATTGTATCCATGATTTGCGCAGGGGCTGGAGGCGCAGCCGTATTGATTCCTGCTTTGGGAGCCACCCTTGCAGGTTCCGTATACGGGGATCATTGTTCCCCTATTTCCGATACTACCATTTTGGCGTCCACCGGAGCGCAGTGTGATCATCTACGCCATGTGGAAACCCAGCTTCCTTATGCGACCTTAGTGGCTGTGGTATGCTTTGCCGGTTACCTGATAGCCGGATTTGTCCGTAATCCGTGGATTACCATAGCGGCCTCGGTTGTGCTGCTTTTCCTTGCATTTGGCGGGATTTTGTATATCGGACGGATAAAGGAGGCCGGTGTGCGATGACGAAGGATATGACGCAGGGAAAGCCGATGAAGCTGATATTGAGCTTTGCCATTCCGCTGCTTTTCGGATATTTGTTTCAGCAGTTTTACAATCTGATAGATACCCTGATTGTGGGGAGATACCTTGGCGTGAAGCCGTTGGCGGCAGTCGGCTCGACCGGCTCCATCAATTTCCTGGTGATTGGTTTCTGCATGGGCATTTGTGTGGGATTTTCTATTCCGATAGCCCATAAATTCGGCGCGGGAGATTTTGTCGGTTTAAGGAAATTTGTGGCAAACAGCGTGTGGCTGGGAGTCGTGTTTTCAGCTGTTATGACTGTGCTTACGGTAGCGCTGTGCCGTGTCATTCTGAGGATGATGGCTACGCCTGCGGACATTATCGATGATGCGTACGCCTATATTGTGGTGATTTTTATCGGCATACCGACAGTGTTTTTGTACAACATCCTTTCCGGCATTATCAGGGCCCTGGGGGACAGCAAAACGCCGGTTGTTTTTCTGGTGCTTTCCTCACTGGTAAACATCGGCTTGGACCTTCTCTTTATCGTGTATTTTCAGATGGGAGTTGAGGGAGCGGCATGGGCAACTGTACTTTCACAGGGGCTTTCGGGTGTTTTATGTCTGGTATTTATCATAAAGAAATTTGAAATTTTGAGAATCAAAAAAGAAGAGTGGAAGCCGGAATTACATATGATGGGCAGTCTCTGCAGTATGGGAATCCCCATGGGGCTTCAGTATTCTATCACGGCAATCGGCAGCGTTATATTGCAGACTGCGGTAAACGGGCTGGGCTCTCTGGCTGTTGCATCCGTTACGGCGGCAAACAAAATCGGCGCTTTTCTGGCATGTCCCTTTGACGCAATGGGCTCTACCATGGCGACCTACGGCGGACAGAATGTGGGAGCCAAAAAGCTTCGGCGGGTGAAGGAAGGTATGTACGACTGTATCAAGTTGGGCGCCGTCTATGCGGTAATCGGATTTTTAATTGCATTTTTCTTTGGAGAGCCTCTCGGTAAGCTTTTCGTGGAAGCAGAGGAAGCTGAGGTAGTGGCGAAGATTGTAGAAAATGTGAGACTGTTTCTGGTGATTACCACAGCGTTTTATTTTCCGCTTGCCCTGGTAAATATTATCCGTTTTATGATACAGGGCATTGGCTTCCCTACCTTTGCCATTCTGGCGGGCGTGTTGGAGATGGTTGCCCGTGCCCTGGCCGGTTTTGTGCTGGTGCCGTTTTTTGGTTTTCCGGCAGCGGCGCTGGGAAGCCCTATCGCATGGATTTTTGCGGATGCCTTTCTGATTCCGGCATTTTTCTATGTCTATAAAAAGCTGCGGCTGCAGTTGGGGGAAGAGTAGCGCCGTGCTTTACTGCTCTTCCAGATAAAACAGCACGCCGAGTGTCCCGGGACCGCAATGGCTGGAAATAACGCCGCCCGCACGGGTGGTATAGATGGCCTCAAAATGGTTCAGACTTTTTAAGTACTCCTGCACGGCGTCGGTGATATCGTCGCTGCAGCCGGAGTGGGTAATAAACACACAGGATTTGTCCGCGTGAAGAAGCTGCGGTTCCAAATCCTTGGCATATTTCAGAATCACGGATTTTAAGTTTCCCCTGTATTTTTTGGCCACGTTCATGGCGCCGTCCGTCACCACAATTTCCGGTTTTAATTTGAGGGTGTTGGCAAGCAGCGCCGTGACGGAGTTGCAGCGGCCGCCTCTTGCGAGGTAGGTTAAGGTATCTACCACAAAGCTGGCGCGCACATCTTTTCTGCGTGCTTCTACAAGCGAGACGATTTCTGCCGCGCTTTTTCCTTCTTCGGCAAGGCGGGCTGCATACAATACCTGAAGCCCGATACCGGTGGAGAGGTTCATGGAATCGATGACATGGATTCTGCCGGTGCATGAATCCTCGGCACTTTCTCCAATCATGCGGATGACATTGCAGGTAGTGCTCATCTGTGTGGAAATACCGAAAAAGATAATATCCTTTCCGGCCTCAAGATCGGGTTTTAAAATTTCTGTCGCTTTTTCAAAAGTAACCGCAGCCGTCTTCGGTGTGGTGCGGTTCTTGTCCGCCCATTCAAAAATTTTCTCCGGTGTGATTTCAATTTTGTCGTAATAGCTTTCTTCACCCATGATAATGCATAGGGGAATAATGCTGATATCGTACTTTTCAATTAGTTTCTGAGACAAATCGCAGGTGCTGTCTGCGACGATTTTAATGTTGTTCATGTGTTTTCCTTTCTGTGCCCGAACTTGTATGGGTGGTTGCGAAACTCAGAAATAATGCCATTGTCATTGTGCACATGGTATATTCCAACGCAGACGCGCTTTCGCTCCAAGCTTACCGTAGCGGTACGTAAGCTGCCAAAACACGGCAGCAAGTCATGCGGGCATGACTTTGGTACCGACGGCAAGCAAGGGTCTGCTTATGGAATATACCATGTGCGCAATTCGAATCTGGCAAATGTGTGTTTCGCAATTACCCATCGGCATTGCAGGCAGTATGACGGCGGCAAGCCGGGTTTTATAAGAATAGGTCTTCTGCGGTGAGGCAGAAGACCCATTGTAGTTGTTGCTTTTACTGAAGAACTCCGTTTACATACCTGTCTACGCGTATAAAAACATCGTCGCGGGAATAGATTGTTTCCGTGTAAGAGTTGGTAGCGCCATCGTAGTTTGTAACCTCTGAAAATTGGAGCAGGCTGTTGTTTGCGTCATAAAACTCTCTCCGAATCAAAGCACCGTTCTCATAAATGCAAGTGATATGTCCTCCGGAGGGGTTATTACCGCCAGTAGTAGTGTTGCTGCCGGTAGTAGTGTTGCTGCCTGTAGTGGTGTTGCCGCCGGTAGTAGTGCCGCTGCCAGTAGTAGTGTTGCTGCCTGTTGTGCTGACGCGGACACCGTTTACATATTTATCTACGCGTACCAAAACATTGCTGCTGGAATAGACTGTTTCCGTGTAAGAGTTGGCAGCGCCATTGTAGTCTGTAACCACTGAAAATTGGAACAGGCGGTTGTTTGCGTCATAAAACTCTCTCCGAACCAAGACGCCATTGTTATAAATGCAAGTGATGTGTTCTCCCGCGGGATTACCAACATCTACAGGGGCGCCGGCAGCGGTTTCGCGTTGTGCTTCTGCAAGGTCTGCGTAGACGCCTGCAGTGCCTGCTGTACGGTTTTCTGCAATACCGAAGGTCACGTAATGGTTTACGACTGCGGAAATGTCGTCGCCAAAGGCTTCTTTAATGTCGCTGTAGGCTTCTGCGTAAGCAAGAGGGTTGAAGAGGACGCCCATCGTCCTTCCTTCGTACATGCCTGCAGTCAGATAGTGCATGATATACGCATTTGTATCATCACCGAAAGCCGCATCCAAATCGGGGTATGCAGCCCGGTAGGCATCCACATTAAGAATCAGGTCTGCCGTCCCGTTTTCCTTCAGTGCCTTTACATAGCCGGCATCTATCCCTGCTGCAGATGCAGGCAGAACTGAGCCGATCAGTACAAGCGCCGCAGTACTTGCTGCCAGTGTTTTCTTTACGTTCATATTGATACCCAATCCTTTCTTTTCGTAGTTTACCTTGATTATATAAGGTGTGGATTTCTTTTGTCAACCGTATCTTTGCGTGCCTGGCGGAAATCGTAAAAAAATGGGGGTTACACAGCGTCTTTTTTTCGTTATAATAGACAAAAAGAAGGAGGAGTAAAATGATGGTCAGACAGGAAGGAAACCGACTGGTGATAGAGGAAGGTGTTTCACAGGTTTGGATTGAGTGCTGGGGTGAGGATTCCCTGCGTGTGCGGATGACGGCGGAGCCTGTGATGGATGGAAATGAGTGGGCGCTGTGTGAGCCGGTAAAGGCGGTGACACCCGTGATTGTTTTTGAGGAAATTGACACGACAGACCCATGGTATAAAGGTGAGGAGTGGGCCAAATACCACCAGAAGGGGACGGTTGCGACGCTTACAAACGGAAAGATAACGGCGCGCGTAAGTCCGGAAGGGTGGATAAGCTTTTTGAATGATAAGGGAGAAATTCTGACGGAGGAATACTGGCGTAACCGTAACCGTATCAACCGTTACTGTGTGCCTCTGCGGGTGGATGCCAGAGAGTTAAAGCCCATAAAGGGCAGCAGCGATTATGAGCTGACGGCGCGGTTTGAGGCGTATGATGATGAAAAAATATTCGGTATGGGGCAGTATCAGGAAAAGCATCTGAACAAAAAAGGTGCAGTTCTGGAACTGGCGCATCGGAATTCACAGGCGAGCGTGCCTTTCTTTGTGTCAAACAGGGGGTATGGATTTTTCTGGAACAATCCTGCAATCGGGACGGCAAGTTTTGGCATGAACAAGACTGAGTGGTATGCAAAAAGTACCAAGAAACTGGATTACTTTATCACGGCGGGTGATACGCCGGCGGATATTGAGCGCAATTACAGCGCGGCAGTAGGGCGTACCCCCATGATGCCGGAGTTTGGTCTGGGTTACTGGCAGTGCAAGCTGCGCTACCGCAATCAGGAGGAGCTTCTTGCCGTTGCAAGAGAGCACAAGCGCAGAGGGCTTCCCATGGACGCCATTGTGGTAGATTTTTTCCACTGGACCATGCAGGGCGAGTTCAAATTTGAACCCCGCGACTGGCCGGATCCGGAAGCGATGGTAAAGGAGCTGAAGGAGCTTGGCATTGAGACGGTGGTTTCTGTATGGCCGACGATTGACGAGCGGAGCGAAAACTTTGGCGAGATGAACAGCAAAGGCTATCTGGTGCGTGCGGACAGGGGCAATGCCAACCATATGACATGGATGGGAAATACTGTATTTTACGATGCAACCCACCCCGGCGCACAGAAATTTGTTTGGGAAAAGTGTAAGGAAAATTATTACAAAAAGGGTATTCGTATCTTCTGGCTTGACGAGGCGGAGCCGGAATACGGTCCTTATGACTTTGATAACTACCGTTATTATATGGGGACGGCGCTTCAGTGTACCAATATTTATCCACTTATGTATGCAAAGGGCTTTTTCGACGGGCTGAAAGCGGAGGGCGAGAAAGAAATCCTTTTCTTAGTGCGCTGTGCGTGGGCCGGAAGCCAGAAGTATGGCGTGCTGACATGGTCCGGCGACATTCATTCTTCCTTCAGGGCTATGCGCGAACAGCTTCAGGCAGGACTGAATATGGGGATGGCGGGTATTCCGTGGTGGACATCCGATATCGGCGGTTTTGTGGGCGGCGATATCAGCGACCCGTATTTCAAGGAGCTTTTGGTCAGGTGGTTTGCGTGGGGTGCGTTCTGTCCCGTATTCCGTATGCACGGGGAGCGTTCTCCGTGGTACGAGCGGGAGCAGGAGTTTATCAATAATGTGCGCCAGCTTACTTCGGGACAGGACAATGAAGTCTGGAGCTTTGGCGAGGACAATTATGAAATATTAAAGAAGTATCTGTTTGTGAGGGAAAGACTGCGTCCTTACATCAGAGAATGTATGAAGCAGGCAAGCGAGACGGGTGCGCCCGTTATGCGCCCCATGTTCTTTGATTTCCCGGAAGATAAAATCTGCTGGGAGACAGAGGATGAGTATATGTTTGGACCTGATCTTTTGATAGCACCCGTTATGGAAATAGGGATGCGGGAGAGAAGTGTATATCTGCCTGCCGGCCTGTCATGGACAGAAGCGGCGACGGGAAAGCAGTATGCGGGTGGTGAAAGAATCACGGTGGAAGCGCCGCTCGATATCCTTCCCGTATTTGTACGGGAAGGAAAGCATATCGAAGTTTACTGAGCGCTGCCGGATAAACCGGCGCACATCAGCCATATATCAGCACCCAGCTATCCAGCCAGCGTAAGAGCTTGTCAACATAGGAAATGCTGACGGTCTGACCGGAAAGAACCGGATAGAACATGAGGAAGAGCCATACGGAGGCGGCTGCATACAGAGCGAACGCCATCTTGTAACTTCCTTCGTTCATCTGGTCTTTTCTTTGTTTTGCGGCGTACACAATCATAAGAATGACAAATGGTACGCTGGGGAAATAGTGGTAAATAAAGGTAAGCCGTGATACCAGACACCAAGGCAGGTATTGTGCCAGATAGCCGACACAGAGACCGGCTGCCGTCCTGTCTTTTTTGAAAAGGGCATAGTAGGCAACATAGAAGAACGCCGGAATACCAACCCACCATACAAGCGGATTGCCGAAAGCGCTGATGCCCTGTCTTGTGTTGCCTCCGATGATACCCGAATAATAGAAAATCGGGCGTATCATGGTAGGCCATTCATACCAAAGGGAAGAATAGTAGTGCGTCTCCTTCAGGTTGGAGTGATAGCGCAGCATGGAAGTCTGATTGTTCCACATTTTGGAGAGCAGTCCTGTGTGGCTGTCGACAAACGGTATATAGGAGAGTGTGTAAATCACTGCGGGAACCAACACGAAAAACACGATACAGAATAGAATCGTCTTCCGCGTATGGGGCCAAAAAGTGCGGATTATCCTCCTGTGGGTAATCCCGTTTGATATGCCTTGAGGCTCCTTTTTTGCATAGCGGTACTCGCGGTAGCGCCGGTACAGAGTGGCAAAAAACAGAACAGCGAGTCCAACGCCGGCGTAAACTCCCGACCATTTGCAGGCGATGCCGAGCCCCATGGAGATGCCGCAGGCAGCCAGCGGCAGGAGGGTCTTGATAAGCGAGGTGTCGTAAAAGCTTATTCTGCAGTAGCGGTACATAAAGAAATACATCAGCAGAATGAAGAAGGTGACAAAGACGTCGATGGTGGCAATCCTTGTCTGGGCAAAATGCATAAAGTCAACAGCGAATAAGAGGCAGGCGAGTCCTGCGAGAGGACGCTCCTTTGTGATGCCGCGCGCTATCAGGTAAATGAGCGGCAGCATGAGGATTCCCAAAATGGTACCCATAATACGCCAGCCAAAAGGCGTCATGCCGAAAAGGGAGATACCGATGGACATAATGGCTTTGCCCAGAGGCGGATGGGTGGTCTCATAAGTGGGAAGTCCGTTCAGGAACTCGTAAGCGGTTCGCGCGTGATAAATTTCGTCAAAGTAGGTTCCGTTTCGGAAGCTTGGTGATTGCGGGAACAAATCACCTTCGTCGAACAACTCGTGATAGTCGGGAGCGTTGAACGGCATAAAAGCGTTGTCGTCCGCGTCAACCAATGTCATTTCCAGGATGGATGCTTTGTCCGACAAGCAGGTAATCTTAATATAACGGCTGTTATTTGGGAGAGCGGTGGAATTCCAACGGAAGACGGAGGTTACGCGAAAACGCTCCAAATCCTCTACGGTGTGCCATGCGTCCTCTTGATTTTCTTTTACTTCCAGCGAAAATTCGCGGTTTTCGTAGCAGCCATTGTACCAGTAAAGACGTGACGGCAGCTTATCTTCGCCGACATAAAGCGTGATGGAATCGCCCTGCTCTAACAGGTATTCTGACTGTGGTACCCGTGTATCGCCGAGGTCGTAAAGGGCAAAAGCCGAGTAGATGACAGTAATGACCAATATAATGACAAGATCGGTCCAGATAAATGGCAGTTTTTCCGCTGAAGGAATGGGCATATATTTCGGAGGCTTCGGCTCGTCCGTCTTTTCATGACGTTTTGGAAGCCGGATGGGCGCAAAGGCAAAACCGCCGCCCTTTACGCGGGCCCGCAGGACATCATACCGGTAAAGTGTCCGGTAGAAGAGGAGACCGCAGAGCACCATCAATGCAGAAATAATAAGGAAGAGCGGCGCTTTCCGGTTATAGGTCTGCGGATCGTAAAAGAAGAGAATGTAGGCCGTATTGTAAAAATGCAGCGCGGAAAATCCTGTGAAGCAAAGGAAAATTTCCTGCGCAGGTCTTTTGACATAGGCGAGCAGAAGCAGAATGAGAGCAGGAAACAGATAGCGCTCATGCATCCTGACGGAAAACAGGAACATGGAAACAATCAAAACGCCCGCAGAGGTAAAATAACGGGAAGGATTTCTCCTGTTCTTGAAGAAAAAGTATGCGGAAAGCAGTACAATCAGGACAATGATGATGGGTCCCCACTGCTCGTAAGTCAAAAACAGCAGCCGGTTTTCCTGCGAAATCCAGTTCAGGCCGAAAAATCCCCATAGATTAAAGGCGTTTACTGCAATATAAGGATAGGAAGTAAGCGTGGAGGCATACTGTGTGATAACCGTTCCGAGCTCGAAAGGCATGCAGAGCAGAATCATACAGAAAATAACGCACAGTCCCGAAAACAGATTGTGGAAAAAATACCGCACGGAAAAGCGGTTCATGAAAACATGGTCCACAATGCCGTAAATCAGTACGGGGGTAAATACAAGTGTCTGCGGCTTGAGCAGCACACCAACACCAAAGGCTATGTAGGCAGAAACCATTTTTTCTTCTGTTAAGAACAGACACATTAAGACGACGCAGAGAGTAAAGACGGCGTCAACCTGTCCCCAGACGGAAGAATTTAAAAAGACGGCGGGATTGAACAGGTACAGTGCGGAAAAAAGCACAGCGCGCCCATCGTCCATCGCTTTTTTTGTGATGCGGTATACCAAAAGACCGATGACCATATCGCAGAGAATGGCAGGCAGCTTTAAAAGAAGCAGACAGCCTCCGGACAAATACGGTATTTTAAACAGGGAGAAAATCGCGCCGATTACCCACAGTATGTAGATAAATCCGGGGGGATAGTCTGTAAAAGTACCGGACGAATAAAATTCCGAAAGTCCGTTTTCGTAGGCGAGATTCGCCCAGCCGGCAAAGCAGGCGGTATCGCTTGAGAAGCCTTTATAAAAGTATGCAAAAATGCAGCGCAGGGCAAAGGCAGCGAAAAAAAACACTATAAACCATCTTTTTTTCAAAAAACCGGAAATCCCCTCGATATGGCGGATACATAGAAGAAATCCAACCATAGTCGTCAGTGCAATTAAATGAATAGCAAGCATGAATATACCCCCTTTAAACGGTAACAGCTTTCAAGGAACGTACTCAAATTCCTTATATATGCAAGCATAACACAAAATTAGTAAAAATGCCACAAAAAGACGTTGCGAAAGAAAGAAAATATGTGTATAATGGTAATATACAGGAAGGAGTGGCAGCATGGAGGGAAAGCCGGTTAAAAAAGCAGTATATATTATAGGTACAATACTTTTGTCGTTGCTTGTCCTGTTCTGCGGGTATGAAATGGTCGCTGCCCGCATTGCTTCCAAAGAGGCGGAAAACGCCTACGGCGGATTGGCTGAAAAGGTGGGGGCAAAGACTGACACGGAAGAGATGGCGGAGGTGATAGCGGAAGCGATAGCACAGAATCAGTATCCGCCGCTGGAGATCGATATGGATGCCCTGAAGGAAATGAATGAAGATTTCAGAGGCTGGCTGTACTTCCCGGCACTGGATATCAGCTATCCCATTGTGCAGGGCGAGGACAATAACTACTATCTGAAACATTCCTTTGAAGGAGAGCGGATGGGCGCCGGATGTATTTTTATGGATTGCGGCGCTTCACCGGACTGGTCGGACAGAAACACCTTTGTGTTCGGGCACAATATGCGTGATGAAAGCATGTTCGGCTCTTTCAAACGCCTGATGGCGGATCCGTCGCTGTGCCAGGTCAACACATGTTTCTATATATATACGAAGGATTACGTTTATACCTACGAGATATTTGCTTTCTATGAGACCAAGTCCACCAGCGACAGGTACATGACATTTACCTCTGATGAAAACTATGATTTATATGTCAAATGGGCGGTGGAACATTCCGAATATCAGTCAGAAGCAGATTTGTCGGAGCGGGGAAATATCGTATCCCTGTCCACCTGCTACGGCTCAGCAGGGACGAGCAGAAGGATGATTATTCACGGAGCGCTGACAGCTACGGAAAATTATGAATAATTTTTTTGAAACTGGACCTTTTGGTCTTTTGGGACAGTCTTAATAAGTAGAAGAATATCTAACATCATATACATATAGATTGTGAATTATGGGGAAAGGATGAAATCATGAAGAAAGGGAAAGCAAAAGCGCAATTCAAAAGAGCATTGGTAAGCTTGTTGACGGCAGCATTGGTTGCCAGCGGCAGTTTTGGTCTTACGACCATTACTTCCAGCGCTTCTGTTGCAAACGTTGAATTGAGTGATCCGCTGAAGTTTTCAGTGTATGCCAATGTATACACGAACAGCAATCACGTTGAAGGCAATGTCGCAATAGGAAGCCTGCAGGCAAGTCTGGATATTTGGGAGGGTAAGTCCTATATTGGTGATCTCGCAAATCCCAATGCGTCATTCAAGTGCAATGTAAGAGATGCCATTGTGGCATTTGCTGCGAACAACAGCGATGGCACAGCAAATATCATTGCAGACCAGCCGGGACAGGGTTACAAGCTTACGGTTGTATCCAGAGGTACCGGTGAAGAAGCAGAAGACGTTGTTGTGAGGGAATTTATCACCGACAATAAGATGATAGGTTATGAATGCAGAACAGATATCGCGAGCAGAATCAGCACGGTAATCAATGCCTGCAAGAATACATCGAATGAGTTGTACGCTCTGGAAGATGTTGAAACTGACAATCTGTTGGTTTTAAATATCAGCGCGGCTGATTTTAATGGCAACGGAGATTACTATGACAGATTAATTACAGAGAGCGCCAGCGCAGGAAAGACAGTAGTCGTGAATGTTTCAGATTCCGGCAGCGTGGTTCTCTATTATAGTATGAATGCTACCACCGTCGGCGGTGGCCTTGGACACCAGTCATGGGCTGGCAATATTGTATGGAACTTCGGAAATGCTTCTTCTGTCAGCACGGGCGGTATATTCGGAACCATATTGGCGCCTTCCGCATCAGTTACCAATAGTGCAAATATTGTAGGTGCTGTTATTGCCAACAGTTTTGCACAGGGCGGAGAAGTACATCAGGTAAATTATACCAGAGGTATTCCGAATCCTCCTCCAACACCTACGCCGGACGTACCTGAGGAACCGGAAGATCCGGAAGCAACACCCACACCGGAAGTAACTCCGACCCCGGAAGTGCCGGAAGAGACACCTACACCGACGCCGGAAGTAACCCCGACACCAGGAGTGCCGGAAGAAACACCCACACCGGAAACAACACCTACACCGACACCGGAAGTAACACCTACCCCTGTGCCGGAGACAACACCTACACCGACACCGGTAGTAACACCTACTCCTGTGCCGGAGACGACACCTACACCGACACCGGTAGTAACACCTACTCCTGTGCCGGAGACGACACCTACACCGACACCGGTAGTAACACC
>JAIDHX010000004.1 GCA_029053015.1 Lachnospiraceae bacterium
GGAACAAGTTTTTTTAATTCTCCGTAATAATCTTTAGTCGTGTTCAATAAATGACATATTTCCAACGGATTCCAATGCTCTAAATCAGCTTTGCCGCAAATAAATCCACAGGACTTATCAAAATTTCCTACCGAAACAAGCGCTTTTTGATAGGTTTGCAAATCCTCAACCGAAATATTGTCAATTACAGCCATAATATCAATGTCACTGTTTTTTGTCTCTTCATTGCGAAGATAACTGCCTTGCAATCCTATATACACCAGTCGTTCGCCAAATGCATTTTTTAATAAGTCTATTAACTCATTAATATATTCGTCTATTCTAAACATTCCGGATCACCTACCTCTTCATTTCCAAGATACTTTATGTATTCTTTTCCCTCATAAAAGTTCATTATCGGGCGGCGAAGTACAAAAAGTAAATCTTTGCATTTAACCTCTATTCCTGCCTCTTCCTTTACTTCCCGCTCGACAGTCTGCGGAAGCATTTCCTCGCTATCTTGACCGCCGCCGGGCAAAATATACCATTCTTCTTTGCCATCATTCAACTTTCCTATTGAATAAGTTCGTCCGCCTGCCTCTCTTTAAGATCCGGTTGACTTATAATGCCTGACGCCGACGCGCCAAAATAGGTAACAGAGCAGCACAAAGACAGTAACGCCCAGCGGACAGAACGCATAGAAGCAGTTATCCGTCTTTCCAAGCAGGTATTGCAGCGGGTAGTACTGCACCAGCGTGTAAGGAATCACATAGGTACAAAAACGCATAAGGCCTTTGCCATAAATATCGATGGGATATTTGCCGTGTTCCTTTGCCCCGTAAGTCAGCACATTCATACATTCCGTATTTTCAATGGAAAAAAAGCAGACTGCAGCTTCTATCATAAAGAGTCCGGCAAACAAAAAGATACCGCCCAAAATCATAAGAAACAATGCCGCGGTTCTGCCTATCGTCCAGTCCACGCTGCAATTTTTTATCCCGATAAAGAGCACCATAACCCCTGTCAGCGCAGGCGCAATCCGCCCCAGATCGAATCCGCTTCCCAAGACCTGCAGCATGGGGCTGACGGGACGCACCAGCATCCTGTCAAACTCTCCCCTCTTGACCGTACCCGAAAATTTCTTGAAGCCGCTCGCGCAGCACTCTGCCAGAGAAAACGATAACTGCATAATAGAAAAACAAAGCAGAATTTCCCCATAAGTATAGCCCTTCACCTCAGAAAAGCCGGAAAACAAAAAATAAATGCCAAGAAAACCGTTAAACGCAATCAGAAACCGTCCCGCCGCCATTAGAAAAAAGGAAAGCCGGTACTGCATGGCGCTCCGCAAAACAACAGAAACATATCTGCCATAAATTAAAATACCCTTTCTCATTCCATTCATCTCCATTTCTCTCCGCACTTGATGCAGTCTTGGATGAAGAATGTCGCTTTTCAGACATTCTTCCATGTGAAGTTTTAGAAGTTCTTAGGCGGCGTTTTTCAGACGCCTTAGAACTTCTCTTCACATTTAGCCGCCTTGTACCACAATTCTCCGCTCCGCAGTCCGGCATATGGCTTTTCCCAGAAGGACAAGCGCTGCAATCCAGAACACCTGCAAGGCCACAGCACGCAGCATTTCCCCGCCTGCCAGACTGCCGCTGTAAACGCGCAGCGCCACATTATGCATGGAACCGAACGGAAGCAGCTCCAGCACACCCCGCACCGGCTGCGGGATAAAGGGAAACGGGATGACAGAGCCGGAAAGAAACTCGACCGCTCCGGTCAACACCGCCCGGAGTCCCTGCGGCGATATAGTAAAAAGTGTAATGGCATAAACCACCATACAGAACGCCACCGTGACAAACAGCCCAAGAAACAGGGTAAGGAGAAAGAAGCAAAATGCCACTAAGTCCCGCGGCGGCGACAGCCTGTATGGGCGCGGCAGCAAAACAGACACAGCTATAATCGGTATGCATTTCAGCGCTGCCGTCGCACATCTTCCCCCTACGCTTTTTGCAAACCACATGCGATAAAGGGATACCGGCCTGCACAGTTCATAGGCAACGTCGCCGTTCATAATGACGGTAAAAATATCGCCGTCCGTCGTAATCCACGTGTTGAACATGGCAAGAAATGCCTCCTTCAGCCAGATATAGGACACCAGCGCCGAAAATTCCATGGGCGGCTCCATCCCTGACGACATATAGATGGCACGGTAGGCGGCACATTCCATAATTCCCCATAGAAACTGGGTTGTCAGGGCGGCAATCGACGCGGAACGGTATTGCAGCCCCACCTGAAAACGTATCTTAAAAAAAGAAATATACTTTTTCATTGTGACCCTCCTACAGAATGTCCAGACCGCGGTAGAGCTTCGCCACAATTTTATCAAGCTCCTCCGAAGGCTCTCCGCCTTCCAAATCCGCCGCCTGCTGCCGCAGGGTATCAAGCGTCCCGTCCAAGAGAAGCCTTCCTTTGCCAATTAAAATGACTCTGTTAGTCAAAGCCGCAATATCCTGCATGTCATGGGTCGTCAGAATAACCGTGGTCCCATACTCCCTGTTCCGCTTTTTGATAAAATCCCGCACTGCCAACTTGGAAACCGCGTCAAGCCCTATGGTCGGCTCGTCCAGAAACAAAATCCCCGGGTTATGCAAAAGCGACGCCGCTATCTCGCACCGCATACGCTGCCCTAAGGATAGCTGCCTGACCGGAGTCCTCAAAAGCTCTTTCAGGTTTAACATTTCAGTTAGTTCTTCTAAATTGTGATGATAGTCGTGAGCCTCGACAGAATAAATTTCTTTTATCAGCTCAAAAGAATCGATAACGGGAATGTCCCACCATAGCTGCGAGCGCTGTCCGAACACCACGCCGATTTCCCTTACGTGGGCAATCCGGTCTTTCCATGGCGTGCGCCCGTTGACAATACAGCTTCCGCTGTCCGGTGTTAAAATTCCGCTCAGAATTTTGATTGTGGAGCTTTTGCCCGCTCCGTTCGGACCGATATAGCCCACCATCTCACCGTCCTCAATGGTAAAGCTTACGTCCGATAAAGCCTCAATCGTCTCGTTTTCTCTGTGAAACAGAGACTTGCAGGCCTCTTTCAGCCCTGCGTTTCTTTTTGCAATCCTGTACGATTTGCAGATGCCTTCCATCGTAATCATCGTTGCTTCCTCCTGGTAGTTATACTTCTTGTTAATTGCTTTGCGGTGCAAACCAATCCTTTCATATCTTGCCAAGTCGGTCTGGTTCCGCTGGTTTGAGCCAGCCGGATACCGAAGGTAAAATATTCAGTTGTCCACTTTCGTGGGAATTTTAATTCTAGCACATTGTCCGATAATAAGCAAGAAAAATTTCTATAAAAAACAGGCTTTCATTTTTTCTTTCCATAAATGAAACCTCCAAACTGTGTAATCTTATCTTACATCAGTTTGGAGATTTACACGAACTTTGGGGCAATCCCCCTTCGTTGGAATGGCCAACACTGAAATCTTGCGTGAAACCATCCCAATGAACGCTAATATTCTTTATTTCATTCGGAAGAACAGGGTGTCCGTATTATCTACCTCAAACACATACAGACCCTCTCCCCAATCAACTGCGCGATTTCTTTCGCCCACAACAATACCGTCATAACCTATTGGAACAAGCACTGCACAACTTTCTTTGTATACAACAATATGCTCCCAGTCCCCATATGCAGGATCTGTATTATCAGTCCAATCGCTCCAACCACTAACATCAAAAATGCGGCAACATTCTGTATAATCTACACCATTCCAATTTACTGTAAAATGTTCAATTCCATTATCATCTGTTGCAAAGGTATCATCGCATTTGATAATGTCATAATAATCTTCAAAGCAGGAACCCGGGCTTATTCCATATTCCCACGCATTGTCATCTCCAAAAGACAACGTGTAATCTACAATTTTCCACTCATATCCTTCTTTTGCCTCATGGGTTTCATCAGAATCAAATGTCCGGTAATTGGAAAATATCACCTTTCCTATTGTCGTGTATGCAGGATTATCGTAACACAACGTTTTATAATCATATTCCCGATCCAACTCCACCATATGTTCCGTAAGATTATATTTTTCAAAATCCGCCTGTAAAGGTTCGCCTACGCTCGCGCCGCACACTTCACAGACAGCCGCCTGCTGGTAATTCGCCTCTGACAAAGTATGCTCTAACGCATTTCCCTCGGTTTCTCCGCACACACTGCAAGTCTTAGGTTCACTGCATGTGGCATCTACCCATGTATGTCCCAGCGCCTCTTCGTCCGTCTCTGTCTGCTCTCCCGATTCGTCCGCCAATACCGTTTCCGACGGATTTTCTTCGCCCGCATCTCGGGAAGGATTCACATAATGGATCAGCGCCGCGCCTCCCCCTATGACAACCGCCGCCAATACAATGCCTGCTGCCAGCTTATAGCGCACGCCCGCCTGCATGATTCTCTGTGCACTCGAATTTCCTGCGCCCGGATTCGTTACCCCCGATCCGCCCAACCCCTTTTTTAATACTCCCGGCATCGGTCCTGCCTCGCAGGCCTCTGCTTCCTTTGACAAAAACAGCAATATAAACGGCGCGATGCTGTAAAGCCTTGTCCCCTTTTCCCGATCCAGCACGATCACGGCATCTTTAATCTTTGCCTTTGCCCTGCTTAGATGGGACTTGACCGTATTGGCAGGAATCTCTAATTCCTGTGCGATTTCCTCTATGGACTGCCCGCGATAATAAAACCCGATGATGCACAGCCGCTGCATATCGGAAAGTCCGTCTATGATCTCCTGAACCAATCGCTGTTTCTCCCGATCCTGCAGAATCGTCTCCGGAATAAACGCCTCGTCATCTGCAATGGATTCAAAAAAATCCTGTGCGTCCCCGTTCTGATTACCGTCAGAACGAACCAGGACATCCTTTTGTTTTTTTAAGTACGCATAGCATTTGCGATTTCCGATCGTCGATGCCCAGCTTAAAAAGTCCCCTGTGTTTTTTAACTGTGAGATATTCCGGCTGATTTCCAGATAGGTCTCCTGAAGCATATCCGCCGCGGCTTCCTTATCCTTCACCACATGGATCACGCAGGTATACAAATACCCATAGGATAATTCATGGATTCGGTCAAAACTGTCCGCATCTCCGTTTTGGAACTGTCTGACAGCATCCTCTAACTCTTTTGTCGTTTTCATACAATCTCCTTTCCTCAAAATGCCGCTTTATCTACTGCCCCGTCAGAGCAATCCTTTAATAGAGTAGCATTACTTCCGAAAAGTTGCACTCATTTTTATCTTCTATCCGCTCCATACTGAAAATATCAACAAACAGAAAGAATTTCCTATAATAAAACGGGCTGAAAGACATTTAAAATCCTTCAGCCCGTTTATTATGCGTGAAAAACTTGTTCTGGACAACCGCAGTCATTTCCGTCCGCCGTTACTGCACCAGCAGATTCGTATATCCCATCAGACTTTCGTCCACAGCGCGCGCCGCTTCTCTGCCTTCCCTGATTGCCCAGACCACAAGGGACTGGCCCCTGTGCATGTCGCCCGTCACAAAGACATTGCCTGCGCTTGTCTGATAGCCGCCGGGCAGGGTCTTCACGTTGCTTCTGGCGTCCGTTTCCACCCCGAAAGCGTCCGTCACATACTTCTGGCTGCCGAGAAAGCCTGCCGCAATCAGGACAAGCTCTGCATCCAAAATCTGCTCGCTGCCTGCAATTTCCTGCATACTCACACGCCCCGTCTCAGGATCCTTCTCACGGGAAAGCTTCACGGTTTTCACGGCTTTTACACTGCCTTCCTTATCCTTGATAAACTCCTTCACCGTAGTCTCGTAAATTCTGGGATCATGCCCAAATACGGCAATTGCTTCCTCCTGACCGTAATCCGTCTTCAGTACCTTCGGCCATTCGGGCCAGGGATTATCCTCCGCACGCTTCTCAGGCGCTTTCGGCATCATCTCTATCTGCGTCACGGACTTACAGCCATGGCGGATCACCGTCCCCACACAGTCGTTGCCCGTGTCGCCGCCGCCGATAATCACCACATTTTTACCTTTTGCATTGATATAACTGCCATCCGAAAGGCCGCTGTCCAGAAGGCTCTTGGTGTTTGCCTTTAAAAAATCCACCGCAAAATAAATCCCCTTTGCATCCCGTCCCGGAGCATTGATATCCCTCGGATTGGAGGCGCCGCATGCCAGCACCACCCTGTCATATTCCTTCAAAAGCTTTGCCGGTTTGATATCCCGTCCCACATCCGTGTTTTTGACAAAAATGACGCCTTCCTCTTCCATCACCTTTATCTTCCGCTCCACAATCCGCTTTTCCAGCTTCATATTGGGGATGCCATACATCAGCAGGCCGCCCACCCTGTCGGAACGCTCGTACACGGTAACGGAATGACCTCTTTTATTGAGCTGGTCGGCGACTGCAAGCCCTGACGGACCGCTGCCCACCACAGCTACCTTCTTGCCGGTGCGTACCTTGGGCGGCTTCGGCGCCGCATAGCCCTTTTCATAGGCATTTTCAATAATGGCATACTCATTTTCCTTTGTGGCAACCGGCTCGCCGTTTAAGCCGCAGGTACATGCCGCCTCGCAGAGCGCCGGACAAACTCTGGAAGTAAATTCCGGGAAATTGTTTGTCTTTTTCAATCTCTTGTACGCCTGCTCCCAGTTGCCCGTATATACCAAATCATTCCATTCCGGCACCAGATTGTGCAGCGGGCAGCCCGAAGTCATGCCGCAGAGCGTCATACCCGACTGGCAGAACGGCACGCCGCACTCCATACAGCGCGCCCCCTGGAGCATCTGCTTCTGAAGCGGCAGGTGCTCGTGAAATTCATCAAAATTCTTAATCCTCACCTTGGGCTTTACCGCCGCGGAGGTCTCCCTCTCATATTCCATAAAACCTGTTGGCTTTCCCATACCTACACCTCCCTCGTATTTGCATAAAAGGCTTCTATCTGCGCCTGCTCCGCGCTCAGACCTTTTTCCTCCATCTGTACAATGGTCTTGAGCACTCTCTCATAATCATGCGGAATGATTTTTTTGAACTTCGGCAGATATTCTTTAAAATTCTCCAGTATGAGCTTGCCCTTGTCCGAGTTGGTCAATGCCACATGCTCCTGAATCATTTCCTTTAATTCCTGCACATCATATTTGGAGGTAATCTCATAAGAGGATACCATTTCCTTGTTCAGTCTCATATAGAGGTCGTTTTCCTCATCCAGCACATAGGCAATACCGCCGCTCATGCCCGCCGCAAAGTTCTTGCCGGTGCGTCCCAATACCACCACGCGCCCGCCGGTCATGTATTCACAGCCATGGTCGCCCACGCCTTCCACAACCGCTGCCGCGCCGGAATTACGCACGCAGAAACGCTCTCCTGCAACACCGTTGATAAACGCCTTGCCGCTGGTCGCGCCGTACAGCGCCACATTGCCGATGATAATATTTTCCTCCGCCTTAAACCTGCTGCCGCGGGGCGGGTAAACCACCAGCTTGCCGCCGGAAAGACCTTTTCCGAAGTAGTCGTTGCTGTCGCCCACAAGTTCTAACGTCAGTCCCTTGGGAATAAACGCGCCAAAGCTCTGTCCGCCCGCGCCGCTGCAGAGCACGCGGTAGGTATCCTCCTCCAGCGTATCGCCAAAACGCCTCGTGATCTCAGAGCCCAGAATCGTACCGACAGCTCTGTCAGTGTTGGTGACATCCACTTCAATGCTTCTCTTCTGACCACTCTCCAACGCCTTTGCAAGCTGCTTTAAGAGCACCCGCTCATCAAGGGTTTTCTCCAGTGCAAAATCATATACTTGCTTCGCATCGAAGGTTATCTTTCCCTTCAGGCTCTCGTAGGGATTGTAAAGAATACTGCTTAAGTCAACAGCCTTATGGCGCTCGCTTAAATTCTCCTTTACCTTCAGCAAATCGGTTCTGCCTACCAGTTCGTCCACCGTACGCACGCCCAGTTTTGCCATATACTCGCGAAGCTCTTCCGCGATAAAACGCATGAAATTCATAACATATTCCGGCTTGCCGCGGAAATTCTTCCTTAGCTCCGGATTCTGGGTTGCCACGCCGACAGGACAGGTATCCAGATTGCAGACGCGCATCATCACACAGCCCATGGTAACTAACGGCGCAGTTGCGAAGCCAAATTCCTCCGCACCGAGGATTGCCGCTACCGCCACATCGCGCCCGCTCATCAGCTTGCCGTCCGTCTCAATGCGCACCTTATTTCTCAGCCCGTTCATAATCAAGGTCTGATGTGTCTCCGCAAGTCCCAGTTCCCACGGGAGTCCCGCGTTGTGGATGGAAGTACGGGGCGCCGCTCCGGTACCGCCATCGTAGCCGGAAACCAGAATGACCTGTGCGCCTGCCTTTGCCACGCCTGCCGCAACCGTGCCGACGCCCGCCTCGGACACCAGCTTCACGGAAATACGAGCCTCCTTGTTAGCATTTTTTAAATCATAAATAAGCTGCGCCAAATCCTCAATAGAATAAATATCATGATGGGGCGGCGGGGAAATCAGTCCCACGCCTGGCGTGGAGTGCCTCGTTTTCGCAATCCACGGGTATACCTTGCCGCCGGGCAGATGTCCGCCCTCGCCAGGCTTTGCACCCTGCGCCATTTTGATTTGAATTTCTTTCGCTGACACAAGATAACGGCTGGTTACGCCAAAGCGTCCGCTCGCCACCTGTTTGATGGCGGAGCAGCGGTCGATGCCGTCTTCGCCCACCGTCATGCGCTCCAAATCCTCTCCGCCCTCGCCGGAGTTGCTCTTACCGTGCAGCCGGTTCATGGCGATTGCCAGCGTCTCATGCGCCTCCTTTGAAATGGAGCCGTAGGACATGGCGCCCGTCTTAAACCTCGTGACGATGGAATCCACGCTCTCCACCTCCGCAAGAGGCACGCCTTTCTTCGGATAGACAAATTCCATCAGCCCGCGCAGGTTTTTCACAGAAGTCTCGTCATTGACCAGCGCGGTATACTGCTTAAACATATCATAGTCGCCCCGCCTTGTGGACTCCTGCAAAAGATGTATGGTTGCCGGATTGTACAAATGCTCGTCGCCCCCGCTCCTCATCTTGTGATGTCCCGGGCTCTCCAGCGTCAAATCATTTTCAAGACCAAGCGGGTCAAACGCCATGGAATGCCGCTCGTCCACCTGTCTTTCAATGTCCTTCATGGTAATGCCCCCGACGCGGCACACCGTATTGGTAAAGTATTTGTTGACAACCTCCTTGTCGATGCCGATGGCTTCAAAAATCTGGGAGCCCTGATAGGACTGAATGGTGCTGATGCCCATTTTGGAGGCTATCTTGACAATGCCATGCAGCACAGCGTTGTTGTAATCGTCAACTGCCGCATAGTAATCCTTATCCAGCATATGATTGTCAATCAGCTCCTTGATGGACTCCTGCGCCAGATAAGGATTGACGGCACAGGCGCCGTATCCCAAAAGCGTTGCAAAATGATGCACCTCGCGCGGCTCTCCCGACTCTAAAATCAGCGCAAGCCGGGTTCTCTTTTTCGTGCGTACCAAATACTGGTTCAAAGCGGACACCGCTAACAGGGACGGAATGGCAACATGGTTTTCATCCACACCCCTGTCGGACAGAATCAGTACGTTGGAGCCGTCCCGATAAGCCCTGTCAACCTCCACAAAAAGACGGTCTATCGCCTTTTCCAGACTGGTATTCTTATAGTAGAGAATGGGAATTTCCTCCACCTGAAAGCCTTCCGCCTTCATGCTCTTTATCTTCATCAAGTCCGTATTTGTCAAAATCGGATTATTGACCTTAAGCACATTGCAGTTGTCCGGAATCTCCTCCAGCACATTGCCCTCCCTGCCCACGTAAACCGTGGTGGAAGTCACAACCTCCTCTCGGATAGCGTCTATGGGCGGATTTGTCACCTGCGCAAAAAGCTGTTTGAAATAGTGGAACAGAGGATACGCGCTCTTGCTTAACACCGGCAGCGGCGTGTCCACACCCATCGCGGCAATGGCTTCCCCGCCGCTCTGCGCCATGGGAAGTATGCTCTGTTTCAAATCGTCGTAGGTGTAGCCGAATGCTTTCTGCATCCGCTCCCTCTCTTCGTCGGAAAATTCCGGCACCCTCTTGTTGGGAATCTTTAAATCTGCCAGTGTGACCAGATTGCTGTCAAGCCACTCGCCGTAGGGCTGACGCTTTGCGTATTTCTCCTTCAGCTCCTCGTCGTCAATCACGCGCCCCTGTACCGTATCCACCAGCAAAAGCTTTCCCGGGCGCAGCCTTTCCTTCAGCACAATTTTGGAAGGCGCAATATCCAGTACTCCCACCTCCGAAGAAAGAATCAACTGGTCATCGTCCGTAATCAGGTAACGGGAAGGCCGCAGCCCGTTCCGGTCAAGTACGGCTCCCATGATGTCTCCATCCGAAAAGAGAATGGAAGCAGGACCGTCCCAGGGCTCCATCATGGTTGCATAATATTGATAAAAATCCTTTTTGGTCTTGGACATGGTCTTGTTATTTGCCCACGGCTCCGGAATGGTAATCATCACTGCAAGAGGCAGCTCCATACCACTCATCACCAGAAATTCCAGCGTATTGTCCAGCATGGCAGAGTCGGAACCGGTCTTGTTGATGGCCGGCAGTACCTTGTGAAGCTGTCCGCGCAGATGTACCGACTCCATATTTTCCTCGCGCGCCAGCATCTTGTCCGCATTGCCGCGAATCGTGTTGATTTCTCCGTTATGTACAATAAACCGGTTCGGATGTGCACGCTCCCAGCTCGGATTCGTGTTAGTAGAAAAACGGGAATGCACAATCGCGATTGCCGATTCATAATCCTTACTCTGCAAGTCTGCAAAAAAGGTGCGGAGCTGTCCCACCAGAAACATACCCTTATACACGATGGTTCTGCTGGAGAGGGATACTACATAAGTATCATCCGTAGACTGCTCAAACAGCCTCCTCGCAATGTAAAGCCTTCTGTCAAAAGCAAGCCCCTTCTCCACATCAGCCGGCTTCTTAATAAAAGCCTGCATAATGCAGGGCATACATTCAACTGCCTTGTGCCCCAGCACATTGGGATACGTTTCCACCTCCCTCCAGCCGAGGAACGCAAGTCCTTCCTTCTCCACGATAATTTCAAACATCTTTTTTGCCTGATTTCTCCGAAGCTCCTCCTGTGGGAAGAAGAACATACCGACTCCGTATTCTCTCTCTCCGCCAAGGGAAATGCCCAAAGGCTTTGTAACACGTGCAAAAAAGCCGTGGGGAATCTGCGTCAGGATGCCGACGCCGTCTCCAGTCTTGCCTTCCGCGTCCTTTCCTGCCCTGTGCTCCAGATTTTCCACGATACGGAGTGCATTCTCTACCGTTTCATGGCTTTTTTTACCCTTGATGTTGACACATGCACCGATACCACAGTTGTCATGTTCAAATTCTGGCCGGTAAAGCGGTGCCTCCGGAAGTTTATTTTTTACATCAAACATGAGTGCTCCTTTCTTTTACTGCCGTAAATACAAAAAAAGTCGCAAAGGAACCCTTAGCAGGTACGCTCCTTTGCGACTTGTCTCGTTTACTATACACCATGTCGGATTATCTGTAAAGACTTTTTTTATCTCAAATTGTCAGATAATCAGTTTCCTTGTAGTTTTATATTTTATTGTCAGACATTTTATCTAGTTGCCTATTCTGTTTCTGCTGCCAGTTTAACTGCCGCATTTCTCATTCTAAAGCACATATACAGCCCTGCCGCTCCGACAAGCAGGAACACGATGCATACCCACCAGTTTGCGAGCAGCAAATCGAAAGCGCCCGCCATGGTAAGCAGGTAGGCTGCCACATTGCTCAGGACATGCGCTGCCACAGGCACATAGAAATGTCCAAAGCTCTCATACAGCCACGCAATCACACAGCCCAGCAGAAATGCATAGCTGCCCTGTACGATGTTGGAGTGATAAATACCGAAGCACAATGCTGAGACAAGAATCGCTATCGGGTATTTCTGATTTTTCTTCAGGCGATTGTACACCGTCCCTCTGAAAATCAATTCCTCGGCAAAGGGCGCAATCAGACCGTTTACCAAAAGCCCCACCAGAAAAGCGGCGGAATACTGCTCCGTTGCTGCCTGTTTAAAGCTTTCCGACGCATTGGTGATACCAACGACTTCAAACAGAAGATTTAACCCAATGGCAATTCCCAAAACGCCAACCACCATGCACGCGTAAGCGGATGGGGATTTCAGCCTCGCATGTTTCAGTTTTACCTCTTTCTCTACACTGCCAATGTCCTCTTTTGCAAAAAACTTCCAGATGACAAAAGCCGCCACCAGATAGGCAACCGCCAGCATAAACGCCGCGCCATTCCCTGTCGCACCTACAAGATTCTCTCCTGTTTCATCCCAGATTACCAGTTTGTCCGAAAGGCCTTTGGGCAGCATGCCCGCCAGATTTACCACAAGAAAGCTGCCAATGTAGAAGCCAAGGGAACGAACAAAGAAATATGCCAGAAGCGGAAACAGCACAAACCAGATTTTACTCATCAGCGTCTCCGTCGGTGCCTGTGTTTTTGCCTCCCTGCCGCTTCCGCGCAAAAGAAGCTTTTCCAGTTCTTCCACGCTCCGCACAATATAGTCGGGCTTTGCAATTTTCAGCTCATCCAAAGGGCCATAGCCGTAAGAAACCGCAACGCTTACCAGCCCTTCCGCCTTTGCTCCCGCAACATCAAACTTCCTGTCACCGACCATAACGGTATTGCTTTTCTTTTCCTCGATATCCTCCGCATTTTCTCCATAAAGCTGACGCAATGCCTCCGCCACTACCTCAGCCTTGTCCGTTCTCGTACCGTCCAGCTCGCTTCCCACAATCACATCAAAATATTTTCCGATTTCAAAATGATCCAGTATCTGCTTTACAAAAACTGTCGGCTTACTGGAAGCAACTGCAAGCTTTTTGTGATTTCCTTTCAGCTTTCGAATCATTTCCGGAACACCGTCATAAATCCGGTTTTCAAACATTCCCTTGTCCCGAAAACGCTCCCGATACTTTTCTATGGCTGCCTCCGCCTTTTCCTCATCAAACTCGTAAAACTCCATGAAGCTTTCCTTTAGGGGCGGTCCGATAAAAGGCGTCAGATTATCCGCATCCGGCTCTTCAATGCCAAACGCAGCGAGCGCATACTGCACGCAGGTGGTAATGCCCTCCTTGGGGTCTGTCAGCGTCCCGTCCAAATCAAATAAAATGTAATCGTTCATACTTCCTCACAATCCGCCGCTTCTACGGCAATTTTCTATTTCTGTTTATATTTTTATCTCCGTCCATTTTCCCGAGCGGAAACGCCAGCGGGTAAGCAGCAATCTGGTAATTTGATCGCACACCACGCCAAACCAAATGCCAATCACGCCGGCCCCGAGTCCATAGGCAAAAATCCACGAGGCAAGCGGGCGTATACAAGTCACACTGATGGTGGATGCTATCGTGGTAAAACGCACATCGCCCGCACCTCTGAGGCACCCCATATAAATGACCTGCGCAACCTGCATCAGCACAATCAGCACCATCACGCGCATAATTTCCACGCCGATCTGAATGGTCTCCGGCTCATCAAAAAACATACTGAAAAACCATCTGCCCAGCAAAAGATACAGGACGGACAAAAACACCGATATTACATTTCCCATTCTCTGGCAGATAGTGCCGTAACGTTTGGCAAGCTCTGCGTCCTTCTGTCCGAGGCTCTGCCCGATTAATGTTACCGCCGCCACCTGCATGCCGTCTCCAAACGAGAAAGACAGCGACATAACATTCATTCCCACCTGATGTGCGGCAAACGCTCTTGTCCCCAGCTTCGCCGCCATCACGGACACCATCATGAAACCGGCTCGCAGCAGTATCTGCTCGATAAACACATTGGATGCTACATTAAAAATCTGTTTAAACGCATCAAAGGTTGCCCTCAGCTTATTCTGCAGGATAAACGCAATGTTGACAAAGCTTTCTTTGCGGAACAGCGACAGAATACTCATGGCACACGCCACCACCGTTCCGATTACCGTGGCAATCGCCGCACCCTTAATTCCCAGCGCAGGAAATCCAAAATGTCCTTCAATCAAAAGATAGTTAAATACAATGTTGACCAGGTTGGAGGTAAGATTTGTCTTCATAGCGATTTTGGTATTGCCGCTTCCCCGCTGCGCCGCATTGATAGCCAGCGACACAATATTAAAAAGCATACAGCCCATAATGATGCGAAAATACAGCACCGCACTGTCATGGGTATCGCTCTCGGAACCGGAAAAGTGGATAATCGGTTCTGCCAGAACCACGCAGAGAATACTAACCAGGATTCCCATGCACACCGTAAGTAAAAGCGCTGTCAACAATATCCTGCCCGCACCTTCCCTGTCACCCTGTCCTTTCCGCCTTGCCACCAGAGCAGATACCGCAACATTTGTCGCAATAAACATGGCAAGCCCAATAAACTTCGGCTGCGTCGTCAGCCCCACCGCCGCCACGGCATACTCTCCCAGACGGCTCACCATCATGGAGTCCACAATTCCCACAAAGGCAACAAAAAAGGATTCCAAAACCGCGGGCCATGCCACGTTGACAGTCCGACTTATGTGATTTTTATTTTCTTCCAACCATCTTTGTATGTAATGCATGTTTTTGCCTTTCAAGGGATATTCGCAAACGCCGCAACCCATTCTCCATATTCCTTACCGAGCATAAGCTCATAATTCACTGTAAGTTCCCTTCTTGTCGTCTGTACGTTTTCCTTTGTCGCGGGATTGTATCCTTCTTTTATGCTGTCTTGAAAATAGACCCCAATACCACGTTTCTGCCAATTCGGAAGATCATTATAATTAATCCCCTTTTGAAATAACAATTCATTTTTAAAGGACACCGTTTTTCCCTCCAGCATTGCCGTTGCCTGCCCCTGTCCGACGCCCTCTTTTCTTAACGCCCAGTAACAGTGCGAATTCAGCGAATTTCTATGCGCATCCTCCTGTCTCCATATAAAGTAATCAGCCACTTTCTCAAGATTTGGAAGTGGAATAACACGGCAGTCAAACGTCGCGGCCTGTCCTAATTTCAGAGAAAACACAGCGCTTGCCTCTCCCGCAAGCGTAGAATTGATTTTCCTTACTTTTCTGCCAAAAGTATTGTCTTTCGCATGAAATAAAAGCGAAATCTCATCGCTCTCCGTAAATCCATAGACAATGCGAAAACCACACCCCATAAGATACTTCACTGTTTCAACCATATAATCTCTGAACCGCACATCAAAGGGCGCTTCAAATTGACAGATTTCCTTTGTCAGTTTTGTAAACGACCTGCCGTCAAGCCTTGCCACAAGATACATATCCGGCAGTATGTACTGGTCAAGCGATTCCTCATAAATGCGCATCTGCCTGTCAAAATCATCAAATTTCATCTCTATCACTCTGCTCCTTCCAGTCCTCCACAATCATCCGCCCATTCTCCATGTGAACAAAATACAGTTTATCAAAACCTTCTGCATAGCGTGGCATTTCCAATTTATTGGAAGTCGCCGCAATCGCAGTTCTTGGCACCCTTGCTTTTCCCTCTCTTTTTTCATTGCGCTTCATACAATCACCGATACATGACCGAAAAAAATATCCCGTAATATAATATCCATTTTCCTTCGCCTTGCTGATATAACCTTCCCTGTCCGCCACCGTCGGATTGGTATTATCAATGACCATGTTCTTCCCCAACGCAAAACATTCCTCCAACGCAATCCGTTCCTTGTTGCGGGTGTGCAGAATATCCAGACTGATATGTGCGTATTGCGCAAACTGCTCATGGTAAAATGTCGTCTTTCCACTCGCCTGTATTCCTATAAAAATAATCATTTCCTTGCTGCTCATATTCTCTTACTCCATATCGCTCTTCTCCACACCAGACAGCGCTGTTTCAATATTTTACCACTCATCCCTGACCGTTACAATAACTCATCCAATACAAGATTTCTATGTTCTTCCAAAGATTCATTATCAAAAATAGTTTCCCATTTCAAAGAAACAATCTCATCAAACATATTGAAATTTTCATCTATCTATTAAAAATATTTTGTCGGTGAAATCTCAAATACTTTTTATTACTTTCAGTCAGCTCTATATGCATTCTACTATCGACATTAAGAAGCACCCTGTCGTTTTCTGTTAATCTGTCAGAAATTATAATCTTACCTTCATCATCAAAAGTGATATAACCTTTATCAAACATTCTATCATGGTTAGGACACATCAAAAAGCCATTATCGACATCTAATTTTTCTTTTGGTTTACTTTCTGCCCAAGGTTTGATATGACTCGCTATCAGTAGTGTATGGTTTTCCACGCCGCACAGACAACATCTGTTATATCTCTTTAGCAATAAATCCCTGAATATTCCTTGATTAACTCTGGTATTTATAATTGCTTTTTTTGATGCACCCTCTACATTTAAAGAACTAATTTCTTCTTCTATTTTTTGTGCTTCTTCGATCACTACGTTATTACAGAGTTCTTCTTTACTTGTTTTTTTATTTTCACGGTCTAACCAAAAACAAAAATCAAGTACCATCTGGTTAGACCAATCTGCTAATTCAGGCACAGTCTTTTTCCATTCAACCAAGGCTAAATTTTTATGTACCATCGGCGCTTTTTTATCAAAAGGAATACTTACGCTTTTTAAGCACTTATCTATTGCCGGATTGGTACAAACAGGAACAAATCTATCATAAAAATATACTATCATAAGCATATTCTTTATTATACTGTTGATTTTATACTTTTTTAAATCATTATAATTTTCTTGTTTTATATCTTCCAAAAAATTTACCATTTCTCTTTTTAGATAAATAAATGCATTCTCATAATCAGAACCAAATTCTTTGTAACTTGGTGATAAACGTATCTGTGGTGACTTCTTGGTGGTATATACCCCGAAAGTATGTGGATAAGCAACACCTTTTATATTTGCGATATGACTCAGTCCATAATGCAACCAATGACTAAAAGAATCATCTCCTGATAAATACTGTTCCATTGTCAAATTTGGGATAGACTCAATAGGATATTTAGATAAAAACTCGTCTCTTTCTTTGATACCTTGATCTTCTATTTTCTTTCCCTCTTCCATCCTATCTGCTTCATATAACTTTATCAAATCCATCTCTATCAATCCTTCACAAATTCCAATTTGCAGACTTTGTCTTGTAATCATAGTGCGATCAAAAGTATGAGTGTTATAAACAATAATTCAGCGCCCATAATAATCCAAGACCACTTATTTCCTAAATTCATAGTCCAAGAGCAAATCCCTTTTCTTTTTACAAAAATATTCAAATCATCTGTGTTTATATATATACGTCCAGACATATGCTGATTGACTTCTTCTTGACTATATTTTCTTTTCATAACAGGCACCTCTGTTTACCACATTCCAGTTTTCGTTCTAATTAACTTATTGATAAAGTGTATTTATCCTTCCAAAAGTCCATAAATTTCGTACCTTGAAAGCATATTTTGAAGCGCAACTTTTGTACCCATAAGTTGCTTATAGGTCACAGTCTTTGTTTTATCTTCCGCCCTTAACTTTTCCATTTTACTTACTGTATCATTATATTCCCTTTGAATTTCTTGCAGCATTTTTTCAAATTTTTCTTCTCGTTCAGACATAATTTTCCTCCAAATAAATCCCGGTTTTTCAAAGCATTACGCTTACGGATAAACCGAGCCTTCAATAAGTCTTCCATTCTCACCATACCATTGTGGACAGCCATTAACAAACCCCTTCCAATGTGGCATTTCAGTATAAAGCTTTTCTATTTTGTTCCATATCTTTTGTGGAGCAGAATAGTGAATGTTAAGATTGATACAAAAAGCAGCCATAATATTATGTCCTCCCCAGTTCCGAGTTGTCGAAATATCCAATTTACATATCGAATATAATTTCTCTTGCAATATCTTCTTCTATTTTTGTAGCATAAACTCCCTCATTGAACGCAACAACATTACCGATACCGTTCTGAATCACAAATCTTAATTGACCGTTTTTAACTTTTTTATCCGTATACAACTTTTTCACTAAATATTCCCTGTCTATATAAGCCGGAATAGCAGTCGGCAAATCAGCCTTTTTCAATAATGCTGTCACATCATCTCTTTGTCCTTCCGTCATATATCCAAGCTTATATGCCAGCTTAACCTCTGCCACGATACCAATTGATAATGCTTCTCCGTGAAGCAATTTATAGTCGCTTACAGTTTCTATGGCTCTTCCTACCGTATGTCCAAGATTCAGAACTTCCCTAAGTCCATTTTCTCTTTCATCTTTCATGACAACTTCATATTTTATTCTACAGTTTTCTTTTGCAATGTGTTCACATGCGCTTTTATCAATATGAAAAATTTCACTCATGTGAACATTTAAATAATCAAAAAATTCTTTGCTTGCTATACAGGCATGTTTAATGGTTTCTGCCAATCCGCTTGATATTTGTCTTACAGGTAACGTTTTCCATGTCGCAATATCTAAATATACTTTTTCCGGTTGATTAAACAGACCGATTAAATTAGTCGCCAGCGGGGTATCCACTGCCGTCTTACCACCTATTGACGCATCCGCCGCCGCCAAAAGAGTCGTTGCATAATTAATAAACGGAACGCCTCTGCCAAATGTTCCCGCAACAAATCCGGCTAAATCTGTTACTACTCCGCCGCCAACCGCAATGATACAACAATCTCTGCGATACCCTTTTTCCAGCATGGCATCTTCTACCAGCTCTTTCGTCTTTCTTGTTTTATTCACTTCTCCGGCCTCAAACACAAACAAATCTGCATGATAGCCTGCATTTACTAATTTATTCAAAATATGAACCGCATACAAGTCTTTCACAACACTATCTGTAATAACTGCAAATTTAGTAATACTGCCAACCAAACCATTTTGAATATCTGAAATCAGCTTATCCTCTAAACAAAATCCTATCTCAATTTCATAACTTTCATCAACAACTTTTTTCAATTCAACATTAAAAATACCCATATGAACCTCGCTTATTTAATTTGCAACCGGCTTCCCGTAGATAAATAGTTTAATCTTTCTCCCATTATTTCTTTCATTTTCTTATATGCTTTAGGACCGGTACAATGACAAGTATAATACTTACAATTATACTGTTTTAAACACTCCGCCACATCACGAATCAGCTCGTCTTTCTCATATTTTTTTGATATCGGGTTAAATAAGTGAAAACCTCCAATTACATGCGTAAAATTTCCGGAAGCCGCCATCTGGATTTCTTCCATAATATTCACAATTCCATTATGGGAACATCCTGAAATCAATACTTTTTGATTTTCATCCTCAATCACCAAATATTGTTCATGTTCAAATGAATCCAATACAAATTTATGATTCTTCTTAGTGAGTAATTGATTATTTGATTGTGAAAAGAGCTTTCTTCCCTTTATCCCTGAAAATAATCGTAATTCCTCATCAATCATGTAACTGTCTGATGTAAATATGAATTGTTGATTATCCTTCAATTTGATATCAGCACCGGCATAAAAAGGAATACCCAGAACTTTCGTATAGTGCTTATCAAAAGCACTTTCTTTTATATATATTTTTGCTGTCGAATTTACTTCTAAAAATTTTCTCAAAGCGCCTGCATGATCTGTATGCCCGTGAGAAATCACAACAGTATCTATTGTTCTGATATCAATCCCTAACCGTTCCGCATTTTCAACAAACAGATCATTAGACCCTAAATCAAAAAGTATTTTATGATTGGTAGTTTCTATGTATAGACTTAATCCGTGCTTACTCTTATATTCAGGCGATAATGATGTATTTTCCACCAAAGTGGTAATCTTTATCATAAGAAAATTCCTCCACAATATTTCACTCAACTTTATCTTGTATGAAATTTCTTTTCCGCTTCCACTCACTTGCCCTTTCAATCAACAGAGCAACAAACATCTCTTTATCTGAATGATAACTTCTCAAGCTCTCTCTGTTTTTTCTGCTACTCTCCAGTTTGATTTTTTCATACGCCTTTGCCTCATCAGGATGACCATTCAAATAATCTCTTATATTAATATAATAAACCATTATCTTCCAATGTAGAGGAAAATTTGTCAATATCCGCAAAATCTCTCACTCCAACTATAATATCTATGACCGGTTTCGCCTGAATGTTTTTCACTGAGGTGCTTCCGATGTGCTGAATATCGATTGCGGCCTCTCCTAATATATCATGTAATGTGCGTATTGTCTGTTTCGCAATATCTTCCCATTGAGGGTTATGGTCACACAACAATACTTCACCTTTTTTTAAACCAAGTACCGGATTTGATTTTTCCATGATGTACTCCCCCATGCATAAACTACATAATGTGATTACAAATGAAATCATAAAAAATTAAGTCTAAATGCAATAGAATCAATATTCCTGCCGATTTATCTATCTAAAATCATACCATAAATAGATGGATATATCTATCCTTTTCAGAGTGTAAAAAATATTCATTTTGGTAAAGCCGGCTTGGTACAAAAAGAGCATATAGGTAAATTCTATATGCTCAGTACTCCTTGCTTATTTTATAATTGATTTTTCAATAAAATCCCTTGTTTTTTGCATCACATCTTTTAAAGTTTCAATATTCTTCAAAGCATCATTACATTCAAGGGAATGATTGCAGCCCTCGTATGTGATCAGCGGGATATGATTCTCGGCTGAAAGCCGGGTAATCTCATCTATATTGCTCCATGGGTCAGCAGTTCCGATAAAAGCGATTGCATTATTTGGTGCAAACAGGAAAGTCTGGGCTAAAGGCGTATACAAAATATGCCTTATACCTTCTAACCCATATTTCTTTGCATAGGAAGCCGCAATGATTGTTCCGATGCTTTTGGAAACAAAAAGAATATCATCATATTCGGACCAAACAATATTTGCAAGCTCGGCTTCGGATTGCGAAAACAAAGCTTCATATGCTTCTTTCATTTTTTCAACGTCACCACGGATATTTCCGGCATTGTATGCATAATTCACATTTCTGGAATTTACATATCCAAGTTTACTTGCGATGCTCCTACTATAATATAGTAGAGGTTTGTCGCAATGATATCCTATACCCGGAAAATAAACAACTATCTTTGACATAATAGCTCCTTTCCATCTCCGTTATTCTTTTTTCTATTCTGAGCCAAAATAAATTATTCTCTGGTTTTTTATACAAATCCCGGTTTTTCAAAGCATTAAACTTATTGGTAACAGGAAAACATCAGATTGTGTATTTCATAGGAGTAAACCTGATTCCGTCTATTTCCTGCTCATCAGATTGCGGCATAAATCCTATATGAAGATAAAATGGCTTACCATATGGTGACGAATTTAAAGTAATCTCCTGCAGTACTGGGTTATCCTTTAATATATCTGCTAAAAGATACCGAAAAATTGAAGTAGCTACACCTTGACGATGATATTCTTTCTTGGTAAACGCTAAATTGATATGTGTTCTGTTTGAACGCATACCTATAATTCCAATCATTTTACCTTTATCAAATGCTGCATATATTGGGCAGATACCTTGTTGGCATTTTGAAATAAATTCATCATTTTCAACTATGTCTCGCTTGAATGTATCAATCCCCTCTGGTTTATAATCCGGTGCTTCAAACTGTAAAAAGACTTCTAATGCCAAAGCAAGGGCCTCCGTTACTTCATTGCTATGTATTTTTCTTATTTCATACATCTTTTTTCTCCCTTTTCAGATTATGGTTGCTAAACGTGGATTTCTAAATTCCATCAGGTAACAATCAACTCTTTTTCCTTCAAATAATTCATGTTCAGGCAGCTCATCAATAATTTTAAATCCCACCTTCTCATAAACATGGATTGCTCTTGGATTACTTTTATGGGGATCTAAAATCACAGCATCTGCGTTTTCTACAGTTTTTAAAAAATCAAGAACTGTTTGTAAATACTTTGTACCAATACCCCTATTCCAATATTCAGGTTCCCCGATGAATTGATCGGCTGCAAACACAATTTCTCCATTCTGCGGATAATGGTATTCCTCATACATTTCATCATTGAGTTTGTATATCTGTCCGTAACCGATTGCGTTGGCCTTGTACTCAAGAATAATCCTGTAATATACAGTGTCCCATACTTCCGAATAATGCGATTTTAGTGTTTCAAAGCTGTAGTGAGTGTCTCTTCCAACATAAAATTCAAGTACACGGCCGTCCGTCAACCACTTTAACATAAGCGGAAGATCTTCATCTGTCATGCTTCTAATCCGAATATCGCCATCGGTTATGTCTATGTGCTTTCTGTTTGAATAAATTCTATTATACATATGGCTGCCTCGCAAAGTTTTAATTTGCCACCAGGATTGTATTACAATCAATTTTTTCATCTTACTGACAAACCAGCATTGATAAGTATGTTGACCGGCTACGGCTTCCTGTACATCGGTAAAATCATTGCTGTATAAGATATTAAGTTATATCCTATGTGAGCTAACATACAGCAGAATATTGAGCCTGTATGCAGATAAAGTAAACCTAAAACAATACCACAAATAAAGGCAGACAATGTTTGTACCATGTTAAAATGAAGCAAGGCAAAGAAAAACGCAGATACAAGTAAAGCGATTACTTTTCCGTAATTTCCTGCTAAGCCGTCAAGCAGAAAACCTCTCATTAATATTTCCTCTATGACCGGTGCAAGGACACAAACCCGAATCAAACTAATAATAGGTGATGAACTTAAAGATTCAAGCATTTGTTGATAGCTTTCCTCACTTGCCGGAAATATTTTTTCAAATACAGGGTCTAATCCTTTATCCAAAATGAAATAGAACAGTACGGCACAGCCAATCGCTAACAGTATTCCTTGAACCGAAATATTTTGAAACAGGTTAATTTGGAAATGATTCTTCCTTGTCAGTAAAACAAGAAACACAACCATACACAAAATAATGGAAAACAAATTCAAATACTTTGCATAAGTCGGAGCTATCTTTCTCCATACCCCAACATCAAGCGCAGTATATAGCAACATAAATCCAAACCAAAATAATACCCATAAAATACCTTTACCAACAAGCAATTCTTCTTTCAAATCTACGTTCTCCTCTATACACCGCTGATGTTCTATTACCATACTGTATTTTATCTGTTCACAATCGGAGAAATAATCGGTTTTCCATCTCTATCCAACAACGGTGTCATTCCCCCTACGTATCCACCTGCATGAAACACAACAAGTGATTCACTTAATGTTTAACTCTTTGCATTTTTCCTCTGCTAAGTCGTGTCCTTGAGCACGAGCCTCTTTGTACCAGTGAATTGCCTTTTCCTGATTGAATTCAGTACCGATTCCTTCTTCGTA
>JAIDHX010000040.1 GCA_029053015.1 Lachnospiraceae bacterium
GAATGATGACGAAAAGATAGAAATCTGTAAATATTCTGAAGATATAGGATTGCCATATGAATTTATAAAATTTTCTAAAAGTACAGTATAATTATATTTCAACAGCGACGAATTTCAGTTTGCGGAGTAGTTGATAGGAACACTTTTCCGAAAAGGGAGTTTATAAATAGAAAGAGGCCATATTATGAAAATAAGATGTGTATGGGAACACAACGGCAACGATAGTATGCTGTATTCTGACAACTTTGTAGGAGCTTTTACGAGAGGAGAAACGAAAGAGGCTGCAATTCAGAAAATGCCTTCCGAGATTATGTCCTACCTGAAATGGAAGGGTGAAATGGCTTCTGATTCTTTTGAACCTGTAATCGTTCAGGAAAAGGAGTCCGAGCTTACTGTTTCTGATGCAGATTCTGATGTTCTTTTTGACGAAGAAAAGAAACCGTTAAGTATCTCTGAATATGAAGAATTAAAAGCACTTGCACTCAAATCGGCAAGGGACTTTCAATCATTGTACGATGCAATACCGGATAAAAATAAAAGCTGCCTGCCGGTCAGAACAACTTTTTATGGTCAAATCCCCCGCACAGCATTTGAAATGTATGAGCATACAAAAAATGTCAATGATTATTATTTTGGTGAGATTGGCGTTGAGGCAGACCATGAAGGGAATATTGTGGAATGCAGACAGCGCGGATTTGCATTATTGGAAAACCAGGCAGATTTTTTGAAAAATAACGTTTACCTTGGCAGCTATGACGAAGAATGGTCTTTGCGGAAAGTTCTAAGGCGTTTTATCTGGCATGATAGGATTCACGCAAAAGCAATGTATCGGATGGCAGTTAAAACATTCGGTGATGATATCCCGAATGTATTCCATTTTGGGGCGAAGTGAATATATAGTTTTAAGGAAATGGTATGTAGTCATTATGAATTTGGAAGAATTTAGAATAGCTCATAGTACATTAATGGAACATTATCAGTTTGTAGAGAGGGAACTTGAAGGAATTTATGCTGCTTTAAGCGGAAAACATTTTTATTTTGGATTAATGGATGTTGAAAAATTTAGTATAAGCAAAGTTATTCAAATGGTTCAGGAGCAGGAAAAAATCCATGACAAAAGAGTTATTACAGACGCAGAGTATGAAGACTTAAAAGCCATTTGCCAAAGGAGAAATTTCTGGACGCATGACTGTTATACGAAATTGGTCTTTGATAGAAAAACAGGAGGTCCGAAAAGAGTAATAGATGTAGAACAATTATACGATGATATAAGAACTGCGGAGCAGATGAGGGAACTTTTGTTTGATAAGAAGATTGAACTGTTTAATAATATTAAAGCTAAAGAAACTTTTTGGTGATGAATTCCGTTTTAGCGAACGGAAGATTATTGCTATCACTTCCGAATTTTGCGATTATAATACATTACCCATGAGAAAGGAGCATTTATGAATACAAAAACCCCCCCTGACTACAGTATAAAAAACATGTATCTGGAAAGAGGTATCTCCGAGGAAGTATACGCATTTGGAGAGCAAATTCTTGCAGACCTTTCCGAGCGGTTTCAGAAAATTGATGAAAACGCTGAATACAATCAACTGAAGGTGCTGAAAGCGCTTCAGGATAATCAGGTCAGTGAAGCGTGCCTTTTGGGAACGACCGGTTACGGTTATAATGATTTGGGAAGGGATACGCTGGAGCGTGTTTATGCGTCCGTATTTCACACGGAAGGCGCTCTGGTCCGTCCTCAGATTACCTGCGGCACCCATGCGCTGGCATTGGCGCTTATGAGCAATCTGCGCCCCGGGGACGAGCTGCTTTCCCCGGTCGGCAAGCCCTATGATACGCTGGAGGAGGTTATCGGCATCAGACCGTCCAAAGGTTCTTTGCGGGAGTACGGCGTAAGCTACAGGCAGGTGGAGCTTTTGCCTGACGGCAGTTTTGATTATGAGGGCATAAAGGCCGCCATCAATGAACGGACGAAATTGGTGACAATACAGCGCTCCAAGGGCTATCAGACGAGACCGACTCTGTCAGTCAATAGAATTGGAGAACTGATTGCTTTTGTCAAGGCGCAAAAGCCTGACGTTATCTGTATGGTGGATAACTGCTACGGTGAATTTGTGGAAAGAATAGAGCCGTCGGACGTGGGAGCGGATATGGTGGTCGGCTCGCTTATCAAAAATCCCGGCGGCGGACTTGCTCCCATCGGCGGTTATATTGCCGGAAAGAAAGAATGTGTGGAAAATGCGGCATACCGCCTGACTTCACCGGGGCTTGGCAGGGAGGTTGGCGCTTCCCTTGGGATTCTGAGCGCCTTTTATCAGGGACTGTTTTTGGCTCCCACAGTAACTGCCGGTGCGTTGAAAGGCGCCATATTTGCCGCAAATATTTATGAGAGGCTGGGCTTTCGGGTGGTGCCGGACGGGCAGGAAAGCCGGCATGATATTATACAGGCAGTGGAATTTGGCTCGCCGGAGGGCGTGATTGCTTTCTGCGAGGGCATACAGGCTGCGGCACCCATTGACAGCCATGTGGTTCCTGAACCATGGGCTATGCCCGGTTATGATTCCGATGTGATTATGGCGGCAGGTGCATTCGTCTCCGGTTCCTCCATCGAGCTCTCCGCAGACGGTCCGATAAAGCCGCCTTATGCAGTGTATTTTCAGGGTGGACTGACGTGGCAGCACGCCAAATTCGGCATTTTAAAATCCTTACAGTCTCTTGTGGACAAGGGAATTGTGTCGAAATTTTTTCCATAAATTTTATATACAGAAGCGGCAAATTGTGATAAAATTAATTCCATATGTGAATATTATGCATTTTAACAAAAGAGAGAAGCGAGGACAGGGTTTTGAAAAAGTGGAACTGGACATTGGTATTACTGGTGCTCATCGGATTTGTGATCGGCCGCTTTATCGGCACATACTTTGAAGGTACATGGCTAAACTATGGACAGGCTTTCGGTTTAAGCGAACCCGTAGCGCTGGATTTGGGATTTATTCTGATAACCTTTGGTCTGAAGATCCAGATCAATATCGCGAGTGTGATTGGCGTTATTATTTCGCTGGTCGTATACCGCTTTATCCGTTAATATTCACAAGGCTTACCAAAAGAGGAGTTCATACGTAAAAGAAGGCTCTGTGTGCAGGAGGAGTACGTATGAACAGAAAAAAACAGGAACAAAAGGAAAATCAGGTACACCTGCGCCCCTATGAAAAGTTTATGCAGTTTGGGGCGGAAAATCTGACGGAATGTGAGCTTTTGGCGGTTCTGTTAAGAACCGGAAGCCGCGAAGAAGGGGTGGAAGAGTTAGCTGCCCATATTTTGGACATCGCCTCAAACGGCAGGCAGGGGCTTCCCGGACTGCACAGGCTGAGTCTGGAACAGCTTCTTCGCATCAAAGGAATCGGAAAGGTGAAGGCAATCCAGATCAAGTGTATTGCCGAGTTGTGCACCCGCATGGCGAGGGCAACGGCAGGGGAGAGTCTTACCTTTGAGCGTTCCGGCTCGGTGGCGGCTTATTACATGGAGACGCTGCGGCATAAGAGCAGGGAATGTGTGTATCTTCTGATGCTGGATGCAAAGGGACATCTCATCAGGGAGACGGAGCTTTCCCGTGGAACGGTAAGGTCCTCCCTTTTATCACCGCGGGAGGTATTTATCGAAGCGCTGCGGGCAGAAGCTGTCCACATGATTCTGATTCACAATCATCCGAGCGGGGACCCGACGCCCAGCCGCGAAGACTTGTCAGTGACCAAATCCATTTATGAAATGGGCATGAAACTGGATATTCCACTTATAGATCACATCATAATTGGGGATAACAAATATATCAGTTTCAAGGAACAAGGTTACCTGTAGAAAGGGGTTATTCATTTGGCGAACAATGCATTCGGTATCGACTTAGGTACCAACAATATTAAAATTTACAGCAGGAACGACGACAGTATCATGGTGGAGAAAAATATGATTGCCGTCGAAAACAAGAACAATATTTTTGCATATGGTAACTCTGCTTTTGAAATGTATGAGAAAGCGCCCGCAAATATTCATATTTCTTATCCGCTCTGCAACGGTGTGATTGCCGATATCAAGAATATGGAAACGCTGGTGCGCTACTTCCTGAGCGATCTGACGAAGGGCAATATGCGTCCGGCAGACTATTATATTGCAGTTCCAACGGATGTGACGGAAGTGGAAAAGAGAGCCTTCTACGATTTGATTCGGGATGCCAATGTCAGGGCACGCAAAATTATGGTGGTGGAAAAAGCGGTTGCAGACGGCCTCGGCATGGACATCGACGTCAAAAATTCGCAGGGCGTGCTTGTGGTAAACGTAGGATACGATACGACGGAAATATCGATTCTTTCACTGGGCGGCATCGTTTTAAGTCGGCTGATTAAGGTAGGCGGCCTTAAGTTTGACGAGGCAATTAAAAATGCCGTCAGAAGAGAATTTTCCCTGATTATCGGCGGAAAGACCTCTGAAAATGTCAAGATAGCGCTGAAGTCTTTAGAAGAAGAAAATAACGGCGCCGTGGTTTATGGCCGGGATATTGTAACCGGACTTCCGGTGGAGCGGGAAATTCCCACTGCATTGGTCAATGAATCTTTAGATGAGCATTTCAACACCATTATTGACAACATAAAGGTGATTCTGGAGAGAACGCCGCCTGAGCTTGCCGCAGATATTTACAGACACGGCGTATATCTGACCGGAGGCGCATCGCAGGTAAGCCATCTGGGGGAGAAGATTGCAAAGGGTACGGGACTGAAGGTCAATGTATCTGAAAATCCTCTGGAAAGCGTGGTAGTGGGTCTTTCCAAAATTATAAAGGATGAAAACTATAAAACCGTTGCATACGCCATTGAAGGAATGAGTAAATGAGCCCAATAATCAAGAAAAAGGGGGAGAGGTTTACGATACCCGGTAAATATCTCCTTTTTATTTTAACGGTTCTGTGCACCGCCATGATGTTAGTTACTTTCAGCACGGATATTTTTAATAAACCGCTGAATACCATAGTCGGATATGTGATTGTTCCTTTTCAGAAAGGTTTAAGCAGCGTAGGAAGCTGGCTGTCTGCGCGCTCTGATGAATTGGTGCAGATCAGGGCGCTGTTGGAAGAGAATGAGGAGCTAAAGCGTCAGGTGGCAGAACTTACACTGGAGAATACCCAGCTTCAGCAGGGATGGCGCGAATTAAACACGCTCAGGGAGCTGTACAAGCTGGACGGAAAGTATGAAGAATATGACAAGATCGGGGCGCGGATTATCGCGAGGGATACCGGCAACTGGTATCATTCCTTTACCATCGACAAGGGGGAAGAGGACGGCCTTGCTGTAGATATGAACGTGATTGCCGGAGGAGAGAACGGTGGTCTGGTGGGCAGGATTGTTTCCGTCGGTCCCAACTGGGCAAAGGTTACCTCCATCATCTCGGACAACTCCAATGTGACCGGTCAGATGCTGGCTACAGGCGATATGCTGATTGTCTCCGGCGATTTATCCATGATGCAGAATGGCATGATTCGTTTTTCCCAGCTATTGGACAGCGCCGGTGTGGTGGTGACAGGAGATAAGATTGTAACCTCTGATATCAGCGACAAGTATCTGCCGGGGATTCTTATCGGCTACATAGGAGAAATCAACCTTGACTCCAATAAGCTGACCAAATCCGGTTCCGTGACGCCGGCTGTGGATTTTGAACATTTAGACGAAGTACTGGTGATACTGGAGTTAAAACAGACGGTGTCGGAATAAGAAGGGGTATCGATTGAGACGTAAAATTACGGTAGGATTTTTAATATGGTTCTGTTTTCTTCTGCAGAGCACTGTATTTCAGGGAATTGCATTTAACGGCATAGTGCCCAATCTGCTGATTGTACTGACGGCATCCTTCGGTTTTATGAGAGGAGAAAAGGAAGGACTGATAATCGGTTTCTTCTGCGGACTGCTCTGCGATATCTATTTCGGCGATGTCATCGGCTTCTATTCGCTGGTTATGATGTACATTGGTTTTTTAAACGGCAAGTTTTCCGTCGGCTTCTATCCGGAGGATATCAAGCTTCCGCTGGCTTTGATTGTGGTAAGCGATTTGTCATACAGTGTTATTTGTTACATATGCATGTTTCTGCTTCGCGGAAGGCTGGATTTTTCCTATTTTTTTGTCCATGTCATTTTACCGGAGGCTGTATATACAACGATAGTAACTCTCCTTTTATACCCATGTATTCTTTTTATCAACGTGCGGCTGGAGAATAGAGAAAAAAGAGGTGCTCAAAAATTTGTTTGAGAGAATTAAGGAACGGATTATTTATATATTGACAAGCCGCCTGACCGTGATGGCGTTGGTTGTTTTTGCAATGGGTGGGATTCTGGCATACCGGTTATTTAATCTGCAGATCGTCAGAGGCGCGGATTTCCTGGAGGATTTTATCCTGCAGAGCAAAAAGACGAGGGAAGTGGCGGCTGCAAGAGGAAATATTTACGACAGGAACGGAGAACTTCTGGCTTATAATGAGCTGGCCTATTCCGTAAAGATAGAAGATGTTTATGAAACCGGAAGAAACAAAAACAAGCTGTTAAACGCCAATATCTATAAGCTGATCAAGATGATTGAAAAAAACGGTGACGATGTGGTTACCGATTTTGGCATTGTTTTGGATGAAAACGGGGAATTTGCTTTCAGCATGACGACCGACAGCAGAAGGCTGCGTTTTCTTGCTGATGTTTACGGAGAAAGCTATGTACAGAATTTATCTTTAGAGCAGCAGACTGCGACGCCGGACGAAGTAATAGAAGCGCTTGGCATACGCTATGCAATCGGTGAGTATGAGGATCCTAACGACAGCAAGAGTAAATTTATTGTCGGACAAGGATATACCAAAGATGAACTTCTGAAAATGATAACTATCCGTTATGCCATGAGTCAGACTGCTTTCCAGAAATACATAGGAACCACTGTTGCCAAGGATATCAGCGAGGAGACAAGGGCGGTTATCATGGAAAATCTGTCCGACTTAGACGGGGTATCCATAGAAGAGGATCACGTAAGACGGTATGTGGACAGCATCTATTTTTCACAAATTATCGGTTACACAGGAAAAATCACCTCTGAAGAGCTTGAAAACCTGAACAAACAGGATTTGGAAGCCGGCGGAGACGGCAATCGTTACTCCGTAAATGATATTGTCGGCATATCCGGTATTGAGGCCTACATGGAATCAGACCTGCAGGGAATCAAGGGAATCGAAACGGTTTATGTCAACAATACAGGTAAGGTTATCAGTATCGACGAAGATGAGTCGTGGGAACCGGTGGCCGGCAACGATGTATACCTGACCATAGACAAGGATTTGCAGATTGCCGCTTATAGGATTCTGGAGCAGAAAATTGCGGGAATCCTTTTAGAGAAGCTTCGCAATACAAAAGAATATACAGGCACCACCAATTCCAGCAAGGAGCTGTATATTCCGATTTATGACGTATACTTTGCCCTGTTTGACAACAGTGTTATTAATTTGAAGCATATGGCGTCACCGGAAGCCGGCGAATATGAGGCATATGTTTACGAGCAGTACCTTGCCTATCGGGAAAAGGTGTATGATACGCTTCTTTTGGAACTGACGGAAGAAAAAACGCCCTACAATAAGCTGAATAAGGAATATCAGGTGTATGAGAGCAATATTGTGGACTACTTGTTAAAAAGAGGCGTACTGGACGAAAGTCTGATTGACACAACAGATCCGACTTATATAGCATGGAAGACAGAAGAGACTATCAGCCTCTGCGAATATCTTCACTATGCCATTGCCATGGGATGGGTAGATGTGTCTAAGCTGGATTTGGACAGCCGGTATGCGGATACAGAAGAAATTTATCAGAAAGTGATTGACAGTATTTTTCTGATACTGGACAATACCAACGACTATCAGAAAAAGCTTTTCAAGTATATGCTGAAAAGAGATGTGATAAACGGTAAGGACGTCTGCTTTATTTTGTGTGAGCAGGGACGGGTTGAAATCGCGGAACAGGATGTTACGCTTTTGTATAGCGGAAAGTTGTCGGCCTACGATTTTATCAAAAACCGTATCAGCAATCTGGACATTACGCCTGCACAGCTTGCGCTTGACCCCTGCAACGGCTCGGTAGTTATCACGGACGTCAATACCGGAGAGGTGCTGGCCCTGGTGTCCTATCCAAGCTATGACAACAATAGGATGGCAAATTCCGTAGATGCAGAATACTTTGCGCAGCTTCAGTCAGATCGTTCCAATCCGCTGTTAAACTATGCCACGCAGTATAAATCGGCGCCGGGCTCCACTTACAAAATGGTTTCCGCGACGGCAGGACTGATGGAAGGATTTATTACGTTAAGAACGTCAACGATCTGTACCGGAAGCTTTACAACCGTTACGCCGCCGCCGCATTGCTGGACTTATCCCGGTGCGCACGGTTCCTTAAATGTGACCGGCGCTATCCGCAATTCCTGTAATGTGTTCTTTTACCAGCTGGGCTATGACATGAGTTGTGTAAACGGTTCTTACAATGCGCAAGACGGTCTGGAAATTCTGGCAAAATATGCGGATATGTACGGACTGACGGAGCGTTCCGGTGTGGAGATTTCAGAATACGCTCCCGATATCTCCGATGAATTGCCGATACAGTCAGCAATCGGGCAGGGAACAAACAGCTTTACCACCGTCGGACTGGCGCGTTATGTGACGGCAGTGGCAAACAGCGGTACCTGTTACAACCTGACGCTGCTTGACAAGGTAGTGAGTCCTGATGGAAACGTGATTATAGAATATGAGCCGGATGTCCGCAATACCATAGATCTGCCGGATGAGTACTGGAATGCCATTCACGCAGGTATGCGTGGTGTGGTGGAGAATATGTCCTACTATAGCAACCTTGGCATGGCGGTCGCGGGTAAGACAGGTACGGCCCAGGAGAATACCAGCAGGGCAAACCACGCATTGTTTGTGGGATATGCTCCCTATGAAGAACCGGAAATTGCCATTGCAACCCGTATTGCATTCGGTTATGCGTCCGGTTTCGCGGCGCAGACCAGCCGTGATATTATCAAATACTATTACAATCTTGCAGATGAAGAGGAAATTATAACCGGAGAGGCTGACAATATAGACAATGTTGTTTATGGAGACTAGCCTGCTTCATATTTTGGAAAAGGAGAGAAACATGACATGAAGGATGCAGTAGTAATAAAAAGCTATCATAACGGTATTTCCCTGCTGTTAAATCCGGAAGTTTCTTTTGAAGAGCTGCTGTCTGAACTGGCTTTCAAGTTCACGGAATCGAAAAACTTTTTTGGGGATGCGAAAATGGCTCTCTCTGTCGAAGGCCGGCCATTAAGCAATGCGGAACAGCTTCAGATAATCGAGACCATAAGACAGTGCAGCAATTTAAATATTATCTGTATTGTGGGAAAAGATGAGGAAACCGAACAGCATTTTATCAAGGCGCTGGAAAAGGTGGACAGGCATTTTTCCCATGAGGATGCAGGGCAGTTTTATAAAGGGACACTAAAAAACAATCAGGTGCTGGAGACAGAGTCAAGCATCGTCATATTAGGGGATGTATATCCCGGCTCTGCCGTTATCTCCGCCCACAATATCATTGTACTGGGCGGGCTTTACGGGGAAGCCTACGCTGGTGGCAACGGCGAGGTGGATCATTATGTGGTAGCGCTTGAAATGGCGCCGGAAAGATTAAAAATCGGCGATTTCAAATATAAAAGCTCTAAACCGGCAAAATGGGGCATAAAACCCAAGGTACAGCCGCAGATAGCCTACATTAAAAATGACAGGCTGGTTCTGGAATCCCTTACAAAAGAATTGCTGAGTGCTTTTTAGCCGGATTTCTAAAGGAAAACGGCTTGAGTACTGGTGGACGAAGAAATTATTTTACGCCGGATACGGCAAAAGGAGGCAGTATGAGTGAAGTAATCGTCGTCACATCAGGAAAAGGCGGTGTGGGTAAGACCACCACATCTGCAAACGTAGGTACAGGTCTGGCACGTATGGGAAAGAAGGTTTGTCTGATTGACACAGACATCGGGCTGCGCAATCTCGATGTTGTTATGGGTCTGGAAAACCGGATAGTGTACAATCTTGTTGACGTCGTTGAGGGCAACTGCAGGGTAAAACAGGCATTGATCAAGGATAAGCGCAATCCTACCCTGTATCTGATGCCGTCGGCGCAGACGAGGGATAAATCGGCTGTTACACCGGAACAGATGGTGAAAATGATAGGGCATTTGAAGGAACAGTTTGACTACATAATCCTTGACTGTCCTGCAGGGATTGAGCAAGGCTTCAAAAATGCCATTGCAGGAGCAGACAGGGCGCTTGTAGTAACGACGCCTGAGGTTTCCGCCATCAGGGATGCTGACAGAATTATAGGGCTTTTAGAGGCAAGTGAATTCAAAAAAATTGATTTAGTTATCAACCGTCTCAGGTATGACCTTGTAAAAAGAGGAGATATGATGTCTTCCTCCGATGTTGTGGATATTCTGGCAATTCCGCTTATCGGTATTGTGCCGGATGATGAAAACATCGTAATATCCACAAATCAGGGGGAACCGCTGGTGGGGAACGGTACACCGGCAGGCATCGCCTTCCAGAATATCTGCCAGAGAGTTTTAGGCAAAGAAGTGCCTTTTATGGATTTCCAAAAAGGAATTTCATTTTGGACAAGGGTAACCGGAATTTTTCACAAAGTATAAGGAGGCGGTTGGTAATGAAGCATTTTTTCAGAAGAAAAACTTCAAAAGAAATAGCAAAGGACCGTTTAAAGATACTGCTCATATCGGACAGAGTGAATTGTTCACCCGAGATGATGGAAATGATAAAAGCAGATATCGCCAAGGTCATTTCAAAGTACATGAAGATAGATGCCAAGAGTATGGAAGTACAAATCAGCAAGACGGGAATCAAAGGCGGCAGGAACATGAAGACACCGACCCTGTATGCCAATATTCCCATCATTGACCTGAATCAGTGATAAGAAAGGCTGCGTATGTTCAAGCGTTACCGGATACGGGATTACGATTTTAAGCTTATAATCATGGTGCTGGCTGCATCAGTCATAGGAATACTCGCTATTGGGAGTGCCAAGGAGTCCCTGCAGAGCAGGCAGCTTGCAGGTATGCTTCTGGGATTTGTTATGATGATTGCGATTTCCTTTATCGATTACAGCATGCTCTTAAAGCTGCACTGGCTGATGTATGCCGGCAATTTGGTGCTTTTGTTTGCCGTTCTCTTTTCCACGGCGGGAGATTCCGCCAACGGCTCTCAAAGATGGCTCGAATTCGGAGGTTTTCGGTTTCAGCCATCAGAAACTGCGAAAATTATATTGATTTTATTCTTTGCACAGTTTATTATGAAACATAAGGAGCATTTTAATACGTTCAGGTACATCATGTTGTGTGTGATTCTTGTGGGGATACCATGGGTATTGATTTACAAGCAGCCCGACATGTCCACCAGTATTGTGGTGCTTCTGGTGTTCTGCACCATTATGTTTGTAGGCGGATTAAGCTATAAGGTTATCTTCGGAGTTCTGGCAATCATTGTACCGGCATTGCTTATTTTCTTCAGCCTTGCACTGCAGCCGGATTCCATTCTGGTGGAAAAGGAGATTATTAAGCCGTACCATCAGAACCGTATTCTGGCTTTTATCAATCCGGAACAGTATGCCACCAAAGAAGCCTATCAGCAGCTCAATTCCATCACGGCAATCGGCTCCGGCCAGCTTGACGGAAAGGGTTACAAGACCAATGAAATCAGTTCGGTCATTAACGGCAACTATATATCGGAGCCGCAGACAGATTTCATTTTTGCTGTAATCGGGGAAGAATTCGGATTTAAAGGAAGTCTTGTGGTGGTGGTTTTGCTTATGCTGATTGCGCTGGAGTGTTTTCTGGTAGCGGGCAGGGCAAAGGATTTGGCCGGAACCATCATTGCCGGCGGGGTGGGTGGTCTTGTGGCGTTCCAGAGCTTTATCAACATCGGGGTAGCGACCTTTATTTTGCCGACTACGGGTCTGCCGCTTCCATTCATCAGTTATGGACTTACCTCTTTGGTGAGTTTATATATAGGTATGGGGTTTGTATTAAATGTAAGGTTACAATGTAAACGACAGTAACGGGGATACTAAATAAGAGAGGGTTGTAGTATGAACATTGCGTTGATTGCACATGATGCAAAGAAGAAATTGATGCAGAATTTCTGTATCGCTTATAGGGGCATACTGAGCAAAAATGAGCTGTATGCAACTGGTACGACGGGAAGGTTGATTGAGGAAGTGACCAATCTTTCCGTACACAAATATCTCGCCGGTCATTTGGGCGGGGAGCAGCAGATAGGCGCTCAGATTGAGCACAATCAAATAGATTTGGTTATTTTTCTGCGGGATCCGCTGACGCCTAAGGTGCATGAGCCGGACGTTAACAATGTCATGCGTCTGTGCGATATGCACAACATTCCGCTGGCTACAAATTTAGCCTCCGCAGAGCTGTTAATCAAATCACTGGACAGAGGAGACCTTGAGTGGCGTGAGATGTACAAATAGGAAAAAGAGAATTTTATCTGTCTGTCTTGCCTGTATGGCGCTAATATGTTTTTCCGGTTGTGCAGGGAAAGCTTACAGTTTTCCCTACGATGCGGAATACGGTGTCAGCAGCTTTCAGATAGTACAGACGGTCAATGCATCCTCGGCTGTGCCTTTTGCAAACGATTTGTGCATTGTGGAAGGGGATGTCAGCAGCGGCGATGCAGATTTATCTGAGGTGGGTGCAGCGCTGCTTTGTGATGTCAATACAGCGACTGTGTTATATGCCAAAAATGCGCACGAAAGAATGCATCCTGCAAGCCTGACAAAGGTGATGACAGCGCTGGTTGCCTTGAAGTACGGCTCCATGGATCAGGTGCTTACCGCCACAAGCGATAATTATATTACAGAGCGGGGCGCAGTACTTTTAGGATTGAAGGCGGGCGATACCATGACGCTTTCCCAGGCACTCTATATTTTGCTTGTGTACTCGGCAAACGATGTCGGTATGCTGATTGCAGAGGGAGTCGGCGGCAGCGTGGAAGGGTTTGTGGATCTCATGAACGAGGAAGCGAAAGCGCTTGGGGCGACCAATACCCACTTTATGAATCCGCATGGTCTGACGGAGGATAATCACTATACAACGGCGTATGATTTGTATTTGATTTTCAATGAAGCTATCAAATATGAGACTTTCCGTGAGATTATCCACACACACGACTACAGCACCGTATACTATGACAAGAACGGGAACAGCAAGGAATTTTCAAAAACAACGACAAACTTATATTTCAGGGGAAATTTTGATCCTCCCGAAAATATAACCATTGTAGGCGGAAAGACCGGAACCACCAATGCCGCAGGGCACTGTCTGATTCTGCTTTCGCGCGATACAACAGGGGCTCCGTACATATCCGTAATTCTCAGAGCGCCCTCAAATGACGTTATGTATCCGGAAATGTCGGATTTACTAAATGAAATAGGGAAATAGTGGTTGTTTTTTGCGCCAGATTATTTTATAATAAAAGCAGACGTAGCAAACAGGTTATGTCAATTTACTTTAGGAGGGTTTACCGATGGTTCAATTAATAGCAGGCAGGAAGGGTAAAGGCAAGACAAAACACTTATTGGATAAAGTAAATGAGGAAGTTAAAAATATCAATGGTAATATTGTTTACCTTGACAAGAGTACCAAGCATATGTACGAACTGAATAATAAAGTGAGATTAATCGATGTATCCGATTATCTGGTAGAGGACACAGATGAATTCTTAGGCTTTGTCAGCGGCATCATTTCTCAGGATCATGATTTGCAGCAGATGTATTTTGACAGCTTTTTAAAGATTGCCCATTTGGAAAATGGTGGAGATATTCTGCCGGCTATCGATAAACTGGAAAAAATCAGCGGTAAATTCGGCGTGGATTTTATACTCAGCGTTTCCGTAGACGAAAACGAACTTCCTGAAGCAGTAAAATCAAAAATTATTATCTCTTTATAATACATAAACGCATCAGATGAAGCCTCGGAATCTCCGGGGCTTTATTGTGCACGGGCGCATAAGGAAATGAAAAACGGAGGTATGCCAGTGGCTGGAAAAGGCTCTTCAAAGGTGACAAAAATCAAAAAATACAGAAAGCCCCTGAATATCAACATTGGTATGGTGATTTTCGCGGCTATCTTTCTCTATGTGTGTATCTGTATCAGTATGTATTTTAAGGACAACCACATCAGACCTTACGAGGTAAGGGAAGGCTCTCTTTCTTCCGAAAACCTCTACACCGGAATCATCATACGGGAAGAGAATATTATCACGGCAGAGGCATCGGGATATGTCAATTATTATGCAAGAGAAGGCGAACGGGTTGCCGTCGGCAATCTGGTTTATACGGTAGACGAAACCGGCAGGCTTTCCGACTACATTAACAGTGAAGAACTGGGAACAAATGTCCTTTCTGATTCGGATTTACTCCAGTTGAAAAGCGAAATCGTCAATTTTGTGCATGGCTTTACACCGGAAAATTATGCGTCTACGTATAGTTTTAAATATGCAGTCAAGGGAACGGTGTTAAAGTTTGCCAATGTGTCCCTGATGGACAGCATAAACGATTTGAACAATGGGGACCTGCGCAGTATGGTGACACTTGCCCGCGCACCACAGTCCGGTATTGTGATGTACTGGACGGATGGGTATGAAGCGCTGAAGCCGTCGGAAGTAACTGCCAATATGCTGAAAGCTTCTGATTATGAAAAAAAACAGTTGCTGAGCAATGAACTGATAGCATCGGAAGATGCCGTTTATAAAATTTGCAACAATGAAAACTGGTCTCTTGTCATTCAGGTGGATGAAGCAAGGGCGGCTGAACTTGAGCAGGCAGAAGTGGTCAAGGTACGCTTTATGAAAAATCAGAATGAGTCATGGGCAAACATCACCATTCTGTACAACAGTGACGGCAATATTTACGCGCAGCTTTCTTTTACCAACTCCATGATAAGCTTTGTGAACGACCGTTTTCTGGAAGTGGAGCTGCTGTTACATGAGGAAACCGGTTTGAAAATTCCAAACAGTTCCATTGTAGAACGGGAATTTTTCCTGATACCGGAGGCTTACATTACCAGAAGTGGTTCTACGGATTCTTATGGCGTTTTGCGTGAAACCGTGTTGGAGGATGGCACGCCAAGTACTGCGTATATAGAGGTCAGCATATACAGTCTTGTTGATGGAGAGTATTATGTGGATGCGGGGGCGCTGCAGAGCGGAGACCATTTGTTTATGCCGGATTCCACAGAAACCTATACTGTCAGCAAACGTGATACCCTGACGGGTGTCTATAACATGAACAAGGGCTACGCCGACTTTAAACAGATAGAAATCCTGTATCATAACGAAGAATATTCCATTGTAAGATCCAATACGGAATACGGGCTCAACGTATACGATTTGATTGTGCAGGATGCTTCCAGTGTGACGGCAGACCAGTTTATTTACAAGTAAACATTTTGTATTTGAGCATACACGGGTAAGGCTTGTGATATGCAGGGGACTATTATGATTACGGAAAATATTGCATTGGTGAAAAAGAATATGGAGACGGCATGCAGGAAAGCGGGCAGAAATCCGGATGAAGCATCTCTGATTGCCGTCAGCAAAACAAAGCCCATAGAGATGCTGCGAGAGGCTTATGAGGCAGGCTGCAGGGATTTTGGTGAAAACAAAGTGCAGGAGATTATGGATAAATATGGACAGCTTCCATCCGATATCCGCTGGCATATGATTGGGCACCTGCAGCGCAATAAGGTAAAATATATTGTGGATAAAGTGTTTCTGATCCACAGTGTCGATTCTTACAGGCTGGCATGCGAAATCAGCAAGGAAGCGGTTAAGAAGGGAATTGAAGTCAATATTTTAGTTGAAGTGAATGTGGCGGAGGAAGAGAGTAAATTCGGGGCGCATCGGGAAGAAGTGCTCGAATTAATAGAAAACATTGCAGTTTTGCCGGGGATTTGTGTCAAAGGATTAATGACGATAGCACCATATGTAGAAAATGCAGAAGAAAACAGACAACATTTTGTGAATTTGCGCCAATTATCTGTTGACATAATGAGCAAAAACATTGATAATGTCAGTATGGGAATATTGTCCATGGGGATGACCGGAGATTATGTGGTCGCTTTGGAAGAGGGCGCCACTTATGTAAGGGTCGGCACAGGCATATTCGGAGACAGGAAATAGCATTTGTACCTGCAGTTACAAAGCAATAAGCATTGGCTTAGCTTTAGAGTGCAGGCTGCGGAAAGGCATGGTAGCGCATGGGAGTAATGGATAAGTTTTTGAATTATATGAAGCTGAATGATGAGGACGATTATGACACGGATGATGATTATCTTGATGATGATGATTATGATGAGCCTAAGAAGTCCTATAAAGAACAGGATATGGAGGACAAGCCGGCGGCAAGAAAGACTGCGTCCAAGGTAACGCCCATGCCCAAGAGCAATACCAGAAGAATGCAGAATTCGAACGGCATGGAAGTATGCGTGATAAAGCCGACTTCGGTTGAAGACGCAAGGGAAATTACGGAGACGCTTCTCGCCAACCGGACCGTTGTTTTAAATCTGGAAGGTTTAGATGTAGACATTGCACAGAGAATCATTGATTTTACCTCCGGTTCCTGCTTTGCCATCAACGGAAATCTGCAGAAAATATCTCATTACATATTTATCATTACACCTGCCAGTGTAGATATTTCCGGTGATTTTCAGGATATTTTAAATGGTGGCGGCGGCTCCTTTGATGTTCCCATCAACAACAATTATTAAGGATTACAGGAAGGGCAGATTCCGTATCTGCCCTTTTATCTTTCAAAATAGAAACTGATATGCGGAGGATACACATGGAAACACATATGGAAACCGACAGAATGGAAATCATGTACAACAAAAAGCCGTGCTATGATATTGTGTATGAGCTTTCCTTTGATGCCCTGACAAGAGAGCTTTCAGCGCTTGATGTTGGACAAAAAAGGCTTTGTATCATAACAGATTCCACAGTGGAAAGACTATATGGAAAGGATTTGCAGGCTCAGCTTGCCGGAATCTGTAAAAAGGTGGTTCTGTTTTCTTTTCCGGCAGGAGAGAGCAGTAAAACGCTGGACACCGTAAAAAAAGCCTATGAATTTTTGATTCAGGAGGGATTTGACCGCAAGGATATGCTGCTTGCGTTAGGCGGCGGTGTAACAGGCGATTTGACCGGTTTTGTGGCAGCAACTTATCTTCGCGGAGTCGATTATGTGCAGATTCCTACCACGCTTCTGGCGCAGGCTGACAGCTCCATCGGCGGGAAGACAGGTGTGGATTTTGATTCCTATAAAAATATGGTGGGTGCATTTAAAATGCCCCGTCTGGTATATATGAATGTATCAGTCTTACAGACTCTGGAGGAGCGCCAGTTCTATGCAGGTTTTGCGGAGATTATGAAGCATGGACTGATAAAGGATGAAGCGTTTTATCTTTGGCTTTTGGATAATATGTATGAAATAAGTGACAGAAATCCGGAAACACTAAAGGAAATGGTATTTAGAAGCTGTCTCGTAAAAAAACAAGTGGTGGAAAAAGACCCTGAAGAAAAAGGAGAGCGCGCGCTCTTGAATTTTGGGCATACCATCGGACATGCCATCGAAAAGGCAAAGCATTTTTCCCTGTATCATGGGGAATGTGTGGCGCTTGGCGCTGTGGCGGCGGCATATATCTCCTATAAGAGAGGAATGCTTGCCATGGAAGAATATTATGAAATAAGAGACATGTTTGTGCCGTTTAACCTTCCTATCAGTGTGGAAGAAATCAATCCAGACGAAATTGTCCGATTGACGCGCTCAGACAAAAAAATGGAGGCAGGACGGATTAAATTTGTTCTGTTAAAGAAAATCGGTAAGGCAGTGATTGACAATACTGTGACAGAACAGGAAATTCTGGAAGCCGTCAATGAAATTTACTTTAGCGAAGGGGATGCACATGAATAAAAATAAATCAAAAGTAAAATGGATGTCTCTGTTCTTTTGTATCATGTTTTTAGCTATTCTGGCGGATCAGTATACCAAAAATCTGGCGATAGAGCGGCTGCAGGGCAAGGAGGCATTTCCTCTGATAAAAGGCGTTTTGGAATTTCAATTCTTTTCTAATACCGGCATGGCATGGAGTCTGCTGGAGGGACAGAGCTTTTTCATTTTATTTATCGGCATCATATTCCTTGCTGTTATGCTGTTCTGCATCTTGAAGCTGCCGGAGGGAAAAAAGTTTCATATTTTATACATTTTTGGCGGTATTCTGACCGGTGGTGCAGTCGGCAATATGATAGACAGGCTGCGTCTGGGATATGTAGTGGATTTTATCTCTTTTTCCCTGATAAATTTCCCTATTTTTAATGTGGCGGATATGTGTATTGTCGTGTCCATTATTGTATTGGGGTATCTGTTCTTGTTTGTATATAAGGAGGAGGATATGTCCTTCCTCAATTTCAAGCAGAAAAAGTTTCGTGAGGTCAAATAGGAATTTATGAACGAGTTTCATTTCACCATAGAAGAGGACATGGAAGGGCTGCGAATTGATAAATGTATCAGCACGGCGTTTGATTCTTTGTCACGCTCGTATATTCAAAAGATAATCAAAGAAGAAGCAGTGATGGTAAATGGCAGCCCTGTAAAAAGCAGCTATAAAGTAAAGGTTTCTGATGAAGTTGCTTTTTCAGTTCCGGAAGCCGTCGAACCGGATATTCTGCCGGAAAATATACCATTGGATATTTTATATGAAGATGCGGACGTTATCGTAGTAAACAAACCAAAGGGAATGGTAGTCCATCCTGCGGCAGGGCATTACAGCAAAACACTGGTCAATGCCCTGCTGTATCACTGCCATGATTCGCTGTCCGGAATCAACGGCTGTCTGCGTCCGGGAATTGTGCACAGAATCGACAAGGATACCACAGGCTCCCTGCTTGTATGCAAAACGGATGCAGCGCACAAGGCGATTGCGAGACAGCTGAAAAAACATTCCATTACCAGATGCTACAGAGCCATCTGCCACGGCGTTCTGCCAAAGGACAAGGGAACCATAGACCGTCCCATTGGGCGTTCTCCCGCGGACAGAAAGAAAATGGCGGTACTGGCGGAAGGCGGCAAGAGAGCAGTCACGCACTACAGGGTATTACAGCGCTTTGATAACTATACCTATATCGAATGTACATTGGAAACCGGTCGGACACATCAGATTCGGGTGCATATGGCAAGTATAGGATATCCCATTTTGGGTGATCCGCTGTATTCCAGGTTGAGTTCTCCCTTTAAACTGGAGGGACAGACTCTGCACGCAAAGACTCTGGGATTTATCCAGCCAAGAACAAAAGAGTATATTGAAGTAGATGCACCTTTGCCGCAATATTTCCAGCACCTTTTGGAAATTTTATAAAAATGGTAAAAATAGCTAAAAACATGATAAATTACTGGAAAAATGTCAGCAAAGTGTATATAATATAAGTGATGGCGAGGGGAATTGTGCGCCAATTTAACAGAGAGGCAGGTGTTTCATATGAATACTGTAATAACAATCGGAAGACAATTTGGCAGTGCAGGTCGAGAAATCGGAGAAAAGGTTGCGGAATATTTTGGTATTCGCTGTTATGATAAGGAGCTGTTGTCGAGAGCGGCAAAAGAAAGCGGCTTTTGTGAGGAGATGATTCAGAATCATGATGAACGTCCGACTAATTCTTTCTTGTACAATCTGGTAATGGACACATATTCTTTTGGATATAATGCTTCTTCCTTTGTGGATATGCCGATCAGCCATAAAGTGTTTCTTGCACAGTTTGATACCATCAAAAAAATTGCCGACGAGGGCCCCTGTGTGATTGTAGGTCGTTGTGCGGACTATGCGCTTGCAGATTACAAGAACTGTATCCACCTGTTCATATATGGCAATGAAGACACCAAAATAGAGCGTGTCATGGAACGCTACCAGTTGAATGAAAACAAAGCCCGTGACATGATCATCAAAAAGGATAAACAGCGCCAGAGTTATTATAATTACTATTCCTCCAAGAAGTGGGGGCGTGCCGACAGCTATGATTTATGCATCAACAGCTCAGTCTTAGGCGTGGAAGGCACTGTAAAACTGATTATCCAATATATTGAAGATTTTGAAAAACGAGGGAAATAAAACTTGACAAGGCACATGCCTGATGGTATGATATTTGAGTATGCCGCATAACGAGGTATAAGTGCGCAATGCCACCAAAGTTAGCGAGTAATGTGGACTTTATGTTCATAAATAAGGAGGTGCCTTATGTACGCAATTATTGCAACAGGTGGAAAGCAGTACAAAGTTTCTGAAGGCGACGTGCTTAAAGTAGAAAAGCTGGACGTTGAAGCAGGAAGTACTGTAACTTTTGACCAGGTAGTCGCAGTAAGTGACGGTTCTTTAAAGGTTGGCGAAGACGTTGCAAATGCAACTGTTACCGCAACTGTTATCGAACAGGGTCGTGGCAAGAAGGTTATTGTATACAAGTACAAGAGAAAAACCGGCTACCACAAGAAAAACGGTCATAGACAAGCATACACTCAGGTTAAAATCGAAAAGATTAATGCATAGTACCTGCATCATGAGATAATGTGATTATGACAAAGATTGTAATTTGTAAGGATTGTAACGATACTTACAGGCAGTTGACCTGCTTTGGACATGCCGGTTTTGCAAAATACGGCGCTGATATTGTCTGTGCCTCCGTTTCCGTGCTGGTAATCAATACGATTAATGCACTGGAACAGCTTGCCGGAGAGGTCTTTGAAACTTCCGTCAATGAGGAAGAAGGCTTTATTCGTTGTGACTTCACAGGTCCGCTGCAGGAACGTTCCGTTTTTCTGTTGGATGCCTTGGTTTTCGGACTGCAGAATATCCAAAAGGAATACGGGAAGAAGTATTTACAAGTTAAATTCGAGGAGGTGTAGACCGATGTTAAAAATGAACCTTCAGTTTTTTGCTCATAAAAAGGGAGTTGGTTCTACCAAGAACGGCAGAGACTCCGAATCCAAAAGACTTGGAGCGAAAAGAGCCGATGGCCAGTTCGTAAAAGCCGGCAATATCTTATACAGACAGCGCGGTACCAAGATCCATCCGGGCATCAATGTCGGAATCGGCGGAGATGATACCTTGTTTGCCAAGGTAGATGGTATCCTGCGTTTTGAGAGAAAAGGCAGAGACAAAAAGCAGGCTTCCGTATATCCTGTAGAAAAATAAGAGATGCGGACACGGGCTTCAAACGGTTGTTTGAAGCCCATTTTTAAAATATAAGGAGTTTTTCAATATGTTTGCAGACAGAGCGGCCATTTATGTAAAAAGCGGAAAAGGTGGCGATGGCCATGTTTCCTTCAGACGGGAAAAATATGTTCCAAACGGTGGACCGGATGGCGGTGACGGCGGACACGGCGGCGACGTAATCTTTGTGGTGGACGAAGGTTTGAATACGCTCACGGACTACCGGCATATCCGTAAATATCAGGCACAGAGCGGTGAAAACGGCGGAAAAAAGAACTGCCGCGGAAAAGACGGCGAGGACATCATCTTAAAGGTGCCTGCGGGAACTGTTATTAAGGAAGCGGAAAGCGGCAAAGTGATTACAGATATGTCCGGCGACAATAAAAGGATTGTATTGTTAAAGGGCGGCAGAGGCGGCAATGGCAACCAGCATTATGCAACCTCCACTATGCAGGCGCCAAAATATGCCCAGCCTGGTCAGCCGGCAAAGGAACTTAACTTGATATTGGAGCTTAAGGTAATTGCCGACGTAGGGCTGGTCGGATTTCCCAATGTGGGAAAATCTACCTTTTTGGCAAGGGTGACCAATGCAAGACCTAAAATTGCCAATTACCATTTTACAACCCTGAACCCCAATTTGGGTGTGGTGGATATGGAGGATGGAAACGGTTTTGTCATTGCCGATATCCCGGGGCTGATAGAAGGCGCTTCAGAAGGAATCGGACTGGGGCACGAATTCCTAAGGCATATTGAGCGAACCAAGGTCATGATTCATATGGTGGATGCTGCAGGTTCAGAAGGCAGAGACCCCATAGCAGATATTTATGCCATTGACAAAGAGCTTGAAGCCTACAATCCGGAGATTGCAGCAAAGCCACAGGTGATTGCCGCCAATAAGGTTGATTTAATCTATGAGGGCGAAAATGAAATCATTTCGAAACTTAAGGCGGAATTTGAACCAAAGGGCATTAGCGTATATCCTATTTCTGCCGTAAGCGGAAGGGGTGTAAAGGAGCTTTTATATCATGTTAAGAATATGCTGGAAGCTTTAGATGATACGCCTGTCATTTTCGAACAGGAATTTTTCCCGGATCAAATGGTATTTGAGGATGAACCTTATACGGTAACCTACAGCGAAGAAAATAATGAATATGTAGTGGAAGGGCCACGCATCGAAAAAATGCTGGGATATACGAATTTGGAGAGTGAAAAAGGCTTTACTTTTTTCCAGAATTTTTTAAAGCAGACGGGGATTCTGGACGAACTGGAAGCGCTTGGTATACAGGAAGGCGACACCGTCAGAATGTACGGACTGGCATTTGATTATTACAAATAAACGGTTATATCATGTAAACTTCAAAAGTAAAAAGAAAGGTACAGACTTAAAATGACAAGTAAACAGCGTGCATATTTAAAGGGACTGGCAAGCACCATGGAGCCGGTTTTTCAGATAGGCAAATCCAATCTGACACCGGAGGTGACGGAAGCAGTTGCAGAGGTTTTCAATACACGGGAACTGATTAAGATAGCCGTGCTTAAGAATTGTATGGAAGACCCGAAGGCAATTGCGGAAATGCTTGCAGACAGGACACAATCACAGGTAGTGCAGGTAATTGGAAGAAAAATTGTCCTCTACAAAGAAAACCGAAAAAACAAGAAGATTATACTGCCCGACTAAATAGCAGGAAAACAATTGTAAACGTATGACAGCATTGCAGGAAAGGCATTATTCTGATATTATGGATGATAAGAAGAACTTTCAACAGGATATTGGAAAGAAAAAAACAGGTATCATGGGCGGAACCTTTAATCCGATTCACTTAGGGCATCTTTTGCTCGCAGAAACAGCATTGTCTGCTGAAAAGCTTGACAATGTTATGTTCATTCCCAGCGGACAGCCTTATATGAAAAAAAAGGAAGAGGTTATGCCGGCAGACCGGCGTCTTAAAATGGTAGAATTAGCGATTGCGGACAATCCTCATTTTATTGTCTCCGACATGGAGATAAAGCGTGAAGGAAACACTTACACCTGTGATACCTTAGCGCAGTTAAAACGGGAACAGCCCCAGACAGATTTCTTTTTTCTGATGGGTGCAGACTGCCTTTTTTCTATTGAGACATGGAAAAATCCGGAAGAAATTTTTGCTGCCTGTACAGTGCTGGCGGCAGTCAGAAATGGTGCGGATCCCGCACTTATGCTGGAAAAGTGCAGTTATCTTGCAGAGAACTACCGTGCAGAAATCAGGCTGCTTCCTTTTCCGGAAACTGCAATTTCTTCAACCGATATCAGACGACTTACGAAAGAGGGCAGAAGTATTCGCTATATGGTGCCCGAGACAGTCAGATTATTTATACAGGACAACAGACTATATAAATAAGAGAGGGTGGACGGTATGAAAAATACTGATATCAGAAAAATCAGAAGGGCAATGGAAAAATCTTTGGCGGAAAAGCGGTATGAGCATACTTTAGGCGTCGCTTATACTGCGGCAGCGCTTGCCATGCGGTATGGAGCGTCCATAGAAAGCGCAGAGCTCGCCGGTCTTTTGCATGACTGTGCCAAGGGCATGGAAGAAGAAAAGAGCATTTCCTTTTGTGAAAAGCATCATATTGGCATCACGGATGTGGAACGCAGAAAGCCGCAGCTTCTCCATGCAAAGGTTGGCAGCTTTCTGGCAATGAATACTTATAAAGTACGCGATAAAGATGTGATCAATGCCATATTAAACCATACCACAGGCAGACCAGCTATGTCTCTTTTGGAAAAAATTATTTTTATAGCAGACTATATTGAACCCGGCAGAAAACAGGCTCCGCATCTGGATGAAATCCGCAGGATTGCTTTTCAGAATCTGGACGACGCTTTGCTGCGGATCCTTGAGGACACCATAATATATCTGCAGGATTGCCCGGATGACATCGACCCCATGACAGAAAAAACTTTGGAATATTACCGTAAAGAAAAGCTATTGGAAAAAGAGGAAAGTGAGGCATAATAATGGATATCAACCAATCAAAAAATATGGCAAAACAGGCAATTAAAGCTTTGGAAGATAAGAAGGCAGAAGATATTCATGTCATAGATATCAGTGAGGTTTCTGTAGTTGCAGACTATTTCATTATTGCAAACGGCAGCAATCGCAGTCAGATTCAGGCAATGGCGGATAATGTGCAGGAGGTGCTCGGCAGGGCAGGCTATGCGATGCGGCAGGTAGAAGGCTACAATACTGCAAACTGGATATTAATGGATTTTGGAGACGTCATTGTGCATATCTTTGATAAGGAAAACCGTCTGTTTTACAATCTGGAGCGAATCTGGAGAGACGGCAAGGCGATAGAGTGCTCGGAATTGTGATGATAAAAGGAGTCCATCTGTTTTCAGTGGACTCCTTTTTGTTATCATGAAAATCAGTATTCTGTTATCAGACAGAGTCGTCTCTGCATATTTTTCCAAAGAAGCTGAAAAGATACAATCCACAAAGTCCGACAACCACATAGACAATCCGTGAAGGCCAAGTCATATCCCCCAATAAAAAGGCAACTAAATCAAATCGGAATAAACCGATAAGTCCCCAATTTACAGCACCTATTATGGTAACGACTAAAGCTATAATATCAAGCCATTTCATTCTCATATCTTTCTCCTTTCCATACATAATCACATAGGCGTTTGTGAAACGCCGGAAACTACACTAATCCCAAGGACAGTGTTTACCTTAATTATTCTGCGTAGCAAAAGCGCAAAATATGTATGAAAAGGAAGCTGCTTAAAATTGGCAAAAATTAATGATACAATCTGAATACGCCAAATACCTTACCCAGAATCTGACAGTCATCAACAATAATGGGATCCATGGTATCATTTTCAGGCTGAAGCCGGATATGCCCGTTTTCTTTATAAAAAGTTTTTACGGTTGCAGAATCATCTACAAGTGCAACTACCGTATCCCCGTTATGCGCAGTGCTGCAGCTCTGTACAAAAATTTGGTCGCCGCTGTAGATTCCGGCATTTATCATGGAATCACCTTTTACTTTTAATATGAAAGAAGCTTCTCCGGGCGGTACGACCTCTGCCGGAATCGGGAAATAGCTCTCGATGTTTTCCTGCGCCAGAATAGGCTGTCCGGCAGCTACAGTTCCTACTATGGGAAGACTCACCATCTCGGTTCTTACCATCTGAAAGCTGTCATCGCAAATCTCGATGGCACGGGGCTTCGTCGGATCCTTGCGGATAAATCCTTTCTTTTCCAAAGTCTCTAAATGAGAGTGGACAGAAGAGGTGGACTTTAAATGAACCGTCTCACATATTTCCCGCACAGTGGGCGGATATCCCTTTCTCAAAATTTCATCTTTAATATACTCTAAGATTTCCTTTTGCTTGGCTGATATTTTTTGTTCCATGCTGATACCTCCATTGGTGTTTATGGTAAATTGTTTTTAATTTATTACAGTATAGCACACCTCACCGGAAAAAGCAAATACATGTTCAGAAAATATGTTCGAAATTTTTTCGAAATTCTATTGACATTCGAAAACATGTTCTGTATAATACAGACAAATGAACAAGTGTTCACGAACAGATATTCAAACCATATGTTCGCTGAAAGGAATGAGATTACGATGGACGAAAGAGTTTATGAAGCATTTTTAAATAGTGAATACCGCAAACAGAGAAACAAGATGAAAAGACTCCGTCATTTTCGCCGGCAGTGCTTTCTTGTCCTGCTTACCGTTCTGCTGATATTGTTTTTGACAGTTTCCTATCATGCGATTCTTTCCAAGGCAAACTCTAATGAACCGGTTTCTTACAAATACTACACGAGCATTGAGATAGTATACGGTGATTCACTCTGGTCCTTAGCCGACAGATACGCAGGAGAGGAGTATGCTGCAAAGGACGATTATGTGCATGAAGTGATGAAAATCAATCATTTGCAGGAAGAATCCCTGACTGCAGGTCAGTATTTGGTTATTCCTTATTATTCCACGGAATTCAAACAATAACCGTCTTTCGGAAAACCTTATTCTGACAAGCCAAAGATGACATACTTATGGTTTGTCGGTGTTTTCCTCGCGAAGTTTTACTACCTTTGCTGCCATTCTTCTTCTTTCGTCCTCCATAGTCGCATAATGCTTTCTGGTAGTATTGACGTCCTTATGGCCAAGCACATCGGCTACCAGATAGATATCACCGGTTTCCTGATAGAGAGTAGTGCCATAGGTGCTTCGAAGCTTATGCGGCGTGATTTTTTTCAGTGTCGTAACACGAGAAGCATACTTTTTTACCAGATTTTCTACGGAACGGACCGCTATCCGCCGATTTTGCATGGAAAGGAAAAGTGCATTTTCGTGGCCGGATGCCGGGATGATATGTTCTCGTTCTTTCATGTATTCCCGCAGCGCGCTTTCCACCTCATCACCGAAGTATACCACCGCTTCATAGCCACCTTTCCGGCGGATTTTAATCCCGTCATTTTCAAAATCAACGTCCTGTAAGTCAAGTCCCACACATTCTGACACACGAATACCTGTCCCTAACAAAAGGGTCAGCAGCGCCATATCGCGAACCTTGGTTTTTTCATGGTAGGCAAGTTCCTTTTTCGTCAGTTTAGCGCCTGCCTCCACCTGATCCAGCAGAGTTGCCACTTCGTTTGGCTCCAGGCGGATAATGGCTTTCTCATGCAGTTTGGGTACGGGAACAAGCTCGGCAGTATTCTTTTCAATGCGCTCGTTCTGAAAATAGTAATTGTAAAAACTGCGCAGGCTGGAGAGCTTCCGCGCCTTGCCGCGCTCGGTATTGGTAATTTCACGTCCTTCCTTCTCATAATAGCTGATGTAGGAAAGATACTCTTCAATATCCTGCCTTGTAACCTGGTTTAATACTTTGATTGGAATTTCTTTGATTTCCAATTTGGCACAGGACGGATTTGTCTCATGCAGGAACTCAAAAAACACCCTGATGTCATAGGCGTAGGCAAGCCTTGTCCTCGTAGAGGTAGTATCTGCGATTCCGCGGAAAAATTCCTGGCAGAAGGGTGGGAGCGTATTCAATACGGCACGCAGCTTGATGATATTTTGTTTGTTTTGTGCGTCATGATAATTATCCGTGTTCATTATTTTTCCCATCCTTTCAGGCTTCCGGTCTGTATTGCCGTAAACATTCTCTCTTTAACCCCCGGATTTTCACGGTTCAACTGCTGTAAAAGCTGCTTGATATATTCCCGTTTGGTATGTCCATCTGCCGGACAGGGGCTTTTTACAACCGGAACATCATATTTATTGATAAAACCAATTACATCTGCTTCATTCATATACATTAAGGGGCGTATCACAGTTAAGTTCATCCTGTCCAGATAGGTGACAGGAGAAAAAGTGTGAAATCTGCCTTCATAAACCAGTGACATCAGCATGGTCTCCACCACATCATCTTTATGATGTGCATAGGCAATTTTGTTAACCCCGGCAGCTTTAACGGCTTCATTTAACGCGCCTTTCCGCATTTTTGCACATAGAGAGCAGGGATTGCTTTCTTTTCTGTCCTCGAAGATAATTTGGGCAATATCTGTCTTTATGATTTTATATTCTACTTGTAATTCCTCACACAATGCGTTTATTTTGGATAAATCCAGGTTTTGGAACCCCAAATCTACTGTAACTGCCATCAATTCAAATTTTTTAGGGTAAAAACGCCTTAAACCGCTTAATGCATACAAAAGCGTCAGACTGTCTTTTCCACCTGAGATGCCGACGGCAATTTTATCACCGTCCTCAATCATATGATAATCCTCCACTGCCTTACGGACGATGCTGAATACCTGCTGTAGTTTCATAATGAATATCATACCTTTCCGATTCCTGTTGGGTACAGGTAACTCCTTTGATTATACATTTTTTTTGTAGTTATTTCATCTGTTTTTAGAAAAATCATCTGTTTTTCTTCTGGTATTCGTGCTATACTCTTTGATAGATAAGGATTCGCATTTTGCCAACAATGTGTGGAAAGATATAGAAACAGATAGGAGCATATAGGATGAAACTGAAAATTAACAGCAAATATTTTAAATGGGGCCTTACGGCGTTTTCCGTTATAGCGGGCGGCATTTGCTTTTACTATTTAATATTTCATATTTCTGAGTTTATCCAGAATGTCAAGTCATTATTTAGTGTAGTCATGCCGGTGGTTTTCGGATTAATCATAGCGTATTTGCTTACCCCGATTTTAAACTTTATTGAGCAGAAAGTTCTCAATCCTTTATTTGACCGGCTTAAAATAAAAGAAACAGCCCGCAGAAAAAAAATAGTCAGGGGAATTGCAGTTATTCTGACTTCTCTTTTAATGATTTTTACAATTTATGCATTAATTGCTATGTTGATTTCACAGATTGTACCAAGTATTCAAACCATTATTTACAACTTTGACGATTATGTTGGAAATCTTTCCACATGGCTGAATAATCTGATGGAAGATAACCAGGAACTGAAAAATTATGTAATGCCACAGGTTACAAAGCTGTTTTCCAGTCTGGAAACCTGGCTTGCCGATACGGCGAATCTTCTGGAAAAATCCGGTGAAGTATTAAAAACCGTTTCTCTCAGTATTTTAAGCTTTTTAAAAGTAGCATGGAATTTTATTATAGGTTTTATTATTTCCATATATGTTCTGGCAAGTAAGGAAACCTTTTCTGCACAGGGCAAAAAAATGATATATGCCATATTCGAGACGGATTCTGCAAACGCCGTGTTAAGTTCGCTGCGTTTTGTACACAGAACCTTTATCGGCTTTATCAGCGGAAAAGTGTTGGATTCCATAATAATTGGTCTGCTTTGCTTTATTGGAACCACCTTGCTCGGTACACCATATGCCGCCTTGGTCAGCGTAATTGTCGGCGTAACCAATGTTATTCCCTTTTTTGGCCCGTACCTTGGCGCAATTCCCTGTGCCTTTCTGATATTAATTGTGGACTTAAGTCATCCCATGAACTGCGTGACCTTTGTTATCTTTATTCTTATCCTGCAGCAGGTTGACGGCAACTTGATTGGACCGAGAATTTTAGGTGATTCCACGGGCTTATCAGGGTTCTGGGTTATCTTTTCCATCACATTGTTCGGCGGATTGTTTGGTGTGCCCGGAATGATTGTCGGTGTTCCCATTTTTGCCGTATTCTTTGCCGCGGTAAAAGGGCTTGTCAACCGTTCTCTGCAGAAGAAAAAGCTTCCGCTCCAATCAAGCGTGTATTTGGATATGGAGTACATCGATGAAAACGGGGAAGTACACAAAACAGAGGCGGATGATGGCAGTAGTACCAGACAGAAGCTGAAGGAAAAACACAAAAAAATATCCGAAGGCTTCCCTTTCAAAAGGACCTTTAAGAGAGCTGCGGATACGTCTTCTGATAACCGCATTGAAAAGGAAACGAAAGCAGAAGATAAGGAAAAATAAGTATGGAACAATATAAGCTTCTTTTGTTTGATTTGGACGGCACATTACTTTGCAGCGATAAAACAATTTCACCAGGAACCTTGCAGGCGTTGCAGAAATGTCGGCGGAAAGGTATTTTAATCGGCGTGTCTACATCCAGAAGCGAGCAGAATGCGTTGTCCTTTATCAACGACTTACAGCCGGACATATTGATTACAAGCGGCGGCGCGCTGGTAAAATACCGACATGAATATATATATAAGGCTGAATTTTCAAAAGAAGAAACCTGTCAAATGATTGCAGCCGCCAGAAAAGTATGCGGCACAGATTGTGAAATCACCATTGACACCATTGATTCCCACTACTGGAACTATAAAACAGATCCTAAGAAACAGGATAAAAGCTGGGGAGACAGCATTTATACAGACTTTGTGGATTTTGACAAAAGTGCCTTGAAGATGTGTGTGGAAATTTTTGATGATAGACAGGCTGTACAATTACAAGAAAGATTGCCGAATTGTGATTGTATACGCTTTTCAGACGGGTACTGGTACAAATTTACGAAAAAAACAGCCACAAAAGAACATGCTATTGCAAAAATATGCGCTGCCTGTGAGATAAAAGAGGAAGAAATCATAGCGTTTGGTGATGACTACGCAGATATTGGAATGTTACAATTATGCGGAAAAGGTATTGCCATGGGAAATGCAATTGAAGAGGTAAAAGCAAGCGCAGACCTTGTTATTGGCAGCAACGATGAAGAAGGTATTGCCGAGTTTTTGGATTGTTATTTTTTTGTCAATTAGGATGGAAGAGAAGTATTCAGATAGAAAGCGGAAGTGAAACGGGGTAAAAAATGCGTTTTGTAATTCAGAGAGTACGTTCGGCGGCGGTTACTGTGGAAGAAAATATTGTCGGACAAATTGAGAAAGGTTTTTTAGTGTTTGTCGGCATCAGCCAGACCGATAACGAGCAAATTGCTGATAAAATGGTCAAAAAGCTGATTGGTTTGCGGATTTTTGAAGATGCGGAAGGAAAAACCAATTTAGATATTAAGACCGTTTCAGGAAGCCTTTTGATGGTATCGCAATTTACACTGTATGCAGACTGTAAGAAAGGGAATCGTCCATCCTTTACCCATGCAGGCGCACCTGACAAGGCAAACGCTTTGTACGAATATATTCTGCATTTATGCAAGGAAGAAATCCCTGTTGTGGAAAAAGGCATATTTGGTGCAGATATGAAGGTAAGCCTTATCAATGACGGTCCCTTTACCGTAATACTGGATTCTGATGAAATAGGTATTTTACCATAATAACTGTTCGTTAAACTCGCATTTTGCGCATAGTTACATGTCTCTTATTATAGACTCTTCCAAGCCCATTCATAGGCATCCATATAGAAATTTCCATCCCGTAATGCAGCCATCTCTTTTACACATACATCGACGGCCTTGGTTATAAATTTGTCGGATAAAGATTTCGTAAAGAAAAAAATTCTCCATCACAGCTTTCTGCAAAATCATGTTGCAAATCATCAAGCAGACGCATTACATCAAATGGATAAAGAGAATAAATTTTTTCCATCCGAAAATTTTCCGGCAATTTTATATTCTGCTTTAAACCATACTTATCTATCACATACCTGTTTATCAGATGATAATCATTATGCAACCGTAAAACATTTCCATCAGGCTATTCTGAAAGATTTATATGGGAGATGCGCCAATAGAGAAAAAGTATGCCGCCATCTGTGCCCTGGAACTGAATTCCTCCGTTTCTAAGAGCTCTGCCACTTCTTCACGGCTGTATAAGCCTGCTTTTATTTCTTCATTTGGGGAAGTATGGTCGTCGCCCAGTTCGCCTTCCACCTCAGCAAAGACAATATAGGTCTTTAAGTCGGAAATAGCCACTGCTGCATAGGATGCCGGCAGGATTCTCTTGACTTTTTTCAGTTTCAGTCCGGTTTCTTCGTACAGTTCCCTTTCAATACAGGTTTCCAGCGTTTCGCCATCTTCCAGCATACCGGCGCAGAGATTAAAGACGTCTTGGTTGATGCCCATTCGAAATTCCCTGAGCAGCAAGAGTTTGTCATTACAGGTGGCAACAATGGAAATACCGCTGGGATTCTTTCCGAGGTCAGAAGCGTTTTTCAGTTCTCTTCTGCTGACAATTTCATAGGTCTTTTCACGACCGGCTTTGTTCAGATAAGTCAGTTCATAATTTTTCAGATATTTTCCATCTTTTACCTTTTCCAGCTTTAGGAGTTTCATTTGCATACCCAGTCTCCTTTTTCGTCTTGTTGAAACAGTTCTCTAAGCGGTTTATTGATTCGCTGGCGGGTAATTTCGACAAGTCCCAAAGGCGTGATATCGACTACTTCTGTTTTGACAGAATCCATGGCCGCCAGCTCTCTAAGCCTTTCCAAAAGCTTCTCTTTCATTTCATCCGATTCCATATTGATAAAATCTACAATAATGATACCTGACAGATTTCGCAGCTTCATTTGCAGGGCAATCTCCTGTGCTGCTTCCATATTTACGGAAAAAAAAGAATCCTGACTTTGCATGTTTTTTTTCAGAAACCTGCCGGCATTTACGTCTATTACAGTCATTGCTTCCGTAGGCTCAATGACCAGATATGCTCCTGATTTCATCCATACAGTGCTGTTTAAAGCCTCTTTAAGCCGCTTTTCAAACTGATATAGCTTACTCATGGGGTATTCGTCCTGATAAAGCCGTATTGGCGGCAATAAAGCGCCTAAAGCGCACTGCTCTTCTTCATAATGCTTCAGATCCTCATAAATATCTTCACAGTCGGTGACAATCTCATCGATATCCTCCGCATAATAGTCCTTTAAATCCTCAAGATAGGGATGCTGCGCTTTCTTCAGGCAGGAAAAACAGGTTCTGTGATGTGCCTCGGCAAGAAGCCGGTCTTTTTCTTCACAAAGCCGCTCCCACTCCATCAGTAAAGGCGAAAAGTCTGTCAGGCTTCTGCTGTTGGTTCTGACTATGATATCCCAGGTATCTAAGGGCTCGCCTTCCTGAAAAGTATCACTATCAGCCAGCTTTCTATGGGGGAACAGAATCACGCGTTTGCTGTTAATGTATCCGGCTTCATGTAGAAAATCTTCTATCTCATACTGCTTTTCTTCGGAAAGCTTTTTAGAAAAACGCAGTTTGCCTGCGCCGACCGATATGGCAAGATATCTGCCGGAAAGGGCAAAATCTGTGGTTACAACTGGTATTTTTGTTTTGACGGCATCTTTTGAAACCTGTACAATAAGCTCATCTCCCTCTATCAGTCTGCCGTCATAGGGACGATTCAGCATATACACCGACTTTAACGGCCTTTCAAGGGAAAGAAAGCAGTTGATATCTTTCTGGATATCTATAAATGCGGCATTTATATTATGACGCAGATGTATGATTTTACCAATATATATATTATCCTTTATCGCAGTATCTGCCTCATCATATACCTGAACGGAATGAAGCCGTCCTGCGCCTATCCGCAGTACTACTATTTTGTTTTGATCTTTATACAACAGTAATTTTTTATCACTCATATGCCGTCTCCAGTCCTACGGCCTCAAGCGGCACAAGTTTTGGCATATCGGGCGTGCCGATATTGGTATAGGTTTCCTCCCTTGTAATCAAGAGTGCGTTTTCCTTTAAGGCATCCTGATTATCAGAAAGAAACGCTTCTATTACCATCTGGGGCTTTATATTTCCCGCACTGCTTGCATCAAGCAGCATATACAGCGCATCTTTACGAAGCTCCATCGAAAAGATTCCCTGTTTTAAATCAATTTCTGCCGTGCCTTTCTTCGTTTCCTTTGTAACCGGTATGGATTCCCTTCCATAAAAGGATGAAATTTTATTCTGCCAGTCAAATTCCGGTTCCCTGCCTTCCCGAAAACGCACCGTATAGCCTGCCGCCGCTACGCTTGCCATAGCGTTGCCGGCTTCCTTTGGCAGAACCACGGCGGAAAGAATCTCAATCCCTTCCACAGACGCCTGATTCAGCCGGGTCACGATGTCCTGACAGTCCGTGAAGCTGTTTAATTCCATATCCATGTATTCTCCATTACTTTCCAGACCGACGCCCAAAGGAGCCGCAAAGGACATAATCTGATGCGGAGAGAACCCTGTTGTATAGGCAACATCAATCCCAGCTCTCCGCACAGCCTTCTGGAAAAAACGCTGCACATCCAGATGTCCGATATATTTTAGATTGCCGTATTTTCTGAACTTAATTCTGATTTTCATACTAAATCATACCTTCCTAAAGCCATACCATCCTGAAATTATGTGTAAGATTTTTCTAAAGCCTTAGCAGATCGCATTCTAAGACCAGCAAGGCGTATTGTCATCATAGTGCTCCTCAAAGCAGACGCCGCAGCCAAAACGGATGGCACCGCAGCCTTGACATTCCTTGCGGCAGTTATAGCTTATCTCCTCTTTTTGCGCCTTAAGCCACTCACGCTTTAAGAAATTCTTTGATACGCCGCAGTCTATAAAATCCCATGGAAATATTTCATCCAATCCTCTTTCCCTTGTGGTATAAAAATCAATGTCAAGCCCACACTCTGAAAAAGCGGAAAGCCACTTTTCGTTGTCAAAATATTCACTCCAAGCATCATAGATGGCGCCTTTTTCATAGACCTTTAGCAATACCTGTGAAATCCGCCGGTCTCCTCTGGCAAGCACACCCTCTAACACAGAAGTATCCGCCTCATGCCAGTTATACTTGATGCTCTTCTGATTAAGCTGCTCCTTAATCGCGTTTCTCGTCAGATATGCCTTATCGATATATTCGTCCTTGGTACACTGCCTTGCCCATTGAAAAGGAGTAAAGGGCTTGGGGATAAAAAATGACGTACTCGTCACAATTTGAACCTTACCATTGACACGTTTGTCTTTGGGGACTGTCTCAAAAAAGGTGGCGGCAATTTTATTGGACAATTCCGCAATGCCTCTGATATCCTCTTCCGTTTCTGTGGGAAGTCCCAGCATAAAGTACAATTTTACCCTTGTCCAGCCGCCTTCAAAGGCAAGCGCCGCGCCATTTAAAATATCCTCCTCTGTCAGCCCTTTGTTGATAACGTTTCTCAAGCGCTGGCTCCCTGCTTCCGGCGCAAAGGTAAGGCTTGTCTTTTTGACATCCTGTACCTTTTGCATCACATCTAAGGAAAAGGCGTCGATTCTAAGGGATGGCAGGGAAATATTGACATGATTTTTACTGCAGTCCTCAATCAGAAAGTCAATCAGTTCAGGCAGCTTCTTATAGTCGCTGGAACTGAGCGAGCTTAAGGATATTTCTTCCTGTCCTGTATTCTTTAACATGGCAGTGGCATATTCCTTTAACATGTCAAGGCTGCGCTCACGCACGGGACGGTAAATCTGTCCTGCCTGACAAAAACGGCAGCCTCTGATACAGCCGCGCATAATCTCCAGCACTACCCTGTCCTGTGTAATCCGCATAAAGGGAACCAGCGGCTTTTTCGGATAGTAAGTGGAGGACACTTCTTTTTCTATTTCTTTTACAATAACAGGAGGGATATTCTCTTCCGTCGGGGTAAAGGAAGCGATGGTGCCGTCCTCATGATAAGCGGTCTCATAAAACATAGGCACATAGATGCCCGGAATCCGGGCGGCCTGCCTTAAAAATTCCTTTCTTCCAAGCTTGTCCCGCCGGCACAAACGATAAAGGGAAATCAGTTTTTCGTACTGGGTTTCCCCCTCACCGATATAGAATAAATCAAAGAAGTCAGCAATCGGTTCCGGATTGTAGGCACAGGGACCGCCGCCTATCACAATCGGCATATCCTCTCCCCTGTCCTTTGCCAGAAGGGGAATCCCCGACAAATCCAAAACCTGCAGGATGTTTGTATAGCACATTTCATATTGCAGGGTGATGCCCAGCCAGTCAAAATTCCTGACGGGTTCCTGCGATTCCAGTGCAAACAGGGGAATCTTTTCCTTTCGCATAACGGCGTCCAAATCCACCCACGGAGAATAGACTCTCTCGCACCACACGCCGTCAAGTCTATTGAACATATCATATAAAATCTGAATTCCTAAATGGGACATTCCGATTTCATATACGTCCGGAAAGCACATGGCAATCCGCATGTCCACTTCATCTTTATTCTTAACCACCGCATTGACTTCCCCGCCAATATACCTTGCCGGTTTTTCTATCTTCATTAAAATGTCATCTGACAGCGCCAGTTTATTCATACGTCCTCTCATTCCGCCGCAGGGCTGTTTTCATTGTCTAAAGTATACGTGATTTTATCCATAAAATCAATTATATTTACGGTGTAATTTTCCTTAAGACAGTCGTTTATGGTATTCATGTCTATGGGCAGCCAGTCCGCTTCCAGATAGTCCATAATAATGAACAGGGAAAGCAATACTGCCGCAATAATCGTCCGCAATATCAGAGTGGATGCGCGGGCCGGCGCTGCCGGCAGTTCCCCTGTATCCTGCATGGGCGCTGTATCATATTCCCGCCCATATAAAATATGTTCCCTGTTTTTCATACGCATTCTGTTTTTCTGATTTTCTTCCCTGATATTGCGGATTAACTCCAACCGTCTTTCGGCCGTCACATCACTCATACCTGTAATCCTTTCATCTGCAATTTTTCATAAACAAGAGCAAAATGAAGTGGAAAAAGCAAGAAGCACACATAATATGATTTATTATGTCAACCTCTTGCCTGTTTTCGGATTCCATTTTTAAATTGTATGATACAAGCCGGTCAGATATGCGGATTTTCAGCGTTTTGCCAACTCTTCCGTAATTTCCTCCCATGTTACTTCTTTCTCTGCCATAAGCACCATCATGTGGTAGAGAAAATCAGCAATCTCATATTTTATTTCATTGGCATTCGGATTTTTGGCCGCAATGACAATCTCGGTGGCTTCTTCTCCGAGCTTCTTTAATATTTTATCGATACCCTTGTCAAAAAGATAATTGGTATAAGACCCTTCTTTTGGGTGCACGCGCCTGTCCTGTATGACGGCGAATACCTCTTCAAAAACCTTAAGGGGATTTATCTTTTCTGTCTCCTCTTTTTTCACCACTTCATGAAAGAAACAGGATTTGGCGCCGGTATGGCATGCCGCGCCTATCTGGGAGACTTTTGCAAGAATGGTGTCCATATCGCAGTCTGCCGTCAGTGCTTTCACATACTGATAATGTCCGCTTGTAGCGCCCTTCAGCCATAATTCCTGCCTGCTCCGGCTGTAATAAGTCATTTTACCGGTTCGAAGCGTATTCTCGTAAGCTTCCTCATTCATATAAGCGACCATCAATACTTCAGAAGTGATATGATCCTGTACGACAACCGGAACAAGGCCCGCTTCATTTGTCTTAAAATCCGCCCATTTATAAGCAGCTTCAAGCTGCTCCACCTGAATGCCGTTTTCTTTACACAAATCCTTAAGCGCCAAAAGTTCCTTTACATTACAATTGATGGTATTGCCCGTAATGCCCGCCACATTATCGTAGGCCAGAAATTCCAGAAGCTTGTTTAAAGCAAGCTGGTTAATCTGCACAATCAGGGGTAATGTAGTAATTTCCGCCGTCTCACGTATCATATGCGCGTTCATCAGCAAAAGACAGGACACATACTTCTCAACAAGCTCCTTGTGTGCATCTATCACTTGATAATCATTGTAAGCTGCAATAATTTTGTCCCTGCCGAATTTTAAGGAAACTTCCTCGGTGATGGCAATATTGTCCGGTTTATCATAGTTGAGCACCGCCTTTTTACAGCCGGCATAAAGAAGTTTCTTAATATCCTCCATCCGATGTACATTGCCTGCGCCGTACACTTCCGTTCCCACACAGTTACAGATTTCCTTTATGATATCCAGTGCCTCTTCATGCTCTGCATCACCCTCTGACATATCAAAGACAATGAGTCCGTCCACATTGTGCTCGCTGTAATATGCCGCCAGGCGCACTGGATCCGTATCTACGATGGTCATATCCTTCAAATTCGTTACCGCATGACCATGGTACAGGTAAATGCACGCTGTAAATTTCTTCGTATTCATAAATTTATCCCTCTGCCTTCTGCAGCACAAGCATGCGCTACAGACTTCCTTTTGTACTTAAAACGTCCTTAATCCGCCCGTCAAAGCAGAGCGCTTCGTCCAATGCCTTGGCAAATGCCTTGAACATAGCTTCTGCCATATGATGATTATTTATGCCGGAAAGCATTTTCAAATGCAGGTTCATGCCCGCGCTGTAGGATACGGCATAGAAAAACTCCCGAAACAGTTCAGTATCCATCTCCCCTATGCGATCCGTGGTAAACGTACATTCATAGCTGAGATAAGGTCTGCCGCAAAGGTCTAAAGCACACAGACATAAGGCGTCGTCCATGGGCAGGATACAGGAACCATATCTCTTGATGCCCTTCTTGTCCCCAAAAGCTTCCCTGATGGCATTTCCCAGCACAATACCGGTATCCTCCACCGTGTGGTGCGCGTCAACCTGAAGGTCTCCCTTCACTTTTATCTGCAAGTCAAACAGTCCATGTTTGGCAAAGCCTTCCAGCATATGGTCAAAAAAGCCGATTCCAGTACTTACCGTTCCGTTTCCTTCCCCATCCAGTGCAAGGCTTAAGGTAATGTCTGTTTCTTTTGTTTTTCGTGTTATTTCACTGCTGCGTGCCATAGGAATCCTCATTTCTTTCAAATCTTACTTTAATCGAATTTGCATGTGCCGTCAACCCTTCGCTTTCAGCAAAAGCTTCAATGTCCTCATGCGCTTTTAAAAGCGCTTCCCGCGAATAGGAAATAATGCTGGTTTTCTTCACAAAGTCGTCCACGTTCAGGGGTGAGAAAAATTTTGCAGTGCCATTGGTTGGCAGAATGTGATTCGGGCCTGCAAAATAGTCTCCCAAAGGCTCGGAAGAATATTCTCCCAAAAAGATTGCACCGGCGTTTTTGATTCTCGTCATCACATCAAAGGGATTTTTTGTCAAAATTTCAAGGTGCTCGGATGCAATTTCGTTTGCTGCATCTACAGCTTCTTCCATACTTTCTGCCAAAAGAATATAGCCGTAATTAGCAAGTGACGCGTTGATAATTGCCTTTCGGGACAGCGTTTCGGTAAACTTCTCCACTTCTGCGGATACCGCTTCGGCAAGCGCTTGGGAGGTGGTGATCAGGATAGCCGACGCCAGCTCGTCATGTTCAGCCTGAGACAACAGATCTGCCGCCACATATCTCGGATTGGCGGTATCGTCCGCAAGAATCAATATTTCACTGGGGCCTGCAATGGAGTCAATACTGACATGTCCATACACAGCCTTTTTCGCGAGCGCTACAAAAATATTGCCGGGGCCCGTAATTTTATCCACCTTGGGAACCAGACCGGTGCCAAACGCCATCGCCGCAATTGCCTGTGCACCGCCTATTTTATAAATAACATCTACTCCCGCAATGTCAGCGGCAACCAGCGTTCCCGCATTTACTTTTCCTTCACTGTTGCAAGGCGTTGTCATGATAATCTGTTCCACGCCCGCCACCTTAGCCGGAATCACATTCATCAGCACACTGCTGGGATAAGCCGCCTTTCCGCCGGGCACATAAACGCCTGCCCGCGAAATGGGAATCATACGCTGCCCTAAAATAGTGCCGTCCGGTTTGGAATCAAACCAGCTTGTGCGGAGTTGCTTTTCATGAAATATCCGGATGTTTTCCGCCGACCTTCTGTAAACAGCGATTAAATCTTCGTCCAATGCACGATACGCTTCTTGGATTTCTTCCTCCGTCACCCGTATATTTTCTGCTGTCAAGTCAAATTTATCGAACTGCTTTGTGTAGGCAAATACCGCCTCATCCCCCTTTTCCCTGACATTCCCTACAATCTCCGCAACAGTCGCCTCATACGCGCCGTAATTGGAGGGACTTCTCTTCAAAAGGTTTGTCAGGATATCCTCCTTGGTTTCCTTCGTCAATTTTATTGTTCTCATGTCGTTTATCTCCTTTTTCAACTTCCTTTAAGACTGTTTCTGAAGCGCTTCCTTCAGATTCGTTATCAGGCCGGTAATCCGCTCTTTTTCCATCTGCATGCTTACCTGATTGACAATCATGCGGGCGGACAGCGGACAGATTTCCTCCAGCACGGCAAGTCCGTTTTCATGCAGTGTGGAACCCGTCTCCACAATATCTACAATCACATCGGAAAGCCCCACTAAAGGTCCAAGCTCCACAGAGCCATTTAATTTGATAATATCTACCGTCTGATGCTTTTGGTTATAAAAATAATCCTTTGCAATATTGGGATATTTGCTGGCAACACGGATTCGCTCATGATGCTTTAAAAGCTCCTTGGCATGAGCAGGTCCGCATACGCACATGCGGCATTTGCCGAAACCGAAATCCAATACCTCATAAACCCTTCTGTTTTCCTCCATAATGGTATCCTTGCCTGCAACGCCGATATCCGCTGCGCCGTATTCCACATAGGTAGGGACATCAGGTCCTTTTGCAAGGAAAAACCGAAGCTTCAAATCTTCATTTACAAAAATCAGTTTGCGGGAATCTTTATCCTTCATCTCTTCGCAGGTAATGCCAAGTGTCTCAAACAATTCCAGCGTTTTCTTGGCAAGCCTGCCCTTTCCCAGCGCAAATGTTAAATATCCGTCCGTACTCATTAGTCCTCTCATTCTGCCGCTCTGCGGCACAAAAAATTATGATATCTTTGTCATAACAACCGAAGCACCTGTTTTTCTCAACTCCTGTGCTTCTTTCAATACCTGTCCGTAGGTTTCATCGGTATAGAAAAGCTCTTTTTTCTGCTCGGAAACAGGAATCCCTTTTCCCTGGCGTGACAACGCTTCTAAAATATCATCCACAACCGCGGCAAACCCAATTGCCGGCGCATCCTTTCCAAAGTGCAAAAGCAGGGAATCGTACCGTCCTCCCTTTACAATCGGCTCTCCAATGCCATAGGTATACGCCTTAAAAATAATGCCGGTGTAATACTGGTATTTGCTGAGCATCCCAAGGTCAAAGGACACATACCCTTCCGTGCCATAAAGGCAAAGCGTCTCGTAAAGCTTTTCCAGATGGGCAAGCGCCTGCACGGAGCGCTCATTTGACGCCAGCTTTTTTGCTTCTCTCAAGTCTTCAATGCTGCCGTAGGTCTCCATTGTCTTTAAAAACAGACGGCTGTACTCCTCCGATACGCCTGCCGCCCGCAGAATATCTGCCGCCGCATAGTCATTTTTGGCGGAAATACATTCCCGAAGCCGCAGTTCCGTCTCCTTCGACAGCCCGGCTTCCTCGCATAAGCCTTTAAAATACTCCACCTGTCCGATGCTGACCTGAAAATCAGTAAGACCAACATTTAAAAGCGCCTCAATCACAAGATTGACCAGCTCCGCGTCTGCTTCCACGGAAGGGTCTCCGATAAGTTCAGCGCCAAGCTGCGTCACCTCCTTCAATTTACCCTGTAAATGGGAAGTGTTGGTAAACGTATTGCCTATGTAACAAAAACGCAGGGGAACATTTTCCTCCATAAAATACTTTGCCGCACATCGGGCAATGGAAGGCGTAAAATCCGGTCTGAGAACCAGCGTATCCCCTTCCTTATCAAAAAACTTATACAAATCCTTCGACGCCGTAGTTCCTATCTCATTGGAAAAAACATCAAAATATTCAAAAGTCGGCGTCTGTATATCCTCATATCCAAAAGAAAGCAGCTTGCCGCGCAGTTTCTCTTCCACCGCAAGCTTTTTCAAATATTCCTTTCCATATATGTCCCTCACGCCCTCAGGCGTGTGCAGCAAAACCTTGTTCATGAAAACTCTCCTACCTTTATCACTATTCACTTTATCACTTCACCGTGCTACCATAATACCATATTACCATGCAAAACTATTGGTAGTATACTAAATCCCCCAACCATTGTCAAGCCCATACATTTTTCCGAAACAGCTTGTCTTCCCGCCTCAGCACAAATCGCCTCTAACCCTAGGCAGCACCCACCTGCCACGAGTGCATATTTGTTATGGAGTGCATATTTGTTATAGAGTACATATTTGCCACAGAGTACCTATTTGCCCGTCATCAGCCAGCAGCGCACCCTATGTCTCTTCAGACCGTATAAAAACGCCGGCGCTTAGCGAAGTATTTTTGAGCTTAGCGTCCGCTGCGTTTTTATCCGAGCGAGAGCGCGTCTGAAGAGACATAGGGTGCGCTGCTAGCGTGACTTGCGGCAAATCCAAAATCGTGACTTGCGACAAATCCGAAATCACTCCCGATCCTCCAAATCCTTCTTCACCACTTCCAGATAGGGCACCGCCACACCGCTCTTTTTCGGAATGACATAATCCGGATTCAATTCCTCATAGCGGAAGCTTTTCCTGCCGCCGTTCTTTGCCCTGTTCCAAAAATAGCGGAGCATTTCATAGGGAAGATAGTAAAAAATGTCCCGTTTTGTATAATATATCAGAAAAAAAGCAATGCCCCCCTGCTTTTCAAACTGCTCCATAAAGCGCACCTGATGCTCGTGAATATTCTGCAGGGCAAAGGTATCCACGGCACATTCCTTGGCGTCGAAACAGATAGGGATTCCCTGCACTGCCCCGATATAGTCTACCGTACTTTTCTGTTCAAAATAGGCAAGTGTAATGTGACGGTGCTCCTTGTCTATTTTAATCGGTGTAATCGGCGTCGGGATTTTTTGAATCAGGGCAAGGCCATTCTCTAAGTATTTTTCATTGGTTCTGTTTATCAGTTCCTCCAGCGTAGAGCCTCGCAATCCTCTGGAATTCCATGTTGCCATGCCTGCATACCTCCTTAAAAACCGCCGGAAGCGGCGCTGTAAAGACCCTGCCGCTCAAATCGGCAAAGCCTTCTTTCAGTACGGGGAACTCTACTCTCGTAGCGTGTAAGAGTTGACAGCGCACGCCGTATTTTTTACGGCAGTCTGCGTTAAATGCTGCATCTCCATACTTCATATCTCCCATCACCGGATGCCCGATGGACGCCATATGCGCTCTGATTTGGTGGGGACGCCCCGTAATCAGTTTTACCTCAAGACAGGTGAAGTCGTCCTCGGATGCAAGCGGTCTGTAAACTGTTTTGACAGCCCTGCCATCCACTCCTATCTGCACCTGATTTTTCTGCTCATCCTTGGAAAGAAAACCGGAAAGTTCGCCTGCTTCATCTATTCTTCCTCTGACAATCGTAATGTAATATTTATTGAGCTTTCTGCTGCGAATCAACTCTGACAGCATTTGGCTGCCGGACAGTGAGACGCCGCAGAGCACGATGCCGCTGGTATTGCGATCCAGACGGTTCTGCACGGACGGATGGAAGGTTTGCAGCGTATTCTCCGAGAGCCTGCCGTTGTGGAGCAGATAGCCGATAACCCATTCGTTGAGTGATGGCTGTCCGCTGCTGTCCCGCTGCGTCAGCACACCGGCAGGTTTATTTACAGCCAGAATGTTTTTGTCCTCATAAAGAATGGTAATGCCTCTGAGTGTGGCATATGCCTCTCTATAAAGCGCAGTTTTATCCTGTTGGCTGGCATAAGTCTCCTTTGTATGCCTTTGCGAAACGATTTCTGTCTCCGCATGATGCGCCTCTGCACTGCTCATGACTTGACCTGTGAAATGACAAAAGGTTTCGTCCGAAAAAAAGAAAGAGACAGTATCCCCTACTGCCAGAATTTCTTTTCCTTCTGCTTTTTTTCCGTTCAGCACAATATTTTTCTTGCGCAGCATCTTGTACAGAAAGCCGTTTCCCGCCGCCGGCATAAATTTATGGAGAAACTTGTCAAGCCGCTGTCCTGCCTGATTTTCTCCAATTTGAAAAGACTGCATGATAACCTCCTACAAGGCAATACTTTTTAAAGTATCGACAATCCCCTGCGTTATTTTTTCCTCCGCATCCGCAGGCGCCCCCATCTGACTGAGTCTTGCCGTATATTTTCGGATATCCTTAAAAATTTTGACAGTAACATGATTATAATTGTCAACCTTAAGGCAGGTTGTGATATGTGCGGCACAGTCGGCATCCGAAAGCTTTTCGCTTGGCATATAGCCGATAACGGTATTTTCACAGACTGTCATATGCAGCACCGGATAAGTTTTCTCTCTTGTGGTAAAGACCAAATCATACAGGCAGGTAAGCCCGTTCGCTGCCGCTTCTATCTTTTCCGCATCGTCCTCGGAAAGGCTTTTATATTTGCCATACATAATGGCGGAAACCAGACTTTTACTGGCAGGCAGACATCCCAAAACGGCAACGATGGTCAAAAGATTGTTGCGTGTTTTGGTGGCGGCGATACCGGCCGCAAACAGAGAGAGCGAAATCAAAAAGTATATGGCAGTCCGAATTATTTCATACTTTTTCTGACTGTTGATATAATTTTTCAGCCCCTTTACCCCCGCTGTGGTGAATAAACGTTTGAAATCCATCCTGTATCCAGCCTTTCTACATTTCAGCTTCCCCGTTCAGAACCGGCGCAAAGCCATCTGCAATCATTTCCAGCATATACCTGACAATATTTTTGTCAAACTGTGTTCCTGCATGTGCTTTCAGTTCATTGACAACATGATCCATTTCCAGCTTGCCGCGGTAGCATCTCGCACTGCTCATGGCGTCAAAGGAATCCGCCACACAGATAATACGGGCAAACAAAGGAATGGCATCGCCGGACAATCCGGCAGCATAGCCCTGACCGTCATACCTTTCATGATGATACATAGCGCCTTCTGCAATCCCCGGAATGGAATTGAAGTCCTTTAAAATGTCACCTCCGATTACAACATGCTGCTTGATGCACTCGCGCTCTTCAGCAGTCAGCGCCCCCGGTTTTGTCAGTATGGAGTCGGTAATGCCTATTTTCCCAATATCATGCAGCAATGCTATGTAATACAACTGTCGGCAGGTTTCTTCATCCATATTCATCCGTCGGGCGATTTCCCTTGCATAATAAGCAACCCTCTGGGAATGACCTCTCGTATACTCATCCTTTGCATCGATAATATTGGCAAAGGTTTTCAGCGACTGTTCGATAATTCGGCGGTCTGCTTCCTGACGCAGATTATATTTTCTGATTCTGATACTGGAAACAGCATATGCCAAATCGGCAATAAAAAGTGCAAACAGAAATATGCTTAAAACCCAAAACAACGGATGCTGCCAAAGCTTGTTTTCCCTGTAGAAAATAATGGCGCAGTCCTCCACATGAAAGGTAGAGTTCTTGGGCGTCATAAGTATAAAGCCAAAGGAAATATCAGCATCCACCTCTATGATCTGGTTATAATCAAGCGGCTGTACGGTAATGATGTCGTTTTCGTAGGTACATTCGCCGCTCCAATAGCTGTCCAGACGGCTTCCCTCCGGCACTCTTAGCAGCATTGTCCAGTTCAGTATGTCTTTTGCCGAATCATTGTAAAAAACAAAGTCATACTGTGCGCCGACAATCATATTTGCTTCATTCTCCATCCACTGCTTTGCAATACTGACCTCCAGCCGGCATTTCGGATTTGCCAGAAATGACGCATCTACTTGTGCAAGCCCGTCCGCATACTTTTCCCGACATTCCTCCACAGACAGGGATACACTCTCCTCATCCAAAAGATCGGAAGCCTTTTCTTCCTCTTCGATTTCATTCCGACAAAAAGCATAAAAAGGCTGTTTCTCCATATGCTGTAAATAAGAAAAAAGCGTAAGACCGATTATCAGCACTGCCAATATGGAAAAAAGGTTTATCATAAGTAGTTTGTTTTTTCTGTGAAACATTCTTTTTCTCCCAAGGCACTTCTATGGCAAAATGACAAAACGCCAATCTGCACTTTGGACTGTACAAAACAGCCGTTCTCTTTTCGTATCCATTATACTGTATCTGTCTGAAAAATGCAATGCAGCAATCTATTGCAGCATTGCCAGTATACGGAGAATCCCCTCCTGCGGCAGCAGCTTTGTGGCAAGCAAAAATGCTTTCATGGGAATACCGGGAACTACCATATCACGCTTGTGGTAAGAAGCGCGCAGCGCTGCAGATACACATTTTTCTGCGGTAATCATAACCAGTTTCTTTACGGCAAGCGTGCTGCCATACTGCTCCGCAATATCAAAAAATTCCGTGTAAACCGGTCCGGGACAAACTGCGGTTACATAAATGCCTCTGTACCGAAGCTCCGCATTTAACGCTCTTGACAGGCTGAGTACATAGGATTTTGTCGCAGCGTATACGGCAAAGTCAGGCTGCGGCAAAAATGCGGCAGAAGAAGACATCTGAATAATCCTGCTTCCACGCGCCATATAGGGCAGCGTAATATACGTCATTTTTGTCAGTGCTTCGCAGTTGACATAAAGCATTTCTGTCTGTTCCTCTAAGGGAATGTCCTCAAATGCGCCCAACAGACCAAAACCGGCTGCATTAATCAGCATACGCACCGTTACATCGGATTCCTCCAGAAGCTGTTCAAAATCATCCATTGCGTACTCGTCCGATACATCCATGGTAATCAGCCTTGTCGCATGCTCCATAACCTGCGCAAGTTCGAGAAGTCTGTCCTCCCTGCGGGCTATCAGCCAGAATTCGTCAATATTAGAAAACGCTGTATCCATCTGCAATGCAAATTCCTGACCGATTCCGGAGGATGCCCCTGTGATAATAATAATATTTTTCATCATAATTCCACCTTTCTTTTCTTTTTGTGAATATTTCTGATTGTCTTTTTCGGTTTCGCCCTGCCTGCTTTCTCCTGCTTAGGCGGGACGCTCTTTGGGTCTGCTTTTCTCTGTGTGCCATCCTTCTGCACTGTTTTTTTCGGGCGCACCAGACACTGTTTCCCGAAACCGATTAAATCCTCTCTTTTTGCGGCGCGCAGCGCTTCGCATACCAAATCGTAATTTTTCGGATTCCGGTACTGAATCAGGGCGCGCTGCATGGCTTTTTCATGCGGATTGCGGCACACATATACCTGACTCATATCCCGCGGGTCGATTCCGGTATAGTACATTACCGTGGAAATGGTTGACGGCGTAGGATAAAAATCCTGCACCTGTTCCGGCATGTACCCCAAATCCCTGAGATACTCCGCAAGCTCCACAGCTTCTTTTAAGGTAGAGCCCGGGTGGGAGGACATCAGATACGGCACCAGATACTGCTTTAATCCGAACTGTTCGTTGAGACGTTTATACTTTTCCGTAAACCGCCTGTAAACTGCATTTTCCGGCTTTCCCATGCGTTTCAGCACCTTGTCGGAAATATGTTCCGGCGCCACCTTAAGCTGTCCGCTGACATGATACTGTACCAGTTCCCGAAAGAAGCTGTCGTCAGCATCGGCAAGCAGATAGTCAAAACGGATGCCGGAACGGATAAACACCTTCTTTACGCCCGGCAGCTCTCGCAGCTTGCGAAGCAGGGCAAGATAATCGGCATGTTCAGCCCTGAGATTTTTACAGGGTGAAGGAAAAAGGCACTGCCTGTTTTTACAGACGCCGCATGTAAGCTGCTTTTCACAGGACGGATGCCTGAAATTGGCGGTAGGCCCGCCTACATCGTGAATATATCCTTTAAAATCCTTGTCCTTTGTCAGAAGCTCGGCTTCCGCAAGAATGGATTCGTGACTCCTTGTCTGGACGATGCGCCCCTGATGAAAGGTCAAGGCACAAAAACTGCATCCGCCGAAGCAGCCCCTGTTGCTGATTAAAGAAAACTTAATTTCCGAGATGGCCGGCACGCCCCCTTCCTGCTCATAGGAGGGATGGTAGGTGCGCATATAGGGAAGCGCATAAATTTCATCCATTTCCGCCGTGCTCAAAGGCGGCTGCGGTGGATTCTGCACTACATAGACGCCGCCCGCGTATCCTTCCACCAGCACCTTTCCGGTGAATGGATCCGTATTTTCATATTGTATGGCAAAGCTTTCTGCATATTTGGCAGGATTTGCTTTCATGGTGTCATAATCAGGAAGCCATAGTCCGTCGTAAATATTTTCCGGCTTCTTTGTTTTGTAGACAGTACCCTGAATAAAGGTAATGTCGGAGACGGCAATTCCGCTGTCCAAGGCATCTGCAAGCTCTACAATGCTTTTTTCTCCCATTCCGTAAGAGATGATGTCCGCCTGGGAATCCAGCAGAATGGAACGCTTAAATTTGTCGGACCAGTAGTCATAATGCGCCATCCGCCTGAGACTTGCTTCGATACCGCCGATGATAATAGGAACGTCTCTGTAGGTTCTGCGAATCAGGTTGCCATATACGACTGTTGCATAGTCCGGACGTTTTCCGCTTTTTCCGCCCGGTGTATAGGCATCTGAACTTCTTCTCTTTTTGGATACGGAATAATGGTTTACCATGCTATCCATATTGCCGCCGCTTATCAAAAATGCAAGCCTCGGCTTTCCCAACAGAGTGATGCTTTGTTCATCCTTCCAGTTCGGCTGGGAAATGATACCGACACTGTAGCCGTGCGCCTCCAGAACCCTGCTGATGACTGCATGCCCAAAGGATGGGTGATCTACATAGGCGTCTCCTATGATATAGACAAAATCAAACTGCTCTATTTTTCTTTCCTCCATATCCTGTCTGCATATGGGTAAAAAACCGTCGTTCAAACCAATTCACCTCCCTGCGAACCGCCGGCCATTGCTTACAAAAGCTCCGCGTAGCTTTCTATATAAAAATCTGCAAGCCTGCGTTTTTCTTCTCTGATATCCGCGGAATACACATCCTCCACCGCGCAGACAGACATACCGGCGTTTTTGCCGGCCTGGATACCCGGCAGAATATCCTCAAATACCAGACATTTTTCGGGATTTATCCCCAGCTTTTTCGCGACAGCCAGATAGATATCCGGCGCAGGCTTTCCTTTATTTACCTCGCATGCCGTCATGATACAGGAAAAATAACGGTGCAGGGAAAGTGCCTCTGCTGCACTCTCCACCAACTCTTTTGAATTGCTCGTGGCAATGCCTAACTGAATACCGAGGTCTTTACAATATTCCAGAAATGCCTGCGCCTTGTCCTTAAAGGGTACTTCATTTCTGTATTTGTGACAAGCCATTGCATTCCAGTCAGACTTGATGGTCTCAATGGAATCCGCAAGCTTGAATCTTTCTTTAAAATAAGCAGCCGTTTCAGAAAAGCTCATGCCTTCAATTTCATTCTGCAGGTTCTCCGGCAGTGCAATGCCAAAGCGTCCCAAATATTCGATATCAATTTTTCGCCACATCCACATGGAATCTACCAGTGTGCCGTCCAAATCAAAAATAATGGCTTCATATCCGGCAATTTTTTCCTTTAACGGATTTTCTTTCACTTGCATTACTGTACCTTTCTTTCGCTTTGCGGCTTACACGTACTCTCCCGCAATTCTCTTATTTCTTCTTCTGTAAGCTCCCTGAACTCTCCTGCCTGCAAATCAGCCGGCAGTTTCAGCGTTCCCATGGAGAGGCGTTTTAAGTAAATTACCTCATTGACCACAGCGGTCAGCATTCTTTTAATCTGATGAAAGCGCCCTTCCCTGATGGTAAGCTCTATTTCCGTGTCCGTAAGCCGCTTTACCACGGCCGGCAGCGTTGGCTTTTCGTCTCCGATATCGACGCCTTCTGCAAGTCTTTCCAATGCTTCTTCAGACAGCGGCAGTTTTGTTCTGACCAAATAGGTCTTGTCCACATGTTTTCTGGGGGAAAGCAGCCGATGTGCCAGTTCGCCGTCATTGGTAATCAGCAAAAGGCCTTCTGTGTCCTTATCCAGCCTTCCCACCGGAAAAAGCTCCCTGACGTCGATTCCCTGCAGCAGTTCCATGACAGTGCGCTCCTTCTTATCTTCAGTCGCCGTTATCACACCGGACGGCTTATGTAAAAGATAATAGCGGAATTTTTGATAGGACAACGCCCTGCCATAAAGCGTTACTTTATCATATTCTTCTATTTTTCTGTCCGCTGCTTTCTCCACTTCGCCGTTTACGGCGACGGCGCCCTTTCTGATAAGCTGCTTCACCTCGCTTCTCGTACCCGCGCCCGCTTCACACAAAAATTTATCCAGCCGCATTTTGCGCCCTCATTCCCTCATTTCTTTTCTTATCGCAACATAGAATATAGTGAAAAAGCTGTCCCAAGGATATTGCTGTGAAATTTCTCTTTCATAAAATCATAAAACCCGCTTTTTTTCTGATGCTGTTTGCCCTGATTCTCTTATACCCGAAACAAAGTCTGTATTACGCCGCAAACGGCCTGAGGCTCTGGTTTGACCGCATGGTTCCTACATTGTTTCCTTTTATGCTTCTTTCCACGATTATGATACGGCAGAACCTTACGGAAGGCTTTGCCGGAAGCATTCATCCCATAGCCGGCAGATTGTACCGCATGAGCCGCAACTGTGTTTACTGCCTGCTCCTTGGATTCTTGTGCGGCTTTCCCATGGGAGCAAGAACCATCGCAGAAATGTATGAAAGGAGACAGGTAACCAAAAGAGAGGCTGAATTTCTGCTTGCTTTCTGCAACAACATCGGGCCTGTCTATTATATCAGCTTTTTTCTGCCTGTTACAGGACTCTCCAAAGGAAACTTGGGTAAGCTGCTGTTGCTTCTCTTTGGCATGTACGGAATCCCCCTTGTATACGGTATCTTTGTCCGCTGCACCGGCTTTCTGCTTCCCAAAGGACAGTTTCTGACAGAAAGCGGCAGGATGCCGGAACAACAGCAGGAAAGCTTCCAAAAGAGCCTTGACTATGCCATGCAGAGCGCAATTGCCGGAATCACCACACTGGGCGGTTATATGATTCTGTTCAACCTGCTGAATCTTGTGCCACATGCAATTTTTCAGCTTTTCTCCATTTCAGGGCAAGGCCTTTTCCCCTCTCTGATAAACTGTATGCTGGAAATCACAAGCGGCATCATGCGGCTGAAAGACAGCGCTCCGCTTGCGGCGCTGATTCTGCTTCCCATAGGCGGACTTTCCTGTCTGGCACAGACACGGAGTATGATTCAAAATACAGACCTCTCCATGGGCAGGCATATCTTACATAAAACGATACAAACCGGTATAACGGCAGCTTATTACCTTCTTCTTGGCGGTTTCCTTTTCTGACGTCGTTTTTTTGCTATCATCAGATTGGTAATCAACATCGCAACAAACAAAACACCGGCGGCAAGGAGACATAGCTTTAAGAAGTCTAAAAAGGAAGTATCCGTCTCCCGCGGCGCTTTAGGCTCCGGCCGTGTAAAACCGGCGGCGGGACTGTTTTCTGAAACGTCCTGTCCGCTCACCGAAGCTTCTTCCGTCAGCATGTCGTCTTCCGGATTGAAGATTTCCTCCGGCGTACTGACAAATACGGGAAATCCTGATAAAAGATTACTCGCACTGTATCTGTCATACTGATTGATGCCCCTCACGATAATAGCCGGACTGACACTGTCGGGAACCGGAATTTCAAAGGTAAAGGTATCAGGACTGTACCCCGCCATAATATCCGTCTCAGGCCATGCAAGATAAGGCGTGTAGGTGATACCGCCGTCTATGCTGTAGGAATAGTACAGCATAGGGGAATCATAGTCCTGTGCCGTAACCGTAACGCCGATGATTTGTCTGTCAAGGTCAATGTAAGCTTCTTCAATCACGCAGATATCCGGGTCCGTGGTATCTGCCTGCACGTACACCTCGCCGGCATTTACCGCCGGCATATTGTCGTAGCTGCTGTAGTCCACACCCAGGATTTCGCTTCTCAAGCCAAAATATTTTGCGACGGAGGTCGCATCCGCAACGCCAAAAGCAATTAAATCCTCCTCAGAATCGCAGAAACCCACGTCCGTATCATGGTCAATATGGCAGTGCTCGATTAACGCTGCTGGAATATTGTATTCTTCACAGAATCGCAGAATACCGTAATAGTCGCTTCCCCTCTCATTAAAACGGGTCTTTACACCGCGCAGAAACAGGCCCATGTCCTTCATTGTTTCCATCTGCACGTATCCGAAGCGGTAGCCCTCCCTGTTCTCGTCGCCAAAGGCGGAAACCCAAACCTCAGAGCCAAACAGCTTGTTGTCGGGCGACATATTAAAATGCAGGCAGAACAGGAAATCCGCGTTGACCGAAGCGGCAAAATCAGCCCTTTCCTGTATGCTCATATCCGTATCCGTGGAAGTATGCGTCATATAGACGGTAATGCCCTCATACTTCGTCAGTTCCTCATACATGGCGTTTGCAACCGTCATGTTCATTTCTTTTTCCAGAAAGCCATTGTAGTCGGCTCCTAAATTTTTTCCGCCATGTCCCGGGTCTATTACAATGACGAGTTCCCCATCCGTATCCAAAGGATATCGGAAGCTGTCAGCCAGAGAGACACTGGAAAAACCCATAAAAAGCCATATGAAAATAAAAACTGCCGCAAATAACTTTATTTTTTTCATAAACAAATTCCCCACATACAATCAAGAAAACCGGTTTCCGGCAACATGAAGTTTTCCGGAAACCGGTCATTATTCCCTATGTAAGCTTAAATTACATCTATATGGTCACTCTGTCCGTCATAATCCACTTCAACCAACTCCTCCACCGGATGCAGTTCAGAACGGTTTGCCTGAATGATTTCATGGTAGTGGTTCAGGTTGCCTATGAGCGTCTCGTAATCAGAGGCCGCAGTCTGTGAAGAGGCTGCAATGATATTTTCAAGGTTTGCCAGCATGTCGTCCATGTACTGCATGGCGGACATGCGGACATTGTTCGCCTCCATGGTCGCATTGTCCAGAATCTCCTGCGCCTGCCTGGTTGCCATGGTTACCACTTCATTCGCCTGCGCATAAGCCTGCTGCATAATTTCATGCTCGTTAATCAGCTGGTTTGTCTGGATGGTCGCTTCCTTTACAAGAGTCTCTGCCTTTGTGCGGGCATCGTTTAAAATCGCCTCTTTGTTGCTGATGATTTTTTGGTAACGCTTTATCTCATCAGGCGTTTTCATCCTGAGTTCACGAAGAAGCTCGTCTATTTCATCCTTGTTGACAACAATCTTTGTACTGGAAAATGCCTGTGGCTTACAATTATCAATGTACTCTTCGATTTCGTCAATTAATTGTTCGATTCTGCTGCTCATCTTAAATATCTCCTCTGCCAGCCATGTTTACTCTCCCGTATGCCGTTTGATTCCATACCTGTCATATACCATATCCGCCACGAACTTCGGTACGCAAAGCGAAATGTCCCCACCAAAGCTGGCAATCTCTTTTACGCTGGATGAACTCAAATAAGCATATTCCAGACTAGTTGTAAAAAACATGGTATCCAACTGCTCTTTAGACAATACCCTGTTCGTCTGCGCGATTTGCAGCTCGTATTCAAAATCGGTAATCGCCCTGAGTCCGCGGATTGCCACATGAATATCATTGCTGCCTGCATAGTCAATCAGAAGCCCGCTAAAGGAATCTACCTTTACGTTGGGTATATCTTTGGTTGCTTCCTCTAATATCTTAACACGTTCTTCTACAGAAAACAACGGCTTCTTTTCTTTATTATTGAGTACACTGACGGTTAATTCGTCAAAAACCGACGCCGCCCGCCTGATTACGTCAAGATGCCCGAAAGTTACAGGGTCAAAGCTCCCCGGATAAACAGCACGTTTCATAATTCCCTCCCTCATCTGGTAAGACGCAAAAACATATGCTTGTTTGTCTTATACTTTTTCTCTTTTACAATTTCGTAGCCCATTTCCTCTGCATAGGAAAAATCAGTCTTTATATCTGCTTCTACGATAATCAGCGTTTCTTCTGTCACATAGCGATGGTTTCTTAGAACAGAAAGCATCTGCTTTTCCAGATCCTGTCCGTAGGGCGGATCCATAAAAACAATATCGACTTCTTTCTCAAATATGCTGTTTAACGCGCTGATGGCATCCTGTTTTAAAATAACCGCGCGATCTGCAAATTTGGTAAAGGCAAGATTTGCCTCGATACAGCTTACCGCCGCCTGTGCATTTTCAATAAAATACGCTTTTTTTGCGCCCCTGCTTACTGCCTCTATCCCGATTGCGCCGCTGCCGCTGAAACAGTCCACAAACACACTGCCCTGCGTGTATGGCTGCAATATGTTAAACAGTGTTTCCTTGATGCGGTCGGTGGTCGGTCTGGTATCCATTCCTTTCGGACATTTCAGCGGGAGGCTGCGCGCCGTTCCTGCAATCACTCTCATATGCTACCCTCTTATTTTCGTTCCCTTTCCGTCTCTCTTGCCGGGCTTCAGGTTGTTGAGTATGAGTTTCTTATTTTTATATTTGATGGAGGATTCTACTGCGTTCTGCGTGTAATAAACTGCCTCCAGCGAATCCTTTTCGCCTAATTTCATGCCTCTGACGCCGATTGCACCCTTCTTCTTTTCCGGGATTTCTTCAATTGGAAAGCGGAGGAAAAAGCCCTCTGCGGACTGTAATACAATGTTTCTCTGCTCGTTTAAAATGGAAACATCTAAAACCTCATCCCCATCCCCCAGCTTGGTTGCAGCCACAAGGCGCTTGCTCACGTCAAACTCTCCGCCGTCCACTACCTTCAACATTGCCTGTTTTGTGACAAAGAGAATGCGGTAGAGGTTTAATTCCGTCTGGCTCGCTACACAGAGAATCGTCTCCTTGTCTGAACTGTAATTACTAATATTATCGACAGGAATCCCCTTATCCCTGAACTTTCCAAAGGGAATATCCGTCACTTTGATGGTGTGAAGCTGTCCGGTGTTGGTAAACAGACAGATTCTGCCTGTATTTTTGCACTTCACAATATATTTGTTTTCAGCGTCCGCCGCTTCCTTGTTTCGCTCGTAGGTTACCAAATCCACGGTTTTTGCGTAGCCGAAGCGGTCCATCAAGAAGATAACTTCCATCTCTTCTATCTTTTTCTCCTCGTAAACAGCTTCCTCCGCATTTTCTATTACCGTTCTTCGCGGCCTTGCATATTCCCGCTTGATGGCCTCCAGTTCATTGATGATCACCTGCGCCATGGCATCCTTTCTCGCAAGGATATCCTCATAGCGGTAAATATTGGCGAGCGTCTCCTCATGTTCGTTAATCAGAGCCTCGATTTCCAGTCCAATCAGCTTGTAGAGACGCATGTCCAGTATGGCGTTCGCCTGCTTTTCCGTAAACATAAGCTGTGTCGCCATGATTTTGGACTCTTTGGATTTGAAGCGAATGCCGTCTATCTTGCCTTCCACAAGACATGCCTTTGCCATGGCACGATCCTTGGAGCCGCGCAGTATTTCGATAATCAAATCGATGACATTGCACGCTTTTATGAGACCTTCCTGCACCTCCCTGCGTTCCTGTTCCTTCTGTAAGAGCGTGGTGTACTTTCTGGTTGCCACCTCATACTGAAAATCAACATTAGCCTTCAGTATCTGTTTTAAGCCCATGGTCTCGGGACGCCCGTCCGCAATGGCAAGCATATTGACGCCGAAGGTGTCCTCAAGACGGGTTTTCTTGTAGAGCATATTGGTAAAATTCTCTACATCGGTGTCTTTTCGCAATTCAATGACAATGCGGATGCCTTCCTTGGAAGACTGGTTGGAAATATCCACAATGTCAGCGGTCTTTTTGGTCTCTGACAATGCCGCCACGTCGGAAAGGAATTTGGCGATGTTGGCACCTATCATGGGATAGGGAATCTCCGTGATTACAAGATTCACCTTGCCGCCCTTTGCCTTCTCTACTTCCACCTTGCCGCGTACTTTGATTTTTCCGACGCCGGTTTCGTAGATTTCTAAAAGTTCATCTTCGTTGATGACAATGCCGCCTGTAGGGAAATCAGGTCCCTTCAGGTATTTCATCAGTCCGCGCGTGGAAATGGTATCGTCCTTCATGTAGGCTTTCATGGCATCGATTACCTCAGAAAGATTGTGAGGCGGAATATTGGTCGCCATGCCGACCGCAATACCTTCCGAACCGTTTATCAAAAGATTGGGGATTTTGACCGGAAGCACGGACGGCTCTTTTTCGGTTTCGTCAAAGTTCGGGACAAAGTCCACGACATCCTTGTCCAAATCCGCTAAAAACGCCTCCTGTGTGATTTTTTCAAGTCTTGCCTCCGTATAACGCATGGCAGCGGCGCCGTCGCCCTCAATATTGCCGAAATTGCCGTGACCGTCAATCAGCGGCATTCCTTTTTTAAAGTCCTGCGCCATCACCACCAGCGAGTCGTAGATGGAGCTGTCGCCGTGGGGGTGATACTTACCCATGGTATCCCCGACGATACGCGCGCTCTTCCTGTAGGGTCTGTCGTACCGGATACCCAGTTCATACATATCGTAGAGTGTACGCCTCTGCACCGGTTTTAAGCCATCCCGCACATCGGGAAGCGCTCTAGCCACAATTACGCTCATGGCATAATCAATAAAGGATTTCTGCATTAAATCGGAATATTCCGTCCGGATAATCCTGTTGTCGTCCATTTTCTAACCAAACCTTTCTGAAGCAGTCCCGCTTATTGCTTTAGATATCAAGCTCCGCATCATGTGCGTGCTCGTGGATAAAAGCCCTTCTCGGCGCCACGTCCGTTCCCATCAGCATACCGGTGATTTCGGAAGCCATGCGGGCGTCCTCTATCTCAATCCGCTTTAACAGACGGGTCTCCGGATCCAAAGTGGTTTCCCATAACTGGGAGGCATCCATTTCACCAAGACCTTTATAGCGCTGCAGGGTAAAGGGCGTCTTGTGTTTCTTTCTGTATCTTTCCAGTGCTTTGTCGTCGTAGAGATACTCCTCTTCGCCCTTGCTCGGCATCGCTTTATAGAGAGGCGGCATCGCCTGGTAAACATGTCCCTCGTAAATCAGTTCCGGCATAAAACGGTAGAACAGGGTAAGCAGCAGATTGCTGATATGCGCACCGTCCACGTCGGCATCCGACATAATGATAATCTTGTCGTAACGCAGCTTTGAAATATCGAAATCATTGCCATACCCCTCCGAAAAGCCGCAGCCGAAAGCATTTATCATCGTCTTAATTTCCGCGTTGGCAAGCACTTTGTCAATGCTGGCCTTTTCCACGTTCAGTATTTTACCCCTGATGGGAAGTATCGCCTGAAACATACGGTTTCTTGCCATTTTGGCGCTGCCGCCCGCACTGTCTCCCTCCACGATGAAAATTTCACATTTGGACGGGTCTCTGGACTCGCAGTTGGCAAGCTTTCCGTTGGAGTCAAAGGAAAACTTCTGTTTTGTCAAAAGGTTTGTCTTTGCCTTTTCCTCCGTCTTGCGGATTTTAGCCGCTTTCTCCGCACAGGAAATAACATTTTTCAAGGTTTCTAAGTTGCGGTCAAAAAAACGCACCACCTCGTCGCCCGTCACTTTGCTGACTACTTTTGCCGCGTCCTGATTGTCGAGCTTCGTCTTGGTCTGCCCTTCAAAACGCGGGTCCGGATGCTTGATGGACACCACCGCAGTCATGCCGTTTCGCACGTCGGCGCCGGTGAAATTGACATCCTTCTCCTTTAATATACCCAACTCCCTTGCATATGAATTGATAATATTGGTAAATGCACTCTTAAAGCCCGTCAGATGGGTGCCGCCCTCTGCATTGTATATATTGTTACAGAAGCCCAGCACATTTTCATGGAATTCATTGATATACTGGAACGCTACCTCCACGGTGATTCCGTCGCTTTCTCCGGTAAAATAAATCACATCATGAAGCGCTTCCCTTGACTTGTTTAAATCCTTGATAAAGCCGTTGATTCCTTCCGGCTCATGGAAGGTAACCTGCTCCGGCTCCTCCTTTCGCCTGTCTTCATACAGAATCGTCAGGCTGGGATTTAAGTACGCTGTTTCATGGAGACGGCTCTTTACCTCATCCTCCTTGAAACGTGTTTTGTCAAAAATCGTATCGTCCGGAAGGAAATTAACAATGGTTCCTGTCTCCTTTGTCTTTCCGACCACGGGCAAAAGCCCGTTCACTAATTCAATGACGGGAACTCCTTTTTCATATTTATCCTCAAATATCTGTCCACCGTGTTTGACTCTTACGGTCAATCTATTTGACAGTGCATTTACCACGGAAGAACCGACTCCGTGCAGTCCGCCGCTGGTTTTATATGCGCTGTTATCAAATTTGCCTCCGGCGTGAAGCGTGGTAAACACCAGTCTCTCCGCGCTGATTCCCTTCTCATGCATCCCAACGGGAATTCCACGCCCGTTATCCTCCACGGTTGCAGAACCGTCCTGCTCCAAAATCACCTTAATGGTGTCGCAGAAGCCTGCCAGATGCTCGTCCACCGCATTGTCCACTATCTCGTAAATCAGATGGTTCAGTCCCTTGGTAGATACACTGCCGATATACATGCCGGGACGCTTTCTGACAGCTTCAAGTCCCTCTAAAACGGTAATGCTTGACGCGCCGTAGTCGTTTGCTTTCGCCATTTTTTCTAACCATGCCTTTCTTATCACTGCAAAAAAAATCTTTGCATACAATACTAGTATATCATATATTTAGTATGTATGCAAAGAAAAATATACAATTTATGGTAGAGAATCCAAAGTTTTGCTATATTTTCAAGCTTCTTACGGATGAATCTTTTTGCAGCATGCCACTGCTAGTGCACCCGGCCCGATATGGCACGCAACGCTTAAGGAAAGCGGGTCTATATGGACATCGTAGCCCGGGAAAACAGCCTGAACCTCTTCCTTCAACTGTTCCGCCGCTTCTCTGTTGTAGGTATAGGCTATCTCCAGCCAGATTCCCTTTTCCTCTGTCAGTCCGCCAAAACGATTGATAATGTCGTTTTTGATCGCATTAATCATGATGGACTTTCCCTGTGTGCTTGTCCTTGCCTTGGCAAAGGCATCCAGCTTTTCGCCCTGTATCTGAAGTACCGGTTTCAGCCTTAAAATAGTGCCCAATGCTGCAGCCGCAGGCGTAATCCTGCCGCCTTTTTTCAGGTAGTAGAGCGTGTCCAGCATAATGTAGATGCTGCTGTTAAACTTATCGTTTTCAAGAAACTCTTTGATTTCTGCGCCGCTCATTCCTTTCTCCGCAAGCAGCATGGCATCCAGCACGGACTGTCTCTGTGTGACGGATATTCTCTGGTTATTTACCACATGCACCTTACCTTCAAATTCAGGCTCATTTGCCAGCATCATCGCGCTCTGGCAGGAGCCGGACAGCCCGCTGCTCATGGGAATGTGGACAATTTCGTCATTCTTTGTAAGAAGCTCTTTCCAGAGGTCCATCACCGATTCCGGCGAGGGCTGGCTGGTGCCGATATCAGCACCTTCGGCAAGCTTCACATAAAACTCCTCCTGCGTAAGGCTGATATCCTCATAATATGTATCTCCGTTAATCATAAAAGGCATGGGCAGAACGGATATGGACATCTCTGCCGCCTGTTTTTGTGTTATACCACTGTTTGAGTCTGTTACAACAGCTATTCTGGGCATAGTTCCCTCCATAAAGTAATCATAAATTTAATAGTAAAATATATCTGTTATTTTACATTCAGATAGTCGTAAAGTCAATACAATTCAACGTTCCTTCTTTTACCTGTTCCAAATACCGTTGAATCAGCCCGCTTTCCTGAAATGATGCCGCGCCCGCTTCCACACAGTCCGCCGCCTGCTTTAGCACGGCAGCATCCTGATAAATATCCCCAAGCTTAAACTGCATCTCCCCGCTCTGGCGTATGCCAAACAAATCCCCCGGCCCCCTGAGCCGCAGGTCTTCACCGGCAATATAAAAGCCGTCGTTAGAGCGGTTTAGGATTTCCAGTCTCTCCTTTGTCTCCTTGCTGTCATTGGTGCTCACAAAAATACAGTAGCTCTGATGCGACCCGCGCCCCACGCGTCCTCTGAGCTGATGAAGCTGCGCGAGACCGAAACGCTCTGCGTTTTCCACCAGCATCACCGTAGCATTAGGCACATTGATTCCCACCTCGATAACCGTGGTGGAGACCAGAACGTCAATCTGTCCTGCCGCAAAGGTTTCCATAATGCGGTTTTTGTCAGCAGGACGCATCTTGCCATGCAGGTACGCAGTCTGAACAGAGGCAGGAAGAGCTGCCTTAAGCTTTTCCGTGTAATCAATTACATTTTCCAGACCGTCCGTCTCGCCCTCTTCCACCATGGGACAAATGCAGTAAACCTGTCTCCCCGCATGTACCTCCTTGGCGATAAAGTCATATGCTTTCGGTCTCCAGTTCGGCCCCACAACGCAGTTTTTGATAGGCATTCTGCCGGAGGGAAGTTCATCAATGATGGAAATATGCAGATCCCCATACAAAATAATGGCAAGCGTGCGGGGAATGGGCGTTGCACTCATTACCAGTACATGGGGATGGTTTCCTTTATCCTTTAAGTTTTCCCGCTGTCTTACGCCGAAACGATGCTGCTCGTCCGTAATGACAAGGGCAAGTTTTTGAAAGACGACCTTTTCCTGAATCACAGCATGGGTTCCCAGCACCAGATTGGCGCTTCCGTCCGCCAGCGCCGCATAGGCTTCTTTTTTTGCGGCGGCTGTCTGTGATCCGGTTAAAAGCACCGGCTTAAATGGCAGATGATATTTTTCGGTCAACTCCCTGATACTCTCGTAGTGCTGTCTCGCAAGCACTTCCGTCGGCGCCATCATAGCTCCCTGATAACCGTTTGACACGCATAAAAGCAGCGCAAAAATGGCGACAATGGTCTTTCCGGAACCAACGTCTCCCTGTACCAGACGGCTCATGACATATTCGCCCGTCATATCGGCAGTAATTTCCTCTATCACCTTTGTCTGCGCCTTTGTCAGCCTGTACGGGAGCGCCTCTAAAAAACGCCCTGTTTCTGCCGTCTCTATCATGGACGCATGGTTTTTTTCCTGTTCTGCGGCCGCCTTGCTGTCCCTGAGCATAAGAATGAAGAAAAAGAACTCATTAAACACCAGACGCTTTCTCGCTGCAATCAGCTGCTCCCTGCTCTCAGGAAAATGGATGGCACACAGTGCCTCCGCATAGCCCATCAACTCCTCTTCTTTCAGCAATGTTTCGGGAAGCAGTTCTTTTGGCATGGGGCAGAGGCTGAGCACCTGCTTTACGGCTTTTGCCACCGCCTGATTGGTAATTCCCTTTGTCAGGGAGTACCGCGGCTGGATAAAGGACATCAGGCTTTTGTACTCTTCTTCTTTGTATATTTTAGGCTGCTCCATGACAAGCGCAGGCGTGCCAATTGCCGGTTTTTCTCCCTCTGCATTTTGGCTTCTGTGATATTTTTCCTGCACCATACCGCGGAACAGATACATCTGCCCGCTTTTTAAAGTGTTTTTTAAAAATGGCATATTAAAAAAGGTTAGCTGCATGGTTCCGGTGGCATCCCGGACGGTCACCGTCAGAATCTTTAAGCTCCTGACCTGCTTTACAAGCGGCGTTCCTATTACCAGCCCGCGAACCGCGCACACATTTCCGGCGTGCGCATCGCTGATATAAACCGGTTCCTCAAAGGTCTCGTAGTCTCTGGGAAAATAAAACAGCAAATCCTTCAGCGTTTCAATATGCAGCTTACGAAAAAGAGCGGCGGATTTCTCCCCCACTCCTTTCAATGTGGTAATATCTGATTGCAGATTCATAAAAATTTCCCTATTCAGCAGAAATGATATAGTAGTAAATCGGCTGTCCGCCGTACTGCAGCTCCACATCGCAGCCGCTATATTTCTCTGCAACGGCCGCTCTGATTTTCTCCGCATCCTCTTCTCCGACATCGCTGCCATGGTAGATGCTGATAAGCTCTACGCTGTCGTCCATCATGGAATCCACCATGCTGAGCGTAATCTCTGACAAATCCGTGCCTACGGCAAGGATTCCTGCATCGCCGATGCCCATATAATCGCCCTGTTTGATGGTCTTGTCGTCAATCTGTGTGTCACGTACCGCATAGGTAACTTCTCCGGTCTTGACATTTTTGATTTCCTCCGACATTACAGAAGCATTTTCCTCTGCTGATAAATCCGGCACATAATTGATGACTGCCGTAATTCCCTGCGGAACGGTCTTTGTGGGAATCACAATGATTTTCTTGTCATTCGTCATCTTTGCCGCCTGCTCAGCCGCCAGAATGACATTTTTGTTGTTCGGCAGGATATATACCGTATCGGCATTGACCTTTTCAATGGCGTCGAGCATGTCTGCCGTAGCCGGATTCATGGTCTGTCCGCCCTCGATGATGTAGTCAACGCCAAGGCCCTTAAAGATTTCATTCATGCCGTCTCCGATGGATACCGCAACAAAACCGGCGGGCTTTCTCTCTGCCGGAATCTGCTCTTCTGGCGAAGCCTGGGCAGCCTGTTCTGCCGGCTGTTCTTCCGTTTTCTGCTTTTCGGCCTCTTTGAACAGCTTTTCCTGATGCTCGAGACGCATGTTGTCAATTTTCATATTGGACAATGCACCATACTTCAACGCCCTCTGAATGGCAAGACCGGGGTCGTTGGTATGTACATGTACCTTGACCACATCATCATCCGTGACACATACAATAGAGTCTCCGATGGACTCTAAGAAAGCTTTAAAATCCATTTCCTGCTTGATATTAAAGTTTCTGTTCAGCATAATGATAAATTCTGTGCAGTAACCGAATTTAATATCTGCCTGTGCCTCCGTCTTTGCGCCTGAGGAAGCCGCAGCAGGTGTCTCCGAAATGGTATAATCAATTTCTTTTCCTAAAAATGCATCGTAAGCGCCTGAAAGAGCCTCCACAAGACCCTGTCCGCCGGAATCCACTACGCCTGCCTGCTTGAGCACGGGCAGAAGCTCCGGTGTCTGACTCAACACATAACGGGCATGTTCAATGACGGCCGCCAAAAATTCACCCATATCTTCCACGCCGTCCTCATAAAGCGCACGCGCTTTTTCCGCCGCGCCTCTGGCAACGGTCAGGATCGTACCTTCCTTGGGTTTCATAACAGCCTTATATGCAGTCTCAACCGCCTTGTCAAACGAATCTGTCAAAGCTGGAAGATCAATGGTATCCAGTTCCTTGATGCTTCTGGTAAAACCACGTAACAACTGTGAAAGGATAACGCCGGAATTACCTCTTGCCCCCCTTAAGGAGCCTCCCGAAATCGCCTTACACAAATCCTTCATATTGGGATTGTCCCCAAGAGCAATTACCTCTTTGGCAGCGGACATAATTGTGAGCGTCATATTGGTGCCGGTATCCCCATCGGGAACAGGAAATACATTGAGCTCATTTATCCACTCCTTTTTAGATTCCAAACTTTTTGCGCCGGCTAAGAACATCTTTGCAAGCATCTTAGCGTCGATTGTATTTAAAGCCACGATAAATCCTCCTTAATCAATCACTCTCACACCTTCGACAAAGATGTTTATTTTTTCGATTTGTATACCGGTAAACTCTTCCACCTTATACTTTACGTTGGCAATCAGATTGTCGGAAACAGCTAAAATGCTGATTCCATAAGCCACAATAACGTGGAAATCCAATGTCAGCTTATTGTTTTTGATGGAAACGGCAATCCCTCTTGTGAGATTGTCTCTTTTGAGCAGCTTAGCAAGACCATCCCTTGCAGAATACCCTGCCATGCCAACAATACCAAAGCATTCCATTGCAACGCTGCCCGCGTACTGCGCAATTACTTCACTGTCAATCGTAACGTTACCCATGTGAGTATTCATAGAAGAACTTTTCATGTAAAACCTCCTTCTTGCCTGCCGCCGTCCTTGGCGTCAGCATTACATATAGTGTATTATAACTGCTTTCCCTAAAAAATGGAATAAAAATTTTCAAAAAATCAAAAAACTTCAGTTTCTACTTGCAATTCGTTTTTTTTTCTGTTAATATATCATTGTTGCGAGCTTATACAGCTCATAGGAACATAAAAAGAGACTAATGCGAAAGCATTTAGAGGAGGTGTCAAGATGGCTAAATGTGATATTTGTGGTAAAGGCGTTCATTTTGGTAATAACGTAAGCCATTCTAATAGAAAAACCAACAGAATCTGGAATTCCAATATCAAGCGCGTTAAATGCAAAGTAAACGGCGGTGCCAAGAGAATTCATGTTTGCACCAGATGCTTAAGATCCGGTGCGGTTGAAAGAGCATAAGCATAACCAATCATAAAAGGCTTTCTATGATGATTCATAGGAAGCCTTTTTATTCCGCTTTTTTCCTTCTCTCATACTCCCTGTTGATAAGCTGCACCAGTTTTCCATCCCCGCACTGGTTGTCCGGATGAAAAATTTTCAGCAAATCTTTATACCGTTTTCTAAGTGCCAGTGGATTGTTTGCTCCTCTGAAAAGCACCGCTGCAATATCCTCCGGCTCCCGTCTGCTCTCGCCATTCAAAAATTCCTTCTCCACTTGGAAACGAGCCCGCTCCTTTTCCAGCTTTCTTCTGTCCATATCGAGCTGACGGTATGCGTCCTTTAAGATTTCCAGTTTCTGGTCAAAAAACTTATTTTCATCTTTTAACCGCTTCTGATCCAGCGCAATCTTCCGCATGAGTGCATCCGTTTCTGTTTTAAACTGTGTTTTCTCTGATTGAAACTGTTTTTCCTGTTCAGCGAGCTCACGCAGCTTATCATTAATTCTTATATTTTCTTTAAACAGAAAGGTTTTCAATTCTTTCAGATCTTCCGGTTCATCTGCCGAAAGTATCGTCTCAATGTCCTTCATGTTGCTTCTCCACTACTTGCTGTCAGCAGCTGCTGTAACAGCTATATCCGATAAACAGAAGCAGCGCAATAATGATAATGCCCACAAAATCATTGTGAAGAAACAGCATTATCAACATGCCAACCGCTATAAAAAAAGCCAAAAGCCCTACTAATTTTTTTTTGTCCATGCGGCACAATCCCAAACTGCTATCTATATAAGATATGCCGGGGCGCATGAAAATGTGTATTAATTCGCTTCTTTTTCAGGAAAAGCAATGTCCACTGCTTCCTTGTCGGGAATCATCTCTTCTTTTTTCGTGGTGAAGCGGTCTACCAAATCCGGAATCATATCCAGTACCTTGGTAACGGTATTCTGGTTCTTGATGTTTACAAGCTTTGTTGAACCGTTCTTCCCTATGACAAGAACTGCACTCGGTGTCATTTTACCGCCAAGGCCGCCGGCGCCATTCTGGGATTTTTTCTCACCGTTTATTCCTGCGCCCGCTCCCACGCCAAAGGATACGTCTACCAGAGGCAGGATAATGGTGTCGCCAATCTGTGTTGCTTCACCGACCACTGTCTTGGTGGACAGTACGGTGTCCATTCCTTTCATCAATGCCTCCACTACTCCGCTGAACTGATTTTCTGCCATCTTTATTCCTCCCTTTTAAGCTGCTTCACAAAAACACGAAGCTGTTTGTCCAGTAACAGCCCGACTGCATGGCGCAGAAGGGTAAACACGGTAATCCGCCCTTTCAGGAAAAACTCGCCCTCCCACACAGCCTCTTCAAAGTCTGCGTCCAGTATTACATTATTGCCCAATACGGGAAGCAGCATACCATAGAGTGCGCAAAGATACCCTGTCGTATCCGGAGAGCCTGTGCCGACATGGAGAGATGCTTTCAATACTCTGGGACGGATACTTTTTAATACCTTAAAAATCCTGTCCTTTGCCCTGCCGTACAGCTTTTTATTTTCCGTCTGCGTGATTACATTTTTATAGTATGATATATTTTCTGCAATTTCTTTGATTGTATCCTTAATATGCTTTATCTTATCACAGAATTTCTGTATTGTGTATATTATCTTTTTAATTTTATCGCGAAAAGAGAGTTTTTCCTTGACTTCCTCTTCTGCTGTATCAGAGGAATCTTCATTTACAGGCTCTGCATCTGTTTGCGCTTTCTCCGCTTTTGTTTCTTCTGTATCTGAAACGGTTATATCGGCAACGGCAGTTTCCTCCGTCTTTGCGGCGGCAGTCTCCGTTTCCTGTACCGATTCATCCTGGCTGTCATACGATTTTTTCTTCTTTTTCTTTTTCCTGTCGCCGTCTTCCTTTGGCTTTTTCGCCGTATCGAACACTTTGATTCCGAAAAGCCGCGCAATCACGCTGCCGGGCTTCGGATATTCGAAGCGTACCGTTAGCATCCTGAGAAGATAACTCACTCTTACTTTCAGCCTGATATCTTCACCGCTCTTGCTTCCCTCTGCCCGATACCGGATTGGAACAAACAGAATCAGAAGGACAAGCAGAATAAGCAGGCCCAATATGCATAACAGTACTATGCCGATTATGGCAAGTATTTGCAGTATTACATGTAACATTTCAGATACTCCTTTAACCGGCAGTTTCCATGTGCAGCATACGCCTCCTCGGCAATCTTTATCACGAGTGCAACCGCTTCGTCATAGCTTCCTGCAATACCGATTACATAAGGCGGATTCTTCCTGTAATATTTCTGGGCAAGATATCCCGCCTTGTGAATTTCAAGCTGGTCGGAAGGATTTCGTGACAATATAAGCACATAGGCATCTAAAAATTTGTTATGTTTTTTTAATTTATGTATCAGCTTATCCGGATGCTTGATTGACTCTCCGATGTATAGACGCGGATACCACTCCATAACGCACTCCTTATCTTCCCTGAAAACAAGCTTGTGGTATACCGGTGAATGTAAAATTCACCGGTCAGTAATACCTTCTGCTTCCCCACAAATTGTTTTTCTTTAATTCCTGATATTCCTCGTAGGCTTTTTCCAATATCTGCTTTTCATTGGGAAATTTTAACAGATGATATGCCTCATGGTATTTATAATATCCGGAATCGATAAAATATTCCTCACGCTGTGGCTTACTGTAATAGCTGTCTGCCATCATCAGATACCAGTGTACTTCTTTTTCCACGACATCTTCAGGTACATAAAAGCTGTATTCACTCTTTCCAATATATTTCATGATCGATGCCTGTGCACCTGATTCCTCCAGCACCTCTCTGAGCGCCGTCTCCTTAAACTCTTCGCCGTTCTCCACTGTTCCCTTGGGCAACACCCATCCTTCGTATTTGTTCTTGAAATTTTTATACAAAAGGAGAATCTTCCCCCGGAAAATAACCACACCGCCGCAACTGGTCGCTTCTATCATTGCAATACCTCCTGCTCCTGGTGTGCCAATCACTTGACCTGTTTAAAGTATAGTCTAATCCGCCTGTCTGCGCAACTGTTTTTATCGGATGCTATTCTACGCCCCGCTTTTCATGTCCAAGCGTATATTCCGCATAGGGCGGTTTTCCCAAAATTCCTTTTTGTGCATCGGCAAAAAAACGTAGTATCTTTTCTGTTTCCTGTCCCGTTTCCACGGTAAATGCAAGCCGCATGGGCGTTTTTGCTTTTCCCTCCGAAACCATATCGTGCAGGGAAAGGGGCACTGCATTATAAATGACATTATAACAATGCCTGCAGCAGACGACAGCAGGAAATGTCTTGTGATAGCGATCCTGCAATCGTAAAATTCTGTTCTGCACGTTTTCGGTATCCTTTGTCCCTTTGCTGCACTGCCCATATGTTTTTGCAATGCAGTTTGCCGTTATCATCAGCGGAATTCTGCCGTACACATCCTTTTCCAGCCTGCCGGCATCCATGCCTTCAAGCAGCCTCCCGCACTCTTTCCGGTTCAGTTCATACGGAATACAGCATCCTTCTGCCTGTTCCAGCATGAATTGCAGACTTCTTTTGTTAAAACAATAGACACCTGCATCCGTCCTTATCCGTCCCTTATACGGTATCTCCTCCAGCCAGCCGAGCGCTTCCATATTGCGCAGCAAAACACCGTCCGCCTCCGCTAAAACGGGAAGCATGGCGGAAAGAACCGCTATATCGCCCTCCCTGATAATATAAGGCAGCGCAATGAAAACTGCCGTATTCTGTCTCTCTTTTGCAAGCTCCGCCTTCAGGGCACTGACAAACTCCGCTGTCAGTCCGGACATATCCGATTCCAGATATAAAACAGCAGCCGGAAATGCCATATGCAGTACTGCCGACAACTGCTCCCTTGTCGAGACGCCAACATGAAAAGATGCTGCCTTAACAGTTTCCCCCGATAGCGCCTGCTGATACATTTTCCTGCCGGATTCCTCTGCGGACGGACTTTCCTGCCCTGCTTTCTTTTGCTCCTGCGGGCGCGCCCATGCAGCGCAGAAAGCCTGCATAAGAGCTTCCACGCCCTGCCGCCGCAGTGTATTGATTTCTTTCAGCGGATAAAACGCATCCGGTGAAAGCGTCACACAGATATCGCTTTCCTTTGTCGTAAAAAACGTATTGCCCAGTTTTTGCAGACTTATTTTTATATTTTCTGCGGTTATTGGCTGTTTATTCGCTTTTTCCACCATTTCGCCATATACTGTGACTGCAATATCCGATTCCGGTCCGATACCGGAAAGCGTCAGCGCCGCTTTTTCTCCGGTTTGAAAAAAAGCTTTTATTTGAATCTGTTTTTTGAGGGGAGCGTCAAGATACTGCTCCCGCACAGCCGTAAGCAACTTTTCGTTGCTGCCGCTGTAGGAAGGTGAGGCAAGCGTCACCATGTCTGCTCCATTTCGCTTAAAATAATAGCCGTCCTGCGTTTCAGAACGCACATACAAAGCGGACAGCCGCTCCAAATCCTCTTTTTCCACAGCGTATCCTGCAGCGCCCTTCTCATAGTATAAATCTATATATTTCCGGTAAATTGCCGTTACGCCGGCAGTATATTCCGGCTTCTTCATTCTGCCTTCAATTTTAAAGGAATCAATTCCTGCAGCAATCAGCTTTGGCAGAAAAGAAATGCTGCATAAATCCTTCAGACTTAAAGGATAGGTATCCTTTTTATGCTGTCCGCTTTCCGCAATTTGGTATGGCAGACGGCACGGCTGTGCGCAGCGGCCCCTGTTGCCACTCCTGCCGCCCAATATGCTGCTGAACAGGCACTGACCGGAGTAGCAGTAACACATCGCCCCATGAATAAAGGTTTCCATCTCCAGTCCGGTGTCCTTTTTTAATTTTTCTATCTCTTTCAGGGAAAGCTCCCTGGCCGGCACAATTCGGTCCGCCCCCATTTCCTTCAGCTTTTTCGCCGCATAAGAACCGGTCACCGTCATCTGGGTGCTGACATGCAGCTTCAGCCCCGGAAAGGTATCCCGCATCAGAAGAAAAGCGCCGATATCCTGCACGATAACACCGTCAAGCCCCGCCTTATAAAACGGCTCCAGATAAGCCGGCAGCTCGGACAATTCTGTATCCTTTAATAAAGTGTTGACAGTCAGATAGACCTTTCTGTCGAATAAATGAGCATAGGAAATCGCCCTGCAAATTTCTTCGCCGGTAAAATTGTCCGCATATGCGCGCGCGCCAAACTTCTCTCCCCCCAGATAGACGGCATCCGCGCCCGCACACACAGCGCCTAAAAAACCTTCATAATTCCCTGCCGGAGCCAGCAGCTCCACCCGCTTTTCTCTCATCAATCAAATAACGCCGCCCGTTTGACGGACAGCGCCCTTTCTCCTGCTACACACTCTTTAATTCTGTCTCCAGCCGGACGATCCGCTTTGCATTCTCGTTGATTTCCATCTGCATCTCTTTCGTACGCTTTTCTGTATTTTCCAGCTTTATCTGTGAAGCAATCAGCTCATGTTTTAAATCGTACAATTCCTTTTCTTTCGCCTGCAGCTCCTCCTCCAGAAGGCTTATTTGCTTTTTACTCTTAAAGTAATCGTCCGCAATGTTAAGCTGCATTAATACAGCCTGTGTGTCCAGAGGCTGTCTTCTAAAGCTTTCAATTTTGCTGTATTCTTCCAGTTTATTATTGATATAGGACGCCACCCGCTGCAGATATTCTTCACTCTCATATCCGCTCAGCGTAAATATCTTGCCTCCGATAATCACCTCGGTATCTGTTTTAGAAGACATCCAAACTCCCTCCCTGCTGCAAAGCAATCAATAAAGAATTGCATATATTATATAGCAGAATTACATTGCAGGCAAGTCTTTTTATAAAATCGGCGTCAAGCCCATGTGAATATACGCCTGTTCTGTCACCACTCTTCCTCGGGGAGTTCTGTTTAACAACCCGTTCTGTATCAGGAAAGGCTCATAGACATCTTCAATCGTGCCGGCGTCCTCTCCGATTGCCGCTGCAAGCGTATCCAGTCCCACAGGACCGCCCTTAAACTTTAATATCATGGTGGAGAGTATGTTGCGGTCAATATGGTCCAGTCCCAGCTTGTCCACATCCATCAAATCCAGCGCCGTGCGCGCAATTTCTTCCGTGATATTTCCGTCATACTTCACCTGCGCAAAGTCACGCACCCTCTTTAAAATACGGTTGGCAAGGCGCGGCGTTCCCCTGCTTCTTCTGGCAAGCTCATTTGCCCCGCCGTCGTCAATTTCTACCTGCAAAAGCGCAGCCGAATGTCTGATAATCTGCTCCAGCTCGGAAACTGTGTAAAATTCCAGCCTGTGAATCATGCCAAAACGGTCGCGCAGAGGAGCCGTCAGCATACCGGCTCTGGTCGTCGCACCTATCAGCGTAAATTTAGGAAGTTCCAGCCTGATGGAGCGGGCGGAAGAACCTTTTCCAATCATAATATCAATGGCAAAATCCTCCATTGCAGGATAGAGCACCTCTTCTACCTGCCGGTTCAGCCGATGAATTTCGTCCACAAAGAGAATATCACCCTCCTGCAGATTATTTAGAATCGCAGCAATCTCCCCCGGTTTTTCAATGGCGGGACCACTGGTAATTTTCATGTTGACGCCCATCTCATTGGCTATGATGCCTGCAAGCGTCGTCTTGCCAAGCCCCGGAGGCCCGTAAAACAGAGCATGATCCAGCGCATCTCCCCTCTGCTTTGCCGCTTCAATATATATTTTTAAGTTTGATTTTACCTTTTCCTGTCCGATATAGTCCTTCAGATACTGTGGTCTGAGAGAACCCTCGATTTTCCTATCCTCTTCCGTAAAATTCGTCTCAATCGTTCTTGGCATACCAGCTCCGTCCGCCTGTTTTCCAGGCTCCTTTCCTATTTCCACATGTAGGTGGCGAAAATCTTTTTGCAAGTGACGGAAACAGTCAATAAAGACAAAAACGGGCTCCGAAGCGTGGCAAGTCGCCCTTATTTTGTCTTTATTGCCTATTTCCTGTAGCTTGCAAGAAAGTTTCGCAAACGCCTATTCCACAGGTTAATGGGGATTGTGAAACTCATATTTTGCAGTTTCGAATTGTGCACATGGTATATTCCATAAGCAGACCTTTGCTTACCGTCGGTACTTAGCTGCCGTATTTTGGCAGCTTACGTACCGCTACGGTAAGCTCAGAGCGAGAGCGAGTCTGCGTTGGAATATACCATGTACACAATGACAACCGCATCGCCTCTGCGTTTCACACTTCCCTATCCCACAGTTTAGAACAACTTCTTCAAAGCTGCCTTCAACAGCGCGCCACTATCCATGGACTCTGCCTCCGGCACTTGCTTTACCGCCCTCAGACTTTCCGTCTGCCCGTATCCCAATGCCACCAGCGCTTCCACAGCTTCCTTTACCGCACCTTCTTCCGGCAGTGCGCCGCCGGCACCCTGCGCTATCTCCATTCCGATGATGGTATCGTCAAAGGATACCTTATCCTTTAAATCCAATATCAGCCGTTCCGCCGTTTTGGCTCCGATACCCGGCGCCTTGGCAATAGCTTTGGCATCCTTGGAAAGAATGGCATATTTTAGTGCATCCGCATCCATGACGGACAAAATTGCCAGCGCACCCTTCGGTCCGATGCCGCTCACCGTAAGGCACTTTTTAAACAATTCCAAATCCGCCTTTGCCAGAAAACCATACAGCAGAAAAGCATCCTCCCGCACCAGCATATAGGTATGCAGTTTTACCGTACTGCCAATCCCGGGCAGTCTCTGCGCCTCCCTTGCTGAAATGTGCACATTCATGCCCACGCCGCCTACTTCTATTACGACACTGTCTTCCGTGATTTCGGCAATTTCACCTTTTACATATGCTATCATAATCCCTCTTTTATCCTCATTTCCACGCACATTTCAAGATATCTGCGGGCGCTCAGGTGCGCACAGACACAAATCCCGCTATTCTGCAACTTCTACGGCCTTATTCAGCTTTATAAAATAAATACATAGCAGACAGCCCAGATGTACCAGCGCTGTCAGCGCCCATGATATCGGATACGAAATATACAGGGTATCCAGCGTCCTGTTTTGGGGAAACACCGTATATATCCATACAATCCGAAACAGGCATGCGCCTGTCAGGGATACAAACATCGGCAGAACGGAATGTCCCATTCCACGAATACAGCCTACCAGCGTATCCATCACGCCACATAAAAAGTAAGGGCAGCATATAAAGAAAAGCCGCTTCATACCATAGGCAATTACCGGCTCCTCCGGCGAATACAAGTGCAGGAGCAGCCTTCCGGCAAAATAGACGCCGCTGCCCATCACAAGTCCCACAACCGTTACAATACCGATACACATACAGGCGATTTTGCCAATCCTCTTATATTTGTGTGCGCCGTAATTCTGACCGACAAAACTGACCGCCGTCTGATGCATGGTGTTCATTGCCGTATACACAAAACCCTCCAGATTGCCAGCCGCAGAATTCCCTGCCATGGCAGTGGCGCCGAAGGAATTGACTGAGGACTGAATCAGCACATTGGATATGGAAAAGATAGAGCCCTGCAGTCCTGCGGGCAGCCCAATCTGCATCATCATCACAAGCTTGTTCGGCACGATGCGAAGTCTTCTCAAATCCAGTCTGTAGGCACTGTCGCTGCGTACAAGACAGATTACCACAAGCGTAGCAGAAATCACCTGGGATATGGCAGTTGCCAGCGCAACACCTGCCACGCCCATGGAAAGTCCAATCACAAAAATCAGATTCAAAATCACATTGATAACGCCTGCCGCCGTCAGAAAGTAGAGAGGTCTTCTGGTATCTCCCACCGCACGCAGAATGGCAGCGCCGAAATTATATAGCATCATGGCCGGCATCGCCGCAAAATAGATGCGGATATAGAGCACTGACTGACCCAGCACCTCATCGGGAGCTCCCATGGCGCGAAGAGCAAACGGAGCGGAAAACCAACCCACAAAAATCAGGATAATTCCACAGATAACAGAAGTCAGTATTGCCGTATGCACCATGTCGGACAGTTCTTTCTCCTGACCCGCTCCAAAAAACCTTGCCACAAGCACGTTAGCGCCCACGGATAAACCGATAAACACATTGACTAAAAGGTTAATCAGGGAACCGGTTGAACCGACCGCGGCAAGCGCATCGCTGCCAACCCATCTCCCCACCACAATCATGTCCGCCGCATTAAATAAAAGCTGTAAAATGCCGGACAACATAAGCGGCAGTGAAAACAACAAGATTTTGCCAAACAGCGGCCCGTTGCACATGTCGATTTCATACCGCTTCTGTTTTATGCTACCCTCCATCTCCATGAAGTTCGCTTCCTTTCTCTGCCATTTCTTTCGAGTTTTTTCAACATACTTTGACCATTATACACCCTAAAAAGCAGATTGAAAAGGTGTGTCAACGCTTTCTCTTTTCAAATTCTTTCTCAAACGCCAGCAAATCCTGTCCGGAGAGAGCCCTCTCCAAAAGCTGTGGCAGCATTTCCGGATTGCAGGCAAAACAGGGGATTCCCAGACCGGCAATCCGGTTCGCCATCTGCGCGTCGTAGTAAGGTTTTCCCCCGTCAGCCAGAGCAAGCAGACAGACTGCCGTAACACCGGATGCTTTCATTTCCTCCAAACGGCGAAGCAGTCCCGCACGGTTCCCGCCCTCCTCCAAATCCGAAATCAGGAAAAACAAGGTTTTCGACGGATTTTCTATGTATTTTTCACAGTAAGCCACCGACTGTTCAATATTGGTTCCTCCGCCCAACTGAAAACCAAACAGCAAATCCACGGGATCTTCACATTTTTCCGTCAAATCTATAATATTGGTATCAAATGCTACAACGCGGGTGCGCAGGCTCGCCATACTTGCCAGAATACAGCTCATCACAGAGGAATAAATGACGGATTCCCCCATGGAACCGCTTTGGTCAATGTCCAGAATGACCGTCCACTTGTTTGCCGCAGTCGTGCTGGTTCTGTCAAAGAAATAGTAATGCTCTGGCACAATAGTCTTAAGCTCTCTATTATAATTTTTCAGATTTCTGGCTATGGTGGTCTTGAAATCAAGCGCCGCTGCCGAAGGGATGGGGGAATGCTTTTTCCGGTTGACAGAAGCGGTGACTGCCCTTCGGATATCCTGTTCCAACAGCCGGTTGATTTCCTCTACAATCTTCTTGATATAGCTGCGGACGCTGTCCTTTGAGCGCTTTGGTATCTGCTCCTTTAAAAGCATGATGGTGGCGGCAAGCCCTACATCCGGTTCCAGACTCTCCAAAAGCTCCGGCTCAAAGAGAAGCTGTTTTAAACCACAGCGGTTCACGGCATCCGACTGAATTACCGTCACAAGCTCCTTGTCAAACAGCCGGCGTACATCACCGAGCCACCGGGTAATCTGCGGGCTGGAAGCACCGCGTCCGGCTCCGCCTCCCTGCGTGCCAAAGCCGCCGCTTTCCGTGCGGTTATAGATGGCAGCAAGCGCCTGATCCATCAAATCCTGTTCTTTTGTCAAGGGCGCATTTCCCATCTGATTAAAACGGTCCTGACTGTCCTGCCCCAAAATCAGCCGCCAGCGGCGGATTTTTCCTTCTGCTTCCATTTCTGCTCCCTTCTTGGCGCCTATAAATCAAAATCAAAGTCATCCAGACTTTCCACTATCTTCATCTCTTCCTGTCCCAGCGCCGCATTGACTGCTTCGCTGACCTGACTGCCATTCAGATTCCAGATTTCACCCAGATTTTCCGCAATCTCATCCTTTTCCCTTGCGCCGAAATCTGCAAATGCACGCCGCAAAAACACCAGTGCACGTTTAAATTCCTCATCATCAAGACTTTCCAGATAGGCATCCAGGCTCTCCCACAAAGACAGCCTTGCAATCAGGGCGTATCGGTTTTTCATGGCAAGCCCCTCAAACCAGCCTGCACCCAGATCGGCAGGCGTGCCAAAGGACAGACGGCGCATAACCTCAAGCTTAAGCCTTTCTGTATTCATCTGCCCCCGCTCCAGCAGAATTGCCGCCGCAAAGCCGGACAGCCTGGTATTCAAATCGTCCCTGTCCGCCACCTTCCACAATGTATCCAGCCACGCATCCTGCTTTAAGAATTCATGGGAAAGCGCCGCCATATTGAGCTGCTGCATGGCGGTTATCACGGTATTTGCCGCGCTGTCGTCGCAGACACAGGCATTGGGAAGCAAAAGACAGGCGCGGTAAAAAATCTTTTCCAGAATGGGGAGCAGAGGCGCATCATCCACCTGTCTGATACCGCCGAAACGGATTACCGCAGACAGCCGCTCCGCCGTTTTTGCAAGCTCCTCCAGCGAAACCGCATCCACTGCCCTGCGCGCCAGCATATCTGTGGCATACGCAGCCGCAGCCGGCATACCGCACAAAAAGGAGTCCTCTATCATCTGCGCCATGGCGCCTATGCCGCCTGCACTGTCCGCCTGCTCCTTCATCTGAAAGGCGGCCGCCTGCACAACGGTATCCCCTTTTAACGCGGCTTCCACCAACTCTATCTCCGCCTCCGGTGTCCAGCGCAGAACCCACTGTTCGCCCCATGTGGCATTATCCTGCTGTTTCTTCTTTTCTGCTGCAAAACTCACTCCCAGCACGCGGAGCCGGTGCAGGAAAAAGGAACGGTGCAAATCCAGAAACGCTGATTTTTCAGAAGCCACATTTCGTTTTTCCCGCAAATCCAGCGCCAAGTCCTGCGCCGTAATATCACGGTATTTTTCCAACCGCAGTTCTTTTAACTGCCGGTAAAAATCCTCCTGTATACTGGTACGGCTCACGCCATCCGGCAGGCTGCCGATATTCGTGCCAATCTCCGTGTCAGCCACCGCCAGACTGATGGAAGCCATATTGCCGCGGCCCAGACAGGTTACCGCGGCATCCCGCAGATCCCTGAGCGCGGGAATCTGTCCGCCCCGCAGACGCGCCAGTTCATGGGAAAGGCGCACTGCCTCAATTACCTCCGCGGAGGAAACCGGCGTGCCGCTGTTTCTCTGATAGCCTGCAATTTTGGACAGATAGCCGTAAGCCGTCCGCATGGGGCTTTCTGCCTGCAGGGATTCCCATAAAAGTGCATAATAAGCAGGCGCTTTGTTTCCCGCGCCATAACCGGAACGCGAGGAAAGCCTGTAATCGGAATAAGGCATCAGCGTGTGGCTTGCTTCCACCCGGGGCATGTTATCCAGCCTCTTTTTTTCTTCCGGTGAAGGCGCCTGATTCCAGCTCTTCAGCCCTTCCACATGGTAGGAGCCGGTCACTACGACAATTTCTTCCGGCTCTGTGCCTGCGCTCACTGCTTCTCTGATTTTTTCCCGCATCCACGCTTCACGAAGCGTAATTTCCGCCCAGTCGCTGTCTTTTTCCTGCGTCAGCTCCCGCAGGCTTTTTCCAAACAGATTAGAGCCCTGATGATACCCTTCTGCACTTCCCGCCTGTTCCAGCGTACGCTCCCAGAAAGTCTCATGCCCATCTTCTCCGGTCTGTCTGTCCAGTGCGCGGTAGACATGAAATCTGTCCTCCTCGCCCTGCGCAGCTTCTTCTACCGACGGAAGCGCCAGAAATACATCTGTGGGTAAATCCATAAAACGGCACACAGCCCCATTTTCCCCGCACCAGAGCACAGCCTGATATTCCGGCGAATATTCCGCAAAGGGATATAGAATGGTCCGCACCGGAGCCTCTTTTGTATATGCCAGTACCGCAATCGGCGGTTTTGTGACAGAATTTTGTATATGTACAAGCGTATCCTCCAAATCACAGGGGCCCTCTACCAGCACCATTTTCGGACGCTTTTCCTCCAAAAACTGCCGCAGATAAAATGCTCCTGCCGGAGACAGATGCCTGATTCCAAAAAAGAACGGCTCATTGCTCATCACTTCAGCTCCTTATTGATTGAGTTCCCTGCATGCCCGGTAAAGCCCTGCCCAGCGGGAACCTCTTTTCTTCATCACGTTCTCCAGATATTCCTTCCATGCAAGGGAGTCCTTTTCCTCCTCCTTTACCACTGCGCCCTGCAGTCCGGCCGCCAAATCGCTGTCGGCAATCTGTCCGTTTCCAAAGCTTCCTGCAAGCGCCATACTGTTGCACAAAAGGGAAATCGCTTCCGCCGTGGACAAAACGCCTGTCGTGGTCTTTACCTTCTGGCTGCGATCCAAGGTTTCCCCGCTTCTCAGCTCCCTGAAAACCGTGCAGACCTTCTCCACTACCTCTTCTGCGGGAAGTGCGGCGTTTAAGTCCAGATTTCCGGCCTGCTGTTCCACTCTGGTCTTTACAATTTCCATTTCGGCATCCAAATCTGCCGGGGCAGGCAGCACCACAATATTGAATCGTCTCTTTAAAGCGGCTGACATCTCATTGACGCCCTTATCCCGCGTATTTGCCGTAGCAATCACGGAGAAGCCTTTCTGTGCCGGAACCTCCATATTGAGCTCCGGTACGGAAATCCGCTTTTCGGACAAAATGGAAATCAACGCGTCCTGTACCTCGCTGGCACATCTTGATATTTCCTCCACCCGGGCAATCGTACCCGTCTCCATGGCTGTCATCACAGGGCTTTTCAGCATAGCGCCCAAAGACGGTCCCTGCGCAATCAGCATGGCGTAATTCCACGAATACCGGATTTGTTCCTCCGTGGTTCCCGCCGTTCCCTGAATCACCTTGGTGGAATCCCCGTTGATAGCGGCGGCCAGATGCTCCGACAGCCAGCTTTTCGCCGTACCGGGTTCCCCGATTAAAAGCAGCGCCCTGTCCGTTACCAGCGTGGCAATGGCAATTTCCACCAGACGTTCCTGACCGATGTATTTGGGGGTGATTTCCATTCCGCCAACCCTGCCGCCGCAAATGTAGGTGCGCACGGAACGGGGGGACATCCGCCAGCCCGTAGGCACAGGATCCTTTTCCGCCGCAATCAGTGCATCGATTTCTTTTTGAAAGAGCTGCTCCGCAGGCAGTCTCTGTACATTGTTCTGCTCCATTTTCTCTCCATTTCCGCGCTGCTTTGCGCATAACAATTTTTATCTGCAACTTTAAGCAAAAATCACGCCTGCGCTTTTTGTTCCTGTATATAAGTTTCCAGCGCAGCAACACAGTTGCCCCATCCCTTTATGATTCCCTTTTGCAGAAGCAAAAGCACCTGTCCTGCCTCTTCTGCTTTCGCAGCGGCGCTTCCCGGAAGCTGCTCCATGTAACTTTTGATTTCCCCTGCGCCGACAGTCCGCTTCATGTTTCTGAAATAATGTACGGCAAGCCCTTTGCAGCTCTGCGCGCGGCATTTCCTAAGCGGCGCGAGATACGGGCGGTTATCCGTCTCCTTCTGGGCACGGATATAAAAATAAGGTGCCAGCTGGCGGCACAGTACTTCGTTATCCGGCTGCAGCCATGCAGCCAGCACCATATCTGTCGCCGTGTTCTCCAACTGCATCAGAATACCGAATATTTCCTCCGGGAGCGCACGAATAGAATAGCGGATACTTCTTTTTTGCAAATCTACGGGACTGGCATATGCCGCCTGCAGCACATAGCCCCCTGCGCCGTCTGCCTGCACGGCAGAAAACGCTTTCCACACAGCTGTTGCCCTTTCTTTTCTCAGCCGTTTGCCAAAAAGCCCTTTTTCTTCCACGAAGTCTTGTAAAAGCTTCAGACATTCCGCGCCGTTTCCTTCCCGGAGTGCCGCCGCCATGACTGCCGGAAAATAAGGCTCCCCATAGGTCTGATACAGCTCTTTTGCAAGCGGGACAAGTTCTTTTCCCTGCTGTCTGAGCAGATTTAGAAGCAGGCTTTCCTGTACCTCACCGCTGAAGGGAATCCTGCTGTAACTCAAATGATCCGGTCGGAAAAAAAGCATGGCAGAAGTGGCATTCTTTTCTACTTTGCGAGCATTATCCAGTATCGTTCTTACCGCTGCAGCCTGTCTGTAGCACTCGCAGATTTCCGCGCCGCATTTGCCGGAGAGTGCCAGCAGGCAGGCGTTAAACAGCGATTCCAGCTCTTTATCCGGCTTCCTTTTTCCCTTTTTCCAGTCGTCAAGCACTGTCAGGAACACGCCGGATACCAGCTTTGCCGCTTCCGGATGCCCGGATTCCTCCAGATAGGTGACTGCTTCCAGCGGTTTTTTCGCTGCCAGTTCCCGGAAAAACGCCCATGTCCTTTCTCCGTCCATCCATGCCAATGCATAATAAGCCATTTTTTTGTTGTTGCCCGCCGTCTCGGTCTTACATAACGAGAGCAGCAGTTCTTCATTCTCCTGACTATGGCGGAGCGCATAGATAAGCGCGGTGCGGACCTCCTTTTTCGCTTCCGCAAGCTGCGACACGTAGAAATCATTTGCTTCTGCACCGGCTATATTTTCCATAACCTGCACACGCCGTGCCATTTCTTTCTTGCCCTTCGGGTCAAAATCTTTCTCAAGCAGAAAGCGGATACCCGAAAAAGCAGCTTCGCTCTGCCGGCCGTCTTCAATCAGCCAGCCCGCAACCGCATCCGCCAACTCCGCATAGGATGCTCCCAGCGCATCCACCATTGCCGCACGCACCCGATAATCCTTGAAAAGTTCCGGCTGCTCCTTGCGCAGATTTACCACATAACTGTATCTTCCTCCACCGGAATGTTGTAGTGCATCTAACAGAGTGGACAGTACGGAATACGGTACATTCGCCACATAAGTCTCCCTCTTCTCTGAACTGACTGCCAGGGGTTTTATTTCCTTTTCTTCTTCCACAACGCCCTGCGTGCAGAGCAGCGCATCCACAAGGGTCAGCGCCTCTAAAAGTGTCCCCGCCCTGTCCTCACAATTTTCTTCTATAGCCTGTGTAGAGAGCTGCACAATTTTTGCAAAAACCGGAGAAGCTTTTTCAAGAGGCGTCACAGCCTCCACCGCCCTTTTCAGCCTGAAATCCTCCGTAATCAGTCCGGTTCCTGCCACTGCTCCTGTTTTCAGTCTCTCCCGCAGTTCATATACAGGTGTCAAATCCATTTTTCTACCAGCCTTTCTTTTAAACAAACCACTAATCAATACAGAAGACGGATAATGCCCGTTTCTGTCACAATGCTGAGCGGCCAGAACAAAATCCGCCTTGTCGTGGCATCATAATAAAACCCGCCTAAAAGCGCCTGATTTTCCAAAACACGGGCGTCCGTGAGCAGGCGCAGTCTTTCCGTGGTCGGCTCCTTTTCGGGAATATCCCCCAAACGGATGGTGCCGCCATTTTTATCCACAAGCACCAGATTTTCCTCTGTCTGCCCGATTTGCGCAAAAGCTATCAGGCGGTACAATACGGGCGCAGCCATAGCATTTTTCAAATAATTTTTCGCTGCCTTTGCCTCCGCAGCCACGGATTCAGCAGCAAACGAACGCACTGCGGCAAGCTCTCCGCCGGTCAGTTCCGTAATCGTACCCTGTTCCCAGCGCACGCGGCGGTTTCCTTCTCCGGGATATATCTGCATAGAGCTCAGCCTGACTGTGCCAAACAGACTGTCTTCCTGCTTTACATATTTCAATGCTTTGACCGGCCTGTAGTTGCAGGTCAGACAGATTTCTCCCGTACCTGTGTCCATCCAGCAGCCCATGTCTATGTACTCCCGTCTGGCTTCGTCATATTCCACCCAGAAGGCAAGCTGCACAAGGCACACGTCCTTACGGCTGCTTCCCAATGCTTCCAGTTCGGAAAGTTTCCAGACGCCGCCCAGTTCTTCATAAAGCGGAGTGGCATCCAGCCCGTCCTCTTCGCTCTCCAGTTTTTCCTGCAGATACGCTGTCGATTTCTTTATCAATGCCCACAACTTTTCCAGCGCATCAAGCGTATTGTCATAGTGACTCTCCTTCTGGTCTGCCTGAAACGCCTCTATCTCCAGTATTAGCCGGTTTAAAAGACGCTGAGGCCCCGGCAGGTAGTAATCTCCCAACTGCTTTGACAACTCCTTGTAGGTAGAAAGAGTGGTGCCGCCCATGGTGCCAAGGCCTGCATCCAAAAGCTCCCGCACCAATTTTTCCGTCAGTGCAAGTCCCTCAAGCTGCTTTTTCCGTTTTCTTGTTCTTGCCGCCTTACCTGCATTAGAAGCCTTTTTTGCCGGTGTGCCTTTGTCTTCCGTCTGTCCCGCGCCGGCCGCTGCTTCTCCTGCAGCCGCTTTTTCTTCCCGCTGTTTCTTTTTCTCCCTTTTTTTCAGGATATCCTCCGGTATCTCACAGTCCGCAAAATGCTTTCCCGCCATCATTTCATAAAGCAGGGCAAGACTATGTTTACAGGGAAACTGCCTGCTGGGACAGGAACAACGGAACACAGGCGCTTCCTGCTCGATAAAGTCCGCTGTGGTAATATAGTTGCTCTTTCCACTTCCCTGACACTCTCCCAGATAAAAAGTATCGTCCGCAGATTTTTCCAATCTGACAAATCCGCCCTTCTGCGATATCTTTTTTCCGTTTGCACCGGCCGCCGGATTGGGCGCCAGCGCAAGAATCTGCTGTTCGGTAATCTGACGCATAGCTAATCCTTTCTGCTGTTTTTACTCATTCTGCTATATGATTGATTGTACTATATAGGCGGGGTGAATTCAAGCGTCTCCGACACGTAAAAAGAGACCGGAACGCTTTATTCCGGTCTCTGAAAATGGCTTATTTGTGATTGATATAATTGATCAGCCCTTCCGCCTCGATGATTTTCTGCATAAAGGGCGGGAACGCCTGTCCCTGATAGGACTTGCCTGTGGTAAGGTTTGTGATAATTCCGGAATCGAAATCCACTTCCACCTCGTCGCCTGCGCTGATGCCCTTCGCCGCCTCGGGACATTCGATGATTGGCAGCCCGATATTGATGGCATTGCGGTAGAAAATGCGGGCGAAGGTCTCCGCGATGACGCAGCTTACTCCTGCCGCTTTAATCGCAATGGGCGCATGCTCCCTCGAAGAGCCGCATCCGAAATTCTTGTCCGCCACAATCAAATCGCCTTTTTTTACCTTATTTACAAAATCTTTGTCGATATCCTCCATGCAGTGCTGCGCCAGCTCGGAAGCCTCCGAGGAATTCAGGTATCTTGCCGGAATGATAACGTCCGTATCTACATTGTCGCCATATTTAAAAACATTTCCTTTTGCTTTCATATCGTCCTCCTTGTTATCCTACAACTCTTCCGGTCCCGAAATTTTCCCGGTCACTGCGCTTGCAGCGGCAACCGCGGGGCTTGCCAGATAAATCTCGGATTTCACATGTCCCATGCGCCCTACAAAATTTCTGTTCGTGGTGGAAACACAGCGCTCTCCCTCCGCGAGAATTCCCATGTAACCGCCCAGACAGGGTCCGCAGGTCGGTGTGCTCACAACGGCTCCCGCTTCAATAAATGTCTTTAACAGCCCTTCCTCCATGGCATCCATATATATCTTCTGGGTGGCAGGAATGATGATGCAGCGCATACCCTTTGCCACATGGCGTCCCTTTAATACCTCTGCCGCAGTTCTGAGGTCGTCAAGCCTTCCGTTGGTACAGGAACCGATAACCACCTGGTTGATGGCAATCTCGTCGATTTCGTCCAGCGTATGGGTGTTTTCCGGCAAATGCGGAAACGCCACGGTGGATTTTAAGGAAGCAAGGTCGATGGTATATTCCTCGTCATAAACAGCATCCGCATCCGCCTCATAGATTTTATAGGGACGTGAAGAATGTTCCTTCATGTAAGCAACTGCCGCGTCATCCACCGGGAAAATGCCGTTTTTGGCACCCGCCTCAATTGCCATATTGGCAATGGTAAAACGGTCGTCCATGGAAAGATTCTGTATGCCGTCGCCGGTGAACTCCAACGATTTATAGAGCGCGCCGTCCACGCCTATCATGCCGATAATATGCAGGATAACATCTTTTCCGGAAACCCATTTGGATGGCTTGCCGGTCAGGATGAATTTCAGAGCGGAAGGCACCTTAAACCATGCTTTGCCGGTCGCCATGCCCGCAGCCATATCCGTGCTGCCCACGCCGGTGGAAAATGCGCCCAGCGCACCGTAGGTGCAGGTGTGGGAATCCGCGCCGATAATCACGTCTCCCGCCACTGTCAGACCTTTCTCGGGAAGCAGGGCATGTTCAATTCCCATTTCTCCCACTTCAAAATAATTGGTAATCTCGTTTCGTCTTGCAAACTCTCTCACACATTTGCAGTGTTCTGCCGATTTGATATCCTTGTTCGGCACAAAATGATCCGGCACAAGAGCAATTTTATCCTTGTCAAAAACGCCCTCCACCTTCATTTTTTCCATTTCCTTGATGGCAACCGGACTGGTGATGTCATTGCCAAGCACCAAATCCAAATCTGCTTCGATGAGCTGGCCGGCTTCCACGCTGTCAAGTCCTGCATGTGCTGCCAGAATCTTCTGTGTCATCGTCATTCCCATAATGCGTATCCTCCTTATCTTTCATAAATAATTTTATTTTTTATTCACTGAGTTCCTTACCTTATTGTGATCCAATACCGTTCTAAGTCAATGTCCTCCTCCGGCTCGTGGACGGTGCTCTCGTACACGCCGCCGTTGGCAAAAATGGTGCGGCGGCTGCCGGGGTTGTCCGGCTCACAGGCGATCAACACCCTGCCAAGGCCAAGTTCTTTACAGTAAGGAAGGGACAAGCGGAGCATCTCTTTTGCGTAGCCGCGCCGCCGCTCAGACGGGCGGGTGGAGTAGCCGATGTGTCCGGCATACTTCTCCAAATACTCATTGAAATAGTGTCGAATCTGGATCATTGCCACCACTTTGTCATCCGATTCCCGGACGGCGAGAAATTGAGTGGCCTGCACCTTCCCCTCCGGGAGCGTGGCGGGGTCGGTGTAACTGCGAACGACTGCCAGCCATTGCTCCGCACTTTCGACGCGGCGCAGAGGGCCGCAGCCGTCCATGTGGCTGCCTGCGTCTATACACTCCTGACGGTAAGCCCAGACCTGATCCAAATATTCCTCCGAGGGCAGGACTAATTTGATGGATTTTGCATTTACTTCCATGGTCTGGCTCCTTTCAATTAATTACTTACTTCGTGCCGCTGATTAACACTGTTGTAGCGATACGGAACTCCCAGTTTTTCTCTCCGTCTTCGTATTGCTTCATTTTTTTGTCGTATCTGCGGTTAATGAAATCCAGTAAAGTCTGATACTCTGTTTTGCTAAGCGCATGGGGAGCCATTTTGTAGGCTTTTTCCACGCTGTTGAGTTCCAATATTCTATCCTCGTTTATTTGCAGCCGCGCGGTTTCATCATCCATATTATCGCAGTCCGGGGCGTAATTCACGGAAGCCATGGCATCTATGGAAATATTATGAAATCCTTGTGCTGCAAGATAAGCAAAATACTTTTCCGTCCGGTTCTCGTACCGCTTGACTTGACTATTTGGGTTGTCATTTGCAGCCGCCCAGACCTTATCAAATAATTCCTTTTCCTCACATTCATCGGTTGGTATCCATTCTTCCGGCTTGTTACTCCTGTCATAGACATCCATAATAATCATTTTGCCGCCGGGTTTCAACACCCGATATTGTTCACCCACGAACCTTGTCGGTTCACAGAAGTTTATCACCGTATGAGAATAACAGACATCAAATGTATTATCCGCAAAAGGCAATTGTGTTGCATCGCCGGCAATAAAATTACATTTGAGGTTTAATTCTGCGCTTTTTTTCTTTGCAAAATCAATATGTCCAATATCAAAATCCACACCTGTAATTTCTGCACTTTGAAGTCTCTCTTTTAATCTGTGGCAAAGGAGACCGCCGGCACAGCCAACTTCAAGAATGTTCATTCCATCATGCAATTGCATAACATCTATCCATTTATCCATATTCCCACTATGAAATTTTAAAGCACGGGACAAATAAAGTTCTTCGGTCCTTTGCACATACTCTGACCAATAAGTATTCATTTTCGTTCTCCATTATGGACTTCTTTGACAATAATAAAATCATCCTCCGCAAGGCAGGGATTGTGCAATGGAGACAAAATAAGGACGACTTTGCCACGCTTCGGAGTCCGTTTTTGTCTCCATTGCACAATCCCGTCACTTGCAAAAACATTTTCATTACAGTTAGTGTAACATAATATCCTCTATTCTTCCAATATATATATTTCATATTTACCATAACTGCAAATTATGTTATTCTAACAATAACATGCATACAGAAAACAGGAACGCTTATATCCATGGCAGAAGGAGGCAGTATGAATCAGCAAAACTTAAGTCTTTACCATATTTTTCATGAGGTGGCCGTCTGTGGCAATATTTCTGCCGCGGCTCGCAGTCTTTTTATTTCGCAGCCCGCCATTTCCAAGGCTATTTTAAAGTTGGAACACAATCTCTCCACTACGCTTTTTCTCAGGAGTTCCAGAGGCGTCAGGCTGACGGAGGACGGAGAGCTTCTGTTCAGGCAGGTGGACGCTGCTTTTCACGCCATCGGTCAGGGTGAGGAACTGCTCAAAAAGAATCTGGAGCTTGGTGTGGGGAGCCTGTCCATCGGTGTCAGCACCACGCTCTGCAAGTATATGCTGCTCCCCTATTTAAAGACCTATATTCAGGAAAATCCTCATGTCAAATTATCGATTTTCTGCCAGTCTTCAGCGGAGACAATTGCCGGTCTTGAGAGCGGCAGGCTGGATATTGGCCTTGTGGGAGAAAGTGACAAAATGGGGGAACTTTCCTTTAAACCGGTGGAGGAAATTCAGGATATGTTCGTCACCACAAAGGAATACATGTCCCACTTACGGGAGCGGAGCATGGACGGCGATAAAGATTTATTTTCCCATGCCACGCTGATGCTGCTGGACAAAAAGAATTTTACCAGACAATATGTAGAAAAATATCTGCTGCTGCAGAATATCACTCCGGAACAGCAGCTTGAAGTCACCACCATGGACCTTCTGATTGAATTTGCCAAACTGGGGATGGGCATAGCCGGCGTTATCCGTAATTTTGTGGAAAAGGAACTTACAGACGGCACTCTGGTTCCCTTCCCTGTCGCCGAACCTATTCCAAAACGAAAAATAGGATTCGCCTACAAAATGCAGGCAAATCCTACTGCTGCCGTATCCGGGTTTTTAGCGCTTACGGGGAAATGAAGTAACTGCCTTAAATAAGTCCCCGTCATTTTCCAGCATAAACCTGCCGCCCTGCAGCTCCACAAAGCTTTTGACAATGGCAAGCCCGAGCCCGCTCCCTTCCGTATTGCGGGAAGCGTCTCCCCTGACGAACCGCTCCGTCAGTTCGGCGGTATCCACGGTAATTTCCGCCGCCGAAATATTTTTTAAAGAAATCACGATATAATCGTCGGTCAGCGTTCCCCGCACATAAACTCTTGTGCCCCGCAGGGAATATTTTACAATATTGGAAAACAGGTTCTCATAAATCCGGTAGGTTTTCTGGCTGTCCAACACCACAAATACCTTTTCTTCCGGGAAATCCATGCGGACATCCAGCCCCGCGTCCGCAATCTTATCCGACATTTCCAGTTCCACCTGCTTTATCAGATTGCAAATATCCACATTCTGATAATTTAAAGTGATATTTCCGCTGGTCGCTTTGCTCACCTCAAACAAATCCTCAATCAGCACTTTGAGACGGAGGGATTTTCTCTCCAGCGTATTTAAGTATTCTATCTGTTTCTCTCTTGAGAGCGTATCGTCCTTCAACAAATCCACATATGTGATAATCGCCGTCAGCGGCGTCTTCAGGTCATGGGAAACATTGGTAATCAGCTCCGATTTCATCTTCTGGCTTTTTACCTCTTCCTCCACTGCGTTACGGAAACCTGTCTGAATCAACAGAAGCTGTTCCTTAAACGGCTCGAACAGACCCAAATCCTCCTGTATTTTCACATTGAGGTTGCCCGCCGATATTTCCTGTATTTTTGACAAAAGAATGGAATATTTTTTCTGCATCCTGTTGACATAGAACTTCAACCCAAAGTACAAAAGCAGGGAATAACAGATTGTAATAATGGTTCCGCTAAACCAGAAGGAACTGATAACAAAGAGGATGACTGCGTTGATAAGCACTATCTTTAAAATGGTCTTCTCCGCCTTTTTTGTCACATCGATGTGCTCCAATGAGTCATACATTGCCACCAGTCTGCGCTTACAGAACGGGAAAATCCGGTAAAACAGGCAGTTTTCTTTTATATAATTCAGGATGCCCTTCTCTCTGGCGCCCCGCAGGCACAGGCCAAGATACCATGCCACCATAAAAATGGCATACAGCGGAATCATATGGGTATAGAAGGTAAACAACTCTGCCGACTTAAGAGAAATCTGCATAAAGTCAGCAATATCCGCGGCGGTCTGTCCCGTAAGAAAGCGGATAATGTACACAAAAAGCTCATCGGAAAGCAGAAATACTACAATAACGGCCGCAAGGACTGCCTCTATGGGAATATTTAAAATCCTGTTTCTATGAAAAGGCTTTCCCACCAGCCCCCTGAGGGGCAGAAACAGGGCAAGAAGCAGCACGCCCCAGAACACAAGCGTAATATATCCCATGATCCCCGAATCCAGATAATTGTAATATACATTCAGCGGAATATTCCGGTAAATACCCATTCCGCCCTGATAATAGGCTTCTAAAAGTTCCTGCGTCATGCCGTAGGCAATGCGGCAGTTTTTGGGTCCGTCCCCGTATTGCAGCAGGTTTGTCGTGCTTCTGCCTTCATACCCGTGGCTCGTTATCCAATCCTGCAAAAGCTGATTTTTGGCAAGCGTAAGTTCAGAAGCCCTTCGCATAAGCTGATCGGAATTTTCCGATTTTGCGGAGGTAATGGATGCGGAGCCGTTCTCGTCATACACAATTTCCAGATAATATACATACTTATTGAGATTGTCCGCAAGTTTGCCCTGCGCATTGCTGATGGTCACGCCGCTGTTCAAATCCTCTGCATAATAATCGAAGTACTGTAATGTTTCAAAAGATTTGTCCTCAAGTTCACGGACAAATATGGAATTGAATGCCCGCAGATAGTATTCCTTTTCCTCTTCCGTATAATCTCCCAGACTATTTCCCAGAAAGCCTTTCATGTCCTTCAAATAAATGTCCGTATACTGTACGCTTTTTCCCTCCAGTTTTTCCCAAAGATTTTTATACAGCACATAATTACCCCGAAACAGTCGTCCCAGCACATTTTCATTGTGAAGAACATCGTCATATGACGACACTTTATAATTTTTCACCATGCCATAGGTACTTACGATGATGGCGACCGCAATCAAAGGCACCAGTATGGTAATTGCCACAAAAATCTTTCCTTTTCCGGATTTTTTCGACGCTTCTTTTTCTTTCATTCCATTCCCCTTCTCTAAAGCATCAGACATAAGCTTATTGCTTTTACTGCTTCTCAATTTTATAGCCAACGCCCCACACCACCTTCAAATACTTTGGATTTTTGGGGTCCACCTCTATCTTTTCCCTGATATTTCTCACATGTACCATAATGGTATCTGTGTTGATTGCCTTCTCATTCCAGATTCTCTCATATATTTCATCCGCGGAAAAAACCCTGCCGGGATTTTTAATCAAAAGCTGCACGATTTTAAATTCCATGGGCGTCATTTTAACAGGAACGCCGTCCACGCTGACTTCCACGGTCTCCTCGTTCAGCTCCAGCCCGCCGATGGTATAAATATGCTCATTTGCTGTGCTGTTCTGCGTCGCGGAAAGATATTTGGAATACCTGCGAAGCTGGGAGTTGACCCGTGCCAAAAGCTCCATGGGCGTAAAGGGCTTTGTCACATAATCGTCCGCCCCCATATTGAGCCCCAGTATTTTATCCACCTCCTCCGACTTGGCGGAGAGCATAATCACCGGAAATTCCTGTCCCATGGCGCGCAGTTTCATCAGCATGGTCACTCCGTCCATCACAGGCATCATGATATCCACAATACCCAGATGAATTTCCTCCGTTTCCACAACAGCAAGCCCTTCCCTGCCGTTGGCTGCCTGAAATACCTCGTATCCTTGATTTTTTAAGTAAATTTCGATGCCTTCCCTGATTTCCCTGTCGTCCTCAACCAGTAAAATATGATTTTTGTTTTCCATTTTCACGATGTCCTTTTGTTGTGTCATAAAATTTTTTAGCTAAATATCAATATACTGTAATTTATCATAATCCGCAATTCAAAATTTCACGCATAATAAAAGCCAAAGATTTTCTTAAGAAACCCTTTGGCTTTTATGAATCATTAACTCTGCAGTACCTTCATGTTATAAAATTCTCCCTGAAGCGCCATCAGCTCCTCGTAGGTGCCGTATTCCACACAATGTCCGTCCGCAATGACCGCTATCTTGTCCGCCTCCCGTATGGTGGAGAGCCTGTGCGCCACGATAAAGGTGGTGCGCCCGCGGGTCAGGTTGGAAAGCGCCTGCTGAACCAGCCTCTCAGAAAAGCTGTCCAATGCGGAAGTTGCCTCATCCAGCACAATGACACGGGGATTGCGCACCAGTGCGCGTGCGATGGAAATACGCTGCCTCTGCCCGCCGGAAAGCTTGCCGCCGTGCTCTCCCACCATCGTGTCAAGCCCGTTCGGAAGCGAAGAAACCAAATCCGCCAGGTTTGCCGCCTCAATCACTTCTTTCAGTCCCTCCTCGGAGACATGACCGCAGCCGTAAGTAATATTGTCTTTTATGCTGCCGGAAAAGAGAATCGACGTTTGGGGGACTACCGCCAGATGCTGTCTGTAGGTCCTCAAATCAATTTCCCGCATATCTTTGCCATCCATCAGCACTTCCCCTTCGCCGGCCAGATTAAAACCGATGACAAGGTTCAGGATGGTCGTTTTTCCGGCTCCCGATTCTCCTACAAGCGCAATCGTTTCCCCCTGCGCCACATGCAAGTTTAAATGGTTTAACACCTTATTGCCGTTATTTTTGTAGCAGAAAGATACATCTTTAAAATCAAATACGCCGTCAACCTCAGTAAGTTTTTCTTTACCCTCATTGTGCTCCACCTCGTCTGAGAGCAGCACCTCACCAATGGAGTTGACAGACTCAATTCCTTTGGTGATGGTGGGCAGAAGCGCCACAATCGCGGAAACCTGATTGACCACGGTTGTGAAATAGCTCTGGTACAGCATAATATCGCCTGCTAAAATATTCCCCTTAAAGGCAAGATAACCGGTAAAGACAAGGCAGATAACCTGAAACACTTGGAATATGGCCCATCCGACAGAGCCGAAAAGCGCCTGCACCAAATCCAGCTTATAGCCTTTTTCCGCCACGGCAAAAAGCTGTCCGCTCATCTTTTCCACTTCTTCATTCTCCAGCGCATGCGCTCTGGTCACAGGGACAAGCTCCACCATCTCCATCACCCTTGCAGAAGTTTCTTCCATCTCCTTGCGGAATTCGCGGTTCTTGTTCCGCATGGCGCTGCGGAAGGTCACCATGGTAATTGCCGCTATGGGCGCTGTAATCAGGAAGAACACAAAGACCACCATGCTTTTGGACACCGTGACGACAAGCGCCACCACGATATTCAGCCCGATATTTAAAATGCTTAAAAACATCTGGGTCGAAAGGGTTTCCACAGCTTCCACATCACGCATAATTTTAGACTGCAGCCTGCCGGACTGCATCTCCACATGATAGGAAATGGATAGCTGCTGCAGTTTCCTGATTAACGCCTTTCTGAGCCCTGTCTCCGCGTAGCGCGTGGCAAGACTTTTGTAGGAGGTATACAGGTAATTCATCGGTATATTCAGCCCGACCAGAGAAACCATCAGAGCTGCATAAAAAAGTATATTGCGGATGGTGTCCGGATTGCCGGCCGTCACATCGTTGATAATATTTGCCGTCACAATGGGCAGCACCCAGACGCAGATATGCTTTAAGAAAAAGCATACCACCGCCAAAATAAACTTATGGTAATTTCCTTTATACAGAGATAACAGAATCGCGATTGGATGACCCTTGTGCCGCCTGTAGCTTTCTATAAACCAGCTTTCCGTATCAATCTTTTTTCTGGGGGATGTCAATTCGACAAAATCCTTCATGCCGTTTACCTTTCTGTCAGCCGGACGCAACAAAAAGAGCAGATAAAGTAAGCTATCTGCTCTTTGCCTTTTCTAATGTTCTGACAATTAATTGTTAATCAGCTTGTCTTCACCATTCCAGCTATACAGCTTACGGATTTCCTCGCCGACAACCTCTGCCGGATGCTCGCTTGCAAGCTTTCTGAGCGCACGGAAATGTGCCTGTCCGCCTGCAGCAGACATATCAAGCAGGAAGTCCTTTGCAAAAGTACCATCCTGAATATCCTTCAGTATTTTCTTCATGGTCTTCTTGGTCTCATCGGTGATAATCTTGGGACCTGTGATATAATCGCCATACTCAGCCGTGTTGGAAATGGAATACCGCATGCCTGCGAAACCACTCTGGTAAATCAAATCCACAATCAGCTTCATCTCATGGATACACTCAAAATATGCGTTTCTGGGGTCGTAACCTGCTTCTACCAAGGTCTCGAAGCCTGCCTGCATCAGTGCGCATACACCGCCGCAGAGAACTGCCTGCTCGCCGAAGAGGTCTGTCTCAGTCTCGGTTCTGAAAGTGGTCTCTAAAACGCCCGCTCTAGCGCCGCCGATTGCAAGCGCATAAGCCAGAGCCATATCCTGTGCCTTGCCGGTTGCATCCTGATGTACGGCAACCAGACAGGGAACACCTTTGCCGGCCTGATACTCGCTTCTTACGGTATGTCCGGGTCCCTTCGGTGCAATCATGGTAACGTCCACATCCTTGGGCGGTACAATCTGTCCGAAGTGAATATTGAAGCCGTGTGCAAACATCAGCATATTGCCTGCTTCCAGATTCGGCTCGATGTCCTTCTTGTACATAGCTGCCTGCAGCTCATCGTTAATCAGAATCATAATGATATCTGCTTTTTTTGCTGCCTCTGCTGCGGTAAATACCTCAAAGCCCTGTGCCTCAGCCTTTGCCCATGATTTAGAGCCCTCATACAGACCGATAATCACGTGGCAGCCTGACTCCTTTGCGTTCAGCGCATGTGCATGTCCCTGACTGCCGTAACCGATTACGGCAATCGTCTTGCCCTCTAACAGTGCAAGGTTACAGTCTTCCTGATAAAATATTTTTGCCATCTTTCTTCCTCCATCGCATTGCTGCTTTTAGTTTATAACTGACAGGAGGCATCGCCTCCGGGTTATCATATTTAGTTAATAAAGGTTACATTCTCCGTGCCGCGGCAGAGACCTGCGATGCCGGTACGCGCCAGCTCCAATATCTCATAGCCGTCAAGGAGATTGATAAATGCCTCTATCTTTGTCTGGTCACCCGTCATCTCTACAATCAGGCTGTCCGATGCCACGTCAATAATATTGGCGCGGAAAATATCCGCAAGAGAAATCACGCCCTGACGCTCCGCAGCCTGTGCACGGACCTTAATCAGCGCAAGCTCCCTGTAGACGCTCTCCGACGGCTTAAGCTCCTTGATATCGCGGATATCTATCAGCTTTGCCACCTGCTTTTCAATCTGCTCTAAAATCTGGTCGTCCCCGCTTGTCACAATGGTGATGCGGGTAAATCTGGGATCCGCCGTCACGCCTGCCGTAATACTCTCAATATTGTAGCCGCGTCTGGAAAACAGTCCCGAAATCCGGCTTAACACGCCGGAGGTGTTGTCAACGAGAAGCTGAAATACTTTTTTCTGCAAAATTTATCCCTCCACAACAAATCTTCTCTTAATTTTCTATCATAGCAACACTTTATTTTTTTGTCAATCATTCTATTCCTCTCAGTTATCGCTTTCCGCACATTTCGGCAGGGCAAGCGTCCCCGTTCTGGCCACCTCCACAATGCTGATGGATGCAAGCATGGAAATGAAAAGCTTAGTCCGCTCAGGAATATCGCACACCTGTATCATCATCTGATTCTTTGACATATCTACGATATCCGCCCTCATGACCTCGCATATCTCCATGATTTCACGGCGTGTGCTTTTGTTGTACTTTACCTTGACAAGCATAAGCTCCCTGCTTATACTCTGCGCCTCGTCAAAGGTCTTAACCTTGATAACATCCAGCTTTTTGTTGAGCTGCTTTTCAATCTGCTCTATGGTGCGCTCGTTCCCGCTTGAAACAATCGTCATACAGGATACGGCGGCATCGTCGGTTTCCCCAACGGCAAGACTGTCTATATTGAAACATCTTCTTGAGAAGAGCCCCGCCACCTTGCACAATACGCCGGAGCGGTTCTCAACCAGCACGGAATATATCTTCTTCATCTCTTAATCTCCATTCTATTCCTTTACTAAGTCCATGGGATCTATCAGGCACTCTAACAGCATGGACTCGTCATGTGCCAGAAAACGGTCAAGCACCTCTTCCACCCTGTCCATATTTTCCAGCCTGAGGAAAGGAATGTCATATGCTGTCGAGAGCTTTTCCAAATCAGGGCTGCCGGACAAATCCACCACAGAATAATTGTCCTTGTAGGTATAATGCTGATATTCCCTTACCATACCCAGATAATTATTTTTCAGCACAATAATCTTTACCGGCACATGATGCTGCTGCATGGTCGCAAGCTCCATCATGGACATCTGGAAAGAGCCGTCACCGCACACGGCAATGACCTGCTTTGTCATGTCCGCCAGTTTTGCGCCCATGGCTGCCGGAATGGAATAGCCCATGGTGCCCATGCCGCCCGAGGTCAAAAATCTGCCCTCTTTTACCACATGGTATCCGCAGGACCATATCTGGTTCTGCCCCACATCCGCCACATAGACGCCGTCCGGCTGCATTTTTTCGGAAAGTCTTGTGATAAATCCTGCCGGATCCACATAGGCAGGATTGGGCGTGCGCTTTTTCTCCATGGTATTGCGGTAGCCATCAAGCTGCGTAAGCCATTCTTCGTGCTCACAGGTAAATTCCTGATTTAAAAATTCTTCAAAAATGTGGGCTGCATCTCCCACAAGGGGAATGGTCGGTCCTGCATTTTTACCGATTTCTGCAGGGTCTACGTCGATATGTACCAGCACCTTATTCTGCGTAATCAAATCCGGCTGGCTCACGGCGCGGTCCGCCACCCTTGCGCCCACCATAATCAGCAAATCGGATTCATTCATCGCCCTGTTGGCATACGGCTTTCCGTTGTTGCCCACCATGCCATAGTACAAAGGATGCTTTGTGGGCATGACGCCGATTCCCATCATGGTGGATACCACCGGTATCTTATGGCGCTCGGAAAAGGCTTTAAGTCCTTTCTCCGCTTCACTTAAAAGCACGCCGCCGCCTGCACAGATAATGGGGCGTTTTGCTTTTTCCAGCTCCTTTACCACCTTTTTAATCTGCACAATATGGCCTTTGACCGTAGGCTTGTAGGTGCGCAGGGAAACTTCCTCCGGATAGCTGTAACGGCTCACGGCTGCGTTCTGCACATCGATGGGAATATCGATGAGAACCGGCCCCTTTCTGCCGGAATTTGCAATATAAAAAGCCTCTTTAAAAATACGGGGAATATCCTGTGCATTTTTTACCAGATAGCTGTATTTGACGAAGGATTCCACTGCGCCGGTAATATCTGCTTCCTGAAACACATCGCTGCCTAAAAGCTCGCTGTTTACCTGCCCTGTAATGCAGATAAGCGGAATACTGTCGGCAAAAGCCGTGGCAATACCGGTAATGACATTCGTCGCACCGGGACCGGAAGTGACTGCGCAGACACCAGGTCTGCCGGTCATTCGTGCCATACCGCTTGCCGCATGGGCCGCGTTCTGTTCCGTCCGAATCAGGACGGTCTTGATATCCGACTGCAAAATACTGTTATAAAAAGGACAGATAGCAACGCCCGGATAACCGAAAACTACCTCTACACCTTCCGCCTCCAGACATCTGACAATGGCGTCTGCTCCTATCATATTCCTACCTCCAATTCTAAACATCGTGTTTTTTTATATTAACACAGTAAAGCACTCAAGTTCAATAGTGAATTACTTATTTCAACTGTCCAATCAGCCTTCCTGCCAGTTTCACCGCTTCAGCCGCATCCTTGGAATAGCCGTCCGCTCCTATTTCATTGGCATATTCTTCCGTGATAACCGCGCCGCCCACCATGATTTTTGCAGTTATGTTCTGTTCCTTTGCATACTGAATCACCGCTTCCATCTGCTTCATGGTAGTCGTCATCAGTGCGGAAAGGGCAATGATGGACGCATTGTGTTCTTTTGCCGCCTCGATAATCTTTTCCTTGGGCACATCTTTTCCCAAGTCAACCACTTTAAAACCATAATTTTTCAGCATCAGCGCCACCAGATTCTTGCCGATGTCGTGGATATCGCCCTCCACAGTCGCGATGATGACAACGGGCATGTCCTCGTCCGTACTCTGTTTTAGCATCAGCGGCTCCAAAACCTCGATGGAAAGCTTCATGGCCTCCGCGCCCGCAATCAGCTGAGGCAGGAAATATTTCCCGCTGTCGAAATAATCACCGACCGTATTGATGGCAGGCAGAAGCACCGTATCAAGAAGTTCCTTTGCCTCCGCGCCCTCTGCAAGTGCATCCTTTGTAATCTGTACAATGCCGCTTTTATTTCCCTTTAATACCGCATCTCTGAGCTTCTGCCTCGCGGATGTCTTTTCCCCTTCCTGAATGGCAGCAGCCATGCCGTTTTTTACGCCCGCCGCCTGCGTCATGCTGATTTTCGGCGCCGCCTGTACAGCCGCCTGCGCCTGCTCCTGCAGCAGCCGCTTTTCTTTTATCACATCGGCATAGCCAATGTAACGCATGTCCGCCTCTTCTTTGTTGAGCAGCAAGTCCGCCGCAAAGGCGCAGCCCATCAAAAGTTCCTGCGAAGGGTTGGCAATTGCCATTGTCAGTCCCGCCCCGACTGCCATTGTCAAAAAGGCGGTGTTCACATAGCTTCTCTCCGGCATGCCGAAGGATATATTGGAAAGGCCGCAAATGGTGGCAAGTCCCTCTTCTTTGCAGTAGCGGATCGTGTCCAGCGTATCCAATGCCGCCGTTTTATTGGCGCCCACCGTATTGACCAGACCGTCCACCACAATATCCTCTTTTGCAAAGCCAAGCTCTTTTGCCCGCGCCAGAATCTTGTTGATAATTTCCTTCTTCTCCGTCAGATTTTCCGGCAGCCCCGCATCAGAAAGCGGAAGCAGGATAAACATGGCGCCGTACTTTTTGACAATGGGAAGCAGGTTTTCAAATTTTTCTTTTTCATAAGAAACGGAATTGACCAGTGCACGCCCCGGGTATCTGCGAAGCGCTGCCTCCAGCACGGATATATGGCTGGAGTCCAGCGAAAGAGGCAGATTGGTGACGCCTTCTATTTCTGTAAGCGCCTTTAGCATCATCTCTTTTTCATCGATGCCGCCCATGCCCATATTGACGTCCAGTATCTGCGCGCCGCACGCCTCCTGCTCCTCTGCAAACGCCTTTACCAGCTCCATGCTGCCCTCTCTAAGCTCTGCCTGCAGCTTTTTCTTTCCGGTCGGGTTAATACGCTCTCCCACTACCATAAAGCCGTCATCAAGAGAAAAGGAAACCGTCTTTCTTTCTGAGGACAGATAGTGGAGTCCCGCTTTGTATTTTCTTTCTTTGTCACGGGTTGTGCCAAGCTTGTCCCGCAGTTCCTTTATATAAGCCGGCGTGGTGCCGCAGCATCCGCCCAGAATGGAAGCGCCTGCGTCTAAGAGCAGTTTCATTTCCTCTGCAAAATCTTCCGCCTGCATGTCATAGCAGGTGCTGCCGTCTCCATCCACAAAGGGCAGCCCTGCGTTTGGCTTTGCAATAACAGGAATCCGAACCACTTCCGCCATCGTGCGTATCACACCGCACATTGCCGCAGGCCCCGTGGAACAGTTTGCGCCTACGGCGTCCGCCCCCAGAGAGGCAAGTACAACCGCCGCTGTCAGGGCATCCGTCCCATAGAGCGTCCGCCCGTCCTTTTCAAAGGTCATGGTCACCATCACAGGAAGGCTGCAGGTCTCCTTTGCCGCAATTAACGCCGCCCTTGCTTCCTGCAGGCTCATCATGGTTTCCACCACCAGTAAATCCACGCCTGCTTCTGCAAGCGCCGCAATCTGCTCTTTGTAAATATCCACAAGCTCCTCAAAGTCCATTTTCCCCATCGGTGCAAGCTGTTCACCCGTCATGGTGATATCACCGGCGATAAGCGCCCTGCCGCCTGCCGCCTGTTTTGACATGGATACAAGCCTGTTTGTCATCTCCCGCAGGCGGTCCTGCAGACCGTATTCCTTTAATTTGATACGGTTTGCAGTAAAAGTCGGCGCATATAGAATATGGCTTCCTGACTCCACATAACCTTTCTGTAAAGCAAGAAAAACTTCCTCATTCTCTAAAATCCATTCTTCCGGACAGACGCCCGCAGGCATCCCCGCTTTCATCAAATTGGAGCCCGTGGCGCCGTCCAGATAGATAATATTTTCTTCCGCCCATGCTGCAAATTCTTGTTTTGTCATAGCTGTCCTGTCCTTCCATATGGCGTCTTCTGACGTTTCCTCAATCCTTAAGACGCCGTAATATCATCTATATTATAGGGATTTCGTCCCAAAATGACAAGCATTGTATTGCTTTTACAGCAGAAATATGTTAAATTTTATGTATTCGGTTCCTTTAGGAAGGAGGTAGAAATGAAAAATAAATTACTTCTGTTCCTGACAGTGCTTGCTTTTTGTTTGTGGCTGACAGGTTGCGGCGGCGAAGATCCTGAAATAAGCAAATTTATGGAAGACATTGATTCCTTCTGCAGTGAGGTTGCCGCAATTGACGCCGGCATCAACCAGATAGACGCCCAGTCAGAATCTGCCAAGGACGAACTTTTATCTTATTTAGACCAGTTAGATCAAAGCTTCCAGACATTTGCTGCTATTCCGGTGCCTGCTGATTATGCCTATATGGAAGAGCTTGCAGATGAAGCCAGCAGCTACATGACCACGGCTGTCAGCGCGTACCACGAAGCCTTTGGTGAAAACTCCTACAACGAATATACTGCCGACTATGCCAGACAGAATTATGAACGCGCCTATAAGCGGGTCACAGTTATCTTAAAGCTCTTACATGGAGAGGATATCTCCGATGAAGGCGCTACCATTGAATCTGTAGAGTAAATCAAAACATAACTTAGGACTAAGCCCTTTTGGGTACTTAGTCCTTTTTATGTGGCTGTCTCTTATTTATTTTTCAAGTAATTCCGAAAGCGGTCTGAATTGATAACCCATCTCTTCCCATTTTGTCAGAAGCTCATCTAATATTTCCCCGTTCGTCTGAGAGGTACTGTGCAGAAGCACAATTGCCCCGGGATGAATTCTGCCGGTCAGCTTTTCAAATGCCTCCTCATGGCTTGGCTGCTTATCCTGATACCAGTCCACATAGGCAAGACTCCAAAAGAAGGTGTGATAGCCGAGTTCCTTTGCCATTTTCAGATTTTCCGTACTGTAAATTCCCTGCGGCGGCCGGTAGTATGGTGCAAGCTCCTGCCCTGTTATCTCTTTAAAAAGAATTTCCACATCTTCCATTTCTTTTCGGAAAGAATCCATATCGGATATTTTTGACATATCCGGATGATGGTATGTATGGTTTCCCACCGTATGACCGTCCGCCACCATTCTCTTTACGATGTCCGGCGCAGACTCCAGAAAATGGCCAACTACAAAAAAGGTTGCCGGTGCATTGTGTTTTTGCAGTGCATCCAGAATCGGCTCTGTATTTCCGTTTTCGTATCCGCAGTCAAAGGTCAGATAAATGATTTTTTCACTATTGCTTCCTACATAATAGGCGTCGTACTCTGCCAGTTTTTCAGCGGAAGCATTGCCGGACGGCTGCGCGCCCTCCTGCCCAAAACCAAGTCCCCAGTTCTGCGCCTCATCCGTTTTTGCAGAAGAAGCCTCCACATAGTGCACCACATATCCTACCGCCCTCCCGACAAAAAACATGGAAGCCAAAAACAACAGCGTCAGAATTTTTTTCATAAAAATGCCCTCAATATCTCATTAATAGAGTATATTAAGGGCATTAAAAAATCATGACTTTTCTACCGTTTTCAATAATACCGCAGTGTCTGCCAAAAACCGTTCTGAGACAATATGAATAGATAAAGAATGAAGAATCCCACGCCTGCCAGAAGACCTAAAACGCTCAAAATAATAGCCGCAATGCCAAGTCCCGACTTTTTCATCGACTGTCCGATAATGGAAAACACCAAACCGACGAGTGCAATCAAGGCGGATATCCAACTAAGTAAAATAGCACTTATCAGCCCCAAAATACCAAGCACAAGACCGGCAATCGAAAATCCGCTTATCTGCCTGGGCTGCTGGTATACCGGCTGTCCGTACATCCCCTGCGGATACGGCTGTCCATAGCCATTCTGTCCATAAGGATTCTGATTATACGGGTTTTGATTGTAGGGATTCTGCCCATAAGGGTTCTGTCCCTGCTGCTGATAAGCGGGCGGCTGTCCATAGCCATTCTGCCCCTGCTGCTGTCCTGACTGTTCATATCCGTTGTTAAAATTTTGTCCGTCCATAAAATGAACCTCCTTCCTTGTCTATAATATTCTTCTAACCGAAGAATCATTTTAAATTTCACAAAAGCCAAAAACTATGCTCTTTTCGACTGCCTTGCCGACAGCCACTTCCCTCTTATCAGAATGATACCCACGGGCAGCAGCAAAATACTGATTATCTGTGAGGTTGAAAAATGCCCTACACCTCCTCTGATAATATCACCCCGGAGCAGCTCTAACAGATATCTGACAATTGCATAGTATATAAAATAAATTCCCAAAAGCTGTCCGCTTCGCATTTTTTTCTTTTTCATCAAGAAGAACAGCACCCCGCACAATATAAAATTCAATCCGGCTTCCATAAGCTGCACCGGCACTCTTGGCACCTTGTTTAATTCCGGTACCAGCTCGTTATAGGGAAACTGTACACTGCCAAAGCCATGGTATTCGATTCCGTAACAGCAGCCCGCCAGAAAGCACCCAATCCTGCCAAAACCATGAATAAATGGCAAAAGCGGGGCGTAAATATCCAAATACGGAATAAACGGTACCTTATACTGCCTGCAATAACAGTACACACCGAGAATCGCACCAAACAGACCGCCATAAAATACAAGACCGCCAAACGCATAGGAAATGGCATTCACTGGGTCTTCTTTTAATGCCTCTAAATAAATATTAAAATGTATGATAATGGCCGGCAGCTTTGTCAAAAAATATAATGCCTTTGCGCCTACCAAAAGCCCTATAATGCCATAGAGCGAGGCGAATGTGATATCGTCCTTGCCAATACCATATATGGGCCCTATTTTCCTTGCAGTCAACACAGCGATTGCAAAACCAATGCCAAAAACTGTTCCATACATAGGAAGCTGGAACAGCCCGAAAATATTGATAACGGGAAACATATCTTTTCCTCTTCAAAGAGGCTGTTGCATAAGCAACAGCCTCTCTTTCAGCTACGCTATTTGTCTAAAACGATTTATTTTAATACCAATCATTAAAAATATTATTCAAATCGCGATAAGCGTTCTTCAGGTCACTCTGTGCCTTACAGTTTCCGCCTACACAGCCATAGCAGGTATAATCACCAAGGCCTGCCGCTTTCTGTGAACAGCCACAGATACTGCAGCCTGCTGCAAAGATAACAGAGAAAATCAGACCAATGAGAGCACATATAAAAGCAGGTGTGCCCTGTGCATTGTTCGTAGCTTTTCTTACACCGATGCTCAGTACCAGACCAACAACACCTGCGATAAGACCAAACATTGCACCGAATATACCAAATAACAAACCGCCTAAAACACCAAGTACAATACTTACAATACCTAAGACAAGTGCTATCGTGTTGTTTGTATTGCCGCCCGGCATACCGCCCATGGCCGGCTGCTGATAAGGTGTGCTGTTAGGCATACTATTCATCTGCGGTGCAGTATTCGTCTGCTCTGCTCCCATCGGAGCGCCGCAGTTCGGACAAAATGCCTGATCGTCATTTACCTGAGTTCCACATTGATTACAAAACATACTTCTTCCTCCTGAATAAGAAAATTTCGCTAAATACTTTATTATCTTATACCCTGCCAAAAAAGAAGTCAACATATTTTCGCAAAATATGTCGCAAAAATATAGTAACCGGAAACCATTCTCTTTTCGGAATTGTGTACACGCCGAAAAGAGATTATAATTATACTTATAAATTATAATTTTGCGGAGGATAATTATAATGCGAGTTGAAATAATTGAAACAGAACGTTTATATTTACGCGGATTTCAGAAAGAGGATGCCATATTTGCCATCAGTATTTGGAATGATCCGGAAATGGGCGAATATCTGCCGGATGAAGCAATGGATGAAATCGACGAGGTGTACTTAAAGGAGATAGAAAAGCTGCCGGAGGATGAAGAATGCTGCTATATGATAGCCGAATTTAAAGATACACATGAAAGAGTCGGAACCTGCAGTTTTATACCGAGTGAAGACGGCAAGGTATACGATATTGCTTATTGTGTACATATGAAATATTGGCGAAACGGATATGCGACCGAAATGGCAAGAGGAATGGTAAATTACGCGAAGAAACATGGCGCAAGCAAAGTGACCGTACGGGTCAACAAGAACAACGCCGCATCTAACGCAATTGTTAAGAAAATAGGCTTTGAAGTTATTGGCGAAAATTCTTATAAAAAACGGGGAACAGAATTAGAATTCTGCGATTATTTATATGAATTGAATTTTAAATGATAGCGATATTTTTCGCATTCCAAGCGAACACTGTTTCCCACAAACTGTAATACCATATTATCTTTCGCAAGTAAACAGCCCGCGGCGCAAGCTATTCCCTCATCACCCATTAAGAAGCGTTGGTACTTAGCGAGGTACTTTCGAGCTTAGTACCATTACGCTTCTTGCTGAGCGAAAGCGCGGTGATGAGGGAATAGCTTGCGCCGCGGGCGTTACTTGTTACAGCGTCACTTGCTGTAAGTACTCAATTCGTTTTTACTTTAAAGGCGCATACCCAGGCAGATACTCCCGCGTATTTTCAAACATCTTAGAAAACAGCTCTCTCGCCTGCTTCAAATTAAGCTTCGCCGTAATAGGATCATTCAAGAAAGCACAGAACGCAAGCTCCGTATCCCGCTCCAGCGCAGCCTTTAATATCATCTCCTGGTTCTGCATATGCCTGCCCATCAAAAGCGACACGCCGTCCGGAATCTTTCCCGCCATAACAGGCTTTACGGAGTCTCTGGAAAAGAGCGCATTGGTTTCCACGACAATTTCGTGGGAAGCCGCAAGCTGTCCCTTATTCGGAAGGTTGACATTGGTCACTATCTCGCCAAGGCCTAAGAGCGCTTTTATCTGCGCCACGCCTTCTTCGCCGGACGGCTCAATGGGAATCTGTGTCTCGCCCGAAGCGTACGCCCTGCTCTTCTCATTTAAGTCCTTTTTATTATCCACACGGTAGTCTACCGGTGTGAGCGCATAGCCCCACGCCTCTACAGTTTCCGGATTCTGCAGGTATTCCGGCACAAATTCTGCCAGATGGCGGTCTCCTGCCGCGGCAATTGCACCATATCTTTTGAACAAATCAAATTTTACTTTGTTCTTTGACATAAAATGGAAATCCATTACCTCACTGCAGATACCCTCTTTATCATGTTTTTCAACAAAACGAGCATATATAGGAAACAAATCTACATCCTGATAGGAGGCTTCTGTAATCCACGTAAAATGATTGATGCCCACCACATTTGTCCGAAGCTTATGCCGGTCAGGCTCTTCAATGCCAAGCTCTTCCTTTAACGCCATCAACAAAACTTTCTGCGTGCCAAATACCTCATGGCAGCATCCAAACGCCTTGATTTCAGGAAATACCTTATAGAGCGCACCTGTGCAGATGGACATAGGATTGGTATAGTTGATAACCCATGCTTTGGGACAGTATGCTTTGATGGCATTCGCTATCACTTCGTACATGGGGATTGTCCGCAGGGCGCGGAACAGTCCGCCAGGGCCAACGGTATCGCCCACAGACTGATAAATGCCGTACTCTTCGGGTGCATGCACATCAGAACGCATCTCCTCAAAGGTTGCCGGTAATATGGAAATAATGACAAAGTCCGCTCCCGTAAGCCCCTCTTCCAAAGAGGAAGCTGTCATAAAATTCCACTTGCTCTTTGCCCCTTCATAGGCAAACAGCCGGTTTCCGATGGCTTCGTTGGCTTTCGCAGCCTCCCAATCAATATCATACAGCCGAATAGTACCCGAAATCGCCTCCTCCTGATACAAATCGCTCATCAGCTTCCATGCCCAGCCCTGCGAGCCTCCGCCAATATAACAAATTTGAATGTCACTGCAGTTTTTCCTTTCGTATTCCATGGTTTGCCTTACCTCTCATTCTGCCGTCCTGCGGCTGTTCACTTACATCAGACTTTTATACATCATAACATTGTTCACAATTTGATTATAATCCTCTCTTTAATTTTTGCAAATGTATTTTATCCTTTTGAGATTCCCCTCGCTTTTACACTTTATATCTGATATAGTTTTTATAGTTGATAAAAAAGGAGTACTTCTTATGCATATTGTGATTGCACCGGATTCTTTTAAAGGAACCCTCTCATCCGAACAGATTATTGAAATTGTTTCTGACGAAGCGCGCCGCCATTTCCCTGACGCCAGAATTACAGGCATTCCCATCGCGGACGGCGGCGAAGGCACCGTTCACGCGGTTCTTGCCTCACGCAGCGGCATCCTCAGAAATGTCTCCGTCAAAAATCCTCTTTTTGAAACAATGAAAGCTTCCTACGGGATTTTAGAGAATTCTTCCGGCAAGCCATCTGCCATTATCGAAATGGCGGCTGCATCCGGACTTCCCTTGCTTTCGGCTTCCCAGAGAAGCGCTCTTACCACAACCTCCTATGGAACCGGAGAATTAATTGCGGATGCTTTAAAGCAGGGCATCCGACACATTACGATTGCCATTGGCGGAAGTGCTACCAATGACGGCGGCATGGGCGCTATGGCTGCACTCGGCTTTCGCTTTCTGGATAAAGACGACAAAGAAGTAACACCTACGGGTGAGAACCTAATCCACGTATCCCGCATTGACACTTCCTCCGTACTGCCCGAGCTTACGGAAGATATCTCTTTTACTGTTATGTGCGATGTCCGCAGCCCTTTTTGTGGACCGAATGGCGCCACCTATACCTACGGACCGCAAAAAGGCGCTGACAAAGAACAATTGGATCTGCTGGAGCAAGGCATGTTACATTTTGCAGAAATAATCAAACGAGATTTAGGAAAAGATATCCGCGATGTCGAAGGCGCCGGCGCTGCAGGCGGACTTGGCGGCGCTTTATGTGCTTTTCTCGGCGGCAGTTTAAAGTCCGGTATTCAGACATTATTGGAGCTTGTGCAATTTGAAACGCTCATAAAAGATGCCGATATCATCATTTCAGGCGAAGGTTGTGCGGACGGACAGTCTGCACAGGGAAAGGTGCTTTGGGGTATCGGCACAAGCGCGAAAAAGCTCGGTGTTCCCGTAATCGCCATGGTAGGCGGTATGCGCCCCGACGCAAAGCTGCTCTACGACTGTGGCATCACTGCGATTGTTCCCGCCCTGAACCGCGCCATGTCCCTGACCGAAGTATTCCGCCATTCCAAAAACCTGCTGCGCGACGCTGCCGAAAGAACCTTTCTGCTGCTCAAAGCAGGCATGGCGCTCAACTCAAAGAAATAATCAAAAAGGCATCGAGCCGCTGCAGCTTCGATGCCTTTTTATTTTATTGCTTTTTTTCAAATGAAATGCACTACCTGTCTCCACGCATATTCGGTTCTTTTACATCCTTCAATGCACTAAAATCTATTTTATCTGCCAGTTCTTGCAATTGTTCTTCTGTCATACCTTCGTCTCTTCCCGACATCACATTGATTGTAATAAAGCACTTTTCAAAATCTCCGAAAATCAACGCTTTATCTGTCCCCAGCGCAAGCAGCACCTGCTCCCCGCCTGCCGTCACATACTGCCATTCCCTATAGCTTTCCGCCTGCCCGATATTCAACACTACTTCATCAAAAGTCCCCTTGACAACGCGCCTGAGCTGGAAATCTGTTATTTGTCCTTCTTTTAACTCTGTTGCGCCGTCATAGGCAAAGGAACCATCCTCGTAAATATATCCCCCATAATTTCCTGCCAGAGAACATCCTACTCTGTACTCCAGTTCCTTCGGAGTGACCACATCTAACTGCTTGTGAAGTTTTAAATCATATTTTTCTGCAATTTCATCCAGCTTTTCTCCCATCTCATAAGAATAGACATAGTATAAGAACCAGTCTTCCCTGCCTTCTGCCACAAAAATACCATTCCCGATTGCATCTAATATTTTATGGTCCGTGTCATAATCTTCCAAAAAGGCTTTCCATTCTGCCAACGCTTTTGCTTCCGGGCTTTCCTGATATCCGGACAAACTGATAAGCGTCATTTTCGACTTTCCTTCCGGCAGCAAAAGTTCCCTGATTCCATGCCATTTGCCTGCCATGACGCCTGCCGGAATCAGCAAAACCAGACAAATACACGCGGCAATCACGCCCCAGTAAAACTTAACAGGCTTCCTTTTCCTCGTCCTTTTTTCCTGCTCCGCAATATCCAAAAATTTATCATTCAAATATTGGAACGCTTCATTCAGTCTGATATCCCCTCTGTCGTTCCTCATAATATAACACCTTCCTCTTCAAAATAAGCGCGCAGCTGCTTCCTCGTTTTTGACAGTATATATTTGACCTGACGTTTGGATAGTGCATACTGCTCCGCCAGTTCGTCCAAAGAATACGCATAATAATACCTTGCTACAAAAACGGCGCAGCTCTTGCGGTCCAGCGTATCCAAAAATCTGTTAAGCACTGCGCCGATTTCTTTCGCTTCCCATATCTCTTCCATATCACTCTTCCTATCCGGGATACACTCATCCATTTCCACAAAAAGCGCATGCCTTTTTCCGGCATTGAGATAATCCAGCCTGTCAAAAGACAGATTTCTGGTGATGCGCGACAAAAAATACTTCAGACTGTCCGGTCTTGTGGGCGGAATGGCTTTCCATGCCCCCATATACGTATCATTTATAATTTCTTCCGTGTCACAGAGACTGCGCAGAATATGATAGGCAACCTGATGTAAGTAATCGCCGTATTTTTTATCCGTTTTCCAAATCGCCAGCTCCGAACGGGCAAAATACAGCTCAATAATTTCCGAATCCTCCATATCCATGACCATACCCTTCCAGTCTGCAGAAAGCAGACATTTTTCCTATACGACAGTTTTCTGCCTTAGTTTGTACCCGAATTGTTTTTTGCAAGGAAGAAAACACCCTCATAATAAATCCAAATCGTATCTGAATCTACTATGAAAAATTGATTTCCGAAAAAACTTTCATTTGAATTAACCGTTACACATGTGACCTCACTTATATTATTCCACCATTCTCCGAGATTCGCCTCATAAGCTTCTATTAAGCTATCATAATTATAAGTAGTGTCCTTGGTTTCATAAATAAAATTGCTATCAGACACTTTCTCGCCATCTAAAAGAATAGAATCAGACTGATAAGTAATCTTTATTCCTCTAAATGATTCCATTTCGTCTGCAGTTAGTGTTGAAAATTCTGCACTCTGATAATCCTTTACTTCCCATGTTCCATAGCAGGAAAATGAGCTGTCAATTTCCCCCATATTAAAAGTCTCATTTTCCGCATTAGGAGTCTCCGCTGTTTCCGTGGGCTCACTGTCGGTTGTTTCCTGCTCCGTCACGGACACTGTTTCTTCTTGCAAATTATCGCTTGGAAATATACCGCCGTACCCACCCATATCATCTGCACTCTTATCATGAAAAGCACAGGAGCTAAACACACACATCAATGCCGCTAAAATCATACATATACGTTTACATCTAATATTGAATTTTCCTTTCATCGTTCTGCTCCTTTTCTTAAACCAAATAGTATCAAAATGTCCTTACACTTATTTAGTAGGAAACAAATTTCAAAAGGACAAAAATTCTTAAAATTTTTCTTTACAAATTTAAAATGCAATGCTAATATAAAATACATCATTATCTTTCTGATATTGTCAACAAGCAATCTTTTGGTCGTTAATGAATATCACTCTATCACAATATTTCACGAAATATAGTATATTTGTCAAGGGGACCGAAGGGGCGATATGCCAGCCGCCAAGTTTTGCGAAAGGGGGCTGATGCCAATGGTTACATATAGTGACTTGTTTGCTTTTGTAATTATGCTTTGCGCTGTTATAACTCTTGTTATCAAGATTTGCAGACGCAAAAAGTAGCGCCCTTGCTCCGGTAAAGTGAGGCGCTACTTTTTGTAGTATCATAGTTACCGGCGGCTAGGCTGTATCTAGCTTTCGGCTCTCTTGTTAAGTATATTATAACAATATACTCTTTATTGTCAATCAAAAAATCATTTAGAATAATGTATTTTATAAGGGAACCGAAGGGGCGATACGCCAGCCGCCGAGTTTTGCGAAAGGGGGCTGATGCCATGGTTACATATAGTGACTTGTTTGCTTTTGTAATTATGCTTTGCGCTGTTATAACTCTTGTTAGCAGGATTTGCAGACGCAAAAAGTAGCGCCCTTGCCCTAAGAAAGTAAAGCGCTGCTTTTTGTAGTAAACTATTTTCCGGCGGCTAGGCTGTATCTAGCTTTCGGTTCTCTTGTTAAGTATATTATAACAATATATGTTTTATTGTCAATCCCAAAATTATCGATATTAAATTTTCATTTTAACCCAGTAGCACAAAAAAGTACCGCAACCCTTAAGATTACGGTACTTCCAGACTCATTTCATTTTTAGAGTATCTTTAGAACTTACCTTCCTTAGCTGCTTCCTCAATCGAAACTGCAACTGCAACCGTAGCGCCAACCATGGGGTTGTTGCCCATGCCGATGAGACCCATCATCTCAACGTGAGCGGGAACGGAGGAGGAACCTGCGAACTGTGCATCGGAGTGCATACGTCCCAAGGTATCGGTGAAGCCGTAGGAAGCAGGACCTGCCGCCATATTGTCGGGATGCAGGGTACGTCCTGTGCCACCGCCGGAAGCTACGGAGAAGTATTTCTTTCCTTCTTCGGTTCTTTCTTTCTTGTATGTACCTGCAACCGGATGCTGGAATCTGGTAGGATTGGTAGAGTTACCGGTGATGGATACGTCTACATTTTCCTTCCACATAATCGCAACGCCTTCAGGAACGGAGTTTGCGCCATAGCAGTTTACCTTAGCGCGAAGTCCTTCGGAATAAGGCTTGCGGAATACTTCTTCTACCGTATTGGTGTACGGATCGTATTTGGTTTCCACATAAGTAAATCCATTAATTCTGGAGATAATCTGTGCAGCATCCTTGCCAAGTCCATTCAGGATAACTCTAAGCGGTTTCTGGCGAACCTTGTTTGCCTTTTCTGCAATACCGATAGCGCCCTCTGCTGCTGCAAAAGATTCATGTCCTGCAAGGAAACAGAAGCAGTCTGTCTCTTCCTCTAACAACATTTTTCCTAAATTACCATGTCCAAGACCAACCTTACGGGTATCTGCCACGGATCCGGGAATACAAAATGCCTGTAAGCCTTCGCCGATTGCTGCAGCCGCATCAGCCGCCTTGCGGCAATCCTTCTTGATTGCGATAGCTGCGCCTACTGTGTAAGCCCAGCATGCATTTTCAAAACAGATAGGCTGGATTTTCTTCACCTGCTCATATACGTCCAGTCCGGCATCCTTTGTGATTTTTTCAGCTTCTTCAATGGAAGAAATACCGTAGCTGTTCAGTACACTGTTAATCTGATCAATACGTCTTTCATATGATTCAAATAAAGCCATTTGTTTTTGCCTCCTCTTCTCTTATTTCACTTCTTCGTCAGTTCTGGGGTCGATAATCTTCACCGCATCTGCCACACGTCCGTACTGTCCGCATGCCTTCTCATAAGCGGTATTCGGGTCGTCACCCTTCTTGATGAAGTCTGTCATCTTGCCAAGGCTTACAAACTTATAACCGATAATCTGATTGTCTGCATCCAGCGCAATGCCTGTTACATAGCCTTCTGCCATTTCAAGATAACGAGGGCCCTTTGCCAGCGTACCATACATGGTTCCTACCTGACTTCTTAAGCCCTTTCCCAAATCCTCAAGTCCTGCGCCTACAGGCAGACCTTCTTCGGAAAATGCACTCTGGGAACGTCCGTATACAATCTGCAAAAACAGCTCTCTCATCGCCGTATTGATTGCATCACACACAAGGTCTGTGTTTAATGCTTCCATAACGGTAAGACCCGGCAGAATCTCAGCAGCCATAGCTGCGGAATGGGTCATACCAGAGCAGCCGATCGTCTCAACCAGCGCCTCTTCAATAATTCCGTTCTTCACATTCAGGGACAGCTTGCAGGCACCCTGCTGCGGTGCACACCAGCCCACACCATGTGTAAAACCGGAAATGTCTTCTACTCTTTTAGCCTGAACCCACTTTGCTTCTTCAGGAATCGGTGCACAGCCATGATGAACACCCTGTGCTACGGGACACATTTCTTCAACTTCCTTTGAATAAATCATGTGAAATCTCCTTTCAAAAATAAATATGATATTTATTTATCATTTTCATCGTGTACATTTTCTCATATTTACAGTAAAAAATCCAGTTATTTTTCAAAAATATGGGGAATTTACACGATTACTGCCGTTTGGAAACAATTTCGCCTCCATTTTTACAGATGGAGTCCGCCGGCACAAAGCCACGCACGGAAGAAACCGGATAAATATTGCTGTTTCTGCCGACAATCGTACCGGGATTCAGCACGGAATTACAGCCAACTTCTACAAAATCTCCCAACATGGCGCCCATCTTTTTTAAACCTGTGGGAATCTGCTCTCCGCCCGCATTTACCGTCACAAGGGTTTTATCGCTCTTGACGTTGGAGGTGATGGAGCCTGCTCCCATATGGGCGCGGTATCCCAAAATGCTGTCGCCGACATAATTGTAATGAGGCACCTGCACTTTGTTGAAAAGCACTACGTTTTTCAGCTCTGTGGAATTACCCACAACTGCGCCTTTTCCCACAATGACACTTCCCCGAATATACGCACAATGCCGAATTTCTGCATCCTCGTCAACGATAAGCGGTCCGTTTAAGCACGCCGTTGGCGCAATACTTGCAGATTTTGCCACCCAGATGTTTTCTCCCCGCTTTTCAAACAACGCTTCCGGCAGGGAATTGCCAAGCTCTATGATAAAATCTTGAATCTTGCCGAGTACTTCCCAAGGATAAGTAACTCCCGCAAACAAATCCGCCGCTATGGTTTCCTCCAAATTATACAACTGCCCTACACTAACTGCTTCCATAACTTACCTCTTCTTATTTTTTATAATTGGCTGCCGCCGCATCAAATTTTCCAAATAACTGTGACTGGTTCGACTGCTGTTTCACGGCGTTCGTCCTTCTGGATACAAAGCCATCCAGTTTTTCCATGTATTCATCCGCCGTGATGCTGCCGTCGGCAACCATGGTCAGCCCCTTTTCCCAGCTTGCCGTGAGCGCCGGATTTAAAAGCGGGCGTATGGAGCCGTCCACCACATCATAAATCATTTCTCCCATCAAAGTGGGCGTCAGAATCTGCGTCTTTTTGTTCAGCGCAAGATACTCAATATTCACCAGCTTTTTCAGGATTTCCGCACGGGTTGCCGAGGTGCCGATACCGGAGCCTTTTATCTGCGCCCTCAGTTCCTCGTCCTCAATAAGCTGCCCCGCATTTTCCATGGCAAGTATCATGGTGCCGGAATTGTAACGCTTTGGCGGCGATGTCTCTCCTTCTTTTATGGTAAGCTCCCTGAGCGTCAGTTTCTCTCCCTTCTTCAGCTTCTGAAGCTGCTCCATAAAAGCAGCGTCACATTTTGTCTCTTCCTCTTCTTCTCCCTCTGTGGCAGCTTCATTTTCCTCTTTTTTTCTGGCAAAAGAAAACTGTGCCGCCTTCAAATATCCCTCCTGTTGTAAAACCTTAAAACCTGCAAAAAACTTTTCTCCTTTTACATCTGCAACAAGGGACACTTTCTGGTATACGGCAGGTGGGAAAAAAATACTTAAAAAGCGACGCACAATAATCTCATACACCTTCTGCGCGGTGGGGTTTACACCCGCCAGAGCACCAAAGCCCTGTCCCGTGGGAATCACGGCATAATGGTCCGTTATCTGCTTGTCATTGACATAACGGGTCTTGGCAATCCCTTTGTAACTTCCACTCTTCAGAATTTCTTCTGCAAAAGCAGCCGCCTTGTCATAATTTTTAAGCCCTGCAATATTTTTGTAAATCTCCTTTGCAACCGCCGTGGATAGCACCCTGGCATCCGTTCTCGGATAGGTCACCAGTTTTTTTTCATAAAGCTCCTGAATAATCTGCAAAGTCTGGTCCGGACTGATCTTAAAATATTTGGAGCAGTCGTTCTGCAATTCCGCCAAATTGTACAGCAGCGGCGGATTTTTTGTCTCTTTCTTTCGTTCTATGCTGTCCACAACCAGAATATGACAGGATTGTCCCCCCTGTACTGCATCCGCAAGCGATGCCTTTAACCCCTCAGCATCTTCTTTTTTCTTAAAACCGTTTTCTTTGTATAAAAGCGGGGAGGCAAAATATTTGGAACCCTCCACGGCGCGCCATTCTCCCTCAAAATTCTTCCCTGCATAAGAGAATCCGCCCAAAAGACGGTAAAAAGGCGTTTTTACAAAGACGCGTATCTCCCGCTCGCGTTTTACCACCATGCCAAGCACACAGGTCATGACGCGCCCTACGGAAATCACTGCTTTTTCACGCTTTAAGTACCCTTTCACGGTATTGCCGTATTTTAAGGTGAGCACCCGTGAAAAATTGATGCCCATCAGGTAGTCTTCCTTGGCACGCAGATAAGCCGCATCCGCCAGATTGTCATAGGCAGATAAATCCTTTGCTTCTTTGATGCCGCGCAGGATTTCCTCCTCCGTCTGCGAGTCTATCCAGACTCTTTTTCTTTCCTTGTCTTTGACGCCCGCCATCTGTTCCACCAGACGGTATATGTATTCTCCCTCTCGTCCGGAGTCGGTACAAACGTAAATCGTACTGACGTCTTTCCGTGAAAGCAGGCCACTGACAATGGAAAACTGCTTTTTCACACTGTCAATGACCTCATACTTAAACTCTCTTGGTATAAAAGGAATGGTATCATAAGACCACTTTTTGTATACGGCATCATACGCTTCCGGATAGCTCATGGTCACCAGATGGCCTACGCACCAGGTTACAATCGCTTCCTCAGACTCCAGATAGCCGTCTTTTCCTGCCATATTCTGTTTCAGCGCCTTGGCAAATTCCCGCGCGACACTTGGTTTTTCTGCTATGTATAAACTCTTTCCCACCAATTTTCCTCACTTACGACGCACGCCAACGTTACAGAAGCTCTATCAGCATCTGTTCTATTTCCTCTGCCGGCACCGGTCTGCCAAGCAGATAGCCCTGAATGATGTTACAGCCAATCTGCTGCATATAATCAAACTGGTCCTGTGTCTCCACACCCTCTGCAACCGTTTCATAGCCGAGCTTGCTGACCATGGACACAATGGATTCGGTGATGATTTTCGTTGACTCGTCCGTGATAACCCTGTCCACAAAGCTCTTGTCTATCTTGAGCGTGTCGATAGGCAGTCCGTTTAAATAGGACAGAGAAGAAAAACCTGTTCCGAAATCATCCAAGGATATCTTGACACCGTAATCCCGCAGCGTCAAAAGTTTATCCTTCACTTCTTCAAAATCCTCAATTAAAATACTTTCTGTAATCTCCAGCTCTATCTCACTGGGCTCCACTTCATATCTCTGAATAATTTCCAAAAGCTTTCCGACAAAATCCTTCCGCTTGTATTGGATGGCAGAAATATTGATGGACATGATAAGCGGATAACCGTATTTGCGCTTCCATTCTGCATAATGGCGGATGCTTTCCTCCATCACCCAGCTTCCTATCGAGATAATGGCGCCATTCTTCTCCGCAATCGGAATAAAGACGGCGGGACTTATCATTTTATTGTTCTCATCCTTCCAGCGTATCAGCGCTTCCACACCTCTGAGCCGCTTCGTATTGGTATAGTACTGCGGCTGGAAATACAGACAGAAATTCTTGTTAAAGATTGCTTCCTTCAGCTTATTTTCAATTTCCACCGTCTGTAAAAAGTCGTGTAAAATACCGGCATCAAAATACTGTATCGATGCTTTTCCGGCAGCTTTCGCCTTAAACATAACAATTTCAGCGCAGTTAATCAGTTCAATTGCCTGTTTTGAAGATTCGGGATATTCCGCAACCCCGATACTGACAGTCAGACGGATTTCCATTCCATTGCTTAGCAGAAATCCCTGATTTATCCTCTCCTGAATGCATTTGTGGATATGCTCCACACTCCTGTCGCCACAGGGGTCATAAATCGCCATACAGTATATATCGCTGGTCATATGGCAGACAATCACTTTGTCACCGGAAAAAGAACCCAAAAACTGCCCGTACTGCTGTACCACCTCATCTCCGACAAGCAGTCCCATACCATCGTTAATTTTCCGGAAGTCATCGATGTCAATAAACATGACGCTGACAATGCGATGCTCTTCCTCCGCCTTACGGATAAGTTCTCCAAGCTGCATAACGAAATAATTCCGGTTATACAAACCGGTCAGCGCATCATTATAAGCCATATACCGAAGTTCATCATTCTGTGCCTTAACCTTCGTAATATCCCTGATACATATAATCTTATCAATGGGAACTCCCTGCTCATCATAGTTGACTTTGACTTCAAATTCCAGCCACGACAAGCGGAAGGGTCTTGTTGTCTGGCCCTCTTTCAAGTGGCACACCACTTTCTCCCGTTCTTTGCCGCTTTTCTCAAGAAACACCGCTTCTCTGACCGGCAGAATGTACTTTTCCTCAAGCTCATCAAAAATAAAGGAAAGCTCCCTGTTTTCTTTGATTCGGAAGGAAAAGAAATTATCCCAGTTGCCCAATGTAATGACATCGTTTTTTTCAAATACAACATAGAGGAAAGCATTGTTGGACATATCACAGACCAGACGATACATTTTGTCCCGTCCGCTTAGTTGTTGATTCATAGCCTTCAGTAAATCTATCTGATATCTCAGTTCATCCATGTTGTTTCCTCCACTTAACCCTTATTTATCTTATTTTGTCGTATTCTCCCTTTTTCCCCTCTTTTATTTCCCTTTTACTTTTTGCTTATATAACCTTGCGCCTTCAAAAGTTCTGCACACAGAACGGCTCCCCCCGCGGCTCCGCGGACCGTATTGTGTGACATTCCCACGAACTTATAGTCATATACGGAATCTTCGCGGATACGTCCCACGCTGATTCCCATACCATTTTCATAATCCACATCCAGATTAATCTGCGGACGGTTATCCTCCTCCAGATACTGGATAAACTGCTTCGGTGCAGAGGGCAGGGCAAGCTCCTGCGGAACGCCCTTATAGCTTACAAGCTTCTCTATCAACTGCTCCTTTGTAGGTTTCTTATTAAACTTTACAAATACTGCCGCCGTATGTCCGTTTAACACGGGCACTCTGATACACTGGCATGTAATAACGGGAGTAGATGCCGGAACAATTACGCCGTCTTTGATTTCTCCCCAGATTCTGAGCGGCTCCTTCTCCGATTTTTCTTCCTCTCCGCTGATAAAGGGAATGATATTTCCCTCCATCTCAGGCCAGTCTTTAAAAGTCTTGCCTGCGCCGGAAATCGCCTGATATGTGGTTGCCACCACCTCAACCGGCTCAAATTCCTTCCACGCCGTCAAAACGGGTGCATAACTCTGGATGGAGCAGTTGGGCTTTACTGCCACAAAGCCTCTCGTCGTTCCCAGACGCTTTTTCTGGAAATCAATTACCTTCATATGCTCCGGATTGATTTCCGGTACCACCATGGGAACGTCGGGCGTCCAACGGTGCGCACTGTTGTTGGATACCACAGGCGTTTCTGTTTTGGCATAAGCCTCCTCAATCGCCTTAATTTCTTCCTTGGTCATATCCACGGCGCTGAACACAAAGTCCACCTCTGCCGCCACCTTCTCCACTTCGTTTACATTCATGACTACAATGTCTTTTACCTTCTGGGGCATGGGCGTTTCCATCTTCCATCTGTCTCCCACTGCCTCCGCGTAAGTCTTACCTGCGGAGCGGGGGCTTGCCGCGATGGTCGTCACCTCAAACCAGGGATGATTCTCCAAAAGGGCAATAAAACGCTGTCCCACCATGCCTGTTCCGCCTAATATACCAACCTTTAATTTCTCACTCATTTTTGTCTGTTCCTTTCTGCCATTCTTCTTCCAAATATATTTTATGCAGACGAATAACCTCCTGCATTACTTCTGGTCCCGGCGCCCCGAGCGTCAGCCTCTTTTCCACACAGGTTTTTAAACTGACCGCCTCGTAAATATCCGGCTCAAACTTATCACTTATTTCTTTCAGTTCTTCAAGACCGAGATCCTCGATTCCAACGCCTTTGTCGATACAGTACAGCACCAGTCTGCCGATAATGCCGTGCGCATCCCTGAAGGGCACGCCTTTGTTTACCAGATAGTCTGCGGCATCCGTCGCATTTGTAAAGCCGTTAATTGCACTTTTTGCCATAACCTCTTTGTTAAACTTCACCGTGTGAAGCATCCCGGTAAAAAGCTCTGTGCAGGTTTCCGCCGTATGCATCGCATCAAAACTAAGTTCCTTGTCCTCCTGCATGTCCTTATTGTAGGCAAGCGGAAGTCCCTTCATGGTGGTGAGCAGCGACATCAGCGCGCCATATACCCGTCCGGTTTTGCCCCTGACAAGCTCAGCAATATCGGGATTTTTCTTCTGTGGCATAATGCTGCTTCCCGTTGAATATGCGTCGTCCAACTCTACAAAACGGTACTCGTTGGAATTCCATATGATAATTTCTTCACAAAGTCGGGAAAAATGCATCATCAGAATGGAAAGTGCCGCCAGATACTCTATCAGATAGTCCCTGTCCGATACGGAATCCATACTGTTTAAAGTAGGTCCCTCAAACCCTAACAGGGAAGCCGTATAATTTCTGTCTAACGGATAGGTGGTTCCTGCCAGTGCGCCCGCCCCCAGCGGACAATAATTCATGCGGAAATAAATATCTTTCAGACGCTGCCTGTCCCGCTTAAACATTTCAAAGTAAGCGCCGAGATGATGTGCCAGCGTAACCGGCTGCGCTTTCTGAAGATGCGTAAAGCCGGGCATATAGGTCTCTGTGTTTTCCTCCATGATATGAAGAAGCTCTGTGAGAAGCTCTCTTAACAGCCCGTCCATGGCAAGCACATGCGTCCTCGTATAAAGACGCATATCGAGCGCAACCTGGTCGTTGCGGCTTCGTCCCGTGTGAAGCTTCTTGCCGGCTTCACCGATTCGCTCTGTCAGGACAGCCTCCACAAAACTGTGAATGTCCTCCTGCGTCTCGTCTATGGACAGCCTGCCGCTCTCCACATCTTCCCTGATGCCTGCAAGTCCTTTCACAATGGCATCCTTTTCCTCTAATGTCAGGATACCCTGCTTGCCGAGCATCACTGCATGGGCTATGCTTCCCTCAATGTCCTGCACAAACAAATTTTTATCAAAACGGATGGACGCATTAAAGTCAAAAACCTTGTTGTCCGTCTCTTTTGTAAAGCGTCCGCCCCACAACTGTGCCATACTTTTCCTCCATTGTAATTCTAAATCTAGATTTGATAGTAGCATAAATTTTGCTTCAATGCAATACAGTGTAACAAAACTTTACACCAATCTGCTTCTTTTTCATACAATAACAGTAAAACGGAAAAGGAAATTTGTCATGCCGGAACCTCTGCTGCAATTAAAAAATATCTGCTATTCTTATCACAGCCTTCAGATGGAAACTCCGGCACTCTCCAATGTATCTTTTCACATTGATACAGGAGAATTTGTTGCCATTGTAGGACCCAGCGGCTGCGGAAAATCAACCCTGCTCTCCATCATCGCGGGCTTGCTTTCCCCTGAGGAGGGCACCATTATTTTTCACAACCCGGACGGTTCCTTACATTATCCGAAAATAGGCTACATGCTGCAAAGAGACCATCTTCTTGAATGGCGGACGGTATATCAAAATGCCATTCTCGGACTGGAAATAAACAAGATGCTTACACCGGAAAATACGGACAGGGTACTGCAGCTCATGAAGGATTACGACTTATACAAATTTAAGGACAAGAAACCCTCTGAACTTTCCGGCGGCATGAAGCAGCGCGCAGCACTCATACGGACCCTCGCATTAAATCCCGGGCTTCTGCTGTTAGACGAACCTTTCAGTGCACTGGATTATCAGACGCGGCTCACGGTTTCTTCCGATATCTGTCGGATTATAAGAAAAACGGGAAAAACAGCGCTGCTGATTACCCACGATTTATCAGAAGCCATCAGTCTGGCGGACAGGATTATTATATTGAGCCGCCGCCCTGCCACTGTAAAATTCGAAGTTCCTATCAGGCTTTCCCCGCCCGACGATTCTCCGCTGGCGTCCAGAAATGCTCCGGAATTCCAATACTATTTCAATCTTCTATGGGAGGCGCTGTCCGATGAAAAAATATAACGCTGCTCCCGCAAAGGAACTGACACGGCAGGAAGCCTTTGTCAGAGCGCACAGACATTACCACAATAAAATATCCTTCTGCCGTATTCTGATTTTTATTTTATTTTTAACCTTATGGGAAACCGCCGCAGATTTAGGCTGGATAGACACCTTCTTTTTCTCCAGTCCCTCAAGAGTTGTACGCTGCTTCCTTGAACTGGTGACAAAAAAAGCCCTGTTTCTGCATATAGGCGTCACGCTCGCCGAAACCTTGATCAGCTTTTTTCTTGTCATCCTTATCGGTATGGCGGCAGCAACCCTGCTCTGGTATTCTTCCGGTATCTCGGAAATTGCAGAGCCGTACCTTGTCATATTAAACAGTCTGCCGAAATCCGCTCTTGCGCCCCTTTTTATCGTATGGCTCGGCACCGGTACCACTACCATTATTGTTGCCGGCGCATCTGTTGCCATATTTGGCTCCATCATAAGCCTTTACACCGGCTTTAAGCAGGTAGACAGCGAAAAAATCACTTTGATTTATACGCTGGGCGGCAGCAAATGGAACGCTTTCTTTAAGGTTATCCTTCCGGGCAGTATTCCTACCATTCTGAGCACGATGAAGGTAAATATCGGTCTCGCCCTTGTCGGTGTTATCATCGGTGAATTTCTCGCCGCAAGAAGAGGGCTCGGATACCTGATTATTTACGGTTCGCAGGTTTTCCAGATGCATATGGTGATTACCTCCATCATACTGCTCTGCATCATCGCCATGGGACTGTACCAGATTATCCAGTGGGGCGAACATTATTACAAGAAAAAAATGTAACAACTTTTTCCCAAGTAAAAACCGGACTCATAAAATATGAGCCCGGCTACATACATCAATTTAATCTGCCCATCCCTGCCATTCTACCCAGCCGTCATCATAGGAAAAATGCTCAAGGGACAGTCCGCGTATTTCTCCCCATTGATCCAGATTTACCGCAAAAACAACTACCTCTTCATAATCATTCAAATCTGCTTCACAGAACCAGGTATCTCTTACCTCATAATCATACATCGCTCTCCACTCGCCGTTTTCCTTGCAGAAGCCAATGTCCAGCCATGCATTGTTATAGGTTCCGTCGTACATATCCGCCGGAGATTGTCCGGTATACTCTGCAAAGCTTGTATACTCGTTGTTTTCGCCTCTGAACAATTCCCATACGGCGTATCCCGGCTCTACAGAATATAAGTCCCTGTAGTCCTCCAGCTGCATGCCGATTTCAAGTCCTCTGTTCGTTTTATAAAGGTCTTCTGATGTCGCATAATCTGCATCCACATAGGAAAGTATCTGGCTTCCATTTGAATACACGATAAAGGAGTGATTCAGAGAAATTTCAACCCAGTCGGTTCCGTTGGTAAAATATAAATCCTCATCCGTAAACTCTTCTTTGTTTCCGGTATAGCCGAAATCACCATTTCCATTATCGTCATTACCGCCGTCGGAACTATCCCATCCCTGCCATTCTACCCAACCTTCATCATAGGAGAAATGTTCAAGAGAAAGACCACTTATCTCACCCTGCTTGTCAAAGTTTACAGCAAATACTACTACTTCCTCATAATCATACAGCGGCGCATCACAGAACCAGGTCTCTTTGATTTCCATGTCTGTCAAGGCTCTCCACTCGCCGTTTTCTTTGCTGAAACCGATATCCAGCCACACATTGTTGTAGCTTTCATACATATCTGAAGGAAGCTGGCCTTCGTATGCTGCAAAGCTTGTGTACTCATTGTTGTCGCCGCTGTAAAGCTCCCATGCCGAATAACCCTGCTCTACTTCATAGAGCTTCAAATAATCCTCAAGAGAGTCTCCGAGCTTTAAACCTCTGTTTGTCTCATATTCTCCATATTCGTCATAATCATAAGAAGCATCTGCATAAGCAGTATAGTAGCTTCCACTGGGACGCACAATAAACGCATGGTTAAGTTCTATGGTAAGCTCGTAAGTACCATCCCGGAATATCAAATCAGCGTCCGTGAAGCCCTTCTGATTCATTGCTGCCAGTGCATCCTCATATTCACTGATTTTCTTTTTAATCGTCTTACTCTTTGCATGGTCGTCTGCGCCTTGCAGGATGGAAATTGCTTCTTCGTAGTTTTCATCCTTCGCATAACGCTCTGCCCACTTAATATAAGTATCGGTCAGCCCGTCAATGGCCTCGCTGCTCTCCGGATTCTTTTCCAGAATCTCCAGATACGCGGCTACTGCTTCTTCATACGAACCATCCACCATATAATTTGCTGCCGCCTCAAGCTGATTCTGCAGCTTCTTTTCCTGTGAATTCTTGTTGATAAACAAAAACGCCACAGCACCGACGCCTACAACAAGCAGTGCAATTATAATACCCACGATCGCTTTTACAGCGCCGTTTCCTTTCTTCTGTACCGGATTTGCAGGAGGTACTGCCGAGTAAGGCATAGAAGGTCTCTGGCCATTCATAGGCGGCACCTGTCCGCCCTGCATGGGCATCTGCCCCATAGGCGGCATCTGTCCGCTCTGCATGGGCATCTGTCCCATAGGCGGCATCTGTCCGCTCTGCATGGGTGCCTGTCCCATAGGCGGCATCTGTCCGTTCTGTACGGGAGGCTGCCCCATAGGCGGCATCTGTCCGCTCTGCATAGGCGCCTGTCCCTGCATCGACGGCATCTGCCCCATCTGCACAGGAGGCACATTGGTCTGCGCCACATTCGGCATCTGCACAGGGGGCACATTAATCTGTGCTACATTCGGCATCTGCACAGTTGCTGCACCCACAGTCTGTCCTCCCAGCCAGGACTGCTCCACTACATTGGGCTGGGATGTCATCCAAGGCTGTTCTGTAGCCTTTGGCTGTTCCGGAGCCTTTGGTTGTTCCGGAGCTTCTGATTGTTCTGATGTCTCCGGCTGTACGGATACTTCAGGCTGCACTGATGTCTCCGGCTGTGCGAATGCTTCAGGCTGCACTGATGTCTCCGGCTGTGCAAATACTTCAGGCTGCTCCGGCACATCCGGCGGTCCACTCTGCAAGAAAGGCGCCGCTTCCGGAGCAGCTTCTGCAGGCATAATATTAGCTTCCATCATGGCACCGCAATGGCTGCAGAATTTTACCCCTTCCTCGTTTTCTCTTCCACACTTTGTACAATACATTTCTCTTCCTCCTATCAAAATTTTCTTATTGTACTAAAACAAAAAACCCGAAACACCGCCGCAAACGGTTTTCGGGGAAATAAGAAAGAGCTGAAAAAGGGACTTGAACCCTCGACCCCTTCATTACGAGTGAAGTGCTCTACCAACTGAGCTATTTCAGCACGTGACCGATGTCGGTCACAACATTTATTATTATAATCGGTAACCCCCGAAAATGCAACTATATTTTTCAAAATATTTATGGATTCTTCTGGTGAATAACCAACTGAGGAAACGGAATGGAGATACCCGCCTTATCAAGCGTATACTTTGTTTCTTCCGTCAGCCTCCACTTGGCTTCCCAGTAATCTTCTTGTTTTACCCAACAGCGAATTCCCAGCCGGACGCCGGATTCGGACAGCTCGTCCACAAAAACGCGCATATCCATATCTTTCAAAATGGCAGCATCTGCCGCTAACATACCGACCAGAACCTCCCTTGCCTGCTTGATAGAGGCGTCATAGGAAATTCCCACATAGATGTCCAGTCTTCTGGTTGCAGCCTCCGTCACATTCGTCATACTGGTATTGGCCAGCGTGCCGTTTGGCAGCACGATAATGCGGTTGTCCGGCGTTGTAAGCTTGGTATAAAAAAGCTGTATTTCCGACACCGTACCCTCGTTTCCGCTGTTATCCTCTTTGATGTAGTCGCCCACCTTGAAGGGCTTTAACAGCAGAATCAGTACACCGCCCGCAAAGTTGGAGAGACTTCCCTGAATGGCAAGTCCGATCGCCACACCGGCAGAGCCGAGCAAAGCCACAATGCTGGCAGCATCCACCCCAAAACCGGAAGCTATCATGAAAACCAGCACCACATACAGGACTGCCTTTGTCAGGGAGTCCAGAAACTGAATGACTCCCACATCCGCTTTGGCACGCTGTAACGACTTCTTCAAAAGCCGGCGCAGAAGCTTAATCACCTGTATACCGATAAAAAACACCGCAGCCGACAGAAGAATCCGGATTCCCAGATTCATTGCCTTTTCAGGCAGCCCTTGCAGAAATTCTTCCATATTCAGCTTACTCCCGCATTACTTTTTTCTGCCGCCCTGCTTTGTCTTCTTTTCTCCTACGGGCGCTTTCTTCTTTGTCTCACCGTCTGCCTCCGGTGTGTAAGCTAAAATACTCACCGACAGGGGCGCCAGATTGACATTGATGGAATACGGCTTATCGTCCCATTCCTTTGCCGCTGCCTTTTTGGCTCGGCTGTTTACCACTCCCGTACCGCCGAATTTTGCAGCATCCGTGTTTAAAATTTCCTTGTAGCTGCCCGCATAAGGAACACCAACCTGCAGCTTCATGGGCGCGCCGGAGAAATTGGCGATGACTAAAAGCGCATCCTCGCGTTTCTTTCCTTTTCGCAGGAATGTCAGGTAACACTCATTTGCCGCAATACAGTTCAGCCATTCAAATCCTTCCGGACGGTTATCCAGTTCATACAATGCCGGCTGCGTCCTGTACAGGCGGTTTAATTCCTTGACAAGCTCCTGTACGCCTTTGTGCTCCGGATATTCCAGCAGCTCCCATTCTACCCGTCTGCCTTCGTTCCACTCGTCAAACTCCGCAATGTCCTGCCCCATAAACAGAAGTTTTTTGCCCGGATGCGTCATCATATAAGCATAGCTCAAACGAAGCCCTGCAAATTTTTGTTCCCGCTCACCCGGCATTTTACCAATCATGGAAGCCTTGCCGTGCACCACTTCATCATGGGAGAATACCAGCATAAAATTTTCACTGTAGGTATATATCATGCTGAAGGTCAGCTCACTGTGGTGATGGCTTCTGAAATACGGGTCAAAGCGGATATAACGCAGATAGTCGTTCATCCATCCCATATTCCACTTAATATCAAAGCCAAGTCCGCCCTCGTCCAAATCACCGGTAATCATAGGCCATGCGGTACTCTCCTCCGCAATACTCAGTACGCCGGGATTCCTCTTTTTCAAGATGGAATTGACATGCTTAATAAACTCGATTGCCTCCAGATTTTCGTTGCCGCCGTAAATATTGGCAACCCACTCTCCATCATTCTTTCCATAATCCAGATAAAGCATGGAAGCCACCGCATCCATGCGCAGGCCGTCGGCATGGAATTTCTCCACCCAGAACAGTGCGTTGGCAATCAGATAATTCTTTACCTCAGCGCGCCCGTAATTGTAAATCAGCGTGCCCCAGTGCGGATGCGCACCCTGTCTCGGATCAAAATGCTCGTACAGGCAGGTGCCGTCAAAATTGGACAATCCGTAGGTATCTCTTGGGAAGTGCGCAGGCACCCAGTCTAATATCACGCCGATTCCCGCCTTGTGCAGTTCATTGATAAAATACATAAAATCGGCAGGCATGCCATATCTTGCCGTAGGCGCATAGTAACCGATTATCTGATACCCCCATGAAGCATCAAAGGGATGCTCCATAATCGGCATAAGCTCCACATGGGTATACCCCATCTCCTTCACGTAAGCAATCACCTTCGGCGCAATTTCTCTGTATGTGGCATATTCACGCCCTTCGGACGGCTCCGTAAAGCTGCCCAGATAAAGCTCATAAACACTCATGGGGGCATCCGTCTTCCGGCTGTTTTTTCTCGCCTTCAGCCATTCCCCGTCCTCCCATGCAAATTCCCGTAAATCGGCAACCACGGACGCCGTTTCCGGTCTTAGCTGGGCGGCGTTGCCATAAGGATCTGCCTTTAAGTAGGTCAGTCCGCCTTTCATCTTTAACTCATATTTATAGTTGTCCCCCACTTTTGCGTCCGGAATAAAGATTTCAAAGATACCTGACGGAAGCCTGCGCATTTGGTGCACCCTTCCATCCCAGTGATTGAAATCGCCTACCGTGCTGACCCTGACCGCGCCCGGCGCCCACACGGCAAAATATACGCCCTCCTCACCATCCAGCGTCATGGGATGCGCACCCAGCTTTTCATAGACAGTATAGTGCACGCCATGGGCAAATGCTTCCTCATCCTCTGCGGTAATCAAGGATTTATGCCTGTATGCATCCTGACGGATTTCCACATTGCCATCGGGCATAGTGACAATATAACGGTATCCGCCCGGTTTTTTCCCGGGATGAAGAAGGGCAAAAAAGCCGTCCTCATCCGCCATTTCCATATCCTTCTCAGACATATCGTCCGTAAACTGAATCTGTACCTTTTCCGCTCCCGGGAAAAATGCCTGGAACAGAGTACTGCTCCCCACCGTATGCGGGCCTAACAGCGCATGCGGATCAGATGCCTCAGAATATATAATTTCTTCAATCGCCGGCCAGTTCATAAGCTTGTATAATTTGTTTGTCATTGTAATTCCTCCCGCTGCGTTTCTTCAATCTGTTTCAGACTGTGGATAAAAAGCCCGCTCCTTAGCTTAGGCTCAAACCATGTGGACTTGGGCGGCATCAGCCGACCGGCATCCGCCACGGTAAACAGCTCCTCGATGGACGTCGGATACATGGAAAACGCAGCCGTCATATCCGTATTCACCCTCTTCTCAAGCTCCTTTGTGCCTCGGATACCTCCCACGAAGTCTATCCTTTTATCTGTCTTTGGATCTTTGATTCCAAGCACCGGTTCCAGCACATAATCCTGCAAAATAGACACGTCAAGGTTTGCTACAGGATCCGCGCTTTTTACGCTTTCTTTTGCTGTCAGCAGATACCAGCCGCCTTCAAGATACATTCCCATCTGTCCTTTGGCTCCCGGTCTGAGCGGCTCACTGCCTTTCTCTTCTATGGTAAAGCACTCGGAAAGCCTTGCAAGAAACTGCTCCTTCGTGAGTCCGTTCAAATCCTTTACCACCCTGTTGTAATCCATAATCATCAGCTCGCTGTCCGAAAACAGCACGGAAAGAAAATAGTTAAATTCCTCCTCTCCCGTATAAGCGGGATGCTCCGTCCTGCGCTTTAGCCCTACTTTTACGGCTGAGGCGCAGCGGTGATGTCCATCCGCGATGTAAATCTGCTGCATATCCCGAAATACGGCAGATATTTTTTCTATGTCATCCGGCTTGTCTATGCAGAACACTCTGTGGCGGATTGCATCTTCAGAAACAAAATCATACAGCGGGATACCGCTTTTATACGCTTCGATGATTTCGCTCAGCCCCTCATTTCTGCGGTACGCTAAAAAGATAGGGCCTGTCTGCGCGTCCAGCACATCCACATGCCGGATGCGGTCCTCCTCCTTCTCTGCTCTGGTATTTTCATGTTTTTTTATGACATTATTTGCATAATCGTCTATAGAAGCGCAGCCGACGATTCCGGTCTGGCTCCTGCCGTCCATTACAAGCTCGTACAAATAGAAGCAGGGTTTCTGCTCCGTAATAAACTCTCCCTTTGCTATCTGCTCTGCAAGCAGTTCCTTCGCCTTTTGGTATACGCGCCCGTCATAAGTGTCCACATCGTCCGGAAGCTGTGTCTCAGCGCGGTCTATCCGCAAAAAGGAATGGGGGGCGTCCGCCACAGCCGCCTTCGCTTCCTTTCGGCTGTACACATCATAGGGAAGCGCCGCTATGCTGCTTTCCATGCCCTTCGCCGGTCTGATTGCCCGAAAGGGTCTGATATCCGCCATACAATATTCCCCCTTTTCTTGTGATTTTCTTTCATTTTAACAAAAATTACTATACATCACAAGTGAATGGTGATAAAATATCGAAGAATCTGATGATTTTTTATCAACAAATAATTTTGTAAAGGAGTGGTATTGTGACAGCAGAAGACAGAAAAATGCTTGCCCGTATCAACAAATATGCTGAGGAAGCCCTTGCCGACATCGACCCGCAGAAGGTACAGGTGGGCGCCCAGCTCGAAAAGCTGAAACCCATCCTGTCGGAAATTGCCGGCGAGCAGGGCTGTTCCCTCGAAGATATCTTTATCCGCTATATGGATTTGCAGAGCGAGGCTGCCTGCCTGACCGACAGTAAAATGCGTGAAGAATTCAAAGACGAATTCCAACCGGACGGCAGCCAGCCCTTTTTCTACCGATGAACCGGATTTAATCCGGTTCTTTTGTTGTCAGATAAATAACGCCCATCCAGTAATAACCGTACAATTCTTCATCCTCTTCTAACGCCGCATAGACCTCCCGTGCGATCTTGGAAAAGGTTTCGTCATCCAATCCGTATTCTGTCCGCAAAAGCGCCGTTCCTTCTTCATTAATCAGTTCCGCCAGCTTCTCTCCGATTTCATCATAGCCATAATACATATCGTTCAGTCTGTAATACTCCCTGCGTCCGTTATTCGCCACGTAGTTGCGCATACAGCCATCCAGTACATATTCACTGTCCTCAGTCAAGGTGCGTCTTCCCGCCTCGTCAGGCAGATTGAGAAGCGCATTGGATAAAAATTCATTGTCATTGTTTGTGACGTCCAGAATCTCCCATTCTCCATCGATTCTTACTTTGTTCCACGCATGCGGCAGATTTCCCTCCAGTGTGCCGGTCACCACAACACATTCCAGTCCCGCGGCATCCGCTAAAATCTTAAAGGCCCCCGCATAGCCTGCGCACACACATCTGCCATTGATTAACGCGCCGTAAGCAGTAAAGGAATCGTTAAATTCGCTGTCCACATACCTGTAATTGTGCTGCTCTGCATTTTCAAGCGCCGCATCGTCATACTCACAGGTATCACAGAGGTACTGGTTGATGGCCAGCTCCTTCTCCAGTTCCGTCATGCCGGGTCTGATAATCAGGGAAATAATCTGCAGGGTTTTTTCTTTGATTTCCTTCTGTTTTACCTCATTGACCTCTGCCGTATCGTCATAAACCACCTTCACGGCAGTACCGTCTGTATTGGTTCTGTAACCGCTGATTCCCAAAATAAGGGGATTCTGATAATATGCCTCCATAAAAGAATCCGACAGAATATCCGGATCCGCCGCCTCCGGAAACGCCGAAACATCTATGACAGACACGCCGGAAAGCATATTGATGGCAAGGTATTCCGAGAGCGCACTGTTTGCCGTGACTGCAAAATCCACCTGTCTGATTCTGGTGGAAACCTTTTCACTTGCTTCAAATTCCACATTGCGGTTCAGTACAATATCACCGGCGCGTTTCCTGAGCATAGCTTCTCTTTCTTCAATATACTTTAAGTCCGCCTCCAGCCTGCTCTCATCATAATCTACAACTTCCATCACTTCTTCAAAGGGCGTTCCTTCAATCCGGTAAGGTATCTTCAGCACCTTGACATTTCTGCCCTCCAAAAATTCACCGTTCTCATCGGTATAAATGTATCTGTCCTCAATTACCATGGCATTTTCCGTGTCATAGTCAATCAACTTCATTGCCGTCGAACCATCCGCCATGGTGACATATCCATAGGGCGTTACATCTTCTACCTTTTCATAGCCGTTTACGCTGTAACCATTTGCCCTCCATGTGTTCCACGCAATCGTCACCGGTATATTCTTCTGTATGTCCAGAATATCCACCGGATTGCTCATCATGGAAGTGCCTTCCCCGCTCACCGCAACCACGTAGAAAAAGCTTCTAGACTCCGTCTTGTAAACAGAAACCGGCTCCTCGCCGTACTCCGCAATGCGGCTCTCCCTGCGCGTTTTGTCATACCAGTCTTCCTGCGCAACGAGATAGTTGGAGAACAGGCCGTTTAAGATAATGGAGCCATACTCCGGCGCTTCCGACGTCCATTCCGTATCCTTCGTCACAGCCAGCGCGCTCATAATACTGTCGTAGCCGTATTCTTCACGGTAATTCATGCGGCAGATAAAATATTCTTCCGCTCCCTCCACCTTTGTCCATGAAAACTGCACCCTTCCGTCATCGGTATACGTGCAGGTAAGTGCAGGTGTCTCTAAAAGCTCGCCGACAAACGACACAATCTGCACCTGCGGCGTCTCCAGCTTTTCCCCTGTCTCCAAATCAACATAGGAAGCGAGGTACATGGTTCCCAGATTTCCCCAGTCTGTACCGGCGTCCTTCGGGAAAAATTCCACATCGTCATGCTCATACCTTCTCACCACATCCGTCCGCAGACTGCCAAAGGTAATCTGTCCCACCGGATAATTTGTGGGAGAAAGAATAATGGCCTTGTTTTCCTTGTCATATTCCCATTTACTCGGTCCGATTTCATATTTCAGTTCCGGATCTGCATAGAGATTGAGAATTTCCGTCCAATACTCTACATCCAGTTTGTCCACGTCAAAGCCCACGGGAACCACAATGTCGCTGCTTCTCGTAAGTCCCGTGATGGCCGGCCCATAGGTATAACCATAAGGAGACCTGCCGCCTTCGTGCTTTTCCCTTGTCATTTCCGCAAGGTATGTGCTCGTGACATAATTTTCTCCAAACTCCTCTTCGTCCGGATTCTGCACGGTATCCTGCGTATCATTCTGCTGTCCGGCTCCGTCCGCAGCCTCTCCCGCACCGGATGGTCTGTTGGTATCGGCTGCTCCTCTGCCGCCTTCGTCACCCTCTGTTACAGCTTCTCCTGTCGTTTTCACGCCGGCTCTTCCGGCAAGCACACCGCCGCCGAAAATGCCCGCTGCAAGCACAAGACAGAGCAGGATGGGAAGCAGGGCGCCTCCTTTTTTCTTCTTTTGTAAAATCAGTAAAAACAAATTATTTTCTATCTTCATTCACATTCCCTCCATTTTGAAGCAGTAACCTTATATCTTCCCGAAACATTTCCAAATCTTCTGTCTTACTGCTGACAATTGTATATCCGGCTTCATCGCCAAACGCCGCTATATAGCCGCTGTCTTTCTGCACAAATTTCACCTGTATGCCTTCCAGTTCTTCCGTCCACGCATCTTCCTGCAAAAACTCAACCGGCAGAACCGCCGTCTGCTGCAGTACGGTTTCATCCCCGCTTTTCGGCATATCCGCAGCACTTCCCAGATAAGGCTGAATCGGTGTATCTAAACCCTTCGTAGGCGCTTTCTGCCACAGCGGAAAACTCAGTACAACAACTGCGAAGGCCGCCGCTGCCACAGCCGGCAGATACATTTTTCTGCACAGCCTTTGCCGTTTCTGCTTTCCTTCCTCTGCCGCTACCTTTTCTTTGGTAAGCGCCACCAGTTCTGCGGGCGCATGTACATGTCTCAGTTCTTCTTTATATGGTTCACAGCCGTCCCATACATAATCCGGCTCTTTTCGTTGACTCATGGCTTCTCTCCCTTCAGCCTTATTTTTAATATCTCCCGCGCCCTGTAGAGGCGGGATTTTACTGTGGATTCTTTTTCTCCCAGAAGCTTTCCTATCTGCGCAATGCTCATTTCCTCATAGTAAAACAGATACACGACGTTGCGGTATTTTTCCGGCAGTTCCCTCACCGCCAGCAAAACCGGCGAATCTGCGTTTTCTACCGCCTCATAAGCGTTCGCCGTCCTCTCATCAGACTGCTCTTGTGCGGACTTTTCCACAGAAGCCACCTTCCTGTTCCAAAAGCTTCCCTTCTGCTTTTTTGCACAGTTAATCGTCACCCTGATTAGCCACGCTTTTAAATGCTCTTCACTTGCTATTCTGTCGCGGTAACGGACCAGCCGCAGAAACACCTCCTGAAAAATATCCTGTGCATCCTCCCTGTTTCCCGTCTCATTTACCGCTATCCGGTAAACCATATCCGCATATTTATCTATGATTTCATCCGTCTTAAGCCTTAGTGCGCCCATGTATTTTCTCCCGATAGTCCCTGTCTTAATTCCGGCCTTCCTTACTCTCTGACAAAATTATATCCTATCGCAAGAATGTTTCCAACTCTTTTCTTTCTACTAATGCATCTTACCGTTTGCAAGAATGTTCTCCGCTACTTCCATCGTTGCTTCAAATTTGTCGGGAAACGCTGTCACAAGCATAACAGAAAAATAATTTTCATCGGTAATCAAAAACATAGCCACTTCATTTTCTGCGTCTCCATATTCGGCCTTAAAACTGAATATCATTGCCTCCCCCAGGCAGGTACTTCCGTAGTATTCTATCTTCATATCTTCCATGTCATATTGGGCATTTTCCTGAAAATCTGCCATATACCGGTCAATTGCATCCTGGCTTGACAGCATTTCCGTGATGTCCACCCTGTCCATTCCCATATAATCCCGCGTTATGCTGATTCCACAGCCCGCCCCCGTCACAGAACCGCCCGGCGCATAGGCGTCCACGTCATAGCCGTAGCTGTAATCCGCTTCCCAATCCTTTGGTAACTCAAACACCAAATACCCTGTGGAAACCCTCATGGTATCGGGAACACCGGCTGCAATAAAATCGTCCAGCTTTTTCTGTGCCTCTTTTGCATCCCATGCGATGTCAAAACCGTAAAATTTCTCCAGTTCCGCCAGCATTTTTTCCATATCATTCGCGGCATCCATCAGATTGATTTCTACTTCCACAAGCACCTTCTCATCGCCGACCTTCGTCAGATAATAGGTACAGTATATCGGCATGTAAGAATCGGTCCACCTGTCATAGTAACAGTATTTTGCCACACACCTTGCCCCATCTTCAGTTGTCTCGATTTTTGACAACTCCAAATCATATATATCAGCACTGTAAAATTCGTCGTAATTCATTTCTACGTCATACGCAAGATCCTGCGCAAGCGTATGCTCATCGTCATCCCACCGCAGGTAGGGAGCCAAAGTTACCTTCAAATTTACTCCATGGCTGTCAGCGTAACCATAATTTTCATTCACACTGGCATAATCACCAACAGGGAGAAATATTTTTAACTCCTTTTCCTCTGTTATGCCTCTGGTCTCGTCCGGCTTCAAAATTAAAGTCTCACATTTCAGATAAGAAAAGCCGTCATACTTCTCGTCAAAATCGCCGCCCAGCCTGACGCCTGAAGAAGTGTCTTCTTCCTCCTTTTCTCCTGTCTCCTGTCTGTTCTCCCCGTTTCCGGCTTCCTCTCTGCTGCCTTCGTTTCTATCTTCCTTCTGTCCTTTTTCCTTCTCTGTTTCTGCTTCGGACTGTTTCGGGTTATCACGGCCTGTTTCAACCGCTTCCTTCCCGCAAGCTCCCATTGACAATGCTGTTACCGCTGCCAGAAGCAGCAAAATCAATCTTTTTTTCAAGCGTTCTCCTTTCTCCGCCCGGCGGTTAAACACAGTTTATATAAGGAATACCCCTGAGGATTCAAAAAGGTTGCATAATTTAAAATTTTTTTTACAAAAATAAAAAACACATACCAAAGCGCCGTGTTTTTACCCAAAGCGCTTGATACGTGTTTTATTTTTTCTGTCTATCCAATGATACTGTCAGAGCTTATTTTACCACTCTGACACGGAACACGCCGTCTATTGCGCTGAGTTTCTCCACAATATCGGCTGTCGCCGGACTTTCCACGTCCAACATGGTATATGCAACCTCTCCTCTGGACTTGTTCATCATATCGCTGATATTGATACCGATTTCACCAAAGCATCCTGTAAATTTGGTAATCATATTTGCAATATTTTTATGGAATATGGCGATTCTGCCCGCGTTGGTGCAGACGCCCATGTCGCAGTTCGGATAATTTACACTGTTTTTGATGGTGCCGTTTTCCAGATACTCCATCATTTCTTTCACTGCCATAACCGCACAGTTATCCTCTGACTCCTCTGTAGAAGCGCCAAGGTGGGGAATCACAATGCAGCCTTTTTTGCCTGCAGTCACCGGATTGGGGAAATCCGTCACATATTTGCGTATCTTGCCGGCATCCAAAGCTTCCAGAACGTCTTGTTCCTTGACAAGTAAATCCCTTGCAAAATTTAAGAGAACCACATCGTCCTTCATCATATCAATGGCTGCCTTGTCAATCATTCCCTTGGTGGAATCCAGAAGCGGCACATGAATGGTGATATAGTCGCAGGTTTTGTAGATATCCTCCACATTAATCACATGCTTTACATCCCTGCTTAAGCTCCACGCCGCATCTACGGACAGATACGGATCGTAGCCATATACTTCCATGCCGAAATGCCTTGCAATGTTGGCAACCTTGACGCCGATTGCACCCAGACCGATAATACCTAATTTTTTGCCGTCAAGCTCCGTGCCCGCAAAGTTTTTCTTTTCCTTTTCCGCGGTTTTTGCAATATTTTCATCGGAAGCATTTTCTTTGACCCATTCAATTCCGCCCGTCACATCCCTTGCAGCAAGCAGCATACCGGCTATCACCAGTTCCTTCACGCCGTTGGCATTTGCACCGGGAGTATTGAATACGACAATGCCCTTCTCCGCACAGCGCTCCAACGGTATGTTGTTGACGCCTGCCCCAGCCCTCGCTACTGCGAGAAGATTGTCGGGAAGTTCTGTCTCGTGCATGGAAGCGCTTCTGACTAACACGCCCTGTGCCTCCGCCATATTGTCCGTTTTCTGGTATCCTTCTGTAAATTTAGATAACCCCACCTGTGAAATGGGATTCATACAATAATATTGAAACATTTTGATGCCCCTTTCCTGCATGATGCAGATTTTTCTTATGCCTCTGTATGATTCTTTTCAAATTCCTTCATAAAAGCAACCAGCTTTTCAACGCCCTCTATCGGCATTGCATTATAGATGCTGGCACGCATGCCGCCCACGCTTCTGTGTCCCTTCAGATTCACAAAACCTGCCGCTGCGGCTTCCTTGACAAACTCTGCGTCAAGTTCTTCGCTGCCTGTCACAAAAGGCACATTCATCAGGGAACGGTCTTCCTTTCTGACAGTTCCTTTGAAAAGGCTGCTCTCGTCGAGATAATCGTAAAGAACTTTTGCCTTTTTCTCATTGTATTCCTTCATTGCCGCAAGTCCGCCCTGCTTTTTCAGCCACTTGAACACCTTGCCGCAGATATAGATGCCGTATGCCGGCGGCGTATTATACAGGGACTCGTTGTCCGCGTGTATTTTATATTTGAACATGGTGGGCGTGCCGGGAAGCACATCCTCCGTGATTAAATCTTCTCTGATAATCACAATAACCACACCGGCAGGTCCGATATTCTTCTGCACACCGCCATAGATAAGACCATATTTTGTCACATCTACCGGCTCTGACAAAAAGCAGGAAGACACATCGGCTACCAGAGTCTTGCCCTTTGTATTGGGAAGTGTTTTAAACTTCGTGCCGTAAATCGTATTGTTTTCACAGATATAGACATAGTCTGCATCTTCGCTGATGGGAAGGTCTGAGCAGTCAGGTATGTAAGAAAAAGTCTCATCCTCGCTGCTGGCAATCTTGTTCGCCTTGCCGTAGAGCGCTGCCTCCTGATATGCCTTTTTTGCCCACTGTCCGGTTACGATGTAATCAGCAACCTTGTTCTTCATCAGATTCATGGGAATCATGGCAAACTGGGAACTTGCGCCGCCCTGCAGAAAGAGTACTTTATAGTTGTCGGGAATCTGCATCAATTCCCGTAAATCCGCTTCCGCATCTTTGATAATCTTATCATAAACCTTAGAACGGTGGCTCATCTCCATAACGGACATGCCACTGCCCTGATAGTCAAGCATTTCTGCTGCTGCTTCTTTCAATACTTCTTCAGGCAATACTGCCGGACCTGCTGAAAAATTATAAACTCGCACGTTTATACCTCCTCATAATCGTATGCGCCCGCGTTGTACTTTGGGCATTCCTATACATTTTAAACTCTGATTCCACTTTAGTCAACTGCATTGTTAAATTTTTTCAATCATTTGCCAAAATACGATAGCAAAACCATCACTGCCATCAGTAAAACATGACCACCGGAACGCCGATTTCCAGCATGTCATACAGCTTTGCCATCACCGCAGACGGCACGTTGATACAGCCATGGGAACCGTTCGTCTTATAAATGTTTCCTCCAAAGCTCCCTCTCCACGAAGCATCATGAATCCCAATGCCTCCGTTGACAGGCGCCCAGTATTTTACAAAAGATTCATAGTCCGGTCCCCGCAGGATGCGATTCCGCTGCATGGCATACACAAAATTGACACCCGAAGGCGTTTTATGTCCGCCGCTGATGCTTCCGGTGACAACGTCAGTCTCTAAAAGGAGCTCTCCCTCTTCATAGTAATAAAGCCTCTGCTCCGTCATATCGACTTCCACGTAGGTGTCACCAATATCGTCCCTGCCGCGCACCCGCGCTTCCATTTCATAGGTGGGAATGTGTACCTCGTCCGCATGTTCCGAAATCGCCTGCTTTAAATATGCGATTTCCGCTTCTCTGTCAATTTTGTTTCCGTAAGTGCCTCCCTCCACTGTCACAACATCACCTCTGGTGGACTGAAAGCTTCTTGCACTTCCCAAAGTATCATATTCCTGGCAGAGAGAATCTATGAACGCTTCCACAGCCTCTTCATTCAAAACAAGATTGCCCGCGTCGTCTAAAAGAAATCTGCCGCCGGTATCTAGCGAAATAAAACCACTGACCAATTCCGGTGTCAGGGGCACTTCTTCATCGCCCATGTCGTATACAATGCGGCAGCTTTGAAACGCCTCTATCTTTTCCCAAAGCGCAAGCGTCTCATACATTTCCTCCGTGTAGGGCAAATCCTCATAGCAGCCTGATACATCCACAAAGGCTTTTCCCTGCTGCAGCGCATCCGAAACCGTGCTGCATACTAAGTCAAAATTCAGGACATGCTTTCTGCCATCAAACAGCACATAGCCGTCTTCCCTGCGGATTTCTACAATTTCACTAAGCGCTTCATCCGCCGGTGCAAGCCTGTCTGCAAGCAAATCCCGCAGCAGCTCTTCCTCAAAAAGCAGCTCCGGCGTAAGGGAGGTATGACCGCCGCCAAAAAGAGCGGTAATCCACAAAAAAGGATTCTGCCTGCTCTTCAGCTTTTTTAATTGACCGGTGTAGTCGATATTGACTGCAATATCCGCATAGGAAATTGTAAACTGCTCCCCTTCGTCACCCTGTACCAAAATACTGTCGTAAGGATACAGCTCCTTTAATTCTTTATTTACCTCTTCTGCCGTTTTACCCGTACAGTATATATCGTTGATAAAGGTGCCCGGCGCAAAACGACTCCGATAGCAGACCCCTATCACGATATATAGAACAATCCCCAGACAAATCCCTGCCAGCACGAAAAAACGCACAATGGTCTTTATCTTTTTCCTCATATGTTCTTATGTCACTTCCGTCTTTTCAGGCTTTATTCAAATCGTCTTCGTCAAAAGCTTCACTGATGGGCGCTCCCGCAGGCACCATCGGAAATACCTTATCGTCCTCGGGAATCACACATTCAATCACCACCGGCTCACGCAGGGCAATCGCCTTTTCCAGTGCCGGAGCAAACTCTTCCTTCTTCGTCACCCTGATTGCCGTACAGCCGAGACCTTCCGATACTTTGCAGAAATCCACCTTGTCGTTTAACACGGTCTGCGAGTATCTGTGGTCGTAAAAGAGTGTCTGCCACTGACGCACCATACCCAGCACATGGTTGTTGATAATCACCTGTATAATCGGAATGTTGTAGCGGCTTGCCGTTGCAAGCTCGTTCATGTTCATGCGGAAACAGCCGTCGCCCGCGATATTGATACAGATTTTATCCGGCTGTCCTACCTTTGCTCCGATACATGCGCCAAGTCCGTAGCCCATGGTGCCGAGTCCGCCGGACGAAAGGAAGGTACGCGGCTTTGTATATTTATAATACTGCGCAGCCCACATCTGATGCTGTCCGACATCCGTGCTGATAACCGCCTCTCCCTTTGTCACTCTGTCAATTTCCTCGATGACAAACGGGCAGGAAAGCTGTTCTGTATTGTATTTCAGCGGATACTTTTCCTTCAGTTCATTGATATGCGCCATCCACTCCGTATGCTCCTGCTTTGCAAGCCTCTTGTTCAGCTCGCGCAGCACACATTTTAAATCGCCTGTCACGCTGGCATACGCCGAAATATTTTTGCCGATTTCCGCCGCATCGATATCAATGTGAAGCACCTTCGCATTTTTTGCAAAGGTCTTGGGATTGCCAATCACACGGTCAGAAAAACGTGCGCCAAGCGCAATGAGCAAGTCACATTCGCTGACACCAAAATTGGATGTTTTGGTTCCGTGCATGCCAATCATGCCCGTGTAGCGGTCATCCCGCCCATCAAAAGCGCCCTTTCCCATCAGCGTGTCGCAGACAGGTGCGTCTATTTTTTCCGCAAACTCCGCCACCTCTTGCGAAGCCTCTGAAATAATGGCGCCGCCGCCCAGATAGATGAAAGGCTTCTCTGCCTTTTCAATCAGGGAAACTGCCTCCTCCAAATCGCTCTCCGTATACCGGTTCAACTTCTCCACTTCTTTTGGAGAAACCGGTGTGTATTCACAGGTATTGGCGGTGACATCCTTCGTAATATCCACCAGCACCGGACCCGGCCGGCCGCTCTTTGCTATCTGGAATGCCTTTCTGATGGTATCTGCCAGAATATTGACATCCTTTACAATATAGCCGTGCTTGGTAATCGGCATGGTAACGCCGGCAATATCTACCTCCTGAAAGGTATCCTTGCCAAGAAGCGGCAGATTGACATTGGCGGTAATCGCCACCATGGGAACCGAATCCATATAGGCTGTCGCAATACCCGTCACCAGATTGGTTGCGCCGGGACCGCTGGTCGCCATACAGACTCCGACCTTGCCGGTTGCCCTGGCATAGCCGTCCGCCGCATGAGAAGCGCCCTGCTCATGGGAAGTCAGCACATGCCGGATTTCATCACTGTGTTTATAGAGTGCATCATAAATATTTAAAATCGTGCCGCCCGGATATCCGAAAACAGTGTCTACGCCCTGCTCCTTCAGACATTCTATTACGATTTCCGCACCTGTAAGCTGCATTATTTCGTCCTCCTCGTTTCTTATTCCTTTTTACCGGGTATCTCCAGTATCGCGCCGCGGTTTCCGCTGGTAACCAGCTCACGGTAGCGTGCCAGATAGCCGGTGGTAACCTTCGGCTCCCTGGGCTGCCATGCAGCGCGTCTCTTTTCCAGTTCTTCATCGGAAAGCTTTACATTCAGTGTGTTTTCCGGAATATTGATGCTGATGATATCTCCCTCTTCCACAAGGGCAATCGGGCCTCCCACTGCCGCTTCCGGTGAGACATGTCCGATGGATGCGCCTCTGGACGCGCCTGAAAAACGTCCGTCCGTAATCAGCGCCACGCTGGAGCCCAGTCCCATGCCCGCAATTGCGGAGGTAGGGTTTAACATTTCCCTCATACCGGGGCCGCCCTTCGGTCCTTCATAGCGGATAACCACAACATCGCCGGCCACGATTCTGCCGCCCTTAATCGCGTCAATCGCATCCTCCTCACAGTCAAACACCCTTGCAGGTCCTTCGTGCACCATCATCTCAGGCACAACGGCAGAACGCTTTACCACGCCGGAATCCGGTGCAAGGTTTCCCTTGAGCACCGCAATGCCGCCGGTTGCAGAATAGGGATTCTCCACCGGACGGATGACTGTTTCGTCCCTGTTTACAGCTGACGCAATATTTTCACCCACCGTTTTTCCGGTGACGGTAATCAAATCCAGTTTTAAGAGATTTAACTTGGTGAGTTCCTTCATCACCGCATATACGCCGCCCGCCTCGTTCAAATCCTCCATGTAGGTAGGACCTGCCGGTGCAAGATGGCAGAGGTTCGGTGTCTTTGCTGAAAGCTCATTTGCAATATCCAGATTCAAATCCACGCCTGCTTCGTGGGCAATTGCCGGCAGGTGCAGCATAGTATTGGTAGAACAGCCCAGCGCCATATCGACGGTGAGCGCGTTCATAAAGGCATCCTCAGTCATAATGTCACGGGGTTTGATATCCTTCTCCACCAGTTCCATGATTTTCATGCCCGCCTGCTTTGCAAGACGGATTCTCTCGGAGTATACGGCCGGAATGGTTCCGTTGCCGCGCAGTCCCATGCCGATTGCCTCGGTCAGACAGTTCATGGAATTTGCCGTATACATACCGGAGCAGGAGCCGCAGGTAGGGCATACCTTCTCCTCATATTCGCAGAGTTCCTCCATTGTCATGGTGCCTGCCGCGACGCTTCCCACCGCCTCGAACATAGCAGAAAGGCTCTTCTTCTCGCCCTTCACTCTTCCGGCAAGCATTGGACCTCCGGACACAAAAATGGTGGGGATATTCAGCCTTGCAGCCGCCATCAGAAGTCCCGGCACATTCTTATCGCAGTTGGGAATACACACCAGCCCGTCAAAGCCATGCGCAACAGCCATACACTCCGTACTGTCCGCAATCAAATCTCTTGTCACAAGAGAATATTTCATGCCGACATGCCCCATGGCAATTCCATCGCAGACAGCGATTGCCGGAAACATAACCGGGGTACCGCCTGCCATTGCCACGCCGATTTTAACGGCCTCTGCAATTTTATCCAGATTCATATGGCCGGGCACAATCTCATTATAAGAGCTTACAATACCAATCAGCGGTCTTCTTCTCTCCTCCTCGGTATAGCCGAGTGCATTAAACAAACTTCTGTGGGGCGCCTGTCCTGTCCCCGTCTTTACGGAATCACTTCTCATATCTGCTCCTATCTGCCTGCAAAGACAGGCGTTTCATTTTCTATTTTGATACGCTTGTCCGCTCCTGCGGACGCAGCATCCATTGTTGCTATTGCTGCCTTCTATATACGCTCCGCAATCAAACTTCCCATCTCAGAGCAGCTTACCTGCTTACATCCCGCCGACATAATGTCGCCTGTCCGGTAGCCTTCCGAAAGCACTTTTTTGACTGCCGCTTCCACCGCGCCTGCCGCTTCGTCCAAATCAAAGCTGAAACGCAGCATCATGGCAGCGCTTAAAATGGTCGCAATGGGATTTGCTATGTTCTTTCCTGCAATATCCGGTGCTGATCCGTGGCTCGGCTCATAAAGTCCGAACTTTGTGTCGTTTAAGGATGCAGAAGCCAGCATGCCGATGGAACCGGTTACCATACTTGCCTCGTCGGAGAGAATATCTCCGAACATATTCTCCGTCAGAATCACGTCAAACTGCGCCGGATTCTTGACAAGCTGCATAGCGCAGTTATCCACCAGCATATGTTCTAACGTAACCTCCGGATAGCTCTCCGCAACCTCTTCCACAACCTTTCTCCAAAGTCTGGAAGAATCCAGCACATTTGCCTTGTCCACGCTTGTGACCTTCTTTTTCCGCTTCATGGCAATTTCAAAGCCCTTGATGGCGATTCTGCGGATTTCGTTCTCATCATAAGTAAGGGTGTCCGTCGCTTTTCTGACGCCGTCCTCCACCACCGTCTTGCGCTCTCCGAAATACAGACCGCCGGTCAGTTCGCGCATAATCATAATATCAAAGCCCGCCGCGCTGATTTCTTCCTTTAAAGGACATGCCGCCGCAAGCTCCTCGTAAAGCAGCGCCGGTCTTAAGTTGGCAAAAAGTTTCAGCTCCTTGCGAATTTTTAAAAGCCCCGCTTCCGGCCTCTTTTCGGGGGGCAACTTGTACCACGGTGAAGTCGTGGTATCCCCGCCGATGGAGCCCATGAGCACAGCATCTGCCGCTCTTGCCGTTGTAATCGCTTCCTCCGTCAGAGGAATGCCATGCACATCAATGGAAGCGCCTCCCATCAGAATATCCGTAAATGCAGGATGAAATCCATACTTTTCACCGGCACGCTCCAAAACCTTTTTTGCCTCCGCCACAATCTCAGGACCAATCCCGTCCCCGGGAATACAAGTAATATTCAAATTCATTATGTACCTCTTTTCTGATTTAAAGTAAAAAATTGCTTTTTTAATCATAACCTAACAGCGTGAAAAATTCAATAGGAAATCGCTTGGGATACAAAAGCATAGTTTTTGTTTTAAGCGGGGGACGCCGTCATCGGTGCTGTCTGTCTGTGCGGACGCGCTCTCACTCTATGAAAACGCAGCGGAGCGCTAGGCTCGTGAAAAACCTCGCCAAGCGCCGGCGTTTTCAAAAGGTCTGCCCAGACAGACAGCGCCGCTGACGGCTGCTCTCGGCAAACATACTATGTTTTGTAGCTGACGCTGCAAAACATACAGCATGGCAAGTTTGCGGAAAACAGGCAGCAATATACGCTGTTGTAGTTGCGTCAGCCAAACTGCCTGTACTCATCCTTGCGCTTGCGCCTTTCGCGCGACCAGCCTGTACAGCAGGCCATTCCCTCATAGCCCGTTAAGAAACGTCAGTGCTTAGCGAGGTCTTTTCGAGCTTAGCACTGCTACGTTTCTTTTCGAGCGAGAGCGCGGCTATGAGGGAATGGTCTGCTGTACAGGCGTGCCCTGCCGCAAAACCTGCCCCTCTACGTGTTGGTCTTGCCGCAACAGACACAAAAAAAGTCCTGAAGCTTCCGCCTCAAGACTTTTCACATGCTGCTTTCTTACGCCTCACCCGGCTTTTCCACACGGCTGATTGCCGATTTCTCCATCGGGATACGGCAGTTCTTATTGTTGCCGAACTCTACAATCACCGTATCGTCGTTGATATCGATGACAATGCCGATAAAGCCCGATGTTGTCAGCACACAGTCGCCGTTTTCCAATGTTGACAGCATTTCTGCCAGTCTCTTCCTTTCCTTTCTCTGCGGTCTGAAAAGGAAAAACCACATAGCGGCAATCATTCCGCCATATATGATAATCGTCATCAATAAAGTGCCGCCCGCGCTGCCTGCTGCAGCCGCATCCGCGGTTCCTGCTCCTGCTTCCGCAAGTAATATACCCATGTTCTGTCCTCCTGTACCTGTCCCACCTGTATGTGGACATCTATTGCATATCATACACAAATTCCTGCCATAGGGCAAGCATTTTATAAATTTTTAATCCTGTGACATGTTTTGCAGTTTCTGTTTTTTGTATGCCGCAAACTCTCCTGCGTCCAGCGCAGCCCTGATTTCTTCCATCATGGTGTTGTAAAAATAGAGGTTGTGCAGCACGCAGAGACGCATACCGAGCATCTCCTTTGCTTTGAGCAGGTGCCGGATATAGGCTCTGGAATACCGCCTGCAGGCAGGACAGCCGCAGCCTTCCTCTATCGGGCGCGAATCCAGCTCATATTTTGCATTAAACAGATTAATCTTGCCATGGTTGGTGTAGAGATGTCCATGCCTTCCGTTTCTGGTCGGGTACACGCAGTCGAAAAAGTCAACCCCTCTTTCCACACTCTCCAGTATGTTGGCAGGCGTTCCCACGCCCATCAGATACACCGGTTTATCCTTCGGCAGAAAAGGAATGGTCTCCTCCAGAATATGATACATCTCCTCATGGGTCTCTCCGACGGCAAGCCCGCCGACCGCATAACCGTCCAGCTCCATCTCCGATATTATCTTTGCGTGTTCAATCCGGATATCGGGATAAACAGCCCCCTGATTGATTGCAAAAAGAAGCTGCTGTCGGTTGATGGTATCCTCCAGCCCATTCAGCCGCTGCATCTCGTTTTTGCAGCGTGCAAGCCATCTTGTCGTGCGCTCTACAGAGTTTTTTACATAAGTCCTGTCCGCCCTCGCGCTTGGGCACTCGTCAAATGCCATCGCAATAGTGGACGCTAGATTGGATTGTATCTGCATACTCTCCTCCGGACCCATGAAAATTTTCCGCCCGTCTATATGGGAATTAAAGTAAACGCCTTCTTCCTTTATTTTGCGAAGACCTGCCAGGGAAAAAACCTGAAAACCACCCGAATCCGTAAGAATCGGCCTGTCCCAGGACATAAACCTGTGAAGGCCGCCAAGCTGTTTTATGATTTTATCACCGGGTCTGACATGCAGATGATAGGTATTTGACAACTCTACCTGTGTGTGAATTTCTTCCAAATCCTGTGTGGAAACCGCGCCCTTGATTGCCGCCACCGTCCCCACATTCATAAACACCGGCGTCTGGATAACGCCATGTACCGTTTGAAACTCGCCTCTTTTGGCTCTCCCCTCCCGCTTTAACAAACGAAACATATATTACAGATCCTCCCAGAACTCTTCCAATGTAATGCCCTTTTCCGTAATAACCGTGGCCGCTTCCACGCCCACATACCGGAAATGCCACGGTTCATAGCCAATCCCCGTAATATATTCCTTGCCCTCCGGATAACGCAGAATAAAGCCATACTCATAGCTGTGCTCCGCGAGCCACTGCCCTGCCGCCGTATCCGCAAAGCCCGTATCCAGCCTCATGTAACTACTGCTGTAAAAATCTATCGCCAGCCCGATTCTGTGCTCACTGGCATTGGGCGAAGTAGTTGACATAGACGCCGTCTTGTATGCATCCATATAAGACATGCCCGCGTTCATATAGCGGGTTACCTTTTTCTCAAACAAATAAGTCTGCCGGTTGTAATCCCTGTAAGGGGAACAAACGACCAAATCCACGCCATCATCCTTTGCCGCCTGCATCATGGCGAGCAGTTCTTCCAGTATTCTCTCGTCACACTGCATACTTCCGGTTATGGTTCCCAGCGGAAACGTATAATCCTCCGGTATGGAGTGCTGCTTGTTGACTAAAATCAGACGCCAGTCTGAAGAGTCAAAAGTATAGTCGCTGTAATCCGACTCCGGCACATCTTCCTGACTGTTCTCCGTAGTCTCCACCAAATCCCTGTAATCACTGTTGCTCTCTAAAATTTCTTCCAGTGTATAGGTATCCAGCTCCACTTCGGACAAAAGTGCAACATCGTCATAAGTTTCTATATCATCTGTCTCAATATCAATGATGGCAACCTCCGCCTCGTTGACTTCCTGCTCTGCTGCAAGCTGTGCGCCGTCCGCTAAAAGCGCCGCTTCCTCAGCGTGCCTGTTAAGACTTTCCGGCATGGCAAAGCTGCTGCTCACTACCATAAAAAGCAGCAATAAAACAGCACAGGAATACCGTTTGCCGTTAGAGACAAGATTGAGCCCTGCGTAATACACCGAAAGAACCACCATCACGTATAGCGACAAGGGTTTCCTCAGCCATTTATGCTTTTTTACCTTCGCGCCGCAATTGGCTACGAATTTTTCCCGAAATGTTTTTTTCATTTTTCTTCCTGTCAGCAAAAGTCTATACGAAATTATAATATCACACTTTTCTGAGTATTGCATTATTTTTTTCTATAAAATTCAAAGATTTTTCAACTTTTTTAGCTCTTTTTGTATTGCAAGGGCCGCTTATTTTATTGTATGATTGAAAAATGGAGCAAACACACAGCTTTATTGCTTCCGAAATTGTCTTAACATTTCAGAAAAAGGATGGAAAAATAAATGAGCGGTTCATTATATGGTACTATTTTTAAAATCACCACATGGGGTGAATCCCACGGCAAAGCGCTTGGCGTGGTGGTAGACGGCTGTCCTGCAGGTCTTCCTCTTTCCGAGGCTGACATCCAGCCCTATCTCGACAGAAGAAAGCCCGGGCAGAGCCGGATTTCTACGCCCCGCAAAGAAGACGATACTGTAGAAATCCTCTCCGGCGTATTTGACGGGCGCAGCACGGGAACCCCCATCTCCTTAATTGTAAGAAACACTTCCCAGCGCTCTACTGACTACAGCGAAATTGCCTCCTACTACCGCCCTGGACATGCTGACTACACTTTTGATGCCAAGTATGGCTTTCGCGACTACAGGGGCGGCGGACGTTCCTCCGGACGTGAAACCATCGGACGTGTAGCAGCCGGCGCCATTGCCGCAAAGCTTCTTAACCTGCTCGGCATACGCGTCACCGCCTACACACGTTCTATCGGTCCCGTCGAAGCTGACTTATCCGTTTTTGACAGGGAAGCCATCCTGTCAACGCCCACAGCCATGCCGGATTATGACGCTTCCGCACGCGCGGAAAGCTATTTGAAGGATACTATGGCAGAGCTTGATTCCGCAGGCGGCGTTATGGAATGTCTGGTGGAAGGTATGCCTGCAGGCATCGGCGATCCGGTATTTGAAAAGCTGGATGCCAACTTAAGTAAAGCAGTTATGTCCATCGGCGCTGTCAAAGCAGTCGAAATCGGCGACGGTATCCTGGTTTCTCATGCAAAGGGCAGCGACAATAACGACGCTTTCTGCATGAATGGCGCCGCAGTTTCCAAAAAGACCAACCACGCAGGCGGTATCTTAGGCGGTATGAGTGACGGCACTCCCATTTTAGTGCGCGCCCACGTAAAGCCCACGCCGTCCATTTTCAGGCCGCAGGAAACCGTGGATAAAAATAACCGGGAAATATCCGTCCAGATAAAAGGACGCCATGACCCGGTCATCGTTCCCCGTGCGGTCGTCGTCATGGAATCCATGGTAGCCATTACCATCGCCGACGCACTTCTGCTCAATATGAGCGCACGCACGGAACACATTGTAGATTTTTACAAAAAATAAACATTGCCAAAACCGCTCTGTCATGAAAAAAACCACCAGACTTAAAGTCTGATGGTTTTCTTTTCATTTTACTGTTTTGATGAGCCAAAATGCTTATACTTTTACTTATTTGCTGCGTAATAGTCGTCAAACATTTTGTTTACGGCATCCAGAGTTTCATAAGAAATGCTGGGAAGCTTGCTGCCCCATGTACCCTCAGCTTTCTTGAAGCCTTTTTCGATTGCAGCCTGCATCTCTTTCATCTTATCCACATCATCGCCAGCAAGTGCGCTTGCGAAGTCAAAAAGACGGGAAGCGGTCTGCTTTACGCCGTAATAACCGTCCTCTGCGATGTCTGCCTGTGCCTGCGCTCTGGTTGCAGGATCTACCTGTGCCTTGCCGCTTGCTAAAAACTTCCAGATGTCGTTAGCCTGTCCGTATGCGTTTGCCTGCTGGGACATCATCTTCTGCACCATGGATACAAGCTGGCTCTGCCTGCTCTCTGCATCCGCCTGCAGCTTAGACACCAACGCGCTTCTCTCCTCTTTACTCATCTTGTTTACAGAGTAAGTAGCTTTCTTTTCTTCACCATTGGAAGCTTCATAAACAGCGCCGGCTTCTGTCTTGCCGGATTCTGTCTTTTCTGCTGCTTTGGACGTTGCTGCGTAATCATTACTGTAGCTCGTCTGTACAGCAGTAGTTGAATTTACTGCACTAACACTCATTTTTTACCCTCCTTGACTTTTGTTTTGCAAATCCATTTGCTTATTTTTATATTACTTCGACTATTATATCGGCATAGGAAATAAATTCCTTAACCCCTTTTACCCTTTAATTTTATAAAAAGTAATACAATTTGGCCTGTCCACGGGAATTTCTTTTGCCGACATCATCATAAGTCCCTTCTCCATATCTACCTCAAAGAAAGTCATGGTGTCGGAAGCATGGTTTAAGGATACCAAATGCCGGTTATCGGGAAAGATTGCCGCATCCTTCGGGTACTCTCCGCTTATCGGCAGGCAGAAAAGCTTCTCAAGCATACCGCTTTCCTGATTTACTTTAAAAATAGCGACAGAATTCTCCCCTGCGGTTGAAGCAAGCAGATAGTTGTAATCCTCGGAAAAGGTCAGCGCGCTCGCCGAGCACCCATAATCTTTTTCATCGGATTCCGTCGTCACAATTGTCTGTATCCTTTCAAAATAAGGATTGTTATTTTTCTCTTCGTAAGTATAAACCGTAATGTTACATGCCAGTTCATGTACGACATAAATAAATCTGCCGTTCTTGGATATCTTGATATGTCTTGGCGCAGACTCGATATCACCGCGCACCACATCCGCAAGACTCAGCGTTCCTCTCTCATGATCAAGGCGGTATACATTGACATGATCCATACCCTGATCCGCCACCAGAAGATATTTATTGTCATGGGTCATTCTGGCACAGTTGACATGTGGTCTGAAATTGCGCTCCGCCACACTGCCGAGCCCTTTGTGATAAATTTCATCAGTGATACTGCCAATGGAGCCGTCTGCGTTTAAGCGCAGTACGGTCAGTTTGCCGTCGTGATACCCTGCAACAAAGAGGAACTTGTCCTCATAATCAGTGCACAGATAACACCCTCTCATCCCATTAATCGGGGCAAAATTAATCAGTTCCAGACTGCCGTCCTTCAAGATATGGTATGCCTCCACGCCAAAGTCCGTTATGGAATACAAATATTTCTTACTCTTGGAAATCGTAACATAAGAAGAATTGGTAATCTCTACCTGATCCTTTTCCGTAAACCTTCCGTTCTCCATATCCACATCATAAATTTTGATACCGTGTTTATCTCCCATTGTATAAGTAGATACATAAGCAACGTATTTCTCCATGCTGCCTCCTCCGTTTCTGCAAGCTTAGAAATTCTCTTCAAACTAAATATACCATATTATCCTTTTTTTGTTAATGAAAACTTATATTTTTTTAGATTTTTCTTTTTTTACATGTTTTTACATAAGTATAGAAAATATGCGTTGCTTTTTTAGGCGTTTCATTATAAAATGAAACGTGCATGCATTCGGTTTTTGAACTGGAATATACGGGCTTTTGGCAGCCGTTTTATTTTTATGATTCAGGGAGGTTTAAAACTATGAAAGACGTACTGGTAAATTTGGAGCATATTTCCAAAACATATGACAATCATATGGTGCTGGACGATTTGAATCTCTACATCAGGGAAAATGAATTTCTGACCCTGCTTGGCCCCAGCGGCTGCGGTAAGACAACTACCCTGCGTATCCTGGGCGGTTTTGAACAGCCGGATACCGGCAAGGTTATTTTTGACGGCGCAGACATTACCTGTATGCCCGCAAACAAACGCCCTCTGAACACGGTTTTCCAGAAATATGCCCTCTTTACGCATATGAATATTGCGGAAAATATTGCTTTTGGACTTAAAATCAAAAATAAAACCAAGGATTATATCAACGACAAAATCAAATATGCCCTGAAGCTGGTCAATCTGGACGGCTATGAAAAAAGGATGCCGGACTCTCTCTCCGGCGGTCAGCAACAGCGTATTGCCATCGCGCGCGCGATTGTAAACGAACCCCGTCTTCTGCTTTTGGACGAACCGCTCGGCGCTTTGGATTTAAAGCTCAGACAGGATATGCAGTACGAGTTGATCCGTCTGAAAAACGAGCTTGGCATTACCTTTATTTATGTGACCCACGATCAGGAGGAGGCTCTTACCATGTCCGACACCATCGTGGTCATGAATCAGGGCTATATCCAGCAGATAGGATCGCCTGAACGCATCTACAATGAACCCGAAAATGCTTTTGTGGCAGATTTCATCGGAGACAGCAACATCATCGGCGGCACCATGATTCAGGATCGCCTTGTTGAAATTCTGGGCGCGCGTTTTGCCTGCGTCGATGAGGGCTTCGGGCAGAACAAACCTGTCGATGTGGTTATCCGTCCCGAGGATGTCGAGCTTGTAAAGCCTGAGGAAGGCACTATACAAGGCGTTGTTTCCCACATTATTTTTAAAGGCGTCCACTATGAAATGGAGGTGCAGGCAGGCGGTTTTGAATGGCTGGTTCACTCCACGCGCATGTTCCCCGTCGGTACGCCGGTGGGTATTCAGGTAGAGCCCTTTAATATCCAGATTATGAACAAACCGGAATCAGAAGACGAGGAGGCGGTAAAAACAGATGAATAAGAAAATGCTTTCCCTCCCCTACCTGTTCTGGTGCGCCGCATTTATCATCATTCCGCTCTGTATGGTGGTATATTATGGTCTTACGGACAAAACAGGCGCTTTTACGCTGGCGAACATTGCCGCCATTGCCACTGCAGAGCATTCCAAGGCACTGTGGTTTTCCCTGGTGCTCTCATTTGTGGGAACTGCAATCTGCCTGCTTCTGGCATATCCGCTTGCCATGATTTTATCGGGCATGAAGGTCAGCCAGCACTCTTTTATTGTGCTTATTTTTATACTTCCCATGTGGATGAACTTTCTGCTGCGCACCATGGCATGGGAAACACTTTTGGAAAAGAACGGCATTATCAACACGGTGCTGCGTTTTCTGCACCTGCCGTCCCTCAATATTATCAATACGCCGGCAGCCATCATACTCGGCATGGTATACAACTTCCTGCCCTTCATGGTTCTGCCCATCTACAATGCACTGACTAAAATAGACCCGAATGTCGTCAACGCGGCAAAGGATTTGGGAGCCGGTTCCGTCCAGACTTTTTGTCGGATTATCTTCCCCTTAAGCCTGCCCGGCGTCATCAGCGGCATCACCATGGTATTTGTGCCGGCGCTTACCACCTTTGTAATATCCACATTGCTCGGCGGCAGCAAAATCCTGCTCATCGGCAATGTGATTGAACAGGAATTTACCCAGACCGGCAACTGGCATTTGGGAAGCGGTCTTTCCATTGTCCTTATGATATTTATTCTGATCAATATGGTGTTGTCCGCCATATTTGACAAAGAAGGGGAGGGAGCAACTTTATGAAAAATGCAGCAAGACGTATCTACATTGCCCTTATTTTTATATTTATGTACGCTCCTATCGCCACGCTTGGCATCCTGTCCTTTAATGCGAGTAAATCCCGTGCCAAATGGGGAGGCTTTACCTTCAAATGGTATCTGTCTCTTTTTGAAAACAAAGACATCATGCAGGCTCTCTGGAACACACTTGCCATCGCGCTGATTTCCTCCGTAGTTGCAACCGTCGTCGGCACGATTTCCTGCATTGCCATTCAGGGCATGAAGAAGAAAGGACGCGCCATCGTGCTGGGGATTACCAACATTCCCATGCTGAATGCCGATATCGTAACAGGCATTTCCCTTATGCTGCTCTTTATCGTGCTGGGCATCCGTCTGGGATTTTTTACCATCCTTCTGGCGCATATTACCTTTAATATACCCTACGTGATTTTAAGCGTCATGCCCCGTATGAAACAGCTCAATCCCAGTGTCTACGAGGCGGCTCTGGATCTTGGTGCTTCCCATGTGCAGGCGTTTTTCAAGGTGATTTTTCCGGATATCCTGCCCGGCATTTTATCCGGCTTTTTGATGGCTTTTACCATGTCCTTAGACGATTTTATTATTACATACTTTACAAAAGGTCCGGGAATTGATACATTATCTACGAAGATATACACAGAGGTGCGCAAAGGCATTAAACCGGAAATGTACGCTCTGTCCACCATTATTTTTGTGGTGGTTCTGGTCTTACTGTTTCTCGTAAACAGAACACCAAAGGAAAAGCCCGCAAAGTAGCGGGATTTTGAAAGGGAGGAATTATTATGAAAAAATTGTTATCTCTGGGGCTCTGCCTTGTTATGACCATCTGCCTGTTTTCCGGCTGCGGCTCCTCTAACAAATATCCCAACGGAAAGGTGTACGTCTATAACTGGGGCGAATATATAGATGAAGAAACCATCAAGCTCTTTGAGAAGGAAACCGGTATAGAAGTCATTTACGATGAATTTGACACAAACGAAACCATGTATCCCAAAATTGAAGCCGGCGCTTCCAACTATGACGTTGTCTGCCCTTCTGACTACATGATTCAGAAAATGGTTGACAATGATTTGCTGGCCGAATTAAACTGGGATAATCTTCCCAACGCCCGTGCCAATATCGGCGCAGAATATTACGAGCAGTCCCTCGCCTTCGACCCGGGCAACCGCTACTCTGTTCCGTACTGCTGGGGCACTGTAGGGATTTTGTACAATACCACTATGGTAGATGAACCTGTCACAAGCTGGTCCATTCTTTGGGACGAAAAATATAAGGACAATATCTTAATGCAGGATTCCGTCCGCGATTTATTTATGGTTGGTTTAAAAAGACTTGGCTATTCCATGAACAGCACAAATGAAGCAGAACTGCAGGAGGCAAAGGACCTGCTGATCAGCCAGAAGCCCCTAGTGCAGGCATATGTTATCGATCAGGTTCGCGATAAAATGATTGGTGACGAGGCGGCGCTTGGTGTTATCTATTCCGGAGAAGCCATTTATACGCAGCGTGAGAATCCCAATTTAGCTTATGTTATTCCCGAGGAAGGAACCAATGTCTGGATTGACAGCTGGGTAATTCCCAAAACCGCAGAAAACAAAGAAAACGCAGAAAAGTTTATTGATTTTATGTGCCGCGGCGATATTGCGCTGATGAACTTTGAATTTATCACTTATTCTACGCCGAATACGGCTGCAAGGGCATTGATTGAGGACGACGATATCCGCAATTCTGAAATTGCCTTTCCGGATTTGTCACAGTACGACAATCTGGAAACCTTCTCCTATCTGGGCGAAGAGGCTGACACACTCTACAATGACCTTTGGAAGGAAATCAAATCCTACACCTCTTATTAAGGGGTAAAATATGGCTCCATTGTCAGGAGACTAAAAAAATGCCGCAGGAATGATTCAATTCCTGCGGCATTTCTGCACTTTGATTTTTTATTTATTTTTCAACACTTCTTTGATTGCATTGATAACCTGTTCCGGCTCATAGGGCTTACAGATAAACTCCTTTGCCCCCAGCTTCAACGCATCCATCAACTTAGAAGACTGCCCTGCTGCTGTAACCATAATCACACTCGCATCTGCATCAAATTCCTTGATTTCCTTAAGACAGCAGATTCCATCCTTCTCCGGCATGGTGATATCCATCGTCACGGCATCGGGCCTAAGCTCCTTGTAAAGCTTCACACCCTCTTCGCCATTGGACGCCTCTCCCGCTATATCATGTCCGATGCCCTCCACAATAGTGCGCAGCATCCTTCTGGACATCTTAGAATCATCTATAATCAAAATTTTTGCCATATTTTTATCCTCCTATACTTGTCCCATAACAATAAAATTTGCTTTTTTTCCTCTGACACAGATCGGCACACGCAAAACCGCCGTGTCCTTAATAGAGGAAGAAGCTTCAAAAAAGATAGGCGGCAGCAATTCGGAATCAATACCGCTTCTGCTCAGCGATGTAGCATACAGACCATTGACACAGTTCAAAAATTCTCCGGCAGCATCCAGCATGTCTTCCTTCTCAAGCGGCAGGCTCTCCTTGCAGTACGCAGCCGCTATCACGGCAAGGCCGCCATCCTCCTCGGCAAATCCTGTTTCCAGCGCTTTATATCCCGCAACCGGCGCAGAAAAAGCATCAATTTTCTGGAACGCAGACTCTTTCACCGACAACTCATTTTTCAACACAGCCTTTCCTATGTATACATGCCTGTCGATACAGCGAATCATCGTCCTGACAAGAACACCTGTAATATCCTTAAAGCACATCGCCTCCGCAGGGAGGAAAAGCGGCACGATTCTGTCAGGCTCATCACTCCGCAAATCTTCCATATCTGATTTGGTAAAGCTGTTTTTCTGCTGAAAATCGTCCATAACCTCTTCCAAATCCTGAAGCTGCAAAAGGTTTTCATCCACGAGTACCTGTGCAAATGCCAAATATGTATTTCCCTGCTTCTTTAACAGGTTGCTGATTTGTTCCTCTGTCAAATACCCTCTTTCAACTGCAATATCTCCAAAACGCTTGTCCATGGTGGCTTGCAAACGGTTTACCTCGTCAGCCTGCTCTGTCGTCATCATGCCTTCTGCAACAGCTAACAGCCCCAGTTTCACCCTGACAGCATCCATTTTCGCAATTACTGTTTCCAACTGATCCTCGGACAACCTCCCAATTTCTACCAAGTGATTCCCCAACAAGTATTCTACCATACCGTTCTCCTTTCTTTCCCAAACCAGTTTTATCCGGTATTGATAATGATTATAAACAATTTTCAGAAAGATTTCTACCATATTGCACAAATTTTTTAAAAAATAAATATTTTTTTGTACCGAGGGAAACGAAAGATTTCCCCCGATACAAAAAGAATCATCACCGGATAGCGTAACTATCCTGCTTTCTTATTTATTTTTCTTCACAGCCACAGGTATCGCCATTGTTATAATTGCTTCTAATCCATGGGGGCGGCGTCATATCCCTGTCGCGCCCTCTGCCATTGTCGCCGTCTCTGTCACGTCCACAACCACAGTCATTGTCCCTGTCGCGTCCTCTGCCATTGCCGCCGTCTCTGTCACATCCACAGCCACAGTCATTGTTACGACCTCTGTTACACCCACAGCCGCCATTCAAGAAACTGCCATTACCACCACAGAACAGGAGAAAAAGAATAATCCAATTACACATGATACTTCTCATTTCTGAATTGATTTACTTTATCATATTCTTTTCTTTCTGATTCTGTGACTGTCTTTGAATCAATATGCTGTTCTTATTGCTTTCCCCCACCTTTCAGAAACTTTCTTTTGATGTAGGAAAAAGTTCTTTTCTCTCCTTTTTCCGCCAGCATGCCCAACAAAAACTCCAGATTTTTTCTGGTAAACTCATGCATAGGGGCAGGTTCCTTGCGGCTTTGGTAATAGGCAAGGGGTGAACTGTCCGTATAAGCCTCTCCCAGATACACCTTGCACGCTGCAATGCGGTCCATAACCATTTCTGCAATATAACGTCTGGGCATGGGCGCAGGCGACATGCCGCCGGGGCCTCCGTTTAGGGAATAGTCAATCCAGTACTCATAATGATGCTTGTTGCGCCCTTTATGATGCATCCATGCCGTAGAATATCCGACTGCCTCCCGCTCCGCATTATTGGGACTTCTGTTTCCCTGAAAATACTTTGCCCCTACAAAAAATTCCGAAGGACTGTACTTGGACATATCGTGCAGCAGCCCCTGCCGGTACAACCCCACCGCAAAACAGCCCTTGCAGACCAGCCATTTATGATAAGTAATCGTTTTGAAATGACGTAGAATTTTCATGCTTATTTCAATCTTTCCTTCCAGCCTTTTTTTCCTTGCTGTCTTCCTTTATTTTTCCGATAAACACGCATATGCTTCTTCCCGACAGCACAACCCTCTGCTGCCTGTTTTCTTCGGCTTCTTCCATCTCCTTCTCCCGCGCGGCATTCGAAGCGGCACAGGGCTCCCAATGCATACCCATGGGCAGCTTCGGCAGGGCAAATTCATAAGGCTCCCAGTGCAGATTGTATGCAACATAGAAGAAATCATCGTGGTTCATTCTGTCTTTCCTGACATACTTGCCGCAATACATAATGCCAAGCTGCCTGCTATAACCCGCCGTATCAGGTTTCCATGGCGCAGCCCCGTGATAAGATGCGTCCGGATACCCGCACGCCCCATAGTCCATCAGTCTTATCTCCCTGTCCTGCCTGAGCACAGGATGCGCTTTCCGAATGGCTGCCAGTTCCTTCACAAATGCAAAGATTTCTCTGTTCGATTCCAGATTTCTCCAGTTCAGCCACGTGATTTCATTGTCCTGACAGTAAGGGTTGTTGTTGCCGTTCTGTGAATTGCCGAATTCGTCTCCCATGAAAATGAGAGGTGTTCCCTGTGAGAAAAACAATAACAGCAGCGCATTTTTTATCTGTCTCTTCCTGAGAGCAAGCACCACCTTTTTACGACTTTTTCCCTCCTGTCCACAGTTCCAGCTTGCATTATAATCCGTGCCGTCCCGATTGTCCTCCCCATTGCTTTCATTATGCTTTCTGTCATAAGAAACCAAGTCCATAAGCGTGAATCCGTCATAATTGGTGAGGTGATTGATTTGCCCGCAGCCTGCCGGATTGTGCCGCAGATGATACATCACAGCAGGCAGCATGCCCTCGTCCCCCTTTAGAAAACGGCGCATGTCATAGCGGTAGGCATCCCCATATTCCGCCAAGTATCGTCTTTCATTTCCGGCCATTCCCGCCGGAAAGCTGTCCTGCACCTTGTCCGGAAAACCGTAATACCACAGCTTTGTTTTTGCCAGCGCCGGATCCTCTGCCAGCGCACCCGCGGGAATATGCTCTCCCTTCAAGTGAAAACCATCCACATGGTATTCCATTACCCAGTAATGCAGTATTTCCGCTATTTCCCTCTCCGGCATCTCTTCCGCAAAGTAAAACTGCAAAACAGCCTCCAGCCCATTTTTGTGCAGTGCCTTTATCATATCCTTAAACTCTGCCGCCGCATCTTCCGAATCGGCATAGCTGTTCTTCGGACTGTAATAACAGCCCTTGGTATACCCCCAATAATTCAGTTTTTTCTCGTCTTCCGACGACTTCTCACCATCCGTGGCAGCAATGCTGTCAAAGGAAGCAATGCTATCCTTGGGCAGATAAGAAAGTTCCAAAGCCGTCCGCCTTTCCAGTTCGGCAAACTCATACACCGGCTGCAGCTCCAGCGTTGTCACGCCAAGCTCTTTCAGATAAGGGATTTTTTCCACAAGCCCCTTAAAGGTTCCCTTTGCTTTGACCTTTGACGAGGCATGGCGGGTAAATCCCCTTACATGGAGACAGTAGCAAAAGCTTTCCTCATAGGGAATACGGGGATTTTCGTCACCCTCCCAGTCATAATCCCGCGACATAAACTTCGCGGGTCTGGCCGCCCTCTCCCATGTCTCTTCCTTTCCGTAGACATGATTGCCGCAAAAAGCACGCGCCCTGCTATCCGTCACATACCTGTCCCTCTCAAAAAAGCAATATGCGGTATTTTCTGTGGAAATACCGCTTACACGCATAAAATGTATATCTCCGACCGCATAGGCAGGCGGAAACGGGATTTTTTGTTTTTCCTTCAGCGTATCCTTGTCAAATAAAACCACACCGCAGTCTGTTTCCCTGCTCACATACGAAAAATTAACACTTTTATCTTCGATTGTCGCTCCCAAAGGAAACGGATTCCCCTTTGTTGTCTTCACTTTTGATGAACTCTCCTTCTGTCTGAATCTTGCAAGTCTTATAGAAACAGTATACCACAAGTGTTTCTCTTGTTCTATGATTTATTGGAAAATTATTTACAGCGGGCTGTCGTTTGGATTATAATAAAGAAAAACGCAAAGGAGATTAGGCTATGGCTGACAATAATTTTGCAGAAGAAGAAATGACCGTTGAACTGGAACTGGACGATGGAGAAAAGGTCTCCTGTGCGGTGATTACCATTCTGACCGTTGCAAAGAAAGACTATATCGTTCTGCTCCCTCTGGACGAAAACGGAGACAATCAGGACGGAGAGGTTTGGTTTTATGGGTATAAGGAAGACGAAAACGATCCAAATGCCGAACCGGAACTGATCTATATTGAAGATGATGATGAATACGAAGCCGTTTCGGACGCTTTCGACGAATATCTTGACAATCAGGAATTTGACGAGCTGGTGGAGGATACGGACAAATAGCTTTGTAAGAGCGGCTCAATAAAGCGTGAAGGCAGCCTTGGATATTCCGTAAGGTACAAGATATCCAGGGCTGTTTTTGCGCGTGTCATTCCCACGTAGAAAAGCCTGCGTTCCTCCTCTTCCGCATTTTCTATCCGGTCTGCTTCGGCACGACTGACGCCGGCTCTCTTTTTTTCATTGGCATCCGGTATGCATACATAGGCAAATTCCAGTCCTTTGGAGGCATGCATGGTCATAAGCTGTACGCCCGCTTTGTCTTTTCCTTCCGGTACTTTTTCTTTTTCCTGTTCTACAAAAGCAAGCCACTCCCTTACACTTGCAAACTTTTCTGCCTCTTTCTGGATATCGTCCAAAAGCTCCCTCCACTCTTCATACCTTTCCACTGACAGTCCCGCCCGCCCCCGCAGCCAGTTCTCGTATCCCATCGCCTTTCGGACAAAGCGGACAGCCAAACTGGGCGAAAAACTGCCCGCCATCTGTAACTGCTTCTGCAAAAGCTTTACTGCCTCCGCCGTTTTTTCCTTTCTGCCGGCGGCGCATTCGCTCTCTATTTCGGAAAAACTGATTTTGTTCTCCCAGAGCATTTCCCTTTCTATTCCCCTGTCCGGACGGTTCATCACCTGCAAAAACAGCCCGCGTCCTCTCTCCCCTGCCGCCAGTTCCAGATATGCATTGATATCTTTTACGGCAAAATGGTTATATTTGTTCTGCACCTGCCCCTTTACTGTATAGGGAATCCCACTTCTCTCCAGAAAGGGAAGCAAAAAACACATCTCTCTGTTTGTCCGAAACATCACGCACATTTCCCGATACGGAATCCATTCAGAAAGGCTGCGCAGCTTTGCCGTCAGGTACGCGTATTCCTCCTCTCTGCCTGCAAAGCCCTTAAGACATACCGGTTCTGCCGGTAACGCCGCCGTATTTTTGCCCGCCGCATACATCTTTTTTGCAAAGCGCTTTTTATTGGCGGATATCACGCAGTCCGCAGCCGCAATAATTTCCGTTCTGCTCCTGTAGTTTGCCTCTAAATATATTTTTTCCGCTTCGGGATAATCCTGTACAAACCGCTGCATAATGTCTGGAGAGGCACCCCGAAAGCCGTAGATGGACTGATCGTCGTCTCCCACCACAAATAAATTTCTATGGGGTGCGGCAAGCAGCCGCAATGTCTCATACTGGATTGGGTTGCAATCCTGAAATTCATCCACCAGTATATGCAAAAAACGTCCCTGCCACTTCTCCAGAATATCCTGCCTTGCACAGAACAAATCCCTGCACCGTACCTGCATATCGTCAAAATCCAGCTTTCCCTTTGCCATACAGTAGCGGTTATAAGCAGCGTAGAGCCCATCAAACTGCTCCGGAGAAAAGTCCGGCGGCAGGGGAAGAAACTCTTTTGCCATACCGTTTTTGTACAGGGCAAGGCATAAACGCAACTGCTCCATTCTGTCCTCTTCCGGCTCTGTTTGAAACTGCTGCTTCCATATCGAATTTAAAATGTGGATTTTTTCTTTCTCTGTAATCAGACAATGATCGTTCAGATGATAATGCTCTTTTAGAATGTGATAATAGACGGCGTGGAAAGTGCCGAATGTGACCGGTGCGGCTGCTCCCTGCATTTCTTTATAAAACCGCTGCTGCATCGACAATGCGGCTGCCTTTGTATAGGTGATAACCAATATGGCGGAAGACGGTATCCGGCTCTGCTCTATCAGTCTTTTTACACGCCCCGTGATAACCGTCGTTTTGCCGCTTCCCGGTCCGGCAAGCACCATAGCCGGACCGAGTTTGTGGCAGAGCGCCCTTTTCTGCGCTTCATTCAATTGTTCGTTCAAATTTTTACCCTTCTAACTTTTCTATACCCTTTTTGATACGCTTTATGGACTCTTCCTTCCCCAGAATCTCCATGATTTCCGTAGCGCCTGCAGGCGTCATCTGCTTGCCGGATACCGCCGTGCGGACAGGCCACATCACATAGCCGTTTTTGCAGCCCTTCTTTTCTACATAGGAAAGCAGTGTCTGATACAGCGCATCGTTGCTATAATCCTCCTGTGCCTCAAGCAAAGGCAGAACCTCTTTGAGCACTTCCAGCGAGGAAGCCTCATCCGTCTTCATCTTTTTGTGTGCGTACATCGCCGTATCGTATTCCGGAAGCTCGCCGAAAAAGTCCACCTGTCCCGCAATATCGGGAAATACTTCAATACGTGTCTTCACCATGGCAGCAGTCTTCTTAAGGTCAAATCCTTCCCCCAGCGCCTCCACAAGATAAGGCTCTGCCATTGCATAGAAAGCATCGAAATCCATGGCTTTTAAATATTCACCATTCATCCATTTCAGCTTTACCATGTCAAATACAGCCGGTGACTTGCTGATTCTGCGGTAATCAAACTCCTGAATCAACTCGTCCAGCGTAAAGATTTCCCTGTTGTCCTCGGGACTCCATCCCAAAAGAGCGATATAGTTTACCACAGCCTCCGTCAAAAAGCCCTGTTCCAGCAAATCCTCAAAGGAAGAATGTCCGCTTCTCTTGGACAGCTTTTTGTGGTTTTCATCGGTAATCAGCGGCAGATGCACATATACCGGCACCTCCCAGCCGAATGCCTCGTACAGCCTCGTATACTTTGGTGAAGAAGAAAGATATTCGTTGCCGCGCACCACATGTGTGATATTCATGGTGTGATCATCCACCACATTGGCAAAATTATAGGTGGGATAGCCGTCTGATTTTATCAGAATCATATCGTCCAACTCGCTGTTATTTACCGTAATATCCCCGTAAAGTTCATCGTGGAAGGTGGTTGTCCCTTCTGTCGGATTGTTCTGTCGGATGACAAAGGGCAGCCCTGCCGCCAACTTCTCCTCCACCTCTTCTTTGGAGAGCGACAGACAGTGCTTATCATAAATCATGATTTCCTTGCCCTCCACAATCTCTGTCTTTAAGGAAGCAAGCCTTTCCTTGTCACAGAAGCAGTAATATGCCTCTCCCTTGTCAATCAGTTCCTTCGCGTATTTCATGTAGATGCCGGTCTTCATGCGCTCGCTCTGCACATAGGGACCATAGCCGCCATCCTTATCCGGTCCCTCGTCATGCTTCAAACCGGTTTTATCCAGCGTCCGGTAGATAATCTCCGTCGCGCCTTCCACAAAACGCTCCTGATCCGTGTCCTCGATGCGGAGCATAAAATCGCCGCCCGCATGCTTTGCAATTAAAAATTCATATAATGCGGAACGCAGATTGCCCACATGCATCTTTCCTGTGGGGCTCGGCGCATATCTTGTCCTTATTTTTGTCATATTGTCCTCCCGTCCGGGCGCTTTTTTGCCCTTTGTATTCTTTTCTTTTATTTATTGTTCCGGCACTTTTTGGGCCGCCTCTGACTTGAATTTTTCCACTTCTTTTGCCGCCTGCGCAAGAGCGATGTTCGTACCTGCGCCTGCGATGCAGCCGCCCGGGCACGCCATACCCTCTATCAGACATCCGTTTTTCTTCCCTGCCTTTGCAAGCAGCAGCATTTTTTTACACTCGGTAAGACTTTCCGCATGTTCGATATGCACCGCCGTTCCCGGATAGTACGCCTTGATGCACGCCTCAATTGCGCTCGCAACGCCGCCTGCGACGCCGTAACCGCGCCCTGCCGCCGTTGCATCCCGCATCTCGTCCATCGCCTTAATTTCCTCTAATAAAATCCCCCTCGCCTCGAACATACCTGTCAATTCTTCGAAGGTAATGACGAAATCCACATCAGAACGCACCGTTCTGCGGGACGCCTCCAGCTTTTTGGACGCGCAGGGACCGATAAACACAACGCTCGCGTCCGGATGTTCCTGCTTAATCAGCCGTGCCGTCGCCACCATCGGCGTCAGTTCATTGCTGATTTTATCGATATTTTCAGGAAACATGTTTTTCGCCAGCACCGACCATGAGGGACAGCAGGAAGTCAGTGCAAACGCCTGCTTACCGCTCGCAACTTCCTTGACATAATGCTCTGCCTCCGCAGCGCAGCCTAAATCCGCGCCCAGCGCTGTTTCATATACATCGGCAAAGCCCAGTTCCTTTAAGGCTGTCTTTAACATGTCCGGCGTCACCTTCGGTCCAAACTGTCCTGCAAAGGCGGGCGCCACCTGTGCGATAATCGTCCTGCCGGACTGCATGGCACGTATCAACTGGAAAATCTGCGATTTATCCGCAATTGCGCCAAAAGGACAACTCACCATACACTGTCCGCAGGAGACGCAGACGTCGTTGTCTATGGTCGCCCTTCCCCGCTTGTCATTTTTGATGGCATTCACGCCGCACGCCTTGACGCAGGGACGTTCTTTGTGGGAAATGGCGTCATAGGGGCAGATTGCCTTGCATTTGCCGCATTTGATGCATTTTTCCTGATCAATAAAAGACTTTCCTCCCTGCATGGTCATGGCCCCCACCGGACAGACCTCCCTGCAGGGATGCGCCACACAGCCCATGCAGGTATTTGTGACCTCGTAATGGTTTTCCGGACAGGCGTTACACGCCGACGGAATCACCTGCATCAGAGGCGGCTCGTAATATTTTTCATCAATATTGCTCTCCTCTATCCCCTCTGTCAGGTGGCCGGGCCTGTCCCTGTTCTCAGGTCTTAAGGACATGCCCATGGCAAGCCTGAGTCTTTCGCGCACAATCGCCCTGTCGCGGTACACACTGTCGTAGACCGACTCGTCATAGTCCACAATTTTATAGGGAAGCGCCTCCATGTCGTCTTTTAAATTGGTGGAGGTATATGCGAGATTTGCCACCTCTTTGAACACCCTTCTTCTACGCTGCCTGACAGGTGTGTCAATTCCTCTCATACTGCTCATATATCTTACCTTTCCTGTACCGCCTGCTCCTGTCACGGATACATATAAACGCTTACGAAATAAACAAACTTCCTATCTGGAATACCAGCGTCGCAAAAAGCCACGCAGTCAAAATCTGAAAAACCATCAGCCTTGCGGTAAACTTCCACGAGCCGCTCTCCTTTTTGATGGTCGCTACCGCCGCAACGCAGGGAATATAGAGAAGGCAGAACAACATCAGGCAGTACGCGTTCAGCGGTCCGAACGCCGGATTTACCGCCTGTACATTTGCCACAATAGCTGCCATGCCTGCAGCAGAGTTTGTGTTGCTGACGCCAAACAGAACCGAAAAACTGCTTACTACCACTTCCTTGGCGGAAATGCCCGAAATAAGCGCGACAGCTATCTGCCACATACCAAGCCCTGCCGGTGCAAGCACGGGCACTAACAGCCTGCCTATCACAGCGCCAAAGCTGTCCGCCGTATCTTCCACCATACCGGTCACGCCAAAGTTTAACAGAAACCAGATTGCGATGGATGCAAGAAATATGGTAGTTCCCGCTTTTGTCAGATAATCCTTTAATTTGTTCCACACATAGATGCCAACCGTTCTTCCGTTTGGTCTCTTATACTCCGGAAGCTCTATCAAAAGGGAATTGTTTTCGTGCCCTTTTTGTATGCGGTTCAGCACAAGCGCGGCAATAATCGCCACTGCCATACCGATAACGTAAAAGGAAAATGCCACCAGTCCCGCGCAGTCCGGGAAAAACATCTCGGAAAAGATTACATAAATCGGCAGCCTCGCCGAGCAGGACATAAACGGCGTGATAATCATAGTCTTTTTTCTATCCTGCTCCGTTTCCAGCGCCCTCGTCGCCATAATGGCAGGCACTGTACAGCCAAAACCCAGTATCATGGGCAGAAACGCCTTGCCGGACAGGCCAACGCGCCCCATAATGGAATCCATCACATATGCCACACGGGACATATAACCGCTGTCCTCCAAAATGGCAAGCGCAAAAAACAAAATACAGATATTGGGTAAAAAGGTGAGGATGCCGCCCACCCCTGTTATAATGCCGTCCACAATCAAGGATATCAGCCAGTCAGCCGTGCCGATACGCAGAAGAAACGCCCCGGCTTTTTCCGAAAACAGCTCCAGCGCCATCTCAAAAACGCCTTTCAGCGCATCGCCTATGGTGAAGGTCAGGAAAAACACCAGCCCCATGATACATAAAAATGTGGGAAGCCCCAGCCATTCGTGGGTAAGCAGCCTGTCTACCTTATCCGTCGTGGCAGCTTTCCTGCTTTTATGGAACAGAACTTCCTTTACAACGGATTCTATATAAGCGTATTTGCAGCTTATAATTTCCTTTTCATAGCTTTTGTCCACGATATTGCCAACCTGAATCGGATGCTCGCTTTTTACTTCCTCGTCATCCTCCAAAAGCTTGATGGCATGCCAGCGCACGGAGGAATGTGTCGGATAATGCGCCTGCATCATAACCTCCAGCTTTGCAATCTTATTTTCTATCTCTTCCGGATACTGTAAGGTATATTCGGCGCCTTTTTCCTCCTCATAATGGTGCAGTACGGCGTGGAGCAGAATGTCAAGCCCCGTCCGCTTTGCCGCCGATACCGGCACGACCGGAATGTCGCCCAGCATTTCCGGCAGGCGGTGCAGATCAATTTCCATGCCCCGCTCCTTTACGATATCCATCATATTTAACGCCAGCACCACCGGCTTGCCAAGCTCTAAAAGCTGCAGCGTCAGGTAGAGATTCCGCTCCAACGACGAGGCATCCACAATATTGATGATAACATCGATATCGTCGTCCATGACGCACTGCCTCGTCACCTTTTCTTCTATCGTATAGCAGGTCAGGGAGTAGATACCGGGTGTGTCTAAAAGAGCAATTTCATATCCCTCATAGCTGGTCTGCCCCTCGATTTTTTCTACCGTAACACCGGGCCAGTTTGCTACCTTCAGCCTTGAACCGGTTAATGCATTAAAAAGTGTCGTCTTGCCGCAGTTTGGGTTGCCCACACAGGCAACGCGGATTTTTTTCTTATCGCTCATCCCTGCTCCTTTCGAATCTCAATGTTGGAGGAGAGATGCTTCCCAAGCGCCAGTCTGGTTCCCCTGACCTGTATAATCAGCGCGCCTCTTTTCTTCTTGTTTAAAACCCGTACCTTTGTGCCGTCGTTTAGCCCCAGCGCCTGCAGACGCCTCGTTACGGCTTCCTCTACAAACAGCCCTGCTATCGTGTATTCCTGATTCTTCTGTGCTTCATACAGTGTCATATTTATTTCACCGCTTCCGTCTTTCTCTCTTTTGTCTGTCTTAAAAATTATATGCCGACGGTCACGGCTTGTCAACTTGATTGATGATGGAAATTACACGCTTCTTTTTTAGTCACGCACTTTTTTCCCAATCATATAATACTATAAAAAGAAAACCAGAATTATGAAAGGTTTTATCATGCAGGATTACAATTTTGACGAACGTTTTGAACATTATCCGATCGCAATGGCATACGTTCCGTGGCAGCATCTCTCCCAGATTTATGAAAATTTGGAAGAAGCCTTCGAAATCGGAACCATATTCCCTGAACTGGATAAACCCTTTACGGGAAGGAGGGTGATATCATGAACAATTCTTCATCAGAACAGAACCGTATGCTGAAGGACATCAGCATCATCGACTTCACCCTTGTAGAATTAAACGAATATTTGGATACGCATCCACACGACAGGCAGGCAATGGAATACTTTAACCATTATGCCCGCATCAAAAATCAGATGGCAAGGGATTTTTCGGCGCGCTACTTTCCGCTGACCGCCGACATGTCCACCGACACCAAAGAATGGAACTGGGTACTTTCCCCCATGCCCTGGGAAAGCAGCTTTGGGGAAGGAGGATGTAAATAATGTGGAATTATGAAAAACGACTGCAGTTTCCCGTAAACATCAAGGAGCCCAACGCCAAACTGGCACAGGTCATTATGTCCCAGTACGGCGGACCGGACGGCGAAATGGGTGCAAGTATGCGCTATCTTTCACAGCGCTACGCAACGCCTTACAGGGAAGTTTCCGGACTGCTGACAGATATCGGCACAGAGGAACTGGCACATTTGGAAATGGTAGCAGCTATCGTGCACCAGCTTACCCGTAACCTTTCCATGGAAGAAATTGAAAAAAGCGGCTTTGCCCCCTACTATACGGACCATACCATCGGCATCTGGCCACAGGCGGCAGGCGGCGTGCCTTTTAACGCCTGCGAGTTCCAGAGCAAGGGCGACGTGATTACCGATCTTTTCGAAGATATGGCTGCGGAACAGAAAGCCAGAACCACGTACGACAATATTCTCCGCCTGATTAAGGAGCCTGACGTCTGCGAACCGATTAAGTTCCTGCGCCAGAGGGAAATCGTGCACTTCCAGCGTTTCGGTGAAGCGAATCGGGAAGATTGCGGTAACTCTTCATAAATGTCTGACAAACCTGAAAGTTACCTGACCCTTCAACTTACAATTTTTCTGCACCATTATAAACTATTTTCATCAAGGACACAATTCTGAAAAGAGTATTTTTGTACCACTTCCGTTATAGTGTACTTGCCGCTTCTCATAAAATAAAGGAAAACCGGTCAAGGAAGCACTTTTATGTCAGAAACCCACAACTCTCCCGCACCCAATACCCGGATATACAGAGATAAAATGAAGCTGACAGTCACTAACATCTATCCCGCTTTTCAAAAAAAGTCAGAACAGGAAGTCCGGCAGGAAATTTCTGCAAAACTCTATGCTATTTTCAAAAAATACGCGTAAATTCCTTACAAAACAATTTTGGAGGTAAATACTCAATGTATGATGCACTGTATGCGCGGCAGTCAATCGAAAAAAAGGACAGTATATCCGTTGAAAGCCAGCTTGAATATTGCAGGTATGAAACCCACGGAGATGCCTGTATTACATATACGGACAAAGGCTTTTCGGGCAAGGACACCCACAGGCCCGGCTTTGAAAAAATGATGCAGGATATCCGCTTGGGAAATATAAAGCGTGTCATTGTATATAAGCTGGACCGTATCAGCCGCTCCATTTTGGACTTTGCAAACATGATGGAGACATTTCAGAAATATCATGTGGAATTTGTTTCTTCCACAGAAAAATTTGACACGTCCACACCGATTGGCAGGGCGATGCTGAATATCTGTATTGTATTTGCCCAACTGGAACGGGAAACCATCCAAAAGCGCGTGGCAGACGCTTATTATGCGAGATGCAGGCGCGGCTTTTACATGGGCGGCCGTATTCCCTATGGCTACCGTCTGACAAGCACGGTCATTGATAATGTCCGCACTTCCATGTACGAGGAAGTTTTGGAGGAAAGTGAACAGCTCAAACTGATTTATTCTCTGTATGCGGACACGGATAATTCCCTCGGCGATATTGTACGGTACTTGCATGAACACCGGATTCAAAACTTACGTGGCGCAGACTGGAATACCGCCCGCATCAGCGAAATGCTCCGCAATCCCATTTATGTGAAAGCCGACATTGACGTATACCGGTTCTTTCAGAGTCAGGGCGTAAATATTTATAATCCGGCAGACGATTTCACGGGTCACAATGCCTGTTATTTCTACAAAAACGCCTCTTCCGCTGCGGGTGAAATAGTCCTGGCCCCGCATAAAGGCTTTATTTCCTCACGTGTCTGGTTAGCCTGCCGTGCACGGTGTCTGCATAACAGGCAGTCCGCCAAAACCTGCAAACCCAAAAATTCATGGCTTGCAGGCAAGGTAAAATGCGGCAACTGCGGTTATGCCCTGACAATCCGCAAGGCAAAGACAAAATGGGAACGCTATTTTGTATGCAGCCGTTCCGGAAATCATGGGCATTGTAAGGGGGCAGGATGCACCGTTTATGCTGACGTACTGGAAGAATATATGATTGGCGCAATCAAGGAAAAATTGTCAGAGTTTTCAGTCCTCAGAGAAGACCTGTCATCCTGTACCGCTGCTGTTTCAGAAGAACAAAGGAATATGCATAGGAAAATCCGTCTGACACAGATTGAGGAAGAAATCGAAGTGCTTCTTTCCAAAGTGTCCGAAACCAGCGGCGTTCTGATGAAGTATATTGACCAAAAGGTATTTGCATTAGATACCGAACGGAAAGCTTTACTGGAAGAAATTGCTGCTGCAAATGCTACAGATACAGAAAACAGAACAAAGCAGATAACCAATCATATAACAGCATGGGAAACACTCCCTTTCGAAGGCAGGCAGGCGGTAGCTGACACACTAATCAAGGTCATTCGAATTGCGGACGGCAGCATGGAAATCATATGGAACATTTAAATCCGCTGTTAAAATAAACCACATCATAAAAATCAGTTGCAAAAACACGTAAAGTTCCTTATTATAAGTTTATAACAATCAAACCAACAAAGGAGATGACAAATGGGGCACAAAACCAAAAAAGCGGTACTTATGAAATCAGTTTCCGAATTAAAAGCAGCCGATTATTCCAAAGAACCGGAATTAAACCGTATCTACCAGCGGCTTGTAAACGGCAGACAACAGTTTGTTGAAATTCTGGAGAAAAACATCAAGGCAGTCATGCAAATCAGCTCCCTTGATTTAACCATGCATCATCAGACTGAGAAAATCATGGATATTTCCAACAGCGTGGCGCGGGCAACGGAAACGATTTTCGGCAGCTCCGGCAGTTCTTCCGGCATGTCAAGCAGCCAGCACGAAGAACTGACAAATACGATTATACGTGCTTCTGAAGAAACAGCAGAGGTTTATAAGAAGATAGAAACCAGCCAGAACGAGCTGACCAATATCAAGGACCTTTCCGCACAGGCAATCATCGTTTCACAGGAAATGCAGAAGGATTTAGATTCTTTATTCCAGATAATCAATCGCATGAACAGCGTGATTGCCGATATTAACACCATCTCCCTTCAGACAAATCTTCTTGCGTTGAATGCTTCCATTGAAGCAGAAAGAGCAGGTACAGCCGGCAAGGGCTTTGCCGTTGTCGCTCACGAAATCCGCAGTCTGGCAGGGGAAACCCAGAAACTGACAGACCATATGGGCGAGTTTATCGAGGGCATAAAAAATGCTTCCCAGAAGAGTGTTTCCAGTGCGGCAAACACCATCAACGCACTTGATTCCATGACAGAAAAAATCGGAAACGTATGGGCACTGAACGATGAGAATCAAAAGCATATCGCCATGATTAATGATTCCATGAGTTCCCTTTCCGCTGTCAGCGAGGAGCTTAGCAGTTCCATGGATCAGATGGAGGAACAACTGCGGAGCAGCACTGAATTTATGCAGACTGTCGGCAACGATTTAAAAAATGCAACAAAACCTGTTGTAGAAATAGAAAAAACACTGGACGAAACGGTAAAGCAGATGGGCTCTATGACGGACGATGCCTTCTTCCACCTGGAAAATCAGGAATTTGCCAAATATGTTGGCAACGCCATCTCCGCCCATCGCACATGGCTTGGTAATTTACAAAAAATGGCGCAGACGCGCACGGTTACGCCGCTTCAGCTTGATTCTTCCAAATGCGGCTTTGGTCACTTCTACTATGCCATGACGCCAAAGATGCCGGAAATGCTCCCCATCTGGAACGGTTTAGGTGACAAACATAAAAGGTTCCACAGATTTGGTGCCGACGTTATCAATGCACTTAACAGGGCTGACTATTTCAGGGCAGAACAATTGTGTAAAGACGCCGAACACTACTCCAAGAATTTGATTGCAGATTTGGAAAAACTGCTTCAGATGGCAGGCTGATTTACTTCCATCTTTCCGCTTCGGTGAAGCGCTTCGGATTACACAGGATAAGCTGAACAGTAAAAACTTCTATGCCTTCAATCCCGGCTTTGACACGGTATCTGGCATGGATAAGCCAAACTGCGGCTGTCAGAATAAATAACAAAAACGGTATCAAAGTGCGAGGCAGTTATTTGGACTGTCCCGCACTTTCGTTTTACTAAAATGCTTTCTTTCGCCGCCGGCCTTTTCAGTTCTGAAATCGGACATCCGGTGAATATACTATAGGGTAAAAAAGATTGCGGAGCAGACTTATGCAGGAATTTATCGTTTCCCTTATGGGTAAATTCGGATATCCCGGCATCTTCTTTTTGATTACCATTGAAAATCTCTTCCCTCCCATTCCCTCCGAAGTCATTCTGACTATGGGCGGTTTTTTAACTACCTGCAC
>JAIDHX010000041.1 GCA_029053015.1 Lachnospiraceae bacterium
GTAAGTGTCAAACCCTGCGCCTAGATATTTAGAGTAATCTATGGCAAACTTTAAAAAACTCAAAAAACTAGCTGGTTTTTAAAGGAGGCCCTAAATGGATAAGATTACTCACGAAGTTCGTCTCTCGAACTGGAAAAACACTATTGAGCAATGCAATGACCGCCCACAGGGAATGACGGTCAAGCAATGGCTTGTAGAAAACAACATTAACGAAAAGACATACTATTACTGGTTGCGCCGTGTACGGCGTGAAATGTATACCCGAATGAACACGGAATTGGCGGCTGCCAAAGTACAGACCGAAAAGCCCTCTGTTGTATTTGCAGAAATTCCGATCATAGAGCAGTCTGACCAGACTGTCGATACATTTAAAGCAGATGCCATGATCCGCTCCGGTCCGATGGTCATTGAAATATCAAACTCCATTTCTGAAAGCTTATTGTCAAGGATCCTGGAGGTCGCCAGTCATGCTCGCTGAAGCTGCCGGTGTCAAAAAGATCATCATTGCCTGCGGCAGAACGGATCTCCGCAAAGGCATTGACGGACTTGCCCAGTTTATTGGCACCAGATACAATCTGAATCCTTTTGAGCGGGATGTACTGTTTCTTTTCTGTGGCAGCCGGGGTGACCGTATCAAAGGACTGTTATGGGAGGGCGATGGTTTTTTGCTCCTTTATAAGCGGATCGAAGCCGGCTCTTTTTCGTGGCCGCGCACACCGGAAGAGGCGGCAGAGCTTACCCGTGAACAGTATGCCATGCTCATGATGGGACTCAATCCTTTAAGGCCCAGGATCCGGAAGGTCTCTCCCGGAAAGCCGCTTTGATCTTTGTGCAGAACAGAGATTTTTTTCCCGCTGTTTCCGCCTGAAACAGACTGCCTGTGCCCTATGCGGAAATACAGGCAGGACTTATCTGCAGGGCTTTACGCGCTTTGTATGTGGAAAAGTGAACCTTAAAAACTCTATATTTTCTTATCCTGTATGCGGCTGTAACGCCGTTTCATCCATAGGCATTGTGACGAAAGGCAGATTCCTTAAGATTCGCCATTTTACTGGTTTTATTGTATAATGTTCATCAGTAAAGGAGCCTTTCAGATGAGCCGGAAGCATACACTTGATGAACTGAATAACCTAAGCCATGAAGAACTGGTCACGATCATTCTGACGATGCAGGGACAGCTTGATGCCCTGAATGAGAATATCGAGAAGCTCATAGAGCAGGTCCGGATCGCCAACCAGCATCGTTTTGGGCGGAAAACGGAGACGATGCAGTCGATCGAAGGCCAGCTGTCTTTCTTTGATGAGGCAGATACACTTTATGACAAAGATGCAAAAGAACCTGAAGCTGATGAAGTACTTCCGCCCAGGCCCCGCAGGAAGAAGACCAAAGGGCAGCGTGATACTGACCTGAAGGAGTTTCCGGAGGAGATCGTTCCGACACATGCCGTTTCCGAAGAGACACTGGATGCTTTCTATGGCCCCGGATGCTGGAAACGTATGCCGGACGAAACGTACAAGAGACTCCGTCATGAACCGGAATCCTGGACAGTTGAAGTGCATACGGTGGAGGTATATGTCGGAACGGATGGAGATCACCAGGATGAATTCATGCGCGGCGACCGGCCAAAAGATATTTTCCGTAACAGCATCGTCACACCGTCTTTACTGGCATCCATCCTGAATGTAAAGTATGTCAATTCCGCTCCTCTTAACCGGATAGAACAGGAGTTTATGCGCAACGGGGTCAACATTTCCAGGCAGACCATGTCAAACTGGATCGTAGGCAGTTCCCAAAGATATTTTGCACCGCTGGTGGAACGCATGAGACAGGAATTATTAAAGCTTCCTGTGACACAGGCCGATGAAACACCGACCCAGGTGATCCATGATGACCGACATCCCGGCAGCAAAAGTTATATGTGGGTCCACTGCTCCGGTGAGTTCTGCAAGGACAGGCCTATCGTCATCTATGAATACCAAAAGAGCCGGGAGCATGAACTGCCGCTTGCATTCTATCAGGATTACAAGGGTGTACTGGTGACCGACGGCCTGCAGCAGTACCATCTGGTAGAGAAAAAGCTCACGGGGCTGATCAATGCCAACTGCTGGGCACATGCGAGACGCGATTATGCGGATGCGATAAAGGCGGCGGACAAATCGGATCCGGCTGCTGTGAGACGTTCTGCCGCTTATCAGGCATTAAGCCGGATCTCACAGATATACAAGCTGGAAGGAGCATTAAAAGACCTCTCTCCGAAACAAAGACTTCATGAGCGGCAGGAGAACATAAAGCCGTTGGTTGAAGAATACTTTGCGTGGGTAAATAAGCAGCTGGAAGATACTGTTGTTCCGCCGAAGAGCAAAACCGCAGATGGTCTGCGCTACAGTGTGAATCAGGAAAAGTATCTCCGGGTATTTCTCACCGATGGAAGCGTTCCGATAGACAATTCAGCAAGCGAGCGCGCTATCCGGACTTTTTGCATCGGGAAAAAGAACTGGATGTTTCATGATTCCATCATGGGTGCCCAGGCAAGTGCCGTGATCTACAGTCTCTCAGAAACAGCAAAGCTTAACAATCTGAGACCTTATTATTATTTCAAGCATCTGCTCACAGAGCTGCCGAATCTTTGTGATGAGGAAGGAAATATAGAACCTGCAAAGCTGGATTATCTGTTGCCATGGTCCAAGGAGCTTCCGGATGAATGCCGGAAACCACGCCGCTGAAAAGCGGCGTGGCTTTATTGGGTAGCGTAGGGTTTGACACTTAC
>JAIDHX010000042.1 GCA_029053015.1 Lachnospiraceae bacterium
GAATAAACTTTATATGTATATTCCGCCCCGACAGCCACACTTGCACGGTCAAATAGCCGCATTTGCACGGAGCAGCCGCAGTAAAATGGACTTGCCTCAGTAAAAGTATTAAATTCAATCAATTTTTGCAGCCAATATTTTATTATTCACTTTTATAAAGGAGTAAATATTTTGATAACAAAATATGTTGCCATCAAAATTTCATAAACTCCTCATTGAACATTTACTGAAAGATACACAAGTCGGTTAAGAGATAATTCAATTTTAATATTGTTAAGAGAACCACCCTTAACCGAATGTATATCAAGTAAAACTCAATGAAGGGTCTATGAAATTCCGACGGCTCATTGAGCTGCAATAGAGGTGAAAGTTATGATTTAAAATCAGATGTTTTCAAGTTGTCTTGCTTGATGGTTAAAACCGTGACGCTCTCTCATGGAAATGTCGCCTTTGATAAACATACGGTGAGATTTGTGCATGATCCTATCCATGATTGCTTCAGTAACAGGGCTTTCGTTATTAGGATCGGGATTAATTCTATAGAACCAGCCGTCAAAATCATATTGACTGCATATTATCATCGACTCACGGCCAAGTTTCTGACTGGCTCTGCTTTCAACAATTTCAAGCAAATCAAAAGCCTGTTGTTGGTTAAGTTCCCTAATGAGCCAATCATCAATGATAAGCAAATCTGCTTTACAGTAAGTTTCCATGACCTTTTTGGTGTTCCCGTTTATTCTTGAAATGGTAAATTCGTCAAGAAGCTCAGGCATTCTTGTATACTTTACGTTTTTAAACTTACGGCAAGCAGCCTTGCCAATAGCACAGGCAAGATACGTTTTTCCTGTCCCAGTAGTTCCGTTTATGATGATATGGCTTTTTTCATCAATGAAGCTGCAGGTTGCAAAACGGAGTATCTGTGCTTTATCAAGCTTTCTGTCCGGAAAATATTCTATCTCCTCAATACACGCAGAAGCGACAGGGAAATGAGCATTTTTTACACAGTTGCTAAGCTTGTTTGCTTGCTTTTGATCCCATTCAGCATCAACAAGCAGTCCAAGACGTTCCTCAAAGCCTAAATGAGCGTAATGCTCAGGATCAAGTATTTGTTGTTCAAGTTCGTGAGCAAGGGTGTTTAACCGCATTGCCCGCAGTTTTTCAAGGATAGGCGAATTAATCATTGTGTCCACCGCCTCTCTTGAAATATGCAGCCCCACGGGTCAAAGCATATTTTTCGGATAATTTCCCTTTGCTTTCAACAGCTTTTTGCGTTTTTCCGTTTTTCAGAAATGTACTGATGTTGCGTATAGTAGGTGTTGCAGAAACAGCCAGCATACGTTCACAGGCATTTTCAAGCTTAGACTTTCCATAACGCTCTGACAGTTTCATAAGGCTTATACAAGGCTTGTAACCCTGCTCGGAAGCTTTGCCTGACGTGAGAAAATATCTGACAACCTCGGACGTTTTCTCTCCCACAGAGTTTCCCCACTTAATGAAGTTATCTTCGTTGTAATTAAGGTATTTTCTGTGTTCTTCGGGCATATGAGACTGAATAACGATAGGGTGTCTCTGCGGATTTGACAGTCTATTATGAGAGGCGACCCTGCCTCCGTTAAAGAAAATCTCCACTATGTTCTTGGTAAGTCTTATCTGAACCTTTTCTCCAATCAGATCAAACGGTACGGAATATTTATTTCTTCCGTCGGAGATCAGATAATCGCTTCCAACTGTTGCCTGAGACCAAACAGCAGGTTCATAAGGAACGGCAGGGAGAGGTATCATAAAATCCTTTTCCTCATTGAAATACGCCGTTTTTCTTGTTCCTTCAAGCTTTTGAAAAGGACGGTCGTTAAGCTCGTCAAGTTTCTCCTTTACAGCAGCTTTTACTCCTGCAATTGTGAAAAACTTCTGATTTCTAAGAGCAGCAATTATCCATGTGGACGCAAATTTTACTGTTCCCTCGGCAAGACTTTTATCCTGCGGATGCCGTACTCTTGCAGGTACGATTGCAGTTCCGTAATGCTCGGCAAGCTCTTGATAGCTTTGATTCAGTTTAACATCATATTTGGTATTTGATATTACTCCTGTTTTAAGGTTATCGGGAATCAAAAGTCTCGTTGCTCCGCCAAAATATTCATAAGCGTGAATGTGACAAAGAAGCCAGTTTTCCTGTCTCATATCATCGCAAGCCTCAACATAAGCATAACAGCTGCATGGAAGAACCGCTACAAACAGATACGCTTTTTCTTCTGTTCCTGTTACAGAATCATAGTAAGGGATCGTGTTTCCCGCCCAATCGACTTGCATAGTGTCTCCCGGTTTGTGCTGTATTCGCATGGTTGCTTTTGTTGTCCTGGCCCAGTTACGGTACTTGTCGCTGAACTGGGTACTCATGTAAGGAATTTCGCCGTTTGACCTGCATTCATCACAGTATTCGTTCCACAGCAGAGTGAGAGTAACGCCCGGTTTTGCCAATTCCTTGTGAATGTAGGCAAAATTAGGTTCCTTTCTTTCTACAAGAGACATTTTGCGCTCCGGGTAGAAAAGTTTTTCAAGGTCGGCGTTCGTCATATCATTATCTAACGGATAAGATATGTTGTGCTTTTGCGCCAGTTCAAGCACTGCCTTTACGGTATGGTGAGAACTTCTTACGCTTTCACCAATTTTTCTGTTGCTGTAGCCTATGCTTTTCAGTCTCAGAATTTCTCGATAGTCTGTCATTTTTTATGACCTCCTGATATTTTAGTCATACCATTATTTTGATATGCCATTATCATTATATCAGATTTTTCGACCTGTGGCAACTCCGAGGTCGTGAGGCTATTTGAGCGGAATGGTGCGGCTATTCGGGCGGAGACCTGCGGCTATTTGA
>JAIDHX010000043.1 GCA_029053015.1 Lachnospiraceae bacterium
GCAATGCACTTATTGTCTACATAGAACTCTACAAATTTATTACCGCTCCGGCACCTGTTATCGACTTTGGTATCAAGAAATGTTTCGTAAAAAGCCACTGATTTCTCAAAGTCCTTGACTACAAGATAGACGCTTCCTAAATGCAGGGGATTTTTCTTTTCTTCCGTATCTTCGGGATTTCTGAGCAAAAGTGTATCCGTTGAAACGTCAAACAATTCGCTCATCCTTATAATTTTCTCTACATCCGGTATAGCTTGTCCCAGTTCCCATTTGGAAACGGATTGGCGGGAAACCTCAAGCATTTCTGCAAGACGCTCCTGCGTCAGTCCTTTTTGAATGCGTATGCGTTGTATCTGTTCGCCTATTGTCATAATGACCACCTCCATATGTATTATGGCATATAAAATAGGAGTCCTCAACCAACCCGACATGGAACTTTTGGCAACCGGCAGTTGCGCGGTTTTGACAGTCAGGCTAATGTTCGCAGTTCAGGGCGCTCAGATACGCTATAATCTTTTCACGGTATTCTGCATGGTGCGGCATACCTTTGCCCAATCCGGCGAGCTTTGGGAACTGGAGCTTGAGAAAACCTCCGTCTTTTAAGGTGATGGAACAGTTAATGGATCCCATAATACCTTTTTTGATGATGCAGCTTTTAATGTCGGTGAGCAAAAAACAGGCGCCGACGTCTTCCTCAACGGTATTTCTCAGGTCGGCAATAAGATTGTATGCATCCAGGTACTCACGTTCCTCACATTCGACGACAAGCAAATGCCGCGCAGTGATACCGACATAAACACTAAATTGTGAGCTTTTTTTCTTGTTTACCTGAAGGGTATTGCCATGTATGCCTGCCAACAGTGTTTCTCCGGCAGGAATATATTCTCCCAAAACCTGCAGCATCTTTCCTTCATCAAAAATTCCGGACATAAATAAAACCTCCTTTATAAGTATTCTTTTATTGCCGTCTCTACGGCGTCATATCTGGGCAGCGCAAGCTGGTCTGTCAGTATTTTGTAAGGGTCTGTTTCGCCTGTGAGAACCATCTTTGCAATCATAGGAGAGAAACCGCTCACAAGTGCAACGCCAAGTGCATTTTCCTTGACGGGAATGGTATTCGTCCTGCTGCGGATATTCCAAAATATAAGCCTCGGCAGACGGTAGCCATATTGGGAATAGCGTTTGGCAAATGTCTCGAATAACCTCTCATCCGGAGGAACCAATTGGTGTGCGATAAGATGGCTTGTTGCAGTATCAAATTCCATGTCGGAGAGAATCAGCAGATTGGCGGGAAGGTCAGCCTGCGTCATATGGTTTTTCACGGCAGTTAAAAGAATCAGTTCAAACACGGCTTCTAAATCAGTGTTTGCCACTTCGTTGTAATGCAGCGCAATTTCTATTTTGTCATGCAGTGTCTTTCCTTTGGATAAATCCACAAACTGGGGATTTTGGCTGAAGGAAATATAGCAGTCCTTAAATTGTCCCGTACAGCGCTCGGAAAAGTAAATAGCGAGTGCATTTGCCACATCGAGGCAGGATACATTTGTTTTCCCTATGCGGCTGGTCATACTGCCGGAGCCGTCGGCGATACAGAGTGTATTTCCTGTTCCCAGCGCGTAATCGGGCAGGGCACGCCATAGCTCTTCCAATGTCGCGTCAGCGGGTTGAAGTGCCGGAGAATACGTGGGGCGGCTTTCTATATAGGAATGTACAATATCGTGCGGGAACAGCACATCTGCATGAATTTGCTGTTCACCTTTTTTGACAGCGCCGAGAAATTCCCTGCGGCGTTCTTCGTCGTTTCGCAGAAACGCCTTATTGTAGATAAGATTGGCTCTGGATGGAACGGCATCATAGCGGATATCAGCCCATTTTCTGCTGCTCATCATAACCTCTACGACCTTCAGGTATTTTCTGAAGGCAGAGAGCATCTGACGGTATTCTTTGGCTGTCATAGAGAATTTCTGCGCAAGTATGCGTGCCATTTGCTTTGTCTGTTCAGAGGATGCATTTTCCGAGGGAAGCCACTTGGCGCAAAGACTGATGGGAGCGCCATTTTCCATGTTTATGCGGTCTTTTTCAAGCTGCTTCCAAAGCATAGCGACGGCCTCGTCCGCAAGGGGCGTCTGCATAAGCGAGACAACGATGTCCCATCTTGTGTACTCCGGTATCAGCGGCATAAGCGCTCTTGCCATTTCGGTGTGGTTTTGTGCCAGGTAAATAAAAAGCGTCCGAAAAAGCCTTCTTTCACCAAGTCCCTGCCTGACGTCACCGGCGAAAAAAAACCATTTTATGGCAAGAAGGAAATCTTCATAATATGCCTTTACAAATCTATCTGCAATTTCATCCGGAGAAGCATTTCTCAGCGAAGAAACGGCGAAATTCAAATCAAGCAGAGCCTTGCCCGTAGTCCTATAGCCTGTGGCGCCGTTTTCGGTCACGGAAGTGTTGTACTCATTATTCAGAACATCCTTAAGCTTCTGCATGAAACCCATTGCGTTTTCCTCCATCTGCAATTTTGGTAAACAGGGCTAGTTGGATTCGAACCAACGACAAGGGGAGTGACAGTCCATTGTAAAGTTGCTGCAAGAGCTTTTGACAAAGCTCCTTTTTCCTGCTCTACCAACTGAGCTATAGCCCTAAAAACAGGAGCGGCCGGAAAGGATTTGAACCTTTAAGACCATGAGAAAATTGCTGCAGGTGCCTTTTACAAGACACATCTTTAATTTGCCTGACTGAAGAGTCAAGCCGCAGCCGCTCCATATGCCAACTATAGCATATTTAGGGAAAGAAGGCAATGAGAGCAGAGCTGTCTTTGACAGTTCTGACTCTTGTATTGATTGCAATAAAATGATATTTCTATATTAAATAGTATACTTTCTGTCAAACAAAAGAGATTAATAAGTGAAGTTTAATCATGGAAAAGAGGATTTATGAAATTAATTTGGAATGAGTATGCACATTTTATCCCGGACCAGGAAAAAGTATTTATCGGTAATACAATGAATAAAGAGTGTATGTTTATCACAAAAGAATGTTATCAAATATTGAATAGCGCGATGAAAAAGAATTTGTCAGAAAAGCAGATTGTCGATTCTTTCCAGACGGAAAAAGAGCGTCAATATATGAAAGATTTAATTGAAATCCTGATGCAAAAAAGAATGATTGGGGAGTTTGATTATCTGAAACTGTTTAAAGATAATTTAAAAATAACATGGGCATTTACCGATAAATGTAACTTAAGGTGTAGGCATTGTGCAAACTCATCCGGTGAAATGAAAAGAGGAAAAGAGTTAGAAAAAGAAGAACAGTTTTCTATTTCGGATCAAATTTGTGCATTACATCCGAAAAGTATCTGTCTAACCGGCGGAGAACCATTATACAACCCGTATTTTTGGGAACTTGTGGACAATATAAAGGGACAATTTCAGGGAAATTTGAAATTAATGACAAATGGAACTTTAATCAGCGAAGAAAATGCCTCAAAATTGGCAGAACAGTTTTTCTCTATTGATATCAGTATTGATGGCGCTGATGAGGAAAGCTGCGCAAAGATACGGGGCAATCATGTTTTTGAAAAAGTAGTTCAGGGAATAAAGCTGTTGAAAAAACATGGAGCAAAAAAAATTGTGGCTTCTATGGTGGATTGCAGAGTTACGCATGAATACATACAGGCATTTAAAGATTTGTGTGAAAATGAGCTGGGTGTACAATATATGGTCAGGGCTTTTGATAGTATCGGAAGGGGCGAAGAAAATAAAAAAGAATTGGAAAATCTGCCTATTGAAATTTTGGAAAGTAATATAGAGGGAAAGAAAGAGAATAAACCGTCTTTTATAAAAAAAGAAGAAAGAAAATATATGCCGGATATATTTGGGTGTAAAGCGGCACTCATGGAATTCTACATAGATTATCGAGGGCAGATTTTTCCGTGTCCGGTACTGGATTCAGAAGAGTTTCTTCTTGGTAATGTATTACATGAAGATCTAAAACAATATATTTTCGAAAAACAGTATATGGACAGTAGGGGATATAGTACGTTGCTTAAGTACCTTCCATGGAATCTGCCGGGGTGCTCTGATTGTAAGAACCAGTTATTTTGTTACACATGCATAGGAGATATAAAAGATAAATATGAAAGTGGAATCATAAAGAATTGTAGTAAAAGAGTACCTTTTCAGAACTGAGGTGGAATATAAATGCTTTTTAACATATGGGTTACACAGGATTGTAATCTTTCTTGTAAGTATTGTTATGAAAAAAAGAAAAGAAAAAGGTATATGAGTCTGGAAGAGGCAGATGCGGTTATCGCATTTATTTTGAAATATCAGACAGATAAAACGAATCAGGTAAATTTTCATGGAGGGGAACCGTTACTGAATTGGGACGTAATAGAATATATCGTGAAACAAATCAATCATTCATCCCTAAAAAAAGGGCGGTTTCGATTTAGCTTTACGACAAATGGAATATTACTTACCAATGATGTTCTGCGTTTTTCCAAAGAAAATGATGTTCTGATTTCTGTCAGTATTGATGGGAAACCGGAAACACATAATAAAAACCGCGTAGATATGAGCGGAAAAGATACCTATCATATGGTGGAGGAATGTTTAAGACGACTTGATGAGAGTGGGATAAATTATGAAATCAGAATGACATATAATGCAAAAACCATATCAGAGCTGGCCTGTAATGTTAAATTTTTGTTGGAAAATTTTAATTGCTCCTGTCTGCGCTGGGCACCGGACTATTTTGATTGTGGATGGAATGAAGAAAAAGTACAGATATTCATAAAACAATACCGGAGCATAATGGAATACCAAAAAAAGTTAAAAAAGGAGCAGGCAGAAAAAATAGCGGTTTTAAATATAGATAATTTTAATAAATTGGGCAGATGCTGCGGCGGCATAACAGAGATGAATATTGACACGGGGGGAGATTTATACCCTTGTACTTTTGCCTGTGGGAAGGAAGCGTTTCTGATAGGTAATATCAAAGATGGGCCTGATATAGAACGTATCAATAGAGTATATGGCACAATGCAGAAAAGCTATCCGAGATGTGAAACTTGTCAAAACAAAGACTATTGTATTGGGAATCGTTGCAAAATGATTAACTATATGGAAGATACCTGCTGTGGTAATACTTACATAGAAAATCTTTGCAGACTGTCCAATGCAGAGATTACCTTATTAAGAGAACAATGGATGCTATAATTTATAGAAAGGAATGACAGCGTATGAAAAATGAAATAACAGATTTTTTGGAATTGAGAAATCAGTTTGATGTAAGGTTGCAAGGCTGTGATAACGACTGCAAGGAATATAGAAGGTCTACAGCAACGGAAGTCAAGGCGATTGAAGGTTTGGGTATTAACTGTACTGAACCGTCAATGGATGACATACGTGCAGGAATGGAAATGGCAGAAATACTTGGTATTACATATTGTTATCGTATGTTGACGGGTAAGACGACATATATGTGGTAAAAAATTAAACGTTATTATAGTATCCATTGTTTTTTATCAGGAGGTTTCCATGTTTATTTTCGCAAAAATGATGGTGAAACACCATATAAAACGTAGTTATATGATAATATTTGGCATTGCCTGTTCGGTGGCAATGATGTTCTGCATGATACAAATGGGAGATAGTATTATCAACAAATACAAAGAACAGGCATTGGGAACCAACCGGTATGATTTTCATATCAATGGTCTGACAAAAGAGCAGGCAGATTGGTTAAAGAGAGAACTTGATAAAGAGGAAATAGAAGCGTTAGGAATCCTTTATAGTGATTACTGTGAAATGCAAATGAAACCGGAAATGCTTCAGAAAATGGAGTTTCAGATATTTGCGGGAACAAAAGAAGGATTGGAAGAGCCCGGTCTGCGGCTTCGTGAAGGGACATGGTGTGAACTGCCGGATGAAATCGTTTTGGAGCAATATGTCTGCGATATGCTGGGAAGTCAGATTGGCGATGAAATAACAATTATTTGTAATCTGTCGGGAGAAACCTATTGTTTCCGACTTGTCGGAGTCATGGAAAACACACCGGCTTTATTAAGTAGCGGCTGGACGAGAGGATTTTTGTGCGTTTCGCTGGAGTTCCTATATGATGCAGGTCTGGCAACGCCGGAAGCAGAAGAATATAGCTTGATTATTACGGTAAATTCCGATATTGACGCTTATGATAATGAAAAAATAGACGAACTATACATGAAAGCCAAAGAATTGCTCGCAGAACTTTATGGGATAGATTATTATGATACGATTCAGAAAGCAGTCAACGGGCAGGCAACGGAGGAAGAGAAGGATGTTTTAGGGAAAATTGGTGAAAGAATTGGATTTAATCATTCAAAAACAGAAAATATTGCGGAATATGTGTCGCAGTCGGAAACCGGAAAAGCATTAAAAGCATTTGTGATATTGATTGCCGTTGCTATGGTATTCTTGATTTTTAACAGTATGCACCTTACCATTGCTGAAAATACGAGAGAATTGGGAATGCTCCGCTGTATCGGAATGGATTATAGACAAACCGGTCTGGTTGTATTTACGGAAAATATTTTTTACTGCATCTTAGGGTACGGAATTGGAGTTGTTTTTGGAAATGTACTGAATCAGGTGCTTGCAAAAAATATTCTTTATTATCTGACCGGCGATTACGTAAAAATCCGGCAGCTTGGAAGCAGTTATCTGCTGACGGCAGCCGTTGTCCTGATTTCTCTGGCCATGGCGTTTGTATTATCCGTACATAAAATTTGGGTGCTGACTCCCATAGAAGCAAGTAAATATACGGGGGTAACTGCCAAAAACAAAAAAGTGCAAACGATCGAAAAGTGGTCTGCCGTAAAATTTGCGGGAAGAAATATCGGGCGGGAACGAAGCAAAAGCATGATTGTGATGATTTCCATGATTTTTTCCATGATGATACTGATGCTTATCATAAATACTGTCGGTTCTGTAAAACTGCCAGAAAAGGACAAAAAAAGCAGATTTTCAGATTATGAAGCATATGTGCTTCTTTCCGGAATGATGGATGCCCTGGAAGGTATTTCTTCTGCAAAGATTACTTTTTCAGAAATGGAGGAAGTGAAGGAGATAAACGGTGTAGAGAAGTTATATGCAATTGGTGCGAATCTTGATACGGAAGAAACCATGTATCATGAAAATGGTAACAGGATTCCAGATATCATTTACAATGATGAGATGTGGAAGTGGCTGTTAGAACAAAACGGGAAATCTGAACTTTGGGAAAAGGGACCGGATTCCATTTGCGTGATAACGGGAGCGTATGGAGAAGAAGAAAAAAAGCTTCTCGATGAAATAGAAGAAACGGGTGCCATTGCTTATAGACTGGAAAATGGAAAAGAAGGCATTTTGAATGTTGATTTTGTGCTATATGCTGATTACATACCGGAGTATAAGGGAACGTCCGGTACTCCGGTTACGATTATCCTGACTGAAAAAGCTGCTTCGGAGATTTATACGGATTATAGTTATCTGGATGTGATGATAAAATGTAATTCTGATGCGGATGAAAAGACATATGCTGATATTGTCGGTATCTTTTTGGAGAACGAGTATGCGATATGCGGGTCTTATGATGTTGGAATGGAGAAGATAATTACGGATGCGCTGGTGATTATTTACATTGCTGCATTGATTGTCATTGCCACGGCGGTCACTGCGGTTTTGAATATGATGATTATCATGAAAGCAAATCTTGTTCTCAGACGAAAAGAATATGGAATATGGAGAGCTTTGGGGATGCCTTTAAAACAATTAAAAAGAACGATTAGCATGGAAATACTGTTAATGCTTTTTACGTCTTATGTGATAGCTGTTATGCTCTCATTTCCCATTCAATGCTACCTGTGCGACATGATAGGAAATTGGAATATAACCGGTATCTTGTCAGGATATCTTGGAGTAGGTGCTTTTTCCATATTGTTGGTGTATTTCTTGGTCATGTTGAATCTTAAATTTAAGGAAACAAATCAGATTATAGCAGACATCAGGGAGGAATAAGGATGAGCTTAATTGAATTAAAAAATGCAGTAAAGGAATACGCTGCAGGAGATATTACAGTACGCGCATTGAACGATATTAACCTTACAGTGGAGCAGGGGGAGGTGATTGTCGTTTTGGGCGAAAGCGGTTCCGGAAAAAGCACCCTGCTTAATATTATGGGTGGGCTCGATGTTCTGACCGCAGGGGAAATTTTTTTAGAAGGAAAACCATATACGAATTTTAAGGATATAGAGATGTCAAAACTGCGCAGGCAGAAATTTGGATTTATATTTCAGTCCTACAATCTTCTTCCGCTGTTGACAATTTATGAGAATATAATTGCACCGCTTCTTTTGGATCAAAAGCGTGTGCAGCGAAAAGATGTAGAAAAGTTAAGCGAAAGTCTTGGTATCAAAGAGCAGCTTGATAAATTTCCGAATCAGCTTTCAGGCGGGCAGCAGCAACGTGCCGCAATTGTACGGGCATTAATCAATCATCCCAAGGTGATTTTTGCAGACGAACCGACGGGCAATTTAGATAAAGATACCGGCGAGCAGGTTATAACCTGTCTGATTCATGCAGTAAAAGAGGAAGGTGCAACATTAGTCATGGTAACGCATAATGAAAAGCTTTCTTCCTATGCGGACAGAGTGATACGAATGGAGAACGGAAAAGAAATTGGACAGAAATAAAGAGTGGTATGACGTAGCCATTATTGACAGCGGCATTGGAGGATATTACAGACATTACAAGAATTACTATGCCGGACAGATTAATTTTATTTTTGATGAACAGGGTGCCGGTAAAATATTTGAGGCAGAATATTTTACCGGCATACATGCATTTAAAGTACTGGGTGTAATGGAAAAATATAAAAATAATATCAAGTACAGATACCATAATTATAACATTGTAGATGAATATGGCAGAAGTTCCAGTCTTGCACTTTTGAGGGCATTGGAATATCTGCTGGAACAGGATGAGATCGACATTGTTGTTGCGTGTTTAAGCTATGACAGTATGGTTTATCATAATGAAATTCAGAAGTGCTGCTCAAGATTGAGAGAAAAAGGAAAGATAATTTTTATAGCTGAAAATTATGATAATGATTCCATTTCAAATCATTTAGAAGATGTAATCATGGTAAAGAAGGGAATGTATAAAACCCCTGAAGAATATGGAATAGAATTATGCGATGAGAAGAAAATCTATGGAAATATTCTTCCGGAGTTTGTTTTCATGGAGAGTGGAAGGTATGTGTTATTTGGTGGGACCAGTATGGCTACTGCTAAAATAGCCTCCATGCTCTCGACATTTTATTTACAGGGTGACTTGCAAAGAATTATTCATTCGGGCAGTTTACGTGAAATAAAAAATGAAAGCAGTATGGAGCATCCTTCTGAAAAGTGGATAGAGCAGGTGTGGAAAATGCTTGCAGTAATCTTGAAAGAAATGGGCGAACAATATAGGTTGGAAACAAAGTTGGATTGTACAACAATAGAGCTGCTAAGCCACAAAGAAAAATATGATATATTGATTGGTGGGCTAAGCAGATGGTGTACAGAGTGGAAGCTGGAGAAAATAAATTATTATGATTTTGGAACGGTTTATTCGATTGCGCGATGGTTTGAAAAAAATGAAAGGAAATACACATATAATTTTTAACTATTTAAGAGGACATATAAAATTATATGTTGGTTCTATTATCAGTTCTTTTTTGGTAATGATAATATCATATTCTTTACCTTATATACAGGCTGTGATTATAGATGACGGCATTTTGAGTTTGAATAGGCACATTTTAATATATGGAATGATAGTTTATTTTGGAATGTATTTTGTTCAATATGGATTTAACTATATAAATCAAAGAGTAACAATTAAATTGGAGCAAAACATTAATACACGTCTGACCTTGGATATTGTGGAATATTATTTACATTCAAGGGAATATGAGTTTAATGAACAGATGGGAAGTGATGTGGAGACACTCATTTCAAGAGATATCAATTTTTTTGTTAAATTTGTTATGAACATTGTACAAGAGACATTGATTAATTTCATTTCTTTCTTTATGGCAATTACTGTACTAATAAAAATTAAAACGGAATTTGCAATAATCATTATAGTTATTCAGATTTTTTCATTAATTGCCAGATGCTTTTTTAATAAGATAATTAAAAAAAATAATAAAGCAACACATAAACTGGCAGTGAAATACAATGTTATATTAAATGAATATGCAAACAATATACGCAATCTGAAATTTTTAGGTGCAAATGATTTTATAAATAGAAGAATGAAGAACATAAAGGAGGAGAGCAATGCGCAGGCAATAACGAATATGCAAACAAGATATCGGTTGAATGGACTGCTGGTATTTTTATCTCAGCTAACATCATGTACCATTATGGGTATTGGCGGTTTATTTGTAATTTCCGGAAACATATCGCTGGGTTTTTTAATGAGTTCACTGCAATATTCGGACAGATGTGAGAGTGCATTAAAGAGTATTATGAATTTAAGTACCGAAATTGCATCGAATAGAGTGGAATATCAAAGAATTTTTGAGATTATATTAAAACAAGCTGAAAAGAAGCAGGTTAAATATACGGAAAAAAGGATTGAATTAATTACGGTCCGTAATCTAAATTTCTCGTATAATTCCTATCATGAAATTTTTAAAAATGTGAATCTACTCTTTCGTAAGGGAATATTGTATTACATTATCGGGGAAAGTGGGTCTGGAAAGACGACTTTGGCTAAACTTTTGATGGGTGAGTACAAAATTGAATCAGGGACAATTTTTTTGGATGATATGGACATTAATCAATGTCAGGTAGAACAATTGCAGCAGCTAATTACATGGGTTCCGAATGAAACAATTATCTGGAATGACAGTATAAGAGAGAATATACTATGCGGAAGGCAATATGATGCGAAGACATATAATCAGGTTTGTAAAGATTGTGAAATAGAAGGTGTTGAAAATGAGTTGTCCGCATATAATGTTAGTTTAGGAGAGCGGGGGAGCTTTGTATCGGCAGGACAGAAACAAAGGATTGGTTTGGCACGTGCATTAATTTCTTCAAAACCAATTATCATTATTGATGAAATAACTTCTAATTTGGATGAAGAAACAGAACTGCTGATTAAAAATAATATAGGGAAATACATACATGATAGGATTATCATCATTATAACGCATAGTAAGGAATTTATTCGTGATGATGCTGTTGTATATGAGATAAAGGAGGGCATTATAAAACAAAAACAGGAATAGGAAAACAATTCCCCGAATATAATGTAGAGATAAATCTACAGAAAATCGGGGAATTTTATGGTGAAAACGGACAAGGACTTTTATGACAGGAAAATTGTGTATCTCGACTATCTCGAGAGAGGGGAAAAGGTTAAAAACGGCGGCTTTGTGAAATGGGAGGCAAGAGGCGGAACAAGCCGGATTCAGATACATATACGGGGCTTGTATTCGACGGACACTTTGCGTGGCGAGATTCAGCTTATTTCACGTCAAGATGTACATACGGCGGATAATGTGAAAATTGATTTTGGCTCGGGGGAATATGTGGCAGTCTGGAAAAATGAGGATTTGGCGGGAACGGCAGTCAGCTACGAGGAATGTGACGGCGTTCAGATTAAACTCTCGGAAAACAGGCTGTTAATCGGACAGTGGAGAAAGCGGGAAGCACTGCAGGAAAGCAAAGTGCCGGAAACGGAAAACAGGGCGGAAGAGGCAAAGGAAGTGGACGACGATATAACGGAAAGCGCAGAAATCACAGAGGCATCAGAAACGTTTGCTGAAGCGGAAGAGGGGACTGCGGAAAAAGAGAGTATGTCGGAAGCCTCTGCTGCAGCAGAAGCGGAAGAGTTGGAAAGTAAAAGTGTGCTGGAAGCAACTGCGGAAACGGAAGCGGAAGGGCTGGAAAGCAAAAGCGTGCCGGGAGCCTCTGCCGCAGCAGGAGCGGAAGAGCCGGAAGGTGAAAGTGTGCCGGAAGCCTCTGCCGAAATGGAAGCGGGAGCAGAAGAGCCGAAAAGTGAAAGTGTGCCGGAAGTTCAAGCCAGGGCCGAAGGGGAGACTGCGGAACCAAAAGCCATGTTGGAAGCGTCTGCTGCAATGGAAGAGAGAGAACAGGAACCAAAAGCCATGCCGGAAGCGTCTGTCAAAGTGTGGGAGAAACAGCCGAAAAAGGAAAGTGTGCCGGAAACGTCTGCCAGGGCAGAAGGGGGAACTGCGCAGCGAAAAAGTGCGCTGGAAATGCTTGCAGGAATGAACAGAGGAGAACCTGCAAGAAGAAAAGAGGCGAAATCGCCAGAGAAAAAAAGCAGACAGAATCCGCAGTGCAGGGACTTACTCTCCGGTGACAAGTGGGAACAGCTTAACAAGCAGTATCCGCACATTCACCCTTTTGGCGACGCGCGCGAATATCTTTCCATTACACCGCGGGATTTTGTGATCTTGTCGCGAAAGTATCAGGAACTGGTGCAAAACAGCTTTTTGCTCCATGGATATTATAATTATGGGCATGTGATTTTGACAAGAATCAAGGAAAAGAATGGAGAGAGATTTTACCTCGGCGTTCCCGGCGTTTACTACACGCGGGAAAAGCAGGCAGCGCTTATGTTTGGTTTTGAAGGCTTTGAAGCCGGAACGGAGCGGGCAGTGGACGGCGGCTTTGGTTACTATATGAAGCAGGTGGACATCTGAAAATCAGACTCCTTCCAAGTCAAAGGGCGGAATAAAGCTTTCGGAGGCGGTTTCGCCCTCCTGTATAAAACCATTTTCGATGCCGATGGACAGACAATAATCAACCAGCGCATTGTACTCTTTGTGTGATACCCGTCGGTTTAACTTTGGCATATCGGGGAAAGTGCGCATGGGCGTATACTGGTTCATAATACTGATATAAATATCATTATGATAGGTCTGATAGAGATAATCTACGACCTTTCTGGAATCAGCCAGATGCCCCGGCAGAAGCAGGTGGCGGACAATAACGCCGCGCTTCATCAGACCGGTTTCTTTGTCAAACACAGGCTTGCCGACCTGACGGAACATCTCGGCTATCGCAGCAGAGGCGGTTGAAAAATAGTCAGGTGCATTGGAATAGCGGGAGGAAAGTCTGGTGGACACATATTTACAATCGGGCAGATAGATATCGATAAGACCCTCTAAAAGACGGAGGGTTTCTGCTTTTTCATAACCTCCCGTGTTGTAGACGATGGGCAGGGAAAGCCCGTCTGTTTTGGCTGTCTTGAGAGCAGAAACAATTTGCGGCACAAAATGAGTGGGCGTTACCAAATTGATATTGCAGGCGCCCTTTTTCTGCAGCTCTAAAAAAATGTCGGCGAGGCGCTCAGGGGTAATGATTTTCCCAGCGGCGCTTTCTGAGATGACGCTGTTCTGGCAGAAAATGCAGTGCAGAGGACAGCCGGAAAAAAAGACGGTTCCCGAGCCGGTATCGCCGGAGATACAGGGCTCCTCCCACATGTGCAGAGAGGCTCTTGCCACACGAAGGGAAGCGGTTTCCCCACAGTAGCCTTTCTGTCCGTTCTCACGATCTGCATTACATTCTCTGGGACATAGTCTGCAGCCCATGCAGCTCCTTTCTGCGGCGTTCTGATTCTGCCGCTTTCCTCAAAACTTCTGTATAAGCGATTCCTATTACATAAAAAGCCGCATATCCGGTTTTTGGTGGACACTCCTACGCGATACTCCCCCGCCGGCTCCGCCAGGCACCCTCGCGGCACATGAACGGTTCTGCTTAGTGCTGCTGTGTTCCCACCCTGACACGGTTCGCAGATGTCCATTGCGCAAGACCCAAACTTCATCACCGGAAAGAAGAGCCGCCATAGAAGCGCCCGCCAAAATCCGTATACGCGACTTTCTAAGTATAACGTGTTTGGCGGGCGCTGTCAAGCAATCAGATAGGTCCATTGAGAAAATCGGAAAAAGTTGACACAAAGAAGAGTTGTGAATTATAATCAACGCATGAGATATATTTTGCATTGATTTGCACGCGCTGAGGCGCGCAGACGGGAGCAAGAATGAAAGTAAAATGTGAGTTTTGCGACAACTATTTCGAGGACACGGAACCTGGCTGTCCTTATTGTGGAGGCGCCAATACGGCTGTGGGTAACCACAGATTTTCAAATGGTGTGCCTAAGACCATTGAAGAGTTGAAGCAATGGGCGGAGCAATGCAACGTACCGCTTGCTGAAATGAGGGTGTACATAGGCGATAATAATCATAGTCCCAAATGTATAGGAATATACAGAGAGGGGCCGGATGTTATTGTTTATAAGAATAAGTCTGATGGAACGAGAGCGATACGGTATCAGGGGTCAGATGAAGCTTATGCGGTGAATGAGGTTTATCTTAAGATAAAAGAAATGATGGCTATGGCTGCTGCTGCAAAGCGGGCGCCGGGCAGCAACAACAGGGCGGCCTCTCACAGCGGATATTCCGGAGAGCAAGGCAGTCCTTATAACGCCAATGGGAATAATAGAGCGGGCTCTGTGATAAGCGTCATAGCTATCATTATTATCATTATGGCTATGGCAGCAACGGTTCCGTCCTGTATAGGCGATATCGGTCGAGCTGTACAAGGCTATAGTTCAAGCAGTTATAGTTCCGGCTATCATTCCGGATATAATTCCAATACCTCTAATTGGAATTATGATTACGACAATGATTCGGACAGTGGATGGGATTATGATTGGGGCTCGGACTGGGGCAATGATTCGAATAGTGGATGGGATTATGATTGGGATTCCGACTGGGACTCTGATTACGGAGACTATGACTGGGACTTTGACTATGACTGGGACTCGGATTGGTAAGATGTATTAATAAAATGGGTATACTGAAAAATAAAACAAAACGCGCTTATGCGGCAGAATGGAGAAAATATGAATAAAAATGCATTTCGGAATCTTTCTTATGGCGTATATGTTATCAGCACATGGGATAAAGGGAGGGTGACAGGCTGCACGGCAAACAGTGTGATGCAGATTACGTCTGAGCCTGCAACCGTGGCGGTCAGCATCAACCACGACAATTACACGAATGCCTGCATACAGGATACCGGAAAATTTGCCGTATCCGTGTTGGGTGAACATTCAGAACCTTCCCTTATCGGCACTTTTGGCTTCCGCAGCGGAAGGGACTGTGACAAATTTGATGGTGTGGCGCATGAAGTAAAGAGCTATATGCCTGTGCTGTCGGACGCCTGCGCTTACATTGTCTGTGAGGTTATCGATAAGATGGAAACGGAGACGCATACCGTTTTTCTGGGCAAGGTGCTTGACTGCGATGTGCTGAAATCCGATACTGCCATGACCTACGCATATTATCACAATGTTATCAAAGGCAAAAGCCCTAAGACGGCGCCTACCTATCTGCCGGAGGAGTAGCGATTTAGTAAAAATCTCTATACAGTGAGAGGTTCCTTGTGTGTCCAGTGTAAGGTATTTTTACTGCTGATGTTCAGTTGGTTATTTCGTGCGGACGGCTCAATAGAAGCCGTCCTGTTTTTTTCTACTCTTGCATTTTATTCTGCTTTTTGAGCATTTCTTATCTTTTGTTGTCCTTTGATTTTAAGTTGCTCTTTCTGATATTTCCTCGGCAATATCTCGAAGTTTTTTCTGCAAGGCGTTAGTATGGCTTCCTCTGTGTTTTCAATGCCAGCGTTGACAACTCTGTCCCTTGAGTGGTGATTGGAGACATGATAAAATAGAAATAACACTTTATAAGTGGCAAGAAATTACAAAAAAAGGGGGAACATGGAATGAAAAAAATATTTGGCGTACTGTTACTATTAGTGGTCTTGTTGGAGAATAGTATTTTTATAAATGCTGCAGAACAACTAGAGATTGTGGAAAATAATGATGAAACGGAAGTGATATTAAAATACTATCAATATGTAAATGATAAAAATGTTGATGATTATATTTCGTTATTTACAATTGACCAACGTGACTTGATGCATAAACATTTAGTTCAGTATGGTGAACAATCATTTTTCAACAATCAGGAATTGGAAGCAGTAAATATTAAAGTGTTGACCGACGAGACGGCGTATATAGCAAGTACAATTAATTTTTCTGAAGTACAAATGTATGGCGAGTTAAAATGTGTATATGTGGAACAGGAAATAAAAGAAAATAATAGTTCCACTATTTCGTACGTATGTTTTGTTTTGGCAAAAGAGAATAATGCTTGGAAAATTGAACGTATTTCAGTACCCTATATACAGTGCATTTTCGAGAATGGCGAACAATTTGGAGGTGTTAATGAGAGTGTATTTGCGTCAAGGCAGGAAGCGCAGATGCAATCAATGATAGATGGCAGAGCCATATCACAAAATGGTATGTTTCTGACAACCACATCACTGTCTGCGCCAACAAGTATAACGGTGTATTTTACAAAAGATGATAATATCAATTATCATGGTTCAAACAAGGCTTCTTTAAATTTTGCAACATATTTAAAAAATACAGTTGGTCAAGAGTGGGTAGTTGCAAGGTATGCGGATTACCCTGCGTATTTACAGGCAGGAGTGATGGCTAGTAAAATGTATGCATGGTATAATACCGTGAATCCGAAAAGAAATTATGCGCCGTATTATGCTTGCGTTTTAGATAATTCAAATGATCAAAATTATTGGTGCTATTCTGCCAGCAATATAGAAAGTCAGGGCGCACAATATTTACGTTATCTGGAAAATGCATTGGCTTATGCAAATGGGCTTGCATTAGTTACAGAAGATACAGAAAGTATATTTGAAACGCAATATCGTACAAATGAAGGAAATATACATAGTGGCATTTTGAACCAAGCGGGAGCACTTGCATTGGCGCAAAATGGATATAGTTGTCTTCAAATTTTGCAGGAGTATTACGGAAGTGCACCAGGAATTCGAGGCGCACGAGTAAAAATTGTGGCACATCAATAGAAGTTCGATAGGGGGCAATATGAAAAAACTGTACGTTTTTCTTGCGTTCCTGCTGTTTTGTACAGGATGCGCTGCACAGACAGAAAAAATAAAAGAGCAGGAAGAAACAGAAATAGCAGACAATGTGTTGTCGGTTGAGCCAGAAATAGCAGACAATACGCTGCCGGTCGAAACAGAAACAGAGAATGAACAGGAAGAAATCATAAAAGAAGAACTGACGATGGATAAGATAAAGCTGCTTGCCGAAAAAGAGGAGCTTTATCTGCAAGACCTGCTTGTGTGGGAAGGACTGCAGGAATCCTCCCTGTCAGGGATTTCTGAAAAACATTATTATTATACGATTCTGGAAGAAAACAAGGAATATCGACTGGATTTTTCAACTAGACAAGACGGACAATTAGGGTTTGTGCGGCTGGTAGACATGCAGACTATGCTCAGTATTGATATTCGTACGGGCAACATAGAGCATTTGCTTTGCAATGAAGTGCTGATGGAAGACTATTTGACCTTTGCGTTTCCAGAAGAAATTCTGGTAGAGGACTATGATTTGTATGCGGGTCATTTTGGCGGCTGCGGCCTGACGCTTGCTGGTGAGAATGGAACTGTTCCATGCGGCGGAATTTATATTTTAAATGGAGACAGGGTAAGCCCAAGTATTGTTTCGGGAGAAATGCTGGCGGTTGCGCACTATGATAATAATATTTACCACAGTGAGAAAGAGAAGCTTTCCATAGAGCAATGTCCGGCATTACTCACAGTAATGTCGGTAGAGGAGGAGAATGGAGAGTCCACACAGTATTATAGCGTATATTTTGCACAGGAGTCGGACTTTTACTGCTATAACCTTCGTCTGAGAGCTGATTTATTTACGAAAGAAGAGGTAATAGAAATAGCCCAAACGGTTCAATTTGCTGATATACATTAATAAGCAATCCACTCCGCCAGCCCTAAATCGCTTAATTTGGCTTCGATACAGATATATTCATCGGCAAATACGGTGACGATAAGACCAAGACTGTCATCGGTCAGATAAAATTCTGTATCGAAGTCTTCCAATTCCCAGTATTGATAATGTTCTGCGATTTCAGCCATCCATTCTCCGTCAGTTTCAGCCATCCATTCCTCATCCAGATAACCGCTCAAGTCACCCCACATGCAATGGAAAGCGCCGCTGTTAAGAAGCTGTCTTGCGGTATATTTTTCGCCAACGATATCGCGGAGTGTAAGCACCTTTCCTGTTTCCAGAGAAAGCGTAAGGCCCGTTTTCCATTCGTTGGGACCTGCGGCGCGGCGGACTTCGTTATACTCGGAAATACATACAGAAAAATATTGTCCGTCCTCTCTGGTAATAAGATAGTCTCGCTCAATGGAGGTGAGTATCTCTTTTCCCGGCGTAAGCAGGTTGGGCTCTTCGTTCCAGTTATAACCGTAGAAAAAGGCGTCACGAATTCGTGCATTCAGAGTTTTTGTCAAGTCGGAATCCGAAACACGCAGAGCAGGGTAATGGATGATAACGGAAACGCCCATTCGGTCGTCCTGATAGGTATAAAGCGCCTCTGAGATTGTCTTACTTTGCGAAAAAGGAGAGATTGCGGCAAAAAAGCTGTCAAAGATAAAAGGACCGGAAGGTGCATAATACCGTATCGGTGCTTCAACGACGGTGTCCAAAGACAGCGTGGTTTCATAAATGCAGTTCTCCAACAGTTCCTCTACATGAGAGGAATCGGCATCATAGGCGAAAGAATCATCCTGTGTCATCACAGGTCCGTACTGCCATGTAAAGGTATACCAGCCGGATTCCTCATCAAAGGTGTAGTCAAGATTTTCATACCAATAGAGGGAATTTGTTCCATCGTTGTCTGTATCCTCCAGCAGCAAATCACAGTGCATAACCGTATTGCCGTCGTCGTTTGTGTAAGCTTCGTCGGGAGCGGAAAAATAGACTACATAGGTTTTATGAATATCGTGCTGGCGAAAGCCTTCCTGTAAAAACAGCAATATCTGGCAGAAAATTTCTTCTGTCTCGGGGCTTTCTGTGGTTTTTTCTTTCTGCGCGCCACAGCCGGAGAATGACAAGGAAAGCAGCAGTAAAACGACCCATAGGGGGTTATGCATTTTGTGACGAATTGTCTGTTTCCTCATGTTTTTTCATCTCCTTTTCCAATTTGTTGCGGACGCGAAGCTCCTTAAAAAAGGTGGTGAGCATATCGCTGCACGCCTCCTCCAAAACGCCTTTTGTAACATTGACCTGATGGTTAAATTCCGGCATCTGTAAAATATTTAAAATAGAACCGGCACACCCCGCCTTCGGGTTCATGCAGCCAATGACGACCTCGGGAATCCGTGCCTGCACGATGGCGCCGGAGCACATCTGGCATGGCTCCAAAGTCACATAGAGCGTGCAGTCCTCCAGCCGCCAGTCCCCCACATGTTTGCTTGCCTTGTTGATAGCGGTAATCTCCGCGTGGGACAGCGTATTCTTATCCGTATTGCGCCGGTTGTAGCCCCTGCCGATAATCTTACCTTCGCAGACGATAACGCATCCAATCGGCACTTCCCCAAGCGCATACGCCTTCTTAGCCTGTCTCAAAGCCTCCCTCATATATTTTTCATGTAATTCCATCATGCGGAAACTCCTTCATCCTATATTTCATTTGCATTTTACATCTATTGTGTTATTATGTATTATAACTTCCGAAAGAGAAAGAGGCAAGAAGGATGCAGATATACGGGTTAAATAAAACGACATTGCTGGATTTTCCGGAGCATGTGGCAGCCACTGTTTTTACAGGGGGCTGTAATTTTTGCTGTCCTTTCTGCCACAATCGGGATTTGGTGCTGGGGACGGCAGGGCTTACGGCAATAGCGGAAGAAGAAGTCCTGACTTTTTTGAGAAAGCGGAAGGGTATTTTGACGGGCGTGTGTATCACCGGCGGTGAGCCGACACTGCAGCCGGATTTGCCTGCCTTTATTGAAAAAGTCAAGGAAATGGGGTATCTGGTGAAACTGGACACCAACGGCCATAGGCCGGCGGTGTTGCAGGAACTTTTGGACAAAGGGCTTCTTGACTATGTGGCAATGGATATCAAGAATACGAAAGAGCGCTATGCAATGACGGTGGGAAAAGAAAATCTGGATATCGGGTGTATTGAGGAGAGTGTGGAAATCCTGAAGAAAAGCCCGATTGCCTATGAATTCCGCACCACGGTGGTGAGGGAGCTTCACAGGAAAGAGGATTTTGCCGCTATAGGGGAATGGCTTGCGGGCGCGAAAGCCTACTTTCTGCAGGCATATCAGGACAATGAAAATGTGATTGCGGGAGGATTTACCGCTTACGATAAGGAAGAGATGGAAGAGTTTGCTCAAATCGTAAGGCAAACTGTTACAAGGGTTGAATTGCGGGGGATAGATTAAAGGAGATAAGGGAGATGCAAAAGGGTATCAGGAAATATATTGGCGATAAAGCCTTTTATGCCATGGTGCTGGCGGTGGTGGTGCCGATTATGGTACAGAATGGCATCACGAATTTTGTCAGCCTTCTGGATAATATTATGGTAGGGCGCGTGGGGACGGAGCCCATGTCCGGCGTAGCCATCGTGAACCAGCTTATTTTTGTTTTTAATCTGAGTATTTTCGGCGCGATATCCGGAGCGGGCATCTTCGGTGCCCAGTTTTTCGGATGCGGCAGGCCGGACGGGGTAAGGCATACCTTCCGTTTTAAGCTGATTGCGGCTGCGGTGATTACCATCGGGGCATCGCTTTTATTTCTGTTTGGCGGCGATATGCTGATTAAATTGTATCTGCATGGGGAGGAAAATGCGGAGCAGTTGGAAGCGGCGCTGCATTACGGCAGGCAGTATCTGCTGATTATACTGATTGGACTGCCGCCCTTTGCCTGGGAACAGTGTTATACCAGCACGCTGCGGGAATGCGGGGAGACAGTGGTGCCGATGAAAGCTGGCGTTGTGGCGGTTATCGTCAATCTCTGCCTCAATGCGGTTCTGATTTTCGGTATGTTTGGATTTCCGGCAATGGGAGTTGCGGGAGCGGCGGTTGCGACGGTAGTGGCAAGATATGTGGAGATGGCGATTGTGATTGTCTGGACGCACAGGCATGCGGAACAGTATCCGTTTATTACCGGTGCGTACAAGAGCCTCTATATTCCGGGGAACCTGGTGTCCAAGATATTGGTAAAAGGCACGCCTCTGATGTTGAACGAGGTTTTGTGGGCAGCAGGCATGGCGGTGCTGACGCAGTGTTACTCTATCCGCGGGCTGGAAACCGTAGCGGGACTCAATATTTCCTCTACCATTTCCAATCTTTTTGGCGTGGTCTATATTTCCATGGGCAATGCGGTATCCATTATTATCGGGCAGCTTTTGGGTGCGGGCAAGATGGAAGAGGCAAAAGATACGGACAGAAAACTGATTGCGTTTACGGTCATGTCCTGCGTGGCAGTCGGCGCAGTGCTGGCAGTCCTTGCGCCGCTTTTCCCGATGATGTACAACACCACGGATTCCGTGAGGGCGCTTGCCACATGGTTTATCAGAATTGTGGCAATCTATATTCCGGTGTGTGCATTTTTAAATGCCTGTTACTTTACCCTGCGCGCCGGCGGCAGGACAATCATCACATTTCTGTTTGACAGCGTGTTTGTCTGGTGTGCCAGCATTCCCTGTGCGTACATCTTGAGCCGGTTTACGACGGTTCCGATTGTGCCGTTGTATCTGTGCTGTCAGATGCTGGATTTGATAAAATGCGCCATCGGCTTTGTACTTGTGAAAAAGGGCGTGTGGTTGTCCAATATTGTGGTGGAGGACTAGCATACACTAAAGGTTCCGATACAAGGAAAAATAGTCCGATTCCATATTTTCTAACTGTCTTTTATACCAATACTGTGCATCGTCGAGCGCTTTGTTGTACACAATGGGGGCTAAGTGCTCGACGAACAAGTCGAGAAGCTGCTCCTGCTCGATGATTCCGATTTCATCTCCCCGCACATCAAGGTAAAATGCCTTGATTTCGTCTTTGATAAGGTCTTTCTGCTTGTCTGTCAGTTTTATCAGTGGTTCTTGTTTGTATCTGGGCATATGAATCCTCGTTTCTGCGTTATTTTGAAAATAATGGAAGCAATTTGAATGGCTGTCTGGCAAGCTGGAATTTACCATCGAGTCATATTCTTTTCAAACTTGGTAGTATACGCCTGCTTTAATTCATCAGCAGATATTCCATAACATAGCATAACCTCATTATAATACATAAGAACATCAGCCATTTCTTCCACAAGGTCTTTTCTTAATTCAATATCATCAGACGCCTTTCTGTCTCCGTGCTTTTTGACAATATCAATCACTTCGCCAATTTCGCCTATCATCCAAAGCAGTTTGTGTTTGCCGGCTTCGGGAGAAAGCTTTTCCCATTTCCATTTATCCTTGTATTGATCCTGAAGCCTTTTTTGCATATCTAACATTTCATTGATGCTGAAATCAGTCATCACTATTCTCCTTTCAAATTTATATTTATTGGTATCATTATAGTTTATTTTCGATAAGCACACAATCCTAAAAGGAGTTTTGCAAAGGTTTGTTTTTTGGCGGTATCATTGTTGTTCAGAAAAGTACAAATAGGTTTATTCCAGCTTCTTGACAATTTGTATTATTTGTATTACAATAACTAATACAAAAAATGATATTACAGATGGAGAAAATACAGCATGGTAATTATATTAAACGACGTTTCCGATGTGCCGGTATACCAGCAGATACGGAATCAGATAGTGATAGGGATTTCGGATGGGCGGCTGCAGCCGGGGGAAAAGCTGCCGACTGTTCGGGCGCTGGCGGAGGAAATCGGCATCAACTCCATGACGGTAAACAAGGCGTATCAGCTTTTGAAGCAGGAGGGCTATATTCTGACTGACAAGCGGAACGGCGCAAGGGTCAGGGAAACTTTTGAGGGCGGCAAAAGTTTGTCGGGCGAGTCGCGGGAGCTGCTGCAGCGCATTATCTCTGAGGCAAAGATAGGCGGCATGTCGAAAGAGGAATTTATCAGGGAATGTGAAAAGTATTTCTGATACGGGAGGTATAAATTATGAATGTGACGGGATTGATTTTGACAATAAGCGTTTACCCATTTGTCGCGATTATGTTTTTTATTTTAAAAAATGAACTGGCGCCAAAACGCGGCATCTACTGCGGCGTGAGGCTGACGAAGGAGAATGCGCAGACGCCGGAGGTAGAGCAGATTATTGCGGACTGCAGCCGTTCAATGAAGCGAGAGTTTGCCGCGTTGATGCTTACGCCGCTTCCTATGCTGTTTATTCCGTGGTTTTCCATCTTTTTCACTGTTTGGATGCTGTGGCTGATAGTCGGAATTTTCATCTTTTTTATTCCCTATATCAAGGCAAACAAAAGGCTGAAGGCATTGAAACTGGAAAAAGGGTGGAAGAAGGAAAGTACCTGCCGGATTGCGGCGGAAATTAAGAATGCGGGTAAAATCCGCAGGGTAAAGTGGTATCATTTCGCGCCGCCTTGTCTTTTCAGTGTAGTGCTGTTTGCGGTTTCTCTTGTCAGATTTGCAAGAGCAGATGAGCCGGTGTTTGGCATGATGACGGGCATTTTTGCGGCGATTACATTTTTGTTTTGGGGGATTGCGGTCTGGATGGATCGGCAGAACACGCAGGTTATCAGCATGGACAGCGCGGTCAACTTAAATTATGCCCGTGCCAAAAAGAATTTGTGGAAGAAGCTGTGGGTGGGCTGCGCGTGGCTGAATACGGCGTATCTTGCCGGAATCCTGTTTTCCTTTGATAAAGAACTGCGGATGACAGGGCTGTTCTGGTGGATAAGCGCAGTCTATATTATAGTGACAATTGTGCTGTTGGTCTGGATACTAAAGGCGAAAAAGAGACTGGATGCCGCATATTTTACCGATGGAGAATTGGTGGAGGCAGATGATGATGATTACTGGATTTGGGGATTGTTCTACTGTAATCCGTCAGATGGACACGCAATGGTAGAAAAGCGGGTAGGAGTTGGTACTACCATGAATTTTGGTACACGGTCAGGAAAAATAGCGGGCGTTCTTCTTTCGGCGTTGGGAGGTATCAGCATTTTAAGCCTGCCGCTTATCTGCGTATGGGTGATTCTGCTGGAATTTGTACCGATAAAATTGTCCGTGGAGGACGGGAGACTGATAGCAAGGCAAATCGGGGTGGATTATTCAGTGTCCGCCAGCCTGATACAGGACGTTACTCTGCTTGAAGAGCTGCCGCGCCTGGAAAGAGTGAGCGGTACGAGCATGGATGAGCTGAAGAAAGGGAACTACCGCATTGCAGAGGTTGGGCGCTGTCAGGTGTTTTTAAATCCCCAAAACAGCATTTTTATCCGGCTGGAAGCGGGGGGAACCGTATACTATCTGAGCGGCTATGACGACGAACAGACGCTTGAGGTGTATAAGGCGCTTACGGAGTGATTTGTTCGGAATAAAATTCGCTGGTTTCTGCCTCTCTGTTTACGTGCAATCCATTGTTTTCTCTAAGCGCCTCGGTAAAGTGCAAAGGGCGGCGGCGTTTCTTGAGCCGCTCGGTGTGCCGTCCGGCATACAAAAGAAAGAGGGCGTACACATAGGGCAGCCCGAGATTGGTTTCCAAAAGGGAATTAACAACAAGTGTTATTAATTTGTCGCCATAAGAGGTAAAACCGGCGCTGCGGATACCGCCGAGCAAAAGCGCCGCTTCCCAGCCAAATTGTACCAATATACCGATGGCTAAAAGCCAGCCCAAAGGAAACTGTTCGCTGCGTTTCTCATGGTGCAGGTTCCAAAGGATGGCGCCCAGATAGCCGATAAACAGAATTAACGCCATATATCCGTGATAAGCGCCAGTGGTGCGCTGTATCACAATGGGAGCCGCTCCGGAGCCAAAGGTTTCAGCGAGCATGGGGCAGCAGAACCACCAGAGCAGAATGAGCAGAGACCATGCAAGGAGATGGCGGTCCTTGGATATCCACAGCCATATCCATGCAAAATTGGTGAAGCCGTAGCTTATACTCATCCAAAGGAGCACAAGAAAGAGGCTGTGCCCCTCGCTGATACTGCGCGCACCGCACACCAGATGAAAAATTCCATAGTCCACTATCATATAAAGTACGCCGGCGGCAAGCCCTACCAGCACCGTGGCGTATTTCTTTTTCCAAAGCAGAAGCCCCGCCAATACGATTAGAAAAGCGGTGTCCAGCCATATGTATGCAGGGTAAAATTGTCTTCTGGCAATAATTTCAGTCATTTCCGTCATATAAAAACTCCATTACAGTATGTCGTCTTTTCGTTGGACGCAAGATACATTTTATATGATGCGGGGGAATTCTGCAAGGGTGCGAAGGGGGGAATGTTTTTCAAAATCTATTGACAACAGGGAAGAAACGCAATATATTTATAAAAGCCAGTAACGAAATTTTTACTGGCTAATAAAGACAACTGAATAGCAAAAATGTCTTCAGGGCAGGGTGAAATTCCCGATCGGCGGTAAAGTCCGCGAGCGTGAAAACGCTGATTTGGTGAAAGTCCAAAACCGACAGTATAGTCTGGATTTGAAGAAGGTGTATGGAAAGTGTCAACGTAGTTTCCACTTTATACATTCTTTTTCTGTCGATTTGCAGATTGCTCTGTTGACATTCTCAATACACCTGAAATTCTAACACTGAAAGACATGCATTGCCTTTCGGTGTTAATTTTTTTAGGAGGTATTACAAATGAATCATGAAACAAAAAAACTTACAATGATAGGCATGTTATGTGCGGTTGCTTATGTGACAGCAGTGGTTGGGCGTATTCCGATTGTGCTTTTTTTGAAATACGACCCCAAGGATATTGTCATAGCAATAGGCGGCATGCTTTTTGGTCCATTTGCTTCGTTTTCTGTGGCACTGGTTGTGGCGTTGCTGGAGATGTTTACAATCAGTGATAATGGTGTGCTGGGATTTGTAATGAATGTCATTTCAAGCAGTTCTTTTGCATGTACTGCCGCATTTGTATACAAAAAGAAGCGCAGGCTGTCGGGCGCCGTCATTGGACTTCTTTGTGGCTGGGGGTGTATGATTACGGTAATGCTGCTTTGGAATTATTTAATCACGCCAATTTATATGGGATGTCCGAGAGAAGAGGTTGTTAAGCTGCTGCTTCCCGCATTTTTGCCTTTCAATTTGATAAAAGGCGGACTAAATGCAGTAATTACAATGCTTCTGTATAAGCCTGCCATTCAAGCCTTGTCTGTCTGCAAAAAACATATGGGAGCTTGACTGCATAATCTGCTGAAAGTAAGCTGGTTTGAAATATGGACACCTCATTTTAGAGATGCTAAAATAATATAAAGTAATGTGTATCGCCGTCACGGTAAAAGGAGGAAACCGAAATGTGCATAAAACCGCGAAGGAAACAGGTTCTATTGTCTGTTTTGTCAATATTGTTTCTAAGTGCATGCCTGTCGGCCTGCGGCGGGAAAGGAACTACCGGCGGCGCAGAAACCGGACAGACAGGACAGGTGGGAACAGAGGCAGAGACAAAAGCGTTTGGAATCGACATGGTGGACAGGTTTAACCTTGAAGATCCGGAACAGGTCGTCTGCGGGCAGACCTGCATGTGGGCGATTACGACACGGCTGGACAGTTTTATTTACCAGATAGATTACGAAAGCGACGTTAAGGAAATAAAGGAGATTGAATGGCGGCAGGGCGAGGAGGAGAGCCTTGTCAATATCGCGGAGCGGAAAGGAATACTCTACGCCGAGGTTTATCTGAAAAGGGAAAATGTTTTTGAAATTCGCAAACAAACCGCAGGCAGCCAATGGAGCACTGTTATGACGGTGAAAGTGGAGAATCCGGAATGGTGCTATGTGGGGAGCGGTCTTTTTCTGGACAGCAGTGAAAATGTATATCTGATGGGCGGAAATACGGTGACGCGTTTTGGCGAAGGCGGCACGAAGACCGGTGAATACGAGTTGGACGGAAAAGCCTGCTTTTTCAGGGAGAATGAAGATGGCGTTGTAGAGTGTGTAGCGGCAAAAACAAACGGCATAATGCTGTACGGGCTGGGTGCTGGAAAGGCAGAAGAAAAATGGACGCTGCAGATTTCTGCCGGAGATGTGAGGGGAATGAAAGGCAATGTGGGCGCTCCCTTGTGCCTGGCAGTCGGAACGGAACTTTTGTTTATCGACTGGGAGACGGGCGCCTTGCTTGCAAGGACGGATTTACTGCTGGCCGGCGTATCCTCCTGCCTGGCCGGGCGGTATGACGCAAACGCAGAGACTTTGCGGCTGTACGGAATGGGCGGGCAGAGCGAGAGCAGCGGCAATCTGACATGCAGTCTTTTGAGTGAAAGGGATGCGGCGGCGGAACAGCGGATAGAGCTGGTGTATGGAACACTTGGAATGTTTAATGCGGATGCGCCTGCAGATATCAGGGCCGCTATCATGGCGTTTAATCAGGAAAATGACAAATACTATGTTACCATTCGCAACTACTACAGTGAGGAAGATTTGGGAATTACGACCCAACAGCGCTTTCTTGCAGATATGGCTGCCGGAAATGCGCCGGATATTATAGATATTTCAGCACTGGAAAGCTATTATGAGCCTTTTGTAAATAACGGGTATTTGGAAGATCTGCGACCCTATCTGGAACAGTCGGAATACAAGGATGATATTCTGTGGAACGTGCTAAACGCATACGAGGTAGACGGCGGGTTATACCTTTTGGCGCCGCAATTTTATTTTTTCGGTGTGCTGATACATCCGGAATATGCCTGTCCGCTGGAGGAGTGGAACACGGATACCTTTCTTTCCATGATTGAAGAAAATGGATGGGAAAAGAACATTTACAATATTTATCAGAGCAACCCTTTAAGTCTGCTGTATCAGATGTTTGCATGCAGGCAGGGGGAATTTATCAACAAGGAGCAGGGAACGGCATCTTTTGAAACACAGGAATTTATAGATATGCTTGTCCTGTGCAGAGAATATGCGGAAAACTGTCATACAGAAGAAGATAGCTGGGGGGATGAGTGGAACAATCTGTGTGCGGAGCAGATGTTCAGCTATTTTTATCATTACATATTTAATACAGATATTTATGGCAGGGAGTATCAGATTTACGGTTATCCCACATCTGACGGGCAGGTTTATCAGGTTTCCAGTTCGGATAGCTGCGCCATCTATGCCGGCAGCGAACACAAGGAGGGTGCGTGGGAATTTTTGGAGAGCCTTTTGAAAGAGGAAAACCAGAAGTTCCATCCCATGGCGCAGGCCGGTGTGCCAATCCGCCGTTCTGTTTTGGAGAACATGAAGGAAGAGGAGTGGAAAGATGTAACATGCAGAGTGGGGGACGAGATGCTGACAATGTCGGAGGAAGAATATCAGATTATAGAAAATGTCGTCTATAACGGCGTGTTTGTTCCCGACCGCATGAATGAAGATATCTGGGATATTATAGAGGAGGAAGCTGCGGCTTATTTTGCCGGAGACAAGAGCGCGGAGGATGTGGCGCATATTATACAGAGCAGGGTAGGGCTGCTGCTGGCGGAATAACGGAAATGGAGATATATGATGGACGAGAGACGAACGAAACTTATCATGGCACAAGTTTCGAAAGTTTCGGAGCTGGCAGCGCGGTAAGAAAAAAGGCAAAAAAATGAAACAATCAAGTAGGAAGCGCGTTGACAAATTTTCGCAAAAGTGATATTCTCAAATCACGAAACTTTGCGAAAAATGAAATATGAATAGAAGGAGAGGAGCTGCGGATGAATCGCGTAAAGAAAAAGGGGAAAACATTTTGGGCACTGACTGTGATTGGTGTACTGCTCATCGGCTGTCTGGGGGCGTGTGGTAAAAAGGATGACTGGCGCACCAAGGATGTGCAGGTGATAGACGACAACTACCGCACATGGTATGAGATTTTTGTCTATTCTTTCTGTGACAGCGACGGGGATAAAATCGGAGATTTGCAGGGCGTTATCTCGAAGCTGGATTATATTGCGGATATGGGCTTCAATGGAATCTGGCTGATGCCCATCATGCCGTCGAATACATATCACAAGTATGATGTCAAGGACTATATGAGCATCGATGCGGCGTATGGCACGATGGAGGATTTTGACGAATTGGTGGCTGAGTGCGACAAGCGGGGCATTAAGCTGATCATTGATTTGGTGCTGAACCATACCTCTTCGTCTCATCCGTGGTTTGTGGCGGCATGTGATTATTTGAAGGGGCTTGGCGAGGGAGAGGAACCTTCCGCTGAGGAGTGCCCGTATTATGAGTATTACAATTTTGTCAAGGACGCCCCTCCTTCCAACAACTGGCATCAGGTCGGTTCCACGGACTACTATTATGAGGGCATATTCTGGGGTGAGATGCCGGATGTAAACTTTGGATGTCAGGCTCTGCGTGAGGAATTTGAAGCCGTTATGAAATTCTGGCTGGATAAAGGCGTCGGCGGCTTCAGGCTGGATGCGGTGAAGGAGTTTTACAGCGGTGCCGCGGGCAAAAATGTGGAGGTGCTGACCTGGGTAAATGATTATGTCAAATCCATAAAGCCCGATGCTTACATGGTGGGTGAAGCGTGGGACGGTCTGGCTACCTATGCGCAGTATTATGCCAGCGGGATTGACAGCTTCTTTAATTTTGAATTTGCGGATTATTCCGGCGTTATTGCCAAAACACTGACATATACCGGAGAGAGCAACAGCGCGCAGGCATACGCAAAGGCTTTGATCAGGGTGCAGAATGCGATACGGGAATATCGGGAGGATGCCATAGATGCGCCCTTCTTTGTAAACCATGATTTGGGGAGAGGCGCGGGCAGTCTGCGTTATGACGAGCGCAAGATTAAGATGGGCGCCGCATTGAATATTCTGATGAGCGGAAGCGCTTTTGTATATTACGGTGAAGAAATCGGCATGACCGGCAGCGGAAAAGATGAAAACAAGCGCGCACCCATGTACTGGTCTGCGGACGCTTCTGCTGCGGGAATGACCAGAGGACCGCTTGACATGGAGCCGCAGGAAAACAGATTCCCCTGTGCGGAGGAGCAGATAAAGGACTCCACTTCGATATACAGCTTTTTTAAAGATACCATTCTGCTGCGCAATCAGAATCCCGAGATAGCAAGGGGAACCGTGGCGCGGCTGGAGGAAATTACGGATTTGGATATCGCCGCGATTTCCAAGACCTATAACGGAACTACGATATATGTAATTTACAATTTATCCGAGACGGACGAAAAAACGGTAGTGCTGTCTGCGGAACAGTATGGTTATTCTGAACTTGCAGGATACCTTACCGTGGATGGAGGCGCAGTGACTCTGGAAGGAGATACGCTTACCCTGCCGTCCTACAGCGTGGCAGTTTTGCGGTAGTTGTTTGTAAAAGTATTTATAAAGCCGGTGAACAGTGGAGAACTTCTGCGGGAAATCCCCGCGGGAAATTCCCGTTGTTTGCCGGCTTGTTTTATGCTCTTGTTGCTATTCTGCCGGGCTGTCGGTATAATGTATGTGAAGCGATTTTGAAAGCCGTAAATTGGGGCGGTGACACAGATACTTTTACTTCAGTGAGAAATAATTTGAGAGATATGAGAAGGGAGACATTGCTTTGATATTATTGGTGATTGATATACAAAAAGGAATAACGGACGAGAGATTATATAATTTTGATAGTTTTATAAAGAACACAGTTAAAATAATTGAGACTGCCAGACAGAATCATGTTGAAGTAATATATGTTCAGCATGATGACGGACCGGGAACCGGATTTTCTGTCGGGGATGATGAATTTGAAATTGCTGCGCAGGTTACTCCCATGAAAGACGAAAAGATATATGTCAAAGATATGAATAGTTGTTTTGGGAACAAAGAGCTTGTAAGTTATTTAGAAGAAAAGAATGAAGATACCTTAATGATTGTCGGCTTGCAGACAAATTTCTGTATTGATGCAACGATTAAATCTGCATTTGAAAGAGGATATAAGGTTATTGTGCCAAACGGAGCCAATTCTACTTTTGATAATGATTATATGGATAAAGAAACAACATACAAATATTACAACGAAATGATGTGGCCTGAGAGATTTGCTGACTGCATTTCGGTAGAGGAAGCTATGGAGAAAATACGTCGTAATGAAAACTAAAATGATATACAGACCATTGACGGCAACTCCTTTCAAATGCAATTCTGCCTATAATGAAATAGAACCATGCCGGATATTGCAGCCTTATGTCAGATGTTTTTGGGGTGGAGAGTATGATTGCCCGGATACAGGAACAGATGAATCTTCTGAAATTGTGATTCCGGATACTTGTGTAGATATTATTTATCGCATAGATGATGCGGGTAATATCATCACTTCTGATTTTGTCGGGATAAATGACAGGAGTTTTCTCGCTCAAAGCAATAAAAAAACCGGGCAGAAGATTTCGGTGTTTGCCATTCGGTTCTATGCATGGAGTGCCTATGTCTTTTCGGAGGATTCTTTTGTCGGTACGGTAAATGGGCGATATGATGTCCGAGAAAGATTTAACTGGCTGGATAAAGAACTTCGCAGACAATTATTTGAGTCGAGAGACTTGAATGATAGGATTCGATTGACAGAAGCGCTGCTTCTGAAAAAGTTGGAAGCTGCAAGGAAGAACGGAGTGATAGACAGGGTGATTTATGATATTCTCCGTTCTCAAGGAACGATAGAAATCAATCAGTTATCGAAGGAGAATTTTATAAGCAGCAGACAGATGGAGCGTCTGTTTGGCGAATATATCGGCATTACGCCCAAGAAATTGAGTAATCTGGTGCGTTATCAATATTTATGGAAGGATATTGTAAGCCAGAGTTCTTTTGATATTACGAATGCGGTTTGTAAATACGGGTATACGGATTCGTCGCATTTAATGCGGGAGTTCAAACGCTATCATTCCATGAATATTCGAGAGGCAAGGAAAATGGCTTTTTGATGAAAGATTTTATATATGTCGGAAATATACAATACAATCATTCCTGGCCATAGTACAATGGAAATTAAAATAATCAGGAAAGGAAGAAAGAGACTATGAAATTATGTACCACACTGATTGCCGTAAGGGATATGGAGCGGTCGCTGCAATTTTATCATGATCTGTTTGAACAGGAGGTAACGCTCGATCTGGGGTGGAACAAAACACTGACCTGCGGCTTGACTTTACAGGAGCATTTTGATGAACTTGTGGGATTTCCGGCAGAAACAATGAAGTATCACTCCAATACGATGGAGCTCTATTTCGAGACGGAAAACTTTGATGAATTTCTTGCCTGCCTTCGCAAATACCCTGATGTGGAGCTGCTGCATGAGCCGAAAACATTCTCCTGGCTGCAAAGGGGTGTGCGCATATTTGATCCGGACGGGCATTTAATTGAAGTATCGGAAAGCATGTATTCGGTAGCGAGCAAACAATTTCAGCAGGGAAAAAGTGTTGCGGAAACAGCCGAGTTGATCAAACATCCGCGGCATGTAGTCGAGGAATGGTTCGAGGAATACCAATCAAGAAAACACTGACAAAATGATATTTCAAATACGCATTGCCGCCGGCTTGACCCGTGGTATGCAGAGAGAGGGAAAAATGAATAAAAAAATTGAAGTAATACCATATCTGTCTTTTAACGGTAATTGTGAGGAGGCACTTAAGACTTATATTGAGGCCTTTGGCGGCGAGATTTATGGTATGTCCCGTTGGTCCGAGGATACGTTCGAGGTAACGCCGGAGCAGATCGGTAAGGTGATGCACGTGGAGTTTTCGTTGGGAAATACGCATATGGCGGCGGGGGATAATTTTGATTGTGCGGCGGTGAATCCGGGTATAAAGCTGATGATCCATATGGATTCGGAGGAGGAGGCGTTGCATACCATATCCGTACTGGCGGAGGGCGGAATCGTACTTTCCCCGCTAAGGCCCCATCCAAAGCCGGATGACGGTGGTTGCGGTTCTGCCATAAAGGATCGTTTTGGCTATACATGGTTCATTACCTGCCCGAATCCGGCTAAACAGTAGGACATAAATTTAGGGAGCTATAAGGTGTTCACTGGTTGATTTGCGAATAAAGGAGACAGACAGGGCTTGCAGATTGGTTTGAATGATGCTGCAACCATCCAAAACTGAATATTGTTTACAGAGCAGGATACCTTTTTTACAAGATGGTATCCTCTTTTTTGGATATGTCTACACAGTTGTGTGAACTTTTATCAGACGAGTTGACATTGGCGAACATGAATGCTATAATAGCTAATACAATTAACCAAATTAGAGAAAGGATTAGCTATTATGAAAGTGGGTTTAGATAAAACAACGATTATAGAAATGGCAGCTAATATGGCAGACGCGAGGGGTATTGCTAATGTAACTCTGAAAGTGTTAGCGGCAGAATTGGGCGTAAAACCTCCATCTTTATACAAGCATTTTAATGGCGGACTTGATGAACTAAATAAAGAACTTATGCTGTACGGTTGGCGTTCTTTAGAAACCGAAATCACAAAAGCCGCCATAGGTAAGGCGAAAGATGATGCAATAATGGCTATATGTTATGCTTATCGTAATTTTTCTGCCGAGCATAAGGGATTGTTTGAAGCTATGCAATGGTACAATATGTATCAGTCAGAGGAACATTTGCAAGCGACACAAGGCTTGGTGTCTGTTTTTTTTCAAGTCCTTGATTCCTATGAATTAAATGAGGAGCAAAAAGTGCATATTGTGCGTATGTTTCGGGGATTTCTGCAAGGTTTTTCTTCCATTGAAAGCCATGGTGGATATGGAAACCCACTATCCATAAATGACAGCTTTGATTTTGCACTGAAAACAATACTGAATGGTATTCATGATTTGCAGGGAGAAGTGGAAAAATGAAACAGCTTTTGAAAAAAGTCAGTCCATTTAATAATATTACGGAGATGCCTGTATCACTATTCATAATCAAGAAAATACTTGCCTTTTGGGTATGTTACATAGCAGGCTTGTTTATAGCTGAAGGACTTGTTATTCTTTTGCATTTTGCATTAGGAAAAAACGTGCTTGTCGGCGATGTGTTTGATGCAGGAACTATTACGTTGATTACTTATTACGGCTATATCGTAATAGCGGGTGTTGCATTACTCTATTGGAAAGTGATTGAAAAGAAACCTTTGGCTGCAATGGGATTGTCAAAAAAAATTGGCACTTATTTTATCGGTATCGCTATAAGTGTTTTTCTGCTTGTTTTGTCTGTCATTATAATCATAGTGACAGGAAATATAAAATATCAGGGGATTTTTGAAAATGCGGATGTTCTTATGATTATCCTCTTAACCGGAGGATTTATGATTCAAGGTGCAGCGGAAGAAATACTTTGCAGGGGAATTGTTTTACATGCACTCAAAGAAAAAACTTCATTTTTGACGGCAATGATTGTAAGTACAATTTTATTTATTTTACCGCATTGGTCATCTTTATTTGCAGGGGAAATAATTTATGGTGTGATTGGCGTTATCAATCTGATTCTGATTTCTGCTATTTTTTCATTTCTCACGATTTATTTTAAGAGCATTTGGGCAGCCTGCGGTCTTCATTCATTTTGGAATGCCATTTTGTATAGTGTTCTTGGATTAAATTTAAGTGGTAATGAGGAAACCGTAACAGCAATTTTTCATATGCAATCAGTAAGCGATAACATTTGGAATGGTGGCATATACGGAATTGAAGCAAGTGCAGCTACGACTATTGTATTGGCTTTTGCGGCTGCATTGCTTTTTGTTATGATTTGCAGATACAAAGGAAAAGCACAAATATAATATGAACTTTTATCAAAGAAGACAGTGCTTTTCTTAACGGTGTTTTCAGATTATAAAACAAAGCGCTCTTGTTCTTTCAATGTTATGCAAAAAGTAAAATTGTGAAAAAGTGCTGTTATATAAATCATTTGTCTTTTAAGTATTGCGTAGAACTTGACAAATTCACAAACTACTGTATAATACAGTAATGTATAATGTAGTATTGGAGGTAAATTATGTCTACGATTGATTTAATTATTTTAGGTTCATTATGCCAAAGTCCTAAAAGTGCGTATGATTTACAAAAGCAAATTGAAGCCAGAAACTTGTCTAGGTGGATTAAAATTGGTTCATTTACGGTTTATAAAAAAGTGGTTCAATATGAAGCAAAGGGATATGTTGTTAGTGAAACCATTAAGAACGGAAATATGCCCGAAAAAACATTGTATACAATAACGCCTGAGGGAAAAGAAATCTTTAAAGGATGGATGATTAAATTTTCATTAGCCGAAACCAGGGTTTTTTTGGATTTTAATGCTGTTATTGTAAATATGGCATTGATTGATGAAAGTATGGCAAATGAATGTATTATGAATATTAAAAACAGTATTCAAAATACCAAAATGCAAATTATGGAACAATTACCTAAACATAAAGATATTCCTTTATTTGGACGGACTATATTAGAACAACAGTTTATGCTTTTAGAAACACTGGAAAGATGGGAAGAAAATTTTGAAAAAGAATTTGAGAAAGTGACAGGAGAAAAATGAATATGATGCACTTTATAATTTTTAATTTGGTAATTTACCTGCCATTTCACTTGTTTGAGGAAGCCATTGGAGATTTTCCTAAATGGATGTATGAACATAAATGGCTGCCTTATCATATGACACATGGACATTGGATGGCAAACAATTTATTTATCTATTATCCAATGCTCCTTATATCAGTATTTTTATATGTATTCAATGGTAAATTTACATGCTTTTGCGTGGGAATTCTGATATGGGGAATTATAAATTTTGGAGACCACTTTTTCTATACAATCAAAGATAGAAAAGTATCTCCGGGTTTGATAAGTGGAACACTGTTTCTTGTTAATTCTGTTTTGGGATTAAGACATTATATTTTGTCAAATTGCTTTTCAGCACCTCAGTTGGTTGTAGGAGTATTTATTGGTGGCGTATTATTTGGTTTGCCCATGGGATTATGTATTGTTTTATACAAGTTTTTTGATAAATATTTTAAGTAGACACTAAAAAGTGTTAATAATGCAGGAACGGTATGTCGGCTTACAAGTGAAGGATACGAAAAAATCGGCGAAACAACGAATTCCGTCAATGTTTACTTGGTTGTGGATTTGTTGCTTTCGGCCCGTTTTCTGGTATAATAAGTTGCAAATGTCATATCAAAGGGATAAGTGGAAGGGCGCAGTTGCAAGATATTAAGGAGAGACGAAATGAAAAGCGTGATAAACAGTCAGTGGTTTCATGTGATTTTATTGCTTACAATCATCGGTGAATTTTTTCTTCCGTGGATACTGGGGCGGTATTATACCGGATACAATAGCAAAATGATGGTAATGAGTGCATTGGGAAGCCTGAAAAGTCCTGTTCGACTTATTTATAATATGTGGCTTATATGGCTTGGCGGATTTCTGACATTTACGGCGTGTGCGTACTTTGCGGCAATAAAAACAAAATTTCCTGTTTTATCTGTTTTAATAGCGCTTTCCATTGGAATTTTTGCTGTCGGAGCAGGATTACTCTCAGGCATATTCAGCGTCAATGAAAGCAAGGATATGGTTACAATGTCTTCAAGGATACATGGATTCGGTGCGGCGATTGGTTTTATGGCATTATTATTCTTTCCGCTGCTGAATGGAATTTGTTCATTTAAGCAAAAAGATATTGTTTTTGGCGTTGTAAGTATTATTAGCTTTATCTTGGCGCTGGTTTTCTTTGCCTGCTTTGTTATGGGGGATAAGGAGCAATTTCAAAATACAATTTTAAGGTATGAGGGATTGTGGGAGCGGCTGGCTCTGTTTTGTATGTATGTTCCATTTATTTATAAGGCTGTTTCTGGTTTGGTGGGTTAAGAGGAGGCGGAATGAAAAAGGCTACACCTATGGAGGAGCAGTTATATCGGGAACTTGGCTGCTTGGGGAAATGGGTTTGCAATATCCGCAGGAGGTTGCGTCATACATTTTATATATGGTATGCTTAGCAGGATAGAGGAGGTTAAAAAATAAATATGAAAATTCTTGTAATACAAGGCTTTTTTGAGTATACTAAAAATGAAAAGTCATGATAGTAATGTGTTTTTGAAAAACTGGAAAGCCTTTTAAACAGAGAATTTGTTGTTTGGAATATTGTATACATGTTATATGGGAAGGAAAGGATGTGTTCATATGTTGGCAATTAAGGCTCAGCTGGCAAAGGAAACTTCAGACATTGCAAAGCTGGAATTATATAGATTAATTGGTGAAGGATATAAGGCGATGCAGGACGGCAGGACTAGTACTATTGAAGAAGTGAGGGAGAAAGTGGAACAGCGGAGAAAAGAACGTGGTTAGAGTTGTATTTACTGAACCAGCAGAATATGATTTGCTGGATATAGAGTACTATATTTTCACTGACCTCTGTAATCCCCAAGCGGCCAAGAGAATATCAGATGGTATCTTGTATACTGCAGAACAGTTAGCTGAATACCCAGTAGGACATCCGCTGGTAGATGATGAATTATTGAGACGCATTGGCTTGCGAATGGCATATTTTGATAATTACAATATTTTTTATTATTATGATGATGAAGGTGCTGTGGTTTACATAATCAGGATTTTGTATAATAAAACCGATTGGCAAAATATTTTGAAAAGATGAAATAAGCCCTTAGAATGCGGGAAACATTTTGAGTGATATAACAGTGGTAAAGCAAAAGCAGCGATTTAGCAAAAGTCGCTGTTTTTTAAGTTTATAGAAAAAATTGCCTGCTTATTTTATGCTTTGATTGCCATTATATTAGTATCCCGATATAATGTATGTAAGGCGATAAAGACAGCTTTTTAAGACGGAAGAACAGAAAATACAAATGAGAATGGAGATAGGGATGAAAGCAGGCAGGGCATTTGAAATTTTTGTAAAGCGGATATTGCTTAAAGTGGGTTTTACGGAAGTAAAGTCTGACGGGCTTTATATTTTTGATGCGGGCGCGGGACAGATGATTCAAGGGCTGGGGGAAGCGCACAATGCGGATGTGCTGCTTGAGCCGCCTGTGCAGACTCCATTTTATTCCCTGTCCAGAATTTTAATTGAGTGTAAGGATTATCAGAAAAAAGTCGGACTGAATACTGTGCGGAGCGTTTTAGGGCTGAAAGAAGACATCAACCATTTTGATATTGTGGATAAGAACGAGCTGATAGCAAGGCGCAGTACAAGGCGCAAGGGGCTTACTTATCGATTTGACAGATACAATTATCAGGTTGCAATTGCCGCGATGAACGGCTATACAGTTTCTGCACAGAAGTTTGCGGCGACCTATCGGATACCACTGCTGGAATTCAATCAGATGCCTTATTGGGATGAGTTCTGCGATATACTGCATCAGGAGGAAGTGCATGAGGACAATCCGAAGACAGAAAATCGGATTCGGCGGCTGGCTGACAGAATTGGGGAGCGGACGGCTGTTGCAATCACCAATTCTGGGCAGCTTCTTTTCCTATACTGTGTCAACGGTGAAAAAAGATTTGATGACAGCATGTATACTCTGCACTGGGAGAAGCAGGGGGCGGCGTGGCATCTTCGCTGTGGGAAAAGTACATATGCATTTCAGCTTCCGGAATCCATATTTCGCCTGTGGCTGGACAAGTCTACAGATGAATTGAGCAGAAAAAAAGAAGCGCTGCACTGTAAGGAAGAATTTCTTTCCAATATGCTTGTGTATTATAGAGACTTAGAGTGTGATGCTCCGGCAATTAAAATGATTTCCATTGACAGGTATGAATTGAAAAATGCCATGGAAAAAATGCGCTAATGGTTTTGGATATCAGGTATGGAGGTGAAGAAGCAGCGCTGTTTATCGGGATTACCAGCATTTCTGCTTTTGTCATGACAGTTACAATTATTGTGTTGATCATGCAGGGTAATATGCGTTCTTTTTACCATGAACTGCTTACCCACGCAAAGGCGGAGTTTGGGGAATCAGGATATCTGAACACGGCGGTGGAGATGGCGGCGTATCATCACGAATGGTGGAACGGCAAAGGCTATCCCTATGGCGTAAGTGGAGAAGAAATACCGCTTTGTGCGAGGATTATGGCGGTAGAGGATGTTTTTGACGCACTGACTTCCGACGCTGTTATAAAAGCGCTATGCCGCTTGAAAAGGCGTATGCGATTATCAGGGAGTAATCCGGTACACATTTTGAACCGGCAGTTGTAGAGGCATTTTTTGTGGCAGATATTGGAGGAACATTTGATAAGTGATGAGTATTCGTACATTTTTTGTCTGCCACGGCAGTATCTTGAAATGTCTCCCAAAAGCCTGTAAAATCAATGATTCCATAGTAGGGAAAGGTACTTATTACACCACTACTACACCATTTTTGAAGGAGTCTTGAAATGACATGTTGTAATGGAAGAACAAAACCTAGATACGGCGACAATTCCTTTTAAAAGGATTGCCGCCGATTTTTGAGAAAGGAATATGTACTTGACATGAATGATCGTAAACAATAAAGAAAGCAGAATCATGAACAAGAAACCATATGCAACAAACTATTACAAAATAAAAGATTACATGATGGAAGTGTACATAACAATTTATTAAATTGTTGGAAACTATGTTTATGGCATTTTTACGGAAAGGATTACCGTTCATTTAGTTTTACATCTATGTTAAATTCTTTTTTAATAGTTTCGTTTATTAAAATTTTCTGATATATGTAAAACATGAATGGTAATTCCTCGTTTATATTCCACCATTTTGCAGATAAATGTTCAAAATCTGTGTGCAATTCATTTAAATCATCAGAAATATATTCCATCAAATAGAAATGATTTACTTTGTTAATATTATATATGATAGCAGATTCATCATAAGCGTAGGTATCTATTTTTCTTAGGCATCTTAGTTTGGTATGGGATAAACCAGTTTCTTCTGATACTTCTCTGAGGGCGGTTTCCTCAATTGAGTTATCACTTATTTTTTTGTGTCCTTTAGGTAGAACCCAACTCCCATCGTCTCGTTGAACCAATGCAATATATATATTAGAATTATAATGAGAGAAAACTAGTCCACCTGCGGAGACTTCAACATCAAAATGTTCTTTATAAGTTTTACTGAATTCAGAATTATTGACCCACAAATCATTGAAATGTTTTTTTAGAGATCCATATAATGAACCAAAATTCTTTTTGAGTTCAAAAACTGGCAAATCTCGAACTTGTTCTGTAGGTGTTTCTGCATAAGTGGAAACAAAGACACTGTCATCAATCATAATAAATCGAAAATATGGTTCTCCGTTTTGATATTTAATGCCACTTTTTTCTAGCTGTAAATTTTTTATAATTTTTTTCATTCCCATTTCAACAATAATATGTGTTGAACTTAGTTCATTTTTAAAATCATCTAATGATTCATATTTCCTTAAAGCCATAATCCCCCTGTTTATCCAAGAAGAGTTAGGAGATAAAAGAATAACCTTTAAACGCTTTAAATGTTGGTATTTTGATATTTCAGCTAGTGAAATTAGTGAGTTATCTGCGCCGATAAATTCTAAACCTTTGTTTGCAAGAATTTTAATTTCTAAAGCATTTTGTGCCTTTTCAATAATAATAGGTTTTGCTGCTTCTAAATTTTTGAACGATCTAATAATAAGCTGTTGATTCAATTCTTCGGCTTGAGATTTTATCTTTCCAGCAATCAACAATTCTCGATTATTTGTTTGTAAATTGAGCAACCAATTCCGTAAATCTATTTCACCTCTGGTTTTCTTGCCATCACTAAAATCAATGTATGTGATACCCGATAAATCAGTAGGGAGTTCAACGTTACCATATTTAATAATTATTGATTTTGTTCTCCCTAGTTTTCCAGAGAAAAGACCATGTTCAAAAATAACATTATCTCGTGGTTTTCCAACATCTTTTCCTCTATACCAAGTTCTATCATCACCTGAGTATATAAAAATTGAACCCTCAATATTTTTTTCTTTTATCATATCCTCCAAATTTTCAAGCGTACATTTTGCTGCTTCAAAAATAGAGGGGCTTTGATTCCATCTAATAGGATTCATTTTACAATCTTCAACAATTTTTGCTACTTCTAGCAATATTCCCTTTTCATGAGCTTCTGCGGAACTTCCAATAAAAATATTCATTTTATGTTTCAATCCTTTCATTAAGTACTGATTCATTATTCTATCATTTTATTTGTCTTGTGAATATATAAATGTATTATAGAAACACAGGTATAAGATTATACATTTGGTTACTCAATAGATGATTCTTCATTATCTTCCTCTGCTTCAGAATTCTTGTCTATCAATTCATTATCTGCAGATGTTTCGAGCCTATTAAAATCAACATTCGAAAGCATTTTATTAAAACTAGTATTAAATGTCTTTTTCCATTCGTTCATTGCTAAGGAAAATGTTTGCAAAGGAATGGTAATACTATCATATATAGTTTCTTTCATCCGTTTTTGGAATTGAGCTAATGTATCAGCTATACTTGCCAATGCTATACGAAATGATTCAGCTTGTTTTTGTACAAAATCTTTTTCTTCTGTAAGTCTTATTGCTTTTATAATCAAATGATTAAGTGCAATTACTGATTCGTTGAAAGAAGTATATTGCTCCTTGTAAAAGAACTTACAATGTGCAATGTCATTTCGAGTCGAGCGCACTATCTCAATCATTTTTTCTATTTCACAATTATTTATTTTATCAGCAAATAATCTTTCCCAATCGCTTTGAGGAGAAAATTTCTCAAAAGCTGTTCTTAGATCTTCTTCTGATAATTCAGTAAGTTTCTCATGCTTTGATAGAAAATTAGCTTTGTTTTCTTCTTCAACCTTAGTCCATTTTTTTGTAAAAAGAAGTGCTTGTATATCTGAAAATTCCATTGAATAGAAAAAATTTTTCAATCTTTCTATTTGCTTCTTTTCCTCATTTCCTTTAGCTTGGATTACGCCTTTAATTTTGTTTTGTAAATCTGGAGAAATTGTTTTTTGATAATAGTCTACCCCAAAGTTAACAGTATAAGTATTAAACAATAGCTTACGCAAATTTCTTTCTAATTTATTGAGTTTAGGATATGCTTTATTACAATAATATTCAGAAATAGAATCGTACGAAACTATCATAATATATAGTTTTTCTATATCGGAACCAACTATTTTATCCTGTATGCATTCTAAAGCATTTATTACTTGATTGCTTGTTTTTCCGCTTACACATATATCAAGGTAGGAATAATGAGTAATATTATGTATTGTAAAAATTACATCATACTTTATATTTTCAATCTCCATTTCATATGTATAAATAATTTTAAACACAATATTTTCTGTATCTTTATTAATAGGTTCGCCAAAAATGCTCCTTATATAAGAAAGAACATTTTTTTCCATCTTTAAGTGAATTGTACCATCAGTATCCTTAGATGATGTGAATGACTCCTTTTTATTTGCCTTTGGAAGAAAAATATAATTATTATGTAGCGCTATCATACGAATCACCTTGCCAATGTTTATTAAATAAGTTTGGAAAAATATGTACAATTTATTATATCATAAACACATGAAAAATTCTATTTGTTTAGCATTAGCTTTTGAAAATTTTTATGATTCTTATTATGCAATAGAACGCTGTTTGCGAGGATAGGCGTATAAAATACTTAACCCATCATTTCGATGCCCACAAGAACTCATAAATCAAAAGAATATTAATTGCTACTGCGTAACATATTATGTAGTCTTGACGTTATGCAAATTGATATGCAATGATTTTAAATTTATCAATCAAGAAGTCATTGAAAAATCATGCGTTTTTAGTTAATCTACATATGTGCTCACATATTTTTTTAACAAACTCAACGCTAACTCCATTTGCGGACTTATTCACTTGTTCTTCCGTAAATCCGCCTGTCTGCGCCTATGGCTTGCCGGACAGATTTTGCTTGTTGGGAAGAATCCCCCCTTGAAAGCTCTCTCATTACCTACAACACCGCACAGGGCGGTTATGACGGAGTTCTGAGAAAGATTTTTCAAAATTTTTCCTTGTTTCTACTACGGAGAAGTTGGGAAAATACCAATATCAAACAACACAATCTTGCTGATTCTCTTTTCTATGGTAAAATAGAACCCTACACTATAACACCAGACTTTTCAGCTATGATATATTGGGGAAAAATGGAGACGGGAAACAATGAACACATACAAAACTGCGGAAGTTGCCGCAATCATCGGAATACACCCAAACACAGTACGGTTATATGAAAAACTGAAACTGATACCTAAGCCGGAACGATTGTCAAATGGCTATCGAGTGTTCACAGAATTTCATATAAAACAGTGTAAGCTGATACGACTTGCATTTCAGGTAGAGGTTTTACAGAACGGGCTGAGAAAGAAAATCGCGCAGATGATTACCGTGTCAGCAACAGGAGATTTCGATACCGCTATTGCGCTTACGGAGAATTACTTGGAGCAACTTAGGAGGGAACGCCGGAACGCGGAGGAAGCCATTGAAATTGTAAAGCAGATTTTATCCGGCGGTATTGGGGATAATTCCCGACACTTGAAGCGAAAAGATGTATCAGAACTACTTGATATTTCTATGGACACCCTCCGAAATTGGGAAATGAATGGTCTGCTTACCGTCAAGCGAAAAGATAATGGCTACCGCGTCTATACAGATGTGGATATACAACGACTAAAAATCATTCGTTCATTAAGATGTGCCAATTATTCCTTAGAATCAATCCTGCGGCTTTTACAGCAGTTATCCCAAAATCCCGATACAGATATCCGTGCCACACTGAACACGCCAAAGCAGACGGATGATATTATTTCTGTCTGTGACAGGCTAATCGTGTCGTTGTTGGCGGCAGAGAAAAATGCGATTGCCATTTTGGATATGCTGCACGACATGAAAATTGAATTTTCATAAACCCTACACTTTGCCACCAATGTTTTCATTGGTGGTATTCTTATCTCACGAAAAACAAAAGGAGGATTTGTTATGCAGACTGTAATCAATGTGGAGCAGTTGTCGAAATCCTATGGCAATCTGCTTGCAGTAGACAAAATCAGTTTATCCGTAAAACGTGGGACTGTTTACGGACTTCTTGGCGCGAACGGCGCGGGGAAAAGCACGACGATTGAATGTATCTTAGGCACAAAGAATGCCGACAGCGGTACGGTATCAGTCTTGGGCTATAACCCCAAAAAGGATAGACACTGCCTGTTTCAGAATGTGGGCGTCCAGTTTCAGGAGGGCGATTATCAGCCGGAAATCAAAGTGTCAGAACTATGTGAAGAAACTGCCTGCCTTTATGAAGCACCCGCCGACTGGATAAAACTTTGTGAACAATTCGGAATAGGCGACAAAATTAGTAATGCGGTAAAGGGGCTGTCCGGCGGGGAGCGTCAACGCTTGTTTATCGTGCTTGCCTTAATCCCTGACCCGGAACTGGTATTCCTTGATGAATTGACCACCGGGCTTGACGCAAAAGCCCGTCGTGATGTCTGGAAAATATTATCTGAATTAAAAAGCGGGGGATTAACTATCTTCTTGACTTCACACTTTATGGACGAAGTGGAAGCCCTTTGTGATGAGATTTGTATTTTGAAAAATGGGAAAACCGTATTTTTCGGAACCGTTGAACAAGCAAAGAAAGCCAACAAATGTGAAAACTTTGAGGACGCCTATCTTATGCTTTCCGGCGAGGAGGTAGAGAAAGAATGAAGTCATTTGGAACACTTTTGAAAAACGAATTAAAACTAAACATCAGGAACATGAATATGGTTATTTTCGCGGTGATTATGCCGCTGATTATTCTAGTTATTCTTGGCTTTATTTATGGAACAAAACCCGCTGCGGACGGGGCGGCATACACGTTTATGGAGCAGTCTTTTGGCGCACTATGTTGTATTTCCATTTGTGCGGGCGGACTAATGGGGTTGCCCCTTGTGGTATCAGAATATCGGGAACGAAAAATTTTGAAGCGTTTCCAAGTTACTCCTGTCAGTCCGGCAAAATTACTTCTGGTAGAATTTTTGATTTATGTTATCTATTGCATTGTATCAATGCTTACCCTGCTTCCTGCCGCCATGTTGTTTTGGAAAATAGAAATACATGGTTCTGTCCTCTTGTTCTTGGGAAGTTGGCTTTTGACTATGGTATCGACTTTGAGTATCGGATTGTTGGTTGGAGGAATTGCTAAAAACATGAAAAGTGCAAGCGTGATTGCCTGTATCCTGTATTTCCCCATGCTGATTTTTTCGGGTGCGACACTTCCCTTTGAAGTTATGCCTGTTGCCATACAGAGGATTATCAGTATCTTTCCGTTGACACAGGGTATTCAGTTAATAAAAGCGGCATTTCTGGGATTACCGATTGAAAATGCGTTGCTTCCGATTACTGTTATGAGTACCGTTACATTCATTTGTTTTGGTATTTCTGTAAAATGTTTCAAATGGGAATAAACGTTTAGACAAAAGGCTAAGCCATAATAAACACAAGATAAATCTGCCGCAAGACGGCTATGCCACACAGTGGCAAAAGAAAAAAAACGTCGTCTTGCAGATACCTTTCCATGTCATTCAACGAAAGCGGCGGTTTTGAAATAACAATCAAGGCCGCCGTTTTCATATAGTCGGACAGCTTTTATGGATATGGCGGTATTGTGAGGTACTGCCATGTCTGTTTTTTATTTCATAAGGAGGGTACTGCCGTTTGTTTTATTGCAAGAGATAAATGGAAAAAGACATGATTGCTTTGCTAAGCAACGAAAAGTAGCATAAAAAAACCAAATGTATACAACTGTTGGTGGCGCAACTTAGGTTTTTTCATTATGGTTGTCACATAATAAAAAGAGAGGCGGTTGTATTATGGACAAACAGACAGTCATATCGGCAAAGCATTTAAAAAAAGCTTTTGGCAAAGGTGAAAGTATGCAGGTTATTTATTCGGATCTGAATATTGATATTTATAAGGGGGATTTTACCGTTATCATGGGTTCATCGGGCGCGGGCAAGTCTACCCTGATGTATTCCCTTTCAGGGATGGATAAGCCGGACGGTGGGGAAATCTTCTTTGACGGAACGGACATCACGAAGCTGAACAATGATAAGTTAGCTGTATTTCGGCGGAAGCAGTGTGGATTTGTATTCCAGCAGATTTATCTGGTTGATAAAATGAACCTGATGGATAACGTTATTACAGCAGGGGTACTGACAAGCAAAGACAGGGAAGATATCAAAAACCGTGCAAAGGAGCTGTTTTCATTGGTAAATATTCCGGAAAGCACGTGGAGAAAAACATCTTCCCAGATTTCAGGAGGCGAAGCACAAAGGGCAGGCATCGTCAGGGCAGTGATCAACAGTCCTAACGTACTTTTTGCGGATGAGCCGACAGGTGCGTTGAATTCTGCAAATGCGGGGGCAGTCCTTGATGTATTTACCTCACTGCACCGGAAAGGGCAGAGCATCGTCATGGTCACTCACGACAAAAAATCAGCCCTGCGGGGAAATCGTATTATTTATATTAAAGACGGAAAAATCTTCGGCGAGTGTGACTTGGGGAAATTTGAGCAGGACGATACCGAAAGAACTGAAAAACTTGATAAATTTATAAAAGAAATGGGGTGGTAACAAATGAAGCTTCGCATCATGAATAAAGTATCCACGCTTACCCTGCATAATTTGAATAAAGCAAAGGGACAATATATATCCTTCGGGGTGTTTATCTGCCTGACTGCATTTATTATCAATATTGCCCTTGTACTTGCATTTCAAACATTTAACGCTTATGACAGCCTGTTTGATAAGCTTGACACAGCGGATATCAATTTTATCATTCCTCAGATTCAGGATAATGAAGATTTGCTTACAGAGATGGAAGGAATTGACGGGGTATCGTTTGTTGAAAAGCATGGCGGGGTATTTATGCCGGTAACAGTCCGAGAATTTGCAGGTTCTGATTTTGACATGAATACTGTTTTTTACAATCTTGATGAGGAAAGAACGCTGAATCTGATTGATGTTACGGAATATTCCGGGAAGAGTGAAGCTTCCGTTTATATTCCCATGTATATGAAGGAATTGGGCGGTTTTGCAGAAGGCGGCAGTATTGCTTATTCCATAGATGGCAAGGAGCATACCTATGATATTGGCGGAATCGTATTGGAAATGCAGTATGGCAATTACGGTACCGGGCTGATTGGGGGATATTTTCCCGAAGCCGTCTATGAGGACTTTGCACGTGAATACAGTGAGCATGTCATTGCAGAATATTCCTTAAAAACAACCGGTGTCGCTAATTTAAATGAAATGAAAAATACAATATCTGAAATGCTAAGAGAAAAAGGGATTGCGTTATTGAGTATCAATGACAAGGATACCGCAAAGCAGACCAGAACAATGGTCTGTACTCTGCTTATTGTTATATTTTTGGCGCTTGCTGCCATTATACTGGTGGTGAGCATTTTTCTCAGTAACTTTCGGATACGAAGTGCAATTGAAGGTGAACTGGCACAGATGGGGGTATTAAAAGCGGTTGGTTATACAAGCAATCTGATTATTGCGGGGGCAGTTATGCCCTACATGCTTGTAGGCATTGCTGCCACGGTAATGGGAATCGCCTTGTCTTATGCAGTCCTGCCTTCCGTAGCAGGTATTTTGGCAATCCAATCAGGATTTTCCTATACGCCTGATTTTGATATAATGGCTTTGCTGATTGTAATCCTGACACTGACATGCGCAATATTGCTTTTTTCCTATATTTCAGCAGGGAAAATACATAGATTAGAGCCGATTAATGCCATAAGAGGTATCACCGGAGACGAATCGGCGGGACAAAATATATTATTATTTATTGTCTCATTTGGCATTATGGTGCTGCTGTCTTTCGCGGGAACGCTCCTATACAATGTAAATGTCAAACCGGATAATTTTATGAATACACTATCAGAAGAATTACCGTCTGTTATTTTTACGGCAGAGGATGGAAAAATGACGGAACTTAAAGAACTTCTTGAAAATGACAGTCGTGTAAGGCTTGTTTTGGAATATGCTTCTGTACCTGTAAGTTATGAAGGTGGAAGTCTTACGGCTTTTGTGTGTGAAGATTTTTCAAAAACAACCAATGATATCTGTTATGAAGGCAAAAGTCCTGTGAAGGATAATGAAATTGCAATAGGAAATCCCATTTCGGATGGGTTTCCCATTGGCAGTGAAATAGAGCTGACAGTGGGCAGCCAATCGACATATTACATTGTGACCGGTTATATTCAAAGTGTTAATAATGCAGGAGCGGTATGCCAGCTTACAAGTGAGGGATACGAAAAAATTGGTGGAACAACGAATTCTGTCAATGTTTACTTATATGATAAAAATGCCGATGAGTTTATCAATGAGTATGAAGAAAATTACGATTCGATCATGAAATCATCGGTAAATTTTGAACAGATGAGTGAAAACGGCAGAATGATGTATGCGGGTATCGTTTCTGTGATTGTGGTGATTCTGTTTGTGATTTCCGTTCTGATGGTGCTGCTTGTGATGTATGTAATCATAAATTCAATGATAAGCAGGCGAAGACAGGAATTTGGCATATATAAAGCGATTGGATACACAAACAGGCAGCTTACGGTTAAGACAGCGCTGGAGTTTATACCCGTTGTGGCTGTGGTGTCAATCATATCGGTAATAGCCGGGTTGTGGTATCTTCCCGCAATTAACAGTATCATTTTTTCCCTGATTGGGGCTGTAAAAAATCATTTTGAAGTATCTGTCTGGATATTGATTGTATTTGCCATGATGTTTACTGCGGTGGCATTTGTGATCAGCGTGCTTCTTTCAGCACCAATTAAAAAAATCACCGCATATTCACTGTTAAAAGAATAAAGTGTGCACACTTAGGAAGGAGAACTTGTATGAATTTTTCTGAAAAATTAAAGGAAATACGAAAAAAAGAAGGTATCTCGCAAGAGCAGCTTGCCGAAAAAATTGGTGTTTCGAGGCAGGCTATCACGAAATGGGAAACCGGAAAAGGTTTACCGGATGTTGAAAATATGGTAATCATAGCGGAGATTTTTAAGACTACCATAGATGAGCTGCTTATGAATTCCATCACAAAGGAAACCCCGGAAACATTTGTGTATACCAGTGAAACAATTTATGATATCGACTGTGAGAAACATTTTGATGTCAATATTGGCAGCGCAGCTGCAATCATGCTGTCATCGGGCGATGATGAGAAGCTGCATGTGAAGCTGTCTTCTGAAACCATTGAGAATTTAGGCTCCATGTATAAGATAAAGCTGGATGACAGGAAAAACAAGCTTGATGTAATTTGTCTTAACAAAAATAAGTTAAGCCGCTATGAAGCGGAGGAGTCGCTGGCAGTTGAGATTATTCTTCCGAATAAATATTCTGACCATTGCGAGATTGCAGCCAGCGTTAAACTTCTTGAGATAAGTAATCTTCATCTGAACCGTTTGGAATATGACGGTGCTGCAGAGCAAGTCTTGATTTCAGACAGCAGTGGAAGTCTGGAATTCACAGCAAAGACGGATTATGAAATTACGGTTGATAAGGTTACGGGAAGATTGGAGATTAACCAATGGAAGGCAAAAACGATCATCCATATTCCGGAAGAAAATATGGTAACCGTTAGAAATAAGGGCAGAAAATGTAATGTTTATTATGTAAAAGAAGGAAAAACAGCAGAGTGTGAGAATGCCGTTGATAGCGAAAATGAAATCAGTATTTCGGGAATATTTTCAGAACTGGTTGTGGATTTGCTGCCTTAGGTCCGTTTTCCGGTATAATAAAAGAAGATGACCCAAGAGTCATGAAATGACTTTGGGAGCATCTTCTAAACCATTTCAAAGTTTATGTAAACCTTTGATTTCCATACATCTTTATTTTCCGAGCTTTATCTGGAGACGGTCAATACTTGTGCCATAACTACCGGCATAACCATCTTGCCCTTTTGTTTTTTCAATGTTGTTTTGGTAACTATAGTAATTGCTGCCGACGGGACTGACACGATATTGTGCTTTGTATTTGCCGTTGTAAACAATCTGAATGGCGTCAATTACCTTTTTGTCTCCGGCATAGCCGTTATTGTTATCCTTTAAATTATATCCTGTAACCCATGGCAGCCATTTGCCGCCTTTCACATGAACCCTGTATTTGCAAGTTCCTTCACTGAACTTTACAGCAACATCTGTAATTGGCGTACCAATAACGCCTGCATAGTCTTCGAGATTTTTTACAGCGGGATACCATTTGCCGCCTGCCCGTACACGGTAGATGGCGTCGGGGCAGGGAGAAGTATTCCAATTAGGACGAAAATAGCCATTGATCATTCCTGAATATAGCGGCCGTTGTTTAGCAACAACTTTAGACGAATCATTATCAATATTACCACCATCTTCACTTGTGTTTCCCTCAATCGTATAAGCATACTTGGTGCCGACTTTATATACAATTCCTATGTGGTCACTAAAATATTTATCTTCACCAGGACATCTGCCTTGACCATTCCAAACGAAACAAATAAGATCACCTACCTGAGGCTTTGTGTTATGACCTTCATACCATGTTCCGCAGCCTGCCTTTACACCTTCTCGTGCAATGCTGCCGGCACCATTATGTTTGGGGATTAGTGTGTTCAATATTCCTGTTTCTTTTGCTACATATGAAACAAATATCGCACACCAAGGAGTACCTTTTTCGTCGTGCCCACAATACCATTTCCGAAATTTGGCTGGTCCTTGGCCGATGTATTTCTTGGCGTTGTTTATAAAAGCGTCTTTTTTTGATCCCACTGCGTTTACCTCCATTTCCCTTTTTGTTGTGTATTAACTAAAGTTACAGTAATATATATGATTCTATAAGTTAAATATGCAATTGGGATTTTCTTATTTATCATGGCAGCGCATGGATTTCAAAATGTAAGATTGTTTAATCCTTTACATCTGCAACCGTTAATGAGAGACTTCCGGTAAAATTTTCTCCTTTCAGAACAACGTAGTTATCTCCTGGCGAAATGGTGTATTCCTTTGTATCCTCTGCGCTATCATGGGCAATTGTGTACTCATCACTGCCTGCAATCCAATACAGTTCAGCGGCGCCTTCCTCTATAATTAGTGTATATGTCACTTTTAGGCGATTGCCATTTTGGCGTGCCAACGCAGTTCCGCCAAAGATAAGTTCTTTCCCATTAAATTTATCATAGGTGGCGGTATAAGTACCTGTATAAGCGTCAATACCTTTGAGCTTTTCGCCTTGAAGGTCTTTCTCTTTGGTTAATGCGTGTCTGCTGAAAGACTGCAGCCAATTATTCCAACCATCGATAAGATTATCTTTCAGGTTGTTCTTATCGTGATTGGAATGGCAGCCTGCCAAACAAACCGTAAGACACAGAATGAAAATGACAGATATCATGATTCTTATTTTTTTCATAACAAGCCACCTCGCATCAACTGAGCGTGAATCATCATTCCTAAAAATGTGATACCTGCAACTGCATAAAGGCTGTTCACAATTAAACAGACTTTCATCAAATTGTTCCCTGCCTTTGCCTTAACATAGGAAACGATTGTAAACACACCGCTGAAAATCATAAACACTGCATAGCAGGCAATCATGATTTCGGCAGCAGGTGATTCCAATGCCCAGTCAAAAGTTCTAAGTGGTAAAATAGTCCATGGTACAAAAAGCATAATGGTACTGACAGCGGTTAAAATTTTGTTTCTCATAATCATTATCTCCTTTCAGCCTGCCCGAAACGGATGCAGGAAATGCTTAAACATATCACTGTGATAACAATGGCAACAGGTATCCAGGGTATTGGATTTACCTGTGCAGTGTCAAGATTTGCAGCAAGTTTTCCGTATTCCGATGTGATAACGAAAAACGGATATGACATCGGATAGGCAAACCATATCTTTGTGTTAATTATCAATACAGAGGGCACAATGGATGCCAAACCAATACCGATGGAGAATATCGGCGTCTGAATACATACGGACAGCATCCAGAAAAATGCAATCATCGGTATAGCAGACAGAAACAGGAAACTAATTTCTTTTGTGACAAACAGCAGCGGCAGAATAAAACTATAACCTTGTGTCCTTGAAGAAATAGCGGCACTGATATAATACATGCCTGCCATCATTAAAATTTGCATTGCCGCCAATACAAGCAGCACAACAAACTTAGCCAGACAGAGTTTTGCGGTATTGATTGGCAGGGCAAGCATTTTCAAAATACCTTTATTTTTCATTTCTGTCTGGTTCAAAAGGACTGTTCCAACCACCATGCTTGCGGGGAACATAAACCATGACATTCCCATAAAACCTTGAATAAAGAAATTGTTTTCCGGAGAAATATCCTCTGCCTGCATGCCAAAGTTCATATGAGCATTCAAAATGGATGGTATCCATAGGATAACTGTCGCAGCAAGCAGGATGAAAAGTATCTTTGAGCGTTTTATTTTCTTAAATTCGACGCCGACAAGTGATAAAAAATTCATTCAAACGACCTCCTTACCTTGATAAGCAGCAACTCTGCCAGGCTGAAAAAGGCAAGCTCTGCAACTGTTGCATAGATATAGTGCATTATCTGTGACGTATCGGTACCTTCCAACATCTGAAACGGAGTCGCAAATGGAAAGAGTGAAAGAACAAAGTTGTCTGCCGGCAGCATTGTCGCAGTAAAAACACAGACGACTCCAATGCCGAGTGATACCCACATATTTTTACAGGCTTCCGAGATAAGGAGCGATAGGATAATGCACGGTATCATCAGCAGAAATGCATACCCAAAATTTTTACACAATTCGTTCCAAAAATCGGTTTTTATTTCAAACCAATGATACGAGCAAAAGGCAGTTGTTCCGGCTTCTATTGTAAGAACCAAAATGCTCATAAGAATTGTCAAAATAACTTTTCCGAAAAAAATGGAGCTTTCCCGAATGGGGAGTGACTTCATTTTCTGCATAGCATTGTCAGCATATTCGGTATGATATAAAAGGCAGGAACCCGATACAACAAGCAATACATTCAGCATCGCCATCAACTGCCAGTTTGCACCCAATAAAATTTGAATGGGGGTACCTTGCTGTGCAAGATATATTTCTGAACGGAAAGCCATATTGACAACAGGAACAACTGCTGCCAGAATGCCGCCGCCTAAAAATGCAGGCAAAAAGCCGGTCCGTTTTATCTTGTTATATTCCAGAGAAATATTCATCTTACAGCACCTCTTTTCTGATTGTCGGCATCAATCAGAGCAAGGAAAGTATCTTCCAAATTATCCGTAGGATACCCTTTGGAAGCAGCACTGAATTTCAGTCTGTCAAGCGTTCCCTCAAACAGCAGATGCCCGTGATTTAAGATACCGACATTGTCAGCCATCAGCTCGATTTCAGACAGCAGATGTGACGATACCAAAACGGTACAGTTGAATTTCTTCGGCAGAGAGTGGATAAGCGTTCTGATTTCATGGATGCCCACAGGGTCGAGTCCATTTGTCGGCTCATCCAAAATCAAAATCGGCGGCTTCCCTATCAATGCACCTGCGAGCCCTAATCGCTGCTTCATTCCAAGAGAGTATTTTTTGGCAAGCCGATTCTTAAATGGTGTCAGTCCAACAATTTCAAGTGCTTCAGATACAGAGGTTTGTGGAAGGTCCAATATTTTGCGGATAATTTCAAGATTTTCTTCACCGCTTAAGTTTCCGTAAAAAGCGGGGGCTTCAATAAACGAACCAATCTCTTTCAAAATTTCCACTCTGTTATCTGGGTACTTTTTTCCGTCAATTGTAAACGAACCGCCTGTCGGTTTGGTAAGCCCCAGAAACATTTTCATCGTAGTAGACTTTCCAGCGCCGTTCGGACCTAAGAATCCATAGACGGATCCTTGCGGAATATGCAGATTAACACCCGAAACTGCGGTGAAATCGGCGTATGATTTGGTTAAATTTTGAGTTTCAATGATATTCATTGTATTTGCTCCTTTCTCTTGACTACAAATCCATTGTATTGCTGTAACCTTGTGTCAACCTTCTCGTGTCCTTACATTTACCTTATATTTGTCTGCGTATGAAAAATAAATATAATTCTATGCTATAATAGGAGTGAAAAAGGAGGTATCGTATGAGTTTTGATTATTTGAAACAAAAACGCATTTTGCTTGTCGATGATGAACAGGGGCTTTTAGATATGGTAGTATCTATCTTGCGTGAGGATGGCTTTCAAAATATCCGGACTGCGAAAACAGCGAAAGAGGCGGCTGCCGTTTCAGAAACCTATCATCCGGAGCTTGCCATTCTTGATGTAATGCTCCCTGACGGCAGCGGTTTTAACCTCATGGAACAACTGAAAAGGACTTCTGACTATCCTGTGCTGTTTTTAACAGCCCGCGGAGAGGATGACGATAAATTTCGTGGATTCGATCTTGGTGCAGATGACTATATGGTAAAACCGTTTTTGCCGAAAGAACTGTTATTCCGTGTCACTGCAATTCTCAGAAGAAGTTACAAGGACGAGAATCCTCGTGTAAAACTGTCAGACAGTGAAATTGACTTTGACCGTGCAGAAATCATAAAGAATGGTGAACATATTTCACTTACAGCAAAAGAACACGATATTCTTGCTGCACTATATCGGAATGCAGGGAGAATTGTTACGATTGATGCTTTATGTGAAGCCACTTGGGGCGACAATCCTTTTGGTTATGAAAATTCGCTGATGGCACACATCCGCCGCATAAGAGAAAAGATCGAAGCCAATCCGTCGCAGCCCGTTTCTTTGATGACAATTAAGGGGCTTGGATATAAGCTCATCGTGGAGGGCAAATAATATGAAAAGTGTGCCGAAACTGATACGGCGTTTTGTCGGGATCATGCTTTTATCCTCGATTTTGCTTATTTTTTTGAACTTTGTACTGTTAGCTGTGTACACGTTAAGTCAGGCGTCAAACGGTCATCCTTGGACAACGGCGCAAGAGGTCGCTGATAATTTGCTGCAGGATGATAATGGCTATGTTTTATCCGAAGATACAACGCTTGCATTACAAAAAACAGATGTATGGGCGCTCTTTATTGACAATGAAACAATGAAAGTTGTATGGCAGACGGACAATCTTCCTGAAACTATACCGATGTCTTATTCTGTCTCGGATATAGCCGGTTTAACCCGTGGTTATATAGACGGGTATCCAACCTTTACGGGAGAGGCGCCGAATGGACTGGTTGTATTGGGTTATCCGAAAGAAAGCTTTTGGAAGCATATGTGGCCGAGTTGGGATTACAACTTAATCGCCAACTTGCCTAAAACCATTCTTTCTGTTTTAGCAATTAATGTTGCACTGGTTTTTGTTATTTATGTAATTGCAAACTCCAAACTGTTAAAATCCATAAAACCAATTGTAAACGGAATACAGGCGCTTCCTACAAAAGAAGTTGTTTATGTGAGGGAAAAGGGATTATTGTCCGAGTTGGCAGCAAGTATTAACCAAACTTCGAAAATTTTACAATCCCAAAGCAGACAGCTCCGTAAAAAGGAAACCGCAAGAGCAAATTGGATTGCAGGGGTATCGCACGACATACGCACACCGCTGTCAATGGTAATGGGTTATGCCGGTCAGTTGGAAGGTGATGAGCGTTTACCGGAAGATGACCGCCAAAAAGCTATGGTTATCATAAAACAAAGTAACCGAATGAGGAATCTGGTTAATGACCTCAATCTGGCTTCTAAATTAGAATACAATATGCAGCCGGTCAATTTGAAGAAAGAAAATATGGTTGCTGTTGTCCGACAGGTTGTTGTTGATTTTATGAATGTGGATATTGATGAAAAACATCCTATTGAATGGAAAACGGATGAAGCCTTAACCGTCTGTCCTGTAAACATTGATAAGGAACTGATAAAACGAGCTGTCAGCAATCTGATTCAAAACAGTATAGAGCATAATGAACAAGGCTGTAACATCTATGTCGATATCATGATTAGAGATGGCAAATGTACGGTTACTGTTGCTGATGACGGTGTGGGGGCTACAGATGAACAAATAGAACGGCTTAATAATTCTCCGCATTATATGGTCTGCGATGAAAATACATCGGGGCAGCGCCACGGCTTAGGATTGCTCATTGTCAGGCAGATTGCGGCGGCACACGGCGGTGCAGCCAATATAGAGCACAGCGAATATGGAGGGTTCTCTGTGAAGCTTATATTGCCACTGCAGGAATGAAAATATAAAAAGCACCGGCGAAATAATCCCGATGCTTGAGCGGAGACGGAGGGATTCGAACCCTCGTGCCCCGGAGGGCAAACGCATTTCGAGTGCGCCCCGTTATGACCGCTTCGATACGTCTCCAAATTTGTTTGCTTTCGTCATTATATCATACCCATCTTAATTTGCAAGCATTGACTGAAAATTTATTTCGTGATAGGCTATAATAAAGTTAAGTGCAATCCAAAATAAACGATAACCATAGCAAGGAGGAAATGCGATGAAGAGAATCGGTATGTTGACAAGCGGCGGCGACTGTCAGGCACTCAACGCTGCCATGCGAGGTGTAGTGAAAACACTGTTAAACAGTGGCGAAAAGATGGAAATCTACGGCTTTATAGATGGGTACAGAGGACTTATCTACGGCGATTACAGGATGCTTACCGGCAAGGATTTTTCCGGTATTCTGACAGTGGGCGGCACGATACTCGGCACCTCCCGCACACCCTTTAAGCTGATTCGGGAACCGGACGAAAACGGAATCGACAAAGTGGAGGCTATGAAGAAAAATTATAAGAAGCTGAAGCTGGATTGTCTGGTTATTTTAGGCGGCAACGGCACACACAAGACGGCAAATCTGCTGCGCACCGAAGGACTCAACGTCATTACGCTGCCAAAGACCATCGACAACGACCTCTGGGGTACGGATATGACCTTTGGTTTCCAGAGCGCTGTTGATATTGCGACCAATGCCATTGACTGTATCCACACCACCGCGGCATCCCACGGCAGGGTGTTTATTGTAGAGGTTATGGGACATAAGGTGGGCTGGCTGACGCTGAACGCTGGCATGGCAGGCGGTGCAGACATCATCCTGCTTCCCGAGATTCCCTACGATATTAATAAAGTTGTGAACGCCATTGAAACACGTCATAAAAACGGAAGCCGCTTTACCATCATTGCGGTTGCAGAGGGCGCCATATCCAAAGCGGACGCAAAGCTGTCCAAGAAGGAGTACAAGGAGAAGCTGCGCACGCGGAAGTATCCTTCCGTATCCTATGAGGTGGCGGCACAGATTCAGGAAAAATGCGGCAGAGAGGTACGTGTAACTGTGCCGGGGCATGTGCAGAGAGGCGGAAGTCCCTGCCCTTACGACCGTGTTTTTGCCAGCCGTCTTGGTTCAGAAGCGGGCAGTCTGATTATGGAAGAAAAATATGGCTTTATGGTGGGCTATGTCAACCGTGAAATTGTAAGGGTGCCTCTCGAGGATGTGGCAGGCAAGTTAAAGAGCGTGGACCCTGACGCTGCGATTGTAAAGGAAGCAAAGCGTCTTGGTATTTGCTTTGGTGATTAATCTATGTCTTATACAGCGCTGTATAGAAAGTTCCGTCCCGACAATTTTGAAGATGTGAAGGGGCAGGAGCATATTGTAACAACTCTAAAAAACCAGATAAAGGCTGAACGTATCGGACATGCGTATCTGTTTACCGGAACGCGGGGAACGGGTAAGACCACGGTTGCCAAGATTTTTGCAAAAGCAGTAAACTGCGAAAATCCTGTTGAGGGAAGTCCCTGCGGTAACTGTGCGTCCTGCCGCTCCATTGCGGGCGGCGCAAGCATGAATGTAATCGAAATCGACGCCGCTTCCAACAACGGCGTCGATAATATCAGGGAAATTGTAGATGAAGTGTCCTACTCGCCGGCTGAAGGAAAATATAAGGTTTATATTATTGATGAAGTGCATATGTTGTCCATAGGGGCTTTCAATGCGCTTCTCAAGACTTTGGAGGAGCCGCCTTCCTATGTTATTTTCATATTGGCGACCACCGAGGTGCACAAGATTCCCATTACCATACTGTCCCGCTGTCAGAGATACGATTTCAGAAGGATTACCATAGATACCATTGCAGGACGTATGCGGGATTTGATGGCGGCGGAGCAGGTTCAGATTGAGGATAAGGCACTGCGATATGTGGCAAAAATGGCGGACGGCTCCATGCGTGACGGGTTGAGCCTTTTGGACCAGTGTATTGCGTTCCATCTGGGACAGGAGCTTACCTATGACATGGTGCTCGATGTGCTGGGGGCAGTTGACACGGAGGTATTCGGCAGGCTGTTCAGAAGTGTCCTCGGCTCTGACGTTCTCTCCTGTATCGGCATTTTGGAAGAGGTCGTTATGCAGGGGCGTGAGCTGGCGCAGTTTGTCAGCGATTTCACGTGGTATCTGCGGAACCTCATGCTGGCAAAGGCGACAGATAACATAGAAGATGTGATTGATGCTTCTACAGAAAATCTGGCGCGCTTAAAAGAGGAAGCGGAGTTGGCAGAGCTTGACGCCATCATGCGGTACATCAGGATTTTTTCAGAGCTTTCGGGGCAGCTTCGCTATGCTTCCCAAAAGAGAATTCTGACGGAAATTGCGCTGATTAAGCTTTGCAGACCGGCGATGGAGACGACGGACGACGCGATTCTGGATCGAATTCGCCAGGTGGAAAATAAGGTGGAAAATGCGGCAATCCTGCCGGAAGGAATGGATTTGACGGGATTGGGAAGCGGCACGCCATCCATGGCAGGCTCTGTGCCTCCAAGGGAAAAGCCGGTGCTGCCGAAAGCGATTCCCGAGGATGTGAAGCAGATTGTATCAAAGTGGCAGGCCGTCGTGGGAAACACGGAAAATCCCATGAAGATGTATTTGAAATCCGCAAACTTAAGCCTTGGCGGCGACAACAGACTGCAGGTCGTGCTGCAGGACGGGATTGCGTCAGATTATTTTTTGAAAAACGAAACCAACAGAGAGCAGCTTGAACGTGTGGTTTCGGATTTCGCAGGGAAGCAGATAGCAATCGATTTTCGGGTTGTGGGCAATGAAAGAGAATTTGAGGATTCTTATGTGGATTTGACAAAGCTCATCCATATGGAAATAGAAGAAGTAGACGAATAAATCGGGAGGATAAGAAATGGCAAAACGTGGAGGTTTTCCGGGCGGTGCAATGCCCGGCAATATGAGTAATTTAATGAAGCAGGCACAGAGGATGCAGCGTCAGATGGAGGAAAGCCAGAAGGAACTCGAGACCAAGGAGTTTTCTGCAACGGCAGGCGGCGGTGCAGTTGAAGTGACGGTGTCGGGCAAAAAGGAAATTATCAGTGTGAAGCTGTCCGAGGAGGTTGTGGACCCCGAGGATATCGAGATGCTGCAGGATTTAATCGTGGCGGCAACCAACGAGGCGCTGCGTAAGGCAGAGGAGGAAAATGCCGCCATTATGAATAAGATGACGGGCGGACTCGGAGGAGGCTTTCCTTTCTGATGGAACTGTACAGCGGACATATCAATAAATTAATAGAAGAGCTGGCGGCGCTTCCGGGCATTGGAAGCAAGTCGGCGCAGCGGCTGGCGTTTCATCTGATTAACATGCCTGCGGATAAGGTAAAGCGTCTTGCGTCCGTGATTGTGGACGCCAAGGAAAATGTGCGTTACTGCAAGGAGTGTTTTACCCTGACCGATAAAGAAATCTGTCCGGTATGTGCGAATGCAAAAAGAAATCATGCACAGATTATGGTGGTGGAAAACACGAGGGATTTGGCGGCGTATGAGAAAACCGGCAAATACGATGGTGTCTATCATGTGCTGCATGGGGCGATTTCTCCCATGCTGGGAATCGGTCCCGGCGATATCAAGCTGAAGGAGCTGGTGAGCCGCCTCGAGGGGGAAGTGGAGGAGGTCATCATTGCCACCAATTCCAGTCTTGAAGGAGAGACAACGGCGATGTACATCAGCAAGCTGATTAAGCCCATGGGCGTCAAGGTGACGAGGATTGCCAGCGGCGTTCCGGTGGGCGGTGATTTGGAATACATAGATGAGGTGACTCTGCTTCGCGCGCTGGAAGGGCGTGTTGAATTATAAAAAGAAGAAAACGGATAACACAGCGGGGACTTTGATAAGCCACTGCTGTGTTATTTTTTTGTCGATTTTTTCTTTTTGGGACAAACATTTTTCGAGGGAATATGCAGAACAGAAGGTGTATACTGTCCGCAAAAACACGAAGTGGGGGATGCATATGGAACTGCCCAAGAACATTGTACAAATAGGAAGACCGGATAAGGTACATAAGATTTTCGTGGAGGACTATGTCGTATCCTATATCAAACAACTGAATAAGGCCTGTGACGGAAGGGCAATAGGGCTTGCCTTGTACGGAAGACATTGTGAGGAAGAGGGCTGTCATTATTATTTTTTGTACGGCGCATCCAAAATACAGGGTCTGGAACAGAGGGGGCCATATCTTTCCCAGGCGGATAAAGATGAAATTGACGAGGCCGGGAAAAAATATTTTGACGAGTATGAATTTTTGGCGTGGTGCAGCATCAAGGGCGAGCCGTTGGAAAGCTTTTTTGTGCTTGTACAGGGAAAAGGAATCGAAATCAGCGGCTATGCATGCTTTTACGAGAAGAATGAGAGCATGTTAAACTATATGCTGCTTTTGGGGGACGACGGTAAAAAGAACACGTCGGAGAAACGGGCGGAAACAGGAGAAGTTCGGATTGGAGAACAGAAGGAGTCTGTCAGGCCGGCACGGGGAGAATGGAAGGCGACAGATTATATGCGGATACCGGAAACGCCGGAAGAGCAGAAAAGCCGCTCGGAAGGAAAGAGTGCGGCTGCCAAAAAGAGCGAGCATATGAAAATAGCAGTTGCAGCAGTCTTTTTGGTTCTGTGCGTAATCGGAATTACAACACTGAATGACCATGGTAAGCTGGAGGATTTGCAGGTTGCGGCAAGACAGGTGATTGCAAGCATGACGGAGCAAAAAATTCCGGATGTGCAGCCGGACGCAAGCCCATCGCCCACGCCGGAAACAGCAGCGCAGAACACACCGCCGCCTTATTGGCCGCCGGTTCAGCCGGAGCAGACTCCGTCAGCCTCCAATGGACAGGTAAATCAAGATAATGCAGGTTTGACACAGCCGTCGGGACAGGGGAATCAGAACACGGAAACGCAGACGGGGCAGAATAATGCAGGTGCCGGAACGCAGACAGGGCAGGACAGTGCGGGAACCGGAACGCCGTCAGGACAGGAAAACGCGGGCGCAGGGACACAAACGGGACAGGACAGCGCCGGAACGGAAACACAGCCGGGGAATCAGGATGCTGCGCAAACGGGACAGGAGGCACAGAGTAATGCCGTAGAAAATCAAGGGACAGCAGAGCAGCCGCAGCCTACAGCGTATACGGTAGTCAAAGGGGATACACTGATAGATATCTGCATGAGACGGTACGGTTCGTTGGAAAACATTGACGACATATGTCATTTGAATGGAATTACAAACGCAGATAATATTCAAGTGGGACAAACTATTTTACTTCCATAGCAGTTCTGTGATATACTGTGATAAGCAAAGAAAGGTCATTTTATGGCGCGAGGAAATACGATGGCAGATATCAGAAGCTATACAAGGGAAAAAGCAAAAAGAGAACAGCAGAAGAATGTGCGGCAGAACCGGTTTAAGCTTGTCAAATCCGAGAGTGAAGAAACATTCTTGGAAAAACTGAAAAAGCACCGATTAACCATGCTGTACAGGCTGTTGTTGTTTGCGCTGATATGCGGCGCAATTGTAGCGCTTTTTATCATACAGTATAAAAACAAAACCTACACAGACTATGATGTGACGAGAAGTACCAGCCGCACGGCGGTAAGCGGGTCAAAGGATATCCGTCTTGGAAATTATATTTTAACCTATAGCAAGGATGGAGCACATTGCAGCGATGCGTCGGGCAATGTTTTATGGGACCAGACCTATGAGATGCAAAGCCCGATTGTCTCCGTCTGCGGCAGTGTGACGGCAATCGGAGATTATAACGGAAGAAATATTTACATATATAATGCAGAAAAACAGCTTGGAACCATTACGACGAATCTTCCTGTCCGGAATCTGTGCGTTGCGGCAAACGGCGTAGTGGCAGCGGTTTTAGAGGACAGCGATGTGACATGGATTTATGTATACGACACGTCGGGCGAAGTATTGGTGAGCTTTCATACGAAAATGCAGAACACCGGATATCCGGCGGCAATCAGTCTTTCTCCGAATGCCCTTTTGTGTGCAGTATCCTACATCTATGTGGATGCCGGAGTTGTGAAATCCAGAGTGGCGTTTTATAATTTTGACGAATACGGGCAGAATCAGATTGACAATCTGGTAGGTGGATACAACTATCCGGATACAGTGGTTCCCTATGTGCAGTTTATGAATAATACAGGCGTATTTGCTGTGTGTGACGACAGCATTGTGTTTTTCAAAGGCAGTCAGATACCGGAGTTTTTGTCAGTCCACTATTTTGACGCGGAAATCCGGGGCGTGTATCATAATGACAGTTATGTCGGTGTTGTTTTTTACAATGCCATGGGAAATACCAGATACCGCATGGAAATTTATAACAATGCGGGGGAACATGTCAGGACGCAGGAATTCGACTTGGATTATACTGATATTTTGTTTGATAAGGACACGTACATTATTTATAATGAAGAAGAATGTATGATAATGTCCATGAGCGGCGTTGAAAAATACAACGGCAGCTTTAAGAAGGCAGTCAGGCTGCTGGTACCCACAAACGGAAACTACCGTTATACTCTGGCGACACGGGATTCGGTGGATATTATACAGATGAAATAAAGTGCTTATGGCATGTTTTGAGAATACGGAGGAATACTTATGAACTGGTTGTTGATTGTTGCAGTGGTGTTGTTGATTTGGCGGATTGCAGAGGGGATTCACAGGGGAATGGTGAAGGAGATTATCTCTTTTATTTCCCTGATTGTGCTGTGCCTTGTGGTTGGGCTTCTGGGAACGGCGCTCAGCAAATATTTTGAAAAAGATATTATCGGTATCATAGCAGCAGTGATTCTGCTGTTGATTCTCTGTATTGCACACAGGCTTTTGAGTTTGGTGTTTTTCTCTGCAAAGCTTATTGCAAAGCTGCCCGTTATACGAACTGCGGACAAGCTGATGGGAGCGGTAATCGGTGTTTTGGAAACGGTGTTGCTGCTCTGGATGGTTTACTCTCTTACGATAACATTCGGGCTGGGTACGTGGTGGGGCGAGGCCATCAAAGCCTGTGCAGCTGAAAACTCAATACTGAGATTCTTCTATAAATACAACTATCTGCAGCATTGGGTTGAGTTCTTTGCGCAGAAGTTAAAGTTTTTAGGGGCTGTTTTATAGTGGCAAAAAAGGAATTTCCTTTACATTGTCTTCTATTAAATAGCACATTTCCTCATGCGGCTGGATGCCCTCTGTTATTTGCTGGGGACTGAGTTTTATGTAGCTTACCTCTGCGTTGGCAAGCAAAATGCCCTTTTGGTTATAGATTTCTGTTTTCATGGTGGCAAACTGTGAAGTTTCCTTTAGCACAATGCCCCTGCCAATCAAATTTTCGTCGTAGGGGACGGGTTTCCGGTACTTTACCGTCATTGACATTGTAACACCAAAGACATCCTCCCCGCTTTTGCTCCATAACGCTCGCAGTCCCAGTTCGTCCAACATGGTTGCTGCAAGTCCGCCGTGAACTCGTTCCGGAAAACTCTGGTGTTCAGTGCCATACCGAAACAAGGTCATGACGCTTCCGTCCTCCATATTGTAAAACGGGGCCTTCAGACCGACCGGGTTGTCCATCCCGCAAATAAAACACATCCTGCTGTTTCTTTGTTTACTGATTACTTTCATTTTTACAGTCCCCTTAACCTTATTTCTATGCTGTTTTGCTGCGCTGAGTCATGAATATAAAAGTTTTTTGAATCATAAATATCATACGGAAAAGCTACATGATTCGCAAGATTTTTCAGTAGTAATTTAAAAACCTGTTATCTTCTTGAATTGCCCTGAATTTGCAGACATAATTTCTTGACAAATATTCTCAGCTGATGCTATAATAAAAATCCACCGTCTGAGAAGACGGATGGAGAATAAAGCGCATTTGCAGCAGTTTATTTCCCTAAATTAATGAAGAAAAAAGCTACTGCGGCTTTCGTCAAAAAATTCCAAAAAAGATATTGACAAAGGATAAACTGCGTGATATTCTAAATGAGTTGCGGCAAGAGCAGCAACAAAGTTTCAAAAGCTTCTGCTGATGAAACAGAGAACCTTGACAAAAAAACAGCAGTGCAGCCCTGAAAATTCCTAAAAAGAATATTCAGAGAAA
>JAIDHX010000044.1 GCA_029053015.1 Lachnospiraceae bacterium
GTAAGCACAGCAATGTGTTAAGCTGACATCCACTAATCGGTCGAGGGCTTAACCAGGAGGCAGGAAGGGTTTTCCTGCAAGGGAGGGTGTGTTCCAGTGTTCGGTTTTGAAGGTACAATGTGAAAGTACAAACCAAAAACAGAATCATAAAGTAAAGTGAAAGAGTAGAATTTCTACTCTTTTTTGTTTTATCCCGCAATTTTTTCGAATGTTTTTGACTTTGGGAAGCAGACATATTATTCTGTTGATACGGAAAGTGTTTTTTAGAAAACGAATAGAGGAGCAATTTTGCGATGAAACTGTTGTTAGTGGAGGACAATGAAGCTATTATTTTAGGTTTGGAATATCTGTTAAAGGAAGAGGGATTTTCCTGTAAAGTTGCAAGAACGAGAAGGGAAGCGGAAAAGGCAGTCTGTGACGAGGGTTTTGATTTGATTTTGCTGGATGTTACGCTGCCGGATGGGGATGGCTTTGCACTATGCCGCAGCTTTAAAAAGAATGGGGACATACCGGTTATTTTTTTGACCGCGAAGGAAGAAGAGCGGGACGTTGTGCAGGGTTTTGAATTGGGGGCGGATGATTACATCATAAAACCTTTTCGTAACAGAGAGCTTATTTCGCGTATCAGGAATGTATTGCGCCGATGTGGAAAGGGAAATGAAGTTTTATCTTGCGGTACATTGAAGATGGATACAGCGGCGGGCAAGGTGTATCGGGAAGGTGTGGAAATTTCTTTGACCAAGCTGGAATATAAAATCCTGCATATTATGATGAAGAACCAGAACAGGCTGTTTTCCAGAGAGGAAATCCTCAGTCAGATATGGGATGTGACAGGCAATTTTGTAGAGGATAATACTTTGACGGTAACGGTTAAGAGGCTTAGGGAAAAAATCGGGGACGATGGAAGCCTGATAAAAACAATCAGGGGAATCGGTTACAGGATGGATAGAAAAACTGAGGCGGATCATGAGTAGATTGAAAATGCAGGATAAGAATTTGCGGAAGCATATGATAGTGATTGTTTTGGCAGTAGTGGCTGGTATTTTATTTGCAAATATAGCGGTGAACCATTTCCTAAAGCAAATAGAAAGGCAGAATAATGAAGCATTGGCTGTTCTTTTGGGAAATGTGAAACTCCAATATCCAGACATTGCAGAGGAAGAGTGGATTGCCATGCTGAACAATGCGGACGGGTATGCGGAAGGCAGAGCGCTTTTGGAGCGTTATGGTATTTTTGCGGGAGATTTTACACTTGCATCAGACAGGGCGGTAAGGGCGAAGCTGCTTCTTTGTCTGGATGGCATCTTGTGTGCCATCTGTGTTGGCGCTGCCGTTATTTTTCTGCGGTATCTTTCGGTGCGAAGAGGCCGAATCGAACAGTTAAAGGAGTATGTGTGCGAGGTAGAGCAGGGAAAATATGTTTTGGATATAACAGAAAACGAGGAGGATGAGTTAAGCGTTTTAAAAAATGAGCTATATAAGATTACGGTTATGCTGAAGGAAAGTGCAGAATTGCAGAAGCGGCAGAAAAATGCGCTGGCCAGTTCTCTGGCGGACATTTCCCATCAGCTTAAAACGCCGCTGACCTCTGTGATGGTATTGTTGGACAATCTTTCGGAAAGCAGCCATATGGAAGAGCAGACAAAGCGGCGGTTTTTGGCAGAAATCACGAGGCAGCTTGAAAATATAAACTGGCTTGTGACAGCATTGTTAAAGCTGTCGCGGCTGGATGCCGGCGTGGTAGAGTTTGAAAGAAAGCAGGTGAATGTGGACGCTCTGCTTGCAGCGGTTACTGAGAATTTAGGGCCTGCGGCGGAAAGAAAACATGTCAGGATAAAAAGGGAGGGGGAGAAGGACGCTGTCCTTTCCGGCGATTACAGATGGCTTACAGAGGCAGTAACAAATATTGTGAAAAATGCGATAGAGCATAGTTTTACGGACTCTGAGATTGAGATTTGGGTAAGGGATAATGCAGTTTATACGGCGATAGGAATCAGGGACTTTGGTGAAGGTGTGGAGGAAGCGGATCAGAAACATATTTTTGAGCGGTTTTACCGCAACAGGTATGCAAAGGAGGACAGCGTGGGCATAGGGCTGTCACTGGCGAAGGAAATTATTGAAAGACAGCAGGGGTATCTGACGGTCGAGACAAGGGAGCAGGGAACTTTGTTCCAAATTAAGTTTTTAAAATCATAAAATGTCACGGAAATGTCATTTTGGCTTTGTATAGTAAAAAATGTAAAGCGACAAAGAAAGGACATGGTGATTATGGAATTATTAAAAACAGAGTGTTTAAGCAAGATATACGGCAGTGGGGAAAATCAGGTTGTAGCGGTGGATGGTGTAAATCTGTCGGTGGAACAGGGAGAGTTTGTGGCAGTTGTAGGCAGTTCGGGCAGCGGAAAATCCACACTTCTGCATATGCTGGGCGGAGTGGACAGACCGACTTCGGGACGTGTACTGATTGAAAATGAAGATATTTATAAAATGAATGACGATAAGCTTGCGGTATTCCGCAGGAGACAGGTCGGGCTGATTTATCAGTTTTACAATCTGATTCCGGTTCTGAACGTGGAAGAGAATATGACGCTCCCCTGTGAACTGGATGGAAAGGCGCCCGATAAAGAATTTTTGCGGGAACTTGCCGATACGCTGGGACTTAGTAAAAGGCTGAAGCACCTGCCGAATCAGCTTTCCGGCGGACAGCAGCAGAGGGTGGCAATCGGCAGAGCCTTGATGAACCGTCCGGCGATTCTTTTGGCGGATGAGCCTACAGGAAATCTGGATTCCAAGGCAAGTGATGAGATTGTGGAGCTTTTAAAGCTCTCCAACCATAAATACAGACAGACGATTCTAATGATTACGCACAATTTGGAAATTGCAAAACAGGCGGACCGCGTGCTTGTCATGGAGGACGGAAAGCTTTCAGATGACAGGAAAGGAAGGTAACGCCATGAATGTGATGAAAAAGATTACCTTTCGGGCACTGAAAGAAAACCGCAAGCGCACAGCGGTAACGATTATCGGCATCATATTGGCGACAGCGCTGATTACGGCCGTTGCCGGTATGGCGAAAAGCTTCCGCGCCAGCATGATTGCTTATGAAAAAGGGCAGAACGGCGACTATCACTACAAATTTTCAGAAGTCAGCACGGAAGACCTGAAGTATTTTGAAAATAACCGCAATATAAAAAAATTGGGATATGTATGGGAAGTTGGCTATGCGATTTTAGAGGGAAGCAAAAATCCGGATAAGCCGTATCTGTATATTTGCGCCATGAATGAAGCCGGCATGGAGGCGGCCGCCCTGAAGCTGACGGAGGGACGCTTTCCCGAAAATGACAGCGAAATCCTGATTCCGCTGCACACCTATGGTAACGGCGGTGTAAAGATAGAAGTAGGAGATGTTTTGGAGCTTGAAGTGGGCTGCCGTTCTACAGAGGAAGGTTACAGCCTGCATCAGAGTTCACCCTATCATGAGGAAGAGGAAGTTTTTTGTCCACAGGAGAAAAAGGAGTACACAGTGGTCGGCCTGGTGTCACGCCCTGTGATTGAGGATCGCTGGGCGCCGGGGTATACGGCTGTGACATTCTTAGAGGATGTAACCGGTCTTGACAAGCTTGACATTTATGCGACTTATACTTCCGCTGCCCTGCGCGACAGAGAGCAGATAAATGCAGGGCTGCTCGGCATTTCAGAAGATTTGTACCGCCGCTGTTATGAATCGGGCGGCAGGGTAAGTGAAGCTGAATGGGAGGAGGCAACCAGAGTAGCCGGCTATGTGCAGAGCAATATCTGGCTGTTGAAATGGGAATTGTTTCTTTTTTCCAACCGTACAATGAATGCGCTCTACGCAATGGCGGCGCTTGCCTGTGTTATCATTATAGTGGCTTCTGTGTTCTGTATCCGAAACAGCTTTATGATATCCATGACGGAAAAACTGCGTCTGTTCGGGATGCTTTCCTCCGTTGGCGCAACGAAAAAGCAGTGCAGGCGGATGGTTTATTATGAAGCTTTGTTTTTTGGCATAGTCGGCATCCCATTTGGGATTCTGAGCGGTATTCTGGCGACGGTAGTTGTGATTAAAGTGACCAGCGGTCTGTTGGTATCTGCTATGGGGATTAAGCTGGTTTACGCTATGTCATATCCGGCCATGGCGATAGGCGCCGTGTTGTCGGCTCTGGTGGTATTTTTCTCTGCAGGAAAGGCGGCAAGGAAGGCAGGGAAGGTATCGCCAATCAGCGCAATCCGCTCCAATACAGAGGTAAAGGTAAAGAAGAGAGAAAGAAAGGCGCCAAAGTTAATTCGGAAAATATTTGGAATTGGCGGCGTCATTGCTTTTCAAAATCTCAGAAGGGCGAGAAGAAAGTACCGCACGACCGTACTGTCCATTGTGGTGAGTGTGGCGATATTCATTGGACTGAGCGCAACCATTCGGCTGGGATTTGTGAGTGCGTCTGCTTATTACGATGAATGCGATTATCAGCTTTTGGTGGACTTGTATAGTGATGATCACTATGCACAGGCACAGCGGATAGCAGAGATGGAGGGGATTACAAAGGTCACTATTATAAAAGGCCTGTATTCCTTTGGTGTACGACAGGGGGACGTAAAATTCAGTGAAGAGTATCTGGAGAAGATATTAACGCCGGATGCTGCCAGCGAAGAAGCCATATTAGGACTTCCTGTTATTACCCTCGGCAGGGCAGGTTACGAGAACTATGTGAGGGAGCTTGGGCTGTCGCCGGAGGAGATAGGGGAAAGGGCAATTCTGTTTTCCCATCATGAAGAGTACGAATATGAAGATGGCAGGACAAAGTATATGGAGGGCAGCAGCTTCGACTACCACCCGGGGGATATCATAACGGGGGAAAGCAAGGAAGAGATTAGCTTTGAAATTGCAATGCAGACGGATAAAAAGCCTATGGGAAACATCTATGGTATTGGAGCATTAATTGTAAACGACGACTGGATGCTAAAGCATATGGACTATTTTCAAAAAAGTGCGCGTGTGTATATACAATGCGAGGACCCTGACGGTCTGAGTGCGGCAATCAGGGAGGAATTGGGGTTCAGTAAATTCAATATCGTAAATGAGGCGGAAGAGTATGAGAAAACGCAGTCCATGTTTTTACTGATATCCATATTCCTGTATGGTTTTATAACGGTTATTGCATTGATTGGCATCACCAATATTTTTAACACCATTACCACCAATATGGAGCTTAGGAGCCGGGAATTTGCCATGTTAAAATCCGTTGGGATGACGGGAAAGGAATTCAGGAGAATGATATGGCTGGAGAGTCTGTTCTGTGGAGGAAAGGCGCTGATAATCGGAATCCCCATTGGAATTCTGCTGTCAGCAGGCTTTTACAGGGCGCTGGATATGAGGATGGATATTCCATTCCGGCTGCCATATGAGAGTATTCTGATATCAATAGCGGCGGTTTTCCTGCTGTTTGCAGCCATTATGCGGTATTCCATGGGAAAAATCAACCGTAAAAACATTATCCATACGATTCAGAATGAAAATATTTAACAGAAATGAAAGTGTTCAAGTGCCAGCCGGATGCCGTCCGCGCTGGCATTTGCCGTTACATAGGCGGCTTTTTCAAAAAGGGATGCAGGAGAAGCGTTGCCCATGACAACGCTGTTTTTCAGGCAGGAGAGCATGGGTAAATCGTTGTTGCTGTCTCCGAAGGCATAGGCATCGTCCTTGGTGAGTCCATAGTATTGCAGGACAAACGCGATGCCGGTCGCCTTGGAATAACCGATGGGGACAAATTCACGAAAGGTTCCGCCGCGGTCGATGCAGGAAAAATATTGGTCGCTTACTTCACGAAAGAGTGCGAGCTGCCAGGGCTCTTCATACCAGATTACAAATTTGTCACTGAAAAAATTGGGATTCTCCAAATCCTCCGGCATCGTATAATTTCTGTCAAGAAATGCCTGATACTGTCTGACTGCACCGGGGTGTCTCAAAGGGCGTGAGGTGTCAAAGCATACCTCCTTGCGGGATTCAAATAGAATGTCCACATTGGCTTTTCTCGCCTGCTCTAAAATGCGCATAATGACAGAGTGGGTCTGGGGGACATACAGAACATCCCTGCCGTCGCAGTAAATATTGGTGCCGCAGCCGCAGACATAGCCGTCGAAGCCAATGCGCCTGAAACGCTCCTCCACATTCTGAAAACAGCGTCCTGTGTTGATAAACATCAGATTTCCGTTTTCTCTGGATTTTCGGATTGCATGGACTGCGCTTTCCGGTATGGAACCGTCAAGCTCTGAGGTAAGTGTGCCGTCAATGTCAAAAAATGCGATTTTTTTCATATTCGAATTCCTTTCCTGTCTGAGTGAAAACGAAGAACTGAACAAAAGTATTATAAATCGGTGCCCAGACGATGTCAAAAAAAGATTTTGAAAAAAAGCTGAAAAAAATTTTTTTTCATAGTATCCAATTGCCGATATGTGTGGTATAATGTCTCTAAAGAGCATTTTATCTTGCAATTATTGCAATCTGCTCTAAAAATTAAAATAATTTCATCTGCGGATTGTGTAATAATGCAGGAAATCTTGCATTATTATGGAAAATCTTGCGGCATGCATAGAAAGGGAAAAGATGGATACGAAAATATTACTGGAAAACGGCACCAACGAATTAGAAGTTTTGGAGTTCACTCTTGATGACAACTCTTATGGCATTAACGTAGCCAAGATTAAAGAGATTATCAGTTACGAGCCGGTGACGCCGATACCCAATGCCCACCCCAGCATAGAAGGTATCTTTATGCCTCGTGACACAATGATTACGGCGATTGATTTGAAGAACTGTCTTCAGAGAGGTGTTTCTGAGGCGGGAGGATTATTTATTGTAACCAATTTCAACAAGCTGGATATTGCTTTCCATGTAGATACTGTAGTCGGCATTCATCGTTTTTCATGGACAGAAATTATCAAGCCGGACAGCACGATATCTTCTGACAGTACAGCTTCAGGCATTGTCAAGATGGGAGATAAGCTGATTATCATTCTTGATTTCGAAAGAATTGTATCGGACATCAATCCGGAAACAGGACTTCGGTTTGAGCAGATAGATGAGCTGGGCGAGCGCGAAAGATGCGATGTTCCCATTCTGATTGCGGAGGATTCTCCTTTCTTGAATCGTCTGATTGTGGAAGCGCTGCACAAGTCAGGTTATGCAAATCTGATACATACGGCAAACGGGCAGGAGGCATA
>JAIDHX010000045.1 GCA_029053015.1 Lachnospiraceae bacterium
TCCATCACCCGCTTCACTTCGGCAAATGTCTGTCTGGTGAGCCTTTCCTTCATTTTACCCAGGGTAAATGCCCTGCGGCCGAAAAGCTCCTCCACATTTAGCGTTTCGCTCATACAGCTTACTCCTTCCTAATTTATACTGCACACCGATTAAATTTGCAACATGACTCGACTGCAGACCGCTGGCCAGGTACTTCCTTGATTGCGTTACTGTAAATCCTAGCGGTCTGCAGTATAGAGTTCATTATGTATCTGGCAGGCGGCGCCTGTCTTACTCTGAAATAAGATACCTTCTTTTCCATGAAAAATCAATAGCTAATTTACTTTGAATTTCTTACTGCGCTATCGCCCCAATGCTTCTCCACTCATTTACATTATCAACATGATGATAAAAAGTCAAGAATCATCGGATTGAGCTCCTTCGCCTGTTCTCCGACAAAATGAGGACGATGACCTCCTCCTTTAACCTCGTATACTTTTCCAAATGGAACTTTTTCCTTGAGCTCTGCACAGGTTCCAAACGGATCATTTTCTCCGTTTATGAAGAACACCGGACATTTTATTGCCGCCCATTCATCATCGGTCAGGTTCGGGTGCGTTTTCCAATCGGCAACGGTTGTTCTTAAATAAGTCTGCCAATCACCCCTGTGAGCGTCATAGTGCCTTGACTTCATGTCCTCAATAAACCCGGTGTCGTTTTTTTCTAAAAGAGTTTCCGGCAGAAAACTGTCTGCACCTTCCACTCTGGGATAAGCTCCCCCTCCAACCGTGACAAGACTTTTAACCTTTTCAGGGTACTTTGCAGCCATATAACATCCCACATATGCGCCGCAGCTATAGCCAAAAAGATGCGCAGACTGAATCCCTAAAGCGTCCATAAAGTCTGCCATGTCGTCTGCAATCATGCGGCTATTCCATTCAAGACTGTCGCATCTGGTTCTGCCGTGACCTCTGAAATCTGGATAAAGACACCGGTAATTTCCCGAAAATGGCAGAATCTGAGCTGAGAAAGCCAGCAACCCTCTGCTGAAATGACTGTGAAGGAACAACAAGGTTTCCCCTCTGCCAAATTCCTCATAGTATAAATCTAAATTTTTCAGTTTAACATATGGCATTGTAAAAATCTCCTTCCATGATTCTTGAGAGATAAAAGTTTTCAATAAAAGAAAAACACTTTCGTGAGAAAACTCAAACTAATTTACGGATTGCGCACACGCAGCAGATCATAGGGCTCCGGCGCCCGGGACAGGCGCAGCCATATGCGCTGTTTAGAGTGTGGGCAGCTTTCCACAGGTTGCAGGTCACTGTCATACATGGCTACCACTGTGACTTCCACGTTGCTGCCGTCGGGCTTCATAATCTCTATGGCATCCCCCACACAGAATTTATTGCGCTGCTCGATGCGGGCCAGCACTTCCTGATCCCCTTGCTCTTCACAAGTACCTTCCCCTGAGTATTTTGCCTGCCGCCCCATCGTTTGACGGCATGGCCTGCACATCACTTCCTGAATGTATCCCAAATATGTATATTCGTTCACATAGGTACTGTTGTCATAAATCTGATTATTCTCATCCGGTTTGCCAAAATAGAAACCCGTTGAGAACTGCCGGTAGGTACATTTGGCAATTTCGGCTCTGTACCACTCCCTGTTTTGCCGGTATTTTTCCTCGCTCTCAAAAAAGTCATCTATGGCTTTCCGGTAAGTCCGGGCCACCGCCGCCACATACAGGGCGGTTTTCATGCGGCCCTCGATCTTGAAGCTGTCAATACCTGCCGCCGTCAGCTCCGGGATGTAATCAATCATGCACAGATCCTTGGAATTAAAGATAAATGTCCCCCGCTCATTCTCATAAACCGGCAGGTACTCTCCGGGCCGGGTCTCCTCCACCACCGCATACTTCCAGCGGCAGGGATGGGTGCAGGCACCCTTGTTGGCATCCCGCCCGGTAAAATAATTGCTCAACAGGCAGCGCCCGGAATAAGAGATGCACATGGCCCCGTGGATGAAGCTCTCGATCTCCATCTCCGCAGGGATATGCCGTCGAATCTCCGCAATCTCTGCCAGAGAAAGCTCCCGGGCGCTGACCACTCTCTTAGCCCCCAGTTCCCACCAGAACAGATAGGTCTGATAGTTGGTGTTGTTGGCC
>JAIDHX010000046.1 GCA_029053015.1 Lachnospiraceae bacterium
TTATCAAATATCCTGCAGGGACAAGCAATAGGACTTATTATTTTGGCAATAGGAATCAATCTGCTGTTAAAATCCGCTAAAATGTGTAATCAATCAGAACCACTTGTATAACAGGTGGTTTTGATGCGTTTATGATTACTGTCAATTAGTCAGGCATATGAAAGGATGCTCCGACGGGGATGAGTTCAAGACCTGCAGATCCCAATATCCCCTTTGTTTTGCTGATCCTACCATCCCTTTCCATTTCGTAGTTGCTTTTCACCCAATTCAGAGTTAACATACACCAACCGCGAAAGGAGGAAACGTTCTTATGGACAAAAATTCTACATTGTACCAACTGATGAGTATGCGCATGAATGACATCATGAACGGGATCACGGAACAGGATGAGGACTACCAGGCACTGCTCAAGAAGTTGACAGATACTCTGGCAGTCTGGAGTTCCTGCATCTCCCGGAGGAAACCATGGAACTGATCGACCGCTATGGGAGCGGGTACAACACTATCGGGAGCCGCTATGGGATGCTGGCATATATGCTGGGGTTTTCCGACTGCCGGGAGCTGCTCTTAGACCCGGCACATCCCGGAAAGGAGGTGCTGACTGATGGACTCTTATAACCTTTCCTACACCCCTGGGTTTGAACAGCAGAAAAGGCTCTCCGACCTTGCCAGGCGGTGCAGGGAAATAAGCGGCTGGGGTGTGCAGGAACTTCTCCAGCATGCCGCCACCGCTAACTACAAGGCTGACATTGACTTAAAGCAGGAATTCATGGATAAGATTATCTTAAAGTGATTCCTTCACTGCATACGCCACCCGCCCTTTAACCTGCACACATTTCGACCCTGCCCGCCACCTCTGGTTTCCTCTCCATTTTGGGCTGCCCTGCACTTCCTGCCAGCATGGTTGAAGGCTGTTTTTGCCAAATCACCTCAGACAGGGCTAAAAGGGTTCCCGGCGGTCTGTTTATCCACTTTTTCCAAACAAAGCCACAAATCGCCACACGGACGTCCACAGGGGGTAACACAGCCTTCCGGCTCCCTATCCGTACTCACCAATTCCATAGCAGCCAGGGATTGGAGAAGTACTGCCATATTTACAGAAATAGAAAAAAGGCGCCCATCTTTCGACAAAACGCCTTGTCCCTGTTTCAGTCACTGCCAACTCTGCTGTCATAACACCCTAAACCTCAGTATGCAACGCAATCCCTGCTTGTTTTCAGTTAATAATTACTGGCCTGCTTTCGCAGAGATTTGTTTTCTTTCTGGTTTTGTTTAGTTTTTTTCTTACACAAAAAGCCCGCAAACACGAATGTTTACGGGCTTTACTCCCCGAGTAGGGCTCGAACCTACAACCCCGCGGTTAACAGCCGCGTGCTCTACCATTGATTGATATGCAACCGGAATATCTAAAGAGGCATTCCCCATATATTTTCTCCTGTTCGACACTACTCCCCGGGGCAGGCGCAGGGTGCGCCCATAGGCAGCAGACACAGACCAGCCCTGGCTTAAGGCCGTCATGGGGATTCCACCCTTCCGAGGCTCTCTCCGAACCGCCCTCATTGCGTGTTCCCGCTCCTGCGGGGCTGTGACTGGACGGAAGTATCATTATAGGCTGTCCATGTCATGGCAGACGACCCGCCACAGGCCGCTTTGCCTAAATTATTCACGGAGTACCATATGAAGTCCACATGTTAAATTTATGGTGCCTCAGCATGATTACCGGAGATTTGATCTCTGTTTCTCCTGAAAAAAATAGACATTCCTTTGGCATTTTTCTGTTTTCTGAAGCTGTTATAGTGCACCTACTGTCCTCAGCATAGCTATGACTGCAGTTTCTGAATGTTTGCGAGTGTTTCACAAAATTTCTGTCACTTTTTCTCCGTAGGTTTTCTCCCACTCTGCACGAGCAGCCTTATAATCAAGATACTCGCTCTTGGCTACTTTAAATTCCGTATAAAACGCCTGCACAAAATCAAATTTGTATTCCTTCACAATAGATGAAAGCTGCCTTTTCATATTTAAAATCCGGGTGTCAATCCCGTCAATCTCCTGTTGCAACTCCTTACGCCTTCCCCTTTTGAAGATACCCGCGCATCCAGATAATTCCTTTTTCAGCTTATTCCGCTTTTTCTCACGTTCAAAAATTGCCTCAATCTGTTCCTTGAGTTTGCTGTCGATTTCTTTTAGGCAGGGATATTTACCTGCAAATACAGAGGGCTTTGGCTACGACAGTCTTTATGTCCCCGTCATTTCCCGATTCGGATTTACAATAAGCAAACCTTTCCTACACCCTTGGATTTGAACATCAAAAAGGTTCTCCGACCTTGCCAGACGGTGCAGGGGAATAAACGGCTGGGACGTGCAGGAGTTTCTCCAGCATGCGGTTACTGCTAACTACAAGGCTGACATTGACCTGAAACTTGATTTTCTGGAGGACGAAGTAATCCGGCTAGAAAATCAGTTCTGCATCCGAACAGCTAGGGAGCAGCTGTGTATCAGCGATGAGGAACATGCCGCCTGTCAGCGGGTCGCGGATACATTCAGTGAGATTATGAGATATACAGTGCTGACCTTTTGGTCCTTGACACCGGCAGGTACGGCTTTGTGAAACTCCAGTATTTCCACCCTCCCTTTGGGTATGACGAGACCGGCATCTCAACATCCGGCAGGGACCTGTTCAACGATCTGTGGAATGAGTGGATCCCCCTCCGGCTCCTTGCCCTTACCAAAGGCACACCCATGGCAGACCTGGACTATCAGGATATGTTCCAGTGCCTGCCTGCGGAAAAACAGTAGGAATTTACGGATAAGCGAAACTATTTCCTTGACCGTTCCTGGATCACCCTCTGAGGGCACCTTATGAACATAAACGAACGGATCAAACAGGGCGGCTCTCTCATCATCGGCTATAACAGAAAGAGAATCAAATCTCTTTCCTGCAGCCTCTGTCCGTTCCTCCAGCTACCCATAGTCCTTCACACCGTTTTCAGTCAGGAAGTTGATTGTCTTTGCTACTTCTTTCAGATTGAAAACTTTCGCCCATTGTTCATAGCCTTTGCCTTTTCCAGCCTGGAGTTTCGTCCGGATATCCAACAGGAGGTTTACCCTCCTGGGATCTCCCTGGCGCTTTTCCTCTGCAGGAGTTCTGGAATTGGTCGCTGTCTTCTGATGCCCTGCAGCTTTCCTGGATCCCGCTGTTTTCTGTCCCTCTTCTGCATTCCTTTCCCCGTCTGTATTCTGCCTGTCCGCCGCTTTCTGGTTTCCTGCTGTTCCGTCGCGCCCCGGTTTCCTGCCGCTTCCTGTTTCTCCCCTGTTTCCCATCTTCCTGCCATATCCTGGCTTACTGTTTCCTGAGTACGGGTGCCGCCTATCCCCTCATGTAAGACTTCTTCTGTGTACCCCTACCCCAGGCGGAAGGAACGTGTGAATCTTTCCTGCCCCTGGGCACGGAATTCCAGCGATTTCCCCTCCACTTTACCTCGTACCCCTCTGCTCTCATGCGGGAAAGGAATTCCTCATAATCACCACAGCCGGGAAGCAGGCGGTCAATGTCCTGCCGCAGTCGCTCCTTGTAGCTGCGTCCCCGCTTTGCCGCCGCCTTTTCCGGATACCGGATAGTGCTGTTCTGCTTTGCCCCTTTTTCTTCCTCCTCCCCGATGATGGAATAGCCATGTTCCCTGCAGATCTGGTCATTAAGTCTGCGCAGGGCGAAGGAGGAATTCTTGAAGTTCTTGAATTTCCCGTTACATTCAAAATTCACATAAGTACAGTAAACACGTGCATTTTCTGTAACATCTCTTCCCGTCGATATACCATCTCATGATGACAAATATTGGCAGTGTTTACCTTTTCCATCTTAAGTTCTTTTACAATCTCATAGTTAAACAGCTCACTATCCAAATACTGTTTTAAATACTCTTCCACTTTCGCAAAGAATTTCTGTCCTTGTTTCGTATATGCATAAATTACCAAACAAGTAACAGGAACACCTTGCGTATCATAGTTTTTCAACATCCGGTTCATATGATCATCAAGTTTTGTTTTGTTGATAGAGTCTATTTTCAATGCTTCTTGGATTGCAAATTGGCTTCCATTTTGATAAATTAAAATATCAATCTCACCAAGTTTATCTTCATTGCCAGATAGTCCCTGCACCTCTTCTCTATGAATATTTTCCTCACCATAGTAAGCTTTAAGAAAAAATGCAACTAGATTGTTGATAGATCCTTCTTCCCTTTTTTTTAATACATTTCCAATTTCATCAAATTCCCACTTATTATAAGGATCACTTTGAATTCCACGAAACGCCGTTAACAGTTTACCGCATAAAACAGAATCCTTATCCACATTCCAGAATGATTCTGCCTTTTGTTTTATACTATTATAATACTGTTGCCAATCAAATGCAGGCATATGGCGTATTGTCTTTTCCATCTGTTCTGCCAATACACAAATCTGCAACCTTTCCTCTTCTGTATAGAAATTATATATTTCATCAAAATCACACCATGAATAGTCATCCTCTAATATTTTTGCACCACTATATGGAACAATACGTATATTGCCATCCCTATGGCCAGTCAAACTATGAAATAGACTCATAAAATCATTAACTGCTTTACTTTGTTGATATTCTGACTTAGTCTTCATAATATTCAATAACAACTCAAATTTCCGTGAAACCAGGTTATTTGAGAACCAACGTGTTAATAATTCATATTCTTTATAATTCCAAGGAAGCTTTGGATATTCCAATAAAAGCCTTTTTCTCTCAAGAATATCCATGCAATACTTCTGATAGAAAGAGTTTATATGTTCTGCAACCATAAGAAATTCCCTCATACCACTATTATCATAATAAATTTCATCAAATATACCTATAAGCCGCTGTCTTTTCTTTTCATCCTTTGTAATAAGCAAGCTGCGATAAAACACAAGAAGGTATTCTTTCTGAATAAGGACTCCCGCAGAGAAATCTTTAGTGGTATCTATTAGAAGTGAGATTGCCTCTTCCTCTCGTCCACACAGTTGATAAAAAAGAGGTAGAAATACCTTCATCGCTTTTACACTATACTTATATGAAAAACCGCCAAAATATTTTATTATACGAATCATTTCACTCAAATAATCCGTCATAGTATTTGTAATGTATAATCGATATCCCAGTTCTTTTTCCAATATTTTTTGTATCATCTGAGCATACTCACTATAATCAGACTCTGCCACCAGCTTCGGATCCAGCTCAATCAGCGGATTAACTGCACATGTTATCTTGGGATAATAGACACTCCCTAGTTCACCTAAATAACCTTCAATTCTCATCCGCACAAGCGCCTCTTTAACCTTATCCTCACTACCAGCTTCTATAATATCCTTTGCGCACATAATCAGGTATGGAAATGCATTTTCTTCCAGCTTATACATGTATTTTTCAATATTTGACTCATTATAAATCATTGGATACCAAACACCAATATTTCTCGCATCACTTCGAGCAATTTTTTTGAGAAAACCAAAATCATAGAGTTCCCACATATAATATTCAAATTGTTCATAACTCAAATCCAGAATAATATCTGATTCCTTTTGAAATTCACCAAGAAACTTATATATTTCATCGAAAACTTGTAAATCAGTTACTCGTTTTTGATAAAATTTATTTGCCATCCAAAGAATCATTTCACTATCAGGACACTGCCTTAGTTGCTCATCAAACCAGTTCTGAATGTCCGCTGAACAGAATATATCAACTATTTCACATATGACAACCAACATATCATACATACCATAAGTATTTAAAGTCACTAGAAACTCCTTAAAAGACTCCTCTTTCTCTTCGATTGACTGGCATATTTTTCTCGCGGTCCATAAAGAACCATATTGACCCAACTCTTCAATAACCAATATAGTTCCCGAACCACATATCTTATCATAAAGGCTTATTTGTTCCATAATGATATCTCTCTTTTCAGTTTACAAACACGATATATCATAATATTAAATAGATTCAAATTGAATGGTTCATTATACAGTCAAGATTTGCTACACTAAAATGAAAATTCTGCACTTAATATGGCATGATCTGGGTATGGAGCAGGAATCTGATTCTCTGGTTTCTCCCATCCATATTTGGTCTGAAAATTTGTTCCCCATTTATAAATTTTAGGTTCTCTATTAACAAAGGAACGATAATATGGCTTAACTTCAAAGTCACTTATTCCCTTTACTATAAAATGATCCAAGGCAAAACAATAATCATCTTGACTATTTACATCTCTCGCCCAACTAGCCCCCTCAGGAGTTTTTCTAATATAACTGTCTCTTATAATATTGTCAATTGCAGTTATATTCCACCTATCTTTATCAACAAAGCTTCGTCTATTACAATTAAAATCACCCGCAATGATAACATTTCCATCTGGAATAGATCCTAAAACAAGTTGAAACTGATTTAATTTTTCTTTATCAGAAATATTCATAGCATGAATCCTTAGCCCAACTATAGTAAATAACTCATCAGAATTCTTCACTTGACATTTCAGTATCAAGTTGTCTGGTGCTGTATGGCCCTTTGCCAAAAAAGAAAAATATGATATAACCTCGATTTTCTCTCTATTAACTGCTATAATTACATCATTGTTGCCTACCTGATCATTATTACTTGAAAGCAGTAAATATTTATCCGAATTAAAGGCATCTGAGCAAACTTTCTTCCAATTAGAAGTTCTCTTACTGCATTCAGTAATTATAGCAATATCGGAATGTTGATTTCTTATTTCCTCAGCCACCCAGATAGGCATTGGCATCCTTGAATGGCCCAGCCTATGGTTTATATTCCATTCTATTATCTTCAAAATATCTTTCATCCCTTCCATACTTTCTAAATGGTTTTCTAAAGAAAAATTATCACTTGAAGAGATCCAAGAGATAGAGCATTATTTATCGCACTGATTGTAACATGGACAACTTTGAGCGTCAATGCACATTCCGTGAAATCATCAGTCCCCTGCCTACAACTTTACAAATCTCCCCACCAGCAACGCCACCTCCTTCTGTACCTCTACATACCCTTTCCGCAGGTCCTCAACGTCCTCCCCATAGAGGTTCCTAATCTCACTGCACCTGCGGGCGATCTGGTTCACATTGTTGGAGATGGAGCGGAGGATCTTTATCAGCTCCTTCACACTCCCCATATCCAGGTGGATGACATAGCCGTCCACCGCCATCTTGCGCAGGTAGGCCCGCTTGTTGCCAGTGCCAGCCTGTTCCATCTTCTGTTCAATCAAGGCCATCTCCTCCGGGGATACCTTGAAGTAAAGCCCAACCGTGCGCCCTTCATCCTGCCTCATCCTACCGCCTCCCTTTCCATTCTCCTCCCTGCGCCGGGGTTTGCCGGTGTCGGAGGCTCATAATATTCCTTCAATGCTTTCAGGATGGACGGCCTGGTTCCCGGATCAGCCCATGTTTCCTGTTTTTCCTCCCTTTCCTCATCCGCATCTTTACCATCTTCCTTTCAATGGTAAGCCTGCCCTGTTCACATTTCACTGTCAGCTTGTCTCCTATGGAAAAACCAATATCGTCCAGCCATTGGCCCTGTATCGTGATCCTGGGAACCGGAGTATAATCTTTCGTACTCCCCTTGTAAACCGTTATTTTTCTTTCTTCCATACAATCCTTCCTCCCATGTTTCTGTCATTCCTGCCATGCAGGATAATCTCCTGTCCCATCCCATGGCATTTGGCAATGCTGCCTCCAGACCGTATATCCTGCCTCTCCGCCTCCTTTGTACCGTCTGGTTTTGAATCATGTTTATTGTACCCTCACCGGAACAGGATCCCACCAGAGAACGCAGTTCCGGTCTGTTTTTCGGTTACCACTCACATGCCTGCTTTTGCAGCCATGCGCACTATCTTCTTACATTTTAAAGTGTTTTCCAGAACGTCAAAAGACCCGCAAACACTGATGTTTACGGGTTTTCCCTAACTCCCCGAGTAGGGCTCGAACCTACAACCCCGCGGTTAACAGCCGCGTGCTCTACCATTGAGCTATCGAGGAAAGCTGGCATTTTCTGCCTTCGATGTTAATTATAGTAACTGCTTTGTCTTCTGTCAATAGGATGCGGCAAAAATCAGTAAATTACGCCGCAGGCTATTTTTGTACCGGAACCTCCCGATGGCTGGCTTTTGAAGTCGTCCGGCATATCATGAACGATAACGGTATGGCCTGCTACCTCGCCCGGCAGGAATCGCTCCGTGAAAAAAGCCCCCCACGCAGCCCCGTTGTTGCCGAAAAGTACCGGCATATCGCCCATATGCAGCGGATGTTCCTTGCCATATGGATTCAAATGCATCCCTGCGTCTGCAAAGGCATCTGTGCTGTTACCTGTGCACGCCTTTCCTTCATGGATATGAAAACCGTATACGCCGCTTCCGTTATCCGGCAGTCCCGCAATATCAGCCACCACCACCGTACCTCTTCTGAACCTGTAAAATAATACCATGCCTTCTATGTGTGGATAGTCCGGACCTCCCTTTATGTTCGCATAACGCTCCGGCTGTCCTGACACCAGCAGCGGATAAATGGATTCCGACAATATTTCATACATACAAAAAAGCGCCTCCCGATATAGAATATTCAACCTATGATATCCTATTCCGAAAGGCGCCGCATGTGCCTGTCTTTCTCAGCCCACTTTCCCGGGAACTTCATACCGAATTCTGAACTCGGGCGGATTTTTCATCTCTGTATAGTAATTGTAATTCCAGTCCTCCGTGCCGTCATCGTGGTTCTCTCCGTCCGCAGGCGTGGCAAACAGCTTTACTTTAAGCTGCTTACTGCCGTCAAGCTTATCTTTGAAAAATGCGGACATAAGGTCTATGGTTTTCACATCGGGAGCCTTATAAAACCAGTGTCCGTTTATCTCTATCATCAGCGCGATTTTATCTTCCACGGTAATCTCGCAGAATTCGGGCGTTCCTTCAAAATCAACGGGAATTTCAATTCCGTCCGCATCTTCGGAGCCGCCCCAGCGCATGGTCACAGGGAACTGCACTTCTTCGCCCGACGTCATCTCAGGCATAAAATACGGGTCATGCAGCACCTTTTTATACTCCTCCAGCATGGGCTGCTCAATTCCCACCGATTTATTATTCGGGTCTTCAATCTCCAGACCCAGACGCCCTCTGTCGCGGAACTGGTACAGGGAAATCCCCTTAAACCAGTCTTCCGCATGTTTATCGCGAAAGTATTCCGCAAACCGCACAACGGACTCACCCTGTGCGAACGCACCGGTCACATCGCCGTCCGTATTAAACTCGGCCGTCGTCATCGGCTTTTTGCCGCAAAGCTCTATCAGCCTTTCGGCAGTATTTTTAAATTTCTCGTAATATCCCGGAACGTCATCGCATTTGTACTGCCCGCCGCCCACTTCAGCAACATCGTAGGGCCAGCCGTAGTGCAGCGCAAGATAACAGTCCGCCGACCAGATATCTGCCGCCTTGTATGCATCCAGAAATTCCTTCTCATAATCCACGCCGGAGCCGTCAGCCTTCATAAATCCCGCACAGAAAATCGTGCTGATATTGGGCGCTTCCTCCTTGATGATATTGTGGAATCGCACAAAGAAATCGGCAACTTCCTGATAGGAAAAGCGCTTGTTATGGGTAAACCAAGTTCCTGCACATTCATGATTAATTCGAATGCGCATACGCCCAAAAGGCTTTAACTGGCGGGCCACCTTTCTAAGCTGCTCGTCGTCCAGAGAACAGTCAATCGTCAGTGTCAGCAGCACATCCTGCCCGTGGCGGCGGATATCCCGCATCTGCTCAAAAGGCTGTCCGTCCGCATCATACGGAAAATAGTCGTCGTAGGGATAATCCCACTGAAAGCTGATCTCCAAATCCTTGCAGGCCTCGCTGATTCTCTGCGGCCATTCCTTATCTTTTGGATAATAAGTGTACATAATATTGACACAGCGGTGCGGTCTGCCCAGCTTATGTAAAATATAATCCTGGCAGACATACTCTGCGCGCTCACTGCCGTCTCCCAAATCCAACGCGCATTTTGCTTCTCCCATATGAACCTTGTTGTATTGATTTGCCATAAAATTCCCTCCGAAAACATTTTATATACAGAAAAGGCACCTCCCAAGAGCACAGGATATCCAACCAGTGATACCCTGCTTCGGAAGGCGCCATATGTGCATTACTTATGCGATTTTTGTCTTTGCAAGCTCTGCCAGTGTCTTGAAGCCTTCGCTGTCATTTACTGCCATCTCTGCAAGCATCTTTCTGTTGATGTCAACGCCTGCCTGCTTCAGTCCGTACATAAACTTGCTGTAGGATAAGCCGTTCATTCTTGCTGCTGCGTTGATACGTGCAATCCAAAGCTGTCTGAACTGACGCTTTCTCTCTTTTCTGCCCGCGTAGGAGCTTGCAAGTGCACGCATAACGGACTGCTTTGCCACTCTGTACTGTTTGCTTCTTGCGCCTCTGTAACCCTTTGCAAGCTTTAATACTCTGTTATGTTTTCTTCTGGCATTCATGCCGCCTTTAATTCTTGCCATGTCTTATTTTCCTCCTTGCCGATTGATTATAAATACGGTAAAATCTTCTTCATGTTCTTCTCGTTGGTCTTGTCTGTAATAGCAGACTGTCTCAGATTACGTTTTCTCTTCGTGGATTTCTTGGTTAAGATATGGCTTTTATAAGCTTTGCTTCTCTTTAATTTACCTGTTCCTGTCACCTTAAAACGCTTCGCTGCTGCTCTGCTTGTCTTCATTTTTGGCATAACGATTTCCTCCTGTTTTTTGCTTAATCTATTTTAACTGCGCTAATTACGCTTCTCAGTTAAAAACATGGTCATGCTCCGCCCCTCTACCTTGGGCGCTTTTTCCACCACGGCGATATCGGACAGGCTGGCTGCAAAGTCATCTAAAATATGCTTGCTGTTGTTCATATGCGCCATTTCCCTGCCGCGGAAACGCAAGGTTATCTTTACCTTGTCTCCCTTGGTCAAAAACTTTCTTGCCGCGTTCACCTTAGTGTTTAAATCATTGGTATCAATGTTGGGAGAAAGCCGGATTTCCTTTATCTCGATAATCTTCTGTTTCTTTTTGGCTTCCTTCTCTTTTCTGGCCTGCTCATACTTGAACTTGCCGTAATCCACAATCTTACATACGGGCGGCTTTGCCGTGGGTGCGATTTTTACCAAATCAAGCCCCGCCTCTTCCGCCAGCTTTTGTGCTTCCCGCGCAGACATAACGCCTAACTGCTCTCCGTCTTCGCCGATGAGACGTACCTCTTTGTCTCTAATCTGTTCATTAATCATTAATTCGCTAATGGCTATACCCTCCATAAAGAAAATAAAAGTGGATAGCATAACTATCCACTCATCATTCATACCTTTCATAATCCCGTCTCATACCGCTTTTCAAAAGGGCCGTTCCGCAGTTCTGATTTACTGTTTCTGCTATACAGACTGTTTGTGGGACTATGTAATTTTGAATTATTGACACTTACGAGCCTGCGCTGTAAGGTGAGAGCGGATACTCTGCTTGATTGTTGCACGTTTTTACATGCTCAAATAGAATAACACACGCGCTCTCTCTTGTCAATTGTTTTTTACACTATTTTTTCACTGAAGGATAAATCGCATGTACACAGGGTCATGGTCCGAATACCGGTACTGCAAATCCACATTTTCATACCAAGTGCATTTTATATTGTCCGAAATAATGAAGCCGTCCAGCGTCACCGTATAGGTGGTTTCGGGGTTGTATGCCTCGTCCGCGTTTCTGGCGCTGTTATGCATGGCTGCCCGCTCCTCGTCGGAAAAATCATCCAGACAGAAACGGAAGCCCTCCGGCAGTTCTTCCCGCGGAAAAGGATATGCCCAGGATGCCCTCTCGCCGCCATCGTCTGTAAGCACCTTTAAATCATGGTTAAAATCGCCGCCGCAGATAACATAATTGCCCGCCGCATACTCCCTCTGCATATCCTCGCAGAGCATGGCTATCTGCCCCTGCCTGATTTCGTCGCTGTTGCCGTAAGCCGACATATGTAAATTGATAATGCAGAGATACTTTCCACCCTCCACGGGTATCCGGTTTATGCTGTAGCATCGGTCCAAATCCAAAAACTTGCTGAAAGAAGTGGATATGGGAAAACTCCGCCGCATCGCACTTTCAATCGGATAGGCGGACATCACCGCAAGCCCTGCCTTGCTCTTGCCGTGCGGCTCTGTCAGAGGATAGAACAGAAACGCCGAATCATAATTGACTGCAAAGGTCATGAAGTAATCCTTGTAATACGCCTGAATTTCCTCATACTCATCTACATGATAACTCCTTGTGGAGTTCAAATCGACTTCCTGCCACAGTACAAAATCGGGATTTATGGTCTCCGATACGTAGGAAGCCGCACCGCACACCGTTTCCAACACACTCTCTTTGCTCTCCGCCACGGAGGACTTTCCCCCGTCCATAAAAAAGCTGAACTGCGGCGTATACGCGCCGAATCCTATATTATAGGTGACAATGCCGTACTCTTGTCCAATCTGAACAAGTTCCTGCGTCTGCTCCCCTTCCTTGGTTATCGTTACCGCAAGCTCCAGATTGTCCGGCAGCCGCTTATAAGACAGCATCACGTACGCCATATAAACCGCCACCACCAGCACAAGCACTCCCACCAGTATGCCCACCGTCTTAAGCGCCGCTTTTAAAATCCGTTTTCCCGTAGATTCTTTCGCCATTTCCATGACCTCCATCCGTTTCAGAACAAAATCCTATCATGAGAATACCACAACCAAGAGGCAAAGTCCAGTTATCGGTATCACAACGACTTTATTTTACATCCGTTCCTCCAATATCCACCGAATCCCATCCGCCGTTCTCCGGTCGGGTTCCCTGAAATGATTGCCTTGATTTAAGACGAACGCAGTCAAAATCCCCTGTTGGCTGTAATATGCATGGAGCTGCTTCGTCCGCTCCTCCACAGAAGACAGATATGGATTCTTTGTATGTGCTTCCCTGTCGCCAAGTGAAAAATACATTTTTTCGGGCACACGACGCATTTCATGTCCCTTCACATAATCTGTGAAATCAGGGAACCAGAATGAGCCGGACGCACTGACGATTCTTGCGAACACGTCCGTATGATATGCTGCATATACCGCAAACAGCCCCGCAAGGGAATACCCTGCAAGGACATTGTATGCCGGCCTGCCTCCAAGCGCCTCCTCTACGGCGGGCAGAATTTCCCCCGTAAGAAGCGCAAGATAAGATTCCGCACCGCCTGTGCACGGCTCCTCGCCCTTTGCTATCGGCGGAGCCTGCCACGGCGACATGTCATGATACCACCGGATATCCGAAACTGCCGCAAGGGTAAACGCCGGACATCCCACGCGCTGACATTGCTCCCATACCGCGCTTCCCTCTTCATGTACCGTGTTCAGATAAACAACCGGAGCGCCCGCCTGCTCTTTTCCATATATGCTTATTTTCTTATCCTGTACTGTCAATTCCGTCATAGTCTTGTATGTTCTCCTATCCAAAAAGCCGTATCTTCCTGTTTTTTTCCATCTGCAATATTGTAATGCAGCTTCTGTAAATATTTTACAATGAAATATGCCCTGAATCAATGCTCATGGTTAATAAAGAAACTTCATGTAGTCTTCTTGTCCGGAACCGTAGTATATAAGTGTAGGCAAAAAGCGAGGTCTTTGTATGAATACGAAACATTGACATAGATACACAATATGATACAATTAGTTCGTAGAAAATGTTGACGTTAATTTAATAGTTGAGGAGATAAATTATGCTGATACCACACTTGCATTTTTGTGACAACTGCGAAGAAGCGATTGCTGTATATGAGAAAGCGTTTAATACAAAAGCCGAAAGCATCGTATACAGCCGTGATTATGCACATATCGTGGACAACCGTGATGATGAACCTAATGAATGTCCGGACAATAACAGAATAACGCACGCTGTTATGAACATCCACGGACAAAAAGTTTTTCTGAATGATAGATTTGGCAACAAGGACAAATCTCTTAATTGTGCTGTTCATTTAATTGTTATGTTTGCATCTGTCGAAGAACTTCTTGCTTGCTATGAGTTTTTCAAAGAAGGAAGCACAATTGTTGACCCGTTCGAAAAATTACCGTACAGTGAATTATCGGTTAACTTTGTTGATAAATTTGGTGTGCAATGGGGTTTTATGACAGAGTAACAATATAACAATTGAATACCCGCCGCCCATTAAAGCGGCACATAGAAGCAGTAAATCAGAAACAGGTTTGCTGCTTTTTTGCGCAGCTGGTTTTGATGAATGCAAAGGGATTTTTTCAGCAAACCGGAAAGCGGAATATCCACCCTCATGGACGCCTGCAGACACGCGTTCACAAAAAGCTCTGCCACCGTATTTGCACCCTCAAATGCAAGAAAATATTGTATTGCAGCCTCTGTAAATATTTTACAATGAAATATGCTCTGCATCAACTTCCGCTTGCGCCGAAAACAGAAATATACTATGATATGATAGAAAAATATAGGAAAAGAGGGACAGCCATGACAACCAACGAAAAAGCATTACTGCTCCATGAGCAGTGGAACGGAAAACTTGAGACAGTAAGCAAAACGCCTGTTAAATCCAGAGAGGATTTGGCGCTTGCTTATACACCCGGCGTTGCGGAGCCCTGCAAGGTGATTGCAGAGGATAGGGAAGCCGCCTATAAATACACCATGAAAGCCAATACCGTGGCCGTTGTATCGGACGGCAGCGCCGTTTTAGGACTGGGCAATATCGGTCCATACGCTGCGATGCCCGTTATGGAGGGCAAGGCGGTACTGTTCAAGGAATTCGGCGGCGTCAATGCAGTCCCGATTTGTCTGGATACACAGGATACCGAAGAAATCATCAAAACCGTTGCGTACCTTGCCCCGGGCTTCGGCGGCATCAACCTGGAAGATATCAGCGCGCCCCGCTGCTTTGAAATCGAGGAACGCCTGAAACAAATGCTGGATATCCCCGTTTTCCATGATGACCAGCATGGTACTGCCATCGTGGTGCTCGCGGGCATCATCAACGCCTTAAAGGTGACCGGAAAGCAAAAAGAAAACTGCAGGATTGTCGTAAACGGCGCAGGCAGCGCGGGCGTTGCCATCACAAAGCTGCTGCTCACCTACGGCTTCCCCGATATCATTATGTGCGACAAGACCGGTATCGTTTCCAAAGATACGGAAGGCTTGAACTGGATGCAGCAGAAAATGACCGAGGTCACCAATCTGCAGAATATGACCGGAACGCTTGCGGACGCCATGAAGGGCGCCGACATCTTTGTGGGCGTTTCCGCGCCCAACATTGTCAGTGAAGAAATGGTTGCTTCCATGAACAAGGACGCCATTCTCTTTGCCATGGCAAATCCCGTTCCTGAAATTATGCCCGATTTGGCAAAAAAAGCAGGCGCAAGAGTAGTCGGCACCGGACGCTCTGATTTTCCCAATCAGGTCAACAACGTGGTCGCTTTCCCCGGTATCTTCAGGGGCGCTCTGGAAGGACGCGCCACACAGATTACGGAAGAGATGAAGCTGGCTGCCGCCCTTGCCATCGCAGGGCTTGTACCCGATGAAGAGCTCAGCGAGGACAATATCATGCCCGAAGCCTTCAATCCCAAGGTGGCGGATGTAGTGGCGGAAGCAGTAAAATCCCACATCAAATAGGAACTGCTTATGAACACCGAATGGCTCTCCAAACCGTATTATTCTTTGGACGCTTACATGAAACATACCTACGGGGAAAAATATTATAAACTCGCGCTTGACGGCGGTTTTACCTGTCCGAACAGGGACGGCACCTTAGGACACGGCGGCTGTATTTTCTGCAGTGCGGGCGGCAGCGGCGATTTTGCCAGGCGGACGGATGCCGCTTCCGTAAGGGAGCAGCTTCTTGCGGGCAGGCAGCTTTTGTCCGGCAAAAATACCGGCAGCCGCTTTATCGCCTATTTTCAGGCATATACCGGCACCTACGCGCCTGTCTCCTATCTGCGGGATATTTATACCGCCGCCCTCTCGCTCCCCGAAATTGCCGGCATTTCCATTGCAACCCGCCCCGACTGCCTTGGCAAAGATGTGCTTGCACTGCTTGTTGAATTGAAAGCAGACTATCCCGAAAAGCTGATCTGGCTCGAGCTTGGACTGCAGACCATACATGAAGAGACCGCAGCTTTTTTCGGCAGGGGCTATACCCTTCCCGTGTTTGAGGAAGCAATGGCTGCCCTCGCCCAAGCTGCTGTTCCGGTGATTGTGCATGTGATTTTGGGACTGCCAAACGAAACGCCGGAAATGATGTACGAAACCGTGCGCTATTTAAATCACATTCCAAACCCGCAAGACCCGTCAGCAAATACGGTTCTGCGCCCCTTCGGTATCAAGCTTCAGCTTCTACACATACTGCAAAATACCGTTCTCGGGGATATGTATCTGGAAAACCGGCTTTCCGGTTTTTCTGTGTTGTCTTTGGAAGAATATACAGATATCCTGATTCACTGTCTGGAGCTTTTAAGCCCCGATATCGTGATTCACCGACTGACCGGAGACGGGCCTAAGAACCTGTTGCTTGCTCCGCTTTGGAGCCTGAATAAAAGAAATGTACTCAACACGCTGCACAAAACCATGAGACAGCGGCACACATATCAAGGGAGATGTTTTTATGCTGCAGGATCCACTGACTTTATATAAACTGATTGTACTCTATATGCTTGACAGGGTAAGCTTTCCGCTGACCAAAGCACAGGTAAGCGATTTTATTCAGGAAAGAGAATACACCACTTTTTTTACCCTGCAGCAAGTGATTGCAGAGCTGATTGACACACAGCTTATTACAGCCAATACCATTTTAAACAGGACGCAGCTTGCCATTACCGATGAAGGGCGGGAAACGCTCCGCTTTTTCGGCAGCCGTATCGGCGCCGCTATCAAAGAAGATATTGAAGATTATTTGTCTGAAAAGGAGTTTGCGCTGCGAAATGAAGCCTCTGTTTCGGCAAACTATTATAAATCCACAAGCGGAGAATACGAAGCGCGCCTTACAGCAAAGGACCGTGGCATCACGCTGGTGGATATCACACTCTCCGTTCCCGTAAAGGAAGTAGCGGAAGCCGTCTGTGAAAATTGGCAGAAAAAAAACGAAGCCGTCTACCAGTATCTGGTAGAACAGCTTTTCTAAGGGCCTATTTTGTACTCAGCACTGTCAGCAGCGACTTGTAGCGTTCGCTTTCCTCGTCAATGTCCTGCTGTGTGACACCATAATACCGGTGAATATCCTCCGAAATCGCCTCCATCGCCCTGCCGGCATAGGAAACGGAAATCACCGGCCGAAACATGTCCAGTTCGATTTCCAGCCTTCCCTCTTCTCCCCTGTCTATCACAAACATATGGTATTCCGTCGGAAAAGCTTCATAAGGAACTGCCTCCGCCCTGTCCTGACATTCCTTTGTCCATGCTTCAAGTTCCTTCTGCCATTTTATGAGCGCTTCTTTATCCGTCAAATCCTTTGGCGGAAAAAAACGCTTCATTTCTCCTAAAAGTTCCGGTTTTTCCCGCTGAATCAAACTGTATTTCATCCCCCGCTTCCGCTCCTCATAATAGGGATAAGTGCCATCTGCTTCGACTGCGCCGTAACGCTGCTGCATATATGCGATAAGCTCCTCCATAGTGTGGGCACCCGCTGTAATCGTTTTGCGCACCTTATTCCTTTTTCTCTGATATTGCTTCCTCCGCAGCCATATTTGAAAGCGTTTCAAAATATTTGTTTCCTTGTGCCCAATCGTAAATATGGATGTGGGACCGTCCTCGCCTCCGATGATCGTAACTGCATTTACCTTTTTACTCATATGGTTCCTTTCTAATTTTCCACCTCATGCCAGCCGCCGCCTTTATACCGGTAATGTAACATCGTTCCGTCTGGCAATCCTACAAACAGGCTATAGTCGTCCTTTCCCCACATAATGCCTTGATAGCCCCATAATGTTTCTATCGAAATACTGTCCACCAATTCGTCCGTTTCTGTGTTGTAAATATCCACCCGCACACATGGATAGCCGTTTTCCGATACCGTATCCTCCTGTGTGGCGAGATATCTGCCGTCAAAGCTCTTACAGTCCATTTTGACAAACCAGCTATACTGTCCCTCCTGTATATTCGCCATCGCCTCCTCAGCAGAAGGTTCCTTGAAGAAAAAGTACGAATATATTGTTGCAAAAACCGAAACGCCCAGACAGACATAGTTGATAAACTTTATTTTATCCCATTTGTTGAGTTTTGCTCCGACGCCTGCCCCGACAGTGTTTAAAATCAAATCATCCAGTTCGGTATATCCTGTCCCCATCACATACTGCATACACTCGATTGCCAAAGACAAAAGAAAGCCATACAGCACAATGCGCAGAAACTCCATTTCCGGCTTTTGGTACTTCAGGTACATGCCAAAGGGCATAAAGACCACAATATTGCCCAAAAACAAATACAGTGCCCGCAGAAGCTCTCCATGCTTTAACAGCCGCGCATATTCTGCAAATGGTTTTAAATTAAGACTGCCCTGAAAAAAATGATTCCACGACATTGCCCACGGGCGGAATACCGTGATGCCTAACAGCAGCGCCATATAGATGATAAAAGGTGTTTCCCATTTTTGCTTATTTTTAGAATCTTGCATTTTATTCCTCTTCCGATTCTCTCCGGATTCTCTGCATATGCTCCCTGATTTTTACCTCGTAGCCGTTTCCGGAAGGCTTGTAAAATTCTCTGCCGTTCAGTTCATAGGGCAGATATTGCTGCTTCACATAGTTATTTTTGTAATCGTGGGCATATTTGTAGCCTGTTCCATGTCCAAGCTTTGCCGCACCCTTGTAATGGGCATCCTGCAAATGTACCGGAATCGCAAGGTTTCCGGTCTCCTGCACGGCATGCATTGCCTCCGCAATCCCCTCCGACGCAGCATTACTCTTGGGCGCCGAAGCAATATATGCAACCGCCTGTGCCAGAATAATCTGCGCCTCCGGCATGCCGACCCGTTCCACCGCAAGAGAAGCGTTTACCGCCACCACAAGCGCCTGCGGGTCTGCATTTCCCACGTCCTCCGCGGCGCATATCATCATTCGCCGCGCAATAAAGGTTACGCTTTCCCCCGCATAGAGCATCCGCGCCAGATAATAGACCGCCGCATCAGGGTCGGAGCCCCGCATACTCTTGATAAAGGCAGAAATTGTATCATAATGGCTGTCCCCGTTCTTATCATAACGCATGACGCGCTTCTGGATACACTCCTGCGCAACTTCCAGCGTAATATGTATTTTTCCATCTTCGCTGCGGTTCGTCGTCATAATGCCCAGCTCAATAGCGTTCAGCGCATGTCTGGCGTCCCCGCCGGAAAGTTCCGCCAGAAATTCCAGTGCGTCCTCCTCTATCTCCGCCTCATAAGCGCCCATGCCTTTTTCCCTGTCATAGACCGCTTTTTTCAGAAGCTGCCTGATATCCTCTTTTTCCAAAGGCTTTAATTCAAAAATAACAGAGCGGGAAATCAGCGCGCCGTTGACCTCAAAATAAGGATTTTCTGTGGTCGCGCCAATCAGGATAAGGGTGCCGTCCTCCACGAAAGGAAGAAGATAATCCTGCTGTCCTTTGTTAAAACGGTGGATTTCATCAATAAAGAGAATGGTTCTCTTCCCGTACATTCCCTGCACATTCTTTGCCTTTTCCACCGTCTCCTCCATGTCCTTTTTCCCTGCAACGGTGGCATTTATCTGCACAAACTCCGCGCTTGTGGTATTGGCAATCACCTTGGCAAGGGTAGTCTTTCCCGTGCCCGGCGGCCCGTAAAAAATAATGGAGCTCAGCTTGTCCGCCTTGATGGCGCGGTAAAGCAGCTTATCCTTCCCGATAATGTGCTGCTGCCCGACCACTTCCTCTAACGTGGTCGGGCGCATCCGCGCCGCAAGGGGCGACTCCTTCTCCATATTGTTTTGTCTCATGTATTCAAATAAATCCATATCTACTCCCAGTTAAATTCTCTAAGCAGAGCAGTCTGTGACTGACGCTTCTAGTTCTGCCATCTGATCTGCTCTTCTAAAATCAACGGATAGCAGCACAGTTCTTTTCCGTCCAAGTCCGCACGGTGCATATCCACTGCAGAAATCTGCCGGTTGTTATAGGTATTGTAGTAATAAATTCCACGCGCCGTATTGCAGCAGCTTGTATAGATTGTCTTCTCATATTCGCCGTTCTCCAGTTCACAGCAGCCGTTCTGCTGATCCACTGCGCCGAGAATATGGAAGAACTGCCCCACGCTTTCATTCTCGGAATCGCCGGACAAAGAATTCATATTGACAAATGCTGCCCTTACAAACCTTGACTGCGAGGACAAATCTCCGGGCAGTCCCAGCGCGCCCATGCCCCTGCTGTAAACCGTAAGGGGCAGTCCCTTTGCAAAAAGATTTTGGGGCGGCTTCACGGACAGGTGCATATAATTGTTCAGTGCAAACATCTGCTCCGGAAAGGTCGGATTATTTGCCAACACCCTGACCGGATTGTCATAGACGTGGATGCCGTCCGCCACTGATTCCAACGTAATCGTCTCATCCTTGTCTGCAATCATCCAGTGGAGCTGTGACGTCGGAAGACTTTCATGAAAAGGGGTATCTGTAAGATTTATCTTCGCAAGTTTTTCCCTGCACTCCTTCACCGTAGCACAGCTTCCCAAAAGCCACCAAATCAATTCAAAAACCGCAACATTCTCCCTGCCCTCCACAGGCTTATTGTAGTGGGCGTTTCCGACAAAATTGAGTCCTGCTATGGCAAGTCCTTTTTCATTGACGGCATCGTAATAAAGCGGACAGCCCTGCGCAACATGCGCCATGCCAATCATGGCATAATGGCTTTCCATATCCCCCATCTCAAGGAAATGAAAGGGATAATTGCGGGGTGTCACCACAATCTCCTCTCCATAGGAACATTCGTAATCCAATGTCCTGCCAAAATAAAAATCCTTCGTTTTGTAAGCCGCTGCTGTGCACATAAAAAATCCCTCCTATTTTTTTCTTTTTTCTGCCGCTTTTCTTTTCAACTCCTCCAATACGTCCTTATAACGTTTTGAACTCATGGAAGGGTTATTGCGGATACGACGATAAAAATTTTGTAACTCCGGCTTTTTCAGCAAATGCTCCTTAACCGCATTGAAACGGCTTTCGAAGTCTGCCTTGATTTCGTCCATCTCTTCCTTCACTTTTTCCATCCGCACCAGAATATCCCGCAAATCCAATGCTTCCTTGAAGGAAAGCGTAAAATCACAGTCGATGTAAATGGTCAAAAGAATCGTCACCACTGTCAAAAGGTCTGCAGGTATTCCGATTACAAGGCTCTCAATAGGTCTGTGTATCACGTAGTTCATCAGCAGGGTAAGACCGCCCCACGCCAACGTCGAACTTAAGCAAATCTGCCCTTGAAAATTGAAGGGCTGGCTGGAGTAATCCCAATACCGCACCTTAAAAAGCGCCTCCATCACAACGCCTGTCACATATTCCAGCACGGTTGCGCCGATACAGCCGGCAATATAAACCGCCCACCAATGTTCTAAAAAGGGCTTTGATACCACCAGCATCATGATGGCGCCGCTGCCGTAAAGCGGCAGGAAAGGTCCCTTCATAAACCCTCTGTTTACCGGCTTCCTGCTTTTTAAAGAAACATAGGCTGACTCAAAGCACCAACCGAAAAAGCAGTAAAAATAGAATAGAAACAACCATTGTATCAACGTATAAGAATACATATCCGGCTCCTATCGGTACACCTGCATGCCAAGACACAGTTTCCCTTTTTTCGTCTCGTACTTTACTCCTGTAAAAATAAACTTGCCATACCCTCTCACATTCACAACCTCACCGGCCTTTAACAGGCGGCTGTTATTTTCCACCAGCCTGCCATCCACATATACCTTTGCACTCTGAAACAGGGCAAGGCTCTCCGCCCGCGAAAGCTTGTAGATCTTTGACAGGCACCCGTCTATCCGCAGGGAACTGACCTGCACTTCCTCTTCCTTGGGTTTATCTGCCTCCATCTCCTCCATCTGCTCCACCACCTCGCAGCTTACATGGGTGTGCTTTATCTGCGTCAAGTTTTCACAAATGTATGGTGCCATGGAGGACTGACAATAGAAATACCCGCCATCCTGCCCTGCGCGGATATCGCCGATACAGCTTCTCTCAATGCCCAGATTCATCAGCGCGCCCAAAAAATCCCTGTGGCTTAAGGCTTCTGCAAATTTGAGCATAAGCGGCTTGGCATGAATACAGGAAATCGGATACGCCTCCTCATAGCCAAGAGCCTCGGGGGAACCAAAGCGTATCATCTTCCGCTCTGCGCCCTCATCCCCGCCAAACAGTGCCGGCGCGGCAAAATCCAGTTCCCTTTCCATTCCGTAATAGAGTTCCAGCTCTGCCAGCCCCAGAAAACCACTGAAGGTAAACAGGTTCTGCCGATATGATTTATCTGCCAAATCCCGCAGGCGCCTCTGTAATTGTAGTTGTTCCTTTTCTGAATCAAGTGCCATACTTATCTCCCTGAACCCTTCACACTTATCCCAACGCAACGTCCAGTATCATCATCAGTAAAAAACCGGCGAGCACGCCCACCGTGCCCACATGAGAATGTTCCCCCAAATGCGCCTCCGGTATCAGTTCCTCCACGACCACATAGAACATGGCGCCCGCTGCAAAAGACAGAAGCCACGGCATATAGGGAACCAGAAGGGTTGCAAGAAGCACGGTCAGCACGCCGAACAGCGGCTCCACCACGCCGGACAGACAGCCCGCCCAAAACGCCTTAAAAGAAGTCGTCCCTTCTTTCTTCAACGGCAGCGAAATTGCCGCGCCCTCGGGAAAATTCTGAATTCCGATTCCCAGTGCCAGCGCAAAAGCCGCCGCATAGTCTGCGCCGGAGCCTCCGTTTAGCTGTGCGTTGGCAAAAGCCAGCCCCATCGCCATGCCCTCCGGAATATTGTGCAAGGTGACTGCAAATACCATCAGGGTCGTCCGGTGAAGCGAGGTCTTCGGCCCCTCCGCTTCTTTCTCTCCCTGATGCAGATGGGGAATCATTTTATCCATTATAAGCAAAAATGCCGCGCCAAGCACAAAACCGCCCGCCGCAGGCATCCATCCTCTCTGTCCGTTCTCTTCCGCCTGCTCTATCGCAGGTATCAGCAGGGACCAGACCCCTGCTGCAATCATAACGCCCGCTGCAAAGCCCAAAAAGGACTTGTGCACAGCCTCCTTCATTTCCTTTCGGAAGAAAAAGACAACAGCCGCCCCCAGCGAGGTCATAAGCCACGCAAAGCCTGTACCCTCCAAAGCCAGCAAAAATGTGTTCATATCAATCCCTCATGTCCGCGCTGAAGTCTGCTAATTAAAACTTATCACTGCATTTTTCGGCGCTTTTGTTTTTTCCACGCTGACCGCATGCAGAACCGGTCCCTCTCCCTGATATTCTTCCCTGTATTCCTTTGCAACATTCGCCTTTACCTTTACCCATTCCTTCTGTGTAAGCGAATCTGCTCCGGCATATTCACAGGGATAGCCCAGAAATGCCATATCGTCCGCACAGCAGGTCATAGCCATGCGCCCCGGCACAAAATAACCTTTGGGAAAATTCTCCGGTTTCAAAACCATGGCGGTAAACTCCACCTTTTTCCCGATATATCTCTCCGGATGGTCCATGCTGTCCAGATACCAGATGCCGTATCCGTAATCATCCAGCTCTAAAACCTCCTGCTTTAAATCGTAGGGTAAATCGTCCTCCATGATTTCCGTAATCTCGCCGTTCGCATCTTCAAAAATAATGTCGGCGCGGGGATTCACCGCCTTCAGATTCCGCTTATAGCTGCTTAAATCCTGAATTCCGTCGCAGCGGTTCATAATAATCATTTCGGAATTACGAATCATCTCCGCCAGAAGTGAGCGCATATTGGTATAGTAACTCTGGAAGGTTGAACCGTCTATGATCGTAATCTGTTGTTCTATCTTCCAGTGCCACGGCAGCTTCATGTTTTTAAAATTCCACATGCCGTTGTATTCCACAATGATTCTCTCCGGCTTATATTTCTTTTCCAGTTCCAGAAGATGACTCGGATTAAATTCCTCCTCCGCCTCAATCAGCTCCACCACTGTCCGGCTCTTTTTCAGCAGGTCGCCGTCATATTCCACTTCGCCCTCCTCACAGAGCAGAAGCAGTGTCGTCCCTCTGGTCTGGAAGTATGGCTGCGCAAGCGTATATGTGATAAACTCCGTTTTGCCGCTCTCCAAAAAACCGTTAATCATATAAACAGCTTTCATTTCCCTTATTTCCTTTCAAACAGTTCTTCCAGCTTTTCTTCTGCCAGTTTGGAGCCGATAACGCACAGTTTTCCCGTTACCTGCGGCTTTCCTGTCCGGATATCGCTCTCTTCCGGCACATAATCAAAGTAAATCCATGTGCCGTCCTCCGCGGGAACCATGCCCTTCGCACGAAGAACCATGCCGTATTCCCCACCGTCAAGCTCCTTTAAAATCGCTTCTATTCTCTCAGCCGTATAAACGGTTGGTGTTTCCTTTCCCCAGCTTGTAAATACCTCGTCCGCATGATGGTGATGGTGCTCATGGTCATGGCAGCCGCAGGTGCAGTCCTCGCCGTGGTCGTGGTGATGCTCGTGGTGGTCGTGGTGACATTCCTCGTCATGCTCATGGTGGTGCTCGTGATGGCACTCTTCGCCGTGGTCATGATGATGTCCGTGGCAGCACTCCTCGTCGTGGTCATGGTGATGCCCGTGGCAGCACTCCTCGTCGTGGTCATGGTGATGCTCGTGATGGCACTCCTCGTCGTGGTCATGATGATGTCCGTGGCAGCACTCCTCGTCGTGGTCATGGTGATGCTCGTGGTGACATTCCTCGCCATCCTCATGGTGATGTCCGTGGCAGCACTCCTCACCTTCTTCATGATGATGGTCGTGATGATGCTCCTCGTCATGTGCATGATGGTGATGGTGCGCATGCTCCTCCTCTAACAGTGCCGCCATCATCGTCTCCAGCTTATCTGCGCCTTCAATGGTCTTTAAAATATCTTCGCCCTGCAGCTCCTCCCACGGCGTCGTGATAATAGTTGCCTGACTGTTGTACTCGCGAATCATCTCCACGCATTTTTCCAGTTTCTCCTGACTCATGCCCGCTGTCCTGCTTAAGACAATCGTTCCTGCATAGGCAATCTGGTTGCAGAAAAATTCGCCGAAATTCTTGATATACATCTTGCATTTTGCAGCATCTACCACTGCAACTGCGCTGTTTACCTCTACCTCGGTATCCGCCGCTACATTTTCCACTGCCTTAATGACGTCGGAAAGCTTGCCTACGCCGGACGGCTCTATCAGGATACGCTCCGGTGCGTAAGTAGTGAGCACTTCTTTCAGGGAAGTGCCGAAATCTCCCACCAGTGAGCAGCAGATACAGCCGGAATTCATCTCTTTGATTTCAATACCCGCTTCCTTTAAGAAACCGCCGTCAATCCCGATTTCTCCAAATTCATTTTCAATCAGCACCACCTTAGAATCCGCCAGTGCTTCCTTTAACAGCTTTTTAATTAAGGTCGTCTTTCCGGCTCCCAGAAAACCGGAAAAAATATCTATCTTTGTCATAATACCCTCCATTCCAAATTCTGCGCGGCTTTGCGCTTGCTTTTTCCTATCATATTGTGGAACAATTTTGACAGAATGTCAAGAAACCCGTTACAATTTTATCATCATTTAAGAATCCCTCTCGCCACCATCTGGCTCCACTCCGATTCTATGATGGAATAGGGCAGGATTGCCGCCTCTTTGCTCTTGCTCACACCGCATAAAATTCCCACAAAATATCCGTTTTCCTCCACAATGGCGCAGCCCGACATACCGGCACGACAGTCCATTTTAGCAAGCATCATATCCAGGGAAAAATCCTCTAAGTAAACCCAGAAATAAATCAATTCTCCTTCAATCCGCTCCACAGAGCCGCCTGCGGCTGACACAGCCCACAGCCTGTCCCCGCCCGTCAGCGAATCAAAATGCTCTCTGGACACAGGAACCTCCTGCAGCCCTGCCACACTGCCGTCCATATGCACTTCCAGAAAAGCCACATCCGCGGTTTCAGAGCGGTACAGCACCTTTGCCTCCCACTCCTCTTTGCCGCCAAACGCTACCCTGCAGCCGTCCCCGTCTGCAAGCGCATCCAGAACATGTCCCGCCGTGACAATAAAAAGCCTGTCTCCCTGCTGCCTGTAAACCACGCCCTGTCCCACATATTCCGCCGCCCTGACCGTCACCCCAAAGGACGGCTTCTCTTCTTTCCTGCCGCTAAATCCCTTCCCGAAAACGCCTGCTGCAAACACAGCCACTATTCCTATCCATAAGAAAATCCATTTTTTATACTTTATTACTTTTTTCATCATACCCCATTTCTGCGCGCATCCTGCTGCATAGCACAGACTTTTGCCGGATACGCACAAGCTTCCGGTCACGCGGCAGTTGTCTTTTGTCAAATTATCATGTATAATTATTTTACTACAATACGAAGGAGGTTACATATGGGTAAATTTGTAATACGCAAAACAAACACAGGCGTAAAATTTGATTTGAAGGCCGGCAACGGCGAAGTAATCGCTACTTCCGAGGTATACTCCTCCGATGCTGCCTGCAAAAACGGCATTGCCAGCGTACAGAAGAACGCGCCGATAGCCGCAGTAGAAAATCAGACAGTGGAAGGTTATACCACCGAGAAAAATCCCAAATTTGAGGTTTACACGGACAAAGCCGGTGAATTCCGCTTCCGCCTGAAAGCTACCAATGGACAGATTATCGCTGTCAGTGAAGGTTATAAAGCAATGGCAGGCTGCATGAACGGCATTGAATCCGTTAAGAAAAATGCTGTAGATTCGCCTGTTGTAGAGGCAGACTAACACTTTTGGAAATGCAGGAAGCAATATCGCATCGGATATTCCCATCCGATGCGATATTTTTTTATCTGCCCGCTCCCTGACTGCCGTAGGAATAAAGATTTACATACTGTTTCATTTCCTTTGCCATATCGTCCAGCTTCTCCTTCGGTATACTGCCGCAGACTGTAAAGCTGTTTACCTTACTGCCGGCAAACACGGCAAAGTTCTGTTCTATATCCGCCGCCATTCCCACCCTTTCCAGAGACGGGTGATTGGCATATATTTGCAGATCCCTTACCGGATAGACAAATTCCTTCAGCTTTGTAAGCCCGCAGACCGCCGAAAGTCCCTCTTCATTGCGCGCTGCCGCCGCCAGATGGAACTCCGTCAGTTTCTTAAGTCCCTGCAAAAAGTCCAGATTATCCAAGGTATGCCAATGCAAATCCAGCTTTTTCAGGCTCTTCAACCCTCCGATAAACGCGCCGTCGCGCAGTTCCATGTCCTCCACACTAAGCTCCTGCAGCCCCTCAAAGCCGGCCAGTTCCTCCGGCGCTATACCAGCTACTTTTCTCACGCTGAGACTTTTTAACGTCTTTGATTTCTGCAATGCAGACAAGCCTTCCGCACACATAACGTTCAGACTGAGTTCCTTAAGCTGTGGTGCCTCTGCAAGCACTGACAGATTTTCTTCCCCAAAGGTACAATTTACAAAAATCAGTTTTTTAAGCTGCGGCGCTTTTGCAATACAGCTTATGTTTTCCAGCGTACAGTCATGGAATATCAATTCCTTTAAATTCTCCATATATTGGAAAGGCGCACAGTCAATCATTTTCCCCTTAAGAAGCAAAGACCTTTCCTTGGCAAAGCAGCTTACCGGTACGACCGCCTTTTTATAGCGCTCCTGCCAAAAGCCTGCAGGCAGGCTTATCTCCGCCGTATCACCGCTTTCTGTCGGCGCCGTCAGTTTGTCCAGCGAATTGAACAGATGCCCTGTCGCTTCCATGAGAAAGGGCTTATCACCATCCTTTGTGTTGACAATCAGAACGCCGCTTTTCAGCCACACTGTCATCTTTTCAAACAGCGCGCCCAGACTGTCTGCCAGCAGATAGCAGCGATCCATATCGTAATCCACCGCAATAATCTGCCCTGCCTTGCCCTCGTCTGTGGGTGACATGTCCATAAAAAGATACGCCCTGCTGCCGTCAAAGGCAAAGGGAATCCACGTAAGCCCGCACACAGGCTCCTCCTGTATGGCTTTGGTTCCCATGGCGGTCATTTCAATCTCCGCTTTCTTGAAAAACGCAAGCTCTGAAAGTACCCGCTCCAAAGGCAGAAAAATAAGCCCTGCAAAAAATCCGGTATGCTCTGTCAGAACCTCTCCGTCAAAGCGGCTGTACAATGCAGTCAATTCCGCAGGCAGCTCACATCCTGCCGCTGCCGCCAGCTGCTGCAAGCCTTCCTCCCCTGCCCCTCTGTTTAAGCGTTCCTCTATGTCCGGCAGCTTTGCTCTGACTGCGGATACATATTGTTCCAAAGAATGCATCGTGGTATTCCTCCTCTTTCCGGCATCACCCATACTTCTCCTCATACTTTTCCACCATCTCGGAAATTTCCGCCGCATAGTGGGGATACTCCGCCGCCACGTCACGGATTTCCTTCTGGGCGGCTTCTGCAAGCTGCTGGTTGTATTCAATCTGCTTTCTGAGCGTCTGGCGTCTGATAATCAAATCATGACGGATTTCCAGTCTTTCCCTTGCATCAATAATGGCGCCCGGCTGCAGTACCCATCTGTCCGGGTCCTTTATCCGAAACTGGACAAGCTGCCTTGCAAGCTGCCTCCTGTAATATTCCAGCTTTGCCTCCGCTTCCGCGTACTGCCTGCGCTCTTCCTTCTCCTCCTGATACATATCCCACTGCTCCTTGAGCTTTGCTGCGCTCTCCACTCCGTATTTTAAGCAGAGATATTCCAGCAGGTTGGTATTGTTGACATAGCGGATTTTCACCTTGTTCTGGAGCTGAATCAGTTTATTGGCTGACGCCTCCACTCTTCCCAGTTCCTTTTCCGTGTCCGCATATTTGACAAAAAGCACGGTGATGGCAATCGCAGCGGCAGCCGCCGAAACAAAATAACCGACTGCCGTATCCATGTGAAAGCCGAACTGCAGAATCAACAGCATAAACACACAGGCAAAAAGCGCCGTAAGACAAATGACCGCCATTCCCCTTAAGTTGACCAGCGCGCTCTTCAGTTCCTGCTTCCGGTAGCCATATGCATGGCGCTCCCCGTCCAACCTTGCAAGATCCTGTTTTACAAGCTTCCTGTACTTTTCCGCCTCCTGCAGTTTGACAATGCCTTCCTCGATTTCGCTCTCCTGTGAGCGCATCTGCCTGTATTCCGCTTCAGAGAGATGTTGTTCCTTGTCCAGATAACGCCTTCTGTCCTGCTCAAGCGTCTGCATTTTACCGGCGCATCCCTTAATTTCCATCATATGCTCCGGCGGCAGCGCCTCGATTTCCTCCATATCGGTGAGATAGGCTGTCACCATGGCGTATTCTCCATTCAGAAGCTGTATTTCCTTCTGGGCTTCTCCAATCTGCTCCAGACAGCCTGTCAGGTAGCGCGCCCGCTCTTCGCCATCGTTGAAATCGATGTTACTGCGCTCATATACAATTTCCGAAAAGTCTTCCTGTTCTTCTTTCTGTTTTTTTCTTCCAAACAGCCATTTTAAAAAGCCCATACAGTCTCCTTTACCATCTCATCCTTTCTTAACTGCCCACGCTTTCACGATACTCATTTTTCAATTCATACAGCCTCTTGTCGGTTTCTGCATAATACCCTGACGAATCCCCCTGTACCTTCCGCAAGAGCCTCTTATCAAGATACCGCTTCTGCTCCGACTCTTCCCATGCCGCCGAAAGCTCCTCCACACGTTTTTCAAGGGTAAGCGTTTCCTCGTAATATTCGGGATGCCCTGCCGCAAAGGCAATATAGTCCTCTTCCTTCATGGACAGCCGCATCGCCGCCAGATACTCCACCAGCGTCTCCTTGTCCTGCCAGAGCTCATAGGATTTCAGAAACTGCTTTGCCGCTTCCTCAAACAAAAACAAGCCGCACAACGCCACGCCCATATTGTGAATGATTTTGGAGGTCAATTCTTTCTCCTCCACGGGAAGCTTGCCCAAAAGCACCTCATACTCCAGAATCGCCGCCGTATACTTGCCATTCTGTACCAGATAGTCCACTCTTGACTTTAACTTTTCATATACGCTTAAGTTTGCCCCTGTTTCATAAATTTCTTCCGCACGCTCCACGGTTTCTTCATCATAAAAACCCGTGTATCGCAGAATCACACCTGCAAAAGCGCCTGCGGGCGTCTTTTTGTGCAGCAGCGGATACAGCTCCCCCGCCAGTTCGGGAAGCTTAAGTTCTTCCTCTATCCATCTCACAAGCCGCTTATTGATGATTTCCCTGTCCAGCAGAAAAGCGTTTTCCTTCAGCACATAGCAGAGTTCCTCCGCCGAATATACCTTTAAGCCGAGATTTTCAAAATAATATGGAGTTGCCGCATATTCGCCTGTTCCAAGCAATATTCTTCCCACTTTAAGCCTCATTTCTGCATATGCTTTATTACGCAATCTCAAAACTTTCCGTCCATTTTAAATGGCTTGCCGGATATATTTCACCGAAACCCAAATCCTCCACGGTAAGCTCAATACATCTCTCGGAGGTCATTCTGATTTCCATGTAAAGTCTGGATGCCGCGCCTTCCCTGATGGGCAGTCCCTCCAGTGTAACTTGTGCAAATTTTATGTCCCGTCCATTCAACGGTGTGATAATCAGGGAAAATACGTTGTCCTCCTGAAGCAGAAATTCGACGCTTCCCTGCGCCTCAAACCAGCTTGTCCCTGCGTCCAGAAGCGCATAGTAGGAATCCTCTCCCTGCCGTGACAGACGCATACCGATATTTGCCTTCAGCTTATCGTCGCCCAAAAACACATGCGCGCTGCCGGTTTCGCTCGGCGAAAGCTTTTCCCGCATGGCATAGCAGGCGCCTTTGCTGTATAGATTATTTCCCTGAAACACTCTCCTGCCGCGGCACAAATAGGGCAGGGAGTCCTTCATCCACTCCTCCCTGAAACCGGAGCCAAGCAGATATGCCGAAGAAATCAGCTTCCCTTCGCAGACCTGTTTTAGCAGCACGAGAAATTTCTCGTCAAGCCGCCTTCCCAGCTCTTCGTCAAAAGGCTCCTCCGGCGCCGTCTCCCCACAGCTTAAAAAGGGATATTCCATCTCCTTTGCGAATGCCACCACAGGCGTGGTTCTGCGGTTAAACTCCACATTGTATGCCTTGACAGAATCCGTAATATAGTCAAATACCACTACCTGCTTTTGCCAAAGCTCTTCCGGCTGTTGAATGGTGTAATAGTAGATGCTCTCCACATGACTCTGATAACAGATATTTTTCGTCTTCAGGGACAGCCCTGCCACAATACTGTCCATCAGCTCCACCATTCTGTCGTCCATATTTTCACAGGTTATCATCAGGGCGCCTATCCTGTCCGTCTCCGCTATGAGGGACAGGCGGTTTAAGCTGCGTTTGACAAACAGAGTCAAAAGCGCCGCGGGGTCAAATTCTTCCTCTTCCACGATTACCTTTTCCCCGCTTAACGCCAGTTCCACAAGGTCGGTGACGAGACTCCCCTCCCCTGCCTGAGCCTGCTTATATGCCTCTTTTCCGAAAAACCACTGGTTCGCCCCGTTTCGCTTGCACAGCACGGTCGGAATATTATAGCTTTCTTCTCCCGCTATCACGGACAAGGTCTCAGGCTCCCCGCCTTCATATGTACAATAGCTAATCTGGGAGTAGCGATTCCCAAGGTCATATCCCACTATGATTTTTTCCTTCATCCGCAATCTCCCTTCCCGTCCTGTCAGTTCAGTCCAAACAGCCCGTTTTTCAAATATTCCTTGTATTCATATTCTGCAAGCAGCTTGTCCACGGTATCGTAGTCCTGCAGCGTATTGCTGATACTTAAATCATTCAGCATATCATATTTACTTTCTATGCCGTGACCGCCGGTCTCGCTCACCTGAATGGCGGCGCTTTCCGTAAGCTGCTCGCTGCCGTTCCTGCTTTCCATGATATAGTACTGCAGGCGTTCTCCGAAAAACAGTACAAAATCCTTGTAGCAGACCCCGCCGTAAGCGTCCTGCATCTCCTCCGTCCGGTACACGGACTCCCCGCCATCCGCAGACTCCACACAGTAATGCATCACCGCCTTCGCCTCCGGATGCGCCTTGTATTCCACGATTGTCCTGTCGGAGAGCAGATACCGGTCAGCGGCATCCAGATTCGGAAATTCCGTAAACATTTTGAGCCTTATGTGCTCTGCCAGCATTTCATGAATAAAAATATATAGTATATTTTTTAATTCACCTGTAAGCTCTCCCTTATTTTCCGCAAAGTATTTGATAAAGCCCAGCTTACATACGATATGCACATTTTCTCCACGCCTGTACATGGCTGCTATTTCTTCAAACAGATACCCATCCGTCACCCTGTCCTTTACAAAGTACTCATAGGCGCATTGTGATAAAAATGCCGCTTCCACCTCCGCCTTGGCGCCGCCCGACACATAGGTCTTAAAGATATCGTTTTTTTCTCCCACAAAAGAGCCCGAAAACAGCATTTGCAGCAACATTTTTTCGCAGAGCTCATAGGTATCCACACAGAAAGATGACGCTGCCTTGTAAATGTCGCGCAGTTCCCTTGTCAGCCCTTTAAAATGCAGGGTAAGATAGCGCAGGCACCTCTCGTCATATTTGCCGTGGCGGAAAGCATACCATACCGCCTCTAAAAGCACCGGCTCCTCCACAAACTCATTTTCCCTGATCGCCCATGAGCACAGGCGCACCAGCGTCTTCGGATCCATGCCATAGGGACCGTAAACCTTCAGCCATTCGTAAGCGGCCTCTTCCTTGCCCCGTATCACCATAAAGCGGAGTGCTTCCGCCCGCTCCTTCGTGGAAAGCTGCAGATTCTGCACCTGTTCCAGATAGTCATCCAGTTCCGCTATTTTGTCATTTTCATAGTAGTAATGCATCAGCTTCATGCCGATGACACGTTTTGTTGCTTCGCTTACTTCGCTGTCCTCCAAAAGGAAACGGAAACGCAGTGCATTGTCCTCCGTCACCTCCGACGGCTCGCGCCCGCTCATACACATATAGAGGTTTAAATCCTGTTTGTCGCCTGCAGCCGGTGCAATAAGCTTCACCAGCTTGCCCGGCAGCAGCAGTTTTTCCGTGGTATGCGGCACGCTCACGGCATACCGGTTCTGCTGCCCGTCTTCCAAAAGAAGCACGCTGTCTGCGCCCGGCAGCGACACCAAAACGCGCCCATCCGTCACCGGATAGTACTTTTCCTTTGCCAGACCGGCCTGATATACCACCGCATAGCGTATCTGCTTCCACGGCGTCTGTATCAGATGCATAAAAAGCAGTTCCGCAAGTGCTTCTGCAATCTCCTCCGTCAGCATGCGCGGCTGCACAAACTCCTTGTACAAATATGCCAAATCCCGCGTAATGCGGCGCTTCCGTATCTGTTCCAGCACAAACTGCTCAATTGTGTTGCGGTAACTCTCATACAACTCCGGAAAAGCGTGCCTGTTCCTATGTACATTGGCGTACACAAAGGCCGCCAGTTCATAACTCAAGCTGTTCTGGTAGGAAAAATACATCAACACCACCTTGGGCAGCTTTTCCGCCGTGTCAATATTTACGCTCATCACATAGTACTCATAGAGGCGTGTAATTCTAAGCTCGTATTCCACGCCCAGCCTGTACCAGTCCAGATATTTCTCGCCCGTCTTATTCCCCTTAATCAGCAGACTGCAGATTTCCTGCAGTACGCAGGGCTCCGGCTTTAAGCTGTAGCAAATCTTTAAAATCCGGTACAGGCCATCCGAGTACTCCCTTTCCTTCTGTACCAGATACAAAAACTGCAGGATAACATCATCGTTTAACATTTCCTGTTTTGCGCCGTATATCAGAAGTTGTTTTTCAAAGGGATGAAGCCTTGTCAAAAGGGAGGGATTCAAGTTCAGCAGAAGCAGCGCCTCCACATAGATAATCGGGCTTCGGCAGCCCCTCTCAAACTGCTCCTCCAAAAACATCCATCTCTTGGAAAAGCTGCGGTTATATTCGTCGGAAAGATAGAGCAGCAGCCACGCTACTCGCCACTCGCCGCGGTTCTTTTTGTAAATGTGTTCCACCTTATCCGTGATTTTATCGATATATGCTTCGTCCCTGCTCACAAGCGTCGTCAGATAAAGATAATATGCTTCCAGCACAGGATCCGTCCACGCACCGCCATAAATAATATCCGCGGCATGATCTAAAAACCACTGCGCTTCGTTGAACCGCTCTTCCGTAATGAGTAATTGCGCCTGAAAAAGCTTTGCCGAAATGTCAAAATCATCCTCCGACGCCATCCTGTCCACCAGACTGCCGCTCTCCCGAAGCCACGTGGCAGCGCTGATCCGTTTCAGTCGGAATGACTGATAAAGATCCATCAGTTCCAATGTCTGCCGCTTCTTTTCCCTGTGCAGCACGCCGACATCGCCCATGCCCCCAAAACTTACCGTCACCGGGATCTCAATTTCATCGCAGTTTCCCAAAATCCTGACAGCGCCGAAATTATTGCCGTCATGCAGGTAACCGCTGTCAATGAAAAAGACGAGACGACAGGTATTACCCTCAAAATCGCTGTCTGAAATTTCTACTGTCTCTGTATACAGGAAATCTCCCTCCGTCTCTATCGCAAGCGCAGTATATCCCCAGCCATTGCGGGTTATGAGCACTTCCTTTTCCACAATCCCCTCCGGCTCCTCAATTCGAATTTCACTTGTATCCACCAGATACTCTATCTTTTGCTTTTTGTTGATTCCAATCAAAAATTCTTCTACATTCTGCCGATTGCCCTCATATGCGGACATGCCCAGATAATACTCGTAGTACTGCCTGTCGCTTCCGTTAAAAATCCGCGCAAAATCTGCGGAATAGAACATTCGGACCGCCTCTTCAGAGTATGCCTTTGCCAGATTGGCAAAGTGAAAAAGATTCCTTATCGTGCCGAGCGGAGAATCCAGCTGCGTATACTCCACATTTACCACAAAAGGCAGATAATATTCGCCCTGATTGCTGATAACGTAGAATTCGCCCTTTACAACCTCGCCCTCCTCCAGATTTTCCCCGTGAAAGCAATAAAATATTTCTTCCTCGCTTCCCACAAAGTCCGGCGTCATACATTCCATCCTGCTGTCCGAGGAAAGAACACGCCCCTGCGTCAGCCTGCCCTTTTCCCCGAATATCCGAAAAGAGCCCTCACTGCGCTCGCCCCGCTTTATGGTGAGTTCCAGTTTTGCACATGAAAAATCAAGGGAACCGTTCTCGTACTCGAAGTTCCCTTCCAAAAGTCTCTCTATCACTTCCTCCATGGCACTCACCTTCTTTTGCATATTTGTATTCATTATACCATTATATGGCGGTCTTGTGCAAATTTATTTTACGGTGAGACTTCCACACTTTGACAATGCCGCATATACTGTTGGTAAGTAAATCAATGAGGATTTTTTATGTCCAAAAACCTTCATGCTGCCCAGACGGGTGCAGAAAACACAGATTCCGGTGAATTGCGTATAAACGTTACCTCCTCGCTCGGACAGATTCCCATTCGGGATGCCACAGTTTCCATCTCCTATGCGGGCTCCCCGGGCGATATCATCGAAACGCTTTCTACAGACAGTTCCGGACTGACGGAGACTGTGACGCTTCCGGCTCCTCCCATCGACTTAAGCCTTGAACCGGAAACCGAAATACAGCCTTACTCCGAATACAATATTACGGTGACGGCGCCCGGCTATGAACCGGTGGAGGTGACCGGCTCCGAGCTTTTGGCAGATACCGTATCTCTCCAGCCCATACGCATGAATCCGCTGGAAATCACAGAGGAAGAGGAAAAACTTGTCAATATTCCGCCCCATACGCTTTGGGGAGAATATCCGCCCAAAATACCGGAACCGGAAATCAAACCAATTGATGAGAGCGGTGAAATTGTCTTGAGCCGCGTCGTTGTCCCCGAATATGTCATTGTCCACGACGGGGTTCCCTCTGACAGATCCGCTCCGAATTACTGGGTAAAATACACAGACTATATTAAAAATGTGGCGTCCTCCGAAATCTACGCTACATGGCCGGAATCCACGATATATGCCAATGTTCTGGCAATTATGTCCTTTACCCTGAATCGCGTTTACACGGAGCAATACCGCAATCAAGGTTATGATTTCACCATTACCAGTTCGACTGCCTACGACCAGAAGTGGATTTACGGGCGCAATACCTTTGAAAACATAGGCAGGCTTGTAGATAATATTTTCAACAATTACCTTTCCAGACCCGGGGTACGGCAGCCTATCTTTACCTCCTACTGCGACGGGCAGCGCGTTACCTGCGCAGGTCTAAGTCAGTGGGGCTCCAAATATCTGGGCGATGAGGGCTACTCCGCGATTGAAATCATACGCTATTACTATGGCAGCGATATGTATATCAATACCGCCGACGTTATTTCCGGCGTGCCCTCCTCCTGGCCCGGCTACAATTTGACGACAGGTTCCTCCGGCGACAAGGTGCGCCAGCTCCAACAGCAGCTTAACCGGATTGCCGGCAATTATCCCGCCATCCCCACCATTGTTGCCGACGGCATCTACGGTCCGCGCACGGCAGAGGCAGTCCGTGTCTTCCAGCAGGTATTCGCCCTGCCCGTCACCGGCGTCACAGACTTCGCCACATGGTATGCCATTTCTCGGATTTACGTCGGCGTTACGAGGATTGCGGAGCCCGGTTAAGCAGTTTTTGCACAAAAGAGCATGACAAAAAGGCGTCCCCGTCTATACCTTCTGAAAAGGTTATAGTCCGGAGACGCCCTCTTTTATCTTATTCTTTGTTTTATTCTTTATTTTGCCCTTTCATTTAAATATAACTGCACTCTGTTGTCCAGCTTTTCCGCCGCCTGCTCCGCAGTGACGTCACCTGCAAAGTACGGCGCCAGTTCCTCCGATACCATGCCGGAGATGGCTGATACATAGAACTTGGCCGGCTGCGCGTTTTCGAGAAGAAAGTAGAACCACTGCTCCTGTTCTTCGGTGTAGGGGGCTGGCAGATAACGTACACCATACTCCATTCTTGTGGAGTATACACTGAATTCACCCGTGTCCAGCTCCTGCGTTTTATCCAATAACACCCTAAAGGCTTCCAGATGAACCGGAAAATCCGCCTTATAACCGGATAATAGCACACCCATGCCCGCATTTCTAGCCTCTTCTTCCGCACTATATAAAACATACTTGCTCTGCACTTCCTCGGATATAAGGTAACGCAAAAATTCCTTTGCGCCTTCCTTACAGTCGGAATTCACATTCACGTACAATTCCCGACAATTTACATAAATGCCATTGCCCGCTGTTCGCGGATACCCAATTGGCGCCGGACTGTCCTGAAAACAGGCATACAGATAATTCATGCGTTGCGTTTCGCTCATGGTTTCCACCACGGCAAAGGCTTCCCCCTCTGCAATCAGGCGGCCTGTCTCCTGTCTTTGGTTCTCCGAATCGCTGTACTTCTTAGCAAAAGCAAGCAGTTCCAGAAATGGCTTTTCCGTCAGATGGCTTTCTCCCGCTTCCCAGTCAATGTAAGTAGTATCCGAATTGTCCCTCAATGCATAATCTATCACAATGGTCATGCCACTACAGCCCGGCTGCAAAAGTTTCACGCCGGAGGTCTCCACTGCCTTCATCATTTCCGCCATGCTCCATGAACTGCGCCCCCCTGTAAAAGCCTCGGGATACACGGCAAAACTCAGCGTACAGTCATAGGGAATCCCATAAAGCCTGCCATCTATGCGGCAGCCCTCCAAAGCCGCCTGCAGATAGGATGACTCATCCGTAATCACATCGTCAAGACACTCCAGATAGTCGTTTTCCACATAGGGCGTGATATCATAAATCACATCATGCCCCAGCATATCCGGTCCTCTGCCCACACTGATTTCCAACTGGATGCGTTCTGCAAACTCTGCCATACTCTCCCCGTCCTCCGGTTTTAGGACGGACACATGGTATTTATCGCTCTGCCTGTTAAAACGGGCAATCGCTTTGTTCAATGCCAAAGGCTCATCGGCAAAGGCAAGAATAATCTCCTGCTTTTCACTCACAGGAGCGGTATTGCTCTCTTTCAGGGTAAGCAAGGTATACTCCCCGTCCATCTGTACCAGAAAACGCATGTCGCCCTCTTCCCCTGCCTCCATGCTGTATAAATCGTTGATGATATAATCTTTTTTTATGAAATTAAATACAGACTCTGTTTCCTCGCCGACCAACCAGATATTTCGGGTGTCCGCCATATACAGTCTGCCCGTCGTTGAAAAGCCGGCTTTATATTCGTAACGGTTAATGTCTTCAAAGTTCTCCAACAGTACTTCGTCGCTTTTGAGGCTGTGGATTGTCGCTCCTTCTCCATTAACGCCATACCAGTAAAGGTTTCCTTCTGCATCTTCAAAAGCATCTAAAATCTCACCCGACAGCTTTATCTCCTGCCGTACATTCAGCGTGTTATCCAAATAAGTAAAGCCGTTCTCCGGATGTATGTCCATCGTCTCTATGAAAAAGTAAAAGTTTCCTGCCGTATCGCCCAAAAACCTGCCATACATTGTTTTGTCAAGTTTTTCAGGAATCGGGCAGAGAATTTTCTCCACCCCATTTTCTCCCATCACGCCTAAATATTTACAATCTTCCTCCTTCGAATAAACAGAAACATATAGCTTTTCTCCATTCCAGAAAAGAATACTGAAGCCGCTGTATTTCTTTCCATCCAGTTCAATATCAGTTGAGGGTATATTTTTCCACTCCATATCCGCAAGGTTCAATACCTGTATATATCCGTCTCCCCAGACACCTTCTTCATTTATAGAGCTAACTCTCCGATAGACTGTATCTCCATAAAGTACAGGGGCATGTGTTACCAAGCGGTATTCCCCTACAAGCGGTTTGACTGCACTGTCCGGATCGGGAAGCGCTGTTTCTTCCATGATGTAATAGATTTCACCGTCCCCCCGCGCCGCGTCAGTTTCTTCACCACTCGCCATGCTTCCTGCACCGGAACCCTCACCACCGGTTACAGGCTGCGGATTTTTTCCGCAGCCCGCCAGTGAAAGCGTCAATAATAATGCTATGCAAAGAAAGCGTTTTTTTAAACTGTTTTTTGTTATGCTCATATTTCCCACTTTCCTTTTCCCGTGTTTATAACATTTCTTATTACTGTCCACACCGCTCAGTATGCCTAAGAATACTATAAGAATCGCCATATTGAGTTTTACCACACGCACACTTGTATACATAACGATATCGGTCTAATAAAACTTCACAAGTATGTTTATTGCTCTTTTCATCTAAATATGTATGGTAAGTTATATGTGTACTTCCCAAATACTCTGTCCCCATATACGAGAACGCACACTCATGTACCGGCGGTTCCTGCTTTGTCTCCGCACTCACACTCACACTAATTCCCCATAGCATCACACAAGCCAGCACCATAGCACCAATTCTCTTCATCTTTGTTTTCATATTCATTTTCTCCTGTTCTCCCTGGATTAATCATTCGGTTTCAACTGTTCCCACCCTTTTGTTCTTTCCTGTGCAACGGAATCACCCCTCTCTACTTTTCATTGTAGGAGAGGTGTCATCTTAAGTAAAGTGAAGAATTTTCCAGTTCCAAATCCGAACTTTCTCTTCTGTTTTACTGCCATATATGGTATAATGATTTGTCGTTATTCCAATTCCGCAAGATAAAGCCTCACCCTGTTTTCTATAATGCCGCTGATTTCCTCTATGCTCTTGTCCTCCGTAAAATATAGCTCCGCTTCCTCTTCAATTATCTCCAAAATATGTTCCGTCCGGTAAGGTGCAGTTTCTGCATCATTAAGACATTCCCAGAACCTTGCAAGCTGTTCTTCCTGCACAGCCATTCCTTCAGACCATATGGAGGTATTATAATAAAACTGCTCTGCCTGTGCATCCACATACTCCTGCAACACCTTTTCATGGACCGGCAGTCGAAAATCCTTTTCCACAAGCCTCTGGTTTTCTTCCTCCAAAAGAAACTTTATAAACTGCCATGCACCGTCCTTATGTTCGGATGCTGCATTGATAGAGACACCATATACGCACAGCCTGTGCTTCATTCCCTCTTCTGTCGGATATCCTGCTAATATCATGCCTTCCTGCATTGCTTCCGCATCAGCCTTTGCAAAAGAGAGAATCTGCCCGCCAAATACCGGTCTGGCAATCTCATCCCATTGCTGGTTTCTGTCCGTCACACCGTACTTCTTCACAACACGCAGTATCTTCTCCCATAGTTCCCCACTGAAATCGCAAGTCTTTCCTTCCCAGTCCACCATGCCATAAAAATCATTGGACATCTGGAAAAAGTAGTCCAAAAGTTTATTTGGAGTGTAATTATAAAGAGAGTTATAAATCGCCTGCCCGTCATAATTTTCCATATTATTCAAAAGAGTTTCTATATTGTTTCCTGCCAGTTCCTCCCTTATATAATGAGTAATCACCTGCATTTCATAGCCCATACCATAGATACCGTCCTCCCTGCCAAGGCTTTGGAATGCTGCCGGAGTATAAGCATCCCTGCTCATTTCTTCCTGCGCAAAATAGGGCTCCAGATTCTCCAGAGCGCCTTTTGCCGCAAGCGCATATATGTCGGACACTGCATCTTCTGCAATCAAGTCCGGTCCTTTTCCCGTCGCAATCTCCAGATCATTGCGTTCCGCAAAATCCCATCCGTATTCCTCCCCCCTGTCTTGCAGAAACACATGGTACTCCTGATTTTCCTTATTAAACTTTGCCACCAGCAGTTTTAATCCCTCATTGGCATACAACACCTTGAAAACCAACGGGGTTTTCCCCATTTCCTCAAGACTTACTTTCTTTAAACCCTTTACATAAAAATTTTCTCCGTCACGCACAAACTGTTCCAGTATACCTTCCTCTGTCATTTTAAATGCGTATATCATTCCACCAGCCATGCCGGGGCGGTAGGAAGTGCCATTCCATTTCACATACCATGTCTTTTCCCCACTTTCCATGTCCCAATCATACACGCCGCTTAAATCTATTATCATAACACCTCTTGCTGCACCTTCCGCTATGCCGTAGCAATCAGACAGCGTATATTTACCAGAAAGCGTCCCACTTTCCTTGTTCAGGATTTTCAGTACATCGCCCATCATACCACTATCTTCAACAAGAACAATATCTCCCTCTCTGGACATGCAGATATCGATAATCCTTCCTTCCGGCCGCAGCGTATACGCTTCCTCTCCGTCTGACCGCAGCACAGCCAGCACATTGTTGCTGTAAACATAAAAATATTCCTCATCCCTGTACCATGTATATCCAACTTGGTAACCCGCAGACACATTTTCCAGCAACAATTCCCTCTCGTTTTGCTCTTCGTAATAGCAGAAAATCTGCCCGCTATTGTTCCCGATAAACCAAATCCTTTCCCCATTAAAATACTGTGCCCCAAGGAAAATCTCTCCCTCCTGCAAGGGAGGAGCTATGGTTTCTTCTGTCAGCTCTATGTCATAAAACCCATCCGCCTCTATGCCGCCGGTAACAGGAGCAGCCGAAGCATCTCCTCCTTGCGCGCTGTTTTCCGAACCGCCCGTATTATCGCTTCCATTTTTCCTGTCACCGCAACCTGCAAGCAATAAAATTACGGATAAAAGCAGACAGATCCATTTTTTTCTTTTCATGGTTATTTCCTTTCCCTGTAAATTGCATATATTATAAAATTTCAACTATACAGCCTCTTTGGGGCGGTCGTAATCCCGCCCCGCCTGACTAATTAATTAATGATGCATAGAATGGGTTTCGGAAATTTTTACCGGACCATCGCTAAATACATGTTGGCAACTCCCACATATTACCTTGCATTTCTGCCAAATTACAGTTAAGGTGCATGTCGCCAAAATAGGTTCCCCATTAGGTTTATTAGCTACCCACACAGGATGCGTAGATGTAGTAGAATATCGGCTGTCATACAGTATCGTAAGTATATTATCATCTGGGTGTATACACGTATTGGGGTCTACTGCTGCCAACGTTACCATCCCAAAACTTCCTGCCAAAATCATCACTGCTGTTAATAATGCTATTATTTTCTTCATGCTGCTTACCTGTTTCCCTTTCCTTGCCGCAGCCTCTTTTTGGTACTTCACAATCTCCTGCAGCAAATACTTGTATATATCCCATTCCGGGATTCTACGTTTACAATTACAATTTACATTCCTAACGGAATCACCCCTCGCTACTTTCCACTGTAGGAGGGGTGTCATCTTAAGTAAAGTGTGGAATTTTCAGGCAGACTCATGATATTCGCCGCACGCTATATTATTCCAATTCCGCAAGATAAAGCCTCACCCTGTTTTCTATAATGCCGCTGATTTCCTCGATGCTCTTATCCCCCGTAAAATATAACTCCGCTTCCTCTTTGATTATCTCCAGAACAGGTTCCGTCCGGTAGGGTGCAAGTTCTGCGTTATTAAGGCATTCCCAGAACCTTGCAAGCTGATCTTTCTGCACAGCCGGGGTATCATAGTAAAAATAATAAAACTGCTCTGCCTGTGCAGCCACACACTCCTGCAGCACCTTCTCGTGAACCGGCAAGTAGGAATCCTGTTCCACAAGCCATTGATTTTCTTCCTCCAAAAGAAACTTGATAAACTGCCATGCACCGTCCTTATGTTCGGATGCCGCATTGACAGAGACTCCATGTATGGACAGACAGTGCTTCATTCCATCCTCTGCCGGATATCCCGCTAATACCATGCCTTCCTGTATTGCTTCCGTATCATTCTTTGCAAAAGAGCTAACCTCCCCGCCAAATACCTGCATAGCAATCTCATCCCATTGCCGGTTTCTGTCCGTCACACCATACTGCTTCGCAACACGCAGTATCTTCTCCCACAGTTCCCCGCTGAAATCGCAAGTCTTTTCTTCCCAGTCCACCATGCCGTAAAAATCATCGGACATCTGAAAAAAGTAGCCCAAAAGTTTATTTGGAGTGTAATTATAAAGGGAGTTAAAAATTGCCTGCCCGTCATAATTTTCCATGTTATCTAAAAGAGTTTCTATGTTGTTTCCTGCCAATTCCTCCCTTATATACAGGGTAATCACCTGCATTTCATAGCATATGCCATAGATACCGTCCTCCCTGCCAAGGCTTTGGAATGCTGCCGAAGCATAGGCAGCCCTGCTCATTTCCTCCTGCGCAAAATAGGGCTCCAAATTCTCCAAAGCGCCTTTTTCCGCAAGTTCATATATGTCTGACACTGCATTTTCTCCAATCAAATCCGGACCCTTTCCCGTCGCAATTTCCAGATCATTGCGTTCCTGAAAATCCCATCCGGTTCCTATCTCCCCGTCCTGCAGAAACACATGGTACTCCTGATTTTCCTGATTAAACTTTGTCACCAGCAGTTTTAATCCCACATTGGCATACGCTACCCTGAAAATCAGCGGCGTTTTCCCTATTTCCTCAAGACTTACTTTCTTTAAACCCTCTACATAAAAATTCTCTCCGTCACGCACCAAACGCTCCAGTTTACCGTCTTCTGTCATCCTGATTGCGAATGTCATTACGTCAACCATGTTGGGGCTATAGGAAGTGCCATTCCATTTCACATACCATGTCTTTTCCCCACTTTCCATATCCAAATCATACACGCCGCTTTGGTCTATAAGCAAAATGCCTTTCTCCGCCCCCTCCGCTATGCCGAAGCAGCTAAACAGCGTATATTTGTCTGAAAACGTCCCGCTTTCCTTGTTCAGAATTTTCAGTACCAGACCCTTCGCGCCATATTCAACAAGAACAATATCTCCCTCTTTGGACATGCTGATACCATCAATCATTCCTTCCGGACGCAGCGTATACGCTTCCTCCCCGTCTGACCGCAGCACAACCAGCGCGTTGTAGCTGTATACATAGAAATATTCTTCGTCCCTGTACCACGTATATCCGGCCCGGTAGCCCGCATATACATTTTCCAGCAGCAGTTCCCTCTCATTTTGCTCTTCGTAATAGCAGAGAACCTGTCCGTCATTATTCCCGATAAGCCAAATCCTCTCCCCGTTAAAATACTGTGCCCCAAGAAAAATCTCTCCCTCCTGCAAGGGGGGCGCTATGGCTTCTTTTGTCAGCTCTATGTCATAAATTCCTACCGACTCTATGCCGTTGGCGGCAGGGCTGCCCGAGGCATTTCCTCCTTGCGCGCTGTTTTCCGAACCGCCCGTATTATCACTTCCATTTTCCCTGCCGCCACAGCCTGTAAGCAATAAAATGACTGCTAAAAGCAGGCAGAACCATTTTTTTCTTTTCATGATTACTTCCCTTCCCTGTCAGTTGCACATGTTATAAGATTTCAACCATACAATCTCTTTAAGGGAGGTTTATTTCCTTTCCTGCCGCAGTCTCTTTTTGGTACTTCACAATCTCCTGCGGCAAATACCTGTATATATCCCATTCCGGGATTCTACGTTTACAGTTACAATTTACATTCCCAACGGAATCACCCCTCTCTACTTTTCATTGTAGGAGGGGTGTCATCTTAAGTAAAGTGAAGAATTTTCCAGTTCCAAATCCGAACTTTCTCTTCTGTTTTACTGTCATATATGGTATAATAAATCGTTGTGTGGAATTTTCAGGCAGACTCATGATATTCGCCGCCGCATTCGCAGCGCGCTATCCCAACAATTCCGTCACCGGCACGCCAAAAACATCCGCCATACTGGTTATGGCATAGATATCCGGCACCGCCACGCCGTTCTCCCACTTTGATACCGTGGATGGCGTCACGTACAGCTTCGCTGCCAGTTCCTTTTGGGTCAGTTTTTTCTCCTTTCGCAGACTGCGCATTTTTTCACTGATTTTATCCCTATTCATATTCATTAACCTCATTCCCTTTTGTCCTGCATATCGCGACAGACTCTTTATGCTGCCGGTTCAAATCCCCTATAAAATGTCTATTTCTTCCGCCTCTTCTTTTCCAAACCGTTTTACCAGTATCTTTTTGTACGGCTTGTCGTATCCCGCATGCACCAGCCTGCAGGTCACCTTGCCGTCCTCCCCTGCGGTAAAGTGGTATTGGTTGTATGCACCTTCACGATACATAAAATCCGCTCCGTTGTCAAGGTAATGGTCGTACTCGCCCTCACCCTGCCATACCATAACGGTCAGCGTATCCTGCGGCTTCTCTCCCACATAGGACTGCTCCTCCATCATCGGCAGAACCGTTCCCGCCTTCACATAAATGGGGCAGGTGTCCAGCGGCGCATCCCGCAAAAACCACACCGGGCCGGTGATCTTTTCTCCTGTCCAATAGTCATACCAAACGCCCTCGGGCAGATAGACCGCGCGCTTCCTCACACCCTGATAGACTACCGGCGCTGCCAGAATGCTGTCGCCAAGCATAAATTCGTCGTTGCATACCCTTGCCGTCTCGTCCTTCTCATAATGGAGCACCAGCGGACGCATAATGGGCATGCCCGTCTTTTCCCCCTCAAAAAACAAATCATAAAAATACGGAATCCACTGGTAACGCAGCTTCACATATTTTCTGTAAATATCCATAATTTCCCTGTCAAACTGCCACGGTTCCTGCGGCCTCGTGCCCAGAGCGGAATGATTGCGGAACAGAGGGGAAAAGCAGCCCACCTGCACCCATCTCGCCAGAAGCTCCGGCGTCACGTCTGCGCCAAAACCGCCCACATCCGTTCCCACAAAAGGCATACCCGACAGCCCCAGATTGCAGAGTTGGGGAATCACCATCTGTACATGCGCCCAGAGACTGTTGTTGTCCCCCGTCCACGCAGTCGCATATTTCTGGCTTCCGGCATAGCAGGCTCTTGTAATCACAAAAGGTCTGCGCCCGTCAAGCTCCTTCAATCCGCCAAACGCCGCCCTTGCCATCTGATGTCCGTATATATTGTGCATCTCCGCATGGGTTATTTTTCTATCCTCGTCGGAAAATACCACATCATCCGGCAGAGGTCCCTTAAAGCTGGCCGGCTCGTTCATATCGTTCCAAATACCCCGCACACCCATATCCAGCAAAAACTGCTGTTTTTCGCCCCACCATTTCCTGACGGCAGGATTGCCGAAATCGGGGAACGCCGAATCGCCCGGCCATACCGCATTGATATAGACCTCGCCCTCCGGCGTTTTGGCAAAATAACCGTTTGCCACGCCCTCGTCATATACTTCATAGCCCTCTTCCTGCTTTACACCGGGATCATTGATGGTAACCACCTTAAAGCCCTGTGCGGACAGCTCTTCCAGAAATGCTTTGGGCGCATTCTGATAGCGTCCTTCATTCCATGTAAACACCTTATAGTCCTGCATGTAATCGATGTCAAAATGAATTACATCACAGGGAATGTCGTTGCTGCGGAATCCTTCCGCCACCTTCTTTACATCCTCCTGCGTTGTGTATCCCCAGCGCGACTGATGATACCCCAGCGTCCACTTTTGCGGAAGCGGACAGGTTCCCGTCAGATAGGTATATCCGGCAAGCACCTCCGGCATGGAATGTCCCGCTATGTAGTAATAGTCCAGTGCACCGTTCACTGCGCCAAACCAGTAATAATCCTCCGACTCCTGCCCCATGTTAAAATAACTCTTGTAGGTATTGTCCATGAAAATACCGTATACATACGTATCGTTGAGCGTGATAAAAAACGGAATCGATTTATACAGCGCCTTAAAGCAGTCCACCTGCGGCGCGGGATTATCCGTATTCCACATTTCGTAGTCATAATGCCTCTTATCCAAAAATCCGGTCTTATCGCCCAAGCCGTAAAAATGCTCGGAGCCGCTCAGTTTTTTAATGACCTCAAACTCACATCTCTGCCCGTCAAAATCAGCGGCATGTCCTTCCTCCACCAAGAGCTTTTTCATCTCGTCACTGACTCTCTGCAGAGGCTTTCTCTCTCCGCGGTAATCCTCACAGACGCAGACGCCTTCCCCGTCAAAAAAATCCACATAAAAACCGTCCGAGACCCTGACTGCCGCATCCTTGGTCCGAATCCAGAGAAATGCCCCCTCTTTTTCCACCTTTATATCTGTGGGAACTTCCTTTTCCCCCTCAATCGCCTTCGAGCCCACCCTGCTGCCGTCCCTGCTCCTGAAAACATTGAAAATAAGCGGCGTAAGCACCCTGATTTGTGCTTTTTCTCCCTCAAAATCAAGCGTTATCTTCTGTCCGTTCACTTCGTAATTTGTCAGCTTTCCAAATCCTCTCATACCATCCTCCGCCAAGCATGATTTTCTTTTCCCGATTATACTCTGATTATAATATAATTCACCCGAAAAGCAAACACTTATATTCCCGCAGCATGTCAGATTTATTGGCTTTAAAAAGACTTTGATTTGCAACGCTGACAGTATCGAAATAAACAAAGCCACTGGATGTACAGCGTGACGCCGTCTTCATGGGAATGTGGCAGCCCCGCCTGCTTCAACGCCACCTGCACCTGCCTTTTTGTAAGCAATCCTCCTTTTCCGCAAACACCATATTTCATCGAATGTGCAATAAATTTTTGAAAGGCACCATATTCACTCTTCTTCAAATCAGGCACTGCTTTTTTGGTGAAATGCAAAAGGACTGAATCTACCGACGGTTTGGGGTGAAAATCCTCTCTGCGAAAATGCCATAAAACTTTCATTTCCCAATTTACCTTCAGCAACAGTGACTTTTCGTTTTCCCTTGGAATCCCCATGAATCTTTTTGCCGCGCCCTTCTCCATAATAAGCCAGATATCCGTCGGCGGATTGTTTGTATTCGTTAGTTTTTCTATAATCTGCGTCGTAATAAAATAGGGAATGTTGGCAAACACCTTGTAATTTCCCTTTACCGGCAGAGAATACTTCAGAAAGTCCCCACAAATCAGTTTTACATTGGAAAACTGCGACAATTTTGTCCTTGCATAGTCTGCAAGCTTTGCGTCAATCTCAATGGAATAAACAAAGCCGCCCTTCTGACAAAGCGCTTCCGTCAGGTGCCCTTTTCCTGTTCCAATCTCAAAGACAGTGTCCTCTTTGCCAATGCCGCCAAGCCGCACAATCCTGTGCAGCAGTTTTCTGTCCGTTATGAAATTTTGTGAATTTGAAAGCTGTTTTGTATCGTTTCTTTTTTCCTGTTTCCTGCCTTTTTGCATATAAATCATCTCCATTTCCAAATCAATTTATAGTTTCTTTTGAAAAAGGCAACAAAAAAGCAGGTAAATCCTCCGCAAACGGACTTTTCCTGCTAAAACGATACAATATGGCAAACAGAGCAAAACATGAGCCTCCTCACATCCTGCCTGCCTACATATGACATTTGTATTTGCATGCAAAAAAATCCCATTTACATGAGACGATATATCTGCTTTTTTATCGCCCTGTTATACGGATACGACCGCAAATACAAATAAACACACGTAAGCCACCTTTCTTTTCTATTTGGATAAAGTATAACAAAAAGGAAGCTGCATGTCAATTTTTCTGCCGGACATTTTTTGCCGGGAAAAATTATGCAGGTATATATCTATTATAAATTTCCACATGGTCATAGATACATCTCCAAACGCTGGTTGAACCTACCGTTACACAAATGTACGGTGTTCCGCCTGCAAAAATACCATAGCTTACCGCACAGTTTCGAGCCTGGGTTATATACCCCGTCTTAGCGCACAATACCTCGCCCCCTGTTTCTTTATCCTCGATTCTCCGCAAGAACCAATTAGACATTGTAATCCCATCCGGATGTTGTTCCGTTGGCGCAGTGGTATAAATATGCGCAGACAAAAATTCCCTGCACAACTCGTTCTGCATTGCCGCCTTCATAATAATAGCCATATCATAAACAGTGCAATAATGGTTTTCATCATAAAGTCCTATACAATTCGTAAAATGAGCGCTGTCCGCTATCCCAAGCTCTTCCAATTTTGCATTCATCATATCTACAAATGCCTCATGGGAACCCGCTGTATAAATCGCAAGCCCTAATGCAGCATCGCCTCCGGACGGCAGCACAGCTCCGTAAAACAGATCGCGCACTGTTACTTCTTCCCCATTCAAAAATCCCACTGAGCTGCAATCATGTACATAGGCATAATCGGTAATTTCCAAAGTCATGGTGAAAGTGTCATCCAGATTTTCTTCCTTAATCTGCTCCGCTGCTACGAGCACAGTCAGCACCTTTGTCATGGATGCAGGATAGATTCTTTCATCCGCACCCTTCGAGGCAATGATGATATCTGCACTTTCATCAACCAGAATAGCATTCGTACTGATTACTTCCTCATCGTAAATGGTAACTGTATCCGGTGTTGATTCAAAACTATAAGCGAGCCTTTCTTCTTCCGGTTCTGATACACTTATCTCAGTTTCTGGTATCTCTCCCTCCGTCCCAGCCATATCCGGTACACCGGTCCGCCTTGCGGTCCCCGCACTTTGCTCCTTTGACAGAAATTTATCCGCTTCCTGTTTTCTGCCGTGTTTTATGACAAAACCGATAAAAACTGCCAGCACAATAAGTCCTATCAGGCACAAAAGCCTTTTCAACATACGCTGCCTTCTTATGCGCCGCTGCCGCTCAAGCCGCATACGTCTTCTTCGCTCGTAGCGAATGCGGAATTCTCTTTCTTCATCTCTGTCATCCAAATATGGTTCCATGGTCATTCTCTGCCAGCTTTCTGAAACGCTTTATCTTTCCATCTTTCCTGTACATTTTAAAAGATGTGTTCATTTTATCATATGCCCATAACCATTTCAATTTATTTGGGGTGAGAACTTTTTTACAAAATCTGCCGGACATTTTTTTATCTAAAAAATTAACTTTTTGTGCAACCGCCCGCTTTTTTTGACGAGATATAAAGTAAGGGCTTAGCAGCCTGAAAGGAGAACAAACTCATGCATGACGATAAAATTGTTTCCCTTTATTTTGCGCGGGACGAAGCGGCAATTCGGGAGACGGAGAAAAAATACGGGCGCTATCTGTCAAAAATCGCTTACAACATTCTCTATGACCGCGAGGACTGCAGGGAAAGCGTAAACGATACTTATTTAAGCGCATGGGAAAGCATCCCGCCCCAAAAGCCGGATATGCTTTCCACCTATCTGGCAAAAATAACCAGACGGATTTCCATCGATATTCTGCGGAAGAAAAGCCGCAGCAAAAGACTTCCCTCAGAATATACGGTTTCTCTTTCCGAACTGGAGGAGGCGCTTTCCGGCGGCAACGCAACCGAAGCAGAAATAGACACGCGCCTTTTGGCAGACGCAATTAACGGATATCTCAGGACGCTGCCCGAAGCAGCGAGAAATGCGTTTATCGGCAGGTATTATTTTGCCGATCCTATCAAAGAAATTGCTGTTTACTCCCATTCAAGCGAGGCAAAAATAAAAAGCCTTCTGCACCGTACCCGCAATAAGCTGCGGCTCTATCTGGAAAAAGAAGGATTCATGTGAATTGCAATGGAGGTTATTATGAAACGTGAAATGATCAGCGATGCGCTGGATTTACTGGACGACGATTTGATTGCCCATACAGACAGAATACGAAAAAAGGGAAAGAAGCAGCAGATAAGCAAAACGCTGGCTGAGTTTTGTAGCGCAGCAGCATGCCTCTGTCTTATACTTGCTGCCGCAACAGTTCTTCCCGCCCTGCTTCTCAGGAACGTGCCAACGCTGCCGGACGGCATTGGTATGGGATATGCAGACAGACTGCCCGACAACACCACAGTGCCATCCGGTCCCGAAACAGACTTGTCCGGCACCAATATCCCAACCGATATCCCGCAGGACAATCCGGAAACTATAGAACCCTTTATTTCAATGGAATCCCTGCTTGTGTCCGATTCCGGCTCCGACTATATAAGCACGCAAGCGCTCCGGCTTACCTTTGTCCCCGTCGGAGATTACACGGGAATCTATACCAACGTACCTACGGACGCAGATTTATCCGTGTGCCTTGGCGCTTTCATTCCCGAAGCCGAAGAATGGTATTATGTCTCCGGGCACAGGGATATGCAATACCTGATTCAAAATGCGGACGGCGCTTATACACTCTGGAAATTCCAGTGCTTTACCGGTGATTCCTACCCCTATAGCGACGTTTTAAAGCTGGTTTACCGGCTGGAATCCCCCGATGCCATTATGTCAATTCAAGTATCTCCTCCCACCATGGTCAACACTGAGGCAGGGAAAAAATTACAGGAGCAAATCGGGAACAGCACCATCACAGACCACGCTGAAATCGAAGCTGTCTATCAGGTGCTCTCCTCCCTCACCTGTTACGGCAGCGACCGCTGGGATATCATCAATTACGGCAGTGCAGATGCCGCCACAGACGGCACGGGACCGTTAGATGCAGTCAGATTTGGACGGTATCTGTCCCTTGTCACGGAGTACGGCAACGAAATTGACGGCTTGAAATACACGGCAGTTTCCGATATGTTTTACGAATTCAGCGGTATTGCCTACAATACCCTGACAGAAGAACAGGCGCAAAAAATGTGCGAGATTTTCGGAATTGAAACAGAATAAATTTATCAGGGTAAACCCCTGCCATTTTAGATAGATTGGCAGGGGTTTTTTGATTTGTTTCTTCTCTCCATAACGCTTTATTATTTCGTGTAATTTACAAATGCAGTCTCTTTATCATATTCTGCCAGTTCATTCGCAGAAATATCGCCAATACCGTCATATCTGTAATAACGGCCATGATCTGCCTGAAATTCAAGGACACAATAATCTTCATCATCCACCCCATTCGGATAGTATTTCTCATCGCCCTCATTCCATATCATAGCTTTATATTCGTGATCAAAGTGCACAATAATGGTTCCGGTAAAACACACGCCTTCAAAAGTCCGACAATTATCAAAATACAGGCAGGCCTTATTATTTCTCAATAATGCCTGAACATGCTGAGAGGATGTATTTGTTGAAATCAAATGGCCTCCCAGCCCTTTATGCCAAGTACTAAATACTTTTCTTATACTAGGATTCCCATCTTTGTCCAAAAAACCGATACTGGCAAACCCGGATTCTTTTACTAAGTTATCAATTTCGTTCAGCGTCATATCTTTCTTTCCTCCTCTTCGAGATTCTTCAATATTTTCTCCAGTCCTGCATCCAGTCTCAAAATCTCCTCATCCGTAAACCCTTTATAAAACAAGCGGCTCATTTCGTCGGAGACTTCTTTGTATTTACTTTCCAGCCTGCGCGCATTATCCGTAAGGCAAATGCGGATTTGCCGACGGTCTTCGGGATCATAACATCTTGTAATATGTCCCATACTTTCCATTCGGTCAAGCATGCTGGTCAATGTTGTTTTTGCCAGTCCTGTTCTTCTGGCAAGTTCCACGATGGGCAGATTATCCTCCTGCCATAAAACATAGAGAATATGTCCCTGCGCGCCGTTAAATTCGTCAATTCCGGCTTCCGTCAGCAATCTGCCGAAGACACGTCCCTGAATCTGTTTTATCTGTGAAATTAAAAATCCGCCTTTCGTCTCAAGCATTATTTTCCTCCTATATGGAATAGTACTATATAGTACTATATATGTCAACACTTTTTATTATGGTGACCTTATTTCATAGAATAGAGTTGTATGCAAATAATCATTGTTCCAATCCCATATCCGATTGGCGCAATATACCATATATTTTCGTTGATAAATACTGTTCCCAAAAATCCGATAAGGCAGAGCATGCCGCAAACCAATGCATTTAATTTCATGATTCGCTTCGATTTGTCACTGCTTTTGGCAGACAAACCAACACATAAAAAAGCAAGACCTGTAAAAAATCCCCACGCCAGATAGTCAATCGCCATTTCTACAGATGGCCAAAAGCCAATCCGAAAATAAACAGGAACAAGAACACCTTCATTTATAAGTCTTCTTGTCACAGTGATATTTACAATATGAGCAGCTCCGGTTAATGCACATGTGCAAGCCATAAAGGCGAGCATTGCATTTTTATAAAGTGATGTAATGGATAAGGAATTACTAAGTTCTAATAAAACAAAAAGGACTACAGGCGCACTAAAGATGGTCATTAGCTCCCATGCTGTCAGCGCCACTTCTGATTTGGTGATAAGAAATAAGCCTACTGATAAAAAATATAAAACACAAGTTATGATTCCTATTACGGATATTTTTTTCGTCATATATTTCCTCCCGGATTTTTCGGAAAAGTTGATATCCTTTTTCCATCGTGTTACGAACCCCTCATAAGGACAAAAATAACCTGTAACAGATTATAACACAATATGAACAGGATATGAAGAACTGATTGAAATGCTTTCATAAAAGCGACTACCGCTTGTTTTGCTATTGCATTATTGCCGGTTATTTTGAGAGCATTAAATATTCTTGTTTGCTCGTTAATGAGTATGGTACAATGTTTGTGCTGTACGGTATGGCAAATCGCAATTTGGGGAGGTATGATGATGGATAGAACAATCGCAGAAAAATTGCTTATAGAAGCAGAAAGTATGAATAAAGGCGCATGGGTTGAGCATTCATATCATGTAGCACGTTTGGCTGAAAAAATAGCCTGTAAGGCGGGCATGAATAGCGAAAAGGCATATATTTATGGCCTGCTTCATGATATTGGACGGAGAAATGGCAATATGCAGGCTCGCCATGCCATAGAAGGTTATCAATACTTAACGCATATAGGATTTGACGAAGGCGCAAGAATTTGTCTCACGCATACATTTCAATATCAGGATGTTGAAGCAATTTATGACTCTTGGGATTGTAATAGTGAGGAAAAGCAATTTGTAGCAGAATACTTAAAAGGGATTACTTATAACGATTATGATAAGTTAATTCAATTGTGCGATGCTTTGTCATTGGCAAATGGTTATTGTTATGCCGAAAAGAAGATGGTCAATAGCGTGATAAAATTTGGGTTTAAAGATACCACAATTAATAAGTGGAAAGCAATATTGGAATTAAAAGAATATTTTGATGAAAAAATCCAAAGTGATGTATATCTGCTGTTTTGAATATTATCGTAAATACCGCAAAGCCGTAATACAAGATGTTCCGTTTCAAACGTTACTGTTCCCAAATATTTAGCCCGCTCTTTTTCAATAAGCGGGCTAAACATCCTACCGCAGCACTAACGGCGCAATTTTCCTGAAATCCCCGTCCATAATGCGGTAGGAAGCGCTGTACACGCCGTACTCCTTTGGGGAAATATCCGTGTGGATGTACAGGGAATCCATACCCACCGCACATGCGCCTGCAATATCCGCTGCCTCGTCGTTTCCTATCATGATGCTCTCTTTCTTTACCAGCCTGTATTGTTTGAGCAGTCCATTAAAAAATGCAGGAGAAGGCTTTTTGACTCCCTGTTTGGAGGAGAGGAAAATGCCGTCAAAATAAGGAACAATTCCCAGCATACAAAGCTCCGGCTCCGTAAAGTCCGCCTGCGCATTGGAAAGTAGGTAAATGCTCTTTCCCCTTCTCTTCAACTCCTTTAAAAATGCTTCCACACCGTCGTAAAGGGCAAGTTTCTCCCTGGAGAGAGTTCTGAAAAAAACTGCCGTCATCTTCGCCTGCGTATCGTCACAAACAATCTCTTTTTGCTGATACAGCTTTGCAAACACCCGGCGCAAATCCGGTTCTGCATCCTTGCCGCCAAGCGCCTCTTTCTCTTTCTGCTCCAGCCGGCGGAACTCCCTTTTCAACTCCGCGGGGCTGTAAAAAGCCCCGAAGGATGCATAGAGTTCGGCAAGCTTCTTCCACAAATAAGGCTTATCCTCATCGGTGCGGATATCCGCCAGCGTGCCGTATAAATCAAAAATATAATTCCGGTACATCTCATTCATCCTCCCGCAGCATATCATACACGCGCAGCATTTCTCCCACGCTCCACGCCTGTGCGAAACAGCCCTTCGACGAAACCGGATTCGCGCCGTCGTAAATCTCGGGAAGCTGTCCGATGCAACCCTCCCGCAGCGCAGCGGTTATACTCTCAAGCTGTTCCTTTACATATGTCTTTGCTTCCTCAGAATATCCATGCACCTTCAGATAGGCAAGGTAGTAGCCGCCCAGCGGGAATACCCAAACCGTCCCCTGATGGTACGCCAAGTCTCTTTTTAGCTGTTCGCCGCCATAGACGGGACAAAATTCCCCATCCGCAGGGTCCAGCGTTCTAAGCCCATAGGGGGTGTACAGCTTCCTAAACACCGTCTCCACCACTTGTCTTTCCCGCTCCGGAGAAAGCACCGAAAAGGGCAGCGAAACCGCCCAAATCTGGTTACAGCGAATCTGCGAATCAGCCTTTGTGCCGGAGAGCACGTCTTTTAAGCAGCCCGCCTCTTCATTCCAGAACTTTGCAAAGCTTTCCTTCACCAGATCGGCAAGCCGTCCATAGTCCCATTCCTGTACTGTCACCGCACTTCCTGCGTCCGCCTCCTTCTCCATGCCGGCTTTCTGCGCGGGACAAAGCTTCTGAAACTCCTCCATAATGCGCAGAACATTGTACCAGTAAGCATTGATTTCCACAGGCTTGCCATGTCTTGGCGTTGGCAGGATATCCCCCACCCTGACGTCCATCCATGTGACCTGATCCAAATCCTTTCCTGCAAAAATCAATCCGTCCGTATCCATGCCAATGCCGAAGTCCGTACCTTTTTTGTACCATTCTATGATCTCCGCCATCGTCCCATAGGCGCTTTTTACAAAGGCAATGTCCTTTGTCCTCTTATAATATTCATACACGGCAAGAATAAAAAGAAGCGAGGCATCCACGGTGTTGTACCCGGGCGCTTCCTTTCCCTCCGGAAACAGATTCGGCATCAAACCCTTTTTGCAGTAAGCAAGAAAGGTCTTTAAGATACTCTCCGCCTCTTCATACCGCCTTGTGGCAAGACAGAGCCCCTGTATGGCAATCATGGTGTCCCTGCCCCAGTCCTCAAAGAAAGGAAATCCCGCCAGTATCGTCTGCTTTGCCGTTGATGCGCGGTAGGAAATAAACTGATCCGCGTTGACAGCAAGCGTCTTTGCCGTCTCGTCCGCAAAACCCGCCTGTCTCTCCAGCGCGCGCCGGCGCTGCTTCATGCACGCAAGCATCTCCTCTACAGAGGGCAGCTCCTTCATCACGCCATAGACAATAGAAAGTGTGTCTGTCTGCCCCGCGGAAACAGTCAGCCTGACACGGTGGTTGACAGCCGTACAGCCCGTTTCCCGCCTGCCGTCACAGGCGTCATAGGCATAGTAGAGGTTGTCAAAAAAGCGAAGGGGCAGCTCCGAAAATTCCCCGTTTGTCTCACAGTAAAGCTGCTTTCCGTTTGCACTGATTTTTCTTCCTTCCACCGTAAAGGACTGCTCCCTGGAGAGCAGCGCGCCCTTTGGCACAAATTGTAAGTGGGGATACACAAAAAGTGTCACCGCCTTATCCGAGCGGTTCTTGATTTCGTAGGATATGCCCACCGTGTTTTCTCCCTGCTTTACAACCAGGGTACGTACGATTTCCACGCCCTTTATCAGATAGCTGAATTGCGGGTAATCCTCGTAGGAAAAGCGAGTCTGATAGAGAAATCCTTCCTCTGCGGAGCCGTCGGCAAACCGCTGGCTGGAAATATGTATCTTTTCTTCCCCCATACACAGCATCTCCTCCAGCCTGTGTATCATATTGACTCTGTTGTTGGGCGCGTGCATACATGCCATCAGCACTGCATGGTCGTTCCGGCTGCAGGAGCCAATCGTGGTAAGAGAAGAAAATCCCCCAAGTCCGTTCGTCATCAGAAAGCAGTTTTCCTCTCCCCGTTCCAATGTCTGAAAATCCTGTTTTCCATATATAAATTTCATAATCGTCTCCATTTATGGGAAAAACCGCCGAAGCGGTTTTCCTTGTTTATTCCGGTAAGCGTGCGCTGATTTCGGTAAGTCGATATATTTTTTCAATGACTTCGTCGGTCAACATCCCTTCTGTCATTCTCCACAGCCAGTTTCCGCCCAGCGTGGAGGGCTTGTTGATTCTCGCCTCTTTATCCAGTCCCAGATAGTCCTGCACAGGAATGACACAGGTGTCGGCAACACTCAGCATTGCCATACGCACAAAATCCCAGTATTTTTCTTTGTCCGGCGTTGCCGCATTATTCATGTATTCTTCTGCAAACGCCCTGCTTTCGTCGTCAAGACCTTTGTACCACTGCACCAGCGTCTCGTTGTCGTGGGTGCCTGTATAAACCACACAGTTTTTGTGATAGCCGTGCGGCAGATAATCCGATTGCTCCCGCGGATCAAAGGCAAACTCCAGCACCTTCATGCCGGGGTATCCGCTTTCCTCCAAAAGCCGCATAACCGACTCTGTCAGAAAGCCCAAATCCTCCGCAATAATTTCCTGCTCGCCAAGCCTTGCACGCAGCGCCCAAAACAGCTCCATACCGGGCCCCTTTTCCCAATGTCCGTACTCCGCCGTCTCATCCCCCCACGGAATACTGTAATACTCGTCAAAGCCACGGAAATGGTCAATCCGCACCACATCATACAAGGAAAAACAATGTTCCATCCTGCGGCACCACCAATGATAACCGGTCTGCCTGTGGTATTCCCAGCGGTACAAAGGATTACCCCAAAGCTGCCCCGTCTCGGAAAAGGCGTCGGGCGGACAGCCCGCCACGGCAGTCGGACAATACTCGCCGTCAAACTGGAACATCTCCGGATGCGCCCAAGCATCCGAGGAGTCAAACGCCACATAGATGGGAATATCCCCGATAATCCGAATTCCCTTTTCGTTTGCATACCGCTTCAGCCTGCTCCACTGTTTCTGAAATACAAACTGCAGATACTTATAAAACTCAATGTCAAAATAACACTCCCGCCGATAATAATCCAGCGCAAAGGACCAGCGCTTTTTGATATCCTCCGCCCATTCACTCCATGCCGCTCCGTCAAAGCGCTGCTTGACCGCCATAAAAAGAGCATAATCCTCAAGCCAGTCTGCATTTTGCTCCATGAAACGGATAAAATCCGGATTCTGTGCTATATTGCTGCGCTCATAGGCAAGCCGCAGCAGAAGAAAACGCTGTCTGTACTGTTTTTCGTAGTCAATTTGCGCGGGGTTACTGCCAAAGTCAAACGACTCGCATTCTTCCTCCGTCAGCACGCCTTCTTCCACCAGCGCATCGGGATCGATAAAATAGGGATTGCCCGCAAAAGACGAAAACGACTGATAGGGAGAATCCCCATAGCTTGTGGGGGAAAGCGGCAGAATCTGCCAATAGCTCTGCCCCGCTTCCACCAATTTGTCGATAAATGCATATGCTTCCTTTGAAAAACAGCCTATTCCGTATTTGGAAGGCAGGCTTGCCACCGGAAGCAGAATCCCGCTTGCTCTTTTCATGTGTCCGGTTCCTTTCCTTTTATATCATGGCGAGCAGCATACCACTGTGCGCCGCCACCAAAACTTCCTTTTCCTCTGTATCTAAGGCGCGCTTTATGTCCGCCGCCTTCCCGTCAGCCAAGACCGCCCATGCACCCTCCGGCAGTCTAAAGGAATAATCTTCGGCATCCGCATTGTAAATCACCAGCAGCTCCGATACCCCTTCCTTATCCGGGCTTGTATTGTCCACGCGGAAGGAAACTACGCCGCTTTTGTGTATTTTTTTCTCTGTAATCCGCGTGGAAGCGGAAGCCGATTTATCGCACAGCCCCGGCAGATGCTTCCTCAAACGAATCAGTCCCTTGTAGTAATCCACCAGCTCCTTGTATTCCACCGTCCTGCTCCAGCGCAGCATATTAATCTCCGGCAGGGAATTGTAGCTGTTGCCTTCCCCGAATTTGGTACGTCCAAACTCCTCTCCGGCCTGCATAAAAAGATTGCCCTGACAGGTAAAATAGATAAACGCCGCCAGCTTGTTTGCCGAAAGCACATCCTCGTATTTCTTTTCAAAATCGGGCTTCTCGTGCATGGAATACACCAGCTTATCCCAGAGGGTAAAATTGTCATGCGCAGACACGTAGTTAATAATCTGCCCACAGCTCTTCGGTCTGAAGCACGCGCCGCCGTCCCGCCAGCCTGTCACGGCAAACAAAAGCAAAGCCTCCAGACCGGAACCGCCATTGACAAAACCGGGCTCCTTTTCTTCAAACACATGGCCTTTAATCACATCTCTGGTGTCGTCGCTGAAAATACCGATGCCCTCGTCAAGGCTTTCCGTATTTTCCTTTAACGCCGCCTGCGTGCCGTCCTCCATGGGCGATGTGTCCGCCCGCCACGGCTCGCCGTACAGGATTTTTTCACCCTCGCCAAACTCTTCATTTAGCTCGCGCCGTATCCGGTTCATCAATTCCACGGTCAGAAGTCCCATCAAATCAAAACGGAAGCCGTCTATATGGTACTCCTTCGCCCAGTACATCACAGAATCCGCAATGTAATTGTCTACCATCGCCCTTCCTGCGGCAATATCATTTCCACAGGCGGAGCCGTCCGACAAACTGCCGTCCTCCTTGTGGCGGTAATAATACCCCGGCGCCATACGCTGCAGCCACGAATCCTCGCTATAAGTATGATTATACACCACATCCATGATAACGCGCATCCCTTTTTTGTGAAGCGCCTGAATCATTTCCTTGCACTCCCGTATTCTGACCGTGCCATCCGACACATCAGTGGCATAGGAACCCTCCGGCACATTGTAATTCAAAGGGTCGTAGCCCCAGTTATACTGCCCGTCATTTCCCGCTTCGTCCACGGAACCATAATCAAAAAACGGCATAAGATGTACATGGGTAACTCCCAGTTCCCCTAAATATTCCATACAGGTCGGGTAACTTCCATTCGTCCCCTCCACCGTAAATGCCTTATACTTTCCGCGGTATGCCTCCGAAACCCCGCTGTCCGCATCATAGGAAAAATCCTTGATATGCAGCTCATATATAATCTTCTCCGGTTCCGCCTCCGGCGCTTTATCCTCTGCAAATCCCACCGGGTCCGTCAGTTTTAAATTGACCACCATGCTTTTGCGCCCGTTACAGTTACAGCCCGTGGCGTAGGGGTCGGCAGTACGCAGCGCCTGCCCGTTCGTATAGACAAGGTAATCATAATACATGCCGTGCAGGTTTTCTTCAAATTCCTGTTTCCACACACCCCTGTCCTCCGGCTCCATTTCCCTTATAATACATGCTTTTTCATTGTCATTTCGGTAGAGCCGCAGTTCAATTTTTTCAGCAAAAGGGCTCCACACCTTAAAAACCGTCCCTTCCGCCGTACACTTTGCCCCTAAATCCTTTCCGTCATACCGGAAACAGTTGTCAAAATCTTCTCTATATACAAAGGTTTTCACAATTCCTCACTCCTAAGCTCGGGCAAAACCCTTAGTTTAAAAAGGCTGCCGCAAAATAGAAACGTTTTTCGCGGCAGCTCTTTTTTCGTACTTCTCTGTAAAACAATCAGCCTTTTACGGCTCCCGATACTCCTTCCACATAGCATTTCTGCGTCATCAGGAAGAGAATCGCTATCGGTATGGAAATCACAACACAGCCGGCATAGAATTGCGTGTAGTAGTATTCCACAAATTCCTTTTCCAGCATATTCCACAGACCGATTGCAATGGTATAATAGGGCGTTTCATTTCCCATGATAACCTTTGCAAAAATGTAATCCACCCAGGGACCCATGAATGCGGTCAGCAGCGTATATGTGATAATCGGCTTCGACATGGGAATCGTCACATGGATAAAGGTATCCCATTTGGTCGCGCCATCTATATAAGCCGCCTCATCAATGGTCTTGGGAATCGTGTCAAAAAATCCCTTTGCCATATAGAAGCCAAGTCCCGCGCCGCCGGAATAGACCAGCACAAGCGCTACTTGCTTCAGCACACCCGTCTCCAAAAAGCCTAAGCCCTTTAAGATGTAGTACACTGCTATCATGGACATAAAGCCCGGGAACATACCGAGTATCAGCGCAATGTTCATGAACGGCTTTCTCATCTTAAAGCGCAGGCGGCTCATAACATAGGAAACGCACAGCACAAAGAATGCGGAAAGCAGTGTACTGAATATCGCAATGATCAGGGTATTCATAAACCATCTGGGAAAGTCAACACCGCTGTTCCCATGGAACAAATTCTTATAATTATCCAGCGTAAAGCCTCTGGGCCATATATAACTCTTATAGGAACCGCCCTCTTTACGGAACGAGGTCAGTACAACATAGAATATCGGAAGAACCCAGATAATGCTGAGGATAGCCAGCAGCACATGGCAGGCTGAGTTGGTAATAAATCTTTTCGCTCTCATTATTGGAATGCCCCCTCATCTTTATAAGCACCGGTACGACGGTAGGTCAACAGTGACAAAACGGCAAGGATAATAAATACCAAAATACCGATAACGGCGCCCAGATTGTAGTCCTTCTGCGTGATGGTCAGCCTGTACAGCCAGGTAACCAAAAGGTCTGTCTTTCCTGCGTAGTAATAGTCCAGAGAATCGGGACCGCCGCCGGATAACAGGAAAATCACGTTGAAGTTGTTGATATTGCCCGTAAAAGAGGTAATCAGGTTGGGCGTCATAACGAAGAGCATATACGGCAGCGTAATCTTTCTGAAAATGGTAGGCGCGCTTGCACCGTCAATCTTTGCCGCCTCGTAAAGCTCTGCGGGAATGTTCTGCAGAATACCCGTTGTAGACAGCATGGTAAACGGCACGCCTATCCAGATATTGATGCAGATAATGGTAATCTTTGCATACAGCGGATTGGTAAAGAAAGGTATGGATTCCGTCGCGCCAATCACGCCTAAATGTCGTAACATTACGTTTACAGGACCATTTGTATTGAAAATGGTTCTCATGCTGAGCAGGGTTACGAACTGCGGAACCGCTACTGACAGCACAAACATAAATCTCCAGAAGCCCTTGCCCCTTGTTCCCTTGCGGTTAATCAGAAGCGCCAGCAGAAGCCCAAGAATAAAGCAGCTTACAGTTGCAAACACCGCCCAAATTAACGTCCAGGACAATACCGGCCAGAAGGTTGAAGCCAATTTGCTCCCCTGTGAAAACATGGCCGCAAAATTGTCAAGCCCCACCCAGTCAAACAAGTTTCCGGGCGGCTGATGTTCATGGTCATAACTGGTAAATGCAATCAAAATCATGAATATCAGCGGTACAATCGTAAAGCAGAGAATACCGATAATCGGGAATGTCAGCAGAAATGCGTGAAGGTTTTCCTCCTGCAGCGATTTCAAATCGTCCCTAAAATTCGGCACCTTCAACCCCTTTTCCTTGCGGAACTGTGTACAGTAGGCGCTCTTTCCCGACATGCATGCCACAAATATGACTGCAGCGGTCAATACAAATGTGATAACACCATACAGCAGACAAAGCATGGAATTGTCGCCGGCTGTATACTCATAAATACCGAGGGCCTCATTGTAAGTCTGCCCCTGTTCCAACGTACCCAGTGTAATAAAATTGCCAATCGCACCGATTCCGAAAGAAATCATATAGAAAAGGTATCCGATTTCAATGGCAAGGAACAGCAGACCTCGTGCAATCTGTTTGTTGATAAGATTTCCAAGCCCGAATATAAAGAAGGAAAGCCTCGTGATGATATTTCCGTTTTTAAATGACTCGGAAACTTTGATATCGGCCGGTCTGCGCGCAGCAGACCGGTCCTTTTTCTTAAATATCCTCATTCTGGAACCTCCCCCCAGAGCTTTATTCCGCCGTCATGGCGTTTACAAAATCATCCAGTTTTGCCTGTACATTGTCTTTTGTAATGTCACCGCTTCTGATTTCGGTGGGGATTGCATTTGCGTAGGTCCAGTATCTTGCGCTGAATACGGAGTTTGCAGGCTGTGCAACGCTCGCCATATTCGCCTCGTTTACGATTACGGTTGCCATCGGGTCAGCCTTTACCGCATCACTGTTTCCTGCTGCGATGTTAGCCGGAATCTGGGAAGACAATTCATAGCGCAGAATCTGATTCTCTTCGTTGCCAAGGAATGCAGCAAACGCAACTGCTGCTGCCATATTCTGGGAATGTGCGTTTACGCCGATGCACTTGGAGCCGTAGAAGCCCAGAAGCTGATAGTCTGTACCATCGGGATTGAAGGTAGGAATCACTGCCAGACCAAGGTCGTCACCAAGAATGCCCTTGTACAGGTCATAATCCCAGGAACCGGTGAACCATGCGCCGATTCTGTGATCCTCAGCTAACTCGGAAACAGAAATTTCACCGTCATATGCGCACTTCGGATTGTTAATCAAATCAATCAGGTAATTGGTAACTGCAACACCGGTTGCATTGTTCCAGTCAACACCTGCGGACAAATCGCTTCCTTCCGGTCCGAAGATGCTTAAGCCTGCGCCATAGTAGTAGCAGCCCAGCTTCCAGCCGCCTGCGGATTCAAAATAGAAGTTGTATACATTGTCTGCGGTTTCCTTCGCCATAATCTTCTCTAAAGAAGTGATGTCTGACTCGTCAAGAATTGTCTTGTCATAGTACATAAAGAATGTATTGTGGGTAAAAGGAATGCCGTACAGTGCCTCGTCTACAACTGCTGTTGCCACAACGGACTCTGCGATAGTATCCTTTACCATTTCCTCAGTGCTTCCGCCAAGTCTTGCAATTGCACCCGCCTCTACCATCTGGGGAAGCTGGTCGCTGGCATACATAAATACGTCTGCAGCCGCGCCTACGTCTCTTAACAGGTTCTCTGCGCATTTGTCTTCGCCGACAATTTCAGTAACCCATGTAATATTATACTCCGGATGCTCTGCGGCAAATGCAGCCTGCTGCTGTTCCATAATGCCGGTATCCACCTGGTTCTGCGGGCACCAAACCTTCAATGTAATATCCGTAACCTCACCTGAAGGTGTTCCCCCTGCATTTCCCTCGTCGGAGCTTACCGGTGCAGAACTTCCTCCGTCGTTTCCTCCTGCAGAGCCTTTATCTCCGCATCCTGCAAGTGATGTAATGGCCATCGCTGTTACCAACAGTGCAACTAATAGCTTTTTCATTTCTTTTCCTCCTTATTTTTACTTAGAAAAAAATTGGTTTTGCTAAGTTTCGTTATATTAGCATGCTACCATAGCATCTCCCTTTGGTCAACACCATTTTTATGCACTTTTACTATAAAATATGCTTATTTTTGGTTCTATTGTACATTTTTTATATTATTTCTAAACTTTTTTCTTTTTTCGTTTCGAAACTTTTGTTTTGGAATTTTCGTTCCGTTTTGTCTGAAAATATTACTGCCAAACGCTCCGATACGCTTCCCATAACGGTTTGCCGCACAGCCTGTCCCATCGTTTATGCAGACACGAAAAAAAAGACAGGCATAAAGTTTAGTAACCTTGCTTGTGTTTCGCCATTTCTCTTGCTATAATCAATTTACAGGCAAAAACATTATTGTCATCTTTCACAAATTTTTCAGGAGGATTCTGTATGGCTACGATTAATGATATTGCGGCAAAGCTCGGCATCTCCAAAAGTACCGTTTCCAAAGGTTTAAACAACGCCACTGACGTAAGCGATGAGATGCGCAAGCAGATTCTTGAGACCGCCGTGGAGCTTGGCTATGTCAACAAGCGCATGCAGAAAAGAGAAAAGAAAATTTGTATTCTCGTGGAAAATATGGAGTACGATACGCCAAACCAGTTCGGGCATGATATCGTGCTGGGCTTCAAGCAGATGGCAGAACCCAGCGGATGGGCCGTGGATGTTATCCCCATCAGCATCGATATGCAGAAGTTGACGCCTTACAGCGTCTTTATGCTGCAGCAGGGCTATCAGGCTTCCTTTATATTAGGTTTATCCCTTTTAGATCCTTGGATGCAGGAGCTGCGCACCGCTAAAGTCCCCACTGTACTCTACGACAATTATATCAACGACAACCCTTATATCGCCTCCGTGGGATGCGACAATCAGGAAGGCTTTGATTTGGCGGTCCGCCATCTGGTTAAATTGGGACATAAAAAAATCGGGCTGATTTCAGGCCCGCTGGATTCTTATATTTTAAAGGCACGCTACCACGCCTATATTAACGCCCTCGAAAAATATGGGCTTGAAATCAATGAGGACTATATCGGACTTGGTTATTATGTATCGGAATCCACCCGCAAATATATCCCCAAGCTGTTAGAGCAGGGCGTTACCGCCGTCCTCTTTTCCCATGACGTGCGCGCCATCTCCGCCATCGCGGAGTTTGACGACAGAGACGTCCGCATCCCCGACGATATCAGTATCGTGGGCTTCGACGATTTGCCCATGACCGCCTACACGACGCCGCCGCTTACCACGGTCAGGCAGGACAGGATTGCACTTGGACAGTGCGGTTTTTATGCGCTCTCCTGCCTGCTCAACCATGTGACCATCGGTTCCATCCTGTTACGGGCGCCTCTCATTGTCAGAGGCTCCACCGGACCGGCGCCCCGTCAGGAATAGATTTTATACCCTTTCAAAAACAGGAATCCTCTCTAAGGGCGCTGAACAGAGCACCGTCCGTCCCCCTTCACAAAGCTGCCCGTCCGCAAGGCTTCTCCAGTTTCCGGCGGGCAGATACACCTCGCGTTCCCGCTGTCCAAGGGCAAATACAGGCGCTACCAGATACTTATCCCCAAACATGTATTGGTCTTCTGTCTCCCAGCAATGTGCATCCTGCGGAAATTCATAGAACATCGTCCTAAGAAGCGGTGCTCCCGTATCCGATGCTTCCTGCATCAGTTCTGCCACATAAGGCTTGATGGACAGGCGAAGCTCCAACTGTTTCTTCATAATCGCAAATGCTTCCTCACCATAACTCCACAGTTCGTTTTCATGTCCCGTGTAAAGGCTGCCGCCGCCCCACTCCTTATCGGAAAGCGGCGGAATGTCATGAGGCCCTCTGTCGCCATGCATACGGAGAACCGGACTGAATACCGCAAATTCAAACCAACGCAGAAGCAATTCCCGAAACGCCTCATCCTTCACGTCGTCCGTCATAAAGCCGCCGATGTCCGTGGTCCACCACGGAATTCCCGCCAGTCCCATATTAAGTCCTGCAGCAAGCTGGTCACGCATGGATTCAAAGGTGCTCGGCACATCTCCGGACCAGAGGAGCGCGCCATACTTCTGGCTTCCCGCCCAGCCGCAGCGAATCAGATGCAGAATTTCTTCATCCCTGCCCTCCGCCTTCAGTCCATCATAAAAGGTTTTGGCATAAAGCTTGGGATAGATGCTGCTCACCTCCAAAGCGCTGCCAAGCTGGTAACGGTAATTGTCAAAATCATACACTCCATAATCAGGCTCGGCATTGTCCAGCCAGAACATATCGATGCCGTAATCATAGTAATTCTTTTTGCATTTTTCCCATAAATAGGCCCGCGCCTCAGGGTTGGTCACGTCAATCTCCAGACAATCCCCCTGAAAATCATAGGTCTGATTGCTGCCGCGCTCCGTCTGAATCAAAAGTCCACGCTCCGACATTTCCCAGAAATTTTCACTCTTTTTGTCCACGGAAGGCCATACGGAAACCACCACCTTCGTCCCCATCGCATGCAGCTCGTCGCACATTGCCTTCGGGTCCGGCCAGTACTCTTTGTCAAACTTCCAGTCGCCCTGCCTCGTCCAGTGGAAGAAATCGATGACAATTACATCAAGCGGAATGTTAAGCTCCTTGTATTTTCTTGCGACGCCAAGCACCTCCTCCTGCGTCCGGTAACGGAGTTTGCACTGCCACAGCCCCAAAAGCCCTTCGGGAAACGCAGGCGCCCTGCCGGTTACCTCCGTGTAATTTTCCAAAAGCTTTGCTGGATTCTCGTCCGCCGTAATCCAGTAATCCATCTGCTTTGCCGCCTTTGCTTCCCATTCCGTGTAGTTTTTGCCAAATACGACGCTTCCCACACCCGGGTGATTCCACAAAAAGCCGTACCCCAAACTGGATACCGCAAAGGGAACCGAAACCTGTGAATTTCTCTGCGCAAGTTCCAATGTGCAGCCCTTTAAGTCAAGATAAGGCTGCTGGTACTGCCCCATGCCGTAAATCTTTTCCCCGTCGTTGCTCTCGAAACGCACCTTCAGCGCATAGTCGCCGCCTACAATGGCTTTGTATTCCCTTCCGCGGATTTTTAAGCATCGGCTCTCCCTGCAGGAAGGCTGGTCGTAATCCCTGTGGTATTCCTTAAGAATCTTCTTACCGTCACGGTAAAAAGTCATGATACCGGAACCGTCCACCTTAAGACAAAGACGACCGTTCGTGACTGCCGCCCCGCCATCGCCTATCTCAACCGACGCATCATCTGAGACCGGTACCGGCTCCTCCAGCGCCCAGTCATGCTCCGTAAATTTCGGGTACTTTGTGGCGCGCACACGCAGCGCGTTCTTCCCCCACGGCGTAACCATCACCGTCTCGTACCCATGCTTCCATACCAAAGACTGCTCTTCTTTCCAAAACCTCATGTCTGCTCCCTCCGTTTTTGCTGATGTTTTTACTGATGCCTTTTCCGTTCTTCTTTTCCCGTCCGGGTTTTTTACACTGACCTTTCAGAACCTTGGATGCACCCTGAAATTTTAAAGTTGCCATTTTACTGCATTTCCTCTATACTGGCATTATATTGATAATTTGCTTTTTATTCTTTAACAATATTTACATATACTTGCACAATATTGATATTTGAAATACAACAAATGGGAGCAAAAATGAACACACAAAATATTCCCCTGCTTCGTGAGACCACGCCGCACGGAAACGCCCTGTTTCCTTTTATGTTATATGATATTTCCTCCAATCCGTCCTTCGAGGAACGCATTGGCTGTCACTGGCATGAGGAAATTGAGTTTCTGGTCATCACCAAAGGCGAGGGCAGCCTCCAATTAAACGGCAGAATCTATCCAGTAAAAGAAAACGATATCTGCCTGATTCCCTCCAATCAGCTTCATTTTCTGACCTGTCCGGAGCAAAAACCGCTCGATTTTTTTGCCATTGTTTTTCATCCTGATTTTCTGCGCAGTGTAAGCAGGGATACCATTCAGAAAAAATACTTGGAACCTCTTTTTTCCGGCAGCGCAGACTGTGCACTCCTGCACGCCGATGCCGCGCTGTTGCAATGCCTGAGCCAAATTCGGCAGGCTTTCCATGCAAAGGAACACGCCTACGAGCTCTTTATAAAAGTACGCCTTCTGGAAGCTTTTCATCTGCTTGCCACCCACACTGTCCCTAACATCAGTCCGAACGAAAACAGTTCAGCGCATCAGATTGTGCTTGCCAAATCCATGATGGAATATCTTCGTGCAAACTACGACAGTGAAATCACTCTGTCACAGCTTGAAAAAACCTTTCATCTCAGCAGGGGACATATCTGCCGCCTGTTTAAAACCATGACGCACATGACGCCGTTTTCCTACCTGAACTACTACCGGATTCAACAGAGCGTGGAATTTCTCGAACACTCCGATGACGAAATCAGCCTGATTGCCACCAAATGCGGCTTTAACAACATCAGCTATTACAACCGTACTTTCCGCAAATATATGCACATGACGCCTTCCGCATTCCGGAATATGCAGGCAGGTCAGTCAAATAATATCTCGTCCACCGCTGTCAGTCTATCCTCAATTCCTCCTGATGTATATTAGCATATTCATCTATCTCTGCCTGCCAGCCGGCTATTTTCTCCGGTGTAATTTTATCCCCTTTCCCCAGCTTAATCATATCGTTTCTTCTCTCTTCTATGGAACGAATATAACCGATTTTTCTGCTTTTACATTTGTTTATAAAAGAACCGAAGTCTTCTGCCAGTTCAATATACTGTAATGGTTTATCGTGATAACAAAAATATATCCCTTTACTGCTCCTGCCATTCACGCCTATCATGATATAATCTCCAAATACATTGAAAGCAATCGGAAATATTTCGCATTTCAGCCATTCCTGTATTTTGACAGAATTCTTAAAACGATCAAAGTGATAACTTTCCTCTGCATTTCCCAAGCCAAAAAATCCTTGGATATCCGAAGATACTCCATTTATTCTAAATTTTGTTTCAGGTGTTTTGCCACCATTATACTTGATTAAGAATTTTTTGTATTCGTCAGGCAATGTCATATCATACGTGTTCTCTAATTGTTCTACATTTATATCGGATTCATTGTTATCAAATTTTGAAATCAGCATCTCGTTTCCCCTCTTGCTTATAGCAATATTCTCCATAATGTGGGATGTACAGGCATACTCCTCACATTTTTCATCCACTGTCATTACTGCCATAAATGTATCGATTATTCTGTTAGTGGTCATTGCCCCAAAAACAGGTTGTCTTATATAACATTTGATAAATATCTTTTTTATCTATCTGTTCTCGAGGCATAACAATGTGAAGTGTTGGTGTATTGCAATATGATAAAACTAAATAGCAGCAACTAAAGAAAGAACAGCAACTATTAAAATTTTTGTTCTTTCTTTTATGGATATTATTGTTTTTATAAACGGTTGTGTCTAATCTGCCCCATTGCATTCTTATTATATAGAAAGACTTTCTTATTTACAATAAAATTCCCATCAGACATAAAACAGTTTTTTCCTTCTTTTCAGTCAAACAGTATCTCGTCCACCGTCACAAACACATACCCCTCTTTTAACAGTTCATCCACTATCTGAAGGGCTGCCGTGACGCTGGATGCGGAATAATCGTGCATCAAAATAATATCATTCTCTTCCACACGGGAACACACCCGATTTGTGATACGGGATACGTTGTCCGTGCACCAGTCTAACGGATCCACACTCCAGAGCACGGGAAACATATTAAGCTCTGTCTCAAACGTCTTATCCCACGATCCATAAGGCGGTCTGACATAAATCACTTCCTGCCCGGTGATTTCCATGATAATTTCGTTCGTCCGAATCAGTTCCTCCTTAAATGTCTCTCTGTTGCCCGCCGTGAGCTGTATGTGGCTGTATGTATGGTTGCCGATCAGGTGCCCCTCCTCGCTCATCCGCTCTATAATCTCAGGGTGCAGTTCCGCATGTTCCCCCGTCACAAAGAAAGTAACGTGCACGCCCCGTTCCTGCAAGCCATCAAGAAGCTGTTCTGTGTAGGCT
>JAIDHX010000047.1 GCA_029053015.1 Lachnospiraceae bacterium
TAAAAACGCCGGCACTTGGCGAGGTTCTTTCGAGCCTAGTACCGCTGCGTTTTTATTCGAGCGAGAGCGCGTCTGCACAGGCATGTAGCTCCGCTGACGGCGTGACTCGCAGAATCCCCTCACTGCCCCCAATAGTACGGTGAATCCGTACACGCCATCACCACACTCCTTGGCAGCGCCTTATAATGCTTCCCCAAGAAATACCCCGCATACTTACACGCGCACTGCATAAAGAAATGTGGCAGAAGCCGCTTCTTTTTATTCCGCCAAAGCCATCCTGCAGTCTCCTTCACCAGTTTTTTTCCTTCTTTTTCCGAGGGAACATCTTTGAAAATCTGCGGGTTGTCGGCCTGCGATACGCCCAAATCAAAATTGCGGCGAAGCTGCTGCTTATTGGTGTAATTGTGGGAATGAATCACCTCAGCATCCGCGGCATAGGCGATTCCATAGCCGCTTTTTACGGCGCCCGCGGCAAAAATCATATCCTCATTAAATATCGTGCGCTTCACAAAACCGCCCAGTTCATCATACAGTTTTCTTTTGTAGGCGGCACATACATTGGAACAGAAAAAGGTCTTGATTCCCGTCTTTTCCAAATCGGCAAGCGTCCTGACATGAGAACTGTCAGGATAGTTGAAACTTCGCGTATATCGTTCTATGACGCCGCAGTCCGCCGCCGGAAGCTGTCTTGCGTAGACAGCGGCAACATTATCCTGTTCAAGCGCTTTTAAAAGGTTCTCCAGCAGATGCGGATTTGCCGGCAGCGCATCCTGCGTCATCATGACAAAAACTTCCGCTTCCGACTTGCGCACCGCCATGCGCCTTGTCCCACCATGGTTAAACTCTTTTTGGGAAATATGATGTACACTCACAATTTCTTTATATTTTTTCCAGAAATTACTACCATATGTCAGCTGCGTAAAATATTTTTCTTCCGTATTTATCAAAATAATCCGGTTTATTTTTATCGTCTGATTCAGCAGACTGTCTAAAAGGGAAAATAGTTCCCTGCCCGGTTTATATAATGGGATTATCACATCCATGGACATTTCCATTCCCTCCTCTATATCCTGATACATATCTGCATTTTTCATTATCATGAATGAAAGGGAGCCACCCTCGCGGCTCCCTTCTTCAGCGCTTATATGCTTATTTTAAATCTACATACTGTGATACAAAATCGTGAATGACATTGGAGTAATCCACCACTTCGGGAGAAGGCTGATAATCCGTATCCTCAAACAGATACTCATGCAGCCACTTTACATTGTCCACTAAATCAATTCCGAATACACAGCTTCCCTTTGCTCCAAGAATATCAGAGCCTCTCATATCCGCTTTCGGGAAACCTGCCTGGTCTACAATCTGGTATTTTGAAATATCTCCGAGCAATGCAATAATCTCATCTAAACTAAAGGAAGTATATACATACGGTGATACATCATTTGCAATCTTTACCAGCGTCTGTAAATCCGCTTTTCTTGCCTGTTCTGCGATAGCCAGAATCACTTCACGCTGCGATGCTGCTCTTGCAAAATCGTTGCCTGACCTATAACGGATACGGCAGTATGCAGTAGCCTGTAAACCATTCAAAAGCTGATAACCGGTATTTTCCACGGGCGTCCACGCTACCTTCATGTCCTCCGCCATGGTCTTCTGATAGCTGTTGATATGAAGAAGCTCTTCTTCATCCACATCAAGCCATACGCCGCCCAGCGCGTCGATGGTGGCCGCCAGACCGTCAAACCCTACCGTGACAAATTCCTTGATATCCAAATCCAGATTGGTATTCAGCATTTTGATTGCCTGCTCTGCTCCACCGTAGCTGTATGCCGAATTACACTTTCCATACTTATCGTTGCCGAGATTTAAATATGTATCCCGATAAACGCTTACAAGCTTAATATCGCCTGTCTCTTCATTGATGGAGGCAATAATGATACAGTCGCTCAGAGTTCCTTTTGCAAGCTGTCCTGTTCTGGAATCCACGCCGAAAAGTACAATGTTTCTGTAAAGTTCCATGGTTTCATTTTCAGCCACCTGCGGATTTATCACAATATCCTGCTCATTAAAATCAACTGCAAACAACGGTCCCTTATTTCCCGTCGTATTATTGTCTGCCTGAGTTCCGAAATCCTTAAACAGCCATAATGCACCCAACAGCACTGCCAGCACTAAAATTTCCACCGCAAAAATAATAAATTTGCTTTTTTTCTTTCCTTTTGCTTTCTGCGTCTGCTTTGCTGCAGGCTGCTTCTCGTTTTTACCTTTTGTTGCCATTTTTTCCTTATCTCCTTATCCTCTGCTTTATCTGAAAGATTAATAAGCATTTTTATTAATAAAACCTGTAAAAAAGGTTAGGAATATTATCTTAATGTCAAAAAGCATAGACCAGTTTTCAATATAATACAAATCATATTCAATTCTCCTGCGTATGGAAGTATCTCCCCTGTAACCATTCACCTGCGCCCAGCCGGTCAGCCCGGGTCTTACCTGATGTTTTACCATATAGCGCGGAATTTCTTCTTTGAACTTTTCCACAAAATGCGGACGCTCCGGTCTCGGTCCAACCAGACTCATATCACCCCGCAGAATATTAAAAAGCTGCGGCAGCTCGTCTATACTGGTCTTCCTGAGAATCCGCCCGATTCCGGTTACCCGCGGGTCGTTCTTGACCGTCCAAGCCTTCTGTTCCTCGGAAGGCTTCTGCTGCTCCATACTTCGGAATTTATACATATAAAATGACTTGCTGTGCAGCCCGACGCGTTCCTGCTTAAAAATGACAGGTCCCGGACTGCTTATTTTAATTGCGATTGCAGCTATCAGCATAATCGGCGATGTGATTACAATGCCCACCACAGAACCTACAATGTCCACCAGCCGCTTTGCCATGCTGTTTAAGGTATTGCTCAGCGGCACATAACGGATGTTGATAACGGGAAGTCCCATCAAATCCTCGGTGTAAGGCCTGCTCGGTATCATGCTGTTATAGTCCGGTATGAATTTAGTATGCACACCAAACTTCTCACAAATGCTTACAATCTCTTCCAATCTGTCATAATCTTTAAGTGAAAGTGTAATGGCAATTTCATCCAGTTCATTTTCCGGCAGTATCTCAAGCAGATTGTCAATTCTTCCCAAAACCTTGACACCGCGGTAGAGCGTTCCCGCCGGCACAAAATCGTCCAGAATACCGCAAACCACATACCCCCACTCGGGATTGCCCAGAATACGGTTAATATATTCCTCGCCGGCCCTCGAATAACCTGCCAGCAGAATGTGCTTGAGATTCCGCCCTTTTGCACGCAGCGTGCGGAGCGTTTTCCTGACAATCAGGCGGGACAGGGAAGTCAGCCCGATATTCAGCACATAAAAGATGAAAAACATCTTTCGGGAATAATCATTTAATTTTATAATGTAGAGCAACGCTACAAAAGCTACCAGCCCGATTGTATTGGCACAAAAAATACTGTAAATTTCCCGGCCATATCCGGAAGTCCTCTGCGGTTTATATACATTACAGTAATAGTATAGCAGGATATAAGCCGGCACAATGACAATCAGCGCCCGCATGTAGTATTCCACCGGAAGGATACCCATATCCGGCCCAAAATCATTAAATACCTGAAAATGCAGGAACCACGCCATCGCGTATGAAATTATGACTATCAGTACGTCCATAATCAGGTGCAGCCTGTTAAAGACTTTTTGGTTATCTTTAATCATACCTGCATCACCTGCTTAACTCACTTTCCTTGTTCAGATTAAGAAAAAAATGTATCATATTTGTATCATTTAGACATCTATCTTGTTAATTTTACAAACGGCGCAGGATATTACACCACAATTCCCCCTGTATCCGGCAATAGCTGCCCAATCGTTTCAACTGAAAGCGCACTTTCCGCTTTTTTCCTTCCTCTGAAAAGCAGCGGCGCAGTCCCCGCATACAGCCCTTCACATATGCTGCTCCCATCCCTTTTTTAATAAAAAACAGAGTTTTAACAGAATATCCTATTACAAGAAAAGGTAAATTTAACACCCATTGCAAAAACGGCATGTTTTTGCCGATTACATAGACACTGTTCGCCGAAGAAAGGCCTGTCTTAAACAGGTTGTAGCGGGAGCCGCTGGATGCGCTCCCCATATGCAGAACAGCGGCAGAAGGCTCATACCGGTTTTCATAGCCGTAAATCCGGGCACGCCAGCCGATATCCAAATCCTCCAGATAGGCAAAATGCAGTTCGTCAAAATAGCCGATTTCTGCAAACACCGATTTTCTGTAGATAGCAGCGCCTGCACAGGCTGAAAAAATCCTTGCCGGCACATCGTACTTATCCTGCGGTTTTCCCTTGCCGCGCGCATACGCCCATCCGAGTGCGCAGTACAAATCGCCGGCACTGTCAATTATTTCCTCGTTTTTCATATCCAGCATTTTTGCACTGACGGAAAAAATACGTTCCGATTTTTTGATGGCGCGCACCAATGCCTCCGTAAAGCCTTCCTTCACCTTTGTGTCATTGTTCAGCAGAATGACATATGGCGTCTCGGCTTTTTGGATGCCGATATTGACGGCCTTGCTGAAGCCCGTATTTTCATTCAGACCAATTACCCTGACAGCTTTGTGGTTTTCCCTGATCCACTCCGCACTGCCGTCCGTGGAGCCGTTGTCCACTACTAAAATATGGGCAGGATAAGACTGCGCCTCAAGGGACGTAAGACAGTCCTCCAAAAAGCGCAGTCCATTATAATTCGGAATCACTATGGTTACTTCCACAACTCTACCTCCTGCCCGTTATTTTCTTCTGAAGCGCGGGGTCCCACACAATACGGTAACCCGTTTTTCTGACCGCACGGCACAGTTCTATGCTGACGCGGCGGTATTGTGCATCGGTAAGCCCTAACTGCTTCCAGCCGCATAAAAAGCCATTTGTATCAAGCGTAAGCCCGTCCGCCTCTGTCGGCACTTTCTCTCCCCCGCTTTCGCCGCTCTCCTGCAAAGGCAAAACACGCATACTTTTTTCAATACATCCCTTTACAAAAGGAAGAAGCTGCGGCTGTACTTCCATACAGCGGATATCCACGGCCGCCGCGTCCTGTGCCAGCAGCGCCCGGTTCATATATCCGCCGAATTTGTAAAACATGCCCTTGTAAGGACATTTCCCTTTTTCCGTATAAATGCCGCCCACTGTCTGAAAGCGGATTCCTATCAGCCTGCCGCCCCTGAGTCCTACGCCGCTCCTCTGTTTTAAGATACTGCCTTCGTAACGGATTTTACTGTATCCCATATGACCCTGCGGCAGAGCTTGTCCTTTTATCCCTCTGCTCTTAAGGAAATCCGCTGCCGCTCTTCGGGAAGCCTCGTACGCATAGTCCTTGCTTTCCGGATTTGCCGCGGTAGAGTTTTCATGGCAGCGCCAATGGTAGAGCACCTTGGGAATATGGCAAATCTGCTCTTCTGCCACAACAGGCAGCAACGCATCGCTTTTTTTGTCCTGCTCTGCCTCTTTTCCGGCATACTCTGCAAATATGGTTCCGACTGCGCGGAGTGCAATGTCATAATCCTGAGAACCGTCAAACTCCCTGCGGAAGGCAAGGCGCTTCATCAGTCCCGCCTCCATCACCATAAAATGACAAATATAGTTGTTCGTCAGAAAAAGTTCCATGTTAAAATCTGTTTTTTTATGGTGTTCAGAATAGTATGTCCCACTTTCATCGCATTTATCTTCATCCGAATAGATAAGCCGTAAAGGAATGTCCCTTTCTTTTGCGCGTGCTATCGCCGCCGCGGTCTCAAACAGCGCGTCCGGCGTCAGCACATCATCATGATCCAAAAGGCCGATATAACTGCCTGACGCCGCCTTTAACGCCTCATTTGTGTTCTCTGAAATCCCCTTATTTTCCGAAAGATGCAGGTATTTTATCCTGTCGTCCTGATATTCCCTGACAACGCTGCCCACACTGTCATCCTCCGTCGCATCTGCCAGAATCAATTCAAAATGCGGATAGCTCTGCGCAAGCACCGAGTCAAGCATAGCGCGCAGATACCGCTTGTCCGTGCGGTACGCAGGAACCAGTATACTGAAAAGCAGATTGCAGTCCTTTGTCCTCTCACGCTGCTCATCAAGCGTTTCCGCAGACGGCGCCTGATAGCTGTATGGCGCCTCTTTTGTCAGTAAACGTTCCAAGGCTGTGAGAAAAGTATCCCACAGCCCGTTTTTTTTGAAATAATTTGTAGTTTTCTTTAAATTGGCAATCGTAAGCTTAGACATGCTGCTCCTTTACAGAACTGCCTTTAAATCCTCTGTCAGTTTCGTTACCTTGTCAGCTGCATCCGCAAGGCTGGTTCCCTTCACGCCCATGTAAAACTTAATCTTAGGCTCCGTGCCGGAAGGACGCGCACAGCACCAGAAGTTATCCGGCAGTTCGAAGTACAGTACGTTGGACTTCGGCAGTCCGGTCGTCGTCACGCTGCCTGTTTCCATATCGATAATCTTATCCTCTTCGTAATCGCGGAAACGAAGCACCTTTAAATCACCAAATGCCTTGGGCGGATTCTTACGGAGCTTATCCATGATTTCTGCAATCTGCTTTGCGCCGTCCACGCCTTTTAAGGTAATGGTGTACTGTGTCTCTTTAAAATATCCGTACTTCTCGTACATTTCAAGCATCATATCCCAGAGGGTCTTGCCTTCCTTCTTGCAGTATGCCGCAACCTCGCACAGGCACATAACCGCAACACAGGCATCTTTATCCCTTGCGTGGGTTCCTGCCAGACAGCCGTAGCTCTCCTCCAGTCCGAATACATAGTTGTTGGAGCCGGTCTGCTCAAAAAGCTTAATCTGCTCGCCGATAAACTTAAAGCCGGTCAGCACCTCTATCATCTTCACGCCGTATGCCTTGGTAATCACATCCGCCATATTGGTCGTCACAATGGTCGTAACCAGCGCCGGATTCTCAGGCATGGTGTTCATCTTTGTCTTTTCACGCAGAATATATTCTGCAATCAGCATACCGGACATATTGCCGGTGAAGGGAACATATTCCCCTGTCTTTGTATCCTTTGCGTACACGCCCAGACGGTCTGCATCAGGGTCTGTTGCAAGCACGATATCCGCATCCTTTTCCTTCGCCAGACGAAGCGCGTAGGTAAACGCCTTCGGGTCTTCGGGATTGGGATAATCCAGCGTGGTAAAATTCGGATCGGGATTCTCCTGCTCCGGCACTACATAAACATTCTTAAAGCCAAGCTCAGAAAGCACTCTTCTCACCGGCTTGTTTCCGGTTCCGCAGAGCGGTGTGTATACAATCTTGATATCGTCAGCCACCTCGGCGATTACCTCAGGGTGGATAATCTGCTTCTTCAGCTCTGCCATGTAGGCATCGTCAATTTCTGCGCCAATCACTTCATAGAGACCTGCCGCCAGAGCAGCTTCCTTGTCCATCGTCTTTACCGTGTTGTAATCCGTGATGGCATTTACTTCCGCAATGATTTCTTTATCCTTGGGAGCCGTTATCTGGGCGCCGTCCTCCCAGTAAACCTTGTAGCCGTTATATTCAGGCGGATTGTGGCTGGCTGTCACGACGATACCGGAAATACAGCCAAGGGTGCGGAGCGCAAAGGAAAGCTCCGGTGTGGGACGAAGCGATTCAAACACATAAGCCTTGATGCCGTTTGCTGCCAGACAGCACGCCGCCGTATCTGCAAATTCGGGAGACATTCTGCGGGAATCATAAGCAATCGCAACGCTTCTTTCGCTGCCGCCCTGCTTTAAGATGTAATTGGCAAGTCCCTGCGTCGCTTTGCGCACAGTGTAAACGTTCATACGGTTGGTGCCCGCGCCGATAACGCCGCGAAGTCCGCCGGTACCAAACTCCAAATCCTTATAAAAGCGGTCTTCTATTTCTTTTTCATCGTTCTGGATCGCAGAAAGCTCTTTCTTTGTTTCCTCGTCAAAATAGTCGTTTTCCAGCCAGAACTGGAACTTGCTCTTATAGTCCATAACACATCCTCCTAAAAAGACTTTATTTTTGTGCGCTGCCGGTGCTTTGTCCCCTGCAGCATAACTCTTTATACAGTATAACAGATTTCATTTCACTTTTAAAGAAAAATCGCTTCTGTCCAAAGAGAAATTGGGGTTGTAATAGGGGTCGCCCGCTTCCAGCGCTTCCCGCCATTTACTGCGGAAACACTCCGACTCCGCATTATACCGTTCCGCCTTTTCCCCTTTGTCGTCAAGCCCTCTCGATGCAGACTCGTAATGATAGAGCTCTGCAAAAGGTGTAAATACATTTAAAAGCCCCATTCCGCGAAGTTTCAGGCAAAGATCAACATCATTTAAGGACACTGCAAAACTCTCGTCAAGCCCGCCCGCCGCTTCATAATCCGCTTTTTTCACCATAAGGCACGCGCCTGTGACCGCAGATACGTTCTGGGCATAGCAGAGCCGCCCCATGTAACCCAGATTCTGCCGCGGCTGCTTATAATGGGTGTGTCCCGCCGTCCTGTGGGCGCCCAGTCCGATGACGACGCCCGCATGCTGTATGGTCTTGTCCGCATAATACAGCTTGGCGCCCACGGCTCCCACATCCTCGCGCTGCGCATACATCAGAAGCTCTTCCAGCCAGTTTACGCTGATAACCTCCGTGTCATTGTTCAAAAGCAGTACGTAATCGCCTGTCGCATGCTTCACACCCAGATTGTTGATGGCAGAATAGTTAAATCCGCCCTTATAGGTGACAAGCTTTATGCGCTCCTCCGTCTCAAGTTCCTTATAATAAGAAAAGGTTTCCGGCTCCGTACTGTTATTTTCCACAACAATAATTTCATAATTGTCGTAGGTAGACTTTTCCAAAATGGAAGAAATGCACCTGCGTAAATCCTCCCTGTGGTCTTTGTTGGCAATGACGATGGATATCTTAGGATTCCCGATTATCTGATAACGGATACGGAAAATGGTTTCAAAGGCACGTGTGCTCTCTATCTTAAAGTTTTCAAAACCGTGCGCCTTCAAATGCTCTGAAACCGCGCCCTTTGCCGCCTGTATCGCGTAAGGCTTGGCATCGATGCCGGACGCCACGCTCCCTTCATGAGAGCGCCAGTAGTAGAGCAGTCTCGGAATATGCACGATTTTCTCTGCCCTGTCCGTCAGCCGCAGTATCATATCGTGATCCTGACTGCCGTTAAATTTTGTTCTGAAAAGCTCCGTGCCTTCCATCAGCCTCTTTGCAAATACGCTGAAATGGCAGATGTAATTGTTTGCCCTCAAATTGTCCGGCGCATAATCCGGCTTAAAATGCATGGTCAGCATCCGGTTAATGTCACCGCTCTTAAAGGTCGTCTCGTCGCAGTAAAGGTAATCCGCCCCCTGCTCGTTAATCGCCTTTACATAGGCAAAGAGCGCGCTCGGATGCAAAATATCGTCATGATCAAACAGTCCCACATATTCCCCTGTTGCCATTTCATAACAGGCATTTGTGTTTTCTGCAATCCCACCGTTTTTCGCAAGCTTTCGGTATATAATCCGGCTTTCCGGAATCTCTGACACATTTGTCATATGTTCCTTCGCCGCAAGATACGACCTGTCTTTCTCTATATAATCCCGACAGATATCTCCTACATACGCATGCTCCGCGTCGGATCCATCCGCCAGACACAGCTCCCAGTTTTCGTAGGTCTGTGCCAGCACGGAATCCAGCATCTCGCGCAAAAATCCATCAGGCGTATTATAAAGTGGAACCAGGATGCTGATTCTGACAGGTCTGTCAAAAATGGTCTCTCTCTCAAGAGCTGTCTGTTCCGGTGTAGGAAAGCTTGCCGTTCCAAACTGCTTCATGGCGGCGCGCTCCCTCTTTTTATACGCCATCTTGGCAGCGATGCCTTTAGGACCGCCGCAGTTTGCCACCCGCCTGGCCTGACGGATTCCCCAATGCATCATGCTCCGAAACGGTTTGCTGATTTTCCAGAGCGGATTTTTTTTGATGCGGTCCAGCTTAAACTGCAGTTCTTCATTGCTCGCCTCCAAATCGGCTATCCTTCCCGCCAACTCCGCATTTTTGATATGTTCCTTCTCATATGCCTCTTTATAATCCATATCGCCTCTCCACAACGCTTCCTGTCACAGGCTATTTCTCAATCCGTTTATCATGCTTTCTTTCTTTTTTTCTTTTTCCCCGATGCAATGGTGCGGGTGCTCCAGTTTATCAGTTCTGCACCCGATATCTGATCCCTTGCCATAATACCGATGCGGTACTCTCCGGTTGGAAGGGGATTTAGAAACGACACATAAAAACCGCAGAGTCCCACATTGACCTGATCCATATTCTTTTCCAAATCAGAGCGGTACTGCTCTGTAAAGTCCATGCTGTAGATGATGCCCGGTTCGTCTGTTTTCTTGAACAGAAGCTGCTTTTTGAAGCAGGCGTTATCACTGCCAAGTACCACTGCATAGCCGTTTACCCGCTCATTATCCGCATACTCTATCCGCAACAGTAAACATTCGTCCTCACGCGCCTTCGGCATACTTATCGCCTTATCATATTCCCTTATATCATCAACCAGAATCCCTTCTTCAAATGCCGGTTTAACTGCTGTATCCAGCACGCTTCCGTTCAGCCATTCGTGGTAATACGGGTCTCTGCCCTCCAGCTTTGGATGCCGCTTGTACAACATGTCACGCTCGCCCATCAGGCGCTTTACTTTTTCTTCGGTTTCATCCACACCGCGGCTTAAGGACTCATGATGCAGCAAAAAGCCGCTGTTTATAACAATGTTTTGATAGCCCAGTTCATACAGGGTAAAACATAAATCCACATCGTTAAAAGCCACCTTCAGCTTTTCACAAAAGCCGCCTGCCTCCGCAAATACCGCACGCCGAAGCAGCAGACATGCGCCGGTTACTCCAATCATGTTCCAGACGCCACGATTTCTTCCATCGTAATGACAGACGCTGTCCTTTAAGCACTGTAATTTGTGCGTAGGGCCCAGCGCAATATTGGTGATGCCGGCGTGCTGAATCCGCTCTGAATCCGGATAAAGTAACTTATATCCCACGGCGCCGGCCCACGGCTGCAGCGCCTTTTGTACCATCTTCTCCAGCCACCCGGCTTCCACCGCCTCAATATCGTCATTTAAAAACAAAAGCAGGTTTCCCTTCGCCTCTTCTGCGCCCAGATTGCACATACGGGAAAAATTAAACTCCATGGGTTTGTACAGATAAATGGCTCTCTGCAAATGCTCCCTGTATGCCACTTCCTGGTTTAACCTGTCAATTTCCTTGCTGACTGCCCCCCTGCTCTGCGCACTGCTTCCGTTATCCACCACAATGATTTCATAAGCCGTCTCTGTTACTGTACGGCACAGAGTTTCCAGGCACTGCTTTAATACTGACACATTGTCCTTGGAGGGAATAATGACAGAAACCAAAACGTCCTGGGCTGCATTGCCCTCCCTGTCTGTGACAGCCATCATACCTTCCGCCTCTTGCGGGTTTACCCACTTTCCGCTCCTGCCCTCTTCCGGCATCTGCCATTTCTCCAGACGGTGATAGAAGATACCGTTTACGTGGGCTATCGTCCTGCATCCCTTTTCAAAGCCGCCGGCAAGCGCCACCAGCCTGTCATGGCACAGACCCTCGTCCTGACATTCTTTTTCTGTAAGCTGTTCAAAAAGGCTTCTGCGCACTGCCACCGCGCTCCCCAGATAGTCCCTGCACAGATAGGAATCCGGCGACCAGCAGGGTTTCAGCCACGGAGTAGAAAAAACCTTCTTTTTTACTATGACGTCCTCGTCTCCGTAAGCAAGCAAGACCTCGGGATTCTCAGCAAAAAAACGGTTCATGCGCACCTGCGCATCCTTGCTCCAATGCCCTCCCGCAAAAGCAAGCAGCACAATTTCGGGAGGCGTCTGCACTGTCTCGCCGTTCCCTTTTTTGCCCGTTTTTTTCTGACTTGCACTTTCCTGCTCAGCGTTTTCCTGCAAGTCTTCTTTTTCTTCAGCCTGCTCCAGCTCCTTCACCCATGTGCCATAATCCTGTATATAATGCTTCCGTTTTCTTCGGTATTTCATATCAAACAGCTTTTCAAGCTGCTGCCTGACGGCTTTTTTTAATTTCAAAGATTCCCCCTCCTGTCAAATCAGTTTTTTGGCCGCCGCTGCGATATCTTCCGCGACGGCTGCGGGCAGCTTTGCCACCTGCATTTTTATATGAAGCGTATTTTCCGCCTGCCGCTCAAGCGCCGCAACCTTTATGCAGAGGTTCGGGTCCGCTGCAGGAAACACAAAATCCTGCGTCTGCTTTAAAGGCTTCCCATTTGTATAAAACATCTTTTTATTCTTAACAGGCACCTCTTTCCCGTTAAAGGTCAATTCCTCAATTCTCACCACGCAGGGCTCCATGGACGGGTCAATTCGGAAAATCTCCACATCGCCACCCACATGAAGCTCCAAATCAACCTCCCTGTCATTGGGATATAGTTCATATACAAAATAAGATTCCTGCTCCGAAAATCCGCTGCCCCTATCCTCATAAATCTGCACTTTGTCGGGAACGCTTATAGGCTGTATTGCCCTCTTCCCCAAAAGGCCGAGGATTTCCGCCATCGCCTTATTTTTCCCTGTCACAAAGCCCTGAAAATCCTTTTCCTGCTCCTTGTAATATTCCGCCTCAGCGTCCGTAATTCCCAGTTCCGCCAATATCATGTCCAGCTTCAGCTTCTCTCTCTTTTTGTCCCCGAGCAGATAGCAGTAGACGGCACGGAAAGCCAGCTCCTTCACATCCACAGCCTTTCCGAAGGTCCACTCATAGTCGATAACGCTCCACTCATTCTCCTGTACCACGATATTGTCAAAGGTCAAATCAAAGTCTGCAACCGGAAACTCCTGATTGTATCCCGTCCGCTCCACATACTGCTTAAACAAAGCCTGAAATCCCTCGAAATCTTCCTTCTCCAGACACGCATCCATAAGCTCCGACAAAAGCCTGCCCTCGAGAAATTCAAAGGAAACCCATAGCTTCTTCTCCTCTTCGCACAACTCACACCGATTGATTGCCAGATTGCCTCCCGCATAGCGCTCTAAAAGGTTCTTATACGCAACGGGCATCTCACGGATATGCTCCTCCGCTTCCTCGCACAGCGGATATTTCCTGACAGTCGCCACACCTTTTTTATCCCTGCTGATTTCCGTCCGTATCCGGTATTCAGGCGCCCTGTCATTGGAATATTTGCTGTATTTTACATCAAAATCATCTCCGATAATCACTTCATAAGAATTGGAAAATACAGAAAAAAGCCCGTCCTCCACAATGCCGTCAAAAGCGTAGCTCTCATCAAACAAAACCAGCCTGTCCCTGTCAAAATAGCGCATATTATTGGAAAGTTCGCCCTTTCCCGGCAGATACGCATCCGAGTACAGCGTCGTCATAAATTTATAGTCAGGGTACGGGTAATAAAAATGGTACTTCTTTACGCCGCAGGCAGCAAAAATCTTTTCCAGCCCTTTCCGCGAAAAGGTTCTGACTCCTCCGCCGTCCGCATAGTTCTCTATGCCCGAAAACCACGTCCCTAAATGATCCTCCTTACAGCCCGCAAAATATTTCAGACCATATTTATTTTCTATGGCAATCACCACTCTGCCACCCTTTTTCAGGTGCTTTAACACGATGGAAAGAAACTCCTCAAAAGGTTTGTCCTTCCCCATGTAGCTCTGGCCGTACTCAAAAACCCCAATCAGAAAAATATAATTAAAATCCGCCGGCAAGTCCGGCTCGATATCCCTGAAATTGCCCACATGGATTGTCACATTTTCACATTCGCTGTGTCTGTGTGCATTTATCATACTGCGCTTCTTCGATAAATCCACGCAGACTACTTCTCCTGCCTTGCGGGCCAAAGCGCCTGTAATCGCACCGCAGCCGCTTCCTATCTCCAGCACTTTGGCGTCTGCGTCCATAGGAATCCAATCCACAATATTTTCACGGAGTGACGAAAGATGATAGAGCACCGGCCAGCTTGCCCGCTCTTCGATCAGCTGCTGATAGTCTGCCTGCGTATGATTTTTTACAATCTCTAACAGTTCATCCTCCACCTTGCCGTCGGAATATAAGTCCATGCCTGTATAATGGCTCAGATTCAAGGTTACTTTTCCAATCTGCTCTGTCATAACGGTCTCCTTTCCTGATTTTATTCCTCCCTACGCCTCCTGCCGGTACGGGATAATACGCGCCTCGCCGTCAACAGCTTCGCGGACAGTAACCTTCGAATTCATATCGTAGAAGCCCACCGTGTCCTTATCCGATACTACAGTGATATTCAGCACGTCATAGAGACGGTGGTACACCTGGAAATCGCTGCCGGCATAACCGGTCACGCCGAGGGACAAAAGATATTCTCCTCCCTGCAGGCTCATTTTCTGCGTGAAGGTTACTTCCTTTACGCTTCCCTCGCGCACGGGCTCTAAAAATGCCTTCTCTATCATGCTGTTGGTTCCCGTGATTTCAGTTCCTTTTACATTTTTAAGGGAAAAAGCAAAGATGGGCGCAACGATTCTCTCGTGGAACTTCACCTTTACATGAATGGTAAACTCAGAACCCTTTATCACGGCAGTTGTTCTGACATTCTTCTCGTCCGTAATATAAAACTCCGTCATTTCAGCCTGCTTTGTGCCATACTCCAAAAGCTCAGGATTGACGCCATCCTCCGGCAGGGCAATGTCGTGTTCCTCCGTCTCGTCGGGAATCTCGTACTGTCCCACCAAAACGCGCTTGAACGCGTCTATCATCTCCTTGGGACTGCCGTCCCCCAAAAGCTGCCCCCGATTGAGCAGATACACCCTGTCACAGTACTTGCTGATACTGCTCAAGTCATGGCTGACAAACACAATGGTCTTGCCCAGCTTTTTAAACTCTTCAAACTTCTGATAACATTTTGCCTGAAAAAATACGTCGCCCACCGACAGCGCTTCGTCCACGATTAGAATCTCCGGCTCAATATTAATCGCCACGGCAAAGGCTAGCCGGACAAACATACCGCTGGAATAGGTCTTGACCGGCTGGTACACATAGTCCCCGATATCCGCGAACTTCAGTATCTCCGGCAGCTTCTCATCGATTTCCTTCTCCGAAAAGCCCATCATGGTGCCGTTTAAGTATACATTTTCAATCCCGTTATATTCCATGTTAAAGCCGGCGCCCAGCTCAAGCAGGGCGGAAATACGCCCATTTACCGTCACTTCCCCTTCCGTCTGGTTGAGGACTCCCGTAATAATCTTTAAAATGGTGGACTTGCCGGAGCCATTTGTCCCGATAATGCCCACGGTCTCTCCCTGCATGATTTCCATGCTGACGCCATTTAAGGCATAATGCTCCTTATGCCTGTTTTTTGCCAGACCAAACGCCTCCTTAAACCTGTCGGAGGGCTTGTCATACAGTTTATATATTTTTTTGACGTTCTCGACCTTGATTGCCGGTTGTTTTTCTTCCATCTTGATACCCCTGCACTTTACAGCACATCCGCAAAATGCACCTTAAGTTTTTTAAATATCAGCGCACCCACGCCGAACAACACCACTGTGATAATCCAGAAATACATGGTAGAAAAGAAATCCTCCCAAAACCACGAATGTTCATAGATGGCGCTGCGGTAGCCGTTGACGATGTATACCAAAGGATTCAGCTTTAAAAAGACTGCCCAGCCGGAGCTGATAGCGCCAAAGTCCCACATAATCGGCGTCGCCCACATGCCTATCTGCAAAATAATGTTGATAATCTGCGAAACATCCCGCATAAACACTACCAGCGCACAGGTAGAATAGCTCAGCGCCAGCACCAGTACAAAAGTACAAATGCTGTAATAAACCACCTGAATCGTATAAATCGTCGGAAAATATCCATAAAAGCAGGCAATAATTAACAGGATTCCCACAAAGAAAACGTGGACAAAAGTAGCGCCGATTATCTTTATAATGGGCAGTACACTGATTTTAAATACCACCTTTTTCACCAGATAGTTATACTCTAACAGCGCCATTGTGCCGTTTGTCCATGCCTCGTTAAAATAGAACCAGGGAACCAGGCCTGCGGTCAGAAAGAGTACAAAGGGAATTTCCTCTCCGCCGCGCATAGCCCTGCCCGCGCCATGCATAATGACGTCAAACACCAGCCAGTACATCACTACCGTGACCACCGGCTGCACCATAGCCCATATCACACCTAAAAAGGAGCCCGCGTACCGCTTCTTAAAATCATTCTTTGCCAGTTTCCAGATAAGCCACCTGCTGTGATACAATTCAACAGGCAGGCTGGTTATTTTGTCATACAGCAATCCAAATAACACGCAGGACGCCAAAATTACCGCACAGGAAACCGCCTTTTTTACGAGTTCTTCCTGCACGTCCGCCAGCGGATTGCGGTGCACGACAATAATGGCTGCCATAATCGCTGCCAGCCCGCAGAATATTATAATTCCGGTTTTTTTGGAAATTTTACCCTTCATGCTTCCTCGTATTCCGCCGTGCAAACGGCAATTTAATCCGCCATATTTTTCACATATTCGCTAAAGCTGCCCCATTTTGTGTCACGCTCCGACAAAAGCAGCGGGGCGCCTTCCTGCAGAGGCCAGTCAACCTTGATATCCGCGTCGTTCCACATCAGTCCGCCCTCGTCGCCGGGATGATAGAAATCCGTGCATTTATAGCAGAATTCCGCGTATTCCGAAAGCACCAGAAAACCATGTGCAAAATGCTTCGGCACAAAAAACTGCTTCTTATTTTCCTCGGACAGAATTACCCCATGCCACTTGCCAAAGGTAGGAGAACCTGCACGCAAATCCACCGCCACATCAAAAACCTCTCCCTTTATTACCCTGACCAGCTTTCCCTGCGGAAACTCTTTCTGGAAATGAAGCCCCCGCAGCACACCCCGCTTGGAAGCGGACTGGTTGTCCTGCACAAAGATTTCATCGATGCCGGCTTCCTTGTAGTCATTGTACTGATAAGTCTCCATGAAATATCCCCTTGCATCCCCGAAAACCTGCGGTGTAATTATCTTAAGTCCTTCTATCTCACATGTTTCAACCGTAATCTTTCCCATCTTCCTTTTCCTTTCCGCCTTTGTTGCTAATATCCCATATAACTGATATTCATATCCACGTTGCCGCTGATACCGTTCACGCTGCCCTTGGAGGTATACTGCCACATCTGATAGTAACCCTGATAGATGGGAACGCTCCGGTACTCTGCAAGCCAAATAGCAAATTTCTCTAAAAACGCGGTTTCCAGATTTTTGTTGTACCAGTTGCGGCTTGCATAGACGCCCGCCTCGAAGCCTGCGTTTTCCACTGTGGTACAGAACGCTTCACACACGGCTGTCCGGCTTTCCACACTTAAGGAGTCCGCCCTGCCGTTGCCGCCTGCGCCCTCCGTATCGATAAAGACAGGATATGTCAGCTCATAATCCCTGATAAGGCTGACCACCATACTCGCTTCCTCGACAGCTTCTACCTCGTTTACCGCCTGTGTAAAGAAGTACACGCCGACCTGCAGTCCCGCCGCCGTCGCGCCTCTGATATTCTGTTCAAAATAAGGGTCCTCTACAAGCGTTCCCGTCACGCTTCCCCGATAGCCGCAGCGGATAATTACAAACTCGATACCGTCATTTTTTACCTTATCCCAATCAATTTCTCCCTGCCATTTTGATACGTCAATTCCCAGAGAAGCCGTTCCCGAAACTGCCTGTACGCCCTTGATTTCGGTTTTGTCGGCGTCGTCCACCACCTGCGCGGTATCCTCCGCCTCCGCATCAATTTCTTCCTCCGTCTTAATCAGAAGGGAAATATCCTCGATTACCAGATATTCTACCTTGTCCTTCACCCTGACTTTCGTAGTGCCGGACGGCACCTTATATCCCTCTATGGGTTTTAGGGACACCTCGTAATCGCCCGCCGCCAAATCTCCGATATAGATAACGCCGTCTTTATCCAGATCCTTGTAATCGCCCATCCCTTTAAGCGTCACAAAAAAGCTTTCGCCGCTCACGGGCTGATTGTCACTGTCCACAATCTGAATGCGCAAATCCTTTTCCACCGAAGTAACAATCAGGGAAAGGCGGTTCTGCTCGTTTTTCAGATTTTCCAGAAATTCGTTTTCTTCCTCGTCAAAAAAAGTCTCATCCCGCATAAAAGCGGACAAGTCATTTCCTATCTGCCCGTTTTCAAATACGGCTCCCGAACCGGGCCGTGTCGTCTCAGACGGCTCCGTCGCTCCATGATTGCCTTGTGGGGCAGGACTGTTCAAAAGCAGTACCGTCAAAACGGTCAAAAGCCCTACCGAAACAGCCGCCAAAATTGTAAGTCGCTTTAATTTAGAGTCCATTTGCAACCTCTACCAAATATTGCCCATAATTGGTTTTCATCAAGGGTTCCGCCAGTTTCAAAAGCTGTTCCTTTGTAATAAAGCCCCGCTTGTATGCAATTTCCTCAATACAGGAAATATAGAGTCCCTGTCTTTTCTGGAAAGCCGACACAAAATCAGAGGCGTCCAAAAGCGCGTCATGGTTGCCCGTATCCAGCCAAGCAAAACCTCTTCCAAGGGTTTCCACATGCAGGGTTCCCCTCTGCAGATATTCGTTGTTGACGCTTGTAATTTCAATTTCGCCTCTTGCGGAGGGCTTTACGTTTCTGGCTATTTCCACCACGTCATTGTCATAAAAATACAGTCCGGGCACCGCATAATTGCTCTTCGGCTTCTCCGGCTTTTCTTCGATGGACAGCGCTTTGCCGTTCTCGTCGAATTCTACCACACCGTACTCCCTCGGATCCCTGACATAGTAGCCAAAGATGGTTGCACCCTTCTCCCTCGATGCCACTTCCCGAAGCACCCGTGAAAAGCTCTGCCCGTAAAAAATATTATCTCCCAAAACCAGCGCAACCCTGTCCGTGCCGATAAAATCCGCTCCGATAATAAAGGCGTCCGCAAGTCCTCTCGGCTTGTCCTGCACCGCATAGGACAGCTTCATGCCAAGCTGTTCCCCGTCTCCTAAAAGTTCTTCAAACACCGGCAAATCCCTCGGTGTGGAAATAATCAGAATTTCACGGATGCCCGCAAGCATCAAAATGGAAAGAGGATAGTATATCATCGGCTTGTCGTACACCGGCATAATCTGTTTGGATATTGCTTTTGTCAACGGATACAGTCTGGTGCCGGAACCTCCGGCAAGTATAATTCCTTTCATAGATGTTCTCCTTTTTCGTCATGTAGTAAAGCCACCCGATTTATGGGTCTACGGAGTCAGACTTTACCACTTTACTGATTATTATAGCATGTTCAAGGGAAATTGCATACCGAAATATGGAAAAAAGGGGGCGCCTGTCTGAACGGAAAGAAGTCTTGCAGCAAGTCACGCCTTCAGCAAACCCCTATGTCTCTGCAGACGCGCTCTCGCTCGAATAAAAACGTAGTGGACGCTAGGCTCGACAGAATCCTCGCAAGTCATGCAAGCATGACTTTGGCGCCAACGTTTTTATACGGTCTGCCGAGACATAGGGGTTCGCTGCCGGCTGAAAGCAACAAAAATTTTTCCGTCTGCACAAGCTTTTTATAATTTATAACTCCCTACTTTTTATAATATTCACAATTGGCTTTTGCAATATCGTTGTATATATTTGTAGATGTCACCGCCCTGCGTACTGGCAAAGCCACCGCTATGTTTATTTGAAAGTTCTTCCTCTGTTTTAGCCAGAGCGCCTTCTATGTTCCCTAATGCAATATCGCAAAGAATACAGTTTAAGTGATTGACAGGTTCATGGCTTTGTACTAATTCCTTAAAATCTTGAATCGTTCTTATTTGTTTACAATACGCTGCAATTTTCTCATCTGTGTCTGTAAAAGCTTGTTCCAATACCAATTCTGTTTCCTCCACCGCTGTAATTGGTATTCTCCATTCTTCAAGCCAAAAACTCCACGGAACAAAAGCTGCATTTACATGAAAACTAAACGGTTTTTTACTCGCTTCCTCTTTCATTTCAAAAACTGTCCAAAATATTTCATCTATTACAACAGGTTTCACACAAATTATCATTCGGACCGCATTATACGAGTTAGATGCAGAAATCGTATACAGCCAATTATCGCGAACGCAGTAAGAAGTTCCACCAATAATTTTATAACCATGACTTTTACTGATTGGTTTCAGAAAATCCTTTTCTATCGCTTTTTTCAACTCACGTTTCATTCTCATTTCTTCCCGCGTCATATCATTCCCTCCTTGTGGTATCAGCTATCCTCTCCCCCATATTCCTATGAGAACCGTATAAAAACGCTGGCACTTGGCGAGGTTCTTTCGAGCCTAGTGTCCACTGCGTTTTTATCCGAGCGAGAGCGCGTTCGAATAGGAATATGGGGGAGAGGACGGCGTCCCTTACTGCTGCAAAAAAGGGAACGATCCCGACCGTTCCCTTGCATTTATATATGGTGCGGTTTATTTTGTCTCATACATGTCGCTGTAATACTTCTGATAATCACCGCTTGTCACGTTTTTCATCCAGTCCTCGTGCTCAAAGTACCATGCTATCGTCTTTTTGATGCCTTCTTTAAACATGGTCTCGGGATACCAGCCGATTTCCGCCTTAATTTTGTCCGGTGCGATGGCATAGCGCCTGTCGTGTCCCTTACGGTCTTCTACGTAGGTAATTAAATCCTTTGTGATGTGCGCTTTTCTCTCATCGGTGTCAGGCAGCATCTCCCTCAGGGTTTCCAAAATAATATTGATAATCTCGATATTCTGCTTTTCATTGTGGCCGCCGATATTATAGGTTTCAAACAGCCTGCCCTGCTCCTGTACCATATCGATTGCCTTGGCATGATCTTCCACGTAAAGCCAGTCACGGACATTTTTTCCGTCACCATATACCGGAAGCTTTTTCCCCGAAAGGGCATTGTTGATAATAAGAGGTATCAGCTTTTCAGGGAACTGATAAGGTCCGTAATTGTTGGAGCAGTTGGTAATATTTGCCGGGAAATGATAGGTGTCCATATATGCCTTTACCAGCATGTCCGAACTTGCCTTGCTGGCTGAGTAGGGACTGTGCGGCTCATAGGGCGAGGTTTCATAAAAGAACGCATTGTCGTCGTCCGGCAAGGAACCGTACACCTCATCCGTCGATACATGCAAAAACTTCTTGCCCTCTTTAAAGGTTCCGTCAGGAAGCTCCCACGCTTCTTTTGCACAGTTTAACATAACGGCAGTTCCCAAAACATTTGTCTGCACAAACACCTCGGGATTGCGGATACTTCTGTCCACATGGCTTTCCGCCGCAAAATGCACCACCCTGTCAATGTCGTTTTCGGCAAATACACGGCGGATGGCTTCCTTGTCGCAGATATCCGCCTTCACAAAGCTGTAATTGCTTCTGTCCTCAATATCTTTCAGATTTTCAAGGTTTCCTGCATAGGTCAGCACATCCACATTGATAATACGAATAGCATCGCCGTATTTTTTCAACATGTAGTGAATGTAGTTGGAACCGATAAAGCCTGCTCCTCCCGTTACCAAATAAGTTCTCATAATCAAAAGAATCCTTTCCCGCTTTTCTTTTCCCGATGTGGGAAAAGGAAAGCATTTCTATTTCTACCATCAATATCCCAGATAACTCCAGTTTAAGTCAACGTCACCGCTGATACCTGTTACCTTTCCGGTTGATTTGTACTGCCACATATCGTATCTTCCCGTATAGGTCGGTGCCGACGCATACTGTGCCAGCCAGATTTTGTACTGATTCAGCTTGCTTGTGTCAATCTTGGTGGTAAGCCAGTTTTTATTCGCATAAACGCCCGCCGTGTACCCATTGTTCTGAATCGTCTGGCAGAAGGTCTTAATGACGTCTGTTCTGGCCGCGACACTGATGCTGTCAGCCCTGCCTCCTGATGACTCCACATCAAGGAATACCGGGTAGGAAATTTTATAATTCTTAATCAGCTCCAGCACCATGGAGGCTTCCTCCACCGCTTCGCTGTTGTTGACTGCCTGTGAGAAGAAATAAACACCAACTTTGATTCCGGCCGCAGTCGCACCCTTTATATTGGCTTCAAATTTAGGATCTACAACCAGTGCACCCGTGGATGAGCCTCTGTAGCCACAGCGGATAATGACATAATTTACGCCGGAATTTTTCACTGCGTTCCAGTCTATCGTGCCATTCCACTTGGATACATCGATACCAAAAGCGCCATTGCCAACCACAAGGGAGCCGTCACTGGCAAAGGTATACTTCGCACCCTGTATTACCTGCTCGCCCGTCACATACTTTCCGCCCGCGTCATAGTAGTACAGCTTGCCGTTAATCGTCTGCCAGCCTGTGTACTTTGTCACACCGTCTGTCTTCACATAGAAGGTAGTGATGGCTGTATTATAGTAATCCGCATAGACCGCTTCTTTATATTCTCCGTTGACTAAAACGTAAAGCTGCTTACTATCGGCACCGACAAGCTTCGTATCCTTGCTTCCGACAGTAACTGTAAAGGTTGCAGTTCCGCCATCCGGATGATTCACGGTAATCGTTGCCGTACCTGCCGCCACTCCCTTAACGACAATTTTTATCGTGGTCTTTCCGCCTGCAACCGTGCCGGTGGCCGTTGCCGTCGCTACCTTGTCATTGGAGCTTGTAACAGTAATCTTTGCATCTGCGTTGCTGCTGTCTACCGTGGCAGAAAGCTCGCCGGAAGCACCCGCCAGCACGCCTATGGTTGTCTTATTTAACGTTATAGTGCCGTTTCCGACCGTTACCGTCAAGACCTGCGTCAAAGCTGCCTCTGTCTTTCCGTCATCCTTTATACCCACTGTTATCTTTGCAGTTCCTGCCGACTTCGGCGTCACGGTAATCGTGGCAACGCCATTTTCTGTCTTGCCCACTGTTACCGTCGCTACCGCAGCATTATCACTTTCCGCCGTAATCGTGCCGGAAATTGCAGCTCCGCCAATCGTCGCTTTCACATCCTTGTTCACACCCACCACCATGGTAAGTGCCGTTTCGCTGAGCGTCAGGGTACGGGTATCTTCTGTGACTGTGACCTTGCATTCTGCCGTTACGCTGTTGTCTGACTGCAACGTAACCGTAATCGTTGCCGTTCCCGCTTTTAACGCTTTCAACTTACCGTTCTCATCCACCGTCACCACTGTAGGATCGGAAGAAACAAATTTGACTGCCTGTTTATCTGCCTCAGCACCTGTGACCGTTGCCTTCAACGTTGCCTCTTTGTCCTTTTCCAGTTTCAAATCAGACTGGTCTAAGGTAATGACCGGTTTTTGTGAGGCTGTTACAGTCACCTTACACGTAGCTGTTTTACCATCTACCGTAACCGTAATGGTTGCTTCTCCGGCCTTTACTGCTGTAACAGTGCCATCAGCGTCAACCTTTGCAACGCCATCGTTTGATGACGTGAATGTAATAACTGCATCCTTTACTTCTGCAGGTGTTACCGTTGCAGATAACTTCCCTGTTTTTCCCTCTTCCAAAGCCATCTCCGTTTTATCCAACGTAACCCCTGTAACTGCCGGCACTTCCGGAGTAGGTGTCGGCGTTGGTGTAGGTGTCGGCGTTGGTTCAGGGGTAGGTGTTGGCTCAGTGGGAGGCTCCGGAGTCGGAACTTCCTCCGAAGTCCGCATAAACACCATGCTCTTTGCCGTTGCCAACGGGTCGGGAACCTGACTTCTGGGCACTGCTGTATATACAACACCCACTACCGACTGGGTGGATTCTACCCAGCCTACGGTATCCTGCAGGACGGATTCCACAGTCGTTTCGTTCTCCTTGGTATCCTCTTTTTTTGCATCGATTTCCGATTCTTTCTTTATTTCATCGGCAACCTCTACCTTTTCATAGGCTATCTCTTTTTTGACCGTTACCTTCTGGGCATCACTCGGCAGCTTATAATCTGCATATTTCTCGCCCTCCAAAGCGTTTATGGACACCGAATAGTTGCCCGGCGTAATTCCCGCCTTATAGATAATGCCGTCCATATCGTCGTCAGACCAGATTTCCGTTTTTCCGTCGGGCGTTGTCACCGTGACAGAAAAAGGAACGTTGGGCACCAGACGGTTTGTCTTGCTGTTGACAAACTTTATCTTCAAATCTTTTTCTATGGAAGTCATATTCAAGGAAACCGTTACTTCTTTTGTATATTCGTTCTCCTCGTATTCCTTGTTGTTATCCTCTTCCTCAGCAATCGCATTCGCCGCAGATATCCTTGCCATCTCCGCATCGGCAACCGCAGTCAGACCATGCTCCCCTATAACAGTAATATTATCAAGCTGTGAGCCCACCGTATCAAAGGAAGCTACTTCCTTGTCAACCGCCCGTGCACTGACATAAACCGCCCCCGTCGCCAGTGCCAGCACCAGCACTAAAATCCCCGTTGTTGTAACTACCTTATCCATTGTGCTCATGTGTACAAGGGAATACCACAATTTTTGAAAGAAGTTCTTGTCGGACATGGCACTCCAAGGAAGAATCTTTTCCTGCTCCTCTTCCTCTTCTTCATCCTCTTCATAAAATTCGTCGTAAAGAGATTCGCCGTCCTCCGCTTCGTAATAACCTTCTACGGGTTCTTCATCACCATATGCTTCCGCAGAATCCTCTTCATAGTAGTAGGTTTCCTCATCATACCCCTCTGCACCGGATTCTGTCTCGTAGTACACTTCTTCCTCTACGACTTCTTCGCCGTAAAACGCTCCGTCCGATTCCGCTTCATAGCAGACTTCACCGTCTACGGCCTCACCGTAAGCCTCATCCGATTCCGCCTCATAGTAGACTTCCTCGTCCACTGCTTCCTCACCGTAAGCCTCATCTGATTCCGCCTCATAGTAGACTTCCTCGTCCACTGCTTCCTCATAATCTGCCTCTTCCGATTCCGCCTCATAGTACACTTCTTCGTCTACGGCTTCCTCATAATCTGCCTCTTCCGATTCCGCCTCGTAATACTCGTCTTCCGCCGCTTCTCCGTAATACTCATCCTCATAATATTCCGGCTCTTCTACATCTTCTTCGTAAAATTCGCCCTCAGCGTCATCGTAGACTTCTTCTCCGGCTTCCTCATCGCTGTAGTAGAATTCTTCGTCCGCATCCCCTTCAAAGACTTCATCTTCAAATTCTTCCGTATATTCCAAATCATCCCACTCGAGATTTTTGTCTGCTTCATAATCCCGTTTCGTGTGGTTAAACAATTTCTTCATCCTGTCACATACCTTTCTGTATTTGGCTCTTAACAATTCTGTAACATTATATCATTTCCTTCGGACTCATACAAGGCATAACCTCTGCTGAAATGCCGCTAATTTCTTATTTTTTTATGAAGTTCCTCCGTTCTTCCATTTCTCAGTATACAGAACAGAGAATACTTCTCTCAAGCGGTATGTTTTTCCAAAATAGAAATCCTTGTACTTCATTTTCCTTATTTTTGTATCCTCTTTGTATCATTTCTTTACTTTTTATTAAATATTTTATACAGGACTGGACAATCTTTCCATGTATATAGTACAATCAAACAAGTTTAAACGCAGGAATGTAATAGCTGCCGCACAGCGGCGGAATGCGCAAAAAAACAGCGCAGAAATGAGGAGAAAGATGGAAAAAGATAAAAAGAAATTTAAAATAAGCTTTCATTTAATATTTGCAGTCATCTCAATTCTGGCCATTATCATTATTGTCAGCAAATTCTGGGGTTTTGGCCGCGGTATCACGAAAGAGGAAATTGATGCCATACCGGTTCCCGACAATCCCGAGATAACCGTCTATGATACCTTTTACAAAATAGAAGATACAGCAGGCTTTCCCGAGGACGACGGCGTTACTACAATTGTCTGCTTCGGAAACGCACCCTTTGCCGATGACAGGGACGCCTCCGGCAATCCATGTCAGCTTCTTGCCAAAGAAGCCGGTGCTGTTGTTTACAACTGTGCTATTCCGGGCTCCTATATGAGCACTTACAACGAAGTTTTCTCAGCCACTGATTATGCCATTGATGCTTTCAGCTTCTATCATCTTGCTGCTGCCGCTGCCGGAAACGGCGGCGACACTCTGAGCTCCGCCCTCACCGCTATAGGGGAAGTTGACGACGATACCAAAGCAGCAGTAGAGCTTCTGCAGACCATCGACTTTAATACGGTTGATTTTATCTATATTATGTATGATGGAAGCGACCATTTTGCCAGACGTGCCATTCACAATGAAGGAAACATGTCCGACACCCGCTTTTTCACAGGCTCCATGATATCCGGAATCCAACTGATTCGTCAGGCTTATCCATGGATTCAGGTAGTCGTCATGTCACCAACCTACGCCTTTGATGTGGCGGAGGACGGCAGTTATGTGAGCAGCGACTCCAAGGAATTCGGTGCCGGACGGCTGTCCTCTTACTTCTTTTATCAATACGATGCCTGCGTGTATAACGAAGTGACCTTCATTGACAACCTTTACGGCGGCATACGCGAAGATAACGCAGCCGATTATCTGACTGACAATGTGCATCTCAACGCAGAAGGCAGAAAGCTTGTCGCTGCGCAGATGAAAAAGGCGCTGGAAAAACTCACCGATACCGAATAGTTAAAAAAGCCGGAAAACTCCGGCTTTTTTTATCTATAACCCGCTGTCTGCATAGACGGCATACCCGCATATTACGTCAAGCAGTTCAAATCCATAGGCTTCAAAACTCCCGGACAGCTTTTTCCCCTCTGCAAATACGACATAATCGCAGTTCTGCTCCCGCGCCAGTTCCACGATTCTTTCCACGTTCAGGGTTTCCTCCTTCAGCAAGTCATACAGTTCGCTCTTAAATCCCCACACAGACCACCTGCTGATCAGCATTTCCCTTCCGTAAGGCATATTTATCCATGGCGAATACTGACGAACAAACGGTATCAGTTCCTCAGGAAACGCTGCCCAGACCCACTCTCCCTTCACTTCAATGGTATCACAAATTTTTACCACTGCCTCCGGCACATGATATCTGTTTTCCGCCTTGGAAAAGTAAGGACTTTCATACACAAGACTGCCGGACAAAATGATAATGCTGCCAAGCGCTGCTCCCACAATCAGCCTTTTCTTTCCGGCGCACTGCAGCATAAGCCTGACCGCCGCATACGCCAAAACCGGAATCACCGGCACCAGCCACAAAATTCGGTAATAGATTTCCTCTCCCGTAAACGCATAGACAATTTTGGCAAACAGGGGGCAGAAAAACAGAAGCAGCACCACAACAGGCACATAGATAAAGACGATTCTGGTATTCTTGTTCTTTTCAGAGACAAACAGCCATACCAGCGCCACCAAGAACAGCCCTGCTATCATACCGGTTCCGATATATCCCTTATACTGGGCGAGCACCCAGTTCCACATACTTTCCATGCAAGCCTCCCACCATTATTTCAGTATCATATACATGCCCATATAGACTGCCGCCGGCAGCAGGCAGAATACAAGAGGAAGTAAAAGCCGCCACCTCTTATAGGTTATCAACGCACACAGTCCAAAAGCGCCGAACAGCACCGCTGTCAAAAAACCGCCGAAGGTACTGCACAGGCAGGAAAAGGTCGTCAGGCAGAACAGAAGCATCCAAAGGCTCTTTTCCACCTTTTTATTTTCTGCAAGACGTTCCCCTGCCAGATATACCAGAAAGAAAAACGCAGGCACCACAATATTGCCCAGCGCCGCCTTTCCCTGACGGGTTCTTGTCATCAAAAAGGTTTCCGCTGTGTACAGGGAATAATTACTCCACAAAATCAAAATCGCCGTAAAAATCATAAAAACAGGAAGCTGCCGGTTCCTCCCCTTAAGCAGCCGGCTTCCGATTAATCCATAGATACAATACGTCAGCGGAATCAAAACCATGGGCAGCGCGACATGCGCTACCGTCGCGGTATGAAGCCCTGTCACCCTGGCCAGAAAAGCAATGTACAAGGGAAATGGTGCAAGTGCATGCCGCATATCCAAGCTGGTGGTGCCGCCTGTGTAGGGCAGATAAAGGTACAGTGTGTCCGTGCCGTCCGCAATGGTAGCAACCGTTACAAAATAGGAGTCATCCCCGTCGGCAAAGGTAAGATGGCCCGCCATGAACAGCTGCAAAAGCAGCAAAGCGCCAAATACCGCCCAGAGTATGATTGCTCTCTTTCCGATCCTTTCCTTTACCGGCCGCAAAGCCGGATGTCTGCGCATATATCGCAGCCTAAGTGCGATTCCTGACACAGATAAAAGAATACAAAGCACAGTGAACCACAGCACCAGTGTAGATAACCTCGCTCCTTTTATCACCATGGGCACTGACACAAACTGAAAGACAGCGAGCAAAACCAGATAGCCCGCCATCCACATAAAACCTGCATTATTTTTCTGTCCATCCACAAAAGATGCGATACCGGCGCCGATTCCCAACGGAACCGCAGCCATAAAAAGCAGTAACACCCCGATTTGCAAAACCAGCATTTTCATCCTCCATACAAAGCGGCAGATTACATGCAGCGCTACTGCCTGCTGCCGTAAAACTCCTTCACCTTGCCGCTGATATAATCCGCATCGTCCGGCGTCAGTTTATAGTACATGGGAAGACGAAGCAGACGCTCGCTTTCCCTTGTTGTAAACCTGTCTTCCCCGTGGAAGCGCCCGAATTTCTGTCCGGCAGGCGCCGAGTGAAGCGGAATATAGTGGAATACGGATAAAATATCATTCTCCTTCAAAAAGTCTATCAAAGCTGCCCTTTCTTCCATGTCCGCTGTCTTGATATAAAACATATGGGCATTGTGGACGCAGTCCTTCGGCACTACCGGCAGCTCGATTCTGCCCTTGTCTGCAAGAGGCGCCAAATTTTCGTAATAGCGGTTCCACACGACAAGCCGGGCATCGTTGATTGCTTCCGCCACCTCAAGCTGGGCATACAGATAAGCCGCATTCATATCGCTGGGCAGGTAGGAAGAACCAAAATCCACCCATCTGTATTTGTCAACCTGTCCTCTGTAATATTGGGAGCGGTTCGTTCCCTTTTCTCTTATAATTTCCGCCTTTTCAACGAACGCCTCATCCCGAATCAGCAGTGCGCCGCCCTCTCCCATACTGTAATTTTTGGTTTCATGGAAGGAAAAGCAGCCAAACTCTCCAAAGGTGCCAAGCGCCTGCCCCTTGTAAGAAGACATAATGCCTTGTGCGGCATCCTCCACCACATATAGATTATGTCTTTTCGCAACGTCCATAATCGTGTCCATCTCGCAGGACACACCTGCGTAGTGTACCGGTGCAATCGCCTTTGTCTTGTCCGTTATGGCGTCTTCAATCAGCTTTTCATCCATATTCATGGTGTCCGGTCTGATATCCACAAATACCGGTACTGCTCCCCGCAGCACAAAGGCATTTGCCGTGGACACAAAAGTATAGGACGGCATAATGACCTCATCTCCGGGCTTAATATCCAAAAGCATCGCCGCCAGCTCCGTGGCATGGGTGCAGGAAGTGGTCAGCAGGCACTTCTTCGTTCCCGTCTTCTCTTCTATCCACTTATTGCACTTTTTCGTAAACTCACCGTCGCCGCAGATTTTCTGGTTTTGTACAGCCTGCGCGATATATTCTGCTTCTTTTCCCGTATAGGGCGGTACGTTAAAATTAAACTTCATAACTCCTCTTTTCCGTCTTTTCAAGACTTACGCTTATTTTCTTCTGTATCCGCTTCCGCAAGCACAGCCATCAGTACGATATCCCGAAACTGCCCGTCTATGCACACATCGTCCCTAAGATATGCTTCCCTTACAAAGCCGGCCTTTTCATAGCTTGCAATCGCCTGCGCATTGTCCGCAAACACCCGTAAAAACAGGCGATGCAGGTGCAGTTCTGAAAAGGCATACCTCTTCATCAAAAGCGCTGCCGCCGTTCCGTATCCCTTTCCTCTTGCCTCTGCTTCACCAATAAAGATACCGTATTCTCCTTTATGGTGTACTGCATCGATATCCCTGATATACACGGAACCGACCTTCTTATCTCCTTTTTTTTCACAGATGATCATCTGCACCACCTTGCCGGTGCGCACCATGGTTTCCACCCATTTTTCATGAGACTGCCTGGTAAAAAGGGCCTGATAGATAAACCTTTTTCGCACTGCGTCGCTGTTCCGCCAGCGGATAATATCCTCCGTGTCCTCGTCCGTCATGAGGCGGAGGTAGATATTTTCATCTTCGTATCTGTCCATCTGAATCCTCATTTTCACACAAACTCACTGTCCCAGACATCCACGCCGCTGTCCTGAAATACTTCCTTCAGCCGCTCGCGAAGCTGCTGCTTTGTCACATTCTTCTTTAAAATCACCTGTAAAAAGCCACCGCCGCCGGCTCCCGCAATAAACCTGCCGGCTATCAAATCCTCACAAGTCCTGAATATCTGCTCAATACAGGTATTGGTACAGCCGTCGTCAAGCTGCTTTGACAGCTCCCAGTGCCGGTTAAAGAGCTTTGCCACCTCGTCAATATCGCCTCTCTCCAGTTCGAAGCGCATAAGCGCCGCCATCTTGTGCATAAAATACAGCGCCTCCACAGTCTCACGCCGTCCGCCGATATAACTGCTCATCACGTCCCTGAGCAAATTGCGCGCCAGCCGCCTCTGCCCTGTATAAATCAGTGCAAACCGCTCCTGCAGCTCCGCTGCCGCCGCCTCGCTTATCTCTACCTTACGCACCCTGATATCCTGTGTAAGCCCGGGCGTGGTGGTGATAAATTTGATGCCACCGCTCAAGCCGCCGACCTGATCCTGCCAGCCGCCTCCTGTGCTCATAAGCTGTTCCATATAGAGCACAAGCTTATACAGTTCCTCGTCCGCAGCCGATACGCCCATCACCTCATAGATGGCTTTGATACATGCCGCCGCCAGTATGCTGCTGGTGCCCAGTCCGGAGCCCTTTGGTATCCCCACAACCTGCGTGGAAAGGAAAAGTCCGCCGCCCAGCTTCTTTAAAATATCCTGAAGAGTAGGACTTTCTCCCTCGGGCAGAGCCTCCGGCACCACGCCGCAGGCAAGCAGCGCCGCCTTATGCAGGGCAAAGGCATCGTAGGGATTGCTGCAGTCGTAAATTTCTTCCAGTGAACACAATTCCCCAAACGCACCAATATCCTCGCTTGCCACCTCTATCTTTAATGCATCTATTCTCCGCACTGTAACCTGTACCGGAAGCACGCCGTTTACCTTGATGGCAGCATTGACCACTGTGCCGCCTTTTTCCAGACAATGGGGCGGTGTGTCCGTCCATCCTCCCGCCCAGTTGACACGGACCGGAAGCTCCACATGCGCCTCATCCTTCTTAAACCGCAGCGCTTCCTGACAGTGCACACCGTTATTTTCATACACAGCGTTGCAGATTGCCGCAAAACACATTTTTTCATAGTTCTCATAAGAACGCCCGCGCCGCTTTGCTTCGCCCGCAAGCGCGTTGTAAATCCGGACGGATGTACCGAAATCCACCGTACCCGCCATCGCAAGCATCTGCTTTTCCTGTTCTTCATTCATGCCCCGCTTGCCAAATACCTCCATGGCAGCCTGCCAGGGCAGATGCTGGGCCAGCAGCAAAATAGCACGGTAAACCGCAATCTGTTCCGTAAGCTCTAAAACACCGGTAATTGCATAACGGACGTCAGCCTGCGCAAAGCTCCGGCTCAGGCTGATTTTCTCCTGCGCAAGCCACCACTCCTTTTCCTCCACCGAGGCAATTCCCTTCATCATACGGTATGTGATAAGCGCCGCCTGCACAGCCTCGTCCCTATCCGCGCAGACAGGGTAAATGGGAGCCTCCCACAGCGTGGTATCCTCCCCCAAAAGAGTCAGGATATTGCCACTCATCATTTCTCCGATTCTGTCCTTCGGGTTGTCCTCCACACCATAAATACGAACCGTAAACCGTCCGTCCATCAGGCGTGCGCCTGACAATACCACACCGGCGGGAATCACCGGTTTTTCCTCTCCGGCATACCGGATATTGCTGATAATGCTTCCCCGTCCAATCCGCATACCGGATTTCAGCACGGAGTTTTCTATATATACCTTGTCATCTACAAAAACACCCTGTCCGACGAGGGAATTATAGACCGCCAGTCCCCCCTGCTCGAACCCTGTTCCCACCGTTTTTTTCCAGCCCAAAAAGGCGTACTCCTCCACGCCCTTTGTCATAAGCTCCCGCAGCTCCTTTGTGGTGCCGAAATGGATAAATTCCGCCGGCGTCAGACTGAGCAGCCGCATGGAAAAACCTGAAATGGCATCCCAGATTGCCCGCCTGCAGTCAAGAAGCTCCTCGCACACAGGACCGTCGCCCGCCTCTTTCATATAAGATTCCCTATCCGCCTCTTTTGCAATCGGATAGAGAAAATCGCCGTAAAAACTGATACGCGCCTTTTCATTGACAAAACGGACGAATTTTTCCTCATCCACCCTGCCGTCCGTGCTGATAAGACCATATAACGCTTCCATCAGCTTTACATCCAGCGCGACCGCTCCCGTGTCCAAATCCACGCAGCCCCTGTCATTGACCGCGCCATATTCTGTAAGCACTTCCTCTGTCTGTTTGTGCAGAAATCTTCCTACATAGTCGGAACCGTCATTCAAAAAAACGCCATGCCTTGTCCCAAGAGAAACCGGCTCCTTGATGGAGAGCGCGGCCGCCCCCGAAAAGGTAAAATCAATCTGAAGAGGATTGAACAACAACAGCACGTCTCCGGAAAGCACCAGCATACCCTCCTTGAGCCTGCCGGCAACGCCCGCCATACTAATCATAAATTCGTCAAACAGCGTGGAATTCCTTCCGTCCGGCAGTTCTCTGGGAACCGGAGAAAAGATTTTGCCACATATGCTGTACTGGGGAATCCGTTTGCTGTCCCCGCCGGAATGTATCACCAGAATCCGCTTTCCCGAAAAGCTGCCGCACCCATCCTCAGCCAAATAGCGCAGCACATTTAACGTAGCGCCGCCGCTTCCCACCCGCTTTCCATCCGGGTCAGCCAAGACCACGTATTTCGTGTTCTCAGGCAGATACCCCGATTTGCTGCGGTACTCTATCTGTGTCCGGTAGCTCTCGGCCTGTGCCTCGTTGGATGCAGTTAAAACCACATAATCCCATCTGATACACGAACCATTCTGCAGACTCTTTTCATATATTTCCCAACAATCCTGATAGCTCTGTTGCAAAAATAACTGCTGCATCGTCCTCTCCCTTCCTTAGAAGCCTAATTACAGCAATTATAGCATTATCTTTTCCAAAAGTCATCCTTTTGCCCTAAGTTTTCCCGTTTTTGCCTTATTCTATAGCTGATTCCCCGCTCCAAATCAATAGTGTGAAGACTGACCCGGTTCTTTCTGTCTCCCACACCGGTATAGATATCCACCAGACAGGCGACACCTTTCACCTGTCCGCCGCTCAAGGAAATTGCCGTGCTCAGTCTGTCCAGCTCGCAGGACATGTGAAACACATCCCGCACAATGATATACTCCATATCCGGTCGAAATCTGCCATTCTGTGCTTCCTCACATTGCACTTTAGTACCAAGGAACACCGCCAATGCTTTTGCAATCGGTATGGCGGGCGGATTGTCCGGCACAAAGCATAGCTTATCCCTGTTTTTTCCAAAAGGTTCTACCATACCCTTCTCTACCAGCCGCATGGCAAGCCTGTAAAAAAAGTAATAGAGGCAGTTTTCTCCATCCTGCAAAAGCCTGTCTATCTGAAAGGTTTTCCCCTTCGGACTCTCCTCCATCAAAATCATCAGATTGTCCATATGGATATCATAGATTGCCTTCTCGCACAATGCCGCCTGGCGGATGTCCCGCGCACTGCTCGACGGCGACACTTCGCAAAACCATCCGCCGCCTTCTGCCTGCTCTCTCTGCATGGTAATTCCTTTTTTCTCCAGCCCCTTCTCCAGACGAATTCCGGTTTCTTCCACAACATTCATCAGATAAACCGTGTTCTTCCTTCTGTGCAAACGCTCCAGGGTTTCCTGAATATCTTTTTCTCTATCGCTCTGCTTCTGAAAAACGCCTCCGAAGTCTATAAACAGCCTCTCGTTTTGGATATCCGCTTCGGCAATCCGCTGTATAATCCCTGCCTCCACCGGTTCCTCCTGCCAAATGCAGTCCGTTCCCTTCCAGACACTTTTCTCGGCATGTGTAATAACCTGCTCCCCATGCAGGTTCACATAATAATCTGTATTTGAATTCAACAATGAATATAACATGCAAACTCCTCCTCTTGGCAAAATAAAACAGCATAATTTCAGAAATGACGGAAACGCTTCGCTTCCTGCAAGCTGCTGTCTCATCTTTCCAAAATTTATGCTGTTCAGCCTGTCGATTTTATTTTTCGACATTTTATCACAATTTTTCGTTAAAAATATATTTTACTATGCAAGAGTAGAAATTTTTTGATATATTCGCCTCTATTCCCCTTTCATCGCGGAAAGCAGCTCCCTTATCTGCTCCACGGAAAGCCACTCGCTGTTATTTCCTGAACTATAGGAAAATCCCTCCGGCACCTTTTTACCGGTAGGTACTGCCCGCTTATGCTCGCTCCATACCATCTGCGGATAAATAATGAAATGCTTGTCATATTCATAGGTGTTCGGCGCATCCTCCACCGTCACCATGATTTCATGCAGCTTCTCGCCCTCGCGGATTCCGACTTCTTTCGTCGCCATGCCGGGCGCCATCGCCTCCGCCAAATCCGTTATCTTGAAGGAAGGAATCTTGGAGATAAAGGTCTCTCCGCCCTTTGCCTCCTCCAGCGCCTTAATAACCAGTTCCACGCCCTGCTGCAGGCTAATCCAGAAACGGGTCATGCGATAGTCCGTGACGGGAAGCTCCGTACCGCCGTTTTTTAAAATAGAATCAAAGAACGGAATGACTGAGCCCCGGCTGCCTGCCACATTGCCGTAACGCACGATGGAAAAACTGATGTCCCTTGCGCCCGCATATGCATTGGCCGCAATAAAAAGCTTATCCGAAACCAGTTTTGTGCCGCCATACAGATTGACCGGATTCACCGCCTTATCGGTAGAAAGCGCCACCACTTTCTTTACATTGGTATCCAGACAGGCGTCAATTACATTCTGCGCGCCGTTGACATTAGTTTTAATCGCCTCAGCCGGATTGTATTCACATGCCGGCACCTGCTTTAAGGCCGCCGCATGGATCACATAGTCAACGCCGTCAAGCGCCCTTGTCAGCCTCTCCCTGTCCCTGACGTCACCGATAAAGAAGCGGAGTTTATCTGCATAGGGCTTAAACTCGTTCTGCATAATAAACTGTTTAAACTCATCGCGGGAATAGATGATGATTTTTTTCGGGTTATAATGTTCTAATACGTATCTTGTAAATGCCTTGCCGAATGTGCCTGTGCCTCCGGTGACCAATATTGCTTTGTCGTTTAACATGTTTATGACCGTACCTTTCTTTTCATCTGTTTTTACTGTTATAGTGTATCCAATGAAGTTGATTATAGCATTATCTTGGGGAAAAGTCATCTCTTTTTCAGTCAATCCAGTTTACTTCATACGGATATTCGCTGACCATTCGTCTCATGCCTTCAAAATAGGCATCTATGTTTTCCATCGTAATTTCTTTATTGCCGCTCATAACGGAATCAAAAATATACCGGTTTACCTGCGGTGTATGGTGGCAGACGTCGCGATAATTGTCTAAATCCGTAATAATCTCTTCTTCATCCTGAAAGGCAAATATTCTTACATTTTCATACTGTAGCAGCCTGTTCATGGAATATTCATATATTTCGAGGATTCCCTCCGCACGCCCGCTTAATACCTGCTCTTCCCAGTACAGGATGCTGTACGGCGGATAAAAAATAACAAACTCCGTTTCCGGATGCGCCTCTATCACCGGAATGATGTGATTGAGGTTGTCCTCACAATTCGCATACTCTTCCTGCCAGTCATACCCCTCCTGCGTTTTCTCCCGCAGGCTCTCCACATATTCCCTGCAGCCTTCCTTTACGATTTCCGCCGAGAAAAGTTCCGGCTCCTCCCAAGTATACGCATCATCCAGCTTTGGCTGGTTGTTCGTCAGTTTCTCCAGCACCCTTCCTACGGACATCCAGAACACATCGTTGTTCCACAAATACTCCGTATCATCCCACCATACGTTTCGATACAGATAGGCGGGCTGCTCCACATATCTTTGGCTCGCATCCGAAGTCAGCTGGTAATCATTTACATCCATTAAAATATATTTTACTTCATTCCCGCTTTCATACATCTTATCCAGAACAGTTCTGATGTCCAGGCTGCGGGCGCCTGAATAGGATAATTTCACGGCATGCAGCCCCATTTCCTCAAACCAGGAAACCCGAAAATTCTCCGTCATACTTGTACCGACAATGGCGGAATCATATTGAAAGTGCGATGCCACGCCCGGCATCTGGTATACCTGATTGAACAAATACGGCGCAGTTCCGCCCACCGGGGCATGATAATGATAAAGCGGGTCAATTACCAAGTCAAATCCACCTATCAGAATCAGGAGAGAGAATACAACTGCAAAAAATTCTATAAAAAACCTTTTCATGCCTGTATCCTCCTAAAAATTAAAGTACAAAAATGTGGAAACCTTGGTAAACGTCATAATACACAGCACTGCTGCAAATCCCCAGACCACACCTTCACCGCGATAATGCTTTCTGCTGTCTGCTATTCGGTGGGAAGAGGGCGCTGCAAAAACCACAAGCAATGCCGCTATAATCCCGATAATTGTCACCGCAAGGGCAATTCCGTCAAACAACGGCGTCCCCCATGATATATTTTCCAACATGAATTTCGGGTTATCGCCCAGAAAAGCATAACACAAATCCATATTATGAACAGCAAAACCGCCCGTCAGAAGACTTTTAAAGATTCTGCCTGCCTGATGGGTTCCTTCTGCCCGAAACAATACCCAGGCTATATTTACAAACAAAAACGTAATGAAACCGGTAAGCGCTTTCGGCAGCTTATCCATACAAACATGAAACAATCTGTGAAAAACAAGCGCAGCTCCATGCAGCAGTCCCCAAAGAACAAATGTCCACGCTGCCCCGTGCCATAAACCGCTTAAGGCAAACACTATCATAGTGTTGATGCAGGTTCTTATGATTCCTTTTCGGCTTCCTCCCAGCGGAATATACACATATTTTGTAAAAAACTGCGTCATCGTCATATGCCAGCGTTTCCAGAAATCAGCTATGGAAGACGCTTTATAAGGCGAATCAAAGTTCACCGGAATATCGATTCCAAACAGTTTTCCCAATCCAATCGCCATATCACTATAGCCGCTGAAATCAAAATATATTTGTAACGTGTAGGAAAGTATAATCAATATTGTTTCCCAGACACTCCATCTCATGGCACCGGCATACCCCAGAGATACCACCTGTCCAAACCGGTCCGCAACCATTGTCTTTTTGAAAAGCCCTATCACAAAATACTTCAGCCCGCTTTCAAATCTTTCCATATCGGGCTTCCATCTGCTTTTTTCCGATAGCTGCGGAATCATATCTTTATGTAACACAATGGGGCCTGCAACCAATTGCGGGAAAAAAGCCACAAACACACCATAATCCAGCAGGGTATATTTCCCGGTTTCCCCTTTGTAGCAGTCTACCAGAAAAGAAATCTGCTGAAACGTAAAAAAACTGATTCCCAACGGCAGTATAATGTTTCGCAAATTAAAATCCGTGCGGAATACCTTGTTGACATTATGTATGAAAAAATTGAAGTATTTAAAATAAAACAAGACAAACAAATTGGCTGCCACACCTGCAATGACAATCCCTTTTCGCAGCCATCCCTTCTTTGCGCCATCGGGCAGAAGCATTTGCATGATCTTGTATAAAACATAGTTTCCTGCCATGCTTCCCAAAAGAAGAATCAAGTATGCCGGATTATAATATCCATAAAAGATAAGGGAACTGAGAAAAAGCAATATTTTTGCACTGTTGTGCAAGGAGGCTTTATGCAGACAATAATACCCCAGCAACACTATGGGCAAAAATACAAATAGAAATATCTGGGTATTAAACAGCATTTCTTACGTTTCCTCCATTCAGGCTTTCTCTACGGTATATTGACAAACTTCTTCCGTGTAATCTTCCGGTATTTTACATACCATATGGTCAACAAAAAGATTATATCACGATAGCCGGCAAAAGTCATTCCAAAACATGTTTACTCTACCGCCTCATACAGCACAAACTTCTCGTTGGAAAAGGTTATTTTATAATGATAGTCTTTTATAAACTGTACTATCATGGCTAATTTAGGGTCGCCTGCGGCCGAAAATTCCGACAATGTATCGGCATCCGCCGCACAGTCTTTGCTCAGAATGACAATGGGCAGTTCTTTGTCTCCTGCCAGTTCCGCCTCCATTTTCTCTATCGCCGCCGCCATCGCTTCTGTACTGTAGGATGCCAGGTCGCTCCAGGGATTGAAAGCGGAGGGGAGTTCTAGATAGAAGCTGAGGGAGGGAATGTAACCATACAGGATAACCTCTCTTCCCATCAGTTGGTTATCTGCAATGTAGGCACTGATTTCCTGAAGCCAGCGGGCTCTTTCTTCGCTCATGCGGATTCCTTTTAATACGGCGTTATTTTCCACTTTGGCAGCCGTGCTTTTTATGCCCGTCGCCTCTGCAAAGACAAATCTTGTGCCAAACCCGATGCTTTGGAAGAAGAAAATAGCAGTGAACATCATGGCAAGCGTTTTTAATGGCAAGACCAGAGGAATTTTCCACTCCGCTTGATACCTGCATAGTCTGTAGAGATTCCACAGGACATAGGGCGCCGCCAGAAAGAGATTGTTAAAACTGGTAAAAAGTCCGTTGTTACTGCCAATGGAGGTAAGAAGTACCGACAAAAAAATCAGACCCGCCAGCAGCTTCTCCTTCTTTTCCGTCTTTCTCCCGAATACCCGCACCAGACACACAACAAGGGTCAGCATCAAAAACAGGGTTGCCGGTTTTTGCATGGAACTGTATTCGTCAAACCGCAGGTCGCAGAAAAGACTGTTGCTCTGCGCATCCTTTCGGGTGTACAGCCATACTGCCGCTGCCGCCGCAAATACCGCGCAGGCAGCCTTTTTTACCCATCTGAAGGACTTTGGAAGCACCATGCAGACGATAATGCCCGGGATTGCAAAAAACAAAATCCGATTCACCCAGTACAGATTCTCAATATACTCGGAAAACATTCTGTACAGCATGGAAGAAGCCTTGTAATCCGTGGCAGTTTCCGTCATGGCAAACAGCCGCTTAATCCCCTCCACATAGCTTGACAGACCATAACGCAGGGACAGAAAACCCAGCCAGAAAAAAACAGCGCCGAGATAGCCCAGCATACAAAAAGCGGTCTCCTGCAAAACCTTTTTCCACTTTTTGCGGCAAATCACGGCATATGCCCATACCCCCACTATCATGGCGGCCTCGGGCAGATTGGAAAAACGGACAAATATGTTGGTTCCCAGCATCACACCGGCAAGTATCAGATAGCGGTTCTTTTCCTGTAAAAGGCCTTCATACAAAAACAGCACGCCCGCAAGAAACAGCACATAGGTCAGATAATTGTACAAAAGCGCCGTCGGGCAGAAGCACAGGCTGACCGCCGCAAATTCTCCCACAAACACCACGCCTGCCGGTATCTTCACCCGCCTTGTCAGAAACAGGTACGATATAAGCGCCAGCAGACTCGTAAACAGCCCCGTGTACAAATTCATAAAAAGAAGGGTATGCCCGCCGGGAAGCAGCGTAAAAAAATGTCCCACCACATTGGCAAGATACGTGGAAAAAAGCCACATGGAATCCATATGCTCCAGTCCCATGTACCTGAAATTGGCATAATTATAGCCCGTATCCCACAAGTCCAGCCCCCAGTAAATGTGGCGGAGCGGATACAGGAACAGTATCAATGGAAATATATAATTGCAGCATATCCGATAAAATCGGGATTCCTTCCACTTGTTCATATTTTGCCTCATACTTTAATCACAAGCCCGTCCAGCCATTGCTGCAGGCTTCGATAAGCGCCTATATGGGAGAGCAGCAGATGCAGACCCCGAAACAAAAGACTTCTCAGCACGTCAAGCAGGATACCGATGACAAATACCAGCACAGCGGCAAGCAGGGTATACAACACCAGCATAATGCTGCCATTCGGTTTTCCCAGCACCGCATAGAGCCATTCCTGCCATTCATAACGGATTGCAATATGCTCATGCCAGAGATAAACGCCCAGCGTATATGGCGCAATCCGGCAGCCAAAGCGGCTAAACGCCCCATCCTTTATTTTGATATGGCAGAACAAACAGAAAAACGCAGCCGACGCAAGCAGCGTCAGAATATGGTTATAATTGTAACTGACCGTCAGCATATTACTCAGTTTTCCTGTCCGCAGATACAAAAACCGCAGAGCCAGTGTAAGCGTAAAAATCCCCACAGCCGACGCCAGATAAACCAGAAGCGAACGCCATACATTTTTAAAAAACGGCACGCCATACAGTCTGATGTACGCAGCCACTAAAAACACGCACATATACCAGATACAGTCATATCCCTGCATATCCGTAGAAAGCGGAATCGGCACAACCGATTTTACAACGCAAACCACGAAAATCAGCAGCGACAATACAATCTGAAACTGCTTTTTCGTCAGCTTCTTTACCCCCTGTGCCAGCAGGGGCATAAACAGATACATAAAGAAATACGCCGTCATAAACCAGTAATGGTTTGTGGAAACCGGCAGGCAAAGCGTCGCCAGATAGTAAATGGAAAAGCCCTCCTCAGGCAGATATCCAAAAGCAGCAGCAGTCAAGCCTATGGTAATGCTGTAAAACAAAACCTGCAAAAAAAGCTGCAGGAGACGTTTTACCCTAAAAGAGCCCTCAATCAAAAAATAACCGCTCAGCAGCATATAGACATTCAGAGAGCCAATTGCCAGCGCCTCCATACCCCATGCCACATATCCCGTCTGCGGCAGTGACGGCTCTGTCAGCTCTGTCAGCCAGCCGCCTTTCCCTAAAAAATGCAGCACAACAATCAGAAGCATGGCTGCAATCCGTAAAAGCTCGAGATTTGCCATCCTTTCCTTTGAGGAATTATGCGGTTGTTTTGTGATTGCCTGAGTTTTACTCATTTTTTGCTTTTTCCTTTTCACACTATGGATTTTCTTTCCTATACTCAAATCCACTTTGAAATACACTCGCCGCGCTTATTGCATATACGCCGCATACCACTGCTGAAATACAAAATAAGACCACATCAACTTGGAATAGTTTGCTCCGGTTGCAGGTCCTGCATCTCCATGCTCCATGTAAGTATCAAGCATTTTACACACAAAATCTGCTTCAAAGATTCCCTGTCTCACCAGGAAATCATGATTTGCCATATCCAGAAGCCGTTCTTTCAAAGGACCGCGAAGCCATTTATCCAATGGTACGCCAAAGCCGACCTTCGGTCTGTCCAGAAGTTCCCTCGGAATATAATCGTAAACTATGTCCTTCAAAATTCTCTTTTTTACCTTTTTATCATATTTAAAGGAATGGGGCAGCCTGTAAGAATACTCCATCACTTCTTTATCCAGAATCGGACAGCGTGCCTCCAGAGAATATTTCATGGACGCCCTGTCCACCTTGCACAGAATGTCGCCCGGCAGGTAGGTATCCATGTCCAGAAGCATCCTTCTCTCCTGCCAGTTTTTCTCCCTGTAGGCGCTCTCCACATGATACAAAATGGGGATTGCCTCTCCCTTCACCATACCATAAGCCGTCTCCAGATAGTTGCTTGCGCCAAACTGGGTTTTGGTCTCCTTCTCCCTGTTTGCTGCAATAATCTTTACCTTAAAAGGCATTTTCTGCAGCATATCCACTTTTTTGATAAGCGGCAGATTACATGCGCGATAAGTCAGTTCTCCGAGGAAATCCAGCTTCTGTGCCTGTGAAACCTTGTCATACGCATTGTAACCGCAGAAAAATTCATCGCCGCCATCGCCGGAAAGCACTACCGTGACATCACGCCTTGCCAGCGCCGAAACCAGCATAGTCGGAATCTGTGAGCTGTCCGCAAAAGGTTCATCATAGTACTTGGGAATGCTGTCTACCAGTTCGAACATCTCTTTCTCGTCGATATACAGCTCCGTATGGTTGGTGCCTAAGTGCTTTGCAACCTCTTTTGCAAACTTAGCCTCATTAAACTTCTCCTCATTAAACCCAATGGAATATGTCTTGACCGGCTGCGCTGACTGACTCTGGGCAATCGCCGTAATCAGGGAAGAGTCGTAGCCGCCGCTTAAGAAGGTTCCCAACGGCACATCCGCTATCATTCTCATCGCGACAGAATGGTTTAACAGTTCTTTGAGTTCCCCTTTTGCCTGCGCATAGTCCGTGACCGGGTTCTTTTTACAGTTTTGATACACTTCTTTCAAATCCCAGTATTTCCAGGTTTTTACCTTCCCCGCCAAAAACTGCAGCACCATACCCGGCTCCAGCTTGTACACATTTTCAAAAATGGTATCCGGCGCATTCAGATACTGATGGTATAAATAACGGGACACCACTTCCGTCCGGATTCTTCTCTCAAAGCCGGAACATTCCATAATCGGCTTCAGTTCTGAAGCAAACACCAGATTGCCGTCCTCCAGCCAGTAGTAGAGCGGCTTTTTCCCGATTCTGTCCCGCACCAGATAAAGCTCCCCGTTTTCCCTGTCAAACAGTGCAATCGCAAACATACCATTAAATCTGTCCACACATTTGATGCCCCATTTCAGATAGGCGGCAAGAATCACTTCCGTATCACAGGTGGAACAGAAAGGATAGTCTCCAAGCTCTTTTTTAATCTCCTGAAAATTATAAATCTCACCATTATACACCACCGAGACTCGCTTATCCTTCGAGTGCATGGGCTGATGCCCCAAAGCCGACAAATCCAGAATGGACAACCTGCGCTGCGCCAGTCCGACCGTGTACCCATTAGATGCCGGATAGATTTCTTCGCCGCTGTCATCCGGTCCTCTGTGATACATTGTATCATTCATCCTTTTCAAAGCATCCAGTGTTATTGTATTTTTACTGACAAAACCACATATCCCGCACATATCTGTCCTCCGGTTTTCTGCTGTTTCCCTCTATTTTCTGCACAACTCTTCTATATATGCCTTCCACTGGCGGCAGATAGCTTCCGTATTTGCCTCTTCGCCTATTTTGCGCGCATTATCGCCCAGCCTTTCCGCCAGATCTCTGTCCTCTATCAGGCGCAAAATCCCCGCCGCCATCGCATCCGCATCCTTTATCGGCACTAAGAGCCCGTTCTCACCATCCCGAATCAAGGTTGCCGGGCCGCCGCAAGGACAATCTGTAGCCACCACCGGAAGCCCCAGGGCCATTGCCTCCATCAGCGCATTGGGAAGTCCTTCCCAGTCGGAGGAAAAAGCAAAAAGCGACGCGTCCTCCAGCTTCTCTTCCAGTTCGTCGCTCGCCCCCATAAGCAGCACCCACTCCTCTGCATGATATTTCGCGATACTCTGTTCCAGCAGTTCCTTGGTTCCATCTTTGGAGTCGCCGCCGTAAATCTCCAGCTTATAATCCGGATGCTTCTCGTGCACCTTCACAAAAGCGTCTATCAGCATAAGCTGGTTTTTAAAGTCCACCAGCCGTCCCGACTGCACCACCACTTTTCTTCTTGAGACAGGCTTCGGTCTGCCAATATATTTGTCATTAATTGGATTGAGTATAATCCTTGATTTTTTTTGTATTTTAGACGAAAAAAAACTTTTAGCTCCTTCTGTTTGAAATACCGTTCCCACCGCTTTCGGATAAAGCAGAGGAATTAAAAACTTATCACTTTTGTTCCTGTAGTTCTGATAAGGATTGGTCCGCACCGACACAATAACCGGAAGCTTCATCAGCCACGTCGCCATCAAAGCCCTGTAATTTGCCTTTTGTGCAAAAGCAACCACAATATCGGGCTTCTCCTTTTTTAAAAAAGCGCGCAGATTTTTAATACGATAAAAAAACTGTCTCTTGCCGGATGCAGTCTCCTGCTTTTCCGTAAGCCCCACATGTACCCGTCTGACTCGCTCATCTATGGCAAACTCATTCTCCGCAGTCCACTCGGTCGCTATCAGAACCTCATACCCTTCTTTCACAAAACGGTTGGCAAGCGTCGTCACTACCCGCTCTGCTCCTCCCTGCTCCAGACAATTTAAGTGAAATACTATCTTACGCATATATGCTCCTATTAACTTATGCAAAAATCTTGTCAAAACCTGATTTTAATCTTTCATACTTCCAAAACAAATACAAGTTGACTTTAGCCTTCAAACTCCTATCCCGCATCAGGCGAAAAACACGTTTCATTCTGGACGATGTCCTGATTTCACTACAATATGAAATCAAATTTCTCCCTAAATCACTTTCTGCGACGATATCCATCTGCCTTACAAGTTCCTTGGAAAAGAATATCGTTTTCACACCTAACCTGACAGAAAACATGTTATCCAGCATATAGCAGGCATACAAATAGAGCTGTCGCTCTAAGATCGGCAATAACTCCTCATGCTCTGCAAACCGCTTCTGCAGACCATCTATCAAAAACATTATTTCTTCCGTGTAATATGAGCTAATCATCGAATGTGATATGGAAGTATCCCGCATGCGATAATAGCATAGATAATGTTCCTTCAGGTAGAAGATACTGTCCGCTTCCAGCAAGCACGGATAAAAGCAGGCCGTATCCTCTCCCAGCTTAATCCGCTCATCCACGGCCAGCTGGTTTCTGTAAAGCAATTCTCTCCTAAATATTTTCCCCCATACACACGGTTGAAATCCAAATGAAAAATATTCTCCACTACATAGCATAGATGGATAAACCGACTCGGTAAGTTCTTCTTTTGTGTATTTTCCATATCTCATATTTTGTGTCAATGGTTCTTTTCTGTCACTATAGGCACAAAAAAAATCAGCAATTACAATATCCGTTTTTTCTTTCAATGCACATTCACACAGCTCTCGAAACATATCGCGGACAATCCAATCGTCACCATCCACGTAAATGACATAATCTCCCCTCGCCGCCTTTACCCCTGCTTTTCTCGCGCTGACCAGTCCCCCGTTCTTTTTGTGAATGACTCTGACTCTCCTATCTTTTTTTCCAAACTCCTCACAAATCCGCCCGCTGGCATCTGTTGCGCCATCATCCACCAGTATCAGTTCAAAATCAACAAAAGACTGCTGTAGAATACTCTCCACACATTCTTCCAGATAATTCTCCACATTATAGACCGGTACGACAACGCTCAAAAAGGGAATTTCGTTTTTCATAATCCCAATCCTCATTTTTTCGGTCAATCATCCACTTATAATCTCCCGCATAAACACATCATACTCTTTTTCTACTTCATCAGCAGTATATTTACAATTTTTCTTTTTCAGCCTGTCAAGTGCTTCCGGCAGATTCTTGAAATCTGCCACATACTCCACATAGTCCAAATCCTGTATCCACTTATAGGTTTCTTCCACTTTATGGTTATAATTGTGCAGAGCCAGACAAGGCGTCTGCATCAGTGCAGCAAATATCATACCGTGAAGCCTGTCGGTCACCACCAGGGAGGCACTTCCAATCTGCTCCATTTTCTTCCGTAGTCTGTCTTCGAGAGAAGCCAGATCCTTACCCACTTCCACAACCGTATCCGTTTCCTCTACCATACCATATAAAGGCTGCAAAAGTTCCTTCAGTGTATTCCTATGCTCTGCACGCAGCACTCCTTCTACATCATTGCGCAAAACGAGCAGCGCGCCCTTTTTGTCCTCCTGTTTCATGCCTTTCCATGTAAGCACCACGTCCGGAAGCAGCCGGACTTTTTTTGAGAAAATCCTCTCCATTTCTCTGCAAGACTTTTCATCCCGTGCAGTAAGCCACAAATCCCTATGCCTGCCGTAAATCACAGACGTTTTCTGCTCTTCTTCTCTTCCCTTTGCATCCTCTGTAAAATACATTGTCTGTGGAAATAAGACAATTCTGTTGTAAGGGAAACGCAAAATAACTTCCCTTCGTATTTTCTCGTCATCCATATACTGGTTACCCAGATTGCCGCCTCCGGTCAAAACCAGCAAATCCTCTTTTTTAAGCAGACCGCACAGGGTCTTCACTTCATGCTGAAAGTCTGTCATATTCACGCCGAATATATTGCACTCCGGCAGGTACCTTGCAAATAGCTGACTTTCTGCAAGATAAATGGCATAATCCCCCAGATTTCCATGATTCGGTGTGCCAAAAATAACAATATTTTTCACGCCTTTTTTTATCTGGTACTTTTCCCTGATTCGTTTTTTATCCTTCACTGCTTTTATTGTGCCGGTATACAAAGGAAATAATGCCCTGTTCCACAAAACCGACATTGCTCTTTTTACTATATTCAACTCCGTTTCCTTATCCCTTGAAATATGGTGTCTCAAAAAATCTATTATCCAACACTTCGATGTACCGGCCTTCTTTACAAGTCCTTCTCAAATAAAAAAACAGCGCCACGCCACTCTTCGGAAACCACTTACACAGAAGCTTACTGATTTGGGGTGGGAAAGGATAGAAATTAGAAGCTTTATATTCCAGAATTTCAAAAAATCCATCCAACTCTGCAAACGATTTAAACCCCGGATAAGTAAATCCCCTGACATGTGGTCCCACTACATCAATACAAGGGGGCTGCATCCCCAAAAACAGCATAACACGATTGTGGAAAGACGCCAGATTTGGAATCCCGATAATTAAGCGGCCATTCGGCTTCAACACCCTGGAAATTTCGGAAAATATCCAAAAAATCTCTTTTGTATGCTCGATAATTTGATTTGCCATAACAATATCAAGCTCTCCGTCTGCAAAAGGAAGCACGCTTCTCTCCACATCTATGTCTATGACTTCAATGCCCTTTTTACGGAGCTTATCACAATTAGGGGCATACGTTTCCACGCCGTATAATGTAACATTTTTGTATTTTTTCTTCAATCTCTTTCCGGCATTGCTTAAATCTATCCCCGGCCCGGCGCCTAAATCGAGCACCTTTATCTCTGTTCCTTTTACTGGAACCTTGTCAACAAATTCACTGATGATTTCCCTTCCATATCTCAAATCAGCATGTTTCTGAATCTTTTTTGCAAAATAATCCACTACACCCATCCTTTTATTCCTCCGGTTTTGCCTTATCAACTTCCTTATCTATATTGGATTCTCTTTCAAAATAAATGGGACGCCTCTTAACCTCCATATAAATCCTTGCCAGATATTCACCAATCATTCCCAATATCGTAATGATGACTCCCCCCAAAAACAAGATTAAAATCATAATACTCGCATAGCCTGTCCGATTATCTCCTCCGCTGTTGATAGCGCCAATTAAAATATAAATCGCACTGGCGATAGAGACCAGAACCGTCAGTATTCCAAAGTAAACAACCCCTCTTAATGGCGTGGTTGCAAATGAAATAAATCCACTGTAAGCATAACGAAGCAGCCCCCAAAAACTCCATTTGGACTTTCCGCCGGCTCTTTCTACATTTCTGTATTCTATCCACTTATTCTTATATCCCGCCCAGGCGTACAGTCCTTTGGTAAAACGTTCGTATTCCGGCATAGACACAACAGCCTCTACGACCTTCCGTTTCATCAATCGGTAATCTGTACTTCCCGGCACCAGTTCAATCGCTGTCACTTTACTGATGATACGATAAAACATCTTGGAAAATGCACTTCTGATGGGAGGCTCCCCCTTTCGGGAAATTCGTCTGGCTGACGCGCAGTCATACCCCTCCTTTTCAATTGCATCCAGCATGTCCACCAGCAATTCCGGAGGATGCTGTAAATCCGCGTCCATGATGGTCACATAATCCCCCGTACTCTTGGAAAGGCCGGCATAAATAGCCGCCTCCTTTCCGAAGTTTCTGGAAAAAGACAAATACTGCACCCGCCCCTTCTTTGCTGTTCTTACCAGTTCCTTAATTTTTTCAAGTGTCGCATCTTTGCTTCCATCGTCTATATATGTAATAATAAACTGATGTTCCGGCAAATTTTCAAACACTTCGCATACCCGTGTGTAGAACAACTCTACACATTCTTCTTCATTATAGCAGGGTACAATAATTTCTACCGTCTTCATGTATCGCCCTCTATGGTTTCAAACCTGTACTTTCTTGTATTTATTCTATATAATATCCCCTTAGAAAGCAATCTTTATTTTTTCCGTCGCTGCACGAAATTTTGCACTTTTACGACAACTGTTGGACTCAATCCCAAAATTCCACCTTTAAAGTATATCCATGCAAGTTCAAAACTGCTCATCGGTTTCCTTTTTTCAAAATCAAGCCGGATATTATTTCTTTGGCACAGCCTGATGCCATTATCCATCCACTTTCCCCTGCGGACACCTTCTTCATAAGGAAAAGTATAATTCCTTGACGCAAGCAAGGGGTGCTTATAATCCTTTACCTCCAACGAACCTTTCCTCTCAAAATCCCATGCAGACCAGTTCTCTTTCACATTTTTTTTCAAAAAATCCACATTCCATATACCAACCTGTGTGGAAAATGAATATGCAGTTCCCGGTTTATAGAAATTGAGTTCCTTATCCTTAGAAAAAGCTTTTGACGGTATGGTCGGTGATTCTGCCAAACGCAGATTTGCAGCATGATACTTTCTTGCTTTTTCTATATAGTACGCAACGTCTTCATTTCTGACGTAGTCGCAGAGCAGATAGTCATCCATCCACAGCATAACATACTCTGTGCCGGCCCGCTCCATGCCTTCCATTATCATATCATGCCAGTTGCTGTCGCAAATCACAATATCATCAAAGCTGTAATCTTCCCTTCTGCAGTCATATTTATCCGTCAGAAGAATTAGCTTATAACTGCAGTCGGACCAGTATTTTGAAAACAATGTTAAAAAAATACTCCACATATCCCTGTTCTTCCAGCAGGAATACACCAATATTGCCATATCAGAGCTTTTTCTCATCTCTTTCTCCTTGTACCATTTCTTCCCAATATTATAGCATCCGCCTCACAATAAGACAAACAGAACCTCAGTCTGCCCTATGTTTTGCTTTTTTCCCATTACAATATATATATATAATATTACAAAATACAACAATCCACATAACCACAGCCAGACACCATATCAATGCCATCAGGGAACCTTTCCACAGCAAGCTGCCGGCTGCCGCAAGCGCACCGCTCAGAAACATGGATGCCGTGATGTAAGCCGTGCTGTTTTTTGCCATTCCATAGTTTGCCAGCAGATTCATAATGCCAATAGGCAGTACATATGCCGTTATAGGAATCAGATACTGCCTGCACATAAGGTACTCATTTCCTAAGAGCAGTCTTATGCATATATCCGAAAACAACATCAGAAAAATCACTGCTGCAATACTCAATAATATATCGTAAACCAGAACTTTCTTTAATAATTTCAGATTTTCCCTTTCTTTTCCCGCGCTGCCCGCAACCATCGGAAACAGCACAATAACAAAGGTGTTTGTTAAATAGGTAATACTATATCCCAGCATGCGGGCGCCTGAGTACAATCCCGCTTCCGTATTGAAATTATGCTGTACCATCAGCACGTCTATATTGGAAATGAGTATCACGCCTGCATTTGCTACAATCAATTTCAAAATATACAGTCCCATTTCCCTTTTATCAAAAGAGAACTTTTCTCTGGGATACTTTCCCAAAACCTTTTTTAACAAAAAAACGCCTACAAAATAGGAAAACAGTGTGCCGAAAAGCCAGATTGCCAGAATGCCGGCAACCTTTCTGGTAAACAGCATCGAACCGACAATCGCAACAATTTTAAAAACAGGACCTATCAACCCGAAAATCCCATACAGAACAAACGCTTTGCATCCCTGAAGTCCGCCCGTGAAAACGGCGGAAAACAGTGTAATCACCGCAAGTACAGCCGCAAGCGCAATAACCAGGTAATCTTCTATATGAAGCCACCTTCCTATGCTCCTATGCGCTGCAGCCATAATGCCGCTGAATAAGAGCGCCAGTATGCCCAGCACTTTTATCATTCCCATTAAAAAGCTTTTAATTTCCCCCATCTCATGCCGCACATGCAGCATTGCCGTATATTTGGCTATCAGACAGCTTGATACTGTCGTCGGCAGTACAAGAATATTGAACAGTGCCATAACAGCGTTTAGGTCTGCAAACAACTGGGTATCCCCAAGCAGATGTCCTGCCAATGACTGAAACAGAACGCCCAGCGCGTTAGCGCACATTGTCATTGCCAACACAATCATGCTGTTCTTTTCCAAAGATTTTTTTTCCATTTTTTCTTCAAGATTTTCCATATGCATTTCCAATCAATTCAAATATGGGATTTTTTCCTCTGCTTCCAAAACTGAAGTATATCTTTTGTCTGCGGTGTATGGGAGACAGTTGCTTTTTCCCCGTCCTGCGCTATTAAGCGAATTGTTCCTTCAAAATAATCTTGCAAAAAAAGCGGCAGCATCTGATTAATATTCTTTAAATTTTGCGCTTTATATTCTTGTAATGCAGCTCCTTTTGATAACTCACATACCTTTTGCATTGCTATATTTCCCGTATCGATTCCTGAGCTCAGCTTAAAAATTGAAATTCCTATCCTTTCAAAATCCTTATTCATAAAGGCCCAAAAGTCCGAATGTACATTTCTGTAGTAAGGAAGAACACTGCTATGTATATTATATATATCCACTCCTAATTCATTTATTGTATTTTCTTTTAAAATGCCGCTTCCGTATATTAAAATCAAATCCGGCGATAATTGAGTACACAGCCTGATACATTTGTCTTCATTTACATCATCAATATAAAAACGGTTTTCCGTCGGCGGATACTTTTTATAGTCACCGCATATAGCTTTCATTTTACGCAGCATATCCCTGTCATATAAAACCAGGAAAAATATGTTTAAAAAAACGGAAAATATATTCCTTCCTTTTTTTAACATGCGCTTGATTTTCTTTTTTCTGGCAATTTTTCCGGACTCTATTATATATATTACTT
>JAIDHX010000048.1 GCA_029053015.1 Lachnospiraceae bacterium
GACAAATCAAAGGTTGTCGTTCTGTTGGCAGTTAAATTATCGCAACTACTATGTGACAAATGTTATAAGATAACTAAATTAACAATAAATAAAGCCAATAATTAAGCCTATAGGGTGTAGGAAAAGAAAAATCAATGGGGAGGCATACAATATGACTAATTTTGATTATCTGAAGGCAGAACCAAAGTTTAGCAGTTTTTCAGATGTTGCAGTATGTGCAGAAAAGATTATCCATATTGATAAAGCGGCCTGTGTGTTGAATTGCAGGCGGGCAATGGAATTTGCGGTTAAATGGATGTATTCGATAGATGAGTCGCTTGTGATACCTTATCAGGATAATTTGGTGAGTCTTTTAAATACAGATGAGTTTAGGGATATAGTGGATAGAGATTTGTGGCGGAGAATGGACTTTGTACGCCGTATGGGCAATAATGCGGCACATGCGGGGAGGCAGACTACATTTGATGAAGCGGCGCTCTGCTTACAAAATCTTTTTATGTTTCTTGATTTTGTGGCTTATTGCTATGCTGATAATTATGAAGAGCACTCATTCGACGCAGCATTGTTGGCAGAGAAAAGGGAACTTGTATCGAAGGATGCAATCAAAACTGAGTTCAGTGATATTGATTTAAAGAAATTATTGGCGGAAAATAAGGCGCTGAAGGAGGAATTGACGGCAAAAAGAGAACAGCAGCCGGCATATATTCCTAAGCCTCTTGAATTGTCAGAGTACAAAACAAGGAAAATTTATATCAATACAATGCTTGAGGATGCAGGCTGGATTGAGGGAAAAAACTGGCTTAATGAAGTAGAACTTACGGGTATGCCAAATAAGTCTGCGGTTGGATACGCAGATTATGTTCTCTATGATGATGTACAGCGGCCGCTTGCTATTATTGAGGCGAAGAAAACGTGTGAAGATGTTGCAAACGGTCGTCAACAGGCAAAGCTTTATGCTGACATTTTAGAAAAGCAGTATGGAAGACGTCCTGTTATATTTTTGACAAATGGGTTTGATACGAGGATTATAGATAATCAGTATCCTGAAAGAAAAGTAGCGTGGGTATATTCAAAACGGGATTTGGAGAAATGGTTTAATCTTTTGTCCATGCGCACATCTTTGAAAAATGTCGTTGTTGATAGAAATATTGCGGGTAGATACTATCAGGAAGCAGCAGTGAAAGCAGTGTGCGACAGTTTTGATAAAAATAAGAGAAAAGCACTTCTCGTAATGGCAACAGGTTCCGGCAAGACCCGAACGGTTATAGCGCTTTGCAAGGTTCTTTTAAATGCGGGGTGGGTGAAAAATATTCTGTTTTTAGCTGACCGCAATTCATTGGTTACACAGGCAAAGAGAAGCTTTGTAAATCAAATGTCTGAAGAGTTGTCAGTGTGTAATGTCGTAGAAGAAAAAGGCAATTACAATGCAAGGTGTGTGTTTTCTACCTATCAGACAATGAATCATCTGATTGATACAGCAAATGATGAAGAAGGAAAGATTTTTTCCTGCGGACATTTTGATTTGCTTATTTGTGATGAGGTACATCGGTCGATTTACAACAAGTATAAAGATATTTTGTCCTATTTTGATGCCCCGCTTATTGGACTGACTGCAACGCCAAAGGACGAGATTGACAAGAATACGTATTCTATGTTTGATTTGGAAAATGGAGTGCCCACGTACGGATATGAGCTGGCGCAGGCAGTTCAAGACGGATATCTTGTTGATTATTTATCAGTGGAAACTAGATTGAAGTTTATTGAGCAGGGGATTGTATATGAAGAATTGTCACCAGAAGATAAAGAAGCTTATGAAGCTACTTTTGAAGATGAAAGCGGTACATTTCCGGAAAGTATCAGTTCTTCTGCTATAAACACATGGATTTTCAATGAGAATACCATTAAGCAGGTACTACATACTCTTATGACGAACGGATTAAAAATAGAGTATGGAGAAAAACTCGGCAAAACAATTATATTTGCAAAGAATCATGAACATGCGGAGAAAATATTGGAAATATTCAACCAAGAATATCCTCATCTGTCAAAAGGTGGACAAGATTTTGCAAAAGTGATAGATAATCATATAGCCTATGCGCAGAGTGCAATAGATGAATTCTCTGAAGCTGGAAAAATGCCGCAAATAGCCATTTCTGTTGATATGTTGGACACAGGAATTGATATACCGGAGATTTTAAATCTTGTGTTTTTTAAAAAAGTAATGAGTAAGGCAAAATTTTGGCAGATGATTGGTCGTGGGACAAGGTTATGTGCAGGATTGGTGGACGGCGAAGATAAGCAAAAATTTTACATATTTGATTTCTGCGGTAATTTTGAGTTTTTTAGAATGGGCGAAGGAAAGCCTACAGCCAATATGATGGCACTTCAAAGTGCAATTTTCAATCTTGAGTTCCAGATAGCATATAAACTGCAGGGTATAGAATATCAGATAGAACGTATAATAGCATACAGGAATAAGCTGGTAGAGATAATGTCTGGCAAGGTGCGGCAATTGGATCGGAAGAGCTTTGCTGTAAGGCAGCATTTGAAGTATGTTGACTTGTATGCAAATGTGGATAATTACAGAACTCTTACTTATGAAGACACTCTGACTGTAAAAGAAGAGCTTGCTCCATTAATCCTGCCAGACAGTGATGATGTGAGTGCTGTCCGATTCGATGCGCTTATGTATGGAATAGAGCTGGCATATTTATCCGGCAAAGCTTATACAAGAGCGCGGAATGACTTGATGAGAAGAGTTGTGGCAATAGCAGGTGTGGCAAATATTCCGGAGATTCAGGTAAAGGTAGATTTTATACAAAAACTGTTGCAGACAAATTATGTAGAAGAAGCAGGAATTGATGAGTTTGAGCATATTCGGGAAGAATTGCGAACCTTGATGAAATACATTCCTCATGCCGCATTTAAAAAATATGATACGGACTTTACAGATGATATTTTATCCATCCAATGGAATGAATCTGACACAGAAAGTGACGACTTGAAAAATTACAGGGCAAAAGCAGAGTACTATATTCGCACTAATCAGGATTGTATCGCGATTGCAAAACTGCGAAACAATAAGCCGCTAAGTGAATTTGATATTCATGCGTTAGAAGAAATTCTTTGGAAGGAGGCCGGAACAAAAGAAGATTATGAAAGAGAGTATGGGAAAAAGCCGCTGGGAGAGTTTGTGCGTGAAGTGGTTGGAATGGATATGAACGCGGCAAAAGAAGCTTTTGCAGAGTATTTAAATGCGACAAATATGGATAGCAGACAGATTTATTTTGTAAATCAGATTGTTGAATATATTGTTCATAATGGCATGCTGAAGGATTTTTCGGTACTTCAGGAGTCACCTTTCACAGATAAAGGGAGTGTGGTTGAAATATTTACGGATATGCATGTTTGGACGGGTATCAGAAATGTGATCGAACAAATAAATGCAAATGCTGTTGCTTAGAATTTCCCTAAAGTATTTCTCCCGCCATCCGATATATAAGTATAAGTAAGTGACAGGCTAAGGAGAGCGCATTTTCAAGGAACGGAGTTCCGAAAATGCGCTCTTTGCTGTTTATAACATGAGGAAAGCAGGAGGATACAAATTATGGCGATAGCAGGAATCGATGCGCAGAGCAAAGCGGCAGCCGACTATGTAAAAAAGAATCGGAGAGAGGACGTGGGCGCAGCGGCATTTAAGGATATGCTGCTTACCACCATGGGAAAAGACCCCAATAAAAAGGCGCCTTACAGCCATCTGGCAAAGGACGGCGTGATTGAGTACAATGGGGTTACTTTTGTCTGCGACTACAAGCATAATGCACTGTGCCTCGGCGATGTGAGCAATCCGAAAAATGTTATCTATGTGGCGCTGGCGGACGGCGGCACATTACAGGTAAACAGAGACAATGTTGACGATTTGTCAAAGGCAATCGGCATGTTTTCACCGGAAGACGTAAACCGGATACTGCGCGCCATTTCATTAGATGCCCAGTGTCAGAGAAAACTGGCGGAAATCGACGAGGAGAGAAACAGTATCGGAAAAGCGGAAGAGGAATAAAACTTCCGCTTTTTTCGTTTGACAACAAAAAAAGGTCTGTTTACAACATTTTGACTGCGGGAAAACTACATAGCGCCGATATAAAAACAGGAATCATGCAGGCTAGATGGACAAGAGGGATTTCACGGAGGCAAAAATGAGGATAGCAATATGTGATGATGAATTAAAGATGCGGGAGCTGCTTGCCGCAAAGGTGCGGCGGCATTGCCCGGAGGCGGATATTGTTTTGTTACAATCCGGCAGGGAACTGCTTTCCTTGAATCCGCAGCCGGAGATTCTGTTTTTGGATATTCAAATGCCTGAAATGGACGGCATGGAGGCGGCAAGAGCATTTCGGCAAAAAAATAAAAGCGCAGTTCTGATTTTTATCACCGCGCTTGCGGAATATGTGTTTCAGGCGTTTGATGTGGGTGCGTTTCACTATCTGGTAAAGCCTTTTTCGGATGAAAAATTTGCGGAGGTACTCGGCGCTGCGCAAGTGCAGAGCAGGAGAACCTGTGCCCTGCCATCCGGGGAAGAAAGGTATATCTGGGTAAAGAGGAAGGGTATTCGGACGAAGGTGTTTTTGGACGATATTCAGTATGCGGAGGTTTACAACAGAAAAATTATCCTGCACAGGCTGGATGGTGACGTGGAATATTACGGCAAAATGTCGGAGCTGGAGAAAGCGGCAGGGGAGGATTTTTTTCGCTCGCACAGGGCATACCTCGTCAATTTTAAACATGTGGTAAAATATGACGCCGCTGCCATCAGCTTAGAGCGGGGAACCGCGCTTATGGCAAAGCCCAAATTTCCGGAATTTGTAAAGCAATACATGAAATATAACCAGAGAGAAAAACAGGAGCTGCGGTTATGAGTGACTTGGGTATTTACTGGGATATTGCGGGCTATGCGGCGGGCGTGGTCAAACTGCTTCTGGTAGGCTGCGTGCTAAACCGATTTATTGAGCCCTTTCTGCAGAATAAGAAATACGCACGCCTGCCGGGGGCAGTTTATGCGGTGGTTATGCTGGTGCTCTATGTTTTTCCCTGGGATAGCGGTTGGCGGATTGTAAACCTTTTCGGCACAGCTTCCTTTTTTTCGGCGATGTATATGGTGGATAAGAGAAATGCAGGGCAGAAGGCGTTTCTGGCAGTCACCAGTTATTTGTTGAAGTGGATTACGGGAGGATTCGAATCCGCTTTATGGGGTATGCTGAGCAGGTATTTTCTGTTGAGCCCATATCTGACAGGCAAAGCGGTACTATCTCTTATTGTGTTTGCTGTGCTGGAAATAGTCTATTGTATTGCAGGATTCGGGATACAGATTTTCTTCTGCAGTATCATAAGCAGGGCGTATGTCTGCAAGAAGGAGAATATGACAGGGCGGGAGCTTGTACTTATGCTGTCGCCGCTTTTGGCGATTCTTTCGGGATATTTCCTGCTTTCCTATTGGGGAAAAATATATGAATATGACAGCGGAATGTACATTGAGGATGTGCATCCGGTGTATCCGTGGCTTTTGCTCTGCTATCAGGCGTTATCCTTTGCGGCCATGCTGACGACGATTGTGATTTACCAGAACATAAAAGAGGTACAGAGAAAAGAGCGTGAAAATGCTGTCCTTTCGAAAGAGATGGAAACCATGCAAAGGCATATACACGAAGTGGAGGCTTTGTACCGGGATATCCGCGGGCTGAAGCATGATATGGGAAACCATGTGATGATATTGGAGAATCTTCTTGCAGAAGGAGAGCGGAAAGAAGTCGAAGCATATCTTGACCGGCTGAAGGAACAGGGGAATACCGGCGGAACAGATATAAAGAGCGGCAATCCTGTCACGGATGTGATTTTAATGGAAAAAAAGAAGGAGGCGGAGGCAAAAGGAATTCTTTTTCTCTGTGATTTTTATTATCCGCGGGAAACGCCGATAAATGCTTTTGATATCAGCGTTATACTGCACAATGCACTGGACAATGCCATCGAGGGAGCGGACCGGTGTGAAAACTCCTATATAAAGATTTGTTCCCATCGCAGGAAAAATGCCTATATGATAGAAGTCAGCAACAGCTTTACGGGGGAGGTTGAGATAAATGAGGAGAGTGGTCTGCCTGAGACGACGAAAGGGGGAAGCGGCGAGCACGGCTACGGGCTTGTCAATATAAAGCAGGTCGCTTCGCGGTATTTTGGCGGTATTGACATTGCGCAGACGGGAGAAGAATTTAAACTGACAGTGCTGCTGATGCTGGCCTGATTAGGTATGCTGCACTGCTTTACATCAAAAAAAAGGCGTTTCACAACAAACTGCTTATTTCGGAAAAAAGGAACCCGAAACATAAAGTGTACTTTATTTCAAGGAAGAATCTTGATTTGTGTGTCCGATGGAGCGGACGGAAAGGAGTTACAATGCAGGTAAACGGAATAAGCGGCGGAAACGGATTGATGGCGGCAGGCACCGGCCCACAGGGACAGGACGCGGTGAGCCGCAACATAAAACAGCAGATTGCGGAGCTGCAAAAGCAGGTGCAGCAGCTTTCTTCTAACGATAATATGAGTGCGGAAGAAAAGATGAAAAAACGGCAGGAACTGCAGAAGCAGATAAGCGAACTGAATATGGAGCTGCGCCAGCACAACATAGAACAGCAAAGAACCGAGCGGCAGAAGACAGAGCAAAAGCAGGGCGGGGCTTCGGAGGTTTCAGAGCTGACAGGCGGAAAGAAGGCTTCCGGTCAGGGAGGTATTTCACAGGCGGGCATGCAGTCCATTATTTCTGCCGACGCTTCTATGAAGCAGGCAAAGATACAGGGGAGCGTGGCAAAGCAGGCGGAAGGAAGAGCCAATGTTCTAAAAGCGGAAGTCAAGCAGGATGGCCCCGGCAAGAGCTCGGAGGCAAAGGAGGCGCAGATTGCCAAGTTAGAACAGACTGCCGCCGCTGCGCAGACCGCGCAGGCAGGAACGCTTGCAGAAGCAAATCAAACCTTGAAAGAGGCGGGCAAAGAAGAAACAAAGGCGGCTGAAAAAACAGGAGATAAGAAAACCGAAGAAGAAAAGGATAAGAAGAATCCGGAAGACGTCACAAAGACAGAAGAAGCAAAACAGACCTATGAGCATGTTGACGTCAGATTGTAGCAAAAACCCCCGAAACTGCATACCGCAGTTCCGGGGGCTTTTTAGGGGAGGATAAGTATTAAATTTATCATTAGTAAGGATTTCATCAAAGGAGGGGGTTCCATTGATGATTAGTGATAGTATGACCGCGCAAAAAAGTTTTATACATAAATTGTAAAAATTTTATTTTTAATTGAGGCAGGGTCTGCTATAGCAAGAAAGCCTCTATACAAAATTCTGTTTTTGGCATATACTTGAACTGGCAAATGCCGGTTGTCCGAGTAGAGGACAGGGGCAGGCTTGTGTCCGTACTGCATCCGCAAACCTGCAGGCTGTGAATGGCTTTGCACAATAAAGCAGTGCAGAAATGAGGTTACGTATGAAAAAACAATCCATAAAACACAGACATATACTTTGGAGTGTGCTGCTTGTTCTGCTGGTGGGCTGTATGGCGCTTGGCGGCTGTAAAAAGAGCGCGGGCACGCAAATCCGGATTGGTGCGCTGAAAGGCCCTACCACCATTGGGCTGCTGCATTTGATGGAGGAAGCGGAGGCAGGAAAGACGGACGACGACTATTCCTTTACCATGGCGGTGGGAGCGGACGAACTGACGCCCCTTTTGGCAAAGGGTGAGCTGGACATTGCGCTTGTGCCTGCCAATGTGGCTTCCATACTCTACCATAATACGCAGGGTGGCATCCGTGTCATCGATATTAATACGCTGGGCGTCCTCTATATGGTATCCGGCAGCGAGACCATAAAGAGCTTTGAGGATTTAAAGGGGCAGACGATTTACCTGACGGGAAGGGGAACCACACCGGACTATGTATTGCAGTATCTTTTGGCGGAAAACGGCATTGCCTTGGAGGAAGTGACGCTTGACTACCGCTCGGAGGCAACGGAGGTAGCTGCGCTTCTGGCAGAAAATCCGAATGCAGTCGGTCTTCTGCCGCAGCCCTTTGTCACAGTGGCATGTGCGCAGAATGAAGCGCTTTCCATTTGTCTTTCCATGACAGAGGAGTGGGATAAGGTGCAGGGAGAAAACGGAAGCCGTCTGGTAACGGGAGTCACCGTAGTGAGAACGGAATTTCTTGCGGAAAACCCTGAAGCGGTTGCCCGCTTTTTAGAGGAACATGCAGCAAGCACCACATATGCCGTGAGCAATCCGGCAGACACGGCGGCGCTTTGCGTGAAAGCGGAAATCATTGCAAAGGAACCGGTTGCCGAAAAGGCGATTCCTTTCTGCAATATTACCTGTATCACAGGGGAGGAAATGCAGCAGGCGTTGTCGGGGTATCTGGAAGCGCTGTATGAGCAGAATCCCGAAGCGGTGGGGGGGAGTTTGCCGGATGAGGAGTTTTATTTTATAGGAAATTAAGGGGCAATATGGCATAGGTGATTGCGAAATGCAGGGACGCTGCTGTTGTCATTGTGTGCATGGTATATTCCAACGCAGACACGCTCTCGCTCCGAGCTTACCGTAGCGGTACTAAGCTCGAAAATACCTCGCAAGTCATGCCTGCATGACTTTGGTACCGACGGTAAGCAAGGGTCTGCTTATGGAATATACCATGCGCACAATTCGGAAGCAGCAGGGGAGCGTTTCGCAATTACCGAAATGTATACTGAAAAGAAAAAAACGTTTGCGAAATTTCCTTTTGCAACACAGGAAAGGGGCAATATAGACAAAATAAGGGCGACTTGCCACTGCTTCGGAGCCCGGTTTTGTCTATATTGACCATTTCCGTCACTTGCAGAAGATATTTTGTAATCATCTACCAGAAAGAAAAGATAGGAAGGAGAGAAAATGCAAAAGTTCTGCGATAAAAAGGTAAAAAGCGGAATTGAAAAAGCATGCGTGCTTTTGTTCTGGCTGTGCGTCTGGCAGATTGCTGCTTTGCTTGCGGATAACAAGCTGCTTTTGGCGGGGCCGCTGGATACGGCGCGTGCGTTGTGCAGGGAAATTTCTTCTCCGGATTTTTTCAGGACGGTCGGCAGTTCTCTGCTGCGTCTTTTTGCAGGTTTTTGTGCGGCTTTTTTGTGCGGCGGTGTTCTGGGTGTTTTGAGTTTTCGGCTGCATTTTATAGAGGCGCTCCTGTCGCCGCTTATGCACTTCTGCAAGGCGGTGCCTGTGGCGGCGTTTGCGGTAATCCTGCTAATCTGGCAGGGAGCGGGAAGGCTCAGCGCTTCGGTCTGCTTTCTTGTGGTGCTTCCCATTGTGTATGTGAATGTTCTGGAGGGACTTTCCCATACGGACAAAAAACTGTTGGAAATGGCGCATGTATTCCGCTTTTCACGTAAGAACATTTTTTTCTACATTTACAGACCTGCCATGGCGCCATTTTTGGAGGGCTGCCTGAAGACGGCGCTGGGAATGGGGCTGAAGGCGGGCATTGCGGCGGAGGTCATCGGGATTCCGAGGTGGTCCATCGGCGGCGAAATATACCTGTCTAAAATCTATCTTGACACGGCGGGCATATTTGCGTGGACGGCGGTGGTGCTTGCGCTGAGTTTCTGTCTGGAAAGGGCAGTGCTTTTTTTGTGGATGCGGTTTCTTTTGTGGAAGCCGTCGCCTGCGGCAGATAAAATTATGCATGCAGGCAGGACTGTGCCGCAAAAAAAAGATGGCAGACTCTCAACCGGCACAGCTCTTTTATGCAGTCAGAGTAGTCAAAAAAAACAGGTAAAATCACAGGAAGCGGGTTCCTTCCTTATCTTTCAAGATATTGACAAAAAATATGACGGGCATACCGTGCTTTCCGGCATAAACCGCCGTCTTGCTATGACGGGGAGTTATTGTCTGATGGCGCCCTCGGGAGCGGGCAAGACGACGCTTCTGCACATGGCGGCAGGGCTTGTCAGACCGGATGCGGGTAGCATCACAGTGACAGCGGACACGGGCAGCAGTAAGGAGACTGCGGAGAAAACGGCGGGAGCGGGAGGCATACCGATTTTCGTCTCCATGGTATTTCAGGAGGACAGGCTCTGTGAGGCGGAATCGGCGATCACCAATGTAACACTTGCGTGCAGGGATGAAAGAAAAGCGGTGGAATGTCTGGAGAAGCTTCTGCCGAAAGAGGCGCTGCAAAAGCCCGTCAGTCAGTTGAGCGGCGGACAGCGGCGGCGCGTCTGTATTGCAAGAGCGCTGCTTGCCGATTCGCGTATTCTTCTTCTGGATGAGCCGTTTACCGGTCTTGACGAGGAAAACCGGCAGAGGGCGGCGGAGGTTATCCTCGCATACAGGGCGGGACGCCTGCTGCTTGCCGCAACCCACGACGAAGCCGACGCAGAGAGGCTTTTAGGGGAAATCTGGCGTCTGTAAGGCAGAAAACAGCGCGAAAAGACGTAGACAAGCCGCTTTTATTATGCTATAATCGTAAAATGACCGTGACTGGCGTCCGCCCTTGATTTTGAGGGGGCAGCAATCAGCAGTCACGATTTTTAAGGAGGAAATGTAACAATGAGTTTACAGGTAGAAAAATTAGAAAAGAATATGGCGAAGCTTACCATAGAGGTGTCCGCTGAAGAACTGGAAAAGGCATTGGAAACAGCCTATCAGAAGAACAAAAACAAGATGAGCATACCCGGCTTCCGCAAGGGAAAGGTTCCCCGCAATATGATTGAAAAGATGTACGGGCCGGCTGTTTTTTATGAAGATGCAGCAAACGAACTGATTCCCGATGCGTACGAGAAGGCAGTGGAAGAATGTGAAGAAGAAATTGTATCCTCTCCCACGATTGACGTGGTTCAGATTGAAAAGGGCAAGCCTTTCATCTTTACAGCAGAGGTTGCGTTAAAGCCTGAAGTGACCCTGGGCAAATACAAGGGTGTAAAGGTAGAGAAGACAGAGGTTGAAGTAACTGAAGAAGAAATCAATGCACAGATAGAGAAAGAAAGAGAAAACAGTGCAAGGACCATCACCGTGACGGACAGACCGGTCAAAGACGGCGATATCACCACACTGGATTTTGAAGGCTTTGTGGATGGCGTGCCTTTTGAAGGCGGCAAGGGCGGAGATTACCCGCTTACCATTGGCTCCGGTTCCTTTATCCCGGGATTCGAGGAGCAGTTAATCGGTGCGGAAATCGGCAAGGAGACCGAAGTGAACGTGACGTTCCCTGAGGATTACCACTCTGCAGATTTGGCGGGCAAGGCAGCCGTATTCAAATGCACTGTAAAGGAAATCAAGGAGAAGGAGCTTCCGGAATTAGACGATGAGTTTGCAAGTGAAGTTTCTACCTTTGACACGCTTGCAGAGTACAGGGAGGACGTAAAGAAGACCCTGACACAGCAGAAAGCGGATGCGGCAAAGAGCGCAAAGGAAGAGGCAGTGATTGAGGCTGTAGTGGAAGACGCCAAGATGGAGATTCCCGACGCCATGCTGGAAACGGAACAGAGACAGATGGTGGATGAGTTTGCACAGAGAATGCAGATGCAGGGTCTTACCATGGAGCAGTACATGCAGTTTACCGGAACCAACCCGCAGATGCTCTTAGAGCAGGCAAAGCCGCAGGCACTTAAGAGAATTCAGTCCAGACTGGTACTGGAGGCAGTTGCAAAGGAAGAAAATCTGGCGGCTGACGATGCAGAGTTTGAAGCAGAAATTAAGGATATGGCTGAAAAATACCAGATGGAGCCGGATAAAATCAAGGATATGCTGGGCGAAAGAGGCAGAAAGCAGGTGCTTGAGGATTTGGCAATCAGAAAAGCGGTAGATTTCCTTGTGGAGAATGCAAAGGAAGGAAAAGCGGCTAAGGCGAAAAAGGCAGAGGCTGCCGAAGAATAGATCACAGCAGATAAGCTGCTTCTAAACGGAGGATTAAGTTTTTCTTAAATCCTCTGTTTAAGATTGCAAGTCTTTACGCAGTGGGCTATTATGAAGAAAACAACAATGTAAAACGGAGGATTTTTTATGAGTTTAGTACCTTATGTCATAGAGCAGACCAGCAGGGGCGAGCGTTCTTACGATATTTACTCCAGACTTTTAAAAGAGAGAATTATTTTTCTGGGTGAAGAAGTAAACGAAACCACGGCGAGTCTTGTGGTGGCGCAGCTTCTGTTTCTGGAAGCAGAGGATCCCGAAAAGGATATCAATCTCTACATTAACAGCCCCGGCGGTTCCGTGACGGCAGGACTGGCAATTTATGATACCATGCGTTTTATCAAATGCGACGTGTCTACCATCTGTATCGGTATGGCGGCGAGCATGGGCGCGTTTCTGCTTGCGGGCGGCACCAAGGGCAAGAGGATGGCGCTTCCCAATGCGGAAATCATGATTCATCAGCCCTTAGGTGGTGCACAGGGACAGGCGACCGAGATTGAAATCGCGGCAAAGCATATTTTGCAGACGAAGGAAAAGTTAAACCGTATGCTTGCAGAAAATACCGGCAAGGATTATGAGGTGATTGCCGCAGATACGGAGAGAGATAATTGGAAGTCTGCGCAGGAAGCTTTGGAGTACGGGCTGATTGACAAGGTGATAACATCACACGCAACATCCGAAGAAAAGTAAAATAAAAGGCGTATTGCGGGCGTAGTCCGCAATATAGAAAGGAAGTTATGGCAGCAAAAATTTCCGGCGGCGATATAAGATGCTCCTTCTGCAACAAGACGCAGGACCAGGTCAGAAAGCTGATAGCGGGACCGGCGGGCATCTATATCTGCGATGAATGTATAGAAATATGTGGAGATATTTTAGAGGAAGAGTTTGAAGAGGAAAGCATGCCTGTGGAGGAGGCGCCGGATTTTAAGCTTTTGAAACCGGTAGAGATCAAGCATTTTCTGGACGAATACGTGATTGGGCAGGAGGAAGCAAAAAAGGTGCTCTCCGTGGCTGTCTACAATCACTACAAAAGGGTGACGGCGCAGAACAATCCGGATGATGTGGAGCTGCAGAAGAGCAATGTCATCATGATAGGTCCTACCGGCTCAGGCAAGACCTATTTGGCACAGACACTGGCGAGGATTATCAATGTTCCGTTTGCCATCGCGGATGCGACGACACTGACGGAGGCAGGCTATGTGGGCGAGGATGTGGAGAACATTCTCTTAAAGCTGATACAGGCTGCAGATTATGATGTGGAGCGTGCCCAGTACGGCATGGTCTACATTGACGAAATCGATAAGATTACCAAGAAAAGCGAGAATGTGTCCATCACTCGTGATGTGTCGGGCGAGGGCGTTCAGCAGGCTCTCTTAAAAATTATAGAGGGTACAGAAGCGAGCGTACCGCCTCAGGGCGGCAGAAAGCACCCGCATCAGGAATTGATTCAAATCGACACCTCCAATATCCTCTTTATCTGCGGCGGCGCTTTCGACGGTCTGGATAAGATTGTAGAGACGAGACTTGACCGCAAGTCCATCGGCTTTAATGCGCCGGTGACGGAAAAGGCAGACAAGGAAATCGGAGAGATTTTGGGCGAAGTTACACCGCAGGATTTGGTGAAATTCGGTCTGATTCCTGAATTTGTGGGACGTGTTCCCATCAACGTATCTCTGCAGGGACTGGATAAGAAAGCATTAAAGCGTATCTTAATGGAGCCGAAAAATGCGTTGATTAAGCAGTATCAGAGACTGTTTGAGATGGACGGCGTGCAGCTTACCTTTGAGGAGGACGCTATCGACGCCATTGCGGAGAAGGCGCTGGAGCGCAAGACGGGCGCAAGGGGGCTACGTTCCATCATGGAGAGCATAACGCTGGATACCATGTATACCATACCGTCCGATGATACCATAGAGGCGGTCATCATTACAAAGAGCGCGGTAGAGGGAGTCAGCAAACCGTTGACGATACATCGGGAGACCGCTATGAAAAAAGCAAAGTAAGTGAGTGAAACGCCGCCGCTTTTAAAGTGCGGCGTTTTTTGCCTTTGCGGCATGTATCATGATAATCGGGGAGAACAGACAGAATATGGAAGAAATGACAACGGATATAAAGCAGGGTATATTGCGGATACCGGCAGTGGCGTTAAGGGGACTCAGCATTTTGCCGGGTATGGTTATTCATTTTGATTTAAACAGACAGAAATCCATTTATGCAGTGGAGCAGGCAATGTTGGGCGAACAGCTTCTTTTTGTGGTGACACAGAAAGAGGAGGCTACGGAAGAGCCGGACATGGAAGATCTCTATGGCGTAGGCACCGTTACCCGCTTAAAACAGATGAGCCGGCTGCCGAACGGAATTGTGCGCGTGCTGGTGGAGGGAACGGAAAGAGGCAGGCTTCTTTCGCTGAGTGGAGAGACAAACGAGTATCTCTCTGCCGAGGTGGAGTTGATGCCGCAGGATGCGGCGGACACGGACGAAGGTCATAAGGAAGCCATGGCAAGGCAGTTGAAAGAGCTGTTCCATACCTACAGCGCATTAAATCCAAGAAGCGGCAAAATGCTGGATAAAAAGCTGGACGCCATGGAAAACCTTGTGCTTATCATAGACAGTATTGCCAGCGGCATGCCCCTGCCGGTGGCAACCAAGCAGACCGTGTTGGCGGCAGAAACCCTGACGGAGCGGTATGATTTTTTGTCTTCCGTGCTGTACAATGAAATCAATATCGGCATGATTCGAAAGGAATTGGGAGAAAAGCTGCAGAAGAAGGTCAATAAAAACCAGAAGGATTATCTTCTCAGGGAGCAGATGAACGCAATTCGGGAGGAACTGGGGGAAAACAATACCGTTTCCGATGCAGATATGTTTTTGGAACAAGTGAAAAAGCTGAAGGCGGACAAGGAAGTAAAGGAGAAACTGGAGAAAGAGATTTCCCGGTTTAAGAGCCTGTCCGTGAGCAGTACGGAAAGCGCGGTGGAGCGTACCTATATAGAGACGCTTTTGGAGATGCCGTGGAATAAGCTTTCCAAAGAAAATACGGATATGAACCGCGCGGAGCAGATTCTGGAGGAGGACCATTACGGGCTGAAACAGGTCAAAGAGCGCATACTGGAGTTTCTGGCGGTACGGAGCCTGAAAGCCGCCAATGCTGGTAAAAATGCACATGCAGGCAAAAATGCCAATGCAGATAAAAATCTGTATTCGGACAGTCCGATTATTTGTCTGGTGGGACCGCCGGGCACGGGAAAAAGTTCCATTGCAAAGAGTGTGGCAAGGGCGCTTTCCCGCGAATATGTGCGAATCAGTCTGGGCGGTGTCAGGGACGAGGCGGAAATCAGGGGGCACAGGCGGACTTACGTGGGCGCCATGCCCGGCAGGATTGCGGCAGGCTTAAAACAGGCGGGCGTCGGCAATCCGCTGATGCTTTTGGACGAGATAGACAAGGTGAGCAGCGATTACAAGGGAGATGTGTCGGCGGCGCTTTTGGAGGTGCTTGACGGCGGCTTAAACAGCCGCTTCAGGGACCATTATATTGAGCTGCCCATCAATCTTTCGCAGGTACTCTTTATTGCCACGGCAAATGCTACGGCGGGAATCCCCAAGCCGCTTTTGGACAGGATGGAACTGATAGAGGTCAGCAGCTATACGGACAATGAAAAGTTCCATATAGCGAAAGAACATCTGCTGAAGCGGGCATATGAAAAGCATGGACTGGACGGCAGGCTTGTCATCGGAGACAGCGCCATCAAAGCCGTTATCGAGGGCTATACGAGGGAAGCCGGCGTCAGGGGACTGGAGCGCAGGATAGGCGAAATCTGCCGCAAGGCGGCAAGGGAGCTTTTGAAGGTAAAGCCGGAGAAGCAGGAAAAAACGGTATTCAAAGTTACCTCGCGAAATCTGGAAAAGTATTTAGGAAAGGCAAAATATACCAGAAATCCCGCCAATCTCACGGACGAGGTAGGCATTGTGCGCGGGCTTGCGTGGACCAGTGTCGGCGGTGACACCCTGCAGATAGAGGTCAATAAGATGCCCGGCAAAGGTGAACTGCGGCTGACGGGACAGATGGGCGATGTGATGAAGGAGTCTGCCATGACGGGCTTAAGCTATGTCAGATCCATCAGCAAGGATTATGGTATATCGGCGGACACCTATAAAAAGAACGATTTTCACATACATATCCCCGAGGGAGCGGTTCCCAAGGACGGACCCTCCGCGGGAATTACCATGGCGACAGCGCTTGTGTCGGCGCTTACGGGAATTCCGGTGAAGGCAAACCTTGCCATGACCGGAGAAATCACACTGCGGGGCAGAGTGCTTCCCATAGGCGGACTCAAGGAAAAAATACTGGCGGCAAAAATTGCGGGTATCGGACAGGTGCTTGTGCCTAAGAAGAATGAAAAGGATGTAGAAGAAATAGATGCGGAAATCAAATCGGGCGTGGAGATTATTTATGTAGAGCGCATGGAAGAGGTTTTGCAGTATGCGTTAGCTGCGGTGGAAGGAAAGGAGAGCGGAAATGGTAATTAAAAACGTGGCGTTGGAAACCGTGTGCGGCATTACCAGCAAAATACCGGATAATTTGTATCCGGAGGTGGCGTTTGCGGGAAAGAGCAACGTTGGAAAGTCTTCCCTGATAAATGTGCTGATGAACCGGAAGTCCCTTGCCCGCACCAGCTCCCAGCCCGGGAAAACCCAGACGATAAATTTCTATAACATCAACAGTGAAATTTATTTTGTGGATTTGCCGGGATACGGCTACGCGAGGGCAAACGAGGAGGTCAAGGCGAAGTGGGGCAAAATGGTAGAAAACTACCTGCACAAATCGAAGCAGCTAAAGGCTGTCTTTCTCCTGATTGATATCCGTCATGCGCCCGGCAGTAACGACTGTATTATGTACGACTGGATTAGAAAGCAGGGCTATCAGCCCATTATCATTGCGACGAAATTGGACAAGATAAAACGCAGCCAGGTACAGAAGCAGGTAAACCTGATAAAGAGTACACTGAAGGCGGGAAGCGATACTCTTGTCATTCCTTTTTCTGCAGAGAGCAGGCAGGGACGGGAAGAAATTTATGCGGTTTTGGATGAAATTTTAGAGAAGTCAGCAGAATAAAGTTAAAAGAGGGCTTTCTTATGAGTGAATCGATGAAAAAATACGTGAAGGCAATTCTGAATCTGGCAATTGCGCTGGTCATTCTGATTGCCGTGGTATGGCTTGTGCCGAAGGGCATCGTATTTTTTATGCCTTTTATCATTGGATGGATCATTGCGCTGATAGCCGGTCCTATGGTGCGCTTTCTGGAAAAAAAGTTGAAAATCCGGCGAAAAGCGGGCAGTGCCTTTGTCATCATTGCGGTAATCGGGCTTGTGGTGCTGGTCGGCTATTTGATTGTGAGCAATCTTGTGCGGGAACTGGCGGGCTTTATCAACGATTTACCGCAGATGTGGGATTCGCTGCAGGAAGATTTTAATGCCATTGCCAAGAATCTCAGCGTTATCTATGATAAGCTGCCTGTGAACATCCAAAACACCATAGACAATATTGCGGCTTCTGCCAGTGATATTGCCGGAGATTTTATCGGAAAGCTTTCAAGTCCTACCATAGCGGCGGTGGGTAATTTTGCAAAGCAGCTTCCCACTTTTATTATCGGACTGATTATGTGCCTTTTGTCTTCCTATCTTTTTGTGGCGGAAAAAGAGCAGATTGCGCAGGCCATGAATAAGTATATGCCGGAAGAGCTGCTTTACCGTCTCAGTCTGATGAAACGGAGTCTGGTAAAAGCAGTGGGCGGCTATTTCAAAGCGCAGATCAAGATTGAGATTTGGATTTATCTGCTTCTGTTGATTGGATTTTTGGTTTTAGGCGTGGATTATGCGCCGCTCATCGCACTTGGCATTGCCATTCTGGATTTCCTGCCGTTTTTCGGAACCGGCACAGCGATGGTACCGTGGGCTGTTGTCAAATTTTTGAGTGCGGATTATATTATGACAATCGCTCTTTTGGTAATCTGGGGTGTCAGCCAGCTTGTCAGACAGATTATACAGCCCAAAATCGTGGGCGATTCGGTGGGCGTGCCGCCTCTGCCGACTTTATTTCTTTTGTATATCGGATACATGGTTGGCGGCGTATTGGGCATGATAGTAGCAGTGCCCATAGGTATTATTCTTTTTACCATGTATGAAGAGGGCGCTTTTGACACCACCAAAAACAGCATCAAGATACTTTCGGCAGGACTGAACCATTTCCGCAGGCTGACGCCGCAGGATATGTATATTATCGATACCTACAGGCAGGAGTGTGAGGAAGCGTTCGACAGCCAAAAGCGGGCGGAGCAGCAAAAGCAGGACAGTCAGGAGAAACAGACAAAAGAAAAAGAGGAAAATCGGAATGCGTAATTTTAAGATGCTTCTGGAATATGAGGGGACAAGGTATCAGGGCTGGCAGCGGCAGGAAAGCACGGAAAATACCATACAGGGAAAGCTGGAAGCGCTGCTCTCTAAAATGTGCGGGCATAAGGTAGAGGTGCAGGGCAGCGGCAGGACGGACGCCGGCGTTCATGCGCGAGGGCAGGTGGCGAATGCCCACATGGATACGGATATGACAGCGGAGGAAATTCTTGCCTATATGAACCGGTATCTGCCGCAGGATATCGGTGTGCTCTCCGTGGAAGAGGTATCTGACCGGTTTCACAGCAGACTGCTTGCCAAAGAAAAAATCTACTGTTATCAGGTGATTAACAGCAGTCTGCCGCATATATTTGACAGAAGGTATGCGTACGCATATCCGGCGCCGCTCGATATAGAGGCTTGCCGGAGGGCCGCGTCGTTTTTGGTGGGAACTCATGACTTTGCAGCGTTTACTTCTGCGAAAAAAGGGAAAAAATCTACAGTAAGGACCATAGAAGAAATCAGGATAGAAAAAGAAAAGGATATCATTCGTTTCTATTTTCGGGGAGATGGTTTTCTGTTTCATATGGTGCGTATTCTGACGGGGACGCTCTTAGAGGTCGGAGCCGGAAAGAGGAAACCGGAAGAGATGGAGGCGCTTTTGGAGTCAGGGCGCAGAGAGCTTGCAGGAGCGCTTGCACCGGCAGTGGGACTGACTCTTTTGGAGGTGCGTTACTGAGCTAAGATGTGGAGTATGTGATGATAAATAAGAAATATATGCGGATTCTTTTTATCCTTTACCTGCTGATACTGATGAAAGTAATTATTTTTAAGTTTCCGTTTACAAAGCTGCTGCAGATTGCCGCTTCCTGGAAAAAAGAAGTATTCTGGGAAGGCTTGAGCGGAGCGAACTTTAAATTGTTTCGGACGATAAAGCTCTATGTGCGGCATTGGGACAACAAAGGCATCAACAGCTTCGGCAATCTGGTTGGGAATATTATCGCATTTATCCCGCTGGGATATATGATGCCGAGGCTTCACAAAATATTTGAGAATTTGTTTCTCTGTATGGCAACGGCGCTGCTCTTTATTTTAGGAATCGAGTTGTTCCAGCTTTTCAGCGCCTTCGGCATTTTTGATGTGGACGACATTCTGTTAAACGGCCTGGGAACTTTGATCGGCTATCTTTGTTTTGTGCTGATGAAGCTTCTGACAAAGGAAAATAAGAAAGATTAAAGAACTGTAAAATTCCAAAGCGGGTTTTACAGTTTTTTTTCGCAAAATTAGCGATACCAGTTTTGACAAGAACAGCAGTATAATAAAAGGGGATAAATAGGAAACAGGCGGAAAGGAGAAGGCTGGGTGGACAGCATATTAATTTACGGCAATCATATAGAAATGATGGAAACGATACGGTGCTTGTTTGCGGGGGAAAGTTATGAAGTGCTGGAGGCGGATACGCCGGAGGGGCTGCAGCGGATTATGAAGGAAAAAACGCCGCACCTTTTGATTATGGGGCTTGTCGGCAAAGGGGAAGAAGGCGCCGGCATTGTGCGGGAAGTGAGAAAAAACAGCAAAGTACCGATTGTTATGCTGACAGAGCATAATGATGAAATAAAGAAAATAGAGGCGCTGGAGGCAGGGGCGGACGACTGCCTTTCCTATCCGGATTGCAGTCCGCTGGAACTGCTTGCGCGGGCAAAATCACGATTGAGACGTTATACAAGGATGACAAGTGCTGCCGGGGAAAAAGAGGAAATATACCGTGTAAACGATTTGATGATAGATGACGTAAGGAAAAGGGTGTTCGTGAAGGAAAGAGAGGTAAGGCTTACCCCGATTGAATATGAAATTGTAAAGCTTCTGGTAAGAGAAAAAGGCAAGGTGTTTTCCATCAGACAGATTTATGAGGCTATCTGGCATATGAAGCCCATCGGTGCGGATAATACCATAGCAGTGCATATACACCATATCAGGGAAAAAATAGAAGAAAACCCCAAAGAGCCTCAGTATATAAAGGCAGTCTGGGGTACCGGGTATAAGGCAGGCTGAAAGTAGTCATTCCGTTCTGCTTTTAAACAGTTTGTGAATGGGAAAAACAAAATCAATGTGTTCGCCTTTGTAACGGATAAAATGCTGCCGGATGACAATACAGGAGAGCAGGAAGCCGCCAACGGCTACCGCCCGGGGAAGTTCACTGTCTAAAAGGCATAGTACGGCAAACAAAAGAAAGGTAATGACCGAGCGGAAAAAATGGGGCCGTATCACGATGATAAGGGAAAAAAGGATGTACAGTGCGGCGAGTGTGAGCGCCGGATTTAAGTTCGGGTACAATCCTATAAGCACGCCAAAGGATACGGCAATGGACTTTCCACCGCCTTTTCCGCCGAAAAAGAGCGGAAAAGCATGGCCGAGAACAGGCGCTGCCATAACAGGTGCGAAGAGCAGTCTGGAAATATGCAGGCGTCTCGCAGCCACCCATACGGGAAGCGCACCTTTACAAAGCTCGCACAGAATAACCAGAATCCCGATGGGAATTCCGGCGTGGAGAAAGGCGTTGGCGGTTCCCGGGTTGCCGTCGTCAGAGAGTTCCCTGATATCAATATGCTTTAACATTTTCGGAATCAGGTAAGCGTACATGACGCTTCCGGACAAGTACCCAAGTATGATATAAATAAAATATTTCATGGTAAACCTCACTTCTGTGAAAGTGTTTTTTCTTCTTTGGCTTTTGCAGTCTGTAGTTCCAAGAACTCACAAATCTTTTTTGCAGAGTCGGGAACCACGTTCTGCTTTTGCGCTGACTGCATCCCGCTTCGGATTTCCTTATTTTCAACAAGCAGCCTGCCCTGTTTTATCTGGGTGTGAATGTGCTCTGCTGCGATGGACATGCCGCGGGAGACGAAAAATTCCCTGTTCTTGGTCTCGCAGCCGGGGATTGGCGCCGTATGCACAATGGGAACATTGCTGTTGAGCGCTTCGGTGGTAGTCAGTCCGCCGGGTTTTGTATAAATGACGTCGCACGCCGCCATATAATCGGCAACATTGTTGGTGTAACCGATGACATGCACGTTTGGCGCATGAAAAAATATCCGTTTTAGCTGGCGTTTTAGTTTTTTGTTGTTGCCGCAGATAATGACTACATGCTCCCCGTTTTTCAGGCTGCGCACCAGTTCGTAGGCAAAAATATGGATTTTGCCAAAGCCCATGCTGCCGCTCATAACCAGATACATTGGCTTGTCGGGTGGAAGTCCGAGGCTTTCCTTGGCAAGCGCCTTGTCCGTTTTTGGGCGGAAGGCTTCTTTGACCGGAATCCCGTAAGGGAGCAGCCTGTCTGCAGACATTTTCCTACGTGTATATTCTTCCGTTAAATCCCCGTGGGGAATGATGTAATAGTCGCACTCTGTTTCTTCCCAGAAAGGGATGCAGGTATAATCCGTGGCGACGGCAACGGTGAGCGGAAGCGCCATATCGTGCCGCTTCATATAGGTGATGGTTTCTGCCGGAAACAGATGCGGCATCACGATGGCATCGTAAGGATTTTGTTCCAGATAGTCATGCAGTTTTTTTGCCATCAGTCCGTTGGCATAGTATATAGGGGACTTATGGCGGCTGGAACTGATAAAGCCTCCCAGGCGATAGAGCATACCGAAAAGGCGGGGGACGCCGCGGGCAATTCGGACATAAGTCTGACCGACCAGCCTTGCCGTGCGTGCGCTGGATAAAAGGAACATGTCCATCATAACGGCTTCATGTCCGGCATTTAACAAGGCTTCCTGTACGGCAGCGCCGGCAGCATTGTGGCCGCCGCCCGTGGCTGAGGATAGAATCAGTACTTTCATAGCGTCGCGTCCTTTGTAGTTGTAGTTTGAATATGACTTAGAGGGGATTATATCACTTTTAGGAAAAAAATGCAAAATGCATTGACGTTACTTTACTTTCCCTGTAAAATTAGACTATGAAAGTACTTACAAAGTCTAAAAACGGAGGGTGAACATGCAGATACCAGTTATTGAGCAGTATATCGACGAATTGATTGAAAGAAGTACGCTGGACGTTCCGGTATGGAATATTGAGAAGGCGAAAAACGGGTTGAAGGCAGGTTGGAATTACATAGACGGATGTATGATTCTGGCGCTTTTAGAGACCTACAACACCACAGGGGAGAAAAAGTATCTGGACTTCGCGGATGCATTTATCAATCACAGGGTACAGGAGGACGGCACGATTGCCGGATATTCCGTAGAAGAATACAATATTGACAATGTCAATGCAGGAAAGACCCTGTTCCAGCTCTATGATATTACGGGAAAAGAAAAATACAGAAAAGCGATTGATTTGATTTACAGCCAGATTATGGGACAGCCCAGAACGGAAGAGGGCAATTTCTGGCATAAGAAAATTTATCCCAACCAGGTATGGCTGGACGGTATGTACATGGGGCAGCCGTTCTACATGGAATACGAGACAAAGTTTAATGACAGGAAGAACTATGCGGATATTTTCGGACAGTTTGCCAATGTGGTAAAATACATGCGCGACGAAGAGACAGGTCTGTATTACCACGGCTATGATGCTTCCAAGTCTATCTTCTGGTGCGACAAGGAAACGGGACTGTCAAAGAACTTCTGGCTGCGTGCCATCGGCTGGTATTCCATGGCGCTTCTGGATACCTTGAGCAAGACACAGCCGGATGGCTATGAGGCAGAATACGAAAACTTAAAGAAGGTATTTAAGGAGCTGATTGATTCTCTGTTAAAATATCAGGATGAGAGCGGCATGTGGTACCAGCTTCCGGCGCTCGGCGGCAAAGAGCCGAACTACTTAGAGACCAGCGGCAGCGCGATTCTTGCGTTTTCCATACTGCGCGGCGTGCGTCTGGGCTTCCTGCCTGAGAGTTACAGAGAATACGGTGTGAAAGCATTTGAAGGCATCCGCAGTAAATATATGAAGACGGAGGATGGCAAGCTGCATCTTGGCGGTATCTGTCTGGTTGCAGGCTTGGGACCGGCAAACAATTTAAGAAGGGACGGCAGCTTTGAATACTATATGTCCGAGCCCATTGTAGAAGACGATGCAAAGGGCGTGGGACCTTTCCTGTTGGCTTATACGGAAATCAGGAGGTTGTAGTCAATGAAGAAAATGTGGACTGCCGATAATGGCGACGGGACATATTCCAACCCGATTCTGTATACGGACTATTCGGATCCGGATGCAATCAGGGTGGGCGAGGACTACTTTATGGTAGCTTCTTCTTTCTGCAATGCGCCTTCCGTACCGGTGCTCCATTCCAAGGATTTGGTAAACTGGCGCGTAATCGGGTATGCGATGGAAAAACTGCCTTTTGATACTTACGACAAGCCCATTCACGGCTGCGGCGCGTGGGCGCCTGCCATCCGGTATCATGACGGTGTTTTCTATGTGTTTATTCCCATGCCGGATGAGGGCATTTTCATGGTGAAAAGCCGCAATCCCTTCGAGGGCTGGGAGGAGCCGGTGTGCGTGCGCAAGGTAACCGGCTGGATAGACCCCTGCCCCTTCTGGGATGACGACGGACAGGCATATATGGTGACGGCATTTGCAAGGAGCAGAATCGGTTTTAAGAGTATTTTACATCTGTCTCCCATTGAGCCGGACTGCAGCGGCGTGCTGGGCGATGGCAAGCATGTCTTTGACGGCAATGAGACGCAGCCCACCATTGAGGGACCGAAGCTGTACAAGCGCAACGGCTACTATTATATTTTTGCGCCGGCAGGCGGCGTAAAGCCGGGCTGGCAGACAGTGCTCCGCTCCCGCAATATCTGGGGGCCCTATGAGGAAAAAATAGTGCTGCATCAGGGCGGAAGTTCCGTGAACGGACCGCATCAGGGCGCGTGGGTGGACACGCCGTCGGGAGAGGATTGGTTTCTGCATTTTCAGGACGTGGGAAATGCAGGAAGAATCGTACATCTGCAGCCTATGCGCTGGGTGGACGACTGGCCGGTTATCGGCGTCAATGCGGACGAAAACGGCTGCGGAGAACCGGTTATGCAGTATCAAAAACCGGACGTGGGAGGCGAATATCCCATCTGTGCGCCGGAGGATTCCGATTTGTTTGAAGGAGAAAAGCTGGGGCTGCAGTGGCAGTGGAACGCCAACTATAAAAAAGAGTGGTACGCCCTTTCGGACGGTATGCTCACGCTGTATGCGCAGAACAGTGAGAAAGAGACGCAGACCTGCGACGTGCCGAATCTGCTTTTGCAGAAATGGCCTGCGCCACAGTTTCAGATTACGACAAAGCTTCATCTTGCAGGCATGAAGGACGGAGACGTCTGCGGCATGGTGTCCCTGGGAGGCGTCTATACGGATTTTGCCATCAAGCAGGAAAACGGAGAAAAGAAACTTGTGCAGCGCACCGGCGAGTGGACGAAGCACAATGAGACGGAAAGGGTCTGTGCCGCGCTTGAGGAAGACGCAGTGTACCTTAGAATGTATGTGGAAGCTGCGTTGAAAGTATCCTTTGCATACAGCACGGACGGCGCGGAATATATCAAAGCAGGTGAAGTAATTGAAGCAACGCCGGGACGCTGGGTCGGCGTCAAAGCCGGACTTTTCGCGATTCATGAAGGCGAAGGGGAGGGCGGATTTGTGAAGGCGGAGCATTTTATATTCGAAGAGATGAAGTAGTTTTGCGGCGAGGGTTTATGGTTGCAGCGGGGGACGCCCGCCCGGCAGCCTGTTCCCTCGCCGCCGCGCTTTCGCTCGGAAAGAAACGTAATGGACGCTAAGCTCGAAAGAACCTCGCTAAGCGCCAACGTTTCTTAACGGGCGTCGAGGGAACAGGCTGCCGGACGGGCTGTTACCGTTGCGGCGGCGTAAACGCGCCGCGAAAGATGCGCGCAGGATAAGAGGGCGCCCTTTGGAATTACTTATCTAGATAATTATGAAACTCACATTTGCCGGTTTCGAATTGTGGATGTTGTAGATTCCATAAGCAGACCTTTGCTTACCGTCGGTACCAAAGTCATGCAGGCATGACTTGCGAGGTATTTTCGAGCTTAGTACCGCTACGGTAAGCTCGGAGCGAGAGCGTGTCTGTGTTGGAATCTACAACATCCACAATGACACTTGCATAGTTTTTTCATTTCGCAATCATCTATCGCTCATTAATCGAAAGGAGATATTCGTATGGAACACAAGGTTATGCCCACCCACATTATTGCGGCGGCGGGAATTGTTATAAATGAAAACGATGAGATTCTTATGGTAAAGACGCATAATGCGGGCTGGGTATTTCCCGGAGGGCAGGTGGAAGTCGGGGAAAATGTCATTCAGGCTGTGAAAAGAGAGGTTATGGAAGAAGCGGGCGTTGATATTGAGGTGGGCGAAGTATTTTGCATTTCTTCCAATACGGCAAAGAACCCCGGCTATAATGGCGTAAAGGAGATACCTACCAAAATTATGCTTGACTTTATATGCAGGGCAAAACGCGGAACGCCGAGACCATCCGATGAAAATGCAGAATCGGCATATGTTGCAAAGGAGAAAGTGTTGGACTTGATGCAGACGCCGGCATATATAGAAAGGTATAAGGCGTTTTTAGAGTATACGGGCAGACCGATTTATATGGAATATGTCACGAAACCATCTTTTGAACTCAAATTGAAGAGGCTGATTTGAGTTTTAGTTTTGCTCGGAAAGAAACTAGGGAGGAAAAAACATGATAACAGAAAGTTTTGACAACCAATCAGCGGCAATCATTAATCCACGTGTCAATGAAAATGCGCCGCAAGTCGATGCGTGTATTTTGACTTTTTCACATGTGATTGAAGAATTTGTTCTGGTCAATTACGATTGCAGGCAGATGGCATCATTTTGGTTTGCAACGGGCAATACACCGATTTACTGTATTGATTATAAGGGAAAGAAATTTGCGTTTTACAAAACTTATGTAGGTGCGCCTGCGTGTGTCGGTACGGTGGAGGATACTTTGTCAGAAATAAAGACAAACAAATATATCGTATTTGGAGGCGCAGGCTGCCTGAATAAGGAAATTGCGCATGGAAAGGTCATGATACCCACACAAGCCTATCGGGATGAAGGTACTTCCTATCATTACGCACCTGCATCGGATTATATTACTGTCAAGAATGCGGACATTGTCGCCGACTTTATGGAACAAAACGGTATCCCCTATGTGAAAGGGAAGACTTGGACAACCGATTCTTTCTACAGAGAAACTGTCAATAACTTTGAAAAACATAAAGCGGATGGTTGTATTTCCGTAGAAATGGAATGCGCTGCTTTGCAGGCGATGTGCGATTTCAGGGGACTAAGTTTATACACATTCTTTACAAGTGGAGATTTGCTTGACGCACCTAAATGGGATACCAGACGAAAAGAAGGGCAAACCAAAGGTACGCAGCACGATGTAGGTCATTTCGATATTGCATTGGAACTGGCGCGATATGTCGTGGAATAATTTCACATAAAGCGCTTCTGTAATGAAACCGTGAAAACACAAACATTGATTGACGCTCCACATCTGTAGTGTTAAAATAGGGATAAAGAAAACAGGTAAAAATAATCAATCCGAAGCATGGGAGGAGGTGTTACAGTGAAAGAAGTAAGAGTTTTGGAAATCAAGCAAAGTGTCTTTGCCGACAGCGACAAGCAGGCCGATGCTCTCCGACAGGAATTAAAGCAAAAAGGGATATTCCTGTTGAATCTGATGTCTTCTCCGGGCTCCGGAAAAACCACTACACTGATGCGTACCATTGAGACATTAAAGGATACCTTCAAAATCGGTGTTATGGAAGCCGACATTGATTCGGACGTGGATGCGCGGACGATTCAAGAATCCGGCGCTAAAGTGATTCAGCTTCACACGGGAGGCATGTGTCATCTGGACGCCGAAATGACGAGGCAGGGACTTGACGGACTGAAAGTGGAGGATGTCGAGCTGGCGATTCTTGAAAATGTCGGGAATCTGGTCTGCCCTGCGGAATTTGATACCGGAGCATCGAAGAACGCGATGATCCTGTCCGTTCCGGAAGGACACGACAAACCGCTGAAGTATCCGCTGATGTTTTCCATTTGCGACGTGGTACTGATCAATAAAATAGACGTTCTGCCCTATTTTGATTTTGACATGGAAAAATGCAGGGAATATATCCTTATGCGGAATCCGAAGGCAAAAATCATTCCCATATGCGCCAGAACAGGCGAGGGAATTTCAGAATGGACAGAATGGCTGGCAGAAGAGGTCAAAAGCTGGCGTGTGACAGAATAATCATAGAAACAAAGGAATAATATAAAAACAAAGGAGGAAGGTATGACGAAGAATTTGGACAAAGAATTATATCCGGATTACGTTTATCCGGAGCATAAGGCCGACCACAGTGAGCCTCCCCGCAAGAGTATTCTGAAGCTGGGAAAAAAGATCACCGATCGGATCCCGCAGAAGCTGGGGCTGAAAAAAATCACGCAGGACGATCCGGAATACTGGGGACTTGCAGGCGTACTGACAGACGAGGAGGCGGAAATCGCTTTCAAAATGGGCGTCCGGAAGCCGAAGACCTTACAGGAGATGGTAAAGCTTACCGGCATACCCGAAGAAGAGCTGGAACCAAAGCTTCAGCAGATGTCGGTAAAAGGAATTCTGGAGTACAACTGGGAAAATGAGCGGCATGAAAAACAGTATGTACTTCCCATGTTTGTGCCGGGTTCCGGAGAATTCTTTAACATGAACAGCAATGTAATAGAAGAACATCCGGAGGTTACCCTGTTCTTTGAACACATGTCAAGACTGCCTTTAGAGAAGGTGACGCCCTTTGTAGGACCGGGCGGCAACGGCATCGGTATGCATGTCATTCCCGTGGAAAAAGCGATTGAGATGGAGAGCGAATCCATTGATCTGGAGCACATTTCCTACTGGCTGTCAAAATATGAGGGCAAATATGCGGCAAGCCCCTGTTCCTGCCGCCGTTCCCGCCTGAAACACGATGAAGGCTGCGGAGACGACCCGGAGGGTTGGTGTGTTGCCGTGGGCGATATGGCGGACTACGTGGTAGAGACCCAGAAGGATGGACGTTACATAACCAAAGAGGAAGCGCTGGATATTTTCAAACAGGCTGAGGATAACGGGTTTGTGCACCAGATTACAAACATTGACGGTGCCAATAAGATTTTTGCCATTTGTAACTGTAACGTGAACGTATGTTATGCTTTACGTACTTCACAGCTTTTTAACACACCCAATATGTCCCGTTCCGCTTATGTCGCGAAGGTAGACAAATCAAAATGCGTTGCCTGCGGCAAATGCGTGGAAGCCTGCCCGGCAGGAGCAGTAAAACTGGGACAGAAGCTCTGCAAAAAGGATGGCAGCGAGGTGACATATCCTCAAATGCCGCTTCCTCATGAGAAAAAATGGGGAGAACATATGTGGACTCACAACTACAGAGACGTGAACCGGATCAATTGTCATGACACCGGAACCGCTCCCTGTAAAACGGCCTGTCCTGCGCACATTGCCATCCAGGGATATTTGCAGCTTGCAAAGGAAGGACGTTACGAGGAGGCATTGGCTCTCATCAAGAAAGATAATCCTCTGCCCGCTATTTGCGGACGGATCTGTAACCGCCGCTGCGAGGATGCCTGCACACGAGGAACCATTGACGAGGCAGTTGCCATTGATGCGGTAAAACGCTTTATTGCAGAAAGAGATCTGAATGCCGAGACCCGTTATATTCCCAAGCCGACCATTCCTTCCTTACGGGGCGGTTTTGAGGAAAAAATTGCCATCATCGGTTCAGGTCCTGCCGGACTTTCCTGCGCATATTTCCTGGCGGAGAAAGGCTACAAACCTACCGTTTTTGAAAAAGCGGAGAAACCCGGCGGTATGCTGACCTACGGAATTCCTTCTTACAAGCTGGAAAAAGATCTGATTGCGGCGGAAATTGACGTGATCAAAGCTATGGGCGTTGAGATCAAGTGCGGTGTTGAGGTAGGAAAAGACGTTACGATTGCACAGCTTCGCGAGCAGGGCTACAAAGGCTTCTATATTGCGATCGGCTGTCAGGGCGGAAAAAAAGCAGGCGTGCCCGGTGAAGATGCACAGGGTGTTTACACTGCAGTAGAATTTTTGAGAGAAGCCGGCGAGAAAGAGGCTTTTGACCTTGGCGGAGACGTGGTCGTGATCGGCGGCGGTAATGTTGCGATAGACGCTGCAAGAACGAGCACACGCTGCGGACAGGGCAAGGTTTCCATGGTTTGTCTGGAAAGCCGGGATGAGATGCCGGCAAGCCGGGAAGAAATCTTAGAGGCAAGTGAAGAAAATATTGCCATCAACAACGGCTGGGGTCCCAAAGAGATTCTCTCTGAGAACGGGAAAGTGACAGGAGTTGTATTTAAAAAATGTACCCGTGTTTATGACGAGAACCATCGCTTTGCCCCGCTTTATGACGAGGAACAGACCATGACTATAAACTGCTCCAGCGTGATCTTCAGCGTAGGTCAGGGAATTGTCTGGGGTGACCTTTTGAATGGCACAAAGGTAGAGCTTCGTCCTAACGGAGGAGCGATTGCCAATAAGCTGACTTATCAGACCGCAGAACCGGATATTTTTGTGGGCGGCGATGTTTATACGGGTCCTAAGTTTGCCATAGATGCCATCGCAGCAGGACGCGAGGGAGCGATTTCCCTTCACCGCTTTGTGCATGAGCATTGTACGCTGACCATCGGAAGAAACCGCAGAGATTTTATCGAACTGGACAAAGAAGATATTCAGGTTGCAAGCTATGACAATACTGACAGACAGCGGCCGGAGCGGGCGGAGGAAGCACAGGCGCAGTCCTTTAGGGATCTTTCCCACACGCTGACCGAAGAACAGGTGAAGGCAGAAACTTCCCGCTGCTTAGGATGCGGCGCGTCCGTTGTGGATCCCAATAAGTGTATCGGCTGCGGCGTCTGCACCACAAAGTGCGTATTTGATGCCATTACGCTTCACAGAGAACATCCGGAGTGCTCCGAGATGGTAAAATCAGAGGATAAGCTGAAATACGTGCTTCCCAACATGATCAAGCAGTCGTTGAAAGTAACGTTTGCATCCAAAAAGGATTAAGCTATGCATGAATTAGGTGTTGTATTTCACATTATGGATAGTCTGGAAAAGGTTGCACAGGAAAACGAGGTGGCGGGTATTTCCAAAGTGGTTCTGGAGCTGGGGGAAGTGTCTACGGTCATAGAATCCTATCTGCAGAACTGCTGGAAATGGGCAGCCGGGAAACGAGAGCTGTTCGCGGACGCGGAGCTGTTCGTGGAAACGCTTCCTGCCGTTACTTATTGTGAAGGCTGCGGTCAAACCTATCCGACTGTGGAGTATGGTAAAATTTGTCCTCACTGCAAAAGTTCGGATACATGGCTTTTACAGGGGAATGAATTTAACATAAAAGAAATAGAAGTATACTAAAAGAAGAGAGGGAGAGATTATGGTTTTTCAAATCTATGATGGAAAAACACTGTGGCAGCTTTTAGGATGGGTTCTAGTTTTTGCCGGACTGATTCTTATAAACGAAGTTGCCAGACGTACCAAAATCGGCGGAATGGCTTGCTTTTTTGCACTTCCCGCTGCGCTGACGGTTTATTTTATCGCCATTTATGTCGGAGCCGCAATGGGTGCCGAATGGGCGCTGAATAACCAGACTTATGTACATATGAACAGCTGGTTCCATTATGCTAAGCTTTACGCTGCGCTGACAGGCTGTATCGGTTTCATGGTTATCAAATATCACTGGGGCAAGCTTGGAAAATCCCATGCTTTCAAGGTATTCCCCTTTGTGATCGTTGCGATCAACATCCTGATTGCAGTTGTATCTGATTTTGAATCCGTGGTCAGAGCCGGATCTATTATGGGCGGCTGGTGGAAATCTTCCGAGGGCGTATGGCTCTACGGCGGCTGGTGGAACATCTTAAACGGTATCGCAGGTCTGATCAATATCGTTTGTATGACCGGCTGGTGGGGTATCTATTCCTCCAAGGATAAAAAGGATATGCTTTGGCCGGATATGACCTGGTGCTTTATTCTGGCATATGATATTTGGAACTTCCAGTACACCTACCTGAATCTGCCCACCCATTCATGGTACTGCGGTTTTGCGCTTCTGCTTGCGCCGACCGTTGCCAATGCACTCTGGAACAAGGGCGGCTGGATTCAGAACCGTGCCAATACGCTGGCGCTTTGGTGTATGTTTGCACAGGTATTCCCGCTGTTTCAGGATGCAAGCCGCTTTACAACCGTATCTTCCGTATACGGAGCAGGCGGAGCGGCGGCTGCTTTTGGAGACACCATGCCTACGACAGCCAATCCTACGGCGCAGGGAATCATTTCCGTGATTTCCATTGTAGTGAACATTGCTGTGTTTGCCGTGATCTTGAAGCGTGCAAAAGCACAGAAGAAAAATCCGTATACCAACGAGATTTTTACGGATCAGAAAGATTTCCAACAGGCTATGAGCAGGGCGGAATAAAATTGAATTGCAAAAAGCGTAACAAGGAACGGACTTTGGAGGTTTCCCTTCAAGTCCGTTTCTTTTTAAACAAACTATGACATACTGTTGTCATAGTTTGTTTGCTATACTGGGGGTGAAAGGAGGAAAAGCATGAAGATTGGTCGGCTTATGGGCATTGTTGTTTATTTATTGAATAATGGGCGGACATCCGCACAGAAATTAGCGGAAGAATTTGAGGTTTCTGCCAGAACGATTATGAGGGATTTAGAAACATTGGATCAGGCAGGTATTCCCATTCAATCTTTTTATGGTGTGGAAGGCGGCTATCAAATTATGGATAGCTTTGTTTTAGAAAAACAAGTTGCAACAAGTCATGAATATGATTGGATAGTCACTGCCCTGAAAGGATTGGCAAGTGCATACGAAAATAAAGGTTTAGAGCAGACTTTGGAAAAAGTAAAGAGTTTAAACCATACGGAGGGCGTTGCGGTTTCCGTGGATTTAGGCGTTGCGGGTGAAGATGACAAAATAAAGGAACAATTAAAGCTGTTAGAAGATGCAATCGGGAAAAAATGTGTTGTTCGGTTTTCTTATACCAATAGTCATGATGAAGTAAAAGAAATGCAGGTAGAGCCGGTTTTACTCCAATACAAATGGTATAACTGGTATCTGATTGGATATTACGAAAAATATCAGAATTATTGTATGTTCAAATTAGTCCGTATGGACAGTCTGCGGGCAACGGATATCAAAAACACAAAAGTCCATCATCTTTCCGATATTAAGCTGGAAGATGGTAATGAAAATATGGTGCATATCAAACTATATGGAAAAGCAATCATAAAAGCGAAGTGCAGGGAATACTTGAATGGACGAATCACGCAGGAATTTGAAAATGGTGATTTTGAGTATTGTTTTTCTGCACCGGAACATGAGACATTCTGGTATGGCGTGATTCTTTCTTTTGGAAACAAGGTTAAGATAATCGAACCACAGAAAATAAAGGAACGCATTATAAAAACATGTAAGGAAATACAAATGGCGTATGAGGAGTGAAGCAGCGGGAAGCACTCCGGAATGGAGATTAAAATGAAAGAAATCAAGAGATATGAAATGAACGAAGAATGGGCACATGCAGGCATTATTGAAGCAGGAGACTTCTGCTTTTTGAGTTATTGCGTCGGTAATATCGGAGGCACGATTGAGCAGCAGATTAACGGGGCTTTTGATGAAATGGAAAGAAGACTGGCATTGGCAGGTCTGACACTTGAGAATGTAGTCAAGATGGATTGCTTATTCAGGGATGTCTGGAATATACCGGTGATGGAAAAAGTAATAAAAGAAAGATTCAAAGGCAAATACCCTGCGCGTAAATCGATTCAGACCGAATTTGCCCATGCAGGGGGAGCACAGGGATTACAATTTCAAGCGGATGCGATAGCCTATGCAGCAAGATAGCATAATTGGAAAATGCGGTTTCTATTGCGGCGCCTGCCCCACCTGCCTTGCCGGAAACTGCAAAGGGTGCATAGAAGAACATAGAGAAGGAGACTGCTTTACAAGAGATTGCGTGATAAACCAAAAACTAAACTTTTGCGGCGAATGCAAAGCATTTCCCTGCGAAACAATACTTACATGCCCTCATACAACAGTCCTGGATAAAGACTGGCTTCAATGGAAAAAAACAATTTGACTTCTTCCCCGCTCTGTTTTATGCTAGAACTTGACGGCATTGTTTGGATGCCGTCATGAGTTTTTTTCGAGGAGAGTACAATATTCATGTTACACACAAGAAGCAGCAGCGGAAGAGAAGCTTCCTCCCGCGTAAAAGATATGACAAAGGGGAACCCCTATTCCCTCATGATGGCCTTTGCGCTTCCCATCTTTTTGAGTCAGGTGTTTCAGCAGCTTTATAATACCGCGGATGCACTGATTGTCGGCACATTTCTGGGGACGAACGCACTTGCTGCCGTTACTTCGTCGGGTACGCTGATTTTCTTGATGATTAGCTTTTTCATAGGAACTGCCATGGGCGGCGGGGTTGTGATTTCCAAATTTTTCGGAGCGGGCGACAAGGAACAGGTGTCACGTGCCATCCACACGATTCTGGCATTCGGCATTGTAAGCGGGATTCTGCTGACGGTGGCGGGCGTTGCGTTTACGCCTACTTTTTTAAGGTGGATGCAGACCGATCCCGAGGTTATGCCGGAAGCGGTAGAGTATTTCCGATACTACTTTTTAGGCGCGCTTGCCATGGTCATGTACAATATTTGCCGAAGCATTATGAACGCGCTTGGGGACAGCAGACGCCCGCTGTATTATCTGATTTTTTCATCGATTTTGAACATTGTGCTGGATGTGCTGTTTATCGGCGTATTCCGCTGGGGAGTCTGGTCGGCGGCAGTGGCGACGGTGATTTCACAGGCGGCAAGTGTCGTGTTCTGCATGAGGCATCTTTTGCAAAAAGGAAATATATACACAGTAGAGTTTAGAAAAATTCGTTTTCATAAGGCGATGCTGATAGAAATTATCCGGTATGGTCTGCCTTCGGGTGTTCAAAATTCCGTGATTGCCTTTGCCAACGTAATCGTACAGTCCCAAATCAATTCCTTTGGCAAACTGGCCATGGCTGCTTATGGCACGCATGCCAAAATAGAAGGCTTTGCTTTTCTGCCCATCACCAGCTTTAATATGGCGTGTACTACATTTATCAGCCAAAACCTTGGCGCAAGACAGTATGAGCGTGCAAAGAAGGGGGCGCGGTTCAGTATTCTTGCCGCAGTGTTTTTGGCGGAGGTAATCGGCATCGGATATTATGTTTTTGCGCCGCAGCTTATCGGCATATTTGATAAGACAGCAGGGGTAATCGCGCTTGGTGTGCAGCAGGCAAGAACGGTGGCATTGTTCTATTTTCTGCTTGCTTTTTCCCATTCTGTAGCGGCTGTCTGCCGCGGTGCGGGAAAGGCATTTGTACCTATGGTGATTATGTTGTCCATCTGGTGTGTGGTGCGCATTGCCTACATCATCATCGTGATGCGCTTTACCGGCGAGATTTCCTATATTTACTGGGCTTATCCGCTGACATGGGCAATCAGCTCGGTGATTTATCTGGGATATTATTTGTTTTCCGACTGGGTTCATGGATTTGATGGAAAGGGGAAGAACGCATGAAAAAAATTTTACTGATTGCAACCGGTGGGACGATTGCTTCGGGATATACAGAGGAGGGACTTGCGCCGCAGCTTGCCGTGGAGGAGCTTCTTTGTTATGTCAAAGAGTACGAGACTTTCTGTTCGGTGGATGCCTGTCAGCTTTTCAGTCTGGACAGCACCAATATTGAGGGGGAGCACTGGCTTAAAATGGCGGCGGCAGTTGAGGAAAACTACGACGCCTACGACGGTTTTGTGATATGCCACGGAACGGATACCATGGCATTTTCCGCGGCAGCTCTGTCCTATCTGATTCAGAACAGCCGAAAGCCGATTGTGGTGACGGGCGCGCAGAAGCCCATCGATCTTCCGGTGACCGATGCCCGCACTAATCTTTTGGACAGTCTGCGGTTTGCAGCGGATGACAGGGCGCATGGCGTCAACATTGTGTTTGGCGGTGTGGTCATAGCGGGAACCCGTGCCAAAAAAGAGCGTTCCAAAAGCTATAATGCGTTTTCCAGCATCAATTATCCGTCTATAGCAGTTATTAGGGAAGAGCGCATTACCTTCTATATTGATGATAAGGAAAAGATAAGCGGTGAAACTGTATTTTATCATAAGTTGAACGAAAGGGTGCTTTTGTTGAAGCTGATACCCGGGATGGATGCTTCGGTTTTAAACCGTCTTTTTCCGTTTTACGATGGTGTGATTATAGAATCTTTTGGCGTGGGAGGCTTTCCGGAGTACGGGGAGGTTTCTTTTTATGGTGAGGTGGAAAGGTGGGCGAAGGCAGGAAAAATCGTGATGGCGGCAACACAAGTCACCCATGAGGGAAGTGACATGGCGATATACCGCGTGGGCAGACTGATTAAGGAAAACTTTGGACTGATGGAAGCTTATGACATGACTCTGGAGGCTGTCGTCACCAAGATGATGTGGGGACTGGCGCAGGCGCAGAATATAGAAGAGTTCAGGGAATTGTTTTATGCAACCGTAAATCATGATATTTTGTTTGTATAAATCAAATGATGATATATCTGTATATATGACAAGATAGGGGAACAGGCTTGAAAAACAACGGCCGCCGAAGTGCATGTGCATGGAGGCGGCTTGTTTTATTATATTATGAAAGAGCGGGGCAAAGGAAATGCAGTGCAGTGAAAATTTTTTTTGTGAGTTTTACGATGATACCTATGATGCGTTTTACCGGTATGTAAGGAGAATAACAGGAAGGGAGAGTATGGCGGAAGATATTGCGCAGGAGAGTTACTGTACAGCGTATATGTGCCGGGATATGCTGATGAAACATCCCAATCCGGCCGGCTGGCTATATAAGACGGCTGTCTATATTGCCGGCAATATGCGCAGACGGAAAGAGAATCAGGCGGTGGCGCTGGAAGCTGTGCAGGAAACAGAGGCGGCCATGCGTGTGACGGATGCCTACGAGGCGGTAGAGGTGAAAATTATGCTGCAGAACCTGCTGCCTCAAAAGGAGTGGGAATTGCTGCATAAGTATTATATAGAGGGGTACAGCGGTGCAGATATTGCGTGGCAGCTTGGAATTTCAGAGGAAAATGTGCGGATGAGGCTTAGCCGGATACGTAAAAAACTGAGAGAAAAGCTGTCGTCTGAAAAATAAAATTTCCTGTTACGTTTCTCCTGCCTCGGGACATTAACTTATTAGGGGGCAATAGGGAAGGCGGCAATGACTCAAAAGAGGAGGAGATAACATTTATTGGAGAGATTTAAAATTGCAATGACGGGAATTGCAAGTGCAGGCTATGACCCACTCTGCGCGGTGCTGGAACTGGAATTTTTGTCGGACGGACAGGTATGGCAGTTTTATGATGTGCCTGAAGGTGTGTGGTATGAATGGAGAAAAACGGAGACGGCTGTCTCTTTCTTTCATACTAATATTGCAGGAAAATATCATTCAGAATTAATAGGCAAGGCAATGGACTAATATCGGAAAACGGGAATAGGCTTTAAGGGGGCCTGCCCGTTTTTATTTTATATTCAAGTTTCATTGCGAAAACAGGCGCATTTTGTTATAATAAAACAGAATAAACCGTCTGTCGAAGGGACAGAGGATTTTAACAGCCATTCCGTAACGGAGGGGGAGAAGTCGATGATATTTAAGTGTAAGAACTGTGGAGGCAATGTGGTATATGACCCTGAGATACAAAAAATGCATTGCCCTTACTGTGATGGTGTGAACAGTGAAGAGAAAAAGACGGAGCAGCAGTCAATTTATAACTGTATCAACTGTGGAGGCGCAATCGGCAATATAGGTGATTTTACGTCGGCTTCCCGCTGCCCGTACTGTGGAGATTATATTGTTTTTGATGAGAGGGTTTCGGGCGCCTACAAGCCGAATCATATCATTCCCTTTGTTTACAGCAAGGAAATGACGAAGAAAAAGCTTCGTGAGAAATTTAAGTCCTGCGTGTTTGCCCCGAATGATTTTTTGTCCGAGGCAAAGCTGTCAACCATGAGCGGCGCCTACGTCCCCTTTTGGATGTATGACTACCATGTGCATGGGAGATATGAAGGGGAAGGCAACAAGATACGTAAATGGATAAGCGGCAACAGGGAATATACGGAGACCAGCGTGTACCACATCGTCAGGGAGATGGAGGTCGATTTTGACAAGATGCCGGTGGATGCATCCAACGCCATGCCGGACAACATCATGGATTTGATGGAGCCGTACAATTACGGACAGATGATAGATTTTAAAGAAGAATATATGTCGGGCTTCTGGGCGGAGCGCTACAATCAGGACGATATGGCGCTGGAGCCTCGTGCAGTGGGCAAGGCAAAGGCCGATGCGGAGGTTCTTCTGCGCAACAGCATAAGCGGGTACGTGGGTCTGAAAAGCAGCCTGAACAATCAGGTGACGCTGGCGAGGACGGAGACCAATTATGCGCTGCTGCCGGTATGGGTCTACAATTACAAATACAAGGGCGAGGATTTTATCTTCCATGTAAACGGGCAGACAGGGAAAATCGTAGGTAAGGTGCCTCTTTCCAAGGCAAAGGTATGGGGGTATGGCGCGACCGTGTTTGCTTCGGTGTTTACGATTCTCATGCTGGTACGCCAACTGCTTTTGTTTTTCTAATACTGAATAAAAAGCGCAGATATAAACAAGTTATGTGCAAAAATGGAGAGTAAAATGAAACAATATTTTTCCTATTTTAAGTTTATATTTATTACGATTGGGGTTTTGGCGCTGCTTGTGGGCGGCATCGGGTTTATGCGCAGCTTGGCAGGAAATTATATCAGGAAAAACAGCGCGGCGCCCAAAGAAAGAGTTTTTGACTATGCGGATGTCCTGACACCTGCAGAGGAAGAAAGGCTTGCAGAGCAGATAGCAAAGCGGGAAGATCAGATAGGCTGCGATATTGTTATCGTGACGATTGACATGTCCGTGCTGGAGCTGTATGGATATGGGTATAATACGGACAGCAACTGGATGCGTGCCATGCGGGACTTTGCCGATGATTTCTATGACGAAAATGATTTTGGTTATAATCGGGTTCATGGGGACGGTGCGCTGCTTCTGGATAACTGGTACGCGGGAGAGAAGGGAAGCTGGCTTTCCACTTGCGGGAGGGTGCTGGAGCGCTATTCTGATTCCATGATAGATTCTTTGCTGGACGACGTTTACGACAGGGTGGAAACAAGTCCATACAAAGCCTACAGCGCATACATTGAGGATATTTACCGCGATATGTCCAGAGGGAAAATCAATATCAATCCGCTGGTTGTGCTGGCAGTTTCGGGTGTTGTGGCGCTGATTTACATTGCTTCCCACATGAAGACCAAAGAAGGGGAAAAGACGACGGGCGCTTCTACCTATGTGGAGAATGGAAGTGTGCAGTTTACCGTAATGCGCGACGAGCTTATCAACAAGCATGTGACAAGTGTGGTATACAGTTCCAGTTCCGGCAGCGGCGGTCATTCCGGCGGCGGTGGCAGGCACACAAGCCGCAGCGGCGTCAGCCATGGCGGCGGCGGAAGAAGACGCTAGAAGTGTTTTGGGGAGGTATGACGGCAAAATAAAAAGGAGAATTGTGTTATGGGAAGTATAAATGGACGGGAGACTGTGCAGGAGCAGTACAAGACGGCGGATAAGCTGAATACGAGGATTTCCATTCATGAGAAGTATTCCACCAATAAACAGGGATGGGGTAACTGGCTGTTTTCCCACTATGATATTTTTCCCAAAGCAAGGATACTGGAGCTTGGGTGTGGCACGGGAGGTATATGGAAGACCAATTTATCCCGGCTGGATAAAAGCATTACCTTGCGCCTGACTGATTTTTCGGAAAATATGGTTTATGCCGTAAAGGAGACTTTGGGAGGACAGGATTTCATTTCCTATGGCGTGGTAAATATTGAGGATATTCCTTATGCGGCGGCTTCCTATGACATTGTAATTGCCAATATGATGCTGTACCATGTACCCGATTTGCACAAGGGTTTATCGGAAGTAAGGCGCGTGCTGTCAGAGGACGGCTGCTTTTACTGTGCGACATACGGGGAGAATGGAATCATGCCGTTTATCGCAGGTTTGTTAAGGGAATACGGCGTGACGGATACCACGAACAAAAATTTTACACTGCAGAATGGGTGTGAGATTCTGAAAGCGCATTTTACAGAGGTACAGCGACTGGATTATGCAGATGCTCTTGCGGTGACGGATATTGACGATATGCTGGATTATATTGAGTCGCTTGCCAATATGTCCCAGGCTGCGGCGGTTGGAAGGAGCACATTAAAGAGGGTTCTGGAAAATGAGATGCGGGACGGCGTTTTGCATGTGCCGAAGGAGTATGGCATGTTTATCTGCAGGAAGTGAGAATAGAACAAAAAGCGCATAAAAAAGCACCCACATGACGGTATGGGTGTTTTTTATGCGTTATATACATTTAAGCCATTTTGTTCACTGCGATAGCAAGGCGGGATACTTTTCTGGAAGCATTGTTCTTGTGGTATACTCCCTTGGAAGCAGCAGCCTCGATTATCTTTGTTGCATTGGCTAAAGCGGCAGAAGCAACAGCCTTATCGCCGGTTTCAACGGCAGCAAATACTTTCTTCATTGCTGTCTTAACGCTTGACCTGATAGCTTTATTTCTGTCAGCCTTGGTTTGTGCTACTAAAATTCTCTTTTTTGCAGATTTGATGTTAGCCAATATCTACACCTCCCATTTTCCGATGCTCTTGTTTTTTAGAAAATGTTTCATTTAGGCCTGACACGGACGACCAATGTAAACATACGCATATTATTTTAGAGGAACAAGACGAGAATGTCAATACATATTTTTCCGCTTTCTGCAAAAAATGTTACTGTTCAGTGTAATAAAATCAAAATGCAGAAAGGTACGGAATAAAATGAGCTGTTTTCAGGTAAGGACGGACTTGGCACTGGAGGCAAGAGAGAGTATCACAGATGCGGACAGTACGCTGCGGGGCGTGAAACTGGAGGAAGATTATGACGAGGAGACGGATATCAGGGTCACCAAAGTAGAAATCACCACAAAAAATGGTGCAAAAGCCATGGGAAAGCCAATGGGCACTTATATTACCATTGAAGCGCCGAATATGCTGGAGCCGGACGAGGACTATCACCGTGAAATTTCCCATGTGATTGCGGGACGGCTGATGGAAATCATACCCAATGTCGGAAAAGAGCAGGAGATTTTAGTGGTTGGTCTTGGCAACCGCAAGGTGACGGCAGATGCGCTGGGACCTTACGTTGTGGACAATCTGTTTATTACCAGGCATATCGTAAGAGAATATGGGAAAGCAGCATACAATAAAGAGCATATGAATATTATCAGCAGTATTGAGCCGGGCGTGACGGGAGAAACCGGAATGGAGGCGGCGGAAATTTTAAAGGGCGTGGTGGAACAGACTTCGCCCAACGTCATGATAGTGATTGATGCATTGGCGGCGAGAAGCACCAAACGTCTGAACCGGACAATACAGATTACCGACACGGGCATACACCCCGGTTCCGGTGTGGGAAACCACAGAAATGCCCTGACAAAAGAAAATATGGGAGTTCCCGTGATTGCCATAGGGGTTCCCACTGTGGTGGATGCGGCGACGATTGTGAGTGATGCACTGGAAAAGCTTTTAGGAGAAGCGGATGAGGCAGACAGGCGCTGCTATATGGAAAACAGCCGGAATGCATTGTCGGAGCTGCACAATATGTATGTGACCAGCAAGGACATTGACGCCGTTGTCAAACGGGTAAGCTATACGGTGTCAGAGGGCATCAATATTGCGCTGGAGCTGGCATAAGAGTATGGAAAGCGGAGATTGGTATAGAGAAAGCGGAGGAGGCATATATTACAAAAGAGGTGATATTTTGCGGTATTTAAAAGATTACGGGGGCGGGCTGAGGCGCGTCACATCCTCTGTGGTGCTGCTCCTTATTTTGTTGATATATACATGCGGCATGGGAAGCCAGAATTTTTTTCTGCCGCTTTTTACATATTCCGCGGGTGGAGGCGAGGGTCCCGCAATGGCAATCAGCAATGGGCTGATGAGTCTAATGCCGCTCTGTTATTATAATCGGGAAAAAGTGGAAGAACCGGAAGTACCACAAAGTGTGATTTCTGCGGAAGAGGAGATTACTTTACATATTATATCGGGAGACGGAGAAGAGGGAAGCAGGACGGACAGAGAGCCGATGGAAGAACCGGTATCGGCTTCAGGAGAAACACTGGAGGAGGCGCTGCAGTCGGAAGCGCTTACTTTGGATGAGCTTTTGGCGCAGGAAAACAGTATCTATCGTTTTCAGGCACCGCAAAAGGTGGCGGAGTATGACTGGGACGCGCTGACGGATTACGCCACACTGCTATCTACTTTTTACACGATTGACAGTACGGCACAGGGGGGCAGTGACTTGTTTAATCTGGAGAGTCTGATGGGCCGGGACGTTACCATAGACAAGATGGGAGAGGGACCGCAGATTCTGATTTATCATACCCACTCCCGAGAAAGCTTTATTGATTCAGAGCCGGGAAACCGCGCGGACACGATTGTCGGCGTCGGAGAGTTTCTGACAAAGCTTTTGACAGAGGAATACGGCTATACGGTTTTGCACTATACGGAGGAGTTTGATACGGAGAGGGACAGCGCCTATGCCAAGTCACTGCCGGCTCTGGAGGCGATTTTGGCAGAGTACCCATCCATTCAGGTGGTGATTGATTTGCACCGCGATTCGGGAAATGCCAACCGCAATATGGTGATGGATATAGATGGCAGAAGGACGGCGCGCTTTATGTTCTTTAACGGGATATCCCGCAGTAAAAAAACAGGTGATATTGATTATCTCTACAATCCGAATCTGGAAGAAAACCTTGCTTTTTCCTTTCAGATGCAGGCAGCAGCAGGACAGTACTACCCAGGGCTTACCAGAAATATATACATCAAGCAGTACCGCTACAATATGCACTTAAGAGGGCGCACCCTGCTCATTGAGCTGGGGGATGAGAACAATACGGTTGAGGAGGCAAAGAATGCCTGCTATCCGTTGGCGTTCCTTCTGGATGCGGTGCTTTCAGGCAAAACCCGTCATTAATAACAGATGTTATAGAAAGGTCCCGTTGATTTAAAATAAGAAAATGCGCTTTCTTGCCCACGGATATGCTGCCGTAGAGCTTATCCATACCGATGGAGCGGCAGGGATTGATGGTTGCGGCTCTCACGGCGCTTTCCAGCGGAATCCCCATGGAAACGGCTGTGAGCATGCAGCCATAAAGCGGCGTCACGCTTCCGGCAAGCGTACCGTCCGAGAGCACGGCGCGGCTGCCCGAAACAAAAACAGTAAGACCGCCAAGCCGGTAATGCCCATCGGGCTTTCCCGTTGCTTCCATGCTGTCACTGATGAGAACGATGCGCTCTTCCCCAAAAAGCCGGAAGGCAGCCCTAATTGCGCTGGGGGCGATGTGTACGCCGTCGCAGATAAGCTCGACAAAGCAGGAGGGCGTATCGAAGGCGGCGCCGATAACGCCGGGCGACCGGTGGGTGAAGGGCGGCATGGCGTTAAAAAGATGTGTCACATGGTCGGCGCCCGCAGCAAAAGCGGTCATTGCCGTATCATAGTCAGCTTCGGTGTGGGCGATGGAAAAGCGGAATTCTTCACGGCACTCTTCGATGCAGGAGATTGCGCCGGAAAGCTCCGGTGCAAGAGAAACCAGCCGGATCAGTCCATCCGCCTTTTTTTGTAAACGCCGGAGCAGGGAAGCGTCAGGCTGTAAAATATGCGCGTCGTTCTGCGCGCCTTTTTTGTGTGCGTTGATAAAAGGTCCTTCCATGTGAATGCCAATCAAATCGGCGGTCTGCTGTGCGGTTTTGCCGCAAAGCTGTGCCTTTCTGTAGTGCGCCGCGTTTTCGCAGATGCCGGACAAATCAGCTTCGGGAAGCGTCATGGTGGCGGGGCAGATGGAAGTGACGCCATGGGCGAGTGCAAAGGAACCGATGGCGTCAAAAGCCTCGGGTGTGCCGTCACAGAAGTCGTAACCGTTGCAGCCATGGAAGTGGATATCCGTCAGCCCCGGCAGCACATAGCAGCCTGTTGCGTCAAAGACGGAGGTGTCTTCGGCTGAATCCGGTGTATTCGCATCGGAAGCATCGGGTGCGGTTAGCGCTGTGATAAGACCGCCGGATGTGTGTACCGTCATGGGGGCAAAAGCGTTGTTTTCCGTAAAGACGAGGCCGTTTTTGATTATCATAAGAGATTCCTTTCCTGTGCCGTAGGTTGTGGCGGCATGGTTTTCTTTTGCTATATATTATAATGCCCGGGGTGGGGGGATTCAACAAAAATCCGCATTTTGGAGGCGTAGTGGAGAGGTTGCGGCGGGGGACGCCGTTATCGGGGCTATATGCCTGTTCAGACGCGCTCTCGCTCGAATAAAAACGCAGCGGTACATAAGGCGCTAAAAGACAGCGCCTAAATACCGGCGTTTTTATACGGTCTGAACAGGCATATAGCCCCGATAACGGCTGAAAGCCGCGACGGCTTACGCCGCTTAAGCGGTGCGTTAGGAAGGGAACACTGCGTGGCGAGCCTCAGGCTTATTGAGTAAGGCAGATACGGATAAAGAACACTTATTATTTATCCGTATCACCAGTTCGTCATTGCAATTTTACCCAAAGCTACGTTGCGGTACGCAACATGTAGCTGTCGCTCTTTGCGGCAATCAGCCTGCGCAGCAGCCCGTTCCCTAAGGAGCCCTTTAAGAAACGCCGGCACTTGGCGAGGTCCTTTCGAGCCTAGTACCGTTGCGTTTCTTGCTGAGCGAGAGCGCGGCTCCGTGGGAATGGGCTGCTGCACAGGCGTGACTTGCGCCAATCCCACTGTCACTCGCCGCAACCCCACTGCGACTTGCCGCAATTCCCGCAATGCATGCTCTTGTAAGAACATACAATTCGTGGTAACATAATTAACAAAACAATGCAAAATTTACATACTCAAAAAAACAGAAAACAACATAAAAGGAGCAGTAAAATGGACGGTAATGAAAGATACAATGGGCAGCAGGACATGTCAGCATGGCAGCAGCAAAACGGTGGCGGACAGGCACCGGCATGGCAGCAGCAAAACGGCGGACAGATGCCGGCGGGACAGCCCTATAACATGCAGCCTTACAATGGACAACAGTACAACGGACAGCCGTATAATGGACAACCCTACAACGGACAACAGTACAACGGACAACCCTATAATGGACAGCCGTACAACGGACAATCCTACAATGGACAGCCCTATAGCGGACAACCCTACAACGGGCAGCCGTACTACTACCAGCAGCTCCCGATGTACCGGCAGCCTCCGAAAAAGAGCGGCGTCGGCAAAAAGATAGGATATTTCTTTTTGGCGCTGTCTCCGGCGGCAGCAAGCCTGATTTTACAGTTAGTGCTGAGTCTTGCCTATGTGCTGATTGCAGCAGTCATTGAAATGGCTTCCTATATGGGACAGCATCCGGGCGCGTCGCAGGCGGAAGTCGATATGGTATACTATTCGGTGATAATGAGAAACCTGACGGGCGGCGTCTTTGTCTATCATCTTTTGTCGCTGCCGATATTCGGACTGTGGTATTATTTTGGGTGCAAAAAACCGAAGCTGAAACAGTCTTTCAAAAATGTGACATGGAAAGCGGCTGCCATAGCTGTTTTGGGCGGTGTGGTGATGTGCCTGCTCAGCACAAGTATCGTAGGTATTGAGCAGTATCTTCTGCCGAAGATAGTGGAAAATTATGTAGACATGATGGAGAGCGTCGATATCGGAAATGATGTTCTGTCCACAATCGCGGCGGTGTGCCTTGCGCCTATCGGTGAGGAGCTTGTCTGCAGGGGACTTATACTGTACTATGCAAAAAAATCCCTGCCGCGCTTTTTCATGGCGAATATTCTGCAGGCGGCCATGTTCGGTCTGATGCACATGAACTGGGTACAGGGTATCTATGCGTTTGCGATTGGCCTGCTGCTGGGGTATCTGGTAGAGCGATATCACTCCCTGCTTCCTGCCATGCTGCTTCACTTTGTGGTGAACTTTTCTTCAACGGTATGGATTGACAAGGCGTTCTTCTGGTTTCCCGATGAGCTTTATGCTTATAGCCTTATGTTTGTGATAACGTTAGCGCTCACCTTGCTGCTTGTGCTCTGGGGAGGGAAAATCCCGAAAAAGGAAGAACGTGCATAGTGCGGCATGGATTTGAAATCGGAGGAAGGGTATGATAAAAAACAGGTTGTGGAAGCGGATGACGGCGGTTTTGCTCGCGGGCAGCATGGTGTGTTTGCTCGCAGCGTGCGGGAAAGGAAACGAAAACGGCGGCGAGAGCAGCGGAAATGGTGAAAACAGCGGAAGCGTCGCAGGAGACAATGGCGGCGGAAGCGGAACACAGAACGCAGGCGGGCAGACGGACGATGTCGAGACCCTTGTCCCAAGGTTTTACGATTTGCTGACAGATGCAGAAGCGGATTCCACAGCGTATAGCAGCGTTTCCTTTGTCGGAGACAGGCTGTACTATATTTATTCGGTTTATAAAGAGGGAGAAAAGAGCAGCGGCTGGTATTATGTTGATGCAGCCAATCCGGAAGCCGGGCCGATAGCGGTGCTGGATTTGACACAGTACGAGACACGGGGAGAGGATTTGGAAACCGGTGTGGCAAAGGCTGCCGTGTCCGGGGAGGACGGCATCGTTCTGTTACTGCGGACGCAGCCGCCTGTTTCCCGGGATGCGTCGGAGGAGGAGTATGCGCGCCAGAGGAGAGAGACAACTTACAGCGTAAAAAAACTTGCTGCGGACGGCACGGAGGTTTTTGACATAGATATTACGGAGTATCTGTATATGGGTACGGGCAGTATGGCTGATTTACAGATATTTACGGATCAAGAGGGCGCCGTCTATGTCAGCGATAACACAAGTTATGTATGGATGTTTGACAAAGAAGGAAACCATACGGCGGATATCGCCCTGCCCGGCATGCAGGGCTTTGCGGTGGCAGTGAATATACTGCCCGATGGCAGGCCGGGTGTGATATATCAGGGAAACAGTATGCAGATAGCGGCTTACAATCCGGATACAAGGCAGTTTTCCGATACCTATACCAATCTGCCGTCTAACTGCAGTTCTGATCTTGGGAGGGGACCAAACGGCGGTGTGCTCTTAAACAAAAATGGGACGCTGTATGAATACAGTATGGCGGAAAAGGAATATAAACAACTGATAAAATGGGCGGACTGCGGCGTGAATGAGGAGTATATCCGGCAGGTGACAGCGCTTACGGATGGCAGGATTGCTGTTTACAGTTCGGACTGGAGCACGAACACGAACACTCTGATTTTGATGGAAGGGGTAGTGGTGCCCAAGACAGCGGCGAAGGAAGTCCTTACCCTGGCCTGTATGAATTATGCCAGTCCTTTTTTACGGGCGGCAGTGGTGGAGTTTAACAAGACAAGCGCGCATTATAAAATTGAAATAAAAATGTATGATGGAAGGACGCCGCTCTACAATGATATTCTGACAGGCAATGCGCCGGACATGTTTGTCGCTTCTGATATTGATACGTCGCTGTTTGTGGTAAAGGGACTGCTTGAGGACCTGTCGCCTTATCTGGACAGCAGCAAGGTGGTGCAGCGTGAAGATTTGTTTGAGACAATGTTAAATGCCTATACCGTGGATAATATACTCTGTGCCATACCGGTAAGGGCCACGATAAGATCGCTTGCCGGCAGGACTTCCGAGGTGGGGACGGAATCCGGCTGGACGCTGGCGGAGATGATTGCTTTTGCGGAAGCGCATCCGGAAACGCAGATCCTGCCAAGTGCGACAAAGACAAGTGTACTGAACACCTGCCTTTTGTATGATTTTGATTCATGGGCCAACTGGGAGACAGGGGAGTGCTTCTTTGACACGCCGGAATTTAAAATGGTGATGGAATTTGCAAACCGGTATCCGGAGCAGGAGGAGGATACGAGCCCTACGCAGGAGCTGCAGCAGGTTATGGCGCATAAGGCGTTATTGTATACGCTGCAAGTACAAAGTCTGCAAGACTGGCAGTTTACGTCAGTGTTGTTTCAGGAGCCCATAACGGCGATTGGCTATCCTTCCTCCGTCTCAAGCGGCGTGCTTATTGTCGGATATGATGAAGTCTGTATCAGTGCATCATCCCCAAACAAAGAGGCGGCGTGGTCCTTTATCGAAACCCTGCTGACCGAAGAGGCGTTGGAGAGTAAGGACAGCGGATATGGAATTCCCGTCAGAATATCCACTTTTGAAAAAGAGCTGGAAGAGGCGTTGGAGCCGCATTATTTGTATGACGGAAGCGGTGAAATCCTGCTTGATGAAGACGGCAATCCCAAACAATATGCAAATTTTGGCTATTACTTTGGTGACATTGAAATAAAAGTGTACGCTTTGACCGAAGAAGAGGCGGACAGTATCCGGCAGGTCATCAGCCGGATTGACGGCAGGTATGAATATAACGATGCCCTGATGGAAATTATAATGGAAGAAATAGCGCCTTACTTTGCAGGGCAGAAGTCTGTAGATGAAGCGGCGGACATTATACAAAACCGTGCGCAGCTCTATATGAACGAGAGCAGATAGCGGAAAAGAAAATAAGAGAGAAAGAACGGACAGCAGCGCGGCATGCGGCTGTCTGTTTTTTGCGGTTCGGCGCCTTTGTAAGAAATTTGTAAGAACTCTTAAGGTGACGGTGTATGATACGTGGCTTATAATGAGATATATAAGAAAGTAAATACAATATCAGGGCAGTATGTGGTATTGGATGGGAGGAAAGACATGAAAGGAAACATCCTGTTAAAAAGAATAACGGCGGTTTTACTCGCGGGTACAATGGCGCTCGGACTTGCGGCCTGCGGCAGCGGTAAAAACGGCGGCGGAAATAGTGAAAATGGAGGCAGCAGCGCTGGAAATAGTGAAAATGGAGGCAGCAGCGCCGGAAGCAATGGCGGTGGAAGCGGAACACAGAACGCAGGTGGGAAAAAGGATGACGGCGATTATGTTTACATTCCGCAGTTTTATGATTTGCCCTCTGATACGGAGGCGGACTTAGTACAGTATAGCAGCGTCTCGTTTGCGGAAAACCGGATGTACTATAAGTATCAGGTTCTTAAGAATGGATACTTTAGTAATGAATGGTGTTACGTGGATATGGACAACCCGGAGGCGGAACCGGTGGTGGTGATGGAATTGGCGGAATACGAAGTATGGACGCAGGATTCTGCAAGCAGTGTGACAATGGCGGCTGCGGACGAGGATGGCGGGACGATTCTGCTGCTGAGTATCTCTCCTCTGGTCTCCGGGGATGCGACGGATGAAGAACTTGCGCGTCAGGAAAGGGATGTCACTTACAGCATAAAAAAACTTGCGGCAGACGGCACGGAGGTTTTTGATACAGAAGTGACGGAGTATCTGCATATGGATGTTATCAATAGCTATCCGCAGCGGATGTTCACGGATCAAGAGGGCAGCTTCTATCTCAGCAACAACGTAAGTTATATTTGGGTGTTTGACAAAGAGGGAAAACATACGGCGGATATCAATTTGTCCAGAATACAGGGCTATGTGGCGGCGGTTGGGATACTGCCGGACGGCAGGCTCGGGGTGTTGCATCAGGGCAGCAGCGGTATGCAGATAGAGGTTTACAATTCGGACAAAGGGCAGTTTTCCGAGACTTTAGGTAATCTGCCGTCCAACTGCTACAATTCCAATTTGGCGGCAGGACCGAACGGCGGCGTGCTCTTAAACGGCAACAGCTTTTTGTATGAATACTATCCGGAAACGCAGGAGTATACAGAACTGGTAAAATGGTCGGACTGCGATATTAATTCAAATTCCATTCAGGAAATTGCCACGCTTGCAGACGGCAGGATTGCCATTTACTGCTCTGACTGGAGTGCGGGAATGGACAGCCTGATTGTGATGGAAAAGAAGCTGGCGTCTGAGACGGTGGAGAAGGAAATTCTTACGCTGGGCTGTATGGGGATTGATTCCAGATTGCAGGCGGCAGTCGTGGAATTTAACAAGACGAGTGATAAATATAAAATTGAGATACGCGACTATGAGGAATCGGTGAATGGGTACGAGGATGCAAGGACGTTGTTCTATAATGATATTCTGACGGGCAAAGCTCCCGATATGTTTCTGGCTGATGACATCAACATGAAGCTGTTTGCCGTGAAGGGGCTGATTGAAGACCTGTCGCCCTATCTGGACAATAGCACGGTGGTGCAGCGGGAAGATTTGTTTGAGACCATCTTAAACGCTTATACCATAGACGGCATACTCTGCGCCATACCGAGAAGCTTCAGCGTGCAGACGCTTGCCGGCAGGACTTCCGAGGTAGGAGAAGTGTCCGGCTGGACGCTTACGGAGATGATTGCTTTTGCGGAAGCGCATCCGGAAACGCAGCTTCTGCCCAATACGTCAAAGATGCAGGTTTTGGGCGCCTGTATGATATTTGACTTTGATTCGTGGGTAAACTGGGAAACGGGAGAATGTTTCTTTGATACGCCGGAGTTTAAGGAAGTACTGGAATTTGCAAATAAGTATCCTGCAGAGGCGGACGCAAGCCTTCCGAGCGCACAGCAGCAGGTTATAGCACATATGACGCTGTTGGATATCTTTGGGTTAAATGACCCGCAGTCGTGGCAGCTTGAGAGACTGAAGTTTAACGAGCCGATCACTGCGATTGGCTATCCTTCTGCCAACTCAAATGGCGTGCTTGCCTTTGGAACCAGTGCAGTATGCATCAGCACAACCAGTCAAAATAAAGAAGCGGCATGGTCCTTTATTGAGAGCTTGCTGACGGAGAAATCGCAGGGGGATGAAACGTTATACAACTTCCCTGTCAGAGTATCCGTTTTTGAAAAGAAGCTTGCGGAGGCGATGGTGCCGGATTATATCTATGACGAAAACGGCGAGCTGCTGCTTGATGAAGACGGCAATCCGCAGGAGCGGTCCCATCTCGGTTACAACTATGGGGACGGCATTGAGATAAGGGTATACGCCGTGACGCAGGAGGAAGCGGATGACATACGGCAGGTAATCAGTCAGATTGACGGTATCTATTCCTATGACCAAAGCATGATGGAAATTATTCTGGAAGAAATAGAGCCTTATTTTGCGGGACAGAAGAGTGTGGATGAGGTAATCGGCATTATCCAGAGTCGTGTGCAGCTTTATATCAATGAGAACAGGTAAAGCGGAAAAAGTCTTGAAAGGAGAATGTATTATGACAAAGAAAAAGTGGATTTGTCTGTTTTTATCCATGGTTCTGCTGCTTGCGGGATGCGGTGGTAAAGAAAAGAATACGGGGGCTTCGGGCAGTCAGGAAAGCGGTACAGAGAGCGGTGCGCCGGGCAGTCAGACGCAGGGAGGAAATACGGTGGACCCTGCAGTGATAGAACGCATGATGGCGGATGGAATTTATGACGTGGAACTGGAGGAGAAGAAGCTGGCGTCACCCATAAAGGCGGGCGAGACTTTCCTCGGGGCGCAGTATTATAACGGAGAGCGGCTCTGGTATATCGGGAATGAGGAAGGACAGGTATTCTGCTACCATGAGGAACAGGGAGAGAGGGAGCTTCTTCTGGAGGAAGTGCAGCAAACCCGCCGGAGCACATTGTGCAAGTGGCGCAGGGACGAGGAGCACTTTTATATATTGAACAGTATTTCACTGCTGGTGCTGAATACAGCCGGGGAAAAGCTATATGAGATCAAGACGGAAGGGAGTATAAGGGATATCGGTCTGTCCAAAGAGGGCGATGTTATTTTAGTAACGGAGAACGAAAGCCGGTATACCTATGTGCTACAGATTCTCAATCCGGAGACGGGTACACTGTCAGGCAATTACGAGCTTTCGGATTGGTTCGGTATTGACGAGGGAGCAGTAAAAGGTGTTCTGGTGCTGGACTTAAGCGGGGTATATGATTTGGACGTCGAAAGCGGGGAAAAAATCTATTACATGAGGTGGAGCGGCACTTCTTACAGCCCTAATATGAACGGAAATCCTTTTTATACCTTTAAAATGACAGAGGACGGCAGCATGGAGATGCTGCAGGGAAGACTGGTAAAAGAAGAGTACTATACAGTAAGCATAAAAAAGATAAATCCGGATGAAATGGATAAAATCCCGCTGGTGTTCAGGGTGATGTACGCAAACAGCGGGCTGAAGCTGCTGGTGGCGAGGTTCAACCAGCAAAATCAGGAATACCATGTGTTTCTGCAGGACAGGAGCGGCGAGTATTACGGGGACTTTGTGGCGCGCACCGATATGGAAATTGCCACGGGTAAAGGACCGGATATGTTTGAGGATGGTGTAGTATCGAATATCTATGCGCTTGTGGAAAAAGGGGCGCTGGAAAATCTGGAACCCTATCTGACACGGGACGGAATTGACAGGGCAGCTTATGCTCCGGAAACATTCCGGAACCTCGGCAGGGAGGATGGCATTTACTATGCCGGCTATGAGATGGAGGCCGTTACCTTGTATGTCAAAGAGGAACTGGCGGGCAGCACGCTGGAAGAACTTCTTTACAATATGGAAAACTGCGATGAACAGGTAGTCTTCAATTCCCTTTATAACTACACCCCGAATAAGCTTTTGCGCTACTTTTTCCAGATGTCCGATAATTTCTACGGCATGGTGGACTGGGAAGGAAAGACATGTGACTTTAGCGGAGAACTGTGGGAGCAGATACTGCGGGTAGTGAAGCGTTACGGCGTGACGGACCGCAACCGGCAGTGGGAGGAGATTGCGATGCCGGTATACAACGGAAGGCTCCATGGATTTGCATATGATGATGCACGTTTTATGCAGGAGGGCAAGGTATTGACAGGGTATCCTTCAGAGGAAGGCATGACGCACCAGTTGCTTATAGGGGGGCTTGCCGTAAATGCAGCGTCCGAGCACAAAGAAGGGGTGTGGCAGTTTATACAATTTCTGCTGGAAGAAGAAAACCAGAAGCTGGTGTTACAGGATAGCTACCTGCCGGTCAATGAAAAAGTGCTGCAGGCGTATGTGGATGAGGAAGTTTCAAAGCCCAACGGGTACTATCCCCTCGGTGAGGAAGTGTATATCACAGAAGACCAGTTAGAAAGGTTTTGGGAATGTCTGAATCATGCAAGCATTACGCCCGGCCGGACAGAGGCAGTCCTTGCCATTATACAGGAGGAAGCGGAGCTTTATTTCACGGGAGACAAGAGCATAGAGGAAATCAGCGATATTATAGGAAACAGGGTCAGACTCTACCTTGCGGAGCAGGATTGACAGCGGTCTGACTGTTGGCAAAACAAAGGGCTGCTGCTTGCGCAAATGAAAATTTCGGGAGCGGCAGCCCTGCTGTCTTAAAATTTGTTTGGATTCATATTGAATTCCTGTACGGTAAATGGTATCCTTGGTATGACACATATCAGAATAAAGGGAATATCTTCATAAATTCTTAAGGTGACGGCACAACATATATGGTCTATAATAAGGAATGGAGAAGTATGGGCTGCAATATCATGTATGTAACAGAAGGTGCAGTTTAAAAAAACGCGTAAAAAATAATATGTCACGAAAATGTCATTTTCAGGGGTTATAATAAGTCATAAAACAGATACGCGGCGAAATGCACGCAGACAGGAGTAAATATGAAGAAGAAGCTTTTAAAAAGAATCATAACGGCAGCAATGGCCGGCATGCTTGCCTTTTCCATGGCGGCATGCGGCGGCAATGGCGGTGAAAGCCCAAATGGCGGTTCCAATGGCGGCAGTTCCAATGGCGGCAATGGAAATCAGGGCGGACAGGACGGCGGCTATGTGTGGGTGCCGAAGTACTATGACCTGTCGAAGGACGCGGGGGAAGAGGTCTATTATGGCAATTTTTCCTTTATAGGCAGCAGTCTTTACTATGAGGCCAATACTTATGGAGAAGGGTCTCACAGCGAATTGATGAAGCTTGATTTGAACAATCCGGAAGCAGGCGCGGTGGAGGTAATGTCCCTGGATCAGTATGAAGTGATGGACGAGGAGAACGGAGTTCAGACCTCTGTGGTAAATATGGCAGTAGGCGAGGATGGCAGCCTGTTTCTGCTGCTGCGGATTTTTCCCATACTTTCGCCTGATGCGACGGAGGCGGACTGGCAGAGACGGGAGCGGGAAACTACGTACCACGTGAAAAAGATTGCGGCGGACGGCTCTGAAGCGTTTGATGCCGACGTGACGGATGCGCTGCGCATGGCTGAGAATGCCTGGCCGCAGCAAATGCTGACGGATAAGGAAGGCAATTTCTATATCCACGATGGCAATAATTATGCATGGATATTTGACAAGGAGGGAAACCTTACGGCTTCCGTGCCGCTTTCTCAGGGCGGTCAGTGGAGTTATATTCAGTCGATGGCGATTCTGCCGGACGGCAGGTTAGCGATCTTACAGAATGGCTCCAGCGATATGGAGATAAAGGTTTATAATGCGGATACAAAGCAGTTTTCGGATACATACGACAAGCTTCCGCCCAACTGCTATAATTCTGACATGGGCATAGGACCGAACGGCGGAGTTCTCTTAAAAGGGGACGGCATGCTGTGGGAGTATGATCTGGAGAAAAAGGAATATACCGAGGTTTTAAACTGGATAAACTGTGATATCAATTCCGATTATGTGCAGGCTTCCGCAACTTTACCGGACGGCAGGATTGCTGTGTATACCAGGGACTGGGGCACGGACGAGAAGGGGCTGACGCTGTTAGAGTGGACGCCCGCCTCAGAAGTAGTGCAGAAGGTGACGATTACACTGGGCTGTATGAGCGTCAGCCAGTCTGTGCAGTCGGCCATTGTCAATTTCAACAAGACCAACGATAAGTACAGAGTTGAGGTAAAGGAATACGCCGCGTCGATTGACTGGTCGGTGGAAAATGCATATGACGATGCGAGAACGCAGTTTTACAATGATATTCTGACAGGCAATGCGCCGGATATGTTTGTTGCGAGCGATATTGATTTAAAGATGTTTGCCCAGAAGGGACTGATGGAGGATTTATCTTCCTATCTGGACGGCAGCACGGTGCTGAAGCGTGCAGATTTGTTTGAATCCGTACTAAATGCTTATACCATCGGCGGAACCCTGTGCGCTATACCTTCCAGTTTTTCGGTGATGACGCTGGTGGGCAGGACTTCTGAACTGGGAGAAGAGCCCGGCTGGACCATGGCGGATATGGTGGCGTATGCGGAACAGTATCCGGATGCCGATATTTTCCCGCACGCGACAAAGGACAGAGTATTAAGCACCTGCATTATGTTTGACTTTGATGCATGGGTGAACTGGGAGACGGGAGAGTGTTTCTTTGATACGCCGGAGTTTAAGGCGGTGCTGGAGTTTGCCAACAAATACCCGTTGGAAACCAGTTACGAAGGCCCTTCGGATCCGGTACTGCTGATGAGCCACAGCGCGCTGCTGGGTGCTACTTCCTTCTCAGACCCGCAGGACTGGCAGCTCCAAGAGATGATGTTTAACGAGCCGGTAACTGCAATCGGATATCCTTCTTCGAACTCAAACGGCGTGCTGGTTACGGGGCAGGACGGTATATGTATCAGTTCCTCTTCCAAGAATAAAGAGGCGGCGTGGGCGTTTATTGAGTTTATGCTGGCATCTTCCACAGAGGCGAATGGATTTTTCATGTGGGGCTATCCCATCAGCATAACTGCTTACAACAAAATAATAGAAGAAGCAATGGAGGCGGACTACCAGCTCGACGAGGATGGCAATCCCGTACTCGACGAGAACGGCGAGCCGATAGAGTATTCCCATCACAGCTATGGCTGGGGGGATGATTTCTATATAGAGATTTATTCTGTCAAGCAGCATGAGGCGGATTCGCTTCTGAAGCTTATCAACTCCGTTGACGGAATTTACCAGAATAACAGCAGCCTGATCAACATTATTACGGAGGAAACGGCGCCGTATTTTGCAGGACAGAAGAGCGTGGACGAGGTAGCGGATATTATCCAGAGCCGTGTACGTATATATATTAACGAGAGCAGATAGACCGATTCATTCTTCACAGAGATGGGAGCGTTTTACAGTGCGTAAGGAAAGAAACAAAACTGCGCCGGTAAAGAAGATAAAGCCGGCAAAGGTAAAGACAAAGGCGACCAAACGTCTGAGAAAACAGAAAATAGGCTCGGGGCTGTATCTGGCCCCCAGCTTTCTGGGGGTAATGATGTTTTACATCATACCCTTTGCCGTGATTATCTTTTATTCCATGGTGGATAATCCCATCAGCAAGAATTTTGTGCTGCTGGACAATTACAATAGGGTGGCACAGAATGCGGCTTTCAAGACGGCAGTTACCAATACCGCTGTGTTTTCGGCAATCGCGGTGCCCCTTGCCGTTGTGCTTTCCCTGATTCTTGCCATGGTGCTGGATACCAAGCTGCCTTTCAGGAGTCAGTTCAGAACCTTCTTTTTGAGCCCCATGATGGTGCCGGTGGCGTCCATCGTGCTGATATGGCAGGTGCTTTTCCACTATAACGGTGCAATCAATGAAGTGCTGTTGTCTTTGGGCGGCGGCAAGATTGACTGGATGAAATCTCAGTATTCGCAGATTGTCATTATCATTCTGTTTCTGTGGAAGAACCTGGGCTACAATATGATTCTGTTTATGGCGGCATTGGCGAGTATTCCCAAAGATATTCTGGAGGTTGCGCGCCTGGAGAGCGCGACGCCTTTACAGACATTTTTCTTTATTAAGTTAAGATATTTATCCTCCACAATACTGTTTGTGACGATTATGTCCCTGATAAACTCCTTCAAGGTTTTCAGGGAAATATACCTGCTTACGGGAGATCATCCTTACGATTCGATTTATATGCTGCAGCACTTTATGAACAATGCCTTTGCATCCCTTGATTATCAGAGGCTGTCGGCTGCGGCAATCATGATGTCGCTTGTTATGATTGTCATTATCGGCACATTGTTTCTTGTGGAAAATCACTTCGGAAAGGATGTGGAAGGATGAGCGGAAACAGAAAAGGAAAACCGCAGCGCGAACTTTCGGAGAAGCGGGTTAAAAATGCGGCAAAGCGAAAAAAACGAATACATATGGTTAAAATCGCGCTTGCCACTCTGGTGGCGGCAGCCTTTGCCGTGCTGTTCCTGATGCCCATTATACTGACGATTACAAATTCCTTTATGTCCTCTTCCGAGATATCCGCGAACTACGGTTCCGTGTTTGCGACAAATTCCCGGGGCGGCAAGGTATATATATCGGAAAAGGTAAACCTCAAATTTATACCGGATATGGTGTCATTCAGCCAGTATATCACGGTTTTGTTTAAGAGTCCGCAGTACCTGTTAAAGTTTTGGAATTCTGTTGTGCTGGTAGGACCTATTGTGTTTTTTCAGCTTCTGGTTGCGGCGCTTGCCTCCTATGGCTTCACGAGGTATAGGGGGCGGATTCGGGAGATTATCTTTTTCTCATACATTATATTGATGCTGATGCCGTATCAGGTAACACTGGTACCCAACTATCTGGTGGCGGGCTGGTTTAAGACGCTGGATACTTACTGGGCAATCTGGCTGCCGGGAATTTTTTCACCATTCGCTGTGTTCTTGCTGACAAAGTTCATGCGGCGTATCCCGACGTCCGTGATAGAAGCGGCGCAGATTGACGGCGCAGGTGAATGGCAGATATTTAAGAGAGTCTGTATGCCTCTCTGTAAGGGCGCGATATGTTCGGCAGCGATTCTCGTATTCATCGACTACTGGAACATGGTGGAGCAGCCGCTGATTCTGCTTTCCGATGCGGAGAAGCATCCGCTTTCGGTATTCTTAAGCAAAATCAATTCAGGAGAAATCGGGCTTGCATTTGCGGTGGCGACCATCTATATGGTTCCCAGCTTGTTGGTTTTTCTATATGGAGAAGAATATCTGGTAGATGGAATTACCTATCAGGGTGGTATAAAAGGTTAAGAGCCAAGGAGGAAGAAAATGAACGAGAAAAAAGGCAAACGGAGAGAATGGGTCAAGACGGCCGCTATCGTATTCCTATCGGTACTGTTGGTGCTGACGTTTTTCTCCAATACAATCATGAATTATTCTCTGCCGGAGGTTGCGGTTCAGTACATTACTTCCGGTACGATAACGGCAAAGGTCCGCGGCACGGGTACGGTGGAGAGCGGAGATTTGTATGAAGTAAAGGCGACAGAGAGCCGTAAGGTACAGAGTGTGGCGGTTCGTGTGGGCGACCGTGTGGAGATAGGAGACGTTATCTGCTATCTTGCCGATGAGGAAAGCGAAGAGCTGAAGGCGGCAAGGGAAGCGTTAGAGCCGCTGTACGATTCACTGGAAGCGGCGCAGCAGGCGTACAATGCAGCAGTGCTCACGGGTGATCTGAGCGTTGCGGCAATGCAGGGCGCGGGCAGTGCGGAATCCGCAAACAGCTACAAGAATCGTCTGATTGCAGCGCAGTCTGTTGTGGAAAATCTGGAACAGCAGTTAAAGGATACGGAACCTGCCTATAATACTGCGAAGGAAGCCAAGGCAGCGGCCGATCTGGCGCTTGCGGATGTACAGAATCAGCTGAATAACTTAAATTCCTGGATACAATACCAGCAGGAGACTGTCACCAGCGGCAATGCGGGATTGGCAGAGTTGAACAAGCAGAAGAATATAGTACAGCAGTTGTATTATGATGCCCAGAACACTGCAAACCTCGCTGCGGCAGAGTTGTCAAAGATAGAGACGGAAAGAGGAAAAATTGAAGCGCAGCTTGCAACTGCCAGAGCGGATGTGGCGACGCTTGCGGGTGAGATCAATACGGCGCTCCGTCTGAGTCAGTTAAACGACGCAGTGAAGGATGCAAGAGCGGCAATTGCAAAGCAGGAAGAGAAGATAGCGGAGCTGGAAGCAAAGGCAGTAGGCGCTACCATCAATGCGGAGATTGCAGGAACCATTGTCTCCATCAATGTCGTTGCCGGCGGCCAGACAACAAGCGGCGGAGAGTCCACGGTGGCGGTTATCCAGCCGGAGGGCAAGGGCTTTACCTTAAGCTTCTCCGTTACGACAGAGCAGGCAAAACGGATTTCCGTGGGCGACCCTGCAGAGCTGGTAAATTCATGGTGGTACAGCAATGTGACGGCGACGGTTGCGTCCGTCAAGCCGGATCCTCAGGACCCGTCCAGAAGCAAACTGGTGACTTGTAATCTGGACGGCGATTTGACGGCGGGGCAGTCGTTGAGCCTGCAGATTGGGCAGAGAAGCCAGAACTATGATATGATAGTGCCGAACAGCGCTATCAGAGAGGATAACAACGGTAAATTCATTTTGGTTGTGGAGCCAAAGAGCAGTCCGCTCGGAACCAGATACTACGCAGTGAGATATGATATAGAGGTATTGGCTTCCGACGACACACAGTCAGCGATAAGCGGCGGTCTGTATGGTTACGAGTCCGTGATTACAACCTCCACAAAACCCGTAGAGGCGGGACAGCTTGTCAGACTGCCGGATTAAGGGAGGCACGTAAATGTTGAAAAAATTCATGCAAAAGCTGACAGGCAGAAGTATTGTGCTTTTCGGAAGCGGGCTTGCGGCGTTGATTCTGGGGCTTGTACTAATCGGAATCGGCAGGCAAAGAGCGGGCAGTCTGGATACGCAGAATATGGCTGCAAGGTGGTCGGCGAAAGGTGATGCGTCGCAGATTAGCTGTTTTTTCTCGAGGGAATCCGGCGTGACTGCGGACAGCATTATCAATTTTGAACACGCATTGGATAAGGCATTGGAGGAAGCTTCCATTGTTTCGGAGTCGGAAAATGCAAATGCGCGTCTGTGGGCGGATGCCTACAGCGCCACGGGAAGGGTGGCGATACAGAGCACGCGTGCTTCCATAGATGTGCAGGCGGTTGGAATCGGCGGTGATTTCTTTCTGTTTCATCCGTTAAAGCTTTTGTCGGGTTCCTATTTCTCGGGTAATGATGTGATGAAGGACTATGTCGTTCTGGACGAGGACGCTGCGTGGCAGCTCTTTGGTTCCAATGACATAGCAGGACAGATAGTTACGATAAGGGGGATTCCCCATATTGTGGCGGGCGTTATTGAGCGCGAGGAAGGAAGGCTTGCCAAGGCGGCAGGACTGGATTCTTCGGTAGCCTATGTTTCCTACGAGACCTTGAGCTGGTATGGAACCAATTACGGGCTGAATACCTACGAGATTGTCATGCCCAATCCCGTGAGCGGATATGCAAAGCAGTATGTATCGGAGCATATCGGGGTTGCGGAAAATGAAGTGGAAATCGTGGAGAACAGCACAAGGTATGGTATGCCTTCCCTTTTTAAGCTGCTGATGCAGTTTGGCACCCGTTCCATGAACGGCAAGGCGATTATTTATCCTTACTGGGAAAATATTGCAAGGGGAAATGAAGATATACTGGGACTTTTGCTTGTTTTTGCGGTCATATTGTTTTTGTATCCCACGGTGCTGCTTTTGGTCGTGCTGATAAGAGCGTGGAAGCGCAGGACATGGACGGCAAGGAGCGTATGGCTGGTGATTAAGGATAAGCTGGAGAGGCTCAGGGAGCGCTGGTGGGCAGTGCAAAAACGGTGGAAGGAGAAGGTGCCAAAGGCACCAAAGGTGCCTAGGAAGCCGAAAGAACCAAAAGCTCCTAAGAAGCCGAAAGAACCAAAGGCACCTAAGGAACCTAAGGAGCCAAAATGAGGAGGAAGAATATGAAAAAGTGGAAGAGGGCGTTATCCCTGCTGCTGGTGGCAGTCATGGCAATCGGTCTTGCCGGCTGCGGCGGCAGCAAGAATAATATTAACGCGAACGAGGAAGCCAAAAAGTATGTGTACCGTCTGAAGGATATTGATACGGGCTCACTTTTTGACAATGTGAATGTACAGAGCATGCTTTACAGCAATGGCAGAATCTATGCCCTGACGGGAGAGAGCTATTGGGAAGAGATGACGGGCTGGGTCATCAACCTTGTGTCCATGAATGAGGACGGCAGTGACATGCAGACCACGGAGATTATGAGCACCCTGCGCGAAAATCCGGACTGGATGCCGTGGGAAGAGCCGGACGAGGGCTATATGGGTGATGAAAACGGCGATGTACCGGAGACGGATGAACCGGAGACGGAGGAAGCAGAGACGGATGATGAGGCGGAGAAGCCCATGGAGGAAGAGGAACCTGTGGCGGAGCCTGAAATACGGGAGTATATTGACTCCTATATCAGTACAGCTCAGTTGACGGAAAACAATGTCTATCTGATTGTAGAGAGCAATTCCTATTCTTTCGATGCGATGGGCAATTATATGCCGGGCGAGAGTACGCTTGTTTTGCATATTTTTGATTTAAATGGTGAAAAGCAGGGCGAGCTGCTGCTGAATGATGACCCGGACATGTACATGTGGGTGCGCAGCATATGTGCGGATCAGAACGGTAATGTGGCGATTTGTCTTGATGAAGAGGTGTGGATATGCGATACGACGGGAAAAATTATCTCCAAAATACCCGTTGACACACAGTCATTCTATATGGAGACTGCGCTTATCGACAAAGAAGGATATTTGGATTTAATCTGTTACAATAATGAGTGGACAAAAATTACTGCCAAAAGATACAACATGCAGACAGGTGCAGCAGTGGAGGACATTGAACTGCCGGGCAGTCTGACTAATTTCGGTTTGCAGCCGGGCAGGAACTGGGACTTTTTTATGACCAATTCAAACGGTGTGTTTGCTTATAATATAGGCGATGAAGAAGCCACCCAGATTGTAAGCTATATCAATTCCGACATTGATAATTCCACAATCCGTTCGATTTATGAAATGGAGGAAGGAAAGCTGGCCTTTACTTACCGTGATGACGACTGGAACATGCACATGGCGGTGGGGACTTATGTACCGCCTGAGGAGATTCCGGACAAACAGGCGATTATGATTGCCTGCTCCTATTTAAGCTGGAATATGCGCAGGAGGGTGGTTGCTTTTAACAAAGAAAACGAGCTGTACCGCATCGTGGTAAACGATTATTCTATCTACAATACGCAGGACGATTACAGCGCGGGCGTGACCAAGCTCAACAATGATATTATATCGGGACAGGTTCCGGATATTCTGGTATTAAGCAGCGATATGCCTGTCAATTCTTATATTGCGAAGGGCTTGTTCGCGGATATCGGAAAGATGATAGAGGCGGATGAAGAGCTGAATCTGGAAGATTATATGACAAATGTGTTCGAGGCGTATTCCGTAAACGGTAAGCTTTACAGTATCATTCCGTCATTTTATATCGCCACTGTCATGGGAAAAACGGCTGATGTAGGCGAGACTCCGGGCTGGACGATGGCGGATTTGAAGGCTTTGATGGAAGCGAGACCTGAGTCGGGTGCGTTTGGAATATCTACGACGAGAAGTGAAGTTCTGTATCAGATAATGCGTTATTCCGGCTCCCGTTTTGTGGACAGTGAGAGCGGCAAGTGTCATTTTGACACACAGGAATTTATCGACATGCTGGAATTTGTAGCACAGTTCCCCGAAGAGTTTGACTGGGAGAATGAGGGCGATGACTTCTGGAAGGATTACGATACGCAGTACAGAAGCGGCAAAACGCTTTTAATGCCTGTATCTATCAGCGATCTTAGCAGTTACCTTTACTGGGCGCACGGACAGTTTGGCGAGCCGGTGACATTGATTGGCTTCCCGGCAGAGGAAGGAATCGGTGCAGTGGTCAATGCGGAAGACCAGTATGTGATTTCAGCCAAATCTGCAAATAAGGAGGGCGCCTGGGAGTTCCTTCGTTATTATCTGACAGAGGAGTATCAGAATAGTGACGAGATGTATGGGCTGCCGGTTCTCAGAGAAGGTGTCTTAGAGAGACTGGAAAGGGCAAAGGAAAGACCATACTGGGAGAATGAAGACGGAACAAAAGAGTATTACGACATGACTTACTGGATTGGGGATGAGAGGATTATCATAGACCCGCTTTCCGATGAAGAGGCAAATGACCTGCTTGCCTATATTGAATCCGTCACCATGTCAAATTACTATGATGAAAGCCTCGCTAACATTATCTCAGAGGAGGCGGATGCCTTCTTTAAGGGAGATAAGACGGCGGAAGAGGTTGCAAAAATTATTCAGAGCCGTGCACAGGTTTACATCAACGAGAGCAGATAGTGCGCTTCGGTCAGTTCGTGGCCGTGCTCGCGAAGCCAGCGCCTGTGGGCAGCGTAGTCGGGCATGACGCCCGCAACCTTTTTCCAGAAGGCGTCGGAGTGGTTCATATGCGTTAAATGGCAAAGCTCGTGGACAATGACATAGTCAATGACCGCGGGCGGCGCCATCATGAGACGATAATTAAAAGACAGAGTACCCGTTTGGGAGCAGCTTCCCCAACGGGTTTTCTGATTTCTGATGGAAATTTTGGCATAATAGCCGCCCGTCAGCCGCTGCAGCTCGGCGCAGCGCCTTGGGAAATAAGCTTTCGCGGCGTTCAAAAAGCGTTTTTTCAGGATTTCAGCCTGCTTCTGTTCGGCAGGGGAGAGTGCTCTCTCTGCATTGTCCGCAAGGCGGGAGAGCACTTTTTCATGGTTTACGCGTATCCATTCCCGCTTTTCTTCGATAAAGCGCTGCGCGGAACCGAGACTTGTATAAAAGGGGACGCGCACATGTACCGTGGCGTCCTCCTTTATTTGGATGCTGATGCTTTTTCTGTGTGAAAAATGGATTGTGCAGGGGATTGTGCAGTCCTCATCTGCAAAATACAGATTATAAATACTGTCTTTTTTCTCTTTCATAGAAAAGCCTTTCTTTTTTATCGACGCTTTCTTAGATGGCAAACTGCGCCATATATAAGTCGTAGTAAGCGCCCTTCTTTGCAATCAACTCTGCAGCAGTTCCCTGCTCCAAGATACCGCCCTTGTCGATGACGAAAATACGGTCCGCCTTCTGAATGGTGGAGAGGCGGTGCGCAATGACGAAGGAAGTTCTGCCGGCAAGCAGGGTTTCAATGCCCTTCTGCACCAGAAGCTCCGTCTGCGTGTCAATGCTCGAGGTTGCCTCGTCCAGTATCAGGATGCGGGGCATGGAGACGAAGGTACGCGCAAAGGCGAGAAGCTGTCTCTGTCCGATGGAGAGTCCGCCGCCGCGCTCGGTGAGAACGGTGTCATAGCCCTTTTCCAGCTTTGAGATAAAGCCGTGGGCGCCCACTGCCTTTGCAGCAGCCACAATCTCCTCGTCCGTGGCATCGAGCCTGCCGTATCGGATATTTTCCTTGACGGTGCCGGAAAAGAGGAAATTGTCCTGTGTCATAATGCCCATATTGCTGCGCAGGCTTTCCAGTGTTACATCGCGCACATCAGTCCCGTCAATCCGCACATGCCCGTCTGTCACGTCGTAAAAACGGCTGATCAGGTTGACGATTGTGGTCTTGCCCGCGCCGGTAGGACCTACAAGCGCAATGGTTTCGCCGGGCGAGATGTTGAAGTTTACGTGTTCCAGCACCTTGATATCCGGTGCATCTGTGTAGGCAAAGGTAACGTCCTCAAAGGAAACCCCGCCGGTGATGTCAGAGAGCGTTTCCGCCTCCTCCTTGTCTGTGATGGCGGGAGGGGTGTCCAGCACCTCAAAAACACGGTCCGCGGCAGCAATGTTGGTGATAATCTGATTGTAAAAGCTGCTCAGGTTGGCGATGGGGTTCCAGAACATATTAATATAGTAGCCGAAGGCAATCAGCAGACCCGCCGATACGTTATCGATGCCGAGTATCATAATGCCGATGTAGTAGAGCGCAATCGTACTCACGCCCCAGCAGATATCGATAAGGGGACCGAAAGCATCGTTTAGGCGGACAGCGCTTTTAAATGCGTTAAAATGCTCCGCAACCAGTTCGTGGAATGTCTTCTTTGTCTCTTCCTCGGCGGTAAAGCTCTGGATAATGCGGATGCCGGAGATATCCTCATGGATAAAAGCGTTGAGATTGGAGGATTTTTTCCGGAAAGAGCGCCAGCGCTTGTGGGAAAAGGTAGTGATTAAGGTAAGGCCGATAATCAGCACCGGAAGCGTGGAAAGGCTTGCCAGCGCCAAAAGCGGGCTTTTCACCACCATAATCACCACAACGGCGCATATGGTAATAAAGTCGGGTATCAGCGTGGTAACGCTGTTGTTCAGCACTTCCTTTAAGGAATTGATATCTCCGATGATGCGGGAGAGTATCTTGCCGGTAGGCCGGCTGTCAAAAAAGTGAAAGTCAAGAGTCTGAATATGGGTGTACAGCTCCTGCCGTATGGTGAGCAGCACACTGTTGCAGACCTTTGCCATAACGTACATACGCAGTTTTACCAGCGCTATCATGACGACATTCAAAACCACGGCAAAGAGAATGAGGAAGACCAGCCCCCTGTAATTGCCCTTTGCAATATAGTCATCGATGGCAGATTCTATGATAAGCGGGTTGACAAGGGAAACCAGCACACAGTATGCCATGATGAAGAGAACACCGATAATTTCTTTTTTATAATGAAGAAGATAGGAGAAGAGCCGAAGCAGTGTCTGCAGTTTACCGGTCTCTACTGTCTTCTCGTCGTCTTTAAATGAGTTGATGGGCATGGATTACGCCTCCTTTTCCATTAAAAATTCGCCGTACTGCGCCATGTAGGTCTCGTAGTACAAGCCGCGCTGTTTTAAGAGTTCTTCGTGTGTGCCGCGTTCCGCAATATGTCCATCCTCGAGAAAAATGATTTCGTTGGCATGGCGGACAGCGCTGATGCGGTGGGCGATGATAATTTTGGTCGTGTCCTTAAGCTCCTTCAGGGTCTTGAAGATTTCATGCTCCGTCTCCATATCGAGTGCGGAAGTGGAGTCGTCCAAAACCAGGATTGGCGCTTTTTTGGACAGCGCTCTTGCAATGCTGATGCGCTGTTTCTGCCCGCCGGAAAGACCGACGCCCCTTTCTCCGATAACCGTATCGTAGCCGTTGTCAAGATGTTCGATAAAGTCGTCCGCCGAAGCAGCCCGTGCCGCCTCGCGGACGGCGCTCTTGTTGATAAATTCCCGTTTGCCCAGACGGACGTTTTCGTCGATGGTGTCTGAGAAGAGGAACACATCCTGCATAACGGGAGCGATGCTTGCGCGGAGCTGCTTTAAGGAAAGCTCTTTAATATCGGTATCTTCCAGCATAATATTTCCCTCTGAGCAGTCGTAGAACCGCTGCATAAGGTAGAGCAGGGAGCTCTTGCCGGAGCCGGTCGCGCCCATGATGCCAAGCGTGTTGCCCGCCTCCACCGTAAAGGAAATGTCGGAGAGGATTTCCCTGTTTTCACGCGAGAAGCTCACATGGGAAAAGGAAAGTTTTCCGGTGACCTTGGGAAGCGTGACGGAATCTTCCGCATCCGAGATGGAGGGCAGCTCACTGTAAAGCTTTTTCAGTTTTTTGTTGGAAGCGATGGCAGCGGAGAAGCTGTTGGTCAGCCACCCTAACATTTCCATCGGCCATACAATATTGGTAGAATACTGCACGAAAGCGCCCAAATCTCCCAGTGTAAATTCGCCGGACTTACCCCCGCCATAGACAAAGAAATAGCCGCCTGCAAGCAGGACAATCAAGGGAAGAACCTTGCTGACTAAAGAAAACAGGGGGTGGTATTTAACGAACACCCGCGACTGTTCCATGTTTAAGTCGTAGTATTTCTTGTTGTGGGAGAGAAACTTGTCAATCTCAAATTTTTCTCTGGCAAATGCCTTGACGGTGCGCACACCGGTCAGATTTTCTTCTGCAACGGTATTTAACGCCGCGTTTTCTTCGCTGATGGCGTCGTATACCTTATCCAGTCTTTTTTCCAGATAGATGGCAAGGGCGGCGCAGAGCGCCATGCACACAGCGGGAATTGCGGCAAGCTTTGCGTTCAGGCGGAACATGCAGAACAGGATAAAGGAAGTATGGATTACAACTTCGATTGTCAGCATGCCCACATAGGACAAGCCGTCCCAGATGCGGTCCACGTCGTCCTTGATGCGCGCCATCAGTTCGCCGGTGCCGTAGCGGTCAAAAAACTCGGCGGAAAGTCCCTGTATGTGGTGGAAGATATCCTTTCTGATGTCCGAGGCAATCTTGGCGCCGGTAACGTCAAAGGTATATTCCTTGACATAGCCGAAAATGAGGCGGCCGACGCCGATGGCAAAAATCCCTAAGAGGATGCCGCCCAGGGCGCCGATATTTCCGTTTCCGATAACATCATCTATGATTTGCTTGGTAAGCTGGGGGGAGAGCATATCCAGCCCGACACTTACCACCAGCCCGAAGACGGCGAGGAGGTAAGCCGGCAGATGCCTTCGTATGTGAATCGATAATTTTTTCATATTGATACCCATCTGTGCGCTGCGCGCGCACTCCTGTCAAGAGTTGAATACGCATTTTTACTCAACTTGTGAATTTGCTGTTGCTGCAGCAGTCAAAAGGACGTTGCAAAGCCTTAAACGGAGCATAAAAAAAGCCTGTGGCAGAAACCACAGGCATGTATATCCGGTAAACATCTGTTAATGGGGTAGAACAGGTTTTGGGGATACCGCATGACATCCTTTTGAGGTAACTGCATATAAATACAAGCATGTAGCTGTGAAAGTATCGTTTTTAAATGTGTTAAACTGAACTGACAACATATACATTACCTCCTTTCTTTGAAAACTAAATCAACACCAACTGCAATTAACCATACGCCAAATCATATCAAATGTCAATCCTTGAAATGGAAAATCAGGTAAAATTTTTGTCTATGTGAATCATGGCAAAATAGGCAGGATTCAGCGCCTTGATTTTGGCGGCAATGGTATCCCTTACCTCCTCGTCGCTCATTTCAAAATTGTAGGGGAGCAGAATATCAAAAATAATGTTGGTATGTGTCGGCCCCTTGACGATGCGGAAATCGTGGAGGGACAGGGAATCACCGAGTTCTGCAAGAAAACCGCGCACCTTTTCTTTCAGGGCGGTAGTTTCAGGGTCGTTTGTGCAGACGGGGTCCATGTGGATAACCGCGTCGCATTTCAGGCGTTCCTGCAGCGCACGCTCGATATTGTCAATGGTATCGTGCAGTTCCAAAATATTGCCTTCGGCGGGAACCTCCGCGTGGAGGGAAATCATCAGCCGTCCGGGGCCGTAGTTGTGTACCAGTAAATCGTGGATGCCGAGAATATTGTCATAGGACATAACCAGCGTCTCGATATCCTTGACAAACGCGGGGTCCGGCGCCTGCCCCAAAAGAGGGTTTAAGGTATCGCGCGCCGACGTCACACCGGTGTATAAGATGAAAAGGCCGACCAAGACGCCGCAGATGCCGTCCAGATGGAGATTGGTAAAATGGGCAGTCAGCGAGGTGGCGAGCACGACGGTGGTGGCAAGCGTATCGCTTAAGCTGTCGGAAGCGGTCGCCATCATCGCCTCGCTTTTGATTTTTCTGCTGATGGAACGGTTATACAAGTACATGTAGCATTTTACCAGGATGGAGCACAAAAGAATCGCTGCTACAAGCGGCTCGAAGACGGTCTCCTCCGGATGTATGATTTTGGTAAAAGAGGTTTGAATCAGTTCAAAAGCCATAATCAGAATGGCGGCGGATACGGCAAGCCCGGAGAGGTATTCGATGCGTCCGTGCCCGAAAGGGTGGTGCGGGTCTGGTTTTTGCCCCGCCATTTTAAAGCCGATAAGGGTAATCACGGAGGAACCTGCGTCGGACAAGTTGTTGAAGGCATCCGCAGTAATCGCAATGGAATTGGCGAGAGCGCCTGCAAAAAACTTGCCGCCAAAGAGCAGAAGATTAAAAAAGATGCCCACAGCACCGCTCAAGACGCCGTAAGCCTGCCGCACCTCGGCACTGTCGGTATCCTCGCGGTTTTTGATAAAGATTCTGGAAAGCAGTGTAACCATAATGTATTCCCCCCGAAAAGTTGTATGTTTCCCCATTTTATTACGAGTTGGGGGAAAATACAAGGGATATTGGGAAAGTATTTTTGCGGGGGCGCATTTTCCGGTTGCTGCGCTCTTGGCGTTTGTGGCAGGTGACGCCTGTGTGGCAGTACATTCCCCATTCGCCGCGCTCTCGCTCAGAAAGAAGCGTAGCGGACGCTAAGCTCGAAAAAACCTCGCTAAGCGCCGACGCTTCTTAAAGGGCGACTGGGGAATGTACTGCCACGCAGGCTGTTACATGTTACACGCGAGGGCTGTTTTGACTTCGGGTTCCCGACGGAATGCAGGGAATAAATATTTTGCTTTTGAAATGGCACACCCTATGGTATAGTTGTAGACAGATCGGGATTTCTTTAAACAATAATTTTGCAAGAGGGTATTTTAATGACAGAGCAGGATAGAGAAGTGGCTATTCAGACAGTAAAAGACATTCTTCATGTCCTTCACGAAAAAAGGTATGAGGATTTGTCATCCTGTGTGGACGAGATGGAGTGGGACGATATAGAGGAAATACGGGAATGTATTCAGGGTACATTGGACATGAAAGGTTTTGATGCGTTCGATGAGTACGGTGTTCCTTGCAATTTCCATCCTCGCTATGAGTGCCACCATGAAGTAGAGTTTTATGAGCGTCCCGATGGCTTTGACGCAGAGTATGTCTTGACATCCGGTGGAGAAATGCTCGATCTGCGTCTACGCCTCAATTTTTTGTATTTGAAAGACGGACTGAAACGTATATTTCACACGATATTTCTACGGCTTTGATTTTAAAAGAAACGAATGACTTTTAGAAAGATAACTTCCGGTTTGTCTAGCCGGAAAATTGAAAGTTTAGAGAGGTATGTAACTTGATTGAAAATATAAAGTGGTTATTTTTTGATGTGGGTTCAACTTTGGTTGATGAAAGTGCGGTCTATGAAAGCAGGATGAGAAATGTTGCAAAAATGGCAAATGTGACATATGAATATGTTTATGAAACTGCAATTGGATTCTATAAAGAGAACAAAAAAGGCGATTTAGAAACAATGAAACTGTTAAATGTTGAAAAGCCTGAATGGAAACATGAAGATGAAATTTTGTATAGTGATGCCGAAAATTGTCTGAAAAAATTAAGCGGTAAATATAAAATTGGAGTTATTGCGAATCAATCACTTGGAACAGAAAAAAGATTGGAAAATTTTGGATTATTGAAATATATTGAACTGGTTATTGCTTCAGCAGAGGAAGGCATTGCGAAACCGGATAAAAGAATTTTTGAAATTGCTTTGAACAGAGCAAATTGTGAACCCTGGCAAGCTATTATGATTGGAGATAGAATAGATAACGATATTGTTCCGGCTAAGAAGCTGGGAATGAGGACTATATGGATTAAGCGGGGATTTTACAGATATTGGAATATTACACGTGAAGAAGAAAAAGCTGATTATGAGGTAAATAATTTAACGGAGATTTTCGAGTTCATATAGGTAAATAATAAATCGCAATTTACATAGAGGATGATATTATGCAGAACTATGATGAAATATGGAATCAGTATGCGATTAAATTCGCTGATAAATTGGAAAGTGTTAATGGCGGCGACTGGAATAAGCTGGATGAGATTGAGCAGGAAATCGCAGCTCTTTGGAAACTTACAACGGATATGTATAGTGCGGGCTTTGAAGAGTTTTTTCTGAATTGGGGCTATGAGTGTTACTCTTATGCTATGCGTGGCATTAAGAGAATTGCGGAGACCGGTTCGACTCCGGAAGAAACAAGTTGTGATGAGGTGTATGAGTTGTTTGATAACGCATATACAAGAGTTTTTGCACGATTTGAAAATAATGAACGTATTAAGGCTTATGGGGATATTGTTGAATATCTTACCGAGGATGACGAAGAAATTCTCGAGGAGGTTTTTGCTGTTTTTGATGATAAATGCTCTCTGTTTTGTGAGAAAGCATATCAATTTTATTGTGAAAAATTGAAAAAGAGGATATGAACACAATCTTAAATTTTCTGCAAACTCTATTGACACAGGACGTCGAATGTGTTAGACTTAAATAGTCGAATGTATTAGACGTATGGAGAGACTCTATGAATTCACCTAAAGTTTTTGAAAGCGAATACCGGTTCTGCTTGATTTTGTGGAAGTACGAACCGATCAACAGCACCAAGCTGGCTCGAATCTGTAAGGATGAGCTTGGTTGGAGCAGGACGACCACGTTCACTGTCATCCGACGTCTTTCTGACAGGGGTGTAGTCAAGAACGAGAACGCAACGGTTACTTCTCTGATCAGCAAGGAAGATATTCAGGTTGCGCAGATGGACGAAATGATGGAAAAGACTTTCGAGGGTTCTCTGCCGGCATTTATTGCCGCATTTGCCCGCCATCAGGAACTTACTGATGATGAGATGAAAGAAATCCTCCGCATTATTGAAAAGTAAGGGGGAACGCGATGGAATTATTATTTTTGAAGTTGGTCAACCTCAGTATGATAGCAAGCTGGCTGGTGTTGGCCGTTCTCCTTATACGACTTGTTTTCCGCAAAGCGCCAAAGTGGGTAAGATGCTTTCTTTGGGGACTTGTTGCACTGCGCCTCATTTGTCCCATATCTATTGAGAGTGTATTTAGTCTGATCCCCAGTGCTGAACCGCTTCCACAGGATATTTTCTACACGGAAGCACCCGAGGTTCATAGCGGAATAGGAGTCATTGATCATATTGTGAATCCGGTTCTCTCGAGTACATTGTCACCGGAACCGGGGGCAAGTGTGAATCCTGCACAGATCTGTGTATTCGTTCTTGCCTGGATTTGGGCAGCAGGGGTTGCTGCCATGCTGCTCTATGAACTGATAAGCTACCTGCTTTTAAAGCGCCGTGTTGCAACGGCGACCTTGCTGCGTGAAAATATCAAGCAAAGCGAGAGTATAAATTCACCCTTTGTACTCGGACTTTTCCGCCCGGTTATCTATTTGCCATATAGCGTCGCAGAGGAAGAGCTCACCTATGTGATAGCCCACGAAAAGGCCCATATCCGCCGCAAAGATCACTGGTGGAAACCGATTGGCTTTATCCTTCTGGCTGTCTATTGGTTTAATCCGCTGTTGTGGGCTGCTTATGTGCTGCTGTGCCGGGATATTGAGGCCGCCTGCGACGAGAAGGTCATCCGTGAAATGGAAACGGAGGATCGTCGTGCTTATGCAGCGGCGCTTCTCCATTGCAGCGTTCGTCATCGAGTGATTGCGGCGTGTCCCCTCGCATTTGGGGAGGTCGGTGTAAAGGCCCGTATAAAAGCTGTGATGAATTACAAAAAGCCCGCTTTGTGGATTGTCCTGCCGGCAGTTGCAGCCACAATCGTTGTGGCAGTCTGCCTGCTGACCGTGCCGAAAAGAGATGTCAATGAGCAGCAGGAGAGTGGCGTTTTGACAAACAGCGGGGAGAAAGTTCAGGATGACGCCTCTGCGCCTTATTCGGGTGATTCTACGGAACTGATACAGCCTGATACAGGCGCAGCTAACGGGGTATCCCTTAGCAGTAGGGGATACACGGAAACAAGCCGCCCCTATGGCGGGCAAACTGCCGGATGCAGCCATGATGGACACCACAGCGGGAATCACCATGATGACAGCCACCATTAAGACCGATGACATAACACAGAATAGGCAAAGTATGTTTTCAACATTATGATAAGATAGGAGAAAAAATATGAAAAAATCTATTTGTATCACCGCATTGGTTTTCCTTTTTATGCTGACCGGATGTAGTTCAGAAAACCCAAATACATCAGATGTATCCTCGCAGCCCGATAAAGGCGCTGCTGGCGCAGCGTTCCTCAGCAGCATGGGATGTAATGACCAAAACTGTACGGATGCGTCTCACTACCATGATTGCCCGCCGGACTGCACAGATTATGATCATTATCATAGCTGTGCTCCGGACTGCTCCGTGGCAGAGCACCATCATTCGCAGAGCCATCATCAGGACGAACACCAAACTGACTCATCCGGAGTTATTACAACCACTTTTGTCAGCGGCATGGGATGCAGTGATCAAAACTGCACAGATGCTTCCCATCATCACGATTGTCCGCCGGACTGCACAGATTACGATCATTATCATAGCTGCGATTTGGATTGCACTGAAACAAATCACCACCATAGCAGCCAAACAGGCGGAGGCGATCATGGAGAACACCATGATGACAGCCATCATCATTAAAGTCGATAATAGAATGCAGAATCGTAAAATATGGTTAAAATGGCGTAAAGGGGCAGGAGAGCTGCCCCTTTACGCCATTTTCACAACAAGCGTTATATAGAAGCATTCATCACGAATATCAGCATATACCTCTCCATTCATGAGCCCCATCAGCCTTTTGCATATGAAAAGTCCAAGCCCATTGCCCTGCACCTTGTCCGCATTATTCCCACGATGAAAGCTTTCGAATATCTGCGGCAGTTCTTTCGTTTCAAGCGTACAGCCTGTATTTGATACCGTGATAAGCTCACAGCCGTCCATTCTATCAAAGCTAATCTCAATTCGTCTGCCGTCACCGTATTTGATCGCATTTTCGATCAGATTTTGCAGGCACTCTGCAAGGCGGTCGGGGTCGCAGGAAAGAATGCAGTCATCAAATTTTTGAATCGTAAACTCCGTTCCCGACATGGCAAGCTGGGGAGCATATCTCGCATCTATTCTTGTGATGATAACGCTTAAAAAAGCCTCTCCCTGTGTGACCTCAAAGCTCATAAAGTCCTCGCTTGCCGCCTTTGTGATCTCGCTGACAAAACGCTCTATCTCATCTGCACGGGTATTAATGCTCTCAGCGGCAGCACGTCGTTTTCCCTCGTCCTTGTATAATCCCTTGGCAAGTGCCTTTGCATTGAGCTTGATCGCCGACAAAGGCGTTTTGATGTCGTGGGAAAGGGAGAGCAGCAAGAGCTTTTTGTCCCTCTGCATCGTGATTTCTTTTTTGCGGCTGTCCTCGATACTCTCACGCAAAAGGTTCACACCCCATGTGAATTTACCGAAAAAGCGGCTTTTTTCTTCGGGTATCGCAACAGCAAGATTGCCCCTTGCAAGCTCCTGCGGAACATTGTTCAACCTGCCGAATGGCACGATGATATGCCCCCGGATATAATACAAAAGACCAATCATCAGCACAAGCAGCGCACCAAATATACAGTTTATTGCCGCAATGCCGTGCTGGTCGTTTCTGACAGTATACTCCACACGATACAGCGTACCGCCTGCTTCTATGATCAGATAATGCTCATCGGAACGGTAGAGTTCATCACCCGTGAACACGCCCATAATGTGGGGATATTTTTCAAGGTCATAATTGCCTGTTTCCGCTATCTCATCTACAAGCCGCTTGGCTTCCACACGATAAATGCCTTCATTTCTGTCTTTCACTCCCACAAGAAACAGATTCAATCCAGCCGTCAGCAAAAGAAATACAGTTATCACTGCAATACACAGTCTTCTGAAAGTCTTCATACAAACTTATACCCCACACCCCAGACAGTAAGCAAACGCTTTGCGTTCTTAGGATTATCACCGAGCTTCTGCCGAAGGCGGTTGATATGCACATGGAGCGTTTGCAGCTCCGAATCGCTGTCGCTGCCCCAGACAGTGCCAAACAGGTACTCTTTTTTCAGAGCTTTGCCCTGATTCTCAATCAGAAGCGCCAACAGGTCAAATTCCTTTGCAGGCAGTTCTACGGGCTTTCCGTCGATGACCGCCGTTTTATCTGCAAGATTGAGTGTCACACCGTCCGCCGACAGTGTATCACGCTGATACCGCCGTTTGAATATCCCCTTGATCTTAGCGATAAGAATATCAATGTCATAGGGCTTTTCAATATAATCATCAGCACCGAGGTCAAAGCCGTTCAGCTTATCCTCCTTACCCGTCCTTGAACTTACAATCAGGATAGGAGTATCCGCATTTTCCCGCAGCTTGGAGCAGACCGCAAAACCGTTCACATCGGGAAGATTGATGTCAAGCACCACAAGCCTTGCGCCATATTGTTCAAAAAGCTGTATGGCACGCTCTCCGCAGCCTGTGCTTGACACAGTATAGCCCTCGTCACGCAGGAAGTCCGTCAGCAAGTCAGCCAGTTCCTTGTCGTCTTCTACTATCAGAATATCGGTCATAAAATCACCACCCCTGTTCCATAAGCCAGTTGTTCAGTTCTCTTTCACGGTCACGAAGCTCCTTATCACCGCCGTTAAAATGTCCCATTTCTTTTTCCCCGACGATGCCGCCGTCCACAATGTAAAGCACCCTGCTGCACTTGGCGGCAACCTTTGCGTCGTGGGTCACGCACATGATCGTTGTACCATCACGGTTGAGGGAGAGCAGCTCGTTCATGACCTCATCAGAGCTTGCACGGTTGAGAGCGCCTGTCGGCTCATCGGCAAAGATCATCTTGGGATTGTTTATCATACTGCGGCAGATACAAGCCCTCTGAAGCTGTCCGCCCGACACCTCGTTGATATCGTTGCCGCACACATCGTCAATGCCGAGCCTGTGCATGAGCGCTCTGCC
>JAIDHX010000049.1 GCA_029053015.1 Lachnospiraceae bacterium
TATATAATTCCCCAACTTTATATTTCCCGATTTCTTTATATACCCTCGTGGTATAACAATACCCCAGTTTATTTAAATAATTTTGAATTGACTCATATTCATGTTCAGGGAATGATATTTCTTCAAACATACAATAAATACTCCTAACAATGTAAAACATAAAGCAAGCATCGCAAACGCCTTGATTATTCCAATCAGAACTTTCTATCGTTCCCGTAGGGCGTATCTGTTTCACATCCTTATCATATTATCCTTTTCACAAATCTGTTTTATATTACCGTCTTTGATAAGGTATGCCGCCCCGAATAATGTTGTCGTTTTGTTTTCAACCACAAAATAACTCCCGTCCTCCAGAGCATAAAATTCCCTGCCATGGCTGTCCGGATATGTAATATCCTCAAATAAGCGTTGTCCATCTAAAATATCATCTTTTAAGTCCTGATAATGTGGTAAAATCATTAATTTTGTAATTCCCAATCCTGATAAAAATCTCTCATATTCTTTATCAATGCTTTCACCCTCCAGTTCAGGCTGTGCATATACAACCTCTGCGCTGTTCATTGTTCCGGCGCTGATACCAATCAAAATTCCGTCAAAATCATTCAGACGTTCTTTTAAACGGATTCTTTTAAAAAATTTATTTTGCGTCGGAACATGTCCACCGGCAAGTATCAGGACGTCATAATCGGCAATTTCATCCACAAGTTTTTCATCTCTTTTATCACATATACACATTTGACCGATTGCTAATCCACTCATAGGAAACGATGCCGTAAAAATACGCAATATACTGTCATTTGTTTCTATATCGTCTGCACTTATGATCAAAACTTTTGCGTTATCTTTCCAATGCTTTTTTAAACTGTCTAATAAACCATTCTCTGTATTCAACTGTGTGGGTATTCTCGTTCCGTTTTGTTTGTATGAACCGCCTATATGGCTCGTTAAATATGCAATCATTATGTTCTCCTTTTTTGGCTTCCATCATTTCCACCGGCTGCTTTTATCAGATTTGCCAAAATTATTGCATCGTCCAATATCCGTCATAAGCGTATCCGTTTTTCCCTATCAACAAATGATCTGACTTCGTAAATCCTGCTTTCTGAATCGCCTTCATTCTTTCTACTGCATATATGGGAACTTTCGTGATAATTCCGCTGCATCCCAGCATTTCAGAAATGTGCGGTGTTATAAGTTCTACAATGTCATACAATACCTCTTCGTTTTCATAGTCGCTTCTTACATCAACTCGTAAAATCCCCATATTATGAAATTCATCTTCGGAAACCCGCAGACACAGCTCAATTGTTCCAATCACATTTGATACTGTTTTATCAACAATGGAGAGTCTGGCAAACCAGCCGTTTTGATATGATAAATTCCAAAAACCAAGAGCTTCTGTCATTCTTTCTTTTGTTGCATAGTAAAAATTATCTCCGTCACAATTATCACTATTAAAGAAAGGCAGAGCATTCTTGTCGCTGTAAACTCTTAACAGATCATCACAATCTTCATTTTCAACCAATCTTAATAAAAATTTCTCGTTTTCCAGTATAGGACATGTTTCATAAATATTCATACGATATCTCCGCTCATTTCGCTCTGTTTACTCAGTTCCGGCTGCCTCTTTTATTTTCTGCTGCATAAATGCCAGCATTACATCGTTGTCATAGCCAAAATCCGGCTTATTGACCCAGATTACGTTTTTCTCCCGCTTAAACCACGTAAGCTGTCTTTTGGCAAAATGTCTGGTGTCCCGCTTTATCCGGTACACGGCTTCTTCCAGACTACATTCCCCGTCAAGAAAAGAAATAATTTCTTTGTAGCCAAGGCCCTGCATGGAAACCATATCTTTTTTTAAGCCCATATTCTGCAGCCGTCTGACCTCCTCCACAAGACCTTCGGCGAGCATATCGTCCACCCGCTTTTCTATCTGCTCATAAAGCTTCTGCCTGTCGTCATTCAGCACAAAATAAGCGGCGGCGTAAGGACTCTCCTTCTGCCGTTCTGCCTCGTTGTGATCCGAAATAAACATACCGGTCTGGCGGTTAAATTCCAGCGCTCTGATAACCCGTTTGATATTGTTCGGATGAATGGCTTCCGCCGCTTTGGGGTCTGCCTTTTTCAGCATATCATGCAAATACTGCGCGCCTTCCTGCTCTGCGAGTGCAGCCAGCTTGTCCCTGTAGGCATTATCTTCTTCGTTTTCCGTAAAATCAATGTCGTACAGCACAGCCTGAATATAAAAGCCTGTGCCGCCTGCCAGTATGGGAATCCTGCCGTTTGCATAGATCATATCCATCGCCTGTCTGCACAGCCTTTGAAACGTTACGACGTTGAACGCCTCTGAAGGCTCTAACACATCTATCAGATGATGGGGAACGCCGTCCATCTCCTCCTTTTTAATTTTGGCGGAGCCGATGTCCATATGCTTATAGACCTGCATGGAATCCGCCGAAATAATTTCTCCGCCGATTGCCTTTGCAAGCCGTATGGACAGCCCTGTCTTGCCCACAGCGGTGGGTCCCGTCAGTACGACCAATGGTTTTTTCTGCTCCATCTATACAATCCTCTTAAACTTCTTTTCAATTTCATATTTGCTCATGGAAATAATAGTCGGACGCCCGTGCGGACAGTTATAAGGATTGTCCAGCGTTAAAAGCTCGTCGATTAAAGCTTCCATTTCCGTCGTGCTGAACGCGTGGTTCCCTTTTACCGCAGCCTTACATGCCATGGAAGCAAGCTTTTCCTCCACAACCGTCAGATTTTTATATAAGGGACCGTCAAAAAGCTCGTCCAATACCTCTAAAAAAAGCTCCTTTTCCTGACAGCCGTAAAGGTCTGTGGGAACGCTTCTGATGGCATATTCACTTCCGCCGAATTCCTCGATTTCAAAGCCCAGTCCTGCAAACACATCCTGATACGCAGAAAAGGTCTGCTCCTCCCTCGCCGAAAGCGTCACCACAATAGGAGGCACCAGATTCTGGGATACGATCTCTTTCTCCTGAAAACGGTGAATCAGACGCTCGTATTTTACCTTTTCATGCGCCGCATGCTGATCAATAATAAACAGCTTATCCTGAAAGGCAAGCAGCCAGTAGGTGTCAAAAATCTGCCCTAATATCCGGTATTCCCTGCGGTTTTCCTGCGTCAGCAGTTTTTCTTCAAACAGATTCATCTGGACAGGCTTTGACGGCGCTTTTGCAGGCTCACTTGCAAGAATCCCTTCATTTTCCTGCATTTTTGTGCCAAATGATTGCTCAGACATTTTCTCCCAAACGGGATTTTGCATGAAGTCTTGCATTTTTGGCTTATCTGCCTCATATTTCATCTCTTCCATAACCCGAAACTGCGCCGCCCTTTTTACCTCAAAAGGTTCCGGAACGGAGACTTTGGGCTCTAGGACAGAAACCTTTGGTTCCTGAACAGAAGTTTTTTCTTCTGTTCTATCTGACGATAATAAAGCTTTGCCGGCATCGGTTTTCGGCACGGCGCCGTCTGTTTTTTTCACTGCAGGATTATCCAGTACCGCTTCCGGAATCATTTCTTTTTCCTGTAATGCCTCTGCGACTGCTTCCGTGATAAATTCATAAATCCGGCTGCCGTCTGTGAAGCGGACATCCATTTTAGTGGGATGCACATTTACATCCACAAGCGCTGTGTCCATCGCAAAATGCAGAACCACAAAAGGAAATTTGTGCTGCATCAGATATTGGCGAAAGCCATCCTCAATCGCCTTTGCCATCACATTGCTTTTGATATATCTGCCGTTTAAAAAATAGGTTTCAAAGCTGCGGGTTGAACGGTTTAACACAGGCTTTCCAAGGTATCCGGATACGGCAATTCCCTGCCTTTCTGCCTGTATTTCCACCAGATTCGCAGCCGTTTCCCTGCCGTAGATGCGGTAAATAACCTCTTTCAAGTTTCCATTGCCCGATGTATTAAACTTAAGCTGGTTATTTACCGTAAGCTTAAACGCCACATCCGGTCTGGAGAGCGCCATATGCTCCATCAAATCTATGACATAACCGCCTTCTGTCTGCGGCTGCTTTAAAAACTTCCTGCGGACAGGCGTATTAAAAAACAAATTGCGTATGATAATGGTGGTGCCATCCGGCGCTCCTACCTCTGAAAACTCCTTTTCTTCTGCACCTTCGCAAAGATACCTGACGCCGGTGAGCGAATCCTTTGTCTTGGTTATCAGTTCCACCTTTGCAACTGCGGCAATGCTGGACAAAGCCTCACCACGAAAGCCAAGGCTTTTTATGCTGTGCAAATCCTCTGCCGTCGTAATTTTGCTTGTCGCATGGCGTAAAAAGGCATTTCTGACCTCAGAAGCCTCGATACCGCTCCCATTGTCCGTAATGCGGATAAAGGAGATCCCTCCCTCCTTGATTTCCACCGTAACGGAAGAAGCTTTTGCATCGATGGCATTTTCCACCAGCTCCTTGACCACGCTTGCAGGCCGCTCCACAACCTCGCCCGCTGCAATTTTATCAATTGTCCCCGCATCCAGCACCTGTATCTTCGCCATTCTAATCCCTCCTCGAAGAATGACCGGAGGTCATTCTTCTGTGTGAAGCTGTAGAATTTCTTAGGCGGCGTCTTTTGACGCCTTAGAAATTCTCTTCACACTACCATCGGTTATTCAACTTACTTTGCAGCCGATAAAGCGTATTCAGCGCATCTAAAGGCGTCATATTGCTGATATCGGCTTCCTTCAATTCCTTTAGCACATCTTCGTCCTTGACCGTATCGAAGAGTGACATCTGCGCCATATCCACTTCATCAAAATGCTCCGCTTTCTTCGCTCTGCCGTCTCCCTTCGTGTCAACGGCAATACTCTGTACTTTTTCGGTAATGTCATTGTCGGAAAGCTGCTCCACAATTTCTTTTGCCCGCCCGATGACCACATCCGGAACGCCGGCAAGCTTTGCCACCTGGATGCCATAGCTTTTGTCTGCGCCGCCCTTGATGATTTTCCGTAAAAATACAATATCGTCCCCCTGTTCCTTCACAGCGATACAATAGTTGTTGACATTGCTTATTTTTCCCTCCAGCTCGGTCAGTTCATGGTAATGCGTGGCAAACAGGGTCTTTGCGCCCAGAAGCTTTCGGTTGCTGATATGCTCAATCACCGCCCATGCAATGGAGAGACCGTCAAAGGTAGAGGTCCCCCTTCCGATTTCGTCCAGAATCAACAGACTCTTGGAAGTGGCATTGCGCAGAATGTTTGCCACCTCGTTCATTTCCACCATAAAGGTGGACTGTCCGCTCGCCAAATCATCCGAAGCACCCACTCTCGTAAAGATTCTGTCCACAATACCGATATTGGCGCTCTTTGCAGGTACAAAACACCCTGTCTGCGCCATCAGTACAATCAGCGCCGTCTGCCGCATATAGGTGGATTTACCCGCCATATTGGGACCGGTAATAACGGCAATCAGGCGGTTATTATTGTCCAGATAGGTGTCGTTTGTGATAAACATATCATGCTCTATCATTCTTTCCACCACCGGATGCCTGCCGTCCTTGATGTCAATAACGCCTTTTTCATTGAGTTTTGGGCGCACATAGCCGTTACGCTCCGACACAAGGGAAAGCGAGGCAAACACATCGAGCCTTGCAATCGCCTTGGCTGTCTTTTGGATTCGCTCCATCTCTGCCGCAATGGCGTCCCTGATTTGGCAGAAAAGGTCATATTCCAGCGTGCAGAGTTTGTCCTCTGCATTCAGCACGGTATCCTCCAGCTCCTTTAAGCGCGGTGTCGTGTAACGTTCCGCATTGGCGAGGGTCTGTTTTCGGATATAGTCCTCAGGAACCAGATTTTTGTAAGAATTTGTCACCTCAAAATAATAGCCGAAAACTTTGTTATATTTGATTTTCAGGTTCTTGATACCCGTCCGTTCCCTGTCCTCATTTTCCAGCTCAGCAAGCCATTTCTTTCCGTCTCTTTTGGCGCTTCTGAGTTTGTCAATGTCCTCGTCAAAGCCGTCCTTTATGATACCGCCCTCCCTGACGGAAACAGGCGGCTCCTCCTCGACTGCCGTTTCAATCAGACCGCAGATATCCTCCAACGAATCCATTTCTTCCCGAATACCGACGAGCAGTTCCTTCTCAAAGCCCTTTAATACCGTCTTAATATGAGGCAGCATCTGAAGGGAGTTGCGAAAAGCAATTAAGTCCCTTGGATTTGCCGTTTTGTAGCTGATACGCCCAAGCAGCCTTTCCAAATCATAGATGGGATTCAGATATTCCCTGATTTCATCGCGGGAAACAGAATCCTTTGACAATTCCTCCACCGCATCAAGGCGTTTCTCAATATCCTCTTTTTCTATCAGAGGCTGTTCAATATAATTCCGAAGCGTGCGCCCGCCCATGGCTGTTTTGGTTTTGTCGAGCACCCACAAAAGAGAACCCCGTTTCTGCTTTTCCCGAAGGGTCTCTGACAGTTCCAGGTTCCGTCTTGTGGAGCTGTCAAGCAGCATATACTTACTTGTGATATAAGGGTAAATATGGCTGATATGGTTCAAAGAGGTCTTCTGCGTATCATAAAGATACAAAAGAAGCGCGCCCGCCGCAATCAGTCCAATCGGAAAATCATCAATGCCAAGCCCTGTCAGCGTATTGACATGAAAATGTTTCATCAGGCATTTTTTAGCAGCGTCATCATCAAAAAAATGCGGTTCCAGCGCATACACGGTTATGCCTAACCTGCCCTTTAAATCCTCCATATCCACGCCGCTCACCAGAAAGGCGTCATTGCAGATAATTTCCTTGGGCTGGTATTTCATAATCTCGTCTGTCAGCTTCTTTAAATCATCCACTTCCGTCAGGAAAAAATCCCCGGTGGTAACGTCAGCAAGGGAAATACCGATTTTTGCCTGCATATCAGTGATACACATCAGATAACTGTTTTTGGACTCGTCGAGTGCCTGCACATCTATATTGGTACCCGGCGTCACGATGCGGACAACCTCCCGCTTCACAAGTCCCTTGGCAAGCTTCGGGTCCTCCACCTGCTCGCAGATGGCAACCTTGTAGCCCTTGCCCACTAATCTGTTCAAATACCCTTCCACGGCATGATAAGGCACCCCGCACATAGGCGCGCGCTCCTCCTGCCCGCAGTCCTTTCCCGTCAGGGTAATCTCCAGTTCTTTCGATACTGTCAGCGCATCTTCAAAAAACATTTCATAGAAATCGCCCAGACGGTAAAAAAGAATACAGTCCGCATATTCCTGCTTGGTCTCCAGATACTTCTGCATCATGGGAGTAAATTCAGCCACTTTTTCTCTCCTTGAAGCCGCAACACGGCTTTTCTTTTTGTATTATTGTAATGATTCTGCGCGCGCAATTGCGTCGTCAATATGCGCGCAGAAATTTTCGAGTCCTACTTTTTTGTCAAATCCGGCTTTGTGCATAAGAGACATAGGCTGCTCGTCCACATGCGAAAAGATAAGCGTCACATTTTTCTTCTGACATGACAGAAGAAGCTTTTCAAAATTGCGCATCGCCGTGGAATCAATCGCATTTACGCTCCGCATACGCAGAATCAGACAGTTTGTCCCATCTTTGACACCGATTTTTAAAAGCTTGTCCGCAGCGCCGAAAAACATGGGTCCGCTGATTTCATAGACAAGCGTATTTTTCGGCACTTTCATTAAATCGCCGCCCATCTGTACGTCTTCTGCATATTTCCAGCCTTCTACCTCTGTCACCTCGCTCATGCGCTTCATGAACAGTATGGCTGCCAGTACGACGCCTACTTCAATCGCGACTACAAGGTCAAAGACAACCGTGAGGAAAAAGGTGAGCCAAAGCACGATAATATCGCTCTTCGGCGCGGTTTTGCACAAATCCGCAAATTCCCGCCAGCCGGACATATTATACGCCACCATGAACAGGATTGCCGCTATGGCAGGCATGGGAATCAGTGCCGCATAGGGCATAAGCACCACTAAAATCAGCACAAGCACCACGGAATGTACCATCCCGGCTATGGGCGTGCGTCCGCCGTTCTTGATATTGGCTGCCGTCCTTGCGATGGCTCCCGTAGCGGGAATTCCGCCAAACAGCGCGGATGCAACATTGCCTGCGCCCTGTGCCACAAGCTCCATGTTGGAGCGATGTCTGCTGCCAATCATACCGTCCGCAACCACACAGGAAAGCAGGGATTCAATGCCTGCCAGAATCGCGATGGTAAAGGCGTCGGGAAGCAGTGTCCGCACCATGGCAAAATCCATGCGCGGTATCGCAAACGGCGGCAGGCTGCCGGAAATGGTATACAAATCGCCGATGGTATTGACCGGAAGCTGTAAGAGCGCAACCAAAGCACTGCTTGCCAACACCGCTATCAGAGAACCCGGTATCTTTGATAAAAAGCCGGGCAGATACGGCCAGACAATTAAGATGGCAAGACAGATGCAGCCTATTAACAGCGCCCACCAGTTGATTGTGCCGATAAAGGCAGCCACAGCAGAAAGCTTATCCATGGTCTCCACCAACGGTTCGTCCGTCACAATGGTCAGCCCCAAAAAATCCTTAATCTGTCCTATAAAAATGGTCACGGCGATACCGGCGGTAAAGCCCGTGGTAATCGTATAGGGAATAAACTTAATCAGGCTTCCGAACTTGCAAAGCCCCATGATAATCAGGATGATACCCGCCATAATAGTAGCAACTACCAGCCCATCCGTACCGCTTTTTGCAACAATGCCCGCTACAATCGTGGCAAATGCCGCCGTCGGACCGGCTATCTGTACCCTGCTTCCACCAAGAAAAGAAATTACAAAGCCGGCCACAATCGCTGTGTAAATACCTTTTTCAGGCGTCACCCCCGAGGCAAGCGCCAGCGCAATGGACAGAGGCAGCGCAATAATCGCCACAATAACGCCAGCTACAATGTCCTTCACAAGCTGCTCCTTGCTGTAAGTCTTCATAACAGAAAACAATTTCGGTTTTAACTTTTCCATTTCCATCCTCCATGCCAAAAGCGGCGGCGTATACCTCTTCGCTTTGGCAGTTCTTTCGTCTATATATGATCAGCCAATGTACCTGCATAGTAAAAGCCGCAGCATTGTTCCAGTTTTACTTTGACGATTTTTCCAATCAGGGAAACATCGCCGGGAAAATGCACCAACGTATTGTTGGAAAGCCTGCCTGTCAACAGAGACGAATCGTGTTCGTTGACCTCCTCTACGAGCGCCTCCATCACCTGTCCCTCGTAGCGGGCTACCCGCTTCCTTGCCGTTTCCTGCACTGTTTCTAACAGCTTTTGAAATCCTTCCTTTATCACTTCCTCCGGCACCTGTTCCGGCATAGCTGCCGCGGGCGTGCCGGTTCGCTTGGAATAGATAAAGGTAAAGGCATTGTCGTACTCCACTTCCTTTACTACGGAGATGGTTTCCTCCACATCTGCAAGCGTCTCGCCCGGGAATCCCACAATCAAATCCGTTGTCAGTGCAATGTCCGGTATTTCTTCCCTGATATGCTTTGCCAGCGCTATGTACTGTTCCTTTGTGTATCTCCTGTTCATTGCCTGCAGAATTCGGTTGGAGCCCGCCTGCAGCGGCAGATGGAGATGACGGCAGATTTTCTTTGACTCCTTCATCACCTGTATCAGCTCTTCGGACAAATCCTTCGGATGGGAAGTCATAAAACGGATTCTCTCGATGCCGTCAATCTTTTCCACTTCCCGCAAAAGCTGTGCAAAGCTCATAGGTTCCGCTAAAGTTTTGCCATAGGAATTGACGTTCTGTCCCAAAAGCATAATTTCCACGACGCCCTCTGCCGCAAGCTTTTCGATTTCCCTGAGAATATCCCTTGGACTGCGGCTTCGCTCCCTGCCGCGCACATAGGGCACAATACAATAGCTGCAAAAATTGTTGCAGCCAAACATAATGTTGATACCGGACTTAAAAGGATACTTTCTTTCCACGGGAAGGTCCTCCACAATCTTGTCCGTATCCTCCCAGATATCAATCAGCATACCTTCCGCCTCAAAAGAAGCGTTTAGCAGCTCTGCAAATTTGAAGATATTGTGGGTGCCGAAAATCAAATCCACAAAGGGATAGCTTGTCCTGATTTTTTCAATCGCGGTGTTTTCCTGCATCATACAGCCGCACAGGGCAATTTTCATCTGCGGGTTCCTTTTCTTATAGCCTTTCATCACCCCAAGTCTTCCGTAAACCTTTTGGTTGGCATTGTCCCGCACCGTACAGGTATTGAAAATAACAAAGTCCGCATTTTCCTCTTCCGTCATCTCATAGCCGATAAGCTTTAAGATACCTGTAAGCTTCTCCGAATCCCTTGCGTTCATCTGGCAGCCCATATTGACAACACACGCCTTGGGAAAACAGCCGTTCTTTTGCTTAAAATCCAATACCCATTTCCGGCATTTTGCCATGAAATAATATTGTCTGGCAGATTCTTCTGCGGGTGGTTCTGCATTTATATTCATTTTATCTAATTCAATTTCATCATACATTTCTCTTGACATTCTTCCTTTTCCGTCATTTATGTTGATATTTTCCGGCAAGCCGAACCAGCAGTTCCACATTCTGCTCCATGGACTGCACACAGGCGTACTCATACTTTCCGTGGCAATTGTGTCCGCCGGTTCCTAAATTCGGGCAGGGAAGTCCCATAAAGGAGAGCCTTGCGCCGTCGGTGCCGCCCCTGATAGGCTGTACGATGGGCGTAATCGAAAGCTCCTCCATTGCCGCTTTTGCATTTTCAATCAAATGCATATGCTGCTCCATGATTTCCTTCATGTTGTAATAGGAATCCTTTAATGCAATCGTCACGGTTCCCTCTCCATACTTCAGGTTCAGAAAATCACCCGTCTGCGCAAAAAGCTTCTTTTTCTGCTCAAATTTTTCCTTGGAATGGTCACGGATAATATAGTCCGCTGCCGCCTCCTCAACAGTTCCGTTTATGCTGTCAAGGTGGTAAAAGCCCTCATATTTTTCCGTGTACATGGGATTCTCACACACAGGAAGAAGCGACTGGAACTCCTGCAGCACTAAAATGGCATTGATCATTTTCCCCTTTGCATCACCGGGGTGTACGCTTCTGCCGCGCACGCTTACTTTTGCGCCCGCTGCATTAAAATTTTCATATTCCAGCTCTCCCACTCTGCCGCCGTCCACCGTATAGGCAAAATCCGCGCCAAAGAGCGCAACGTCAAAATAATCCGCGCCTGCCCCGACCTCTTCGTCCGGTGTAAAACCGACTCTGATTTTTCCGTGCGGAAGCTGCGGATTCTTTAAAAAGTGCTCTGCCATCGCCATAATTTCTGCGACGCCTGCCTTGTCGTCCGCGCCTAAAAGCGTAGTTCCGTCCGTCACAATCAAATCCTGTCCTTCATACAGGGAAAGATCCGGAAAATCTTTCCTTTTCATCACGACGCCTTCCGCCTCATTCAGCACAATATCCCCGCCGTCATAATGGACAATACGCGGCTTCACGTTTGCGCCTGATACGGCGGGCGAGGTGTCCATATGGGCAATGAACCCCAAAACGGGGGCATCTTCACAGCCTTCAGCAGCGGGAATGGACGCGTACACATAACAGTGCGTCTCGTCATAGGTAATTTCTGAAGCTCCCATATCCGTAAGCTGCTTTACCAGAAGCTTCGCCAGTTCATGCTGCTTTAACGTGCTCGGCATAGTGCTGCTCTCATCCGCAGACTGTGTATCCAGTTTCACATATTCCAAAAATAAATCGATTACGCTTGACATGATAGTTCTCCTTTCTTTTTAATTCCAATCATCCCAAAATACTGCCAGCGGGCTGTCCAGCAGCCGGCATCTCGGTATCAGACAGCAATCGGGCCAGTACTCATCTGCATTTAAAATAAGCAGCCCTTCATGCACCAGAAGCAGCGTCATGGAATCGCCGCCCGCCTTTAGCAGGGTTTCATAATCGTCATACAAATCAAACAGAGCTAGATTTTCCTCCGTTTTGCAGTCCTGATTTGTACAGGCAAGTAATTTGCCGAGTTCTTCTGCGGTGATGTAGTCCCTGAAATCGATGATTTCCCCTGTCGCAAGGTCTATGTTGACCGGAAGATACCGATCCACTGACACGCCCTCTGCTGTTTTGTCCATAAACTTAAATTCCAATACGGCAACCCTGCTGTTTAAAAAAATAAAATCATTCTGCAACAGGACATCATGACATTCATCCAGCGCTTCCATTGCGCCAAAAAGTTTATCCATCTCTCCCCGCAGGACTTCGTTGATACGCTGTACCAGCGCCTCGTCCGGCAATCGGAACAGATAACCGTAATCCGTATAACCGGATTCACTCAAAAGCGCCGCAAACTGCTCAATCACATAATCTCTTACAGAAACTTCATACAACTCTTCTGCTGCAAGGATATCTTCTGTATATGCATAAAAGCTTGCCGGCGTAGAATAGCTGTCATTTCCATACCGCCCCACCGGTTTCCACTCACCACTGTCATATACATATTTAAAAAGTACTGTCTCGAAAGGAGAACGCCCGACAAAATATTCCATAAAGAAACCGCCGGGAAACCCCGTAATATCTGTCAAACTAAAGGTATCGTCCCATATAAGCAAGTCCGAATCCATCAGACATTCCCCCAAAAAGCTTCCATCCGGCTGCCCTGCGAACAGCCAAAGCTCCAGATAATAATATTCCGGCACTTTCAAGTATGGGGAATCCTCTCCATAATGACTTCGACCTTCATAGTCATAACGCTCCAGCACGGGACAGATAAGGGCGAGAATGTCCAAAATGCCGTCCCCATTGAGATCGCTCACTGTATAGTCATTAGACCAGCGCAGTATATACCCATCCGGCAGAACCGCTTCCACATCCTCCGCAGAAACCGCCATTTTATACAAAAGATTCTGACAGAGCTCTTTCTGTTTATAAAGCCAGCTTCGGTAAACATAATCCGCTAAGGCCGGCGTGCCCGAAGGAAGCGTCCGTTCAGGCGCGTTTACCGGAAAGAGCGCCTTATGTTCCCTGTCTATCCGATAGAGACTGCCACTCATTTCTATATATTCCCGCAAAAGTCCTGTTGCTTCTGCCTCCCAGAAAAATCCTTGTTCCCCAAAGGGATTAAATTCGTTTCGGTATACCGTCCATGACTCCTTTTCCTTATCAATTGCATAAATCTGTTCCATTTCCGTCATACACATAAAGTTGGGAATGCGAAATGCCGTATCGGACAAAGAGGAATCCGCGTAGGAAAAATACCGGACATCACCGATTTCATAATATTCACACAAAATTTCCCTGTCAGACAAAGTACTTGAGATGATACCGCCATCAAAGTCTTCCCTGCAGCGCAGATTCATGCGAAATCCCATACAAGTATTGTCTCTGGAAAGTATGGCAATCGTCCCCTCCGGCAGACTGAAGGAATCAAAATAAAAATACCTGTCGTACGCGGCATAATCCACCGTGAAATCCCTGTCTTCCCGATAAGCCGAAAGCGCTTCCTCCAGAGCCGGCACACAGGCCTCATACCGCTCTGCTGCTTCTGCATAAAATACCTCTGCCGCTGCTTTTGTTTCCGATTCAAACTCTGAAAAACCGGTAAAAATGTTCTGCATTCCGCCATTCTGCCACGCAAAAGCCACTGACGCCATTGCATGACTCCCCTTTGGTGCGGCGGCGCAGCCTAAAAGGGACAGCCCTGCGCAAAAGAGTGCCATCCTCAAAGCAGCCTTTGCCGCTTTCTTTATCAAAATGCCTGCTTTGCTCATAAAATCATCTACTTTCTGACTTGTCCATTGCCCCGAATCACATATTTGTAAGAGGTCAGCTCCTTCAGCCCCATTGGTCCTCTGGCGTGCAGTTTCTGTGTGCTGATGCCAATCTCCGCGCCAAAGCCGAATTCAAAGCCGTCCGTAAAACGTGTGGATGCATTGACATAGACACAAGCCGCATCCACACCGTCCAAGAACGCTTCCGCCGTTTCTTTATTTTCCGTAATAATGGTCTCGGAGTGTTTGGTGTTATACTTGTTGATATGGGCGATTGCTTCCTCCACACTGTCAACCGTTTTCATGGAAAGGATATAATCTAAATATTCCTTCCCGTAGTCTTCTTCTGTCGCAGCCGTGCAATCCGGCAGAATCTCCCGTATTCTGTTATCGCCCCGCAGTTCCACCGCATAGGGTGCAAGCGCTTCGGCGAGCATGGGCAATAGCGTTTCCCTGACTGCCGAATGGACAACCAGAGACTCGCAGGCGTTGCACACACCGATGCGCTGGGTTTTGGCATTCCGGATAATGTTGACCGCCATAGTCAAGTCTGCTTCCTTGTCCACATAGACATGACAATTTCCCGTTCCCGTTTCAATCACGGGAATGGTGCTGTTTTCCACCACGCTCTTTATCAGACCCGCGCCGCCTCTCGGAATCAGTAAGTCCACATAATTGTTCATCTTCATAAATGCCGCCGTCACCGCACGATCCGTCGTCTCAATCAACTGCAAAGCGTCAGGTGTGATGCCCGCTTCTGAAAGCGTCGCCCTGATGACATCCGCAATCGCTTTGTTGGAGTTTAGCGCATCGCTTCCGCCCTTTAATATCACGGCATTTCCCGTCTTAAAGCACAAGCCGAACGCATCCACCGTCACATTGGGACGCGATTCGTAAATGATACCAATCACGCCCATGGGCACTCTGCGCTTTTCAATGGCAAGTCCGTTCGGAGGCGTAAACTGCTCCAAAACCTCTCCTATCGGGTCCGGAAGCGCCACTATCTGTTTGAGCCCTTCCGCCATGGCAAGAATCCGTTCCTCCGTCAAGCGCAGGCGGTCTATCATTCCCTGATGCATCCCGTTTTTTTCTCCGGCAGCCACATCCTCCCTGTTGGCGTTTAAAATCAATTCCGTATTTTCCGTAAGCTTTTCTGCAACGAAAAGGAGCGCCGCATTCTTTTCTTCCGCACGCTTTCCCTGCAGGCTGTACTTCGCCGCTACAGCCTTTTCACCCATTTGTTGTAAATTCATTTTAATCTCCATTCTATATAAAAATCCACTGCCGTCACAGGCATATCACCTGCATAGGCTTTATATCGGTTTCACAGCTTTCAATTTCCGCAGTCATCTGGCAGTCAAAGCCAATCGCTATGGTATGCAGGCTTCGCTTATCCGCAAGATACCTGTCATAAAATCCTTTTCCATAACCGATACGATTCCGTGTGGGGTCGAAAGCAACCCCCGGCATAAGCATCAGCACGGTTTCCTTTTTGCTTTCTTCATAGACAAACAGCCTTTCCTTATCGCCGGACGGCTCTAAAATGCCGCCATAGCCTTTCACAAGTACTTCACCCGGAAGGACTTGGTAAAAATGCATATCTTCGCCCTCTACCTTGGGCAGATATACCTTTTTCCTGCCTGCAAAAGCATCCTCTATAATATCCTTTGTGCTGATTTCACTGCCAAAGCTTGCAAAAAGAAGAATTTCTCCGGCCTTATAATACCACTGATGCCCCAGAATCCGTTCCGTCACCAGAATCTCAGAACGCATTCTCTGCGCCGGCGTCAGGGCATTTCTTTTCTCTAATATGCGTTTTCGTATCTGCGCTTTGCTCTCCATAGCACTTTCCTCAATGCTTTTTTCCGCCGCCGTACTTATCTCCCAGGTTTTCCACCGTGCCATCTTCATTCACAACATCAATATTGTTAAGTTGTGCCCGCAGATTACTCCTGATATTCTGGATATATTCCGCACGCAGCCTTTCATTTTCTTCCTTTTCCTCGGGGGTAAGTCCCTCCGCCTTTGATTTGTGATAAAGCTCATTGATTCTCTTTATCCGTTCTTCCATGTTCATAATGAATCCTCATTTCTGTGCAGGTTTTCCACAAAATCCGCAAGCCCGAAAGCCTCATCCTTATGCGCCACAAAAAGTGTTCCTTCGTTTTCCCCTTCTAAAATGCGATGCAGCACGCCGACATCTTTACTGTTGGCGATTACCATATCCGCACCGACGCTTGTGGCAATCTTCGCCGCTGTCATTTTGGTATTCATGCCGCCGGTTCCCACACTGCTTCCGGTACTCGCCTTCCCCATGTGCATATATTCGTCGGTCAGTTCTTCCACCACCTCGATAAAGGAAGCGTCACTGCTGCGGCGCGGATCGTCCGTATACAGTCCGTCGATATCGGAAAGCAGTATCAGTAAATCCGCCTCCACTAAAGCCGAAACAATTGCAGACAAGGTGTCGTTATCGCCAATCAGCGTATCGTTATCTGCGGCAACATTTATCTCGTAAGTTGCAATGGTGTCGTTCTCGTTGACAATGGGGATAATGCCCATGCGCAAAAGCTCAGAAAAAGTATTATGGGCATTGTAGCGGTTTAAATCGTCCACCACCGTGTTTTTGGTCATCAGAATCTGCGCCACAATCTGGTTGTATTCTGCAAACAGCTTCTGGTAAGTCATCATCAGCCTTGCCTGCCCGACAGCGGCACACGCCTGCTTGAAGGCAAGAGGCGAAGCCTCTTCTCCCGCGCCGCCTTTATATGGCTTTACTGCCTTTTTTCCTACGGCAATTGCGCCCGAACTAACCAAAACCACATCCTTGCCCTGATTGCGGATATCACACAATTCCCGCACCAGCTTCTCCAGCTTGATATAATCCAAATCCCCCGTGCTTTTATGCTGCAGGGAGGAAGACCCTATCTTTATTACAATTCTTTTTTTATCCTGTAATGCTTTTCTGTAATCCGTCATGTTTTTCCTTCACTTTTCTGCTGTTTTTATCTGTAATTCACGGCTTCTATTCTACTTTATTTTCCGCCGTTCGTCAATCGCCGCAGGCTATTTCCCCATACCGGTTAATTCTGCTGCGACAGCTTCCGCCACCTTGATTCCGTCCATCGCCGCCGATGTGATGCCGCCCGCATAGCCTGCGCCCTCGCCGCAGGGAAAAAGCCCTCTGACTTCTGACTGTAACGCATCGTCCCGCAGGATTCTAACCGGAGAAGAAGTTCTGCTCTCCACAGCCGAAAGCAGTGTATCTGGTCTGTCAAAGCCCTCTATCTGCCTGCCAAACTGTTCCATCCCCTCCACAATTCCCTTGTTCAGTTTGTCCGGCAGAATCCCCGTGATATCGGCAAAAACATATTCTCCTTTGACTGCCGGTAAAAAAGCGGCATCTTTGTCCGGCTTCACAGCCGTTCCTTTTTCCATACGCTCCCGAAAGCTTCCATAGGTCTGTACCGGCACACGTCCCGCACCGGCAAGATAAGCTTTTTCCTCAAGCCTTCTCTGAAAGGCAATGCCGGCAAGGGGATGAATGTCCCCATAATCTTCTGGCGTCACTGCAATGATAACCGCGCTGTTTGCATTTTCCCCATCTCTGCCGCTGTAGCTCATGCCGTTTGTACAAAGCCTTTCCGGCTCCGAAGAGGCATTCACCACATAGCCGCCGGGACACATGCAGAAGGAATAGACGCCCCTGCCATCCTCCGCCTTTGCCGTCACCTTGTAGGCAGCCGCCGGAAGGGATTCCGCAGTCATATCTGAAACCGCCCCGTACATACTCTCATCAATCCGCTTTTGTCTGTGCTCCACACGGAAGCCCACCGCAAAAGGCTTTGCTTCCATGGGAATTCCCTTTTCAAATAACATGGAAAAGGTGTTCCTCGCACTGTGTCCGATGGCAAGCACCACTGCCTTTGCCGGCAAAAACTGCTCTCCGTTTACCACAACGCCTTCTACCCTGTTATCCGCAATCTTTAAGTCTGTGACCTGACTCTTAAAATGAATCTCGCCGCCAAGCCGTATGATTTCGGCGCGCATATTTTTCACGACGCCGCGCAGGATATCCGTGCCGATATGGGGTTTGTTGTCAAATAAGATTTCCTCCGGCGCGCCAAACGCCGCAAAAAGGCGGAGCACCTCTCTGTTTCTTCCATGGGTATCCTTTACCAGTGTATTGAGCTTGCCGTCAGAAAAAGTCCCCGCTCCTCCCTCGCCAAACTGTACGTTGGACTCCGGATTCAAACTGCCGCCGGCCCAGAACGCTTCCACGTCCTTTTGCCGCTCGTCCACATCCTTTCCCCGCTCCAGCAAAATCGGCTCATACCCTTCCCTTGCCAGAAAATAAGCGCAGAACAGACCGGCAGGCCCCATCCCCACCACAATGGGACGTTCTTTTCTGCCTTCCGTCCTTTTTACGGGAAATATGTAGTCCTGCGGCTGCTGCAAGGATATAAAATGCTTCCCCGCGGCTATCCGGCCGCTCCGCCCTTTTGCAAGGCGTTTCCACAAAGCCGTTTCCTTTTTGGTTTCCACATCTATGATATAACTGTAGAATAAATCAGGCTTTTTTCGTGCATCCAAAGAACGCTTCACAATATGCAGGGAAAGAATATCCTGTGGCTGTATTTTTAAAATGCCGGAAGCCTCCTGATACAGAAGTTTCTCCTTCTGCCCCGGTCTTAGTTTTATCTGTTCAATTCGAATCATTCGGTTCTCCTTTTGCGGCGCTTTTTCCCGCCACATAGCCGGACGCCCATGCCCACTGCAAATTGTAGCCGCCGCAGATACCGTCCACGTCTAACATCTCCCCCGCCATATACAGGTTTTTCCAAAAATGGGACTCCAGATAAGGAGAAACCTCCCGCAGGGGAATCCCGCCTGCGCAGACCTGCGCCTGTTCAAAAGGAGAATAGCCGCTTATGGAGAGCACCAGCCGCCTGCAAAGGGAAAATACAATGTCAATTTTCTCTTCTTCTGCACGCTGATAGGAATCCGTCGGCTTTAAGCCCGCCAGTTTGATAAATAGCAGCATCAGCTTTTTATTGAGCATGCCCGTGAAAAAATCCTCCACGGTTTCAGCCGGACTGCCGGCTTTTCTTCGCTTTATGAAATCAGCATAGGCATCGGCAGAATACCCCGGCAGGCAGTCTATGTGCATTTCCATTTTCTTTTTCTGCAATAGACCGTACGCTGCCATTCTGCTCAACTGAAATACGACAATGCCGGAAATACCGTACTCCGTAAACTGCAGTTCACCGCGCTCTTTTGCAACAGGCTTTCTGTTTTCCACAAGCGTAAGCCTTGCCTCTGTGCGCACGCCGGCACATGCCTTCAGGTAAGTCTCGCCGCAATGAAGCTGCACAAGGGCGGGAACCACCGGAATCAGCGTATGTCCCGCCAAAGCAGCAAGCCGGTATCCGTCGCCATTCGAACCGGTTTTGGGTGCCGCCTTTCCTCCACAGGCGATGATCACTCTGTCATACACCTGCCTTTCGTTTTGCGTATCCACCCTGATTCTGCCGTCCTTTTCTCTTGCGATATGTAAAACAGGACAGTCTGTTCTCACCGATACCTTTTCCCTTTTCAGCAAAAGCCGCAAAGTATCCAGTACGGTGGAGGCCTGTCCTGAGGCCGGATAGAGATAGCCGTTTTTGTCTTTTACCATCATGCCTGCTTCTTCAAAAAAAGCGATTGCAGCTTCGGTATCAAATTCGGAAAGAATCTGCCATGCCCGTTCCCTGTCCTCACCATGGTAACACTCTATGCGCAAATCCCTGTTGGAAAAATTGCATTTGCCGTTGCCTGTGGCAAGCAGTTTTTTTCCTACTCTTTCATTTTTTTCATAAAGAAAAACCGCCGCGCCCTCTCTTGCGGCGGTAATCGCAGCCATCATGCCGGCTGCACCGCCGCCAATCACTGCAATCCTTACTTTCTTTTCCATAGCTTTCGTCCTTCCTATTTATCCGCGCTAACTGGAATAGGTTTCCAGAAATTGATACAATTCTGCCTCATCCTCTATAAACATGCCCTTGACAACCTGTGTCTGAACTGCTTCCGGCAGCGTCAGCGCTGAGATGCTTGTGTACATATAAATGGTTTCCCCGTCGTCACAGTATACGACGATATTGTTGTCCGCCACCTTTAAATAAAAACTCTTTGTCGGCTCCACATAAGCATAATTCATGCGGACTACCACACGGCTTGCAGAAAAGGAACGCACCTCCAGTCCGACAAAGCCCCGCTCCTGCTCTGAAAGAGGCGGCGATGCGGCATAGAGCTCCATGGCTGTCACAAAAGCGTCCCGATCCATTCCCAGATATTTGGGCGGTATATTCCACACAGTTTCCACCAGCGTATCCCGCCTGGTGTCATACTCCTCTACAATATACTCTGTGTCCGCATTAATCACTTCTTTTTTTTGCGATGCGGCTTCCACACTCTCTGCCGGCGGCTCCTCTTCCTTTGGTGCAGCCGTCGCTTCCGCCTGCTGCATGGGAACGGGAACCTCTATATACTGTACCTGTCTCGGATAAAAATAATTGTTCAGCAAAATGCCGATATATATGCCGGATCCAAACAGAATACAGGGATAAATAAAAAATAAACTGACACCCTTTAAAAATTTCATAGTAACCTCCAAGGCAGCGAACTTTTTTCCTGCTCTTATCAGTATCAGCCTATCTTTTATTTTTATTCAATTTTTACAGAAGATGCAGCAAAATCCCTATTTTTTGTAAAACACTGCCGCCCGGCAGCACATCCAAATCCTCTTCCCTGATACAGCGCAGTACAAAGAGAAGAATCAGATAAACCACCCCTCCTATCAGGATGCAGAACAAGGTTGACAGCGCATCTCCGACTGCAGGCGCAATCACTTTATTCAGCAGGAAAATACAGATTCCGCTCACAAAAGCCGCAGCAGCCGGCAGTACAAGCAAAGGCAGCCATTTCGGACTGCATCGCAGGGCCTGCAGCAGAAAGAAGCCGTTTAACAGGCAGTTTACCGCCGTAAATATCAGCATGGCATATACCAGCGCCAGAATATTGCCTTCTAAAGCCTGCAGACCTACATTTGCCACCAGCAAAAAGAGAATAAAGGAAATCAGTGTGTTTAACAGCACCGTTCTGATTCTTCCGATTCCTGTCAAAACATCTGCGAAATAAATACCCATGGGCAAAAACAAAACCACGGCAAAACCACTTCGCAGACAGCCCACTGCCTGCTCCCCTGCGTTTTTACCGAAAAACAACTGCTGCATACCGGGCGCAAGCACAAGCAGAAACATGGCAAAGCAGGCTGACAGCAAAAACAACGCCTGCATACCGCCTGCCATATAACTTCTTGCATTTTTGGTCTCCTCTTTTCTGACAGAATAGAGAATCCTATTTTCAACTCCGGCAACAGCAAAAAGCGCCAGCACGGAGAACAATCCGACAAGCGTCAGATACCTGCCATAGTAAGCGCCGTAAGCCGAAAATGCAGCCAGATCGCCCTGCGCCTTATTTTGATAAAATACAAGTCCTGCCATAACCGGAAGCCGGAAGAAAAACAGGATGCCGCTCAAGGGAAGCAGAGAAACCAGCAGAATCCGCAGCACTTCTATGCCATCCTCCGTCAGACGCATGCCATCCCTGTTTTTTCTCCTCGTCCTTCTTTCCACACTGATATAGATCGCAAACAAAAAGCAGAAAGAAAGCAGCATCGCACAGGGAAAACCGATGGCTGCGCCGCTCGCACCGTACATACCGGCAAATTTTTCATTGTGTAAAAGCGCAGTTACTTTTTCGCCGTAATCATGCATCATGTGGGCAAACAGAAACGCAAAAGACAGACAGAATATCTGCCTGATAATACCGAATATCATGGAAGGCATAGCCGTTCCCATTCCCTGAAAATAGCCTTGCAGCATAGCGCATAGCGACTGCAGGAAAAAAGCAGCGGCAAGTATTTTCAAAGTAAGCGCCGCTTCCGGCATCTTACAAAGCCCCATCAGGGAATCCGCCGCCATAAGCAGAAAAAGGCTTCCCACTACGCCAATCACCAGACAGTATAACAGTGAGGCTTTGGTCACCTTGCCCGCGTTTTTATACTGACCCTTCATCATACGGCTTCGAATCAGCCGGGCCATACAGTCAGGTATTCCGGCAGTAAAAAGCATCTGCAGCAATATATATACTTCCAGGGCCGCGGCAAAATACGCCATTCCCAAATCGCCAATCAGCCTTACCAGCACAATCGCAACAACAAATCCCAAAATTTTGCCCAGAATCCCAAACTGCTTCTTTCTGATTTCCATTTGATTCATACTTACTCCCATCCTGCTTTGTACCTGCAGGCCGGCTTGTCTACAGACAAATCCGGCTCAGTTCTTTCGTGTAATGCCAAGTGACGTTAAAACGGCCTCCTGCTTTTCCTCCATTACTGCAGCTTCCGCCTGTTCCATATGGTCATACCCACACAGATGCAGCATACTGTGTGCAACCAGAAACGAAAATTCCCTCATTTCGGAGTGATTGTACGCTGCCGCCTGCTCCTTTACCTTGTCCACTGATATGATAATATCGCCCAGAAGCAGTTCACCGCTCTCAGGGTCAAAATAATCTGCCTCATGCTCCATAAGCCCGGAAAAATCCGACGGCTTTTCATAGTCCACATTAGGGAAGGACAACACGTCTGTTTCCTTGTCAATCTGCCGAAACTGCGCATTGTATGTCCGGATTCCCTCATTGTCCGTAAGCAGAAGGTTGATCTGCGCCTCGTAGGGACATGCTTCCGCACACAGCACGGCAGCCATCACCTTATCCGCCACCGATTTAATATCAAAAGAAAATTCCACTTCGGTTTCATTTTCAACGTAGGAAGTCATAATACAGCTTTTCCTCCTTAAAAATTGACTGCATTCGGTATAGCTCCTCAAAAGTCATGCTGCACTCTTTCAGCACTCCCGACTCCAGTTTTTGTTTAAAAACCGCATCTATAATCTTGTCATAGTCCATTTTTTCATTCTTTTTTGCCATCAGATACAAAATGGAACTGATTACGGCATCCGACATAAGAAGCACTGCGGTTTCCTTGTGCCGGATGGGAACTGCTTTGTCCAGAAATTCCTGCAGTATGCGCACTGACTCCTTCGGGAAAGCATACTCCGTCGCAATCCCTTCCACCGTCTCCCACGTATTTTCTCCTCTCAGAATCCCGATACGGCGGTAATAACCGCCGGTCTTTGCCGCGTTCACATCCAGCAAAAGAACGCGGGAAATTCTTTCACAGAAGTACGCCGTGTGCACCGCCTGATAGTACTCTTCCTTCGATTTTTCCTTTAGCTCCACCAGAAGCGCACATTCCTGATCGTTGATTTCCAGATATTTACTCCTGTGCTTATAAATCACAAGAGCGGAAAACACTCTGAGTATAATCAGAAGCAGCACAAGACAGGCAATCACATTGATAAGCGGTATCAAAAACAACTCCGGCTTTAAGGTCTCATTGGCGTAGAGCACCACACATGCCGTCTCCCCCGTCAAAAGAAACATAATGGAAACAACCACCGGTATCCCGATTTTATAGGCTTCATTTAACCCCTTGAAAAGACTTGCGCCGGCAAAGCCGCAGACAAAATACAGAACGAAAATCTCCGCGCCATTCCCTGACAGGAGTATGGAAACGGCAAGCAGAGTGGTTCCTGCGCAAATGCCTATCTGCAGATTGGAAAAAAGCACAAGGAACACAAAGACCGCCAGATAAGGCCAGCCGGCCGCCGGCAGATACGCAATTGCAAACGCAAACACCAGGCAAATCAAATAGACCGCCATAAAGCGAAGCATATGCTCTCCGTTGTCATATTCGAAGAGGCTGTCTGCCTTTGCCTGCGCCATAAAAAGCAGCACGGTAAAAACGCCGATGCCGCTCATCACCGTATTGCGGATAACATCCGCACCGTCAAGCCCTTTCAGATAACTGAAGGCACACACCGACAGCACGGTGGCAGAAAACATGACTGCTGCCGACAGGCATATATTTTTTCCGTATATCAGTTTATCTTTTGCTATTTTTGCCATTTTTCCGGTTTTCCCTGTTTTTCAATTTGTCCTGATGCCGCTTTTCACTTTCTTCGTAATCATCGTATGCCTTTACAATCTTCTGCACGAGGGGATGCCTTACCACATCGCGGCTTGTCAGGTTACAGAACGCAATGTCCTCTATATTTTTCAGCACCCTCGCCGCCACGTCAAGCCCCGAGCGGGTTCCCTGCGGCAAATCCTTTTGGGAAGCATCTCCCGTCACAATCACCTTGGATCCAAAACCGATTCGGGTTAAGAACATCTTCATCTGCGCCGGCGTGGTATTCTGCGCCTCGTCTAAAATAATATAGGCGTTGTCCAGCGTGCGCCCGCGCATATAGGCAAGGGGCGCAACCTCAATCAGCCCCTTCTCCATATTTTTGGCAAAGCTCTCCGGCCCCATAATCTGATGCAGGGCGTCATAGAGCGGACGAAGATACGGGTCTACCTTGCTCTGCAAATCGCCGGGCAGAAAGCCCAGCTTTTCCCCTGCTTCTATGGCCGGTCTTGTCAGGATAATACGGCTCACCTCGTCGCTTTTGAAAGCGGTAATTGCCATTGCCATCGCCAGATAGGTTTTTCCCGTTCCGGCAGGGCCAAGGCCAAATACAATCATATTGTTCCTGATGGCGTCTACATACTGTTTCTGCCCCAGCGTTTTGGGCTTAATCGGTTTGCCGCTTATGGTATGGCATATTACCTCCTTGTCGATTTCCACAAGGCTTTCTTCTTTTTCTTCCTGTCCTAAACTGATTGCGTAGTCCACTTTCTGCTCCTCTATCTCGCTGCCGCGGGCGGAGACCTCGGAAAGCTGCGACAGTATGCTGACGCACCGCTTTACCTGCGCTTCTTCTCCTGTTACCCTGACCGCGCCGTTTCTGTCCACAATGGTTACCTGAAAATCCGTCTCCAGCTTTTTCAAATACCTGTCATTCTGCCCGAAAATTTTCTGCATATGCTCTGCGGGCATATCCATGGTATAGGTTGTTACACTCATTTTGTTACTCCGATTCCGTAGTTTGGGCAGGCGGTTCCCCTTCTGTTTCCGTAAAAGGGAGCTCTGCGCCGATTTTTTCACGCACTGTCAGTTCTCCCTCCAATATCCAGATGCCGCTGCCAGTATCTATTTTAACATTTTTTTCAATAATTTGTACCCCTTTTTCCTCTAAATCCGAAAGAAATATCAAATATTTTTCTTTTAACAGCGCTTCCGCCTCCTCAAGCGTATAGGCACGCTCCGTATTCTGGTATTCCCGATAGGTATAAGTGCCAAACGAGAAGGGAAGCGTCAGCCCTTCAAGTGGACTGATTTTCCGAGTCTGAATCACGGTATCATAGTAGATAAAATGGGGTGCGCCGCCGAATACAATATCTTTTCCGCCCACCGTAATATAATATTTTTTCACTTCTCTTCCGGTATATACTTTTTCTATGTAATAAAACGGCAGTACCTCGTAGACGGGACGGATTCTCTCCACGTAAATATCTGCATCCGAACGGGTATACTGGTAGTGGCGTATGGTGGCATCTTCATTATAGACCGGCACCCTGCCGGAAACCAGAAGCGTTCCCATTTCCACGCTGTCCCCAATTTTCACCATGGGCACGCCGGAACGAACAATCATGGATACGATAACGCCTTCCTTTTCCGCATACAAATCAGAAGTTATATCCTCCTGCATGGGGGACAATATGGCATCGCTTTCCTTTACCGATATCATCAGGCTTGTGCCTGACAGTTTAACGGAAGTCCAGGTTATCTCCCCAAACTCTCTTCTGATGTCCTTCTCAAGCTGCTCGATATCCACGCTGCCGCTTCTGACTCCTACATAAACCCCGTTTTCCTTGAGAAAATCCGTAAATACTTCATCGGTAATGGCAATATTGCCGTCAATTCTTATTTCCCAAATATAGAGGGAGGACCAGAACCAGAAGAGGCAGGCGGCGCACAACCCCACGATAAAGACCTTGCGGGCAAATATCTTCGGTATCAAAAAGGGCAGTCCAAATCTTTTCAGAATGACTACCCTGGTTTTGGTTTTCCGCGCAATACTTTTCAACTGTCTGAAACCGGCGAGACTGATACACATATAGTAAGTATCCCCGTCCCGCCTGATGTCCCACAACAGAATATTCTTGTTGCTGCACAGATTTAAAAACCGTTCGGGGGCAAATCCCCAGATTTTAATCTGCACGTAACCTCTTATAAATTTAAGTATTCCAATCACAGACAACGCTCCTTATTCGAATATTACACTCGTAATACATCCCCCGATTTTCATGTCTTCATTGGTATAATATTCAATCACAAGTCCCGTGCCTGTAAATCGCACCTGTCCCGTTTTGGTCTGCAGCAGAATACAGGTATCGGTATACTCCAGTATTCCCCTGTAATTTTCTATAAAGGCTTCCCTGTTTCCCGTCATGGACAGCATAAACGCCCCCATCATCATATCTTTGGGAAGTTTTAAGGATTCCACAAGCAGTTCTTTTCTTGATTCTTTTTGTACAGCAGTGTTTTTCAGCATTTTCTTTTTCATACTATACTATATTCTGCCGCCTGCCTGCTGATACCTGTCTTTTTTCAATCAGCTTACCACTCCTTTTATCAGGCTTCTCTTTTCCGGCTCTTCATCGGTTATCCGATAAGCGCGCAAAAGCCGCTCCGCCGCCGCTTCCAGTTTTTTGCCGTCATTTGCATACAGGATGGCCAGCGTATCGCCGGAAACAACACTGTCTCCCACTTTTTTTTGCAGCATGATTCCCACGGAAAGGTCTATACTGCTTTCCTTGGTCTCCCTGCCGCCGCCTAAAAGCAGGGAACAGATGCCGACCTCTTCACATTCGATATGTCCTACAAAGCCGTCCCTGTCAGCTTTTATTTCTTTTTCAAGAGAAGCTTTCGGCAAAAGCGACGTATCATAGACTGCCGCAGAATCGCCTCCTTGCGCTTCCACAAATTCCGCCAGTTTTCGTAACGCGCTGCCATCCTCTATCACGGCAAGCAGTTTCTTTCTTGCCTCTTCTTCTGTTTCTGCTTTTTTGCCCAAAAGCAGCATCTGTGTGCCGAGTGTCAGGCAAAGCTCCAGAAAATCTGCGGGTCCCCTGCCCTGAAGCGTTTCAATTGCCTCCTTCACTTCAAGCGCATTTCCGACTGCAAAGCCTAAGGGCTGATCCATATCCGATACGACTGCAACACACTTTTTATCCGCGCCGTTTCCAATCTTAACCATCTCTCTTGCAAGGGCAAAGGAATCCTTCTCCGCTTTCATAAACGCGCCGCTTCCTGTCTTCACATCAAGCACGATGGCGTCAGCGCCGGCCGCCAGCTTTTTACTCATAATGGAGCTTGCAATCAGAGACATATTGTCCACAGTCGCCGTCACATCCCTAAGCGCATAGAGCTTTTTATCCGCAGGCGCCAAATCCGCAGTCTGTCCCATAATGGAGATACCGATGCGGTTTACATTCTCAATAAATTTCTGTGCGGGAATGCTTGTGGAAAAACCGGAAAAGCTTTCCAGTTTGTCAATCGTGCCTCCGGTGTGTCCAAGCCCCCTGCCGCTCATCTTTGCCACAGGAATACCGCAGGCGGCTGCCATGGGCGCAAGCGCCAGAGAAGTCTTGTCCCCAACGCCGCCAGTGGAATGTTTATCCACCTTAATCCCATCGATTGCCTTTAAATTCAGCACTTCCCCGCTGTCACGCATTGCCATTGTGAGGGACAGGGTTTCCTCCTCGTTCATGCCCTGAAAATAGATTGCCATCATCATGGCTGACATCTGGTAATCCGGTATACGCCCGTTTGTATAGCCCTCTACCATAAATCCGATTTCTTCGCCTGTGAGCGTCCCACCGTTTCTTTTTTTGACAATTAAATCACTCATTCTCATATTCATACGCTTTTACCCCCTTAATCCACGGATTTTAAAGACTCCGCCATATTAATGCGGTTTAATTTGCCCGTCATCATTCTGTTGACAAGCCACGCAAATACAAAGGTCAAAATAATACTGTAAAAATAACTGGTCCACTGGATATGGACGTCAAAGGATACCATATCAATTTTTGCCTCCTGCATAACAAACGCATGCAATAGTTTTCCCAAAAACAATCCTACCACGCAGCCGATACCTGCCAGTACCGTATTTTCCCGAAATACATACTGTGCCGTTTCTCTTTGATAAAAGCCCAGCACCTTTATGGTTGCAATTTCGCGGAGACGCTCCGTGATATTGATGTTGTTCAGATTGTACAGCACAATAAAAGCCAGCGCCGCAGCACACAAAATAATCACCACCACCACATAATCCAGATTACCCATCATACTGGTAAATCGTTCCTTGAAATCTTCATTGACCGATACAGTCGATATATTTTCTGCCTGCATGACGGCTGCGGCTGTCTGATGCAAATCTGCTTCCTCAGGGACATTGGCATACAGCGTTTTGTAGTCCGGCACCCCTATCTGCTCTTCATAAGTCTCAGGGGCAATATAAATATAGTTATATACAAAATTTTCACAGATGCCGGATATGGTAACACGAATGGCGTTCCTGTCCTCGTCATAAAGCCATATTTCATCGCCGATGCCTACTTTATAATTATCCGCAATTTGGTTGGCGATTACGGCTTCCCCCGCCTTTGGATATTCGATGGGTTTACCGCTTCCTGTATGCAGGCTGATAAAACCATCCAGGTTTTCCGGTTCCTGAATCACCACCAGATTGACAGATTTTATCTGCCCTGCAATTTCCAAATCCAGAGTCGTTTCATAAGCCGGAAGATAGGTAAGTCCGTATTCTTCTATGACCCGAATCGCTTCTTTTTCCTTATCCGCCCTGTAATCCTCCTGTAAGGAAATACTCAGGTCATACACATGGATTTCCTCATACTGCTTTCTTGCAATATTTTTAATGGAATCCTTAATACCGAAACCTGTCACCAGAAGCGCCGTACAGCCGCTGATGCCGATTATCATCATAAAGAACCGTTTTTTATACCGGAATACATTTCTGACAGATACCTTTTGCAGGAAGTTTAACCGTTTCCACACAAGGGATACGCGCTCCAGAAAAACCCTTTTTCCCGCCTTCGGCGCTTTGGGACGCATAAGGCTCGCCGCAACCTCCTTAAACTCCTGACGACAGGAAAACCATGTGGTACCCATCGTACAGCAGATTGCCACAATCAGGGATATCAGCGCCAGTTTCGCGTCAAATACATAATAAAAGCTGCCCAGACGGTACATAATCTTATATACCACCCAAATTACATAGGGAAGCATAATCGTACCGACAAAAAAGCCCGCCACACTTCCTATCAACGCAGCGCTTCCGGAATAGAAAAGATATTTTCCCATAATGGACGCCTCGCTATAGCCCAGCGCTTTTAAAACACCTATCTGCGTCCGCTGTTCCTCTACCATCCGGTTCATGGTCGTCATGCATACCAGTGCCGCCACCAGAAAAAAGAACACGGGAAATACATTGGCAATACCATCTATAATACTGGAATCATTTTCAAAACAGGCATAGCCCACATTGGTGTCCCTTCCCAGCACATAAGTATCGGGCGTTTTGATATCCTCTATTTCTGCCCTTGCGTCGGCAAGCTTCTCCTCTGCATCCGCAATCTCTGTCTCAAATTCCTCGTAAGCATCATTGTATTCCTGCCAGCCGTCGGCAAGCTCTTCCTTCGCATCTAACAGCTCCTGCCTCGCATCGGCAAGCTCTTCTTCTGCTTCTGCAATCTCTTTCTCCGCTTCCGCAAGTTCCCTGCGATTATCCGCAAGCTCTTTCTTTGCCGTTTCTATTTCTTCCCTTGCAGCCACAAGCGCTGCCTCTCCCATCGCAAACTGCTGTTTTGCCTGCAAAAGCTCCTGTTCTGCTGCGGCAAGCTGTGCCGCTATCTGCGGAACTTGTGCATAAGCGCCGTATTCCTGCCGCATGGCCTCTAACGCAGCTTCACTTTCCGCTATCTTTTCTCCTGCCGCCGCAAGCTCTGCTTCTCTTTCTGCAAGTTCCGCTTCCGCTTCTTCTATCTGCTTTTCGCCGTCCGCAAGCTGCTTTCTGCCATCTGCAAGCTGTTTTCTGCTGTCTGCAAGCTGTTCTTCCCCATCGGCAAGTTCAGCCTCCCCGTCCGCAATTTTTTCCTCTGCTTCCTCCAGTTCTTTTCTCGCGTCAAGCAGTTCTGTCTCCGCCTCTTCTTTTTTGTCTGCAAGCTCTGTTTCTGCATCCGCCAGTTCTTCGTTCGCCTCTTTTAAAACAGCGTCATACCTGCGCTGTCCCTGCTCTTCACAATAGCTCTCCCAAACAGCTTTTTTCTCCTCAATAAACGATTCATATTCTTTTGAATATATAAGATAATCCGTATCAAATTTCACAAAAATTTCCGTATAGTAATCCATCTGGAACCCTTCCGGAAGCAAATACATAAATCCGCTTACCCGGCCGTTTCCAAGGGAGGTATTTCCTCTCTCAAACTGAATATAGTAAGGCGCCTGCACAATGCCGGTAATGGTATATTCCCTGTATGTAAAGTGATCAAGATCTTCCTCACTATTGCTTTCAGCAAGAATCACTTTGCTTCCGATGGCGCTTTCCCCATAAAGATTGCCGTCCACCACACATTCGTCGCCGCTTTCCGGAAGCCTTCCTGCCGTAAGCACCACTTTATTGATCTTCTCCGAAAGAGAGTGCGCTTTTATGACGCTTTCATTCCCCTGTTCATTGATAAAAATAATGTCCACCGACAATGCGCCTTCCACTGCTCTTACCCCGTCTTTTGCGGCAAGCGCTTCCACATCTTCCTCCTCAAAGCCAAGCGTGGACAAAAGCCGGTAATCAAAAAGCTGCGCCTCTGACAGATAGTTGTCCGCAGACACGACCATGGAATCCATTGTCACTTTCAGTCCTGAAAAAAATCCCACTCCCAGTGCGACAATTGCCAGAATTGCCAGGTACCGTCCAAGGCTTTGTTTAATTTCACGCAATGTTGTCTTTACCATCATGGATTTCATAGGCGTATCCCTGTCACTTCCTTACCATTCGATTTCTTCCACATTTACGATGTTTTTGTTGAGAACCATACTTTTCACGGTGCCGCTCTTTACCGTAATGATTCTGTCCGCCATGGCGGTAAGCGCCTGGTTATGCGTAATCACAATCACAGTGCGTCCCTTTTCCCTGCAGGTATCCTGCAAAAGCTTCAATACCGCCTTTCCCGTATTGTAATCCAGTGCTCCCGTAGGCTCGTCGCACAAAAGCAGCTTCGGATTTTTGGCAAGCGCCCTTGCTATGGCAACTCTCTGCTGCTCGCCGCCGGAAAGCTGTGCCGGAAAGTTCGCCATACGATCTTTCAGTCCCACCTCGTCAAGCACTTCGGCTGCATCCAAGGGGTCTTTGCATATCTGTGCCGCAAGCTCCACATTTTCAAGCGCCGTCAGATTCTGCACCAGATTGTAAAACTGGAACACAAACCCTACGTCATGCCGCCTGTAGGTCGTAAGCTGTTTCTTTTTGTATGCCGAAATTTCCTCCCCGTCCAGAAAAACTTGTCCGCCCGTAAGGGTGTCCATTCCTCCTAAAATATTGAGAATCGTTGTTTTTCCCGCGCCGGATGCGCCCACGACAACACAGAACTCGCCCTTTCCGATTTCAAAATTGACGTCATGAAGCGCCTGAATAGACACCTCACCGGTTTTATAAATTTTACTCACGTTTCGAAATTCCACAAAAGCACTCATTCTTTTTCCACGCTCCTTTTTCTGAATAAAAGAACTCCCGTAGCCAAAATAAACAAGGAGATAAACTGTGATGTGGAGAGGAAACCTATCGCACCTCTGTAGTCATTCCTGAAAAATTCTATGATAAATCTGCCAATGCTGTACAAAATCAGATACAAGGCTCCGACCTGTCCCTTCGCCCGTTCTTTTTTGGCGTACCAGAATAACAGACCTGCTATCAGAAACATACCTGCCGCAGAAAAAAGCTGGGTTGGAATCAGCTTCACACCATTCGGCGCATAGTCGGAATGGGTAAACGCGATTCCCACAAAGGAATTCGTCTCCCGCCCATAACAGCAGCCCGCCATAAAACAGCCAATACGTCCAAAGCCCTGCGCCACCGCCACACTGGGCAGCACAATATCAAAATAATCCCAGAAATTAAGCTTTTTTAACCGGCAGTATGCGATCACCGCCAGCACGCCGCCGATGATGCCGCCGTAAACCACAAAACCGCTTCCCGTCAGATGCCGCAGAGGATCTTGCAGAAAACTCCGCCATTCTACAATACAGAACAGCACCTTTGCACTTGCAAAGCCAAATAACACACATATTACAGTGATCGGATACAACGCGTCCGCGTTTATGTTACGCTTTTTAGCCCTTGCCTCCGCGATAAACAGCGCTGCCAGAACACCGATTGCAATCATAAGACCGTAGCTGTGAACGGTAAAGGGTCCGATGGAAAATAAATCATTGTACATTTGCTTCATGCCTTTCCTGTCATATTTTTGAAGCAGCCAAGCCGTGCTTACTGCTTATGATAACATGTTTTTTCCGATTATGACTATACTTTTGCACTTTTTTTATATTCTTTTCATAAAAGTGAACCTTTCAGTCCGTATAATGCAGCAATGCCAGCGCACAGGTATCCGCTCCGGAATGATCCAGCATAAGCCGGTAATCGGGATTGGAACCGTCCCCAAGATAAATATAAAAATCCTCCGTGCTGCCGTGGGTAATATAAGCATAAGAATGAATCAGACGCTCTTCTGCATCATAAAAACAGGTTTCCGAACAGCCCGTTGTACCAAATACCCAGGCATTGTAAAAGCCTTCTTTCTTTTCCAGTGTGCCATCCTCTCTGTAAGAATAGGTTACTTCAATCACTCTATCCCGATAAGGTTCCCCCATATCCGTTATTGTCCCCTCCGACAAAAAACGGACAAGCTGTCCCTCTCCATTGTATTCATAGCTTTCTTCATAACCCTCAACACCGCTCCCGTCTCCGTTGTCGCCGTCCTTTGTCACATCAAAACGCCTGTCAGCCCACTCTGCTTCCTCACACGCCGGAATTCCAAAACCCTGTACGTAAAGATTGCCTGCCATAGTGTAAAAATAATAAATCCCCGTTCCGCCCTCTGCCGGGTCATCCATATAAACGGTAAGCAGCAAGGTGCCGTCTTCATCATAATATTCAAAAAAAGGCTTTTCTGCATCCTCCACGCCCCTTGCCGCAAGAAAGGCTTCTTTGTCCTTCTCTCCTGTCAATTCACACGATAAAAGGTCCCTGTCGCTAAACTTTCTTTCCGCAAGACTTTCCTCCGTCTCTGCGGGAAACGGCTTCTCCCATGTGGTGATAATATCTTCCCCTTCCCTTTTCATGGAAAACAGCAAATCTCCACGGCCATACGCGCCGGAGTAAGCTTCCTCCCATTCGTTCTCCATAGAAAAGTCCATTGGAATATCCTCATAAAAATACACAAATACCTCTCCGCCTCTGGCAGAAACCGTGGTAAGCATTCTTTGTTTTGTCCTGTGGGTACGATTCTCCCCGTCCACCTCTATGTATTCCCACTCATCTATCGACAAATAGCCATAAAACTTCCCCTGTTCCTCATAGAGAAAAAAATCCATGGTCAGACCGCCCTTGTTCTCAATTTCCCCGTGACGCCAGTAATGCCCAACCCATTTTTGCAGATTTACTTCCGGTGTTTTATACCTGTTTGCCCACAGATTCTGTTTTGGTTCTTCAGGACTGCCGCAAGCCGCCATTCCAAAAATCAGAGCCAGCAGCAATGCCATACGTTTTATTCTCAACTTCATCACGATTCTTACCTCTCGGTATCTCTCATTCACATAAATTTTCACCTTAAAAGTATATCAGAAAACCCATTGTCCCACAATTACAACATCAAAAATTATCTAAACAAGGAAAAGTTTTTTGAATATATTGAAAAAAATCAAAATCTTGTCTATAATGGAATTTGGTATAGTTTCATCAGGCATTCTGCCTTAAAATAAATTGTGAAAAAGGAGTTTTGTATGAGGTTAATTACACGTTCAGATTTTGACGGACTTGCATGTGGCGCACTGTTAAAAGAAGCCGGCATTATCGATCATTGGAAATTTGCACATCCGAAGGATTTACAGGATGGTCTTGTAGAGGTAACTGAGGACGACTGCCTCGCCAATGTCCCTTATGTGGAAGGCTGCGGCTTGTGGTTCGATCACCACTCCAGCGAGCATGAAAGACTTCAGCTTGCCGGAAAATATAAAGGGGAAAGCCGTATTACACCTTCCTGCGCCAGAATTATTTATGAATATTACGGCGGCAGGGAAAGATTCCCGCAGTTTGATGATATGATGGAAGCCGTTGACAAAGTGGATTCCGGCAACCTAACCATCGACGAGATTCAGAATCCAAAAGGCTGGATTTTAATTGGATATCTGATGGATCCCCGGACAGGACTGGGACGCTTCCGCAACTTTACCATATCCAATTACCAGCTTATGGAAAAGTTAATCGACGCCTGCCGTACCATGACCACCGATGAAATCCTTTCTTTACCGGATATCAAGGAGCGTATTGAAATTTATAACGAGCAGACCGAAAAATTCAAAGAAATGGTAACGGCGCATACGCAGGTAAAAGGCAATGTCATCATTACGGATTTGCGCGGCGTTGACCCGATTTATACCGGAAACCGCTTTATGATTTACAGCATGTATCCTGAACAGAACATTTCTGCATGGATTGTCAACGGCAAAGGCGGCGCAGGCTGCTCTGCCGCAGTGGGCTACAGCATCTTAAACAAAACCTGTGACGTCAATGTAGGAAGCCTTATGCTGAAATACGGCGGCGGCGGTCACAAAAAAGTCGGCACCTGCCAGTTTACTTCTGAAAACATGGAAGCAGATTTGCCGAAAATGTTAGACGAACTGTGCACGCTTGCAAATCAATAAAATATTTGTTTAAAAAACACCCCTGTACTCATATCATTATGAATACAGGGGTCTCTATTTTACAATAAGTTTCTTCCTTATCTTCTGTGCTGTAAACGCCCATCCTGCTACTCTGCGCCAACACGCTTGCAAATGTCTGCAAGGCAGCATCTATCACAGTAAGGCTTTGTCCGCGCAGTACATACCTCCCTGCCATGATACACAAGACGATGGCAGAAATCGCTCCCCTCTTCAGGCGGTATGATTTTCCACAACGCTTTTTCTACTTTTGCAGGCTCTTTTATGCCGTCCACCAGTCCCATTCTGTTGACAAGACGTATGCAGTGGGTATCCGTCACAATGGCAGGTTTGCCGAACACATCTCCCATGATCAGATTGGCGCTTTTTCTGCCAACTCCGGGCAGGGCAAGCAGCTTGTCAAAATCATCCGGCACTTTCCCGCCATACTCATCGCGCAGCATTTTCATACAGGCGCTGATATCCCGTGCCTTGCTGTTGCCAAGCCCGCAGGGATGAACGATTTTTTCGATCTCCTCCACAGGCGCCTCCGCCAGCGCATTGACGTCGGGATATTTTTCATACAGCTTTTCCACCACGACATTGACCCTTGCATCCGTGCACTGTGCCGCCAGACGCACGCTGACAAGCAGCTTCCACGCCATATCGTAGTCGAGAGTACAACCGGCATCCGGATACTCTTTTTTCAATCTTTCTATGATTTCCAAAGCAAGCTCGGTCTTTTTCATTTGTGCACAATTATTCCTTTCAAATCATGAGTTCCAGCACCGTATCATATCCCTTTTCAACGGCTATCTGCATGGGCGTCACACCCTGATTGTTGGCATGGTTATAGTCGGCGCCCTTCTTAATCAGGAAACGGGCAACCTCCTGATTCCCGTATCTTAACGCGTGATGCAATGCCGTGTTGCCGTTATGGTCTGCTATGTTGACGTCAGCTCCGGCTCTGACAAGCTCCTTTACCACTTCTTTGTAACACTGGTTCTGGGTATTGAGACTCAGCGCCGTATTTCCTCTGCTATCCGTCCGGTTCACATCCACATTTTTATCCAGAAACAAAGGCAGCAGCTCTCGGGTGGTATTGAGGTCCAAATACTGCAAAAGCATAAGGGGCGTGCTGCCGTCGTTTCTCGGAATATCCAGATGCGTCAGTTCCTTCAACAGCTTTTCCCTATCCTGCGATGTCAGATCCCCGCCAAATTTCTTCTTCATAACGGCAAGATGGGCCGGCGTCTCTCCGCTCATATTCTGCAGGGTATCGTCCGCACCGGAAGCAACAAGCAGCCTTGCCGCCTCTGCGCTTCCATATATGCAGGCTGTATGAAGCGGTGTATTGCCCGCCTCTGCCGGTTCATCCTCCGTGATATGGATATCCGCACCTTTTTCTATCATAACCTTCAGCATTTCTGCGTGGTTATTGCGCGCCGCCCAGTGCAATGCCGTGGTTCCCTTATTATCCACCTGATCCATGGATTCTTTGGAAAAATATTCTGCGGCTTTTTCATAATAATCATCTTTTTGTCCGCCGAAAAGCATGGTTCGCTTCTGTAGGGAAGCCACAATATTAGCGGGCGTCCTGCCCTGCACCACAGCCTCATTGACATCCACGCCAAGCGAAAGAAGCTTCTCAATCACCCTGATTCCATAATTGCCGCCGATACATGCATCCCTGAGACATTTCACTTCTTCGCTTCCGTGAATCGGCGCCATAAAATCTATCCCTGCTTCCCTGCACAAATCAAGCACTCTGCAGTCTTTATCATTGTTGAACGCATTGTGCAGGATGCTCAGAATACAAGAAAGCTCGTCATCATCATCGGTATCTATCTGCCGAATCAGCCTCTTTGTGAGATACAGCGCCGGTGTTATTTTGTCAATGTCATTTGACGGAATAGCAAACGCATTGCTTGTAATCCGCGCAAAATTGTTCATGTCAAGCCTGATGATATCGCAGTCTCCCTCTGCACCATGCTCCTTCAGCACCATACAGAGCGCCTCATTTCTGTAATCCATGGCTATCGAAAGCGGCGTCCTGCCCTCCTCATTCGCCTGATTCACCAGGCTGCTGTTTTCTGCAAGACGAAATGCCGCCGTCATATGACGCTTTACTATAGCGGTAAGCAGAAGTGTATTGCCCTTTTCATCAACATAATCGGTCTCAGCGCCTTTTTCTAGAAAAATATCCGTCAGCGCCCAGGAACAATTCGAATAATCACTGTGCAGCATCAAAACCAACGGCGTCATTCCCGTACTGTCCTTTTGGTTGATTCCTTCGCCCAAAAGGCCTGCAATCGACGCTCTCTGTTCTACATTATGCTCCATGGCCGCATGAACATTTGTCATGCCCTCAATGCGTGGATAAGAAAGATAATGATAGCAGTTTCTTCCTGCCGCATCGGAAATATCTGTTTTTGCTCCATGCGAAATCAGAAGCTTTGCCATCTTCAGATTACCGCAGCAGCAAGCCAGCATAAGGGGCGTAATGCCTTTGCCCTTTCCATCCGTACAGTTCACCTCTGCCCCGTCTTCCAAAAGCTTCTTTACCGCATCATAAAGATTATGCCATACGAGAAGCGCAAACAGGTTAAGCCCGACAGAGCCCACCGGTTCGAAGAACGCGTCCAGTCCTGTCTCACTGACACATGCCTCAATTGCCTGCACCTCTTCCTCTTTGAAAATATCATATCGATAGGTACAGTGTGCAAAGTCATCCTCCCACCACGGAATGTATTTTCTGTGAACACTTTCACTTGATTTTACCAATAAGTCTGTCAATTCCTTGATATCCATAACTCTTTTTACCTATCCTGTTAATTTTCTGCGCCCGCAATCAGCAGCTTCTCCACGATATCATTGTTACCGTTCTCCGTTGCATAATAAAGCGCCGTATGTTCGTTCATATCTGCACAGGTAAAATCTGCCCCGTTTTCCAAAAGCACACCTACGATATAATTGCTTCCGATCTTTGCCGCAATGATAAGCGCCGTCTCGCCGACACCGTTACGCTCATTGATGTTAGCGCCGCTCTCCAACAGTTTTTTCACCAGATGCTCGTTGCAATTTTCTGCTGCAATATGTAACGGGGAATTGCCATAGTTGTCACTGATGTTGACCTTAGCGCCGCTCTCCATCAAAAGCTCTGCAATCAGGAGATTATCCTCCGCAACCGCAATGTACAGCGGCGTAAGCTTTTCATCGTTGCAGGCATTGATATCCACCTCTCCCTTTGCAAGCATGGCTTTCACCACCTCGCTCTGGTTGTTGTAACATGCCTGATGCAGCGCCGTATTGCCAAAGGAATCCACATTTCCTGTATTTCCTGCCGACACGGCTTCCACAAGCTGCACAAGCCCCATAGCATTGGCGTAGTCAAGCGCTGTTCTGCCTTTGCCGTCCATCAGGGTAGTATCCGCCCCAAGCTCAATCAAATATTTTGCAGCCTCTGCCTTTTTGGCATCCACCGCATAAATAAGAACAGTTCTGCCCTCCTTGTCTGCGGCATCGATGTCAGCGCCTTCATCTGTCAAAAGCTTTATAATTTCTTTATTGCCGGAAACTGCCGCCATATGCAGCGGCGTGACGCTCGTGTTGGAAATCAGGCTCACATCCGCCCCTTTTTCCAGAAGCATCTTCACAATGTCCCGATACCCTTTTTTACACGCATAATGAAGCGGTGTAAAACCAATTTCATCCACGGCATTTATGTTGATGCCGTCCTTCTTCAAAAATGCCATCACAACGCCTTTTTGTCCGTTCTGGCATGCCTTTAATAATAGCTTATCCATTTTTTATCCCTCCATTTTATCTTTAAGAGCCTGCTGTTTTACAGTATACATTCCAACTGACAGTCAAACAGTTCACTCATAATACCGCATTTTACAAGCAGCATCGGTTCTATGGAAATCTTACAGTCCTATTATACACAGCGGTATCACAAATTACAATAATCGTATCTAGGAAACTTCTTTATAGAAATTATTTCCCATATATTGTTTTAAAAAGCTTAACACTTCTATGGTACAGTCCACAACACGATTATGGCTGTAGTGTCTGTTACAGGAAAAGTATTTGAAATATCCCCACGGGTCCTTTACTTGAGGTCCCCAATCCCACAATCCGTCCTCGCGGGCATTTTCCAAAAGCCACTCCACTGCATTCTCCAGATACATTTTGGAACCTTTGAACCGGTTGATATAGTGAAAGGTTTCAAACCATCGTCTTGTCTGTCTGAATACAAAACTATCCGGAAGCTTATCAGGTGTTTTTTCCCAAAAGTAACCGTTTTCATTGGCATGGCCTCCCAGATGCCTTAGCATGGCCGCTTCCAGAGCATCCGACATTTCCCAACGTCTTTTCAACAGTAAATCGCTCTGCATGGGCACCAGTCTATTCTCTCTCGTCAAAAATATCTCATGCTGCGCCGCCTTATCCTTTTCGTAGGAATACTCTCCTTCCTCATATGCCCTATTTGCAATATACAGCCACTGATAATAAGTATCATCACAAAGCGGCAACCCGGGTGTGATTGCCTCCAGCAAATTGCAGACTATAGCATTTTGCCAGGGAATCGCACGCTCGTTTTTTTCAAAAACCCCTTCCTTGCTCCTGCCAAGCAGTATATCCTGCAGATACTCGCTCGCCATAAACAGAATATCCCTGTCCTCTATTGTGAGACCGATATAGAGGCAGCGCTCAATTCCTACGCCGGAGGTGGGAATCTTTGCCTTCACAGAATAATCCTTGGAGCGAAGCTTTCCCCATCCGCCGTTTATTCCCTGCGTCTGATACATTTCTTCCACAATGTCACTTTCCAAAAACGCCTTGCGCAGCGCGGACAGTGACGCATCCTCATATGGGGTATCAAGAAGCTGAAACAACACCTTATACTGCACTGCCGGATATTCGCAGAAACGAAGCAGCGCCGCCGCATGTTCATGAAATTCGCTCTTTGTTATCATACTAATGCGTTCTCCCTTCAAAGATACTCTTGAACCAATCGTTCTATTTTCTGTATTTCCTGAGAAATGCGTATCTTCCTCGGACACATATCCATACATGACATCCGGACGCACTCCCTGCAGTGCCTTGCGCTTTCAGTAATTCCAAGCGCCAGCTTTTTCAGTGCCCAATGGTCTTTTCCCAGATGAAAATACTGATACTGGCGGAATAATGTATGAATCTCTGTTCCATAAGGACATACACACCTTTGGCATCTGTCACAGGGGATTGGTGTATATTCTTTTTCCAGTACGGAAAGCGCCTCCTCAAAGGAAGGAATCTCCCCTCCCGGCATCCGGTCATTCCAACTCATGGCAGCATTAATCTGCTCCTTCGTCCCAAGTCCAATCAAAGCACTGGATATTGGATAAGACAACACAAAATCAATCAGCGTCCGAACCGGAAATTTCGCCGGCAGAAGTCCGGCCGCATAGACTTTATTGACAAGGAAGCCTTTCTTTTGAAAAAGCGGCTCTTCCCGAATACGATCCAGCATCCCCCGCTCTAACAGATTGCCGCTGCCTTGCAGTACATCCACGCGCTTATCCCTTGCACCCCGCAGTAAAATATCATAATAATGGGTCGCAATCCCCGTATATCGAAGCTTTCCCTCCGCCTTCAGTTCCACAAGCGCATCGAGCGCGCCACCTTTTCCAAACACTTCCTCCTCATGGTCTGCATCCACTTGATGGACAAAATACAAATCCGGTATCGTACCAAGATTTTCACAGGAAGCCTCCACTGCCTGATACATTTCACTGCCGCCAAAAAAACGCGCCTTATCCGAAATAATAATGTTATCTCTCCCGATGTATGCCGCAAATTTTCCAAGCTTGATTTCGGCGTCTCCGTATTCCGGCACAATTGCCGTGTCGTACAGATTACAGCCCAGCCTGTATGCATGTTCCATCACCGCAAGCGCATCTTTTTCATCCAGATTAAAATAATCCGGCAGGACAGGGATATTTCCCTGTAAAACCGGAATTGTGCCAAAGCCGGTTTCCGATACCTCAAGTCCCGTATTGCCTAACCTCCGGTAATTCATCCATTTACACCCCATGTCCGCTTTCACGGACTCTCTTTCAACCTTACTCCTGCTTCTCGATTTGTACTCCACAAGGCTTCTGAATGGTAAGCGTTTTTCCACAAAACGCAAAGGCTTCTCTGCCAATCCTTTTTATGGTGGAAGGAAGCTGTATCTGCCGCAGGCTGTGACAACGGTAAAACGCTCTTTCCGGTATTTCTTCCACACCTTCCGGTATCTGTATTTCTTCCAGAGAAGTACAGTTTTCAAAAGCTCTTGCGCCAATTTGCCGCAGATTTTTTGACAGTTCTATCCGCCGAAGACTTCCGCATCCGGAAAAAGCATGTGCTTCAATACACTCCACAGAATATGCCTGTCTGACCTCACACAACCACTTACAGTCTGCAAAAGCACGCTTTCCTATCTTTTTCACTGTCTCTGAAAAAGTGATTGTCGTCAGCAGATTTCCATTCTGAAACACGCCCTCCCCGATTTCCGTGATGCCGCAGGCAAGCCGGAGACGGGAAATATTTCCGGTACATTCCATAAGCACCCCTTTTTCGTCGGTCTTAAAACAGTTCAGGCTGTCTATTATGGCCTGCTTTGCCAAAGGGTGCAGTTCCTTTTTTCGGTCCGCCAAACCGGTAAACCGAATATTGGTTCCATCCGGCAGAATCAACTCCCTCAGATTGATACAGTTGCGAAAAGCATATTCCTCTACCTGTACTCGCTCTGACAAAAAATGAATACTGCTGATTTCCAGACCATTTGCAAACGCCCAGCCACACACCAGGCGGATATCTGCCGGGATTTCCACATTCCCAAAACAGCCAGAACCATCTAAAAGCATCCCCCGCACTGTTACCAGGGGCGACTCCCTGCGCTTTTGTGCCAGCCACTCCGTTCCATGAAAAGCCCTTTCGCCAATATATTCCACGCTCTCAGGAATTTCCACCTTCTCCAGCATCACCATATCCCGAAACACTTCCGCCTCAATCCGCCGTATGCCTGCCGGAATCCGCACCTGTGCAGCGGCTCCGTGGTATCCGGTTAAATTCTCCTCCTGCTCCACCACAAAACAGCTAAAAGCACTATGAAATAAAAACCTTACTGTCTCCGGAATCCCTTCTGAAAAAATATCTGTATAACAGTTAAATACCCACTCTTTTTCCCGATATATCACCTCACAAAGCGACGTGGCGCCCGACAGCGCATATTCCTCTAGTGCAATGGCACCCTGCCGCCCTGACAGGCGGATTTTCTCCAGACTGCTGCAGTCCTCCAACGCATGTGCTTTCAGACAAAGCCCATCCTGAAATTCTGCATACCGCAAGCTTTCACAGCCCGAAAAAGCATATTCACCCACCTGATGCAGAGCCGCAAAATCGTAACTCTGCAGGCTTATACAGCCGCTGAAACAAAATTCCTGTACTTCGCCTGCGTTTTCACACAGACATACTTCCAGATTCACACAGCCCGCGAAAAGCCGCTTTTCCAGAATCTTTATCTCAGGAAGCAAAGCTCTGACAAGCGCCGTACATCCGGCAAACGCTGCTTCACCAATCTCACCGGCAGCACATTTCACCTCTTTCAGAGAACTGCATTTTTCAAAAGCATGCGCGCCTATCTTACATAATTCTTTCGGAAACACAATACGCAAAAGACTGCTGCATCCCCAGAATGCCCCCTGTCCAATGAAACAAAGCTGCTTTGGCAGTATCACTTTCTGAAGCGCACGATTTCCGGAAAAAGCATAGGGAGCAATGCCCTGTATCCCATCAGGAACAGATACTTCTCCGACACAGTCCACACCGGAAACAATCAGGTTTCCTACAATATGAAGCCCGTTTTCCCTCTTTTCTTCCAGCATGGTACCTACAAAAGCATTTTCCCCTGCTATCAGCGAAGGATTTACCACACAATTCGCCAGCTCGGTACATCCCCGAAATGCTTCCTTCCCAATTTCCTCTGCCTGCTCCAGGCAGATTTGACGCAGATTTCCACACTGATAAAAAGCACGTTCCCCAACAAAATACCATATGGGAAGGCAATTTTCTCCCTGTTCATCTGTCAGCAAGATTTCCTCCAGAGCAGTACATCCGGCAAAAACCTCCGCCTCCAAACGACCGATTTCGGAAGACAAATATACCCGTTGCAGCGATGTGCAGCCCTTAAACGCCGCCGCGCCAATCGCCTGCACCTGATTGGGCAAATGCACCGCTGTTATCTTTGTATTCCCATAAAAAGCACCGCCTGCAATTATCCGCACACACGCAGGAATCCATACTTCCCCTTCCAACTGCCGTCCATCCCAGAATATGGTATCCTCTGTTTCTTCTGCTGTCTGTTTCCACTGCGCTAAAAAACGGCTGCCCGCCAATGCATGTCTGCCCACGGATTCCAGCGTATACGGCAGAACGACCCGTTCCAGTGCTCCCGCGCCATACGCCAGTTTATCGGGAATGTGGCGCACTCCCTCTTCAAGAATCAATGTTTTTAATTTGGCACAGTCTCCAAACACATCCGCACCATAATGATTCCCCGTCTCACAGCCGCCGGATATCCTTGCTTTTTGCAGACTGCTTTTTGCAAATGCCAGGCTTTCTACAAATTCTGTTTTATCAGGAATCCGGACTTCCCGCAGACCACATCGGTAAAACGCCATCCTTCCGATATGGGTAAGACTTTCCGGCAGTACTATTTTTTTCAAGCTTTGACAGCCATAAAAAGCGCTCTCCCCAATCCTTTGCAGTTCCTTTGGCAGACATACCTCCTGCAAAGCGCTGCAGCGACGGAATATCCTGTTTTCTAATATAGTAATCTGTTCCGGTATCTCCATGCGCAGCAGCTTCACACAGTCTGCAAACGCCCCTGCTCCGATTTTGCAAAGCCCTTTCGGTAATATAGCTGTCTGCAGCAACAGACAGCCTTGAAACGCTTCTGCTCCAATTTCACGCAGGCTTTCCGGAAAAATTACCTTATCAATTGTCTCGTTACCTGAAAACGCCTCTTCCGCAATTCGTGTAATCCCTTCCGGAATGACAACTCTGGACTCTGCCCCCAGATATTGCAGCAGTATCGTTCCGCTGATTCTGAAATTTCCCAGTACCTGCCTGTGTATCACTGAAACCGACTTTGGCACCTCATCTGCAGAGAGCAAAATCTTCTCTGCCATCTCACCTGCCTCTGTGCCGGAAGCTTCCTTCTTTGCATTGATTCTGTAAATATGATGTAGACCTTCAAATATGTATTCCGTACCGTCACAGGTTTTGACTGACTGCAGTGCAGTACAATTGCGGAAGGCATCCTTCGCAATCTGCATTTCATCCCCGCCTAAAATCACCTGTTTCAGACCTATGCAGTTGCGAAAAGCACGTTCCTCAATTCTTTTTAAGGATTGCGGCAGCTTAATATCCTGAATCCCCCGCATATCAAAAAAACTGCTTTTTGCAAGAATTTCTATTCCCTCCGGCACTTCTACATGCTTGATATTGACCCGGAAACGAACAAGCGTCCTGCCTTCTAACTCCATCATGCGAAGAAGGATGTCCTTCGCGACCAGTTCCATCAACGGCGGCACCTGAAACGTGCCTGCAGCCACTTCCACCACATTGGGAATACAATAGTTTTCTCCGTCTGCATACGCAATTTCTTTCACCCGCCCACAGCCGGTAAAGACGTCACAGATACAGTCCTCCTCCAATTCACGGGATATCACAAGCTTTTCCAGTGAAACTCCATTTGCAAGCGCCGCCATACCAAGCCGCTTGACACCCGGTATCTGTACTTCCAGCAGACTGTCACAATACAAAAAGGCACATTCCCCAAGTTCCTGCACAGAGAGGGGCAGAATGACCCGCTTCAGTGCATGACAGCGGTGGAAGGCATAGCGCCCAATATATGTTACCCCATCCGGTATTATGACTTCTTCCAGTTTACGGCAACCCTTAAAGGCATCCTCCATAATACAGCGAAGACCGAACGGAAGCACCACCCTTTTCAAAGACACGCAGCCCTTCAGTGCGCTTTCTCCTATCGTATGAATTCCCTCCGGAATTTCTATGGTTTCCTCCCGCCCCGTATAACGCTTTAGTATTCCGTTTTCAATCTGATAATAGCCTGCCATTATTCCCTCGCTCCGAATCATCCGCAAAAATCAGCGCAATCATTTCACGCAGTTCTTCCAAACTTCCGCACTTATATAAACGTTCCTTATACTGTTTTGTCCCCTTTCGCTTCTTCATCATGTAAGAAGCAATCTTTTTTATATAGCTTAAAACAAAAGTTTCCTCATAATACTGTGCCGTCAGCTCCATCTGCTCTGTCAAAATCTGAAAGAGCGTCTTTTGACAGGGCTTTCCCGTCAATTCCGTAAAAATGAAAGGATGCTCCAGTCCATACCGCGCAATCATAATCCCATCCGCACCCGTACATTCCAACATTTTTACAGCTTCCTCCACAGAAAAAATGCCTCCGTTTGCAATGACAGGTATGGAAACTGCTGCTTTTGCCTGTTCAATCTCTTTTCTATATGGTTCTCCGTCATACATCATACTCCGGCTTCGTCCATGAATCGTAATCATGTCCGCGCCGGCATCCTCACACATCCGGGCAAATTCAGCAGCAAACAGTTCCTCTTCCCGAATACCCACACGGCATTTTACCGTTATGATTTTTCCGCTCTTTTTACAACCCCGTATAATCGCCGCCGCCCTTTTTCCATCCAGCATCAGCGCGCTTCCCTCACCGCTTTTAAAGACATTGGGAACAGGACATCCCATATTAATGTCAATGATATCAAAATCCTCTAAAAGTTCACTTTTTGCCATCATCTCCATCACAGCCGGATTACCGCCAAGAAGTTGGACTGCCTTGATCGGCTCATCTTTTGCCGTAAGCAGGAGGCGTTTTGTTGCCTTGTCATTATATTTCAGGGCATTGGCACTGCACATTTCCGTAAAACATAAACCCGCGCCAAGCTCATATGCCAGCATCCGAAACGGATAGCAGGTATACCCTGCAAGAGGCGCCATCAACACATTTGACGGAAGAAGCAGTCCGCCTACACGGAGCGGCCTGATATCCTGATCAAACAATTGCCCCATAATAGTTCTACCCCACTATATTTGCCGATTCCGGCTCCCCTGAAACATCGACTGTTACCTCAATGGAATGCCCCCAAAACATGTCATCGTCGCTATAATATAAGGTCAGCCCCCCATCAGAGCAAAATGTAATTTCGCTTATTTCAATTCTCTCTGTAAAGACATCTTTTGTAATCTCGTCCGGCTTATCTTCGCTGTCATCTTCTTCCAGCCAGTCATTTGCCAGTCCTGTAAGCTGCCCGGCCGCAAACGAACGGTATTTTTTATCCTGCTTCTCAAAATCTGTAAAAAACGCCGCTGCCGTTCTCATTGCCGTTTCAGCAGTATCACCGTCTTCTTCATCCGTTTCCATATAAACTAAAACACTTATGCCATTTTTATCAACTTCCCCCTCAAACCATGAAAATTCCCTGTCAAGTGCAAATATCCCTAACTCATTTTCTATCGTAACCGGCATCTCATAATATTCTTGCTGCTCCTCAAGCCAGGTATTTTTTGCCCCTTCTTCCAGAATTTCAACAAGCATATACCTGTTATTCAGAATTTCCATCTGACAAGGTTCCAGTTTTTTCGGAATGCATTTTCTTACTTTAACATGATAGATGCCGAATTGTTTAAAATCATACCCCCAGCCTTTCCGGTCTCTGTCATTCTTTATAATCCATTCAATGCGCCCTGCCGCCTTTGAGCAGGCTCCTGTTTTCACATCAACAGAGGCAAGAAAATCCACAGACGGTTTCAGCATATCTTGATACACAGCCGCTCCGCCGCAGCCCCGTTTCATCAGGACCAGCATTTCTGTTTCTTCCCTCTCAAATTCTGCTTCAAAATCTGTTTTTGCTGACATTTGCCATTTCTCCTCAATAACTTTTATTGGACTGTTTCGCCCTTACTTATGATACGGCGCCCCGCTTATAATCCGGTAGCCACGGTATATCTGCTCACACAAAATCACACGCATAAGCTGATGGGGAAAGGTCATATCCGAAAAACTCAATGTAAAATCGGCTCTCTTTATGACTGCTTCATGCAGCCCAAGGGAGCCTCCAATGACAAACTGTATATGGCTTTTTCCGGAAAGCCCTGTTTTTTGCAGCAGTTCTGCAAATGCAACGGAATCCAGCTTTTGCCCTTTGATGACAAGGGCAATGACAAAAGCATCCTCCTTCACTTTGGAGAGCAGTCTTTCGCCTTCTTTTTTCTTAATCTGCTCCTCCACCAAAGCACTGGCTCCATCCGGCGTCTTTTCATCTGCAACCTCAACTATCTCGGTTTTGCAGTAAGCAGAAAGGCGCTTGCAGTATTCCTCTACCGCATCTTTATAAAACTTTTCTTTTATTTTTCCGACACATACGATTGATATTTTCACTGTTCAAAAATTTCCCCGTAAAGCTCGTCAACAAAATGCTCCAGAAAGCCCTCGTCGAGATTTAAAAACTGCTTTTGGATTTTTTCTTTCATAAGAGACACTCTTTTGAAATACATTTCTTCCTCCGGCATATTTTCCCACTCTTCACGGACGGATGCGGGCGCTTCCTCTGACACGCAGCCATTTTCCTGTTCAAACAATTCTTCATCCAGCTCTTTTGCTTCAAAATGGCTGAAACACCATTTCTCCATCGTACTGCGGAGAGAATTTTCCGACTCTGCTTTTTTGGCAAAAATCCGGTAGGATTTCATGGAAACCATGCCCATGACAATAAAGAGCAGGAACAATGCGCTCATAACGCCATATGTCATGTATTTGGTGGTTCCGCTCAACCGGATGGGAAGAACGCCGGCAATGCCCAAAATCATGATTATCATGCCCACAACGCCAAAAATCAACAGTAAATAAGCCGACGATTTATTGTCTTCCGCTTTTGCAGCGCTGTTTTCATAGACAGCCGACGGCTGCAGCGGTGTTTTTTCCGCTGCATTTTCACTTTCTGCCGTCATCTTTTTCTTTTCAACCTTCTCCTCTGGGCTCTGTGGCATAATACTATCCCTCCATCCCATTATACTTCACGATTTTCTCATTTCTTTTGTAAATATTCGTCAATTCCCTTTGCGCCTGCTTTTCCGGCTCCCATTGCCAGAATAACCGTCGCTGCGCCCGTCACGGCATCGCCGCCCGCATAAACGCCTTCCTTTGTCGTCTTTCCGTTTTCTTCTTCGGCAACGATACACTGCCACTTGTTGACCTCAAGTCCCTTTGTAGTAGAAGAAATCAACGGATTGGGAGAGGTTCCCAGAGACATAATAACGGTATCCACCTCTATCACAAACTCAGAGCCCGGTACTTCCACAGGACGTCTTCTGCCGGATTCATCCGGTGCGCCAAGTTCCATGCGGATACATTTCATACCGGTTACCCAGCCCTTTTCATCTTCCAGAATTTCCACCGGATTGGTCAAAAGGTCAAAGATAATCCCTTCTTCCTTTGCATGATGTACCTCTTCCACACGCGCAGGCAGCTCTTCCTCACTTCTCCTGTATACGATATGTACCTCCGCGCCCAGTCTGAGTGCCGTTCTTGCAGCATCCATAGCCACGTTGCCGCCGCCGACTACTGCAACCTTCTTTCCTCTCATAATAGGGGTATTGGCATTTTCATCAAATGCCTTCATCAGGTTGCTTCTGGTGAGGTATTCATTTGCAGAAAATACGCCGTTTGCATTTTCTCCGGGAATTCCCATGAATTTGGGAAGTCCTGCGCCGGAACCGATGAAGACTGCTGAAAAGCCTTCCTCCTCAAGCAGTTCGTCGATGGTAACGGATTTTCCCACCACCACATTCGTTTCTATGGTCACGCCAAGTGCCTTTACATTTTCAATTTCCTTTGCCACGACATCCTGCTTTGGAAGACGGAATTCGGGAATTCCATATACCAGAACGCCGCCCGGCTCGTGAAGTGCTTCAAAAATGGTAACTTCATAGCCCATCTTTGCCAAATCGCCTGCGCAGGTAAGTCCTGCCGGTCCGGAACCGATGACCGCAACCTTTTTACCGTTCTTCTCCTTTGCGCCCTCCGGTTTTACACCATTTTCTCTTGCCCAGTCGGCAACGAAGCGTTCCAGCTTTCCGATAGAAACAGGCTCGCCCTTGATGCCGCGGATACATTTTCCTTCACACTGGCTCTCCTGCGGGCAGACTCTTCCGCAGACTGCGGGAAGCGCCGAGGATTCGCTGATAACCTGGTAAGCGCTCTCGATATCGCCTGTCTTGACATGTCCGATAAAAGCCGGAATATCAATCGCTACAGGACATCCCTTTACGCACTGTGCATTTTTACAGCCGATGCAGCGTCCTGCTTCCTCTATGGCTTCTGCCTTGTCATAGCCAAAACATACTTCTTCAAAGTTCGCTGCACGTACTTTGGGGTCCTGCTCACGAACGGGTACTTTCTTTAAAACGTCCATTTTTTATCTCCTTCATTCTTATGATTTCAATTTTACTGGCAGTTTCCACATCCGCCATGGTGGGAACTTCCTTCCTTTGCCTTTAAGAAAGCGCGTCCTTCTGCGGTTTTATAGATTTGCTGCCTCTGCATCGCTTCATCAAAATTCACCTGATGCCCGTCAAATTCCGGTCCGTCCACGCAGGCAAATTTTACCTTGCCGCCCACACTGACACGGCATGCGCCGCACATTCCTGTACCGTCCACCATAATGGGATTTAAGCTGACAATGGTGGGGATTCCCAAATCCTTTGTCAACAGACAGACAAACTTCATCATAATCATAGGGCCGATCGCCACACAGGTATCATACTTCTTTCCGGATTCCACAAGTTCTTTTATGGTCTGTGTCACCATACCGCTTCTGCCGTAAGAACCGTCGTCAGTGGTGACATAGAGATTGCCGGCTACCGCCTCCATCTCCTTTTCCAAAATCAGCATATCCTTGGTTTTAGCGCCAACAATCACATCTACATCAATGCCGTGCTCATGCAGCCATTTTACCTGCGGATAAACCGGAGCAGTTCCTACGCCGCCTGCCACAAAGAGCATCTTCTTTTTCTTAAGCTCCTCCAAATCCTCTTCCACGAACTCGGAAGCACAGCCCAGCGGACCGACAAAGTCCCTGAAGGAATCTCCTGCCTTTAAGGAAGCCATCATCTGAGTGGAAGCACCCACAATCTGAAATACGATGGTAATTGTTCCCTTTTCCCTGTCATAGTCACAGATAGTCAGCGGAATACGTTCCCCCTCGTCATCCTTTCTGGCAATGATAAACTGCCCGGGTTTACAAGCAGCAGCAATCCTTTTTGCCTCCACTTCCATCAGGTAAATGTTGTCTGCCAGTTCCTCTGCTCTTAAAATCTTATACATAGTAATCCTCCATTTATGATTCCGGAGTTTCTTCCCCCTCCGGCATTTCTTCAAGTGCTTCCAGCACATAGCCGCCCAAAGCATCTCTTGACAAAGTAAAATATTCCTGTGTGTAGACATTGACGGCATAATTGGTTCCCGTCCGATTCTGCACGCCCGCCGAATCCTCATATATCTCATAAATCACGTAAAAATCACCTTGCGACGGGATTGACAGTGCATACTGGAACGTATACAGATACCGCCCGCTCAGGCTGCCCGCCGGCGTTCCCGCTCCGTCCAGAATCTTGCCGTTTGCCACCATGATTTCCATAAGCCTTGCAATCGCCATATCCACCATAAAATCCGTCTGCAGCTGCAAATCAAACTGCCTTGTGGTACATTCCCCGGCCACACCTTCTTCATTGTAGCAGATAAATTTAAAAGTGCTTCTTCCCAAAGGCATGGGGACCGGACCTGTATACATAGCCGACTGTTCTGTCGGAATGGTACCGTCCGTCGTATAATACACCGTGCAGTCCATCGGCACCTGTACGGTTATCATGGTCGGCGTTGTGTAATCGCCGCTGTAATTATCCACCTCAGGCGCGGGCGGCTTAATAATATCTATGATATAGGTCTTTGCCACCACTTCGCTCTGTATGCCGTATTCATTGACAAACATGGCAGAAATTTCATATTTCCCGGTCTCTAAAAAAATCGGCATGGTGTATATTTCGCTGTTTTCATCCGGCATTGTACCATCCAGTGTGTAATATATGGTTCCCTGTATGCTGGAAGTCAGTTTCAGCGGGACCACTGTGGTATAAGTCCCCTCCTGATAGCTGAATTCCGGCGGCACTGCCATATATTCCTGATATGTTGTTCGGATTTCTTCATTGTTTGTATTGATTAACAGGGTATTAATGGAGGCATAATCCTCCTTCCCCCGATAAAAGGCTATCATTTTTTTATAGGCATTTTCCGTTTCGTCTTCCGTCGCATACCCCGATGTAAGAACCGCAGCCAGACAATCCGTATACGCCTGCTCCCGTCCCATCATATTGTAAAGCTCTGCAAGGGAAAACCGCAGAGAAACCTCTTCCGGCTCCAGTTCAACTGCCCTTTCATAATACTGTACTGCTTTTTCCACATCTCCTGATGCGATGCAGGCTTCTGCTTTGGAAATCTGGTATCCTGAAGAATTATAACGGTATTGGGAAACCGCATTTACAATCCACACTATACCAATGATAAGCAGAACGCACACAACGGCTACGGCGGCTAACAGAATACCTTTCCACTTTCCGGTACGTTTCTTCCTGCTATCGGATTCTTTCGGAACCTCTGCCAGAACGTCCTCCACAATGCCGGAAAGCGTTTCATGCATACTATATTCAATTTCCGGCTCAAAGTCTGGAACGATATGTATCTCTTCACCGCATTTTTCGCAGTAAAGCTGCCCTTCCTCCAGCTCTGTTCCACATTTTGGACATTTCATAAGGAAAACCTGACCTTCCTGTATTTCTATTGTGTCATTTACCACTGCATGGAAGCAGACTCTACACAATTACTCATCAGCATGGCGATAGTCATCGGGCCAACGCCGCCGGGCACCGGCGTAATCGCACTGCAGACCGGAGCCACATCATCATAATCCACATCACCACACAGTTTTTTATTTTCCATGCGGTGAATCCCCACGTCAATTACAACAGCGCCCTCTTTTATATATTCTCTGGTAAAAAACTTCGGCTTTCCGATGGCGGCAACTAAAATATCGGCTCTTTTCGTGACAGAAGCCAAATCCTTTGTCTTGGAATGTGCCACCGTAACCGTACCGTTTTCCCGAAGCAGCAAAAGCGCCATGGGTTTTCCCACAATATTACTTCTGCCGACTACCACACATTCCTTTCCTGTGATTTCAATGCCGCTTCGCTTTAAAAGCTGAATAATCCCTGCCGGTGTGCAGGATACAAAACCCTTTTCACCGATACAAAGCGCGCCCACACTCTGCGGATGAAAGCCATCCACATCCTTTTCGGGTGCAATACTCCGGATTACCTTGTCCTCATCAATATGCGCCGGCAGCGGAAGCTGCACCAGAATACCGTTTACATCTGTTCTTTGGTTCAAGCCGTCAATTAACGAAAGAAGCTCCTGCTCCGTAGTTTCTTCCGGCAGTTCATACGCCAGTGAACGGATTCCAATGTACTCGCATGCTTTCTTTTTATTGCCCACATAGACCGTGGAAGCAGGATCCGTCCCCACCTGTATCACCGCAAGAGTGATTTCCTTCCCCTGCGCCTTCATATCGCTTACTTTTTGCTTCAGTTCATCTTTAATCTGCGCTGATATTGCTTTTCCGTCAATAATCTGTGCCATATTTCCTCTCATTCTGCCGGAAGGCCATTGTTTTTTCTGTAAATCGCTAAAAAAGTCCTGTAATCACACCGTCTTCATTCACATCAATGCCGTACGCCGCCGGACTCTTGGAAAGTCCCGGCATCGTCACAATCGTTCCTGTCAGCACCACAATAAAGCCGGCTCCCGCCGAGACATAGACCTCTCTCACGCTCAAGTCAAAGCCTGTCGGCCTGCCCAGCTTATTCGGGTCGTCGGAAAGGGAATACTGGTTCTTCGCCATACAGACAGGCAGTGCGCCGTATCCAAGCGATTCCAACTTCTCTATTTGTTTTATGGCGGCAGATGTATAACTTACGCTTCCTGCACCGTAAATCTTTTTCGCCACCGCTTCTATCTTCTGCGTAACGGAAAGCGAGTCCTCATAGAGCACCTGAAAACGACTTTCCTTCTCCAGCGCGCTTAACACCTTCTCTGCCAGTTCAATACCGCCTTCTCCGCCCTTTTCCCATACTTTTGCAATGGCAAACTCACAGCCCCTGCTCTCACAGAACTCTTTTACAAAGGCAGTCTCCTTCTTGGTATCCGACACAAAAGCGTTTAAGGTAACTACAATGGGAACGCCAAAAAGCTGCAGATTTTCAATATGCTTTTCCAGATTGACAATTCCTGCCGCAAGGGCTTCCATATTTTCTTCGTTTAAATCTTTTTTCTCTACACCGCCATTGTATTTTAATGCCCTGATCGTCGCCACCAGCACCACCGCATCCGGCTTAAGCCCCGCCATACGGCACTTGATGTTAAAGAACTTTTCTGCTCCCAAATCCGCACCGAAGCCGGCTTCCGTTACCACGTAATCCGCCATTTTAAGCGCTGTACGGGTTGCCCTGACGGAATTACAGCCATGCGCAATATTGGCAAAAGGGCCGCCGTGCACAAGCGCCGGTGTATGCTCCAGAGTCTGTATCAGATTGGGCTTCATCGCATCCTTTAAAAGCGCTGCCATAGCGCCCACGGCGCCAAGCTGCCCTGCTGTCACGGTCCGTCCCTGATAGTCGTATGCCACTACCATGCGGGACAGTCTTTCCTTCAAATCTTTCATGTCCTCAGCCAGGCACAGTACCGCCATAATTTCTGTCGCAACCGTAATTACAAAATGGTCTTCCCTGACAAATCCGTCTGTCTTGCTGCCCATCCCTACCACAATGTTCCGAAGAACCCTGTCATTCATGTCCATGCAGCGTTTCCACACAATCTGCCTTGTATCAATTCTAAGCTCGTTGCCTTGCTGAATGTGATTGTCCAAAATCGCCGCCAAAAGATTGTTTGCGGCGGTAATGGCATGAAAATCACCGGTAAAATGCAGATTCAAATCCTCCATGGGCACCACCTGTGCGTACCCGCCGCCGGAAGCGCCTCCCTTGATGCCAAAGCATGGTCCCAGCGAAGGCTCACGCAGGGCAATCACTGCTTTTTTATTCAATTTTCCAAATGCCTCTCCCAAACCTACCGTAACCGTTGTCTTTCCTTCACCGGCAGGCGTCGGATTGATGGCGGTAACCAAAATCAGTTTTCCGTCAGCATTGCCGGAAATCCTTTTTATGTATGCATCCGATATTTTTGCCTTATACTTTCCATACAGTTCCAGCTCTTCTGCGTCAATACCAAGCTGTCCGGCTACTTCCGTGATTGGCTTCATTTCTGTAGCCTGTGCAATCTCAATATCTGTCTTCATCCTTATATTTCCTCCAGCAACTGCTCAAATTCCGTCATGCTCATCAGCACTTTTCTGGGCTTTGTTCCCTCTTCCTCGCCCACAACGCCATATTCACTTAACTGATCCATAATCCGTGCCGCCCGATTGAAGCCTATTTTAAACATCCTCTGCAGCATACCGATGGAAGCCTTATCCTTGTCAATGATAAATCTGCCCGCATCGGCAAAATACTCGTCCAAAGAACCTGCGCCATCACTGCCGGAAGCGCCGCCCTGCCCGCTGCCGCCCATGTTCTGAATCTTTTCTTCCACATCCGCGGCATACACATTGCCTATCGCCTGATTTTTGAGGAAATCCACCACATCTGACACTTCCCTGTCAGAGACAAAAGCGCCCTGCACACGTGCCGGCTTTGAGTAGCCCTGCGGATAAAAGAGCATATCGCCTTTCCCCAAAAGCTTTTCAGCGCCGTTCATGTCCAGAATGGTGCGGGAATCCACACCGCTCGAAACACTGAACGCCACACGGCTTGGCATATTTGCCTTGATAAGTCCTGTGATGACGTCAACGGAAGGCCGCTGCGTCGCAATAATCAGATGAATCCCTGCTGCCCTGGCAAGCTGCGCCAGACGGCAGATGGACTCCTCCACCTCTCCCGGGGATACCATCATCAAATCCGCAAGCTCGTCTACAATAATCACAATCTGCGGAAGCTTTGACAGCGTTTCATCCCCGTTCTCCCGCATGCTTTCTACTTTTTGATTATAGCCCTTCAAATCACGGACGTTAAAGTCCGCAAACTTTTTATAGCGGTCAGTCATCTCGGAAACACCCCAGTGGAGCGCGGCCGCCGCCTTCTTCGGATCCGTCACTACCGGAATCAGCAGATGCGGAATCCCGTTATATACGCTAAGCTCCACCACCTTGGGATCAACCATAATCAGCTTGACGTCGTCAGGGTGGGCCTTATATAAAATGCTCATTATCAATGTATTGATACAGACTGATTTACCGGATCCGGTCGCACCTGCAATCAGCATATGGGGCATTTTCGCAATATCCGCCACCACCACCTTGCCGGCAATGTCCTTGCCTACCGCAAAGGCAAGATTGGACGGGAATTCCTTAAATTCATTCGTCTCCAGCAAATCCCGCAGGGCAACAGCCATATTCTCCTTGTTGGGCACTTCGATGCCAATGGCTGCTTTCCCGGGAATCGGCGCTTCTATTCTGATATCTGTTGCCGCAAGATTCAGCTTTATATCATCGGACAAGCCCACTATCTTGCTTACCTTTACGCCCTGCTCCGGCTGCAGCTCATACCTTGTCACAGACGGTCCCTGGCTGATATCGGTAATCGTTACTTTAACGCCAAAAGTGGCAAGCGTCTGCTGAAGCCTCATGGCAGTTTCTTTCAATTCTTTTGCAGAATCACCGCCGCCGCCCTTTCCTTTCTGCAGGCGGGAAAGAGGCGGAAATATGTACTTGCCCGGAAGCTTTCCCGAAACAGAAGCGTTTTCCGGCGTTATCATATCCTGACTGCTCTCTTTGGGTTTCTCCGGCAGCTTTGCAACCGGACGGCGTATCGCCGCAGGCTCTGCAGCCGGCGTTTGAACAGGCTGTGTGACAACGGGGCGGACGACAGCAGGCTCCTGCAGTTCTTCCTGCTGATAATCCTCCTCCCAGCTTTCACTGCCCATTTCCTCTTCCCTGTAAAATGCCTCTTCCATAGCCGGTACTTCTTCCGGTTCGGGTACAGCGCCGCTGATTCTGATCTCATGCATTTGAGACATTTCGGGTTCAGGCTCTATATAATCTTCTTCCGCATTTAATATGATTTCATGCATGTCATCGCGCACACGCTTCTCCTGTACATGTGTCAGCGTTGTGTCAGCCATGACGCCGCTTACCTTTTTATCCATGCGGAGTATTTTTTCGTTTTCCTTTTCCTCCGCTTTAAGCCGCTTCTCCTCAAGCCGCTTTGCCCTGTCTTCTTCCCTGCGCTGCCGCTCCTCTTCTATATCGGAGCGCCGCAGCCTTGCCTGTTCGCGCCGCCTCTCTGCGTCCTCTCTGGACAGTTCCGCCACGCGCCTGCCGCCGTTTTTCATGCTGTTTACTAAGGAACGCTCCGTGAGGAGCACAAGGCTTATCAGGGATAAAATAATCACGACGAGAACCGTTCCCAGCGTATCCAGCAAATGATAACACAGATAAGCAATGCTTCCCGCTATGATGCCGCCGCCCCTTCTCGCCTCGCTGTCGTACTTGTAAAGCTCGGCAAGGCTGTAGCTTTCCATATGCAGGGCATATCCTGATATCAGTTCGCAGATAACGCCGGCCATCAAAAACAACACTATTCCCGCTGCAATTTTTCTGGTCGCTGCCGGACTGCCTCCATTGGCAGACCAGAACGCAGCCCCTAAAAAAGCGGCGATTGCCGCCACATATGCCAAAGTGCCAAACAGCCCGAACAAGACACTGCTGATTCCGTTTCCGACTGTTCCTAACACGCCGAAATTGCACAAAAACAGAATCACAGCCGCCGCAAACAACAGAATAAGCACCACCTCATGAAAAAGGGCGCTATCCTGTTCCGAGTATCCTTTACCTGCGTTTGCATTTGTATTTGTCTTTCCTCTTGTGGAACTTTGTCCTGAGGATGAAGTCTTTTTTCCTTTATTATTCGCCGCCATCGCTCTATACTCCCGATTTATACGGTTATTTTTTCTACCTTATTGTAATGCCAAAAATGGCAACCTTAATCATTATATCATTTTTCCCCGTTCTTGTCATCATGTACAATTTAGTTTTTATTTTCTTTGTTTTTGTTTTCCACATTCCCTATCAGTTCATGCAGCTTCGCCATTGCCGCGCTGATGCCTCCAACCGCATCGATAATCCCTTCGTTCACCGTCTCCTGCCCCACAAGAATGGTTCCTACATCCTTGGTCAGCACACCGGTTTCCATCATAAGCGCCTCCAGCCGCTGCTTCTTTATCCCGCAGTGACTGCACACAAAGCCGGTAATTCGGTCCTGTATCTGCTTGAAATAATCAAAAGTCTGCGGAACGCCAATCACCATGCCGTTCATTCTGACAGGATGAATGACCATGGTTCCGGTGGGCACAATATAAGAATAATCCGTGCTGACAGCTATGGGAACGCCAATGGAATGGCTGCCGCCGAGCACAAGCGAAACCGTCGGCTTTGACAGGGACGAAAGCATTTCGGCAATGGCAAGCCCGGCCTCCACATCGCCTCCCATTGTATTGAGAAGCACCATAACGCCTTTGATTTCTTCGCTGTCCTCTATCGCCGCAAGCTGGGGCAGGATATGCTCATACTTTGTCGTCTTGGCAGAACTGTTTAAGTTGTCATGACCCTCTATTTCACCGATAATGGTAATCAGGTGCACGTTCTGCTTTTCCTTATTTTTGTCTAAAAGCACCTGTCCCGTCTGTTCTATGCGGGCATCTTTGTATTTTTCTTCTTCCCGCTTTTCTTCGTTTTTCTTTTCTGTTTTTTCCTCCTTCATCGGAATCCTCCTTCAAAGTTTGGTTGCATGTCAGGCAAAACAATAAAAGTAAGGAACCGCAATGCAGTTCCTTACTATTGTGCTCCAAACTTTGCGTTTCATACAAAAGAGCCGATTCCTGTATTTAAATATCAAAATCATCAAATTCCGGAATATCTATATCAAAATCCATTTTATCAGGCGACAATTCTGTCCGGTAATTCATCGTTTTGGGAACATGCTTTTTGGGAAGCGGCAATGGATTCTCGATATAATTTTGCTTTTTCCCTTCCGCCTTTTCCTGCACAGGAGACACAGCCGCCACCGCTGCTTTTTCCTCTTTGGCAGCTTTAGCCGGTTTTTCTTTGGCCTTCTTTTCCTTCGCCTTCTTCTCTTTTTCTTTCTTTTCTTTTTCCTTTGCCTTTTTTGCTTCCGCCTTCTTGCCGGCAGACTTTCCAGTCTCACTGTTTTGCTTTGCTGCCGCATCATCTCCTGCAAACAGCGCCCATAAGGAATCCTGGTCGCCCTGGTTCATGCCTTCTCCATACTCTGAATTGTAGCTCATCTGACTCGCACCGCCTTCTGTTTGATTTTGTTCTGCAATTGACTGCTGTACTGCTTCCCTTTGCCCCTCTGTATCCTGTGTATCCTGCCTGCTTGGGCCATTCTCCGGTCCCCACAGGACATTCACTCCATACTGTATATATTCCGCCTCCGGCTCTGCTGCAGCCTCTGTCCCTGCTGCCGCCTTCTCTTCCCGGGGCTGTTCTTGTGTGACTGCTTCTGACGGTTTCTGCTCTTCCGGCTGCTCTTTTGCTAACGCTTCTAACAGCGTCTGTTCTTCCGGCTGCTCTTTCGCTAATGCTCCTAACAGCAGCTGTTCTTCCGGCTGCTCTTTTCCCTCTGCTTCTGACGGATTTTCTTCTGTGCCCGTTTCTGATTCTGCATCATCTTCCTGCCCTTCTGCATCTGCCGTCTTACAGAACGCTGCCTGCAGCCCTGTGCCTGCCAGCAGAAGTGCCGCTGTCATCAGCATGTACTCACAATCCATACTCTCTGCGCAGAAACCACCGATATACAGTGCTGCTGCTGCCACGGCAAAAAACAACCACGGCATCTGTACTTCTTCCTTCCGGCGGATAAAAAAGGCAAGGACACCAATCAGCATCAAAAAGGCTACCGCCACTAATATCCACGCTTCTAAAAGCGTTCCGGCTTTCAAAATTGCGGGAACAGCGCTGATTTCCTTGTGGGAAAACAGGATTCCCCATATAGTAAACACTTCCTGAATACCCGCGCCGTTCTGCATGGCATCCATAGACAACAGTAAAACAAAAGTACCAAAGGCAAAAAGCACGACCAGCAAAAGCTGTAACAGCGCCCTGCCTAATCTCTTCCCGTTTGATGGCGTATCCTCTTCCGAAACTTCCCCGTTTAGAAAAGGAAGGAAAAGAGCGGGTATTAAAAATAAAACTCCTGTCACATCCAGATAGGCCAGTACACCGATACCCACGCCTGTAAGCGTCGTCTGCAGCCACGCATGCCATTTAAAAGGCTCCTTTCGAACCTGCCTTCTGCACATGCGCCCTATCATCAAGAGTACAATACCGCACAACAGCATGTACAGCATCTTCGGGGAATACAATAAGCCTTCCCATATACTGGCAGGTATAAGCATCAGACCGCCAAATAAAACCAGCGCAGCCGTGCGTCCCGAAAGTCTTTTAATCGCCAGATACCATACAATGGCGGCAAGCATCTGTAAGCATATCTGTAATATAATGCCTGCCATAAAGTGATTGCCCGTAAGCAGAAACAGCCCTCTGAGCAGCAGCACATAAAAATACTGCGCGCCATGTGCCAGCGTGGTGACCGGACTGCCGTTTACCATGGCTGTCTCAAAATAAGCGACATGTTCCGTGCCCCTGCCGATAAAATAGATACGCAGAAACACGCCTGTGGCAAACAAAAGGACAAAAAGCAGCGCCTCCCAGAGCACAGGAACCGGGCGCTTCAGCAGATTCGCCATTTTCCGAATCTGTATAAAGACTGCCGTCACCAGTGCAAAGGACAAAAACACAATGCCAAACTGTATGTAATGATTTGTCACATGAGGCGCCTGTAATACATCGTACAGGGCTTTCGCATAGCCTAAAAAAACAGCCAGTGCATAAAATGCCCATAAACAGACGCCAACCCAATTTTTCTTGTAAGTCATTCCGGCTCCTTTTACTGTACACTACAATATCTTTTCAATATTGTAACGCGGTCGGTGTTTTACTTCCATGTATATTTTACCAATGTACTGCCCCACCAGCCCAATCGCCAAAAGCTGGACGCCGCCTATAAACCAGACAGACAAAATAAGAGAAGTCCAGCCCGGTACCACATTGCCTGTAAAATAAGAGATAAAGGCATAAACTGCAGCAAGCACAGAGCCTATTACCATAAGGATTCCCAACGCAGTAATCAGGTTAATTGGTTTTATGGAAAAAGAGGTAATACCGTTAAAAGCAAGCGCCAGCATTTTCTTTAGCGGATACTTGGATTTTCCTGCCGCACGCTCCCTGCGTTCATAATAGACGGAGTCCGTCTCATAACCGATTAAAGGAACCATGCCCCGCAGGAATAAATTGCTCTCCCCATACTGGGAAAACTGCTCTACCGCACGCCTGCTCATCAGTCTGAAATCTGCATGATTATATATGGTTTTTACGCCCATGAGGGACATAAAACGGTAAAATCCCTGCGCCGTGGTGCGCTTCAGAAAAGAATCAGTGCTTCTGCCGCTCCGCACGCCGTAAACGATATCCTTTCCCTCATGGAATTTATCCATCATTTCTTCAATGACATTGACATCATCCTGTAAATCCGCATCAATGGAAACCGTAACATCAGACATATCCATTGCCGTAAGCAGTCCCGCCGTAAGCGCGTTCTGGTGCCCTACATTACCGGCAAGTTTGAGCCCGCGTATTTGACTATGCTTCGCATGTTCTTTTTCAATAAGCTCCCACGTTCTGTCCCTGCTCCCGTCGTTGACAAAAAGAATAAAGCTGTCCTCTGCAATCTTTTCCTTTTCAATCAGCGCATCCAGCACACCCCGCAGAGTGTCCGACGTAAGTGGAAGCACTTCCTCTTCATTATAACAGGGAACCACGATTGCCAGTTTATCCATTTTACACCCCATTAAATGCAGGCAAGCGCCTGCTCCAAATCCGCAATAATGTCCTCTATATGCTCAAGCCCAACGGAAAAACGAATCAAATCCGGTGCAACTCCTGCTTCTAGAAGCTGCTCATCCGTCATCTGTCGGTGCGTATGGCTTGCCGGATGCAGTACGCAGGTCCTTGCGTCCGCCACATGCGTCACAATCGCCGCAAGCTTAAAATGATCCATCATATCACTGGCTGCTTTCCTGCCGCCCTTCAACCCAAAACTGATAACGCCGCAGGAACCGTTCGGCATATATTTCTTCGCGAGTTCATGGTATTTATTTCCTTTCAATCCCGGATAATTGACCCATGCCACCTTCGGATGCTTTTCCAGATATTCAGCAACCGCCTGCGCATTGGCACAATGTCTTTCCATACGAAGAGGCAGCGTCTCCAGCCCGACATTCAAAAGAAACGCATTCTGCGGCGACTGAATGGAACCCAAATCCCGCATAAGCTGCACTGTCGCCTTGGTTATGTAAGCTCCCTTTTGAAACCGCTCCGTATAGACAACGCCATGATAGGATTCGTCCGGCTTACAGAGCCCGGGGTATTTGTCCGGATACCGCGTCCAGTCAAAATTGCCGGAGTCCACAATAGCGCCTCCTACCGTCATGGCATGTCCGTCCATGTATTTGGTGGTAGAATGTGTCACGATATCCGCGCCCCACTGAAAAGGATTGCAGTTGATTGGCGTTGCAAACGTATTGTCCACGATAAGAGGAACTCCGTGTCTGTGCGCAATTTTGGCAATGCGCTCAATATCCAGAACCACTAACGCCGGATTTGCCACCGTTTCCGCCAGCACGCACTTTGTATTATCACGAAACGCAGCGTCAAACTCCTCGTCGGGCGCGTCCGGATTGATTACCGTACATTCAATTCCCATCTTTTTCATGGTAACGGCGACAAGGTTAAAAGTGCCTCCGTATACGGTGGAAGAAAGTATGACATGGTCGCCCGTCTCACAGATATTAAATATGGCATAATAGTTGGCCGCCTGCCCTGAACTGGTCAGCATCGCTGCCACACCGCCCTCCAGCTCACAGATTTTTGCCGCGACACAGTCGTTCGTCGGATTCTGCAGTCTGGTATAAAAATAGCCGCTCTCCTCCAAATCAAACAGCTTTCCCATCTGTTCAGAGGTCTCGTATTTGAAGGTCGTTGACTGGTAAATCGGAAGCACCCTCGGCTCTCCTTTTTTCGGCTGCCAGCCCGCCTGTACACAAATCGTCTCTTTTCTCATTGTATCCTCATGCCTTTTCTTTTTTGTCCAAAATACAGCTTAATCGTCCCAGTTGTGATACACTGCCTGTACATCGTCATCATCTTCCAAAAGATCCAATGTCCTCTGCAGGTTTTTGACTGCTGTTTCATCTTCCAGCTTTACATAATTCTGGGGAATCATGGTAACCTCTGCACTCATCATAGGAATCCCTGCCTCCTCAAGCGCTTTCCTGACCTCCTCAAAGGAATCCGGATCTGTCAGCACTTCATAGCTGTCCTCTTCCTCCGAAAAATCCTCTGCTCCGGCGTCAAGCACCTGCATCATCAGCTCATCTGCGTCGGTTTCATATTCCTCTTTATCAATGATAATCTGTCCCTTCTTATCGAACATAAAAGAAACGCAGCCCGGCGTTCCCACATTGCCCTGTCCCTTTGTAAAAGCGCTTCTGACGTTTGCCGCCGTGCGGTTCTTGTTGTCAGTCAGCGCATCCACGATAATGGCGATACCGTTAGGTCCATAGCCTTCATATGTAACATACTCATAATTTACATTGCCAACGTCTCCGGCTGCCTTTTTGATCCCTCTCTCGATGGTATCGTTGGGCATATTGTTGGATTTTGCTTTTGCAATCACCTGTGCCAGCTTGAAGTTATTGGCCGGATCCGGACCGCCCTCTTTTACTGCAACTGCAATTTCCCTGCCGATTATAGTGAAAATTTTGCCCTTGGCAGCGTCATTTTTCTCCTTTTTATGCTTAATATTCGCAAATTTTGAATGTCCTGACATAATATCTCTCCTCTTGTGTTATTATAAATAAAATATATCATTTACAGCCCTGTTCGTCAAGTTTGGCGTTCCTTTTATGTATCAAGCTCCAAGCTAACCATCAAGGCTCTGTTTACACGCTGCATGATTTGGGAATCCAAATGGCATACCTTGTCTTTTAAACGTTTTTTGTCTATTGTCCGAAGCTGCTCCAGCAGAATGACGGAATCCTTATCCATATCGTACAGCTCTGTGGACAGTTCAATATGGGTCGGCAGCTTTGCCTTATTCATTTTGGAGGTTATGGCTGCACAGATTACCGTAGGGCTGTGCTTGTTTCCCACGTCATTCTGCACAATCAGCACCGGTCTGATGCCTCCCTGCTCAGAACCCACTACAGGTCTTAAATCTGCATAATATACATCTCCTCGTTTCATAACACGCATCCCTTCTTACACCGTTTTTGACGGCTTATCTGGTAATAGTATTGCCAGCTTATCCGAAGGTATTCAAAAAAGTCTATCCGCCCGTATAAATTCTGGGAATTCTTTTCCCCAGACCGCATATCAGTTCATAGTGGAACCTGCCGGAGAGTTCTCCCAGCATTTCTGCCGCAATTTCTTCCTCCCCGTCCCTGCCTATCAGAGTTACCCGGTCTTCCTCCATGGCTTCCGGTATATCCGTCACATCCACCATAAACTGGTCCATGCAGACGCTTCCCAGAATGGGCGCTTTCCTGCCGCGTATCAGCACATAGCCATTGTCCGACAGGCTTCTCGGGTAGCCGTCCCCGTAGCCTATGGGAACTGTCGCAACGCGGGTCTTTCTTTGCGTCACATACTTTCCACCGTAACTGATGGGCGAACCTGCCGGCAGCCATTTGATGTAGACAATGGTACTGTACAGGGAAAGTGCGGGTTTTAACACAATCCTTTCCCTATCCACAGCAGCTGACGGCGCAATCCCATACAAAATGATGCCCGCCCGCACCACGTCCATATCTGCTTCTGGCATCTCCAAAATGGCAGCCGAATTAGAGCAGCCCTTAATCAGGTCTCGAAGTCCAAGCTCCTGCTCTATCCTGTCCGTAAACTCCCTAAAAAGAGAAAGCTGCCTTAGGGAATCCATTTTATCCGCTTCATCTGCCTTTGCAAAATGGGTGAAAATTCCCTCAATCGAAAGGTTGGGAAGCGCTTGCAGCAACCTGACATACTGAAAGCCTTTTTCGTCCGGCATAATGCCGATTCTCCCCATTCCGGTATCCACCTTAATATGTACTTTGGCCTTTTTATGCTGTCGGTATCCCTCCTCCGAAAGCCCTATGGCAGCGTCCAGGGTAAATACGGTCGGTCTTATGTCAAGCGCTACCATTCTTTCAAAGCTTCCCGGAAAGGTATACCCCAGCACCAGTATGGGCAGCGTGATACCGTTCTCACGCAGTTCAAATGCCTCCTCAGCGGTCGCCACTGCAAAACCGTACATAAAATCATGCTGTTCCAGCGCCTTTGCAACCGGCACGCTCCCATGTCCGTAGCCATCCGTCTTGACAACGCCCATCAGCCTTGTCTCCGGTCCTATGTATGCCTTGATATTTCTTGCATTGGATATGATGGCGTCCAAATCCACCTGCGCATATCCTCTGGCATATTGTGAAAACTTCATGCGCGCCTCCTGTCTTTTCTGCCGTCCTAAAGAGCACAAAATCCTTCTATGATATCTGTTGCAGTCAGGGCTGCACCGCCCGCTGTTCTTACGGCTGCGTCTCCGGCGCAGGCATGCAGATAGACTCCTGCGCATGCCGCCTCCCGCGGCTCCATCCCCTGCACCACAAGCGCCGCAATCATTCCTGTCAGCACATCACCGCTCCCTGCCGTAGCCATTTTGTCATTGCCTGCCGTATTTAAAAACAAAGGAGCACCCTCCTGACACACACAAGTCCTTGCGCTTTTTCCCACCACAATGCAGCCTGTTTCTTTTGCGGCCTGTATCGTGCTCTCCGTCTCCGCTGCGACGATCTCCTCTACCGGTCTGTGAAGCAGTCTGGCAAGCTCTCCCATATGGGGCGTCAAAACCGCTTTTCTTCCCTGCCCGCAGCTTTCCTGAAGGCATTTTCGCAGTTTCTCCTCATATGCCAGTATATTCAGTCCATCCGCGTCTATTACAAGTGGAAGCGTTCCCTGTGAAACAGCCAGTTCCAGCAGCCTTTTTCCACTTTCACACACCGTCAGCCCACACCCGATGGCAATGGCATCCGCCCATTTCATACTTTCCGCAAAAAGTCTTTCTTCCTCTTTCGTAAGCCTCTGATGGCTTTCATAGGTCTGGATTAACGCTTCCGGCAGACTGACCTGTACAATTTCCCTGATTTTCTCCGGTATGACGAGCTTTACCATGCCGGCTCCCGCCTTGTATGCGCTTCTGGCGGCCAAAAGCGCCGCGCCTGCCATTTTTTCACTGCCCGCAATCAGCAAAAGCTTCCCGAAGGTTCCTTTATTACCGTCCGGCTTTCTTTCGGGCAGATACCTTTGCGGGTCTTCCGTGTAAGTATACATGCCGGGGGCATTTCCCTGAAAACTTACTTCTGTGATGCCGATATCCGCAACCGTGATTTCTCCCGCATAAAGCGCACCCGGATACAGACAGTGCCCTCTTTTTTTGAACGCCAGCGCAACCGTCCTATCCGCTTTTACCGCTGCTCCCATCACTTTTCCCGTGTCTGAATTGATACCGGAGGGAATATCCACGGCAATACGGCACGCCTGCTTTTTGTTTACCGCCTCAACAGCCTCCCGCAAGGCTCCCGTAATTTCTCTTGTAAGCCCTGTACCGAACAGAGCGTCCACCACCACATCATACGCTCCTTCAGGCACTGTTCTGTGCACTACAACATCATAATGCTCTAAAATGGACAACTGCCGCCTGGTCTCTTCCGTCATCCGCTCCGGCTCCCCCAGAAGAGCAGCCTCCGCAGATATGCCTTTTTCAGCCAGAAGCCTTGCCACACAAAGTCCGTCCCCTCCATTGTTTCCAGTACCGCAGACGCATAATACCTTTCCCTTATGCGTGCTGCCGCACCGCCTGATAAGTTCCTCCTCCACACAGCCGGAAACCTTAAGCGCAGCGCGCTCCATCAATACCAGTGCGGGTATCCCGATTTGATGTATCGTATCATTATCATATGCCCGCATCTCACTTCCTGTTACAAGATATTCCATATTTTCTCCTATTCTCTTATACGACAAAGGACTGTTGCGTTCCAACAGTCCTTCAGCCTGAAGGCCGGCAAAAGTCATTCCACATCTCCGTTTGCCCGCCTTATTCTTCTTTCTTTTTCTGCCGCAATCTTGGCAGCGCGCTCCTCAGGATTGTATTTCATGTCAAATATGTCAATCACATCCGCACCGAATATGGCGTGCATATAGTGGTATAAATCCTGATTCTGCTGCTCCTTTTCCTGCTTTCTGATAATTTTCTTTTTCAGTTCCACACGGATTTTTGTAATCCACTCTCCGATTTCATCTATTTCTGCCGTGTTTTCCTTCAGTTTTTCATAGCAGACATCCATTGTGGCGAGCATCAACTGGTAATTCACCTGCTCTATTTCCTTCGGGAGCTCCAGCAGCTCGTCCTTATAGCCGGCAAGCTTATCATTGCAGTCATTAATCAGACGTTTGTTGTCGTTCAGCTTCTTTTCCAAAGAGGCATCATACCTCTTCCCCAGTTCATCCACTGTCGGCACAATTTCATCCATCAGCTTTTTCTTTAAACGTCTGATATCCTTCGACTCGGTATTCAGCTTTCCCTGTCTCTTTAACAGATTGTTTAACTGCTCCTCCAGCCTTTTGATGGTTAATGTTGTATCCGCAGTGCCAAACAGCATATGCCACTTGTTATCCAGTGTCAGCAAAGGAATGTTTTTGTTCCGCAGTGCATACTCATATTCCTCTTCTCTTCGTCCCATAAGTACTTCGCCTCCCAAACCAAAGATAACGGCAAATCTATTCCTTTTCCTTCATCCGGCTATATCTTTCCAGATTATAGGACAATTTCATCAGGCTGTCGGATAAATGTACATTTTCCACCTGAATCCCTTCCGGCACATTCAAATCCACATGGGCAAAATTCCAGATTGCCTTAATCCCGTTTGCAACCAGCATCTCCGCGACGGCAACCGCCCCTGTCTTCGGTATCGTCAGCACCGCAATGTCCACATCGTTTTCTTTTACAAAGCGCTCTATCATCTCCATGGGCTGTACCTCTATCCCACGCACTTTACGCCCGTACAGATCAGGGTTTTTATCAAAAATCCCTTTTAGGATAAAGCCCCGTCGTTCAAAGTTCATATAATTTCCAAGTGCCTGCCCCAAGTTGCCTGCACCGATGATAATCAGATGATGGGTCTTGTCAAGCCCGAGCAGCTTGCCTATTTCCCGATACAAGTACTCAACATTATAGCCATAACCCTGCTGACCGAACCCGCCGAAATTGTTAAAATCCTGTCTGATCTGCGACGCCGTCACATGCATAAGTTCCGAAAGCTCCTGTGAGGAAATCCTTTCCACACCCTCGTCCCTAAGCTCTCCAAGATACCTGAAATAACGGGGTAAACGTCCAATTACAGCCTGTGAAATCCCCTTCTCGTCCACTCTTCTTCCTCCTGCCTCGCAAGCCTTTTAATTCCCGAATATATCCATTCTTATTATATATAAATGTTAAAATAATGTCAATGAAGGAATTGACAACCCGAAGCGCTGCCTTTAAACTATTTAAGGGAAACGCTTAGAAAACGTTTCTTTGGTTATGTCTGAATGAAGGAGTTTTACCGATGATATTATCCTGCCAGAATATTACAAAAGCATTTATTGAAAATACTGTACTTTCCAATGTTTCCTTTCATATTGAGGACTACGAAAAAGCTGCTATCGTAGGCATCAACGGTGCCGGCAAAACCACGCTTTTGCGCATTATTGTGGGTGAGCTTGCCCCCGACTCCGGCCAGGTCATCCTGTCCAAGGGCAAAACCTTAGGATATCTTTCACAGAATGCCGGCCTGCAGAGCGAAAACAGCATCTATGACGAGTTACTTTCCGTCAAAAGCAATCTGGTTACTCTCGAGCAGCAGATTCGGGAAACTGAGCTTGCCATGAAGGACGCCGGCGAACCGGCGCTTTCTTCCCTGATGGAAAAATACAGTCTTCTCACGCATAAATATGAATCCGGCGGCGGTTACACCTACAAAAGCGAACTGACCGGCGTATTAAAGGGACTTGGTTTTTGCGAGGAGGAGTTTTCCAAATCCATCGCAACGCTTTCCGGCGGGCAGAAAACCCGTGTGGCGCTCGGCAAGCTCCTTCTGCTGTCACCGGATTTGATTATCCTTGACGAGCCCACCAACCATCTCGATATGCAGTCCATCGCGTGGCTTGAAACTTACCTGCTCAACTACAAGGGCGCTGTTCTGATTGTCTCCCACGACCGCTTTTTCCTGGACCGCATAGCCGGTAAAATAATTGAGCTGGATCAAAGTCAGACAACGGTTTTTTCCGGCAATTACTCCGACTATGCCAAAAAGAAAGAACAACTGCGGATTGCCGCATGGAATGCTTATGTAAACCAGCAGCGTGAAATCCGGCATCAGGAAGAAGTCATAGAAAAGCTGCGCTCCTTTAACAGGGAAAAATCCATCAAAAGAGCGGAAAGCCGCGAAAAAATGCTGGACAAAATCGAAGTACTGGAAAAACCCACGGAAGTACGCGCGGATATGCACCTGTCCCTGACGCCCCGCATTAAGAGCGGCAATGACGTTCTTGTCGTGGACGGTCTCTCCAAAGCCTTCGGCAGCCAGACTCTCTTTGGGAACGTCAGCTTTGAAATCAAACGCGGTGAACATGTCGCCATCATCGGAGACAACGGCACCGGCAAGACTACCCTGTTAAAAATCCTGAACGATCTTCTGCCCGCAGATTCAGGTTCCTTTCGTCTGGGCACAAATGTGGAAATCGGCTATTACGATCAGGAACATCATGTACTCCACTCCGAAAAAACGCTGTTTGATGAAATTTCCGACGACTATCCGTATCTCACCAACACGGAAATCCGCAATGTGCTTGCCGCCTTTCTCTTTACCGGCGATGATGTTTTTAAACGGGTCTGTGATGTAAGCGGCGGGGAAAGAGGACGTGTAAGTCTTGCAAAGCTTATGTTAAGTAACGCCAACTTCCTGATTCTGGACGAGCCAACCAACCATCTGGACATTATGTCAAAGGAAATTTTGGAGGACGCCATAAACCGCTATGAGGGAACGGTTCTCTACGTTTCCCACGACAGATATTTTATCAACAGAACCGCCTCCCGCATTTTGGAGCTGACCGGGCAGACCTTTGTAAACTATATTGGCAATTATGACTATTATCTGGAAAAAAAGGATATTCTGTCCGTTTCCCTGCTGGCCGCGCAGCAAACTGCTTCTACTGCCGATTCCGAAAGCAAAGCTGACTGGAAACAGCAGAAGGAAGAACAGGCGCGCCTCAGGAAGCGGGAAAATGACTTAAAAAAATGCGAGGAACGCATCGAAAAGCTGGAAACCCGCAAACAGGAACTGGACGAGGAAATGGCAAAGCCCGATGTAGCGACCAATGTGGCGCGGCTGCAGGCGATTTCCAAAGAACAGGAAGGGATTGAGGCGGAATTAAGCGGACTCTATGAAATGTGGGAGGAATTGGCGGAGTGATATTCCACATTTTCATAGAGTGAATTGGCAAGTGACGCCGGAGGGGGAGCCACCTGTCTTTGCAGACGCGCTCTCGCTCGAATAAAAACGCAGCGGTACTAGGCTCGTGAAGAACCTCGCCAAGTGCCGGCGTTTTTATACGGTCTGCAAAGACAGGTGGCTCTCCTCTCCGGCTGTAACGATGCCTCTTTTTTCCGACTGTAGCAGTATTTCTCTCTTTTGGCCGCAACTTTTCTAGACGTTTGCGAAATTCCTTTTGCAATATAGGAAATGGGCACTATAGACACATTGCGCCCCTTAAATTTCGAATTGTACCCATGGTATATTCCATAAGCAGACCCTTAAAAAACGCCGGTACTTGGCGAGGTCCTTTCGAGCCTAGTACCGCTGCGTTTTTTGCGGAGCGAAAGCGCGTCTGCGTTGGAATATACCATGGGTACAATGACAACTGCATGGAGACTATCATGGAAACTAATGTAAAACAGTCCGAAATATTAGATAAAGTTTATACTCTCATCACAATGCACCAAAATGGCGCATTAGGCGGGGAGGTTATGCCGGAGGATGCGAATCCGCATTTGAATCGGGATTGTGCGGAGAACTATCTTTATTTTACTTTACCAATGGCATTAAATTACCAGAGAAATTCTTATATGCTTTGGGAAAGTGCATGCAAGACATATTGTGATGCAGAGACAGGATTTGTATTCAATCCAGCAGTCTGCCTGACGAAAACTTTTGCAGAGGTTCAGTGTGCTTTAACGCAATACAAGGTTGCTTTGCAGAAACAGAAGCAGACTGAAATTTGGTTATCTTTGTGCCATACTTTTATGGCATTATTTGACGGCGATATCCGAAAGCTCTTTGACATGTGTCATAACGATGTGGACGAAATCAGGAATTTTGTGCAGATACAAAATAAAAAGCGGTTCCCTTATTTATCGGGAACCAAGATTTGTAATTACTGGTTGTATGTCATCCATCAGTATACGGACAGAACCTATCAAAATATCGGAAGCCTGACTGTCGCCCCTGACACGCATGTGTGCAAGGCAACGCACAGATTGGGCTTAATCAGCGATGCCGAATTTGCATCCGGCAATGTGCAGCAGATTGTCATAAACAGGTGGCAGGAATTGCTGCAAAACACCGGATACAATCCTATCGACGTTCATACGCCGCTCTGGCTGTGGAGCCGGAATGGCTTCCCTGCGCTGCCCTCTTCTGTCGGATAACATTTACAAAATATGCTTTATTTCGGACGAAAAAACACAGATTCATTTTACTACTGATGTGTGCCAAAATCATCCTTCCAAGCACCAATATATTTCATAAACAGATAAAGAACAACATAAACAACAGCAAAGATTGGCATAGTTACTACAAATATACTGCCAAAATTAACAGTTCCATTCGTAAAATATGAATATAGACATCTCACTATAAGCGTAACAATAAAACACATAATTATATGCAATGGCATTTTTATTTTAGACTTAATCATCAATACTTCAAAAGAAAGACCATATAAAATGGAGGCTCCTACCCATATAAGAACCGATTTTAGTGTTTCATTTAAGCCATTATCAAGTATTAACATGGGTACGAATATCACAGTTCCTAAACCTACTGTAATAAAAACATTATGAATCAGTCTCTTTCGCTTTTTCATAAAACAATGCACTCCATTTCCATTCCAATTTATCATCCGGACAAGCTTCTCCCAAGCACATAAACGCCAACCAGCATTTCGGCAATTGACATTCCCCAAAACAGCCCCGAAAAGAAGTCTTCTACCCGAGAACCTCCAAGGCCAAGGATATGGGGAAATGCCAGTAAAGCAATTCCCATTACGATGAGCAAAATTCCATATAATAGATTTTTTTGCTTCTCCAATTCTTGTGTCCGCCTTAACAAATCCATAATCTGCTCATCATCGTATGCGCGTACACTTTTTTCTTCTGCTTCCTCACCATCCATCAATTCAGCGACAGTCATTTCTAATTCTTCACACAGACTTTTTACGACTCCGTAATCCGGCATGCATTTACCTGTTTCCCACTTTGAAATGGTTTTATTGGAAACACCGAGTTTTTCAGCCAATTGTTCCTGTGTCAGATTTTTTTCTTTTCTTTTTTGGGCTATAAATTTTCCCGTGATTAGTTGGTTCATTTGATTTACCTCCATTTATTT
>JAIDHX010000005.1 GCA_029053015.1 Lachnospiraceae bacterium
TCTGTGGGGCGGGCGGGAATATGATTCTCGCCTACCTTGAGGAAGAAGGGACAATAGAATATTTATGTTATGCAGGAGATGGGCAGAGCTGTGAACTTAAGCCGTTTTATCGTGTGAATTTGTGGGAAGAAGCTGTATTGACTTTTTATCCGAAGGGAGAAAAAGCTGCGTATCTTGTAACGCTTCGGGTTAAAGATGGGGAAGCGAATACTTATTTGCTGGAGACAGACTTTTATGGAAATCAAAAGATACTGGCAAATTTAAGTGATTTTTATTGCGGTGCTGAAGATTATGGCAATACATGGCGTTTGCAGTGCGATTGGAAAGGGAATCTTCTGTTATATTCAGATTTTGCGTTCTGGTATATGGATGCAGAAGGAAATATGCTGTCAAAACAGGTATTTGAACGGCCATACAGTTATCAACTGACCTGTCTGAAAAACGGGGATATATTGATAGTAAAACATGATAATGAAGGAAGGCAACAGGTATACCTTAGGGAGAAGGGTACAGGAAAAGAAAAATTACTGGCTGGCGTTGCAACAGGTACTATTAGTCTGGAATTCTGCAGTGAAACGGAAGACAGCTTTCTGGTGCGAAAAGATACAGGATTGTACCGTTATTGGATTTCGGAAGGAAAAGAGGAGAAAATCTGGGACTGGTCTGCGTATGGGATAAATGGGTCAGATATTTATCTTATGTTTTATACGCAGAAGGGGGAATTAGGCTGTCTGTTTCGTGAAAACGACAGTGTAAGTTCTGCACTATGGAGCAATGAGAGGGAATGGGAGAAGAAAGAATATCTCAAGCTCGCTTGTATTGGAAAAACTGATTTTATAAATGGAATGGCGGCAGATTTTAACAGGAAATATCCGCAATACTTGTTGGAAATAATCGATTATGGTGAACGAGACGAAGAACTTGCACTCAACCTTTTATATCAGGACATTTTGGCAGGAAATGCGCCGGATATTATAGCAATCAATCCGGAATACATGGATTATGTGGAACTGGGCAGAAAAGGTGTATTAGAGGATTTGCAGTCTTTTATGGAGCGAGACGGAATTGATATTGAAATGGTAGAATCGGTATATGAGGCGGTTTTGAGTGAAGGTAAATTTTATATGCTGCCGTGTAATTTTATGCTGGATGTGATAATAACAAAAGAGCAATGGCTGAATGAGGAGAGAAGGCTGGAAATACAGGATATGCTGCGTTTTTTGGAGGAATCTCCGGAACTGTATCCGAATAGTGTGGACAGGGAATGGCTGTTAGAGATGATGTTTTTAGGGGACAGCTATCAGGCATGGCAGAGTGGGGAAGAATTACGTGCCGATAAAATCACAGAATATCTGACTTTGGCAGGAAAAATGCCGAAAGAGACACTTTACAATACCAATGAGGATTTATATAAGGAAAATAAGGTGCTCTTTGAAACAGGGAGCATTGGTGAAGTCCTGTATTATACATATTACAGGACGCTTTGGGGAGAAGGCTTTGCCTGTACTGGTTATCCCAATGTGGAAGGAAATGGTGTTGTGCTGATAGCAGAGAACAGTATGGGAATCTGTGCAGAAAGCGCGCATAAGGAGGCAGCATGGCGTTTTCTGGTAGAATGTGCCAGAGGAGAACGGGCATATGTTTGGTCTTTTTCCGCGTTAAAGCCACAGCTTGAAAAGCAGTTTGTACAGGCAGCGGAAAGATGGATGACGGTGGATTATGACGGCAATGATATGGAAATTCCCCGCAGCACATACGAATACAAGGGTGAGACGGTTTCCCTTTATGCCGCTTCAGAGGAAGAAATAGAAGCAGTAAGGGAGCTGATAGATGGAGCGCTTGTTGTAAAAAGGGAAAACCGTGATATTTTAAATGTTTTGCATGAAGAAGCGGCGTATTATTTTGCTGGACAGAAAAGTGCAGAAGAGGCTGCCAAAATCATTGTAAACAGAATGAATCTATATCAAAGTCAGGAAATGCAGTAAATGTTGTATACGGAGGGAGTCTACACACAGCGATTTTATGATTCGCAGGGGAATGTGCAATTCACGGACGAGACAAAGCAGAGTATCTGTGTACTAAAAATTGTACCATGGTGTTCTAGGGAAAATAATTTTCCTTAGACGCCATGGTTATTTTTTTGATATAGCCCTACAATGTTCTTGTAACTAGTTACGAAATTCTATATGTGGAAAAGAAAATTATTCTAAAGAAAGGAGGGGCACTATGAGTTTAGGCAAGGCATTAAGTAAAAAAGTTATTGCTGTCATGATTTTTGCAGCGGCTTTGGCAAGTGGAAAAATGACAGTACATGCGCAGCCAGAGATAAATGAAGGCGATATGACATATGGTTGGATCGAACCTTTGGAGAATAAGGAAAATCTGGTTTTGCCATATTCGAATGGTGAAGCCGACTGGATTTTGCGCAGTGACAAGGATGTTTCCACTTCAGCAGGAGTTATTAATTTGAGGTCGTATACAATGACGATGTTAAACGACACAAAATTATGCAAAGCGGAATCTAAGCATAAAACTTATTTCCATGGATATGTGCGTGCAAGATTTGAGACTATTCTGGGTATAGTGGTAACGGGTTCAGATTCTGGCAGGGTTGAGACTTATTGGGGAACCACTGCCGAGACACCGCACAATGCTGATACTGTTGGCTGGAACGGAGTAGCACACACTGCTTGCGGGCCGTTAGATAACTAATTTATGAAAGGGATATCTTTGAGGAGATATCCCTTTTAAAAGTAACTATACATGAATGAAACAGGCTTTGTAGACTTGTAGAGGGTATATATGAGAAGTTTTATCAGACGTTATGGCTGGAATATATTATTGTTTTTCCATATCTTTTTTATTTCTGTCTTTTCACTCAGAATTGTTCAATTATATTATGGAACGAAGCAGTTAGAAATCCAGACAGTGGATGGGCTGAGCGGTTATGCCGTTTCCTTTGTTGTGAAAACGAATGATATATTGGATTTTACGTTCTTGAAAGAAGAGAATACAGAATTTGCATTGATGCAGAGATTGTCTAATCGTATGCCGGTATACGAGGTGATATCTGCTAACCATTATTTTGAAATGGAAGAGGGAAGAGCTTTTGGCGAAGAGGATTTTGAGGAAGGGCACCATACTTTTATATGTGGGAGTAGTGCTGAGGACATACTGCAGACAGATCCGTTAGAGTATGGCGGAAAAGAGTATATTAAAATAGGTATTCTGGCAGATTGCAATACATGGGGATCCAGATATGAATTCTTTTTGGCGGGTGACAGTAGGTATTGTTGTCAGGGAAGCGGGGAACTGATTTTAGAAACCGTAAATTCGAAAGAGGCTGAAAAATTGTTTTCTCGAATTGCGGAGAAAATGGAAGAGGATGGATACACAATCGTTAGACTGGATAAGAAAGAAAGCATGATAAAGGATATCTATGATATGAATGGTATAGGATTAAAAATAGTTGTGCTGTCCATGATATTTTTGAGTGGAAGTATTATACTGTTTATCTATTTTTGGACAGGGCAGTATGAGGAAGAACAAAAAGTGTACTTTTTGTTAGGAAAGAGAGGATTGTATCGGAAAATCTGTCTGCATTTTATGGCTTTGCTGGTGGTGGGATACGGGGCAGCTTTGTTGTTTGAACGGGTTAAATTACAAGGTGTCGGCATATATACATTTCTTGTATTGGCTCTCTTTATATTGCCGGTTTTATTAGGATGTATCCTATGCAGAGGAAAGGAAAAACGGAATGAGAAAAGTGTGGAAAGAGATTGCATTTGATGTCAGAAAAGCGCCATATCTGTTTGTGCTGCTTTTGATTCAATTAATAGTTTATTTTGGCATATTCCTGTCCCGTGAGCAAATTGCAAGCGAAATTGGAAAAGCAGAAGATATGATCACTTATAGATTGCAGGAGACTCAGTATTATCGGCTAGTGGATAATTTGATGGGAGAATATGAAGAAGCTTTTCTAAAAAATAAGGATGCGCTTGCTAAGTTGAAAATGATGTATCACATGTTATCCAATAATTCTAATTTTGAGTATTTGGAAATATATAACAACCCTGTTGTACTTATTGGTGACAATATCAGAGATGAATTTCTATACCGATATGAGGAAGGAGATGCCGAGCAATACAGGGGAATCGTAGAAGGGCAGTTTTACAATGAAATCAAGTGCTGTTTTATAAGCTGCAACGTGGGAGATCTGTTTGATATCCAATGTCATCAAGGCGCTTTTTGGAAAGAAGATGAAAAAAACAATGAAACGGTTCCTATTGTCTTGGGAAGCGGTTACAGTGGAATTTTTGAGGTAGGAGATTATATTCAGGGAATTACGCCATTTCATGAGAATGCACAGTTTGAAGTTTATGGGATATTAGATGAAGGTGAGTACCTAATCTACAATGATAGAATTCAAAATCTGGACAGATATGTACTGGTGCCGCTGCAGGATGCGGAAACTTTGCCGGAAGCCGGAGGAAAAATAGGAAATCAGATATTTTTATATCTGTGTAAAACAAATGGAACACTTGCCTCGACACTGCCGCCGAATGACTTACAGGACATAGTACAGGAAATCTGTGATATCTGTGGTATTACGCCTTCTTCGACAGTTGCCGGTTCAACGAACGCGCAAAGTCATATCCTGAAAGTGAGCATGGATGACATTTTGCGGGCGTTTAAAGAAATGTTGTTTATACTAAATGTTTTTTCGATTGTTTCTACCATATTGTACATTTTGCTTAAAATAAATAAGAATCAGAAGTATTATGGGATTTTAATGCTAAATGGTTTTTCTGTCATGCAAGTGTTTCTTATTTTACTGGGGAGCGTTATACTTTCGCTTATATTGGCAGAAGTGGCAGCAATATTATTATGTTATTGCTTATCGGTTCTTGGACTGGGTTCATTTAGTTTCCCTGTTTTGAAAATGGTAGTGGCAAACATGGAAATCGTGGCTGTCGCAGGAATAATTGGTTTTATGAAAATCAGAAAACTGGATTTGCAGATATGTATGGAGGGATAAACTTGATTACGTTAGAGAATATTAACAAAGAATATAAAGTAGGAAGTGAAACGTTATGTGTGCTGCAGAATATCAATCTATGTGTAAAGCAGGGGGAAGTACTGGCAATTATGGGAAGAAGTGGCTGCGGAAAGTCAACGCTGCTAAATATCATTGGGGGAATAGTGCCGCCAACATCAGGAGAAGTATGGATTGAAGGAACCAGAATTCCGTTTGGAGAAAATCGAAAATTGTGCAATTTAAGAAGAAGCCATATCGGTTATATAGTACAAAATTTTGCGTTGATTAACAGAAAGACAGTTTTTGAAAATGTAATATTGCCGGTTCAGAGCCGCGAGTATAGGAAAAATCAATATCATAAAGTGAAGCAGTTATTACAAGATTTTGGAATAGTTGATAAAATGAATCAATATCCATATCAGCTGTCGAATGGAGAAAAGCAAAGGGTTGCGATTGCACGCGCTTTGGTTGATGATAAAAAAATTATTCTGGCTGACGAGCCAACAGGAGCTTTGGACTATGCGAATGCAGAGAGTGTCATTACGATTTTAAACAAATTGGCAAAAGATAGAAATGTTACAGTTTTGGTAGTGACACATGATAAGGAAATTGCATGCAAATGTGACCGAACATTGCAGATTGTATATGGAAAGATAGAAGATAAATAACAGATGTGCATGAAACGTTGCGCAAGAAAATAAAAAACACTTGCAATATACCCCATAGGGGTATATAATCAATGGTGAAGAGAAAACAAAGAATCAAACCACAATAAATGATTCCGATACGGGAAAACTGTATACAATACAGAAAGGGAAACCTATGACAGAAAAAAATATCGAAGGACAGGAGCAGGGCTGCAAAAACTGCTGCCAGCGAACCAAGGAGCGCTCCGACAAGGAATATAAGGATATGCTTCACCGGCTGAACCGTATCGAAGGACAGATACGGGGCATTAAAGGCATGGTGGAGAAGGATGCGTACTGCACGGATATTCTGGTGCAGGTTGCGGCGGTCAACGCGGCGTTAAACAGCTTCAATAAAGTGCTTCTGTCAAACCATATCAAAAGCTGTGTGATAAAGGATATCAAGGAAGGAAAAGAAGAAACGGTGGAAGAACTTTTAGACACCCTGAAGAAGCTAATGAAGTAGAAACAGCAGGTAACTGCGTAACCCATATTTGCCGGTTCCGAATTGTGCACATGGTAGATTCCATAAGCAGACCCTTGCTAGCCGTCGGCACTTAGCTGCCGTATTTTGGCAGCTTACGTACCGCTACGGCTAGCTCGGAGCGAGAGCGAGTCTGCGTTGGAATCTACCATGCGCACAATGACAACGGCAGCTTTTCCGAGTTTCGCAATTGCCTGACGGAAGGGAGAATCGGAATGAAACAATATACAGTTACGGGCATGAGCTGTGCCGCCTGCAGCGCTCGTGTGGAGAAGGCGGTCAGCAAGGTTGCCGGCGTAAGTGCCTGCTCAGTCAGCCTTTTGACAAATTCCATGGGCGTGGAAGGAACCGCATCTGAGCAGGAAATCATAGCAGCGGTGGAGGCGGCGGGTTACGGCGCGGCGCCCAAAGGACGCGAAGAGCAGGCAGCCGCAGGCAGGGGCAGAGAAGAGGCGGTCTTAGAGGACAAGGAGACGCCGCTTTTAAAAAAGCGTTTGTTTGCCTCAGTGGGGTTTCTGATTGTACTGATGTATATTTCCATGGGACATATGATGTGGGGGTGGTGGCTGCCTTCTTTTCTGGCAGACAATCATGTTGCCATGGGACTTTTGCAGCTCTTGCTTACCGTGATTATCATGGTTATCAACCAGCGCTTTTTTATCAGCGGGTTTAAGAGCCTGCTCCATGGGGCGCCCAATATGGATACCCTTGTGGCGCTGGGCGCCGGAGCTTCCTTTGTCTACAGTACGTATGCGCTCTTTGCCATGACGGACGCGCAGCTAAAAGGAAATATGGAAGGCGTCATGGCATACATGCATGAGTTTTACTTTGAATCTGCTGCCATGATACTGACCCTGATTACCGTCGGGAAAATGCTGGAGGCGCGTTCCAAGGGGAGAACCACGGACGCTTTAAAGGGACTGATGAAGCTTGCGCCCAAGACGGCAGTTATTGTAAGAGAAGGCGTCGAGACGGAGATTCCGATTGAGCAGGTTAAATGCGGCGATGTGTTTGTGGTAAGGCCCGGTGAAAATATTCCGGTGGACGGCGTGGTCATCGAAGGCAGCAGTGCGGTAAACGAGGCGGCGCTGACAGGGGAAAGCATTCCGGTGGACAAGGCGGAGGGCGACAGCGTGTCCGCGGCGACCTTGAATCAGTCCGGCTTTATCAAATGCGAGGCAACGAGAGTGGGGGAAGACACTACTCTGTCAAAAATCATACAGATGGTGAGCGACGCGGCAGCGACAAAAGCGCCCATTGCGAAAGTGGCAGACAAGGTATCCGGCGTCTTTGTGCCGGCGGTTATCGCCATCGCAGCGGTTACGATTCTGATATGGCTGCTTGTGGGAAAAGATATTGGTTTTGTGCTGGCGCGGGGCATTTCCGTTCTGGTCATTAGCTGTCCCTGTGCGCTGGGATTGGCAACGCCTGTCGCTATTATGGTCGGCAATGGCTGCGGCGCCAAAAACGGAATCCTGTTTAAGACGGCGGTTTCGCTGGAAGAAGCCGGAAAGATGCAGATTGTGGCACTGGATAAGACAGGAACCATTACAAGCGGCGAACCGAAGGTGACGGATATCTGCCCGGCGGAAGGTGTCTCGGAGAAAGAGCTTATGCTGACTGCCTGTGCATTAGAACAGAAAAGTGAGCACCCGCTGGCAAAGGCGGTTCTGGAATATGCCGGGGAAAAGGGAATAGAAGCAGAAGAGGTAACGGATTTCAGGGCACTTTCCGGAAGCGGTCTGGAAGCCAGAAAACAGGGGGAAGTGCTGAGCGGCGGAAATTATCAGTTTATAAGCGGCAGGGCGGAAATTGCAAAATCCATACAAGAAGAAGCAGAAAGACTTTCAGAGGAAGGTAAAACGCCGCTGTTTTTTGCAAGGGATAACAGGCTGTGCGGTATGATTGCAGTTGCCGATGTTATCAAGGAAGACAGCCCCCGCGCGGTAAAAGAATTACAGAATATGGGAATCCGCGTGGTCATGCTGACCGGCGACAATGTGCGCACCGCAGAGGCAATCGGCCGGCAGGCAGGCGTGGACGAGGTGATTGCGGGTGTACTGCCTGACGGCAAGGAAAGCGTTATCCGCTCCCTGCAGGAGCAGGGGAAGGTTGCCATGGTGGGAGACGGCATCAACGATGCCCCTGCGCTGACAAGGGCGGATATCGGCATTGCCATCGGTGCGGGAACAGATATTGCCATAGATGCGGCGGACGTGGTGTTGATGAAGAGCCGTTTAAGTGATGTGCCGGCAGCGATAAGGCTGAGCCGCGCGACGCTTAAAAACATTCACGAAAACCTGTTTTGGGCGTTTATCTACAATATCATCGGGATTCCGCTGGCAGCAGGGATTTGGATACCTGTTTTCGGCTGGCAGCTTAATCCCATGTTCGGCGCGGCTGCCATGAGCCTTTCCAGCTTCTGCGTAGTGACCAATGCGCTTCGCCTGAATCTGGTGGATATTCACTCTGCAAAGAGGGATAAAAAACACAAAAAATCAGATACACAAAAATTAAACATCGGGAAAACCGAAAAAGAAATGGAGGAAAACAAAATGGAAAAAACAATGAAAATCGAAGGAATGATGTGTGGGCACTGTGAGGCGAGAGTGAAGAGATGCCTTGAGGCGCTGCCGGAGGTTACGGAAGCAGTTGTCAGCCATGAGGCAGGAAGCGCAGTTGTGAAGCTGAGTGGAGAAATTGCAGACGAAACGCTGAAAAAGGCTGTGGAGGAACAGGACTACAAGGTAGTTTCCATCGCATAGCGAAAGGTGCATGAAAAAGCTCTGTGTTTGCTGTGAAAGCATAAAAACACAGGGCTTTTTCTATATGCGGAAAAGTCAAATATTATTCCAAAAAATTCATTTAGGATATTGGATAAATTGCTTTGAGATGTTATACTTGTAGCTAAGGAGATAAAATCATGCAAACATTTGATTACAGTCAAATCAGCAATCCTGAATTTTACAAGGAAAATTGCCTGAAGGCACATTCCGACCATGTACATTATCCCTCATGGGAAGCGTACAGGCGGGGCGCGAACTCTTACCGCCACAGTCTGAACGGGCTCTGGAAATTTTCTTATGCAAGAAATTTATCCTGTGCAATTACCAATTTTGCAGATGCGGATTATGACTGCAGCACATGGGAGGACATCAGGGTGCCTGCCCATATTCAGATGGAGGGCTATGATATCCCCCAGTATGTGAATATGCAGTATCCGTGGGACGGCAGGGAAGAAATCGGTATAGGAGAGATTCCGGTGGAGTTTAATCCTGTGGCAAGCTATGTCACGTATTTTGATTTGCCCGCAGGTTTTCAGGATAATCAGGTGTTTGTTTCTTTTCAGGGTGTGGAGAGCGCCATGATTCTCTGGTGCAACGGATTTTACGTAGGCTACAGCGAGGATTCCTTTACCCCTTCCGAATTTGACCTGACAGAATATGTCCAAAAACAGAATAACAAGCTGGCAGTACAGGTGATTAAGTGGTCGGCGGGAAGCTGGTGCGAGGATCAGGATTTCTTCCGCTTTTCCGGTATTTTCCGTGATGTGTACCTCTATACAAAGCCGAAAACCCATGTGGAGGATATCTGTGTCAGAACAATGCTGAAGGATGGGTATACCAAGGGAACGATTGCACTTTCTCTGAAAACCAAGGGCAGGGGTAGTGTTCATGTTGCGCTTATGGACGGGGAAGAGCTCTGTGCGGAAGGTTCCTGCGCGTCGGAAGGCTCCGATAGCGCGAGCATTACGCTTGAGGTGGCAAATCCAAAGCTTTGGAGCTGCGAGCAGCCCGTTCTTTATGAACTGCAGATGGAAGTGTTTGACGAGAACCAAAAACTGACTGAGGTTATTCCGCAGCGGATTGGTTTCCGAGAGATAAAGATAGAAAACAGCATTCTGTATCTGAACGGGCAGCGTCTTGTATTTCACGGCGTCAACCGTCATGAATTCAGTTCCCTGCGCGGGCGTGCGGTGACGAGGGAGGAAACCGTGCAGGATATTGTGACCATGAAGCAGAACAATATCAATGCCGTCAGAACCAGCCATTATCCCAATTTTTCCATGTTTTATGAGCTGTGTGACGAGTATGGTATTTATGTGCTGGATGAAAATAATATGGAGTCTCATGGATCGTGGGATGCCTATTTGCGCGGTTTGTCCGGCATGGACGAAGTGGTTCCCGGGGACAATCCCCGTTTTCAGGCGATGCTTTTAGACCGTGTCCGTTCCATTTATGAGAGGGATAAAAACCATGCCTGCGTAGTCATCTGGTCTATCGGCAACGAATCCTTTGGCGGAACGGTTCCCCTTGCCATGGCAGATTTGTTCCGCAGCCTTGACGATACAAGACCGGTACATTACGAGGGCGTGCAGCCTGACCCCCGTTATCCGGAGACTTCGGATATTTACAGCCGTATGTATCCGCCGGTATCGGAACTGCGCAGCTATTTAAGCGAGCACAGGGACAAGCCCTGTATTATGTGCGAATATTCCCATGCCATGGGAAATTCCTGCGGTGCGCTCTTTAAATACACGGAATACGCCTATGAGGAGCCTTTGTATCAGGGCGGCTTTATCTGGGATTATATCGATCAGTCCATCACGAAAAAGGACCGCTATGGAAAAGAGTTTCAGGCGTACGGCGGCGATTTCGGGGATCGTCCCACGGACTATAATTTCAGTGGAAACGGCATTGTGACCGCAAGAGAGCGCCTGCCTTCGCCCAAGATGCAGGAGGTAAAGTATTGTTATCAGTTTATCAAAGTTAAAATATGCAGTGATTCCATGGAAGCAGGAATTTCCATGGAAGTTGAAAACCGCCATTTGTTTACAGGGACAGCAAGCTATGACTGTGTGGTTTCACTGTTTCGGTATGGCGTATTTGTAAAGGCTGTTTCTGTTGACACCGCGGTAAAACCCCTTGACAGGCAGGTGATTCGTTTGCCATTTGCAATACCTGAAGAGGCAGGGGAGTATGTTGTCAGAGCGTCTTTCCGCTTAAAGAAAGAAACCCTATGGGCGCCGGCAGGACATGAAATTGCTTTTGGAGAAGGTGTATTTCGTGCAGGTGGACGGAAGGCGGATGTAGAAAGCGGCCTGCTGCCGTGGGGACGGACTGCGGCATATGAAAGCGGCGTACTTTCTAAGCGGGCTTTGACATGCGAAAGCGGTGAGACAGCGGCACGCGACAGTGACAGGCATTTTCGGGTGATTCACGGCAAGCACAATATCGGCGTAAAGGGAGAGCATTTTGAAGCGCTTTTTTCCACTACAAGCGGCGGGTTGGTTTCCTATCGTTATGGCGGGAAAGAGCTTCTGGCAGAGACTCCCATGCCTAATTTCTGGAGGGCGCCGACGGACAATGATAAAGGCAACGGGATGCCTGTAAGATATGGACAGTGGAAGCTGGCAAGCTTATATATGACGCTTGCGGAGCCGGAGGCAGGCAAGAAAAATCCTGAGATTTCGGAATACAAAGGTGTGGTAGAAGTAAAATACCGCTATGCCATGCCGACCACGCCAAAGAGCAGCTGCGAGGTGCACTATTATGTGCTGGATGACGGCACAATAGGTGTCAGGCTTACCTATGAGCCGGTGGAGGGCTTAAGCGAAATGCCGGAGTTCGGGATGTTGTTTAAGCTCGATGCAGGTTACGACAGGGTGGAATGGTACGGCTGCGGACCGCAGGAGACCTACGCAGACCGTAAGTCTGGCGGGAAGCTGGGTATTTACCGAAACAAGGTGATGGACAATATGGCGCCGTATCTTGTGCCGCAGGAATGTGGCAACAAGGCGGGTGTGCGCTGGGGAAAGGTGACGGATGCATATGGCAGGGGACTTATCTTTGCTCCGTTCACAGAAATGAATTTTTCCGCACTGCCTTATACGCCCCATGAGCTTGAACAGGCGAAACATGCCTATGAACTTCCCGAGGTGCATTACACTGTTGTCAGGGTATCTTCGGAACAGATGGGCGTGGGTGGCGACGATAGCTGGGGAGCGCGGACGCATCCGGAGTATTTGATAGATGTAAGTAAGAAAAAGGAGTGTTGGTTTTCCTTTAAAGGTTTAGCATAAAGATAATTTAAATGGAGGTGCACATGGAAAGAATGGAGTATGACGTGATTGTAATTGGCGCGGGTGTGACGGGGAGTGCGGTTGCGCGGGAACTTGCCAAAAAAGAGCGCCGGATTGCGGTGCTGGAGAGGGAGAGCGATATCTGCGAGGGAACCTCAAAGGCAAACAGCGGTATTGCGCATGCAGGTTTTGACGCAAAGCCGGGTACGCTCAAGGCGAAGCTGAATGTGCAGGGCGCAAAGCTTATGAAGGAGCTTTCTGAGACGCTTGATTTTCCTTACAAGCAGAACGGTTCCATTGTCGTAAGCTTTGAGGCTGAAGGCATGGAGAAGCTGCAGGAACTGTATATGCGCGGACAGGAAAACGGTGTGGAAGGATTGCAGATTTTGACCGGTGACGAGGCGCGTGTAAAGGAGCCTGCGCTTTCCGACGAAGTAGTGGCTGCGCTTTATGCGCCCACGGGCGGCATTGTCTGCCCGTTTGGGTTAAATATTGCGCTGGCAGAGAACGCAGCGGTAAACGGGGTGGATTTTTATCTGAATACAGCGGTATCCAAGATAGAGCGTGAGCAGGGCGGTTACAGAATTCTGACGAAAGAGCAGGAGTTCTTTGCACCTGTGGTGGTAAATGCCGCCGGTGTCTATGCGGATGCTTTGCACAATATGGTGAGCGAACGTAAACTGCATATTACGGCAAGGAGGGGCGAGTACTGCCTGATGGACAAAAAGACGGGCGGACTGGTACAAAGTACTATTTTCCAGCTTCCCTCTGCAAGCGGCAAGGGAATTCTGGTGACGCCAACAGTGCACGGCAATCTTCTGGCAGGCCCCACTGCGGAGGATATAGAGGACAAAGAAGGAGTAACTACCACTGCGGACGGATTGGCGCGCGCACTTGCCATCGGAGCAAGAAGTGTGAAGGCGCTTCCGGTAAGACAGGTTATTACTTCCTTTGCCGGACTGCGGGCTCATGAAGAGAGTGAAGATTTTATTATAGAAGAAGTGGCGGATGCACCCGGCTTTTTCGATGCGGCGGGCATTGCTTCGCCGGGCCTGACGGCAGCGCCGGCAGTCGGCTGCTATGTGGCAGAAATGATACAGGCGCGTTTCCCGGCTCCCGAAAAGACAGATTTTATTGCCACAAGAAAGGGAATTCCCTGTGTGGCGGAAGCAGATGACGAGGAGCGGCAGCGCCTGATAGCGGAGAATCCTGCGTATGCCAATGTGGTGTGCCGCTGTGAACTGGTGACGGAAGGAGAAATTCTGGACGCCATTCACAGACCTCTCGGCGCAACCACGCTGGACGGGGTAAAGCGCAGGACGAGAGCCGGTATGGGACGTTGTCAGTCGGGCTTCTGCTCCCCTAAGGTAGTGGAAATTCTGGCGCGGGAGTTACATAAAGATATCGGTGAGATTACAAAGTCCGGTGAGGGAAGTGCTTTTTTAACCGGATATAATAAGGGAACATGTGTGTAGAGAGGAGGTTAGTATGAGACAGGATATTGTAATTATCGGTGGCGGCCCCGCCGGTCTGGCGGCGGCGCTGGCGGCAAAGGAAGCGGGCGCAGAGCAGATTTTAATTTTGGAAAGAGATAAGGAACTGGGAGGAATTTTAAACCAGTGTATACATAACGGTTTCGGGCTTCATACCTTTAAAGAGGAACTGACGGGACCGGAGTATGCGGCACGCTATATTGCCAAAGTAGAACAGGAGAAAATTCCTTTTCTTTTGGAAACGATTGTCATTGACATTGCAGAAGCAGAGGATGGGGAAAAGGCGGTAACTGCCATGAACAGGGAGCGCGGGCTGTTTGTAATCCGCGCAAAAGCAGTGATTCTGGCGATGGGCTGCAGGGAGCGTCCGAGGGGCGCGCTGAATATCCCCGGCTATCGTCCGGCGGGCATCTATTCGGCAGGAACGGCACAGCGCTATGTCAACATTGAAGGCCGTATGCCGGGTAAGGAAGTTGTGATTTTGGGTTCCGGTGATATCGGGCTGATTATGGCACGAAGAATGACGCTGGAGGGCGCAAAGGTCAAAGCGGTGGCGGAGCTTATGCCCTATTCCGGCGGTCTGAAGCGTAATATCGTCCAGTGTCTCGACGATTTCGGCATACCCTTAAAACTGAGTCATACCGTTGTGGATATCAAGGGGAAAAAGCGTGTGGAAGGCATTACACTGGCGCAGGTAGATGAGAATAGAAAGCCGATTGCGGGAACGGAGGAGTACATTCCCTGTGATACACTGCTTTTGTCCTGCGGACTGCTGCCGGAAAACGAACTTTCCATGAATCTTGGCGTTTCCTTAAATCCGGCGACTTCGGGTCCCTATGTCAACGAGAGTCTGGAGACGAATATTCCCGGCGTCTTTGCCTGCGGCAATGTGCTCCATGTACATGATTTAGTGGACTATGTGTCAGAGGAAGCGACGGCAGCAGGAAAATACGCGGCGGCGTATGTAAAGGAAGCGGCAGAGACAGCGTGTGCAGGAGATGGAACGCAGATTTGTCTGGAAGCGGCAGAGGGCGTCCGATACACGGTTCCTTCTACCATCAGTCCTTCTCGCATGGAGGATACGCAGCTTATCCGTTTCCGCGTTGCAGATGTATATAAAGAAGTGTTCCTCAAGGTATATTTTGACGGTACACCTATCATCAGTCAGAAAAAGAGGGTGTTAGCGCCGGGCGAAATGGAGCAGATTCGCTTGAAGAAGGAACAGCTTCAGGCATTTCCCGATTTGAAAAAGATAACGATTCGGATAGAGAAGGAGGCGGGCTGATTGATGGAAACGAGAGAAATGATATGTATTAACTGTCCTTTGGGCTGTATTCTTTCCGTGAGCCAAGATGAGGCAGGAGAAGTGACGGTCAGCGGCAATACCTGTCCGCGCGGCGCGGAATACGGACGCACAGAGATGACTGCCCCGAAGAGGGTATTGACTTCCACTGTGCGCATCCAAGGTGAAAAAGGGCGCGTTGTGTCGGTAAAAACTGCGAGTCCGGTTCCGAAGGAGAAGATTGGTGACTGCATGGATGCGTTAAAAGAAGTGGAAGCAAAACTTCCGGTACAGATTGGAGATGTGGTGCTGGAGAATGTGGCAGGAACAGGAGTTGCGGTTGTTGCTACAAAAGGGATGAGGCTTTAAGGGCGGAAAAAAGATTTGCAGCGAGTCACGCCGCCAGTAGAGTCATATACCTGTTCAAACGCGCTCTCGCTCGGATAAAAACGCAGCGGTACTAGGCTCGAAAGAACCTCGCCAAGTGCCGGCGTTTTTATACGGTTTGAACAGGCATACGGCTCTACTGGCGGCTGAATGATGCAAAAGTTTTTCTGCCGCTTTGGCGCTTTCGGTAGGAATCGCTAAAGTGTGATAAGGAGAGGATATGGGTGATAGTCCGATATATAGCAGGAGAAGTATAAGAAAATTTCAGGATGCGGATGTTGCCAGGGAGGATATTGAAGAGATTATCAGAGCCGGAAGTGCTGCGCCTTCGGCTAAGAACAGGCAGCCGTGGAAGTGTATTGTTCTGAAAAATGGGAGTAAGGAAGAGTTTCTTGGTTTTATGGAAAAGGGGATTGAGAGGGAAGAAAACTCTTTTGCCATGCTGCCAAAATCAAAGAGTGGTTTGCCGGATGCAAAGAATACATTGCGTATTATGCGGGAAGCGCCGGTTCTTATTGTTGTCATCAATACGAATGGTAAGAGTCCTTTTTCTGTGCTTGATGCGGATGAGCGGTTTACGGAAATATGCGACAGTTTATCCATAGGCGCATTTATTGAAAATATGCTTTTACAGGCTGAAAAAATGGGAATCGGGACGCTTTGGATTGCGAATACCTGCTTTGCCTATCAGGAATTGGTTTCCTATCTGAATGTGCAGGGACAGTTGATAGGTGCAGTTGCATTGGGCTATGCGGCGGAACAGCCTGACAGGCGTCCGCGGAAAGCGCTTGATGAAATTTCAAATTTTCCTGTCTTGTAGATTGTTTTTCCAATCGGTATGACGGAACTCTCTGTTTCTATATTCCTTTGGGCTTGCATTATAATACTTTCTGAATGTTTTGGCAAAATGGCTGTAACTGGAAAAATTAAGAAAGTCGGATATCTCGGTGAGGGAATAATCGGAATATTTCAGCATATTTTCGGCAGCTTCCATACGTTTGCGTATAACATACTCCGTAATGCTTATGCCCGTTTCACGTTTGAAAAGCACCGATAAATAGGACTGATTTAATCTGACATTTTCTGCAAGGACGGAACAACTGATATCCTCGTGAAGATGATAATGAATATAGTCCATGCAAAGAATGACCGGTTTTGAATAAACCGATTCCTTTTTTGCCGCTGCAACAGCTTTGGTGAAATAAGTTATCATCTCTCGCTGCAGCGCATACAATTCCTCAATCGTTCCGGCTTTGTCATATTTCTGTATATAGATATCACTTGCAGTATAAGCCTTTTCAGAATCCATACCGCCTTCTATTGCAAAGCGTGTTACTAAAGTTATGTTACAAATGCATAAGTACAACAGATTTTTAACCGGCTCATCTGATAAATGTCCGACATCAACGGAACGTATTCTTTTTACACTCTCGTCAATAGACCTCATATCACCGTTTTTTAAATATTCATACTGCTGCATTTCTTCATCGTATTTATGGTGGCGAAATCCGTTTTCCCGATTCAGAAATTCAAGATATGCGAGTTTTTTGCTGATATTTTCTTTCATTTTGCTCCTCTTTTCACAACTTAAAACAACACAATTAGGATGACGAAAAGCCAATATAAATGATTTCTTTTTCTTCTGTCAGATGATACATTATCCATAATAAATCCGAACCCACATGATAGGAGAGATTATTATGAAAAAATCATCAATGAACATGACAGAAGGCAGCATAATGAAAAGTATGATTGGCTTTGCGGTACCTGTACTTATCGGTAATATATTTCAGCAGATGTATAACATAGTAGACACTGCAATCATCGGCAATGTTCTGGGTGACGATGCCCTGGCTTCCATAGGTGCAGCCGCTCCCGTATATGCACTTATGATAAATCTTACCGAAGGCATGACGAACGGGTTTGCAGTTGTTATCGCCCGTTTTTTCGGCGCCGGAGATAAACCGGCCATGCGGAGGGCGGTTTCACTGACCTATATTCTTTCCGCAATGATTGCCGCAGTATTGACACTGATCAGTGTGATAACAATCAATCCGATTCTGCATCTGCTGAAAACGCCTAAAGATATCATCGATAACACAAGTTGCTATATGACGATTATTCTCATGTTCTTAGCCGTTACAATTGCCTACAATATGCTGGCGGGTATGATGAGAGCGATAGGGAACAGCAGAGTTCCTTTGTATTTTCTGCTTGTTTCAACGTTTGCAAACATCGGGCTTGATATTCTCTTTGTAAAAGGTCTTTCATTGGGAGTTGCGGGCGCTGCATACGCCACGGTCATCTCACAAGGAATTTCAGTTGTATTATGCTTTGTTTACTGTATTAAAAAATGTCCCGAACTGATTTTCGGCACAAAAGAACTTGCCTTTGACAAGGTGTTGCTTTTTGAACTGATTAATACAGGTCTTGCCATGGGACTTATGGAGGCTATTGTTTATGTGGGTTCCGTAATTATGCAGGGCGCAGTAAATGCTTTCGGAACTGCTACGATTGCTGCCCATACAGCGGCAAGAAAGATACACGATGTATTCACGCTGCCTATCGGTACGATTGCAATGGCAACATCGACCTTTGCAAGTCAGAATTATGGCGCCGGAAAAATCGACAGGGTAAAAAAAGGAATGCGCTGCGGTATGCTTATCTCATTTGCATGGAGCGCGTTTGTGCTGATTATTGGGCTGCTGTTCCACCGTTTGATGATTCAGGGACTGACAGGTACAGTTGATACCGAGGTAATCAATACTGCTTCAAAATATATCTGTTGGAATGTTCCTTTCTTATTTGTACTCAGTATTCTTCTTGTACTCCGCAACGGATTGCAGGGCGTCGGAAGAAAGATTGTACCTATCTGTGGAAGCATAGTGGAATTAGTGCTGAAGATTGCTGCGGCTGCCGTGCTTGCCCCCACACTTGGCTACCTTGGAATATGTATTTGTGAACCGCTGATATGGATACTTAGTTCCGTGCTGGTAGTCTGGGATTACAGAATTTTTATCAGACAGAGTAAATTAAAATATAAAAATGAAAGTATCAGTGGCAAATGACAGCAGACACATCTGTGCAGTGATTACAGCTTTACAATCAGATTTCGACTATATTATACATGATAGCCAATAAAATGACAACGCCTTGTATATAGGCACTGTCATTTTATTGGCTAATTGTCAATTATATGCTATACTATTATAACATCGATCTTGGAGGAGGATGGATATTGAACTACAATTTGATGTTTCAAATTTGTTTGTGCTGGAAAAAAATAAAAGCGCAATCCGTTTTTATCAACGTCATGGCTTTTCATTGACACAAGAACGGCGGTTGGAAGAAGGAACGGAAGAGCATATTGTGAAAATGGAGCGATAATTTGGGATTTGTGGAGGTAATCCAATGATATCTTTGCGATTAATGGAAGATACAATGGAAAATTATACGGCAATGCACAATTGGTTTTTAGAACCTGAACTTCAAGAGTGGGTATGGTGCGATGAGAAAGGTGAGCCACCCGTTCCGCTAGAGAGAATTATTGAGAAGTACGGTGCCAGAGTTAAGAATCCAATAGATGCATTTCCATATTTCATTTTGCGAGATGGCGAAGCAATTGGTTTTATTCAATATTACATACAAGATAAAACGACAATCGGACTTGATATGTGGATTGGAGTTTTAAAAGAAAGAAATAATGGTTATGGCACTGAAGCATTAAAGCAGATGGTGCAGTTGATACATCAAAAATATCCGTATGTGAAAGAGGTTTTCATCAATCCCGATCCAGAGAATAAACGTGCTATAAAATGTTATCAGAAAGCAGGATTTAAACATTGTGGCGAAATGATGGATGACGGAGATTTATCTTTATTATTAAAAATATGTTTTGATAGTTAATCAGAAGATAGAAGTATCTAGCATGAGGGCAAGGTGTTGTATTATGGATAAATACATAATTCAAAAAGCAGAATATGGAGACTTACCGGAAATATTAGAATTACAGTACTTGGCTTATCAAAGTGAAGCTGATTTATTTAAAAGCAGAGATATACCACCATTAAAGCAGACTTTAGATGAAGTTATTTTAGAATATCAAGAAGGTATTATTTTAAAGGTAAAGATTGGCAGTCGTATGATTGGTTCTGTTAGGGCGGCGCTGAAAAACGATACAGTGTATATCGGAAAGTTGATGGTTCATCCCGATTTTAGGCGAATGGGTATTGGAAAAAAGCTGCTCTTGGAAATGGAACATTATTTTCCTGAAAAAAGATACGAGCTGTTTACCAGTACAAGAAGCAAAGACAATATTAGATTATATGAGAGTTTGGGATATAAGTCTTTCAAAGAAAAGATGATTGATGACGAGATTGCATTTCTTTATATGGAAAAGAAGTAATCATACAAATTTTAACTTGTCCGAACGGGAAATTGCTTCATTCCTGTTTTGGTAAGGAGGGATTGAAAATCGCATGGAGCATGAATATATAAAAGAAGCATTATCCTATTACAATATGCCGGAATCGGAAGTGGTTTTGCTGCGGCACAACGAGAACATGACCTTTCGTGTCGGAACGAATTATCTGTTGCAGATTCATGATCCCGTGGAGGGATTCCAGACACAGCATATCTACGAAGGGACGAATCGCATAGCGTTGCGTGAGACAGAGATAAAGTTTCTTTTGTACTTAAAAGAACGTGGCATGATCATCCGGGAACCGATAGAGAACTGTGATGGTGAACTGATAACAAGGTTGGACAACGGAATTATAGTTACAGTATCAAAGTGGATTGATGGAGAGTCACTGGACAAGCTGGAATTGAATTCTGAATATTGCAGTCACATCGGAGCGCTGACAGCCGCTTTGCATAGGTGTGCAAAAGGATTTCAAGGTTTTCCTGTAATAGCGTATGACTGGCGGCAGTGTGCCCGTATCAAAGAAAGTATTCGGAACTTAGAAGGCTGCGGTTTGAACCCTGCGTATTTTAAGACGATTCAACGAACCTGTGATGTGGTCGGGGTAGCGTTGCAGAAAGTTCAAAACGAGTTTTTGGTGCTGCATGCGGATTTGTCGCCATCTAATATTCTGGCTACAAAAGACGGTCTTGTTGCAATTGATTTTTCACTTTTGGGGATGGGGCACCCGATGTTTGACCTTGCAAATTTGTTCGGAAGCATAAATGGGTTGTCGTGTCGGCAGAAAATTGCTGAAGGGTACCGCGATGCAGGCGGTATCATTCATTATGAGGCACTGGATGCCGGTTTTGTACTGTCCATTTTAGGAAGTATTGCGATTCATTTTGAGCAATGGAGCAGGCAGGATTGGTTTGAAGACAGGCTGAAGCGGTGGTGTAAAGAAAGCTTTGAACCGTTTTGTTCGGGAGAAAGATTGTTTGCAGATGATTTCTATCTGATTCATGCGGGAAGCTGAAGTTAGGGTCGAAAGACACTCGCATAAATTTGAATTTGGAAATATTAAAATTATATGGAGAGGATAAGGGACTTATGATTGCTTACAAATTATTGCAATGCACGTGGGGGTTGCCACAGACATTAATCGGTGCGATATATTTTTGGATAAATAGAAAGCAGCCACATTTTGATTACAATGGAGCTATTACAACTATCTGGAAAAGCAAATCCAGTTTGTCACTTGGGTTGTTCGTGTTTGTTTCAGATGACCCGTTTTACTATTATCCAGATTACCGTGATAAATTCGATGAAAAGACATATTCAAAAATGCTATTAGTACATGAGTATGGGCATACAATACAATCTTTAATATTTGGACCGATTTATTTGATTGCTGTAGGACTTCCTTCGATTCTTTGGAGTTTTTTTCCTTTATTTGTGAGGAAAAGGGAGAATGAAAAGATATCCTATTTTTCGGCATATCCGGAAAGATGGGCAAATCATCTGGGAGAGTTGGTGGCTAAGGAAAACTCTATTGGTGAACCATTATAAATGATAATGTTTAATTTCGGTTTTGTCAGTAAGTTTAATGCTTTGCCCTCTGGGATTTGAAGGAGAAAATGTATGGAAAAAATTCTTGTAATGGACGAACATAATTATGATGAAAATTTAGAAGAAATATACAGAATATCCGTAAGAGGAATTATCTTTGTTGCCGGTAAGTTATTGATGATTGAAAGTTCCTTTGGAGAGGTTAAATTACCGGGCGGAGGTATGGATCCGGGGGAAGATGAATATCGGGCTTTAGTGCGGGAGGTAAAAGAGGAGACCGGATATGATGTGATTCCGGAATCCATAAAACCATTCGGAGAAATAGAGGAGAAGAGGTTAGCCGTTTATGAGCCGATGATTTGGCATCAAATCAATCGTCTGTATTTTTGCGATGTTTATGCAGAGCAAGGGGAGTGCGAATATTCTGAAAATGAAAAAGAGGAAGGGTTTCATCAGGTGTTTTATACGATAGAAGAGGCATTGGAAAAAAATGAGAGAATGTTGGAAAAAGAAGGGCTTCAGTCATGGAACCAGCGCGAATATAAGGCATTACTGCTTATAAGGAACTATTTGGAGAAAAATTAAGATGTAGAATTATTGGTAAGTTGCTTAGGGTGAAAAATCGAAATTTTGCGGATGGTGATTATATGAACTTGGAAATTAAAAAATATACAAAAGACAAGATACCAGATGTATTGGATTTTGAAAACAGATTGAGAGAAGAAGAAAACTTTTGGGGATGGGAAATCAACGATGCCTATATTCAGACTGTGGAAAAGAGTTTTGATGACAGCGCCTTTGCTGATTCCATTTCTTTATTGGCATATGATAATAATAAAGTGGTTGGAAGAATTGATTCTACAATGATTGCAAGCCATTTTGATGGGTCTAAAAAGGCATATCTTGATTGGGTTTGTGTCATAAAAAGTTATAGACATCTGGGCATTGCGCAGCGATTGCTGGAAACTCTGAGAGAGATTCTAAAGAATAATCATATTGATACGTTAATCGCTTTGACGGCTTCTAATGAAGAAGCCCAGAGATTTTATAAAAACGTTCCAAATTCTGAAATGCGGGATATCGGTATTTGGATTGATATCATATAACTTCCGGTTTGCATAATTGTAAACAGAAAGAGAAAGCATTATTTTAGGAGGTATAGTATGACTAAAAAAAGATTGACAAGAGATTTGAAATGGGGATTTCAATATTTTCCTTATTATCAAATGCGTATTGAATGTGAAAAATTTCATGGTTGGGCCGCGCTGAACGAATTGACGGATGGAGAATATATGTATTGGGATTTTTTTGAAAAGGCGGGAAAAGTTCCCGTAGCAGGAAAAGGAATGTGCTGGCTTACTTTAATTCCTGATGGAAAAAAACATTCTATTACTGCAATGTTTATGGAAAATGGAAATGTATCAGCATGGTATATAGATGTAATTCACTCTGTGCTAATAGATGAGGATGGCGTGCTGGCTTTTATGGATAAATATTTAGATGTTATGCTTACAACAAGCGGTGATGTATTGGTAGATGACAAAGAAGAATTGGATGCGGCATATCGGTCAGGAGAATTTACAGAAGAGCAATATGAGACGGCGTTGTTGGAAGGACAAAGAATTATTGATGAATGGGGTAAGGATATTCATGCGACGGAACTTATATGTAAGGAAATGTTAAACTACGTCAAAGCGCAAGCGAATAATCAACCGCTTACTGTATTTCTGGATATTGATGGCGTATTAAATATTTATCAGCCTGATTTAGAAGTGCAAACTTTATTGCCATATGCAGGAGAAAATATATGTGAATTGATACATAGAATGAAAGCGAAGGTGGTAGTTATTTCAAGCCATCGGTTAGGTGGTATATACTGGGATATGCTTTTAGATTTTTTTAAGAGCAATAATATATATGATATTGATATTACCCCATATGGAGAAGAATATCACAGCAGAACAGAGGAAATTAACGCTTATTTGCATATGCACCCGAATATTGAAAGGTATGTTATTTTAGATGACTGTTTTCAAGATGATTATTCTTGTGATTTAAAGCTGCGCGAACATCTTGTTTTTGTTGATGCATTAAAAGGTTTACAAAAACAAGATATTATAAAGGCTTGTGAAATATTAAACCGTCAAGCGCCGGTTTATTGAGAAGTTGTACAAAGAGAAAAATTGAAGTTTAAGGAGGAAGCAAAATGAAAAATCTAATCATTCCGCCCAAATTGAACGAGGGTGATACAGTAGCA
>JAIDHX010000050.1 GCA_029053015.1 Lachnospiraceae bacterium
AGCAATCTTTCGGGACTTTTGGGACTTAGGCCGCCGACTGCCGATTACGGTGTGACGCTGCCGATGGGACTTATGAATTTTGTGCTGATTCATTTCAACACCTTCAAACACAACAAACTGAAGGATGTTTGGATAGATAAGTGTTCGCCGCTTCCGCCGTGGCTGCCAATCTGGCTGCCAATCAACCTGGTAGGCGACATTGCAGTACCTATTTCTTTGTCCCTGCGTTTATTTGCAAACGTATTGTCCGGCGTGGTTATGATGGCGCTGGTATATGGGCTGATTGGAAAGCTTGCGCTTATCTGGCCGGCATTTCTGCATATTTATCTCGATATTTTTTCGGGAGCGATACAGACATACGTATTCTGTATGCTGACTATGACTTATATAGCGAACGGAATCGGCGATTCGGAAGCTTAACGGGTGCCGGCGAAAAGTTGTTTTCAGTTGTTATTTTTTAAAATTTATTTATAAAACATATTTTAGGAGGAAATCATCATGGAATTTAACGAGAATTTTATCAGAGGATGTTCCGCAATCGGCGCAGGACTTGCGCTTATCGCAGGTATCGGACCTGGTGTAGGACAGGGTATTGCAGCAGGTCATGCGGCAGCAGCAGTAGGACGTAACCCGGGCGCTAAATCCGATATCACGTCTACCATGCTTTTGGGTCAGGCAGTTGCAGAGACAACAGGTTTGTACGGTCTGGTTACCGCACTGATTCTGATGTTCGTAAAACCTTTATTACCGTAAGGCGTTTCCTTTACAGGTACGGCTGCATGATGGGGCTTTTGTCCTGACATGCATATGAAAAAGAGAGAAAGGAGACCTGAGGGGTGAAGATATTATTGACATCCGGAGAAACCATGACAAGGCTGTTCAATCTGGACTGGCAGTTGCTTGCGGATTCCGTCTTGTCCATGATAGCAATACTGTTCCTGTTTTTTGCATTATCCTATTTTCTGTTTAACCCCGCCAGAAAGATGCTGCGCGGACGTACGGAAAAGATCAAGGGCGAGCTTTCACAGGCGGCGCAGGATATGGAAGAAGCAAAAGCCATGAAGGAAGAGTATGAGGGCAGACTCCGCGACATTCAAAAGGAAGCGGACGAAATCATGGCAGAAGCCCGCAAAAAAGCAATTATAAGTGAAAACCGGATTATCGGCGACGCTAAGGCAGAGGCGGCACGCATTATGGAAAGAGCACGTATGGAAGCAGAGCTTGAGAAGAAGAAAGCGGCTGACGACGTGAAGAAAGAAATGATAGCGGTTGCTTCTCTGATGGCTGGCAAGGTCGTGTCGGGAGCAATCGATGTGTCCGTGCAGGAAAGTCTGGTTGACGAGACTTTGAAAGAGATGGGTGAGAGCACATGGCTAAGCTGATTGAAAAGGTATACGGCGAGGCCCTGTTTGAACTGGCTGTAGAGGAAAAGCGAACCGACAGCCTTATGAAAGAGGTTCAGGCAGTAAAGCAGGTGCTCGCAGAAAATTCAGAGCTTGCAAAGCTGATGCAGCATCCGGGAATTCCGGAAAACGAAAAAGAAGAAGTGCTTAAGAATGTATGGGATGGACGCGTCAGTAAAGAGATTGTAGGTCTTATGCTGCTTTTATTAAAGAAAGAGCATTACGGACAGCTTCCCCTTGTGCTGGACTATTTTTTGGAAAGGGTCCGTGAAAAGGAACACATCGGGACAGCCTATGTAAAGACGGCAGTTCCGCTTTCCGGTGATTTGCGCAGCAAGGTGGAAAAACGGCTTTTGGAGACGACGAATTACAAATCCTTTGAGATGCATTTTGAAGTAGACGAATCCCTGATTGGCGGTATGATTATCCGCATCGGCGACAGGGTTGTGGACAGCAGCATCAGAACAAAGCTGGAAAATTTAAGCAGGCAGTTATATCAGATTAAGCTGCAGTGATGCAGACGATAAAAGAAAGGTGCGAACGGAACATGAATTTGAGACCAGAAGAAATAAGTTCCGTAATCAAGGATCAGATTAAAAGGTACGCAGCCGATATGGAAGTATCCGAGGTGGGTACGGTCATTCAGGTGGCGGACGGCATTGCCCGTGTACATGGACTGGAAAATGCCATGCAGGGTGAGCTTTTGGAATTTCCGGGCGAAGTATACGGCATGGTACTGAACCTTGAGGAGGACAATGTAGGTGCGGTGCTTTTGGGCAGCCATCGAAGCATAAATGAGGGCGACGTTGTAAAGACCACCGGCAGAGTGGTAGAAGTGCCGGTAGGCGACGCGCTGCTCGGACGTGTTGTCAATGCTTTGGGTCAGCCCATTGACGGCAAGGGACCGCTGCAGACGAGCAAATATAGGAAAATAGAAAAGGTTGCTTCCGGCGTTATCACAAGAAAGTCGGTGGATACGCCGCTGCAGACAGGTATTAAGGCGATTGACTCCATGGTGCCCATCGGAAGAGGGCAGCGTGAGCTGATTATCGGCGACAGGCAGACAGGTAAGACTGCCATTGCCATTGATACGATTATTAACCAGAAGGGGCAGGGCGTGCGATGCATTTATGTTGCAATCGGTCAGAAAGCATCCACCGTTGCTACGATTGTAAAGACATTGGAAGAGTATGGTGCGATGAACTATACCACGGTAGTGGCAGCGACAGCGAGTGAGCTGGCTCCCCTGCAGTATATTGCGCCTTATTCGGGTTGTGCCATCGGCGAAGAGTGGATGGAGAATGGCGACGATGTGCTTGTTGTCTATGACGATTTGAGTAAGCATGCTGCTGCATACAGAACACTCTCCCTGCTGCTGAAGAGACCCCCCGGACGTGAGGCATATCCCGGCGACGTATTCTATCTTCATTCCAGACTGTTAGAGCGTGCGGCAAGAATGAGCGAAGAGTACGGCGGCGGCTCTCTGACTGCGCTCCCCATTATCGAGACGCAGGCGGGCGACGTTTCCGCATATATTCCTACCAATGTTATTTCCATTACGGACGGACAGATTTATCTGGAGTCTGAAATGTTTAACGCGGGCTTCAGACCTGCCGTTAATGCAGGACTTTCCGTTTCCCGTGTAGGTGGTGCGGCGCAGATCAAGGCAATGAAAAAGATTGCGGCTCCCATCCGTGTGGAATTGGCACAGTACCGTGAGCTTGCTGCATTTTCCCAGTTTGGTTCTGAACTGGATGCGGATACCAAAGAGAAGCTGGCACAGGGCGAGCGAATCAAGGAAATCTTGAAGCAGCCGCAGTATAACCCCATGCCGGTACAGTATCAGGTTATCATTATTTATGCAGCTACCAATAAGTATCTGCTTGATGTGCCGGTTGAGGATATCACCAGATTTGAAAAAGAGTTCTTTGAGTATCTGGATACCAAATATCCTGAGGTTCCGAAGGCGATAGCAGATGAAAAAGTGATTTCCGAGGCAACGGAGGAAACGTTGAAGAAAGCAATTTCGGAGTTTAAGGCTGAGTTTGCGAAGTAAGATAGGAGTGGTGAGCGATTATGGCATCCATGCGAGATATTAAGCGCCGTAAAGGCAGCATACAGAGCACTCAGCAGATTACCAAGGCGATGAAGCTGGTATCTACGGTAAAGCTGCAGAGGGCAAGGCAGAATGCAGAAAAGTCAAACTCGTACTTCACCTGTATGTATGAAACGGTTACCTCCATACTGGCAAGGACCATGGGCATGAAACATCCGTATCTGGATGGCGGTTCATCGGGCAAAAAGGCAATTATCGTCATAACCTCTAACAGAGGACTTGCCGGAGGTTATAACTCCAATATCGTCAGAATGGTGACAGGCAGTGGTTTTTCCAAGGAAGACGTTGTGATTTATGCAGCGGGCAAGAAGGGCAGGGATGCACTTGCCAGACAGGGCTATGAAATTGCCTTGGATGCTTCTGAGATAACGGAAGAGCCGGCGTATGCCGATGCGATGCAACTGTCAAAAAAACTGCTGGAGGCGTTTGCAAAGGGAGAAATCAGCGAGATATATCTGGCGTATACCCATTTTAAAAATACGGTCAGCCATATTCCGACTTTGTTAAAGCTTCTGCCGGTGGAGATTTCAGAAAAAACGGCAGAGGACGACGTGACGGTGGCAGAGACTCTCGGCGTGCAGGTAGATAACGAGGACGGCGAAGGGCGAAGAGCTCCCATGAATTTTGAAATGGACGATGAGGACGCCTTGAACCTGATTATTCCGAAGTATGTTACCAGCCTGATTTATGGCGGGCTTGTAGAATCTGTGGCGAGTGAGAATGGCGCCAGAATGCAGGCAATGGACTCTGCGACGAGCAATGCGGAGGAGATGATAGAGGATTTGACCCTTATGTACAACAGGGCGCGTCAGGGCTCTATCACACAGGAGCTGACAGAAATCATTGCAGGTGCGGGCGCGATTTCATAAGCGATTGCTGAGAGCGTACAGCGTGGCGCACTAAGGTCAGAACAGGAAAGAAAGGACAACGAGATGGCAGGAGTAAATAAAGGAAGAATTACTCAGATAATCGGAGCGGTTCTGGATATCCGTTTCGATGAAGGAACGCTTCCCCAGATAAATGAAGCAATCATCATACCGTTAAAGGACGGAGGCAGCCTCACGGTTGAAGTGGCGCAGCATCTGGGTGATGACACGGTAAGATGTATTGCTATGGGATCCACGGACGGACTGGTACGCGGTATGGAGGCGGATGCAACGGGAGCCCCGATTACCGTACCGGTAGGCGAAAATACATTGGGACGTATGTTCAATGTATTGGGCATGCCGATTGACAATAAGCCGGAACCGACGGAGGTATCCTACGAGCCGATACACAGACCGGCGCCTGAGTTTTCAGAGCAGTCTACACAGACGGAGCTTCTGGAGACCGGTATCAAGGTCGTGGATTTGCTGTGCCCTTACCAGAAGGGTGGTAAAATCGGTCTCTTTGGCGGTGCAGGCGTTGGCAAGACGGTGCTGATTCAGGAGTTGATTCGAAATATTGCAACGGAGCACGGCGGCTATTCCGTATTTACCGGCGTAGGCGAGCGTACCCGTGAAGGAAACGATTTGTATCATGAAATGAGGGAGTCTGGCGTTATCGACAAGACGACCATGGTGTTCGGACAGATGAACGAGCCGCCCGGAGCGCGTATGCGTGTAGGTCTGACAGGACTTACCATGGCGGAATATTTCAGAGATAAGGGCGGTAAGGATGTGCTCTTGTTTATCGACAATATTTTCCGTTTTACACAGGCAGGTTCCGAGGTGTCTGCACTTTTGGGACGTATGCCTTCGGCGGTTGGTTATCAGCCCACGCTGCAGACGGAAATGGGTGCTTTGCAGGAGCGTATTACCTCCACAAAGAACGGTTCCATCACCTCCGTACAGGCAGTATATGTGCCTGCGGATGACTTGACGGACCCTGCACCCGCAACAACCTTTGCGCATTTGGACGCAACGACGGTGCTTTCCCGTTCCATCGTGGAACTTGGTATTTATCCGGCGGTAGACCCGCTTGAATCCACCTCACGTATTCTGGATCCCAGAATCGTAGGCGAGGAGCATTATCAGACAGCCCGCGGCGTGCAGGAGATTCTGCAGCGATATAAGGAATTGCAGGATATCATTGCAATTCTGGGTATGGACGAATTGTCGGAAGAGGATAAGCTGGTAGTATCCCGTGCAAGAAAGGTGCAGAGGTTCCTTTCCCAGCCGTTCTTCGTAGCGGGACAGTTTACCGGACTGGAAGGTAAGTATGTGCCTGTTTCCGAGACAATCAGGAGCTTCAAGGAGATTCTGGAAGGAAAGCATGACAATATTCCGGAAAGCTACTTCCTGAATGCAGGCAGCATCGACGACGTAATTGCCAAGTACGAAAGGTGACGGGGAGCGGTTATGGAACAGTTTAAGCTACGGATTATTACCCCTGACAGGGTGTTTTATGAAGGGAATGCCAAAATGGTGGAGTTCAACACAACCGAGGGTGAAATCGGTGTACTGCCGGGGCATATTCCCATGACTGTGGTGATAAAACCGGGTATTCTGACAATCACGGAGGAAGAGGAAACAAAGACGGCTGCACTACATGCCGGTTTTGTGGAAATTCTGCAGGACAGCGTTACAGTGCTGGCTGAAATCGTGGAGTGGCCGACAGAAATTGACTCGGAACGGGCGGAAGCAGCCAGACAGCGTGCTGAAGAGCGTATCAAAAACCATACGCCCGAAACGGATATGGCGAGAGCGGAGACGGCTCTGCTTCGTGCTATGGCGAGAATATCCATATTAAAGTAACTTGAAAGGAAGCAGAAGTTTTCTGCTTCCTTTTTTGCGCAAACTCCCGAAGGGGAAGTGACAGCCGCTTTGCCCGCTGCATATGCTAGAAAAAAGGGAAAACAAAGGGTGGATTATGGATTATCAGCACAGAATTCTGCCTTTTTACATGTCCTACTCTACACCGTATTTCATGCGGGAGGAAGACAGTGTACTGAGGGATTTGGAATATCTCCAGCAGATGTATCCGGCGCAGGCAAAACAGCTTCAAAAGCGGATTGCGGAAATTCTGGACAAAATGGACTATGAAGGAAGCATGCTCTATGACGAATATCCTGACAAGTGGCAGTTGTACAGACTTTCGGAAAATATTGTTACCATATTAAAGCAGGAAGAGGAGGAACAGGACTGTGAACCGGCTGCTCCTGAAAAGTGGGAGTGGATAAAAGATATGGTACAGATTGTGATGTATTATGAAATTTACAGGCGAAGGCACGGCGGACGGCGAGGTTTCTTAAAATTTTAGTTGTGGTTTTGACGCAAAGCCATTAAAATATAGTCATGGTGCCAAAAGGCAGCCGCACAGGCGCTGTGGCGCTGTGACTATATTGGCGTGCGGGTATATTGACTGGTGCAACATACAGGAGTATGAAAATGAAAGAACTACGGGAATTAGCGGAGGAAATGATTGAAGAAGGATTGCAGAGAGCGATTCTGAGCAATCCCATAAAAGCCGAAGAGGGGAGCAAAGTAAAGATAACACCCGTTCTTCTCAAGGACGGTCTGCGGTTTCAGGAGACCCTCTATCGCGGTACGCAGGTTTTTCACCGTAATTGTACGAAGGAAGAATTGACGGAAAGACTGACTGCATATGTCAGGGACAATTTCAGGCAGGCGGAGCTTGTTTCCGATGCTTGTACCGCGACAGTGCTCGTCAGCAAAAAGGGAAAGATAACCATAAAGAAAAAGCGGCGGGAAGAGGCAAAAAAGCCGGAAGGAACGGAAGGGGCAAACTGTAACGGACAGGCAGTCCCGGGCCATAACCGCGTGAAAAAATATATTCTGGAGGAAGGATACCCAATTGATTTTCTGGTTGGGCTTGGGGTACAGACAAAGGACGGGCAGATTGTAAAATCGAAATATGATAAATTCCGCCAGATTAACAGATATCTGGAGTTTATAGGGGATATCGTGAAAAAGCTGCCCACGGACCGGCCGGTGAGAATTATTGACTTTGGCTGCGGCAAGGCGTACCTGACCTTTGCCATGTACTATTATCTGCATGTGGTGAAGGGATATGAGCTTTCCGTGACCGGGCTTGACTTGAAAGAAGATGTCATTGACTTCTGTAATATGCTGGCTGAGAAGTTTCACTATGAAAACCTCCATTTTGAAAAGGGGGATATCGGCACCTATGAGGGTGCGGAGAGCGTGGATATGGTGGTGACGCTTCACGCCTGCGATACGGCAACGGACTACGCGCTGTATAAGGCGGTAAAGTGGGGCGCACAGGTGATTATGGCGGTTCCCTGCTGTCAGCATGAGATGAACCGGCAGATTGCCTGTCCGGAGCTTTCCAAAATATTAAAGTATGGTATTATAAAGGAGCGCATGGCGGCGCTGATGACGGATGCGGTGCGCGCCAATCTTTTGGAAGAGATGGGCTACGAGACGCAGATTCTGGAATTTATCGACATGGAGCATACGCCTAAAAACCTGTTGATTCGTGCGGTAAAAAGGAACGGGGGCCGTCCTCGGAGCGGAATCCGTCCTCGGAACGGGATCCGTCCCAAGGGCGCAATCTGTGGGACGACGGATTTTCTTCATGCAAAAATCACACTGCAAAGGCTTTTGGAGGAGGAAACAGCAGATTGAAAAAAGCGATATTAAAAGGAATCGTATTTGGGATTACCTTTTTTGCGGCAATTTTTATTATCAGTGGAATTATGAATCGCGGCAATCATGATTTGACGGCGGAAATGCCGCCTGCAAGTTTTCCTGTCGTGTATATGGGAATGGACGGAATGGCGTACAATGAGCTGCATGGCTATGCAAATGCCATGAATACGGTCTTTATGCGTGACACCATCACCGGCCTGAACGAGGGGCGTACCACGGAATTTGCAATTGAAACCTATGGCATGCCTATTGCTGAGATGTCCTATGAAGTAAGGAGCGTGGACGGAAGCAGACTGATAGAAAATACGCAGATAACGGAATATGAAGGAGACGGCGAAAGAATTACCGGCAAAATTACGGTAAAGGATTTGATAGAAAAAAATAAAGAGTATGAGCTGATTCTGCTGCTTTGCGGAGAAGATGGACGTAACATACGTTATTATACCAGAATCGTGTGGGCAGAAAACTTTCATTTGGCGGAAAAGCTGCAATTTGCCGCTGACTTTCATGAAAAAACCTTTGACAAGGATGCGGTGCGGGATTTGGCAATCTACATGGAGACAAATGCGGCAGGTGACAATTCCACACTGCACAAAGTAGATATTCACTGTACCCTGAATCAGGTTTCCTGGGGGAAGCTTCCGGTTTCGCCCGTCAATGAGCCGGTGTTTAATGTTACGGAGCTGGCGGAGCAGACTGCAAGCATTACGTCGCATTTCATTGTATCCACAGGAACCGGCAAGGACATCAAGTATTTCTATGTGGAAGAGTATTATCGGCTGCGCTATACGGCGGACAGAATGTATTTGTTGGATTACAGCCGCACCATGAACAGCCTTTTGGACGAAGAGGACGATATTTATGCCAACGATAAAATACTGATAGGCGTGGAAAGCGAGGACATGCCCCTGAAAGAGAGCGAGGACGGCAATGTCTTTGCCTTTGAGGTGCAGAACAGACTTTACAGTTATAATATCACGACGAACCGGCTGGCGGTTATCTTTGGCTTTTATGATAGAAATCATGCAGATGCAAGAACGCTCTACAACCAGCACGGAATTAAGGTGCTTGATATTGACGAGGGCGGCAACGTTCACTTTGCGGTATATGGGTATATGAACAGAGGCAGCCATGAGGGCGAGGTTGGCTTTCGAATTTACTATTATGACAGCAGTGTCAATACGGTGGAAGAAGAGCTTTACATTCCCTATGACAAGACCTATCAGATACTCAAGTCCGAGGTGGAACAGCTTGTGTACCTGAGTCGGGAAAATTATCTTTATCTCAAGCTGGAGGAGTCCGTCTATGAAATTAATTTGACGGAAAAAACCTACAATCGCATCGTGGAAGTGACGCAGGATGGCAGCATGAAGGTGTCGGACAACAACAAAATGGTGGTCTGGCAGTCAGGAGGCGGCTTGTATGATGCAGAGCAGCTTGTTTTGATGAACCTTGCAAGCAGGGAGCAGGTAACGATTTCGGCCGGCAGGGGAGAGTATATTATGCCCCTTGGCTTTATGGGTGAGGACTTGGTGTATGGACTGGCGCGCAGGGCGGATATTTATGTGGACAGTGCGGGCAGGACTACTTTTCCGATGTATACCGTCTGTATCAGCAGCACAGATGGAAAGACGCTGAAAACCTACAGGCAGGATGGTATCTTTATCAGCGGCTGTACTATGCAGAGCAACCAAATCACGCTGAGCCGTCTGGTAAAGACAGAGAGCGGGGCCTATGCAGAGACTACACAGGATTATATTATGAACAGCAATGAGGCTTCGGACGGTAAAAATACCATAAGCGCCGCTATCACCGAGAACTATGGAAAGTATATTCAGATAGCAGTGAGGAAGGAAATAGATGAGAAGGCGCTGCAGGTGCTCACGCCAAAGGAAGTGCTGTATGAAGGAAGCCGTGAACTGGTACCGGACAAAGGAGAGGCAGCAGAGCGGTTTTATGTCTACGGTCCGGAGGGAATTGCAGGTGTATATGACGAGCCGGCGGGAGCAGTCCTTCGGGCGGACAGCGTGGCAGGGATTGTGATGAACGACAGCGGCGACTATGTCTGGATGCGGGGGAATCGTGTGTTAAGGAATCAGATTATGGCGATAAAAGCTGCCGGCGCGGATGAGGAACACAGCAGCCTGGCAGTCTGTCTGGATGCTATGCTGCAGTTGGAGGGTGTGTTTGTCAATACCGAGTATCTGCTTGCCGGAGGAAAAACAATATATGATATATTGGATGAAAATCTAATCGCTGCACAGATTCTGGATTTAAAGGGCTGTTCCGCGGATGCGGTGCTCTATTATGTTAATCAGGACATTCCTGTGCTGGCTGTTTTGAATGATGGCAATGCAGTGCTGATTGTCGGTTTCAACGAATACAGTTTTGGAGTCATGAATCCGCAGACAGGGGATATCCGCAAAATCAGCCAGCGGGAGTTTACGGAGTGGATGTCAGAAAACGGAAACTGTTTTATGACTTATATCAGATAGGCCTCAGAAAGCGCATTTTATGGGCGCTGCAACCGATAGTTGCCCCATGAAACCGGAAATGAAAACCAGAATGTATGGTGCAACCGAGGCGGTTTCCCTATACTGAAAACCACAAAGCTTTTGGCAGTTTTCCCGGGAAAAGAAAACTACAGATATGCGCGAAAGCGCAGATGGGAGCATATATGAATATAGAAATTGCAAACAGACTGGTTAATTTGCGCAAGGCAAACAATCTGTCACAGGAGGCACTGGCGGAAAAGCTGGGAATCAGCAGACAGGCAGTCAGTAAATGGGAACGTGCCGAGGCATCGCCCGATACGGACAATCTGATTTTGCTGGCGAGACTTTACGGCGTATCTTTAGATGAACTGCTTCGGACGGAGGATGAAATCCCCATGCCGGAGGAGGAACCTGAAGAGAAGGAAGGAACATCTTCGGATGACTTTGCCAGAGAGTGGAATTCCGGAGACGTCAATGAGAATACAGGCGTCCATATAGGAAAAAAAGGTATTTACGTACAAAAGGATGGAAATCAGGTACATATCGACTGGAGCGGTATCCATGTGGAGGAAGAAGGCGGAGATGATGTACATGTAGACTGGAGAGGTGTTCATGTCAATGAACATGGAAAGTCTTCTTTTGACAGATCTGCTTTTGATAATGGAGGGAAAGACGGCTGGAACGGCATACATATTGTGGAGAACGGCAAAGAGGTGTTTCCGGGTGAAAGAGGCTGGTATGCGGAGCCCAAGCTTCGGTTTCCGACGGCACTGATTGTATGTATCGCATATCTCGTTGTCGGGATTGTATATAAGGCATGGCATCCGGGATGGCTTTTGCTTTTGTGGATACCGATTCTGGAGAGCCTGATTACGGCGGTAAGGAGAAGGGATGCGAGCTGTTTTGCCTATCCGGTGGCGGCGCTTTTGTTTTTTCTGTCACTTGGTTTTTTTGACGGAAACTGGATGGGCTGGATAGCCTTTTTGACCATACCGCTCTACTATTCGCTTGTTTCTTTTATCAAGGATTTGATTCGTCACAGGAGATGGAAGAAGCAGCAGAAAAAGTATCAGAAAGAGGAGAATGAATCATGAATTACAAATATGCTGCAATGGCAGTTATCGCTATCGTGTTTTTGTTTGAAAGCTTTATACAGTACCTGGAAATGAAATCAGCAGACAGGGAAATACCGGAAAACGTAAAAGATGTGTATGACAAGGAGTCCTATGCGAAATGGCTTGCCTATCACAAGGAATCGACAAGGCTTGGGCTTTTCAGGCATATTGTCACGTATGCGATTACCTTTGTTATGATAGGATTCAATATCCATGCGCGTCTGTTGAACCTGCTTGGCATCGAGGGCGACTACGCGGCAGGGAATATGGTTCTGATTATCGACAGCGTCGTGTCCCTCGTTGCGCTTCTTGCCTTTGACTATGCGGATACGATGGGGATAGAGCAGAAATATGGATTTAACCGCACCACAAAAAAGACTTTTTTCATAGACCAGTTAAAGAATCTGATAATCAGCCTCGTCATTATCTGTGGTATTTTGAGTTTGTTTATCTTGGTTCACCGTGCGCTGGGCAACTGGTTTCTTCCTGTTTTTGTGGGAATTATGTTGGTCTTTCTGCTGGTACTGGTGATAATCAGCCCTTTCATGGGGCGTATTTTCAATAAATTTACGCCGCTGCCTGACGGAGAACTGCGGGAGCGTCTCTGTGCGCTTCTTTCCGAAAATGGCTGTACGGTGAAGGAAATCAAAGTAATGGATGCGTCAAAGCGTTCTTCTAAGGCAAATGCCTACTTTTCGGGATTGGGAAAGACAAAGACCATCGTTTTGTACGATACACTTTTAGAACTGATGACGGACGATGAAATCGTGGCAGTATTTGCCCATGAAATGGGACATAACAAGCATAAGGATACGTTGAAGCTCTATGGAATTAATGTGTTCAATATTGTTATCTATGTTCTGATTGCCTGGGTGTTGGTTTCCAGACCGGAGATTTATACTTATTTTGGATTTTCAGGATTAAATTACGGCTATGCCTTTATCCTTTTGACCTCTGTGTGCCTTGCGTTCCTGTCGCCTTTTTTGAGGCTGCTTTCCGGCGTTCTGGTTCGCAAGTGCGAGTATGCGGCGGACCGGTTTGCTGCTGAAAATGGCTATGGAGAAGCTCTGATTTCGGGTCTGAAGCTGCTTTCAAAGGATTCCTTTATCTGCCTGAGCCCCCATCCGCTGGTGGTGAAGCTTACCTACGACCATCCGACGATGAGCCAGAGAATTGAGGCGATAGAGGATTATGTGTCACAGCAGAGATAGGAATGACAGGCTTTTGCGAAATGAAGGAACTATGCCGTTGTCATTGTGCACATGGTATATTTCAACGCAGACGCGCTCTCGCTCCAAGCTTGCCGTAGCGGTACGTAAGCTGCCAAAATACGGCAGCAAGTCATGCAGGCATGACTTTGGTACCGACGGCAAGCAAGGGTCTGCTTATGGAATATACCATGTGCACAATTTGGAAGCGGCGAATGTGAGTTTCGCAATTACCTGATAAGAGTGAATGAGAAAGGAGCATTGATATGTTTGTCAATCATGATGTTGTATATACAGGAAATTTTTCGTTGGAAGGGATAGATACCATCTGGGTGAAGGAAAGCTTTCGGAATATTGTTTTTCTGCACGGGGATGGGGAGGAATTGATAGTAAAGGAATATGGAAATTCGGAGACAGAGCTTATGCGGGCGGAACAGCGGGGGACGGCGCTCTGTTTTGAGGGAAGCAGCAAGTCTTTCAAGGCTTTGGTTAATTTTGGCATTTGCGGCATTGGTTTCAGCGGTGATGTCAGCATCGGGCAGCATAAGATAGAACTGACAATTCCGTCAGGTTTTAAAGGACAGATATACGGAGAAAGCAAGAGCGGAGATATTTTTCTGGAGGATACATGGGAACTTCAGAATCTACAAATAAAAACAGCCAGTGGGGATACAAACGTAGGAAGAATACGGGCAGAGCATATTCGGATAGAAAGCGCAAGCGGAGATATCTGCGTGGAGGAAGCCTGGGGAGACAGACAGCTCTTTTCGGCGAGTGGCGATATATGCCTGAAGGAGGGCAGGGGAAATCTGCATGCTAAGACGAAAAGCGGAGATATGGAAGTCGGAGGACTGAATGCAGAGACGGTACTGGAGAGTATCAGCGGAGATATTGCGGCAGGCTTTTCGACAGTGACGCAGCCGGTAAAAATAACAACTGTTAGTGGTGATGCAGACATTAAAATTGCCGCTGACAGTAGTGTCAACATAGAAGCCAAAACTGTCAGCGGCGATGTTTCCGTGTATTTGCCACTGGCACAGATAATCAGCAGAAGTGAAAAACATGTGCTGGCGCACATGGGAAGCAGCGCTGTAGAAAATACACCTGTTATGTATATTTCTTCTGTGAGCGGCGATATTGGTGTGGATGATTAATCCGTTGGCTTAAGAAGCTGTACCGAGTAATTGCGCAGCACAAGCAGCAGTCCCATGCCAAGTATGCCGCAGGAGATAATTTCGCCCACGCCGACGGTCAGGAAGAGATACCACCAGGCATCCGTTAAGCCGTAGCCATGAATCAGGACAAAGGGAACAATCAGGGCATTGGCGATAATAGTGGGAAGCGGAACCAGCCATTTCCACTTGCGCACGGCATAAGCGCCAAGCGCGCCTATCAGCGAAGCAAGGCTGCCCACCAAAATATCCAAAAGGCAGCCGCCGGTCAAAAGGTTCGCGAGCAGACAGCCGATATAGAGACCGGGGATTGCGGCAGGGGTAAAAAAGGGAAGAATGGCGAGCGCTTCCGAGAGCCGTACCTGAATGGCGCCGGAGGCGAGTCCGAAGGCGTTGGCAATAAAAGTCAACACCACATAGAGAGCGGCAATCATTGCCGCCAGTGTCAGAAACTGTACTTTCTTGTTATTCATTTTGATTCTCCTTTAGTTTTGTTTTTTAGCCGCCCTGTGGGCGGGTCGGTGAGGAAGGTCTCGAACTCACCGGTAAAAAGTCGGAAACGCTTACTAAGCGATTCCGACTTTTAGTATAGCAGTAAGGCGGGAAAAGTCAAGGGTGAAGAATGGATTCTATGGCTGTTACACAACGCCTAAATGTGCCCGCCGCATAGCCTTGCGCAGAGCAGTGCCGAGGAACAGTGCAATTACAAACTTTGCCAAATCCCCGGGAATGAAAGGGACAACGCCTCCAAGCAGGGCGGCGCCGAGGCTGATGTGATTTTGAAAAGCGAGCCATATGCTGCCGAAAAGATTGCATACGACGGCCCCGAGAATCATGCCGCAGAGGCACATATACCATCTGTCAAACCATTTATCAATGAAAAAGCCGGCGATAAGCGCCATAAAAATAAAACCGATGAGGTATCCGCCCGTCGGACCGAAGAGCTTGCCGGCGCCACCGGTAAAATAAGAAAACACGGGAAGTCCGACAAGCCCGAGCAGCAGGTAAATCAAATAGCTCAAGGTTCCCATTTTCATGCCGAGCACAAAAATGGAAAGACAGAGGGCAAGGTTGGTGAGAGAAAGCGGAACAGGTGTAAAGGGCAGTGTGATGGAAATCGGCCCCATGATGCAGATTACCGCTGCCATAAGCCCGATAAGAGCCATTGATTTGATATGATTTTCTTCTGTCAAATTCATTTTGATATCGTACCTTTCTTGTGATAGTGATATAATGCAGTTTCAGGTTAGGTAAATAAAAGTATTTTGTAAACCATTCACAAATAGAAGTATACAAATACTGCATTGAAATGTCAACTTAAAAACAGAATTAGTTTACGGTAAAAACAGAATTTTCAGATAAGAAAAAATGCCTCTCTGTTTCTGTGCAGAGAGGCATTCCGTATTTTTTATTATATCAGATCTCCGGCCTTATAACGAGCCACAATGCTCTGAATCCTCTCGTTAGGATTCAGCAAATCGCTGATGGAGGAGTCATGGTTCAGCGTATCGATAATATAGGCGATATATTTGCTCAGGTCACAGTTGATGTACCATTCGCGCTCTAAAAGTTCAGGCGTCTGGTAAATCAGATTTGTGGTCAGCACCCTGTTGATAATGCCATCTTTATATGCAGCGTCAAACTTATCAAGACCACCGGTAAAAAGCCCGAAGGTTGCAAACACAAAAATTTTGCCTGCCTTGCGCTGCTTCAAGCCGGCTGCAACTTCCAGAACACTTTCGCCGGAAGAAATCATGTCATCGATGATAATCATGTCCTTGCCTTCCACGCTGCTGCCCAGGAATTCGTGCGCAACGATGGGGTTACGCCCGTCTACAATCTTGGTGTAATCGCGGCGCTTATAAAACATACCCATATCCAGACCGAGCACATTGGCTATGTAGATGGCGCGGGACATGCCGCCTTCGTCAGGGCTGATAACCATCATGTGGTCGGAATCAATCTGTAAATCCTTTACATGGCGGAGCAGACCCTTGATAAACTGATAAGCGGGCTGTATCGTCTCAAAGCCGTGCAGCGGAATGGCATTCTGCACACGGGGGTCATGGGCATCAAAGGTGATGATATTGTCAACGCCCATATTGACAAGCTCCTGCAGAGCCAGCGCGCAGTCGAGCGATTCTCTGGCAGTGCGCTTATGCTGTCTGCTTTCATACAGAAAAGGCATAATGACGGTAATACGGCGCGCCTTTCCGCCCACAGCGGCAATGATGCGCTTTAAATCCTGATAGTGGTCATCGGGAGACATATGATTTTGGTGGCCACATAGGGAATAAGTCAGACTGTAATTGGCAACGTCCACAAGGAGATATAAATCAAAGCCGCGCACGGATTCCGAAATTACGCCTTTGGCTTCGCCGGAACCGAAACGGGGAACCTTGGCGCTTAAAAGGTAAGAGGAACGCTGATAGCCGGAAAAAGCAAGGCTGTCCTTGTGTTCGCTTTCCCGCTCCGTCCGCCATCTTACAAGGTAGCGGTCGATTTTTTCGCCAAGGGACTTGCAGCCTTCCAAAGCAATCATGCCAAGGCTGCCTACAGGAATGGTCTCCAAATTACGCTTTTCTTCTCGATTTCCCATGAAATAGAATCCTCACTTTCCTGATTTGCACAAAGTTATATATTCCGGCAGGTCCGGATATCCGGTCCTGACAGCTTTCGAAAGGTAAAATTGCCGGTCAGTCTGGAAAAAATACGCTCGGAATAACGGGTTTTCAACTCCTCCAGACTGAGATTGGTGGAAATAATAACGGACTTTCCGGCCAGCTGCCGCTCATTTAAAAAGGTAAAAAGCTGGGAGTTGGTAAAGCTGTTTGACAATTCGGTCCCCAAATCATCAACAATCACCAAATCACAATTGTACAGGTCTTCGTAGGTCTTGTAAAGCATTTCTTTGCTTCCTGCTTCAAAAGAATATCTGGAAAGCAGGTTAAACAGAGCGGAAGCGGAAAAATAGACGACGGAAAACCCTCTGTCTAAAATCTCTTTGGCGATGCAGCCGGATAAAAAGGACTTTCCGGTGCCGACTGCTCCGAAAAAGAGAAGGTTTTGGCAGTCGTCGGAAAAATGTTTGATGAAAGACAGGCTGGTTTCCACTGCTTTCCTGAAATTTTCCAAATCCTCACCCTGGTAATACGCATAGGAAAGCGAAGAAAAATTCTCAGTGGCAATCAGCTTCTGTAAATTGCTCTGGGAGTACAGAAGATTGATGATTTTCTGCTCAAAACAGCGGCAGCGCCTGCCATGGGCAAAGCCGGTGTCCTGACAGTCAGCGCAGTCGTAGAGCGGCTCCAGATAGTCAGCGGGAAATCCGGCTTCCAAAAGCAGTCTTTCCTTTTTTTGGGAAAGTGCCAAAAGCGCTTCGTGGTAAGCCTCGGCAGAGGTTACTTCTCCCGCGGACTGCGCTTCTTGTGCAGTCATCATTTCCTCTGCCAGCATACGCTTTCCGAAGCGCACGGATAAGGAAGCAACCTCTGAGGCGGCTTCCTCGTAAGCAGGACAGCGCGCAAAGACTTCCTGCCGGCGCTTTTCTAAAAGCTGCCGGTTTTTGAGCTGTGCGGCGTCGTATTCCCTCTGTATGGAATCAAATTGTGAATTGGTCAATGTCAAGGCGTTCTCCTTTACTTGCTGAGCAGCTTGGCTTCAAGCTCTTCAAAGTCGTAATCCCTCTGAGAAAACTGATTGAAGCGGTTGCCTGCGGCAGAGGCAGACTTTTGCTGCCTGCGCTTTTGGTAGAGCTCGTCGATGCGCTGTATATCGGACTTGCGGCGGACGTCTTCCTTTTTCCAACTGCTCAGGATACCTTCCGCGTATTCGAATCGATGGCTGTCGGTCGCCATAACAGTGCGCTCGCATGCCTCTGAAATAATGTCGGAGGAAAATCCGTATTCCTTGACCCAGCGGTTGATATACTCCAGTTCTTTCGCGGTGGGAGCGCTGTTCTTTCCAAGCTCTTTCATAATCGTGTAAACGGATTTGTCATATTTGGAGGCAAATTTTTCAGCCTGCTTCGGTGTGGTGATGCCGGACTGCGCCCAGTTTAACGCCACGGCTTCTATGTATTTGAAATCCTTTTTGCCGCGATCTACGCAGTACTGAATCAGATAGTCGATTAAATCGTCGGAAAAATGCAGGCAGTCCGAGAAATAAAGAATGGACTTCATATCTCCGGCGCTTAAAGGACGCCCAATATAAGACTCCGCAACAAAAAGAAGCTGGGCAGTCTCCTCGCGCTCTTTGAAGGCGCGAAGCTTGTCTGCTGAATAGATGGGTTTGGCAAAAGGCGTTTCTGCCTGTCGGGTGGTGATGCTGATGACAGGAACAGCAGATTCCGCCTTGACTAAGGCAGGCTGTACGCTTTGCGGGTCTTCTGCCATGCAGGCAGCATCGGTACTGCCGGAAGCGTTTTTGCACTGCGGGTTCATGAAGTGGATGCCGGTTATATTATTTTTGCCGTTTTCATCCAGGGAGAGCAGTCCTGCTTTTTCCCAGTATTTCAGCGCACGGATCACATCCTTTTCCGTGTGATTGAATTTATCTGCAATTTCGGACACGCCGGTGGACAGACCTGCACTCATGACCCGTATCAGATACAGGTAAACCTTAATCTGTGCATCGTTGGCATCTTTCATATATTCGTCAATAAAGCTGTTGGGAATGACGGTTGTATCTGCATAGTCATCCCTGTAAATGGTAAACTGTCCCATACTAACTCCTGCGTATCGCGCTGTGTCCGGATACTGTTTTGATAGTGATATCAAACCTGCCGGCATACCACTGTTTCTGCATCGGGCGCCGGCCGTTTTGGTAAGGACAAGTATAACACATTTTTTTTCAAAAAGGAATAGCTTTTTGCCTGGCAAATCCTTATAAATACTGGATTTTTCGGCTGTGTGGATAGTGTGGAAATTGTGGAAAAGAAAAGCGCGCCATTTTCCTTTTCGGTTGTTTTTGTGAGGAAAAAGAAGCGTTTTGCTGTCAAAAGATATCCACAGTATGGAAAAGCAATATCCACAATTTTTTTGGCAGTTTTGCTGCCAAAGAATTGTGGATATTGTGGAAAACTACATTCCGAGGAGCTTTTCTCCGACTTTTACTATATCTCCGGCCCCCATAGTTATCAACAAATCACCGTTGATACAATTTTGTAGTAAAAAATTTTCTATCTCATCAAAAGAAGGAAAATGATAACATTCGCAGCCGAGAGACTTAAGCTCGTCGAGCAGATTTTTTGAGCTTATGCCCAGTGTGTCGGTCTCTCTTGAGGCGTAAATGTCAGCCAGCACGACCTTGTCGGCAAGGGACAGCGCTTTTGCAAAGTCCTTCATAAACGCCTTGGTTCGGGAATAGGTGTGGGGCTGGAAGACGCACCATACCGTTTTGTGGGGGTAAGAAGCCGCCGCTTTTAAAGTTGCTGTAATTTCTGTGGGATGATGTGCATAATCATCTATTATAGTAACACCGCCGATACAGCCCTTGTATTCAAAACGGCGGTCCGTGCCATGGAAGGATTCGAGCGCCCCTTTTGCCGTTTCCTCCGGTATGGCAAGCGAGTCAGCAAGTGCAAGCGCGGCAAGTGCGTTACATACATTGTGTTCGCCCGGAACACAGAGCGTAAAATCACTGCTTCTGCCGTCGGGACAGCAGAGCGTAAAGGAAGTGCCGCCCTTCTCGGTGGATGTGATGTTCAGGGGATGATAGTCACATTCCTTGGAGAAGCCAAAAGTCACAATCCGGCAGTCAAGCCCTTCGGTAAATTCTGAGAGATTGGGTATTTCGCCGTTTATAATGAGTGTGCCATCGGAAGGAATCAACTCAGCAAAGCGGCGGAAGGAGCGGCGGATATCCGCCAGATCCTGAAAGAAGTCCAGATGGTCTTCTTCTATATTAAGGATAATGCCTGTTTTGGGAAAGAGGCTTAGAAAGCTGTTGGTATATTCGCATGCTTCCGTCACAAAATATTCTGATTTGCCGACGCGTATATTGCCGCCGATGGACTTTAAGATGCCGCCGATGGACAACGTGGGATCCAAATCTGCACGAACCAGAATTTCGGATATCATGGCTGTGGTGGTGGTCTTGCCGTGCGTGCCGCTGACTGCAACGGACATTCCATAGTTTTTCATCATCTGCCCTAAAAGCTCTGCGCGGGACAGACTGGGAATGGACAACTCTTTGACGGCAATATATTCCGGATTGTCGGGATGTATAGCGCTTGTAAAAACGGCGCAGTCTATATCGGGCGTGATATTGCTTTTCCTTTGTCCATAAAATATTCTGGCGCCTTTGTCCTCCAATGCCTTTGTGAGGGCAGATTCCTGTCTGTCGGATCCGGATACCGTAAAGCCTGCCTCGAGGAGAACCTCCGCAAGACCGCTCATGCTGATGCCGCCGATTCCGACAAAGTATACATGAATTGGGTGATGAAAATCAATCTGATACATAATGACACTTCCTGTTTTTATTGTTTTTAAGGTACTCATACTATTATACGCATTTGCATGATAAAAAACAAATGATATTTGCATATAACTTTAAAAAAGTTAGTATGCCTAAAATTGACAATGAAAAATAGCGGATTTCAAAAATCAATAGTTAAAATTAACAAAAAAAGGCTTTATTTTTACAAATGATATGTTATAATATTCTAAAGCGGATTTTGCGTTACAAAGACTAGTTTATGAGGTGATGACATGATTAAAAAAGAAATGATAGCCATGTTACTGGCTGGCGGACAGGGAAGCCGCCTGGGTGTGCTGACATCCAAAGTAGCAAAGCCCGCGGTTGCCTTTGGCGGCAAATACAGGATTATCGATTTCCCGCTCAGCAACTGCATCAACTCCGGTGTGGACACGGTGGGCGTGCTGACCCAGTATCAGCCGCTTAGGCTGAATACGCATATCGGTATCGGTATTCCTTGGGATTTGGACAGGAATATCGGCGGTGTGGCGGTACTGCCTCCCTATGAAAAAAGCTCAAACAGCGAATGGTATACAGGTACGGCAAATGCCATTTACCAGAATCTTGACTATATGGAGAGCTTTAATCCGGAATATGTTCTGATACTTTCCGGCGACCATATTTACAAGATGGATTATGAGGTAATGCTGGATTTCCACAAAGCAAACGGCGCGGACGTTACCATAGCGGTTATGCCGGTTCCCCTCGAGGAAGCAAGCCGTTTCGGTATTGTAATTGCCGATGAAAACCGCAAGATTATGGACTTTGAAGAAAAACCTGCCAACCCCAGAAGTAATCTGGCGAGCATGGGTATCTATATCTTCAACTGGAAGACCTTGAAGGAATCCCTGATAGCGATGGCAGAGCAGCCTGCGCTGGATTTCGGCAAGCATGTGATTCCTTATTGCCATGGAAAGGGACAACCCCTGTATGCATATGAGTTTAACGGCTACTGGAAGGACGTAGGTACGCTGAACTCCTATTGGGAAGCAAACATGGAGCTGATAGACATTGTTCCCGAGTTCAATCTCTACGAAGAATACTGGAAGATTTACACAAACAGTGAGATTCTTCCTCCGCAGTATATCTCTTCGGACAGCGTGGTGGAGCGCAGCATCATAGGAGAAGGCACCGATATCTACGGCAAGGTATATAATTCCGTTATCGGCTGCGGCGTTACCATTGGCGCAGGCACTGTGGTAAGGGATTCGATTATTATGAATAACACCGTTATACAGGGAGGATGCGAGCTGAACAAAGCGATTGTAGCGGAAAACGTTGTAATCGAAGATAATGTAAGGCTTGGCATTGGAGACGAGGTAGAAAATGATTCGGCTCCGCACATTTATAATCACGGCATTGTGACCGTAGGTGAAAAGAGTGTGATTCCCAGAGGGGTAACAGTGGGCAAGAACACAGTTATTTCGGGTGTTACGACAGCAGCAGATTACGAAAATTCCACTCTCGCAAGTGGTAAAACTTTGATTAAGGCAGGTGAATGACAGTGAGAGCAATCGGAATTATTTTAGCAGGCGGTAATAACCACCGTATGAAAGAATTATCACAGAAGCGCGCAATCAGCGCAATGCCCATTGCGGGCAGCTACCGCAGTATTGATTTTGCACTTAGCAGCATGTCCAACTCCAAAATTCAGAAGGTGGCAGTGTTTACGCAGTACAATTCCCGCAGCTTAAACGAGCATTTGAGCTCTTCCAAATGGTGGGACTTCGGACGTAAGCAGGGCGGTCTGTATGTGCTGACACCGGCAGTGACGGCTGACAGCAATAACTGGTACCGCGGCACGGCAGATGCGATTTACCAGAATCTTCATTTCTTAAAAGACAGCCATGAGCCGTATGTTGTAATTGCTTCCGGCGACTGTGTATACAAGATGGACTTCAACAAACTGCTTGAATATCACATCGAAAAGAAGGCAGATATCACCGTGGTGTGCAGGGATATGGAGCCCGACATCAATGTAGAGCGTTTTGGCACCGTCAAGATGGACGAGGACTGCCGCATAGAGGAATTCGAGGAAAAGCCGATTGTGGCAAAGTCAAACACGATTTCCTGCGGTATCTACGTTATCAGAAGACGCCAGCTGATTGAGATGATAGAGCGTTGTGCGGAAGAGGACAGATACGATTTTGTCAGGGATATTCTGATACGCTACAAGGATATGAAACGCATCTATGGCTACAAAATGAAGGATTACTGGAGAAACATCGCGTCCGTTGAGGATTACTTCAACACCAACATGGATTTCTTAAAGCCTGAAGTGCGCAACTACTTCTTTAAGCAATATCCGGATGTTTATTCCAAGGTGAGCGATTTGCCTCCCGCAAAATACAATGTAGGCTCACAGGTGAAAAACAGCCTGGTTGCCAGCGGTTCTATCATCAACGGCGTAGTGGAAAATTCCGTACTGTTTAAGAAGAGCTTTATCGGCAACAACTGTTACATCAAGAATTCCATCATTCTGAATGATGTATATATTGGTGATAACACCCACATTGAAAACTGTATCGTGGAGAGCCGCGATACGATCCGTGCAAACTCCTACCACATAGGAGAAAACGGAATCAAGATAGTGATAGAACGAGACGAAAGATATGTTATCTGATGTATTGCAAAGGGGGTAACACAAATGCAAATTACCGATGTTCGTGTTCGCAGAATTACAAAAGAGGGCAAAATGAAAGCGATTGTTTCAATTACCATTGACGACGAATTTGTCGTACATGATATCAAGGTAATTGAAGGGGAGAAGGGGCTGTTCATTGCAATGCCTAGTAAGAAGGCAATGGACGGCGAGTATCGCGATATTGCACATCCCATCAATTCCACGACAAGGGATGCCATCCAGAAGATTATTCTGGAAGGATATGAGAAGGCGTTGCTTGAACCGGAAGAGTGATGGGCAGGACAACTATTTTTGATCAAAGAAGGTGGGGCGCTTCCATGGGGGAGGCGCCTCTTTTTTGCGGCGAGTCATACTTTTGCGGCAAGTCACGCCGTCAGAGCCTCCGTATTCCAATTCAGACGCGCTCTCGCTCGGATAAAAACGTAGTGGACGCTAGGCTCGAAAGAACCTCGCCAAGCGCCAACGTTTTTATACGGTCTGGATTTGGAATACGGAGGCTCTGACGGCTGAAAGCAGCGCAATTTAGTATATTGCACTATAGTACGGGCTGGCGTTTTGTAGAAAGCGCGAAATGAGAAATTCGCTGCAAAAAAGCATATAAGAATAAAAAAGCGTGTGGAAGCAGAAAGGACGGGTTAGGGGGAAAGTTTTGGTGTTCTTTTCACAGTTTTGGCAATAGCTATAAAGCGGTATCTGACGTAATCCTGCCTTTTCGGCTTTCAGCCGACAGCGGAGCCTGTGACCATATTCCCAAAGGAACCCATTAAGAAACGTCAGCACTTGGCGAGGTTCTTTCGAGCCTAGTACTGCTACGTTTCTTGCTGAGCGAAAGCGTGGTGACTTGGGAATATGGTCACAGGCTCCGCTGTCGGCGTCACTTGCCGCATCTCCCAAGTTACGCCACGACACACCCTGCCTTGCGCCAAAAAGTAATCTGTGCTATACTGCCCTCAAAGCAAAAGGGCGTCAGGCTAAGAGTTTACAGGAGGTACGACATGCGAGACTTTGACATCGAAAAAGAGATGTACAATCAGGCCGTGGCATTGATTGAAAAGCGATATCCTACCGGTTGGGGCGGGGCAGGAGTCGTGCATACGGCGAACGGACATTATTTTACCAGTGTCAGCATTGACACAGCGAATGCGTCGGCTGTTTTGTGTATCGAGACGGGTGCGATGCTGGAGGCGCATAAATACAACGAAAGGGTTACGCATTGTATGTGCCTGGTTCGGGATGATGAAAACACTCCTTATAAAGTTCTGTCCCCGTGTGGGATATGCCAGGAACGCCTGCGGTTTTGGGGAGAGGATGTGCAGGTGGCAGTTACCACAGATGATAATTCTTTGCAATTTGTCACTTTAGGCGAGCTGCAGCCGCACCACTGGACAAAAGCATATCCTGCCCATACATTGGAACATTTTGAAGAATAATTTGCGGCATATTAAAATTAATTAGGAACAATGGAGAATCGGCTCTGTTGTTCCTTTTTCTCTTGTATCTTCTCCGCCAAAAATGCTATAATGGCAAAGCGGGACATTAGCCCCAAGAAACAGAAGCAAGGAAAGGGAAACATGATGTTTTTGATAGCAGGTTTAGGCAACCCGGGCAGGGGATATGCAAAGACAAGGCATAATGTCGGATTTGACGTGATAGATAAACTGGCGGAACAGGAAAATATAAGGGTTTTAGAGAAAAAACACAAGGCTGTCATAGGAAAAGGCGTCATAGAGGGCTGCAAGGTGATTCTTGCAAAGCCGCAGACCTATATGAACCTGAGCGGGGAAAGCATCCGTGAACTGGCAGACTACTATAAGATTGACGTAAAGAATGAACTGATTGTGATTTCGGATGATATCAGCCTGCCGCCGGGGCAGATCCGCATCCGCAAAAAAGGGAGCGCGGGCGGACATAATGGCTTGAAAAATATCATAGCCCTGCTTGGACATGAAGAGTTTCAGAGAATCCGGCTGGGTGTGGGGGAAAAGCCGGAAGGATATGATTTGGCGGATTATGTGCTCGGCCATTTTGAAGCGAAGGAAAGAAAGCTGGTGGATGAAGCGGTGGCGGAGGCGGCGGATGCTGTCCGCACGGTTCTGACAAAGGGAATCGAAGCTGCCATGAATCAGTTTAACGGAAAGCATTGATAAAGTGTAAAGCGTTTCCCTGACAAAAAATGACTTTGCGCGCTGAAACCGCGCAGAAACGGAGTATAGATATGCAGGCATTACTGGCGCCTCTGCGGGAACTGGCAGAGTACGAGGAGATTAGAAAACTGGTATACGGCAAGGGCGCTTCGGGCGCAGGCAAAGGGGCGGCACAGGGCTTTAAAGGGCAGTCCGTGGCGCTGACGGGCTGTGTGGAGTCGCAGAAGCTGCATATGGTCTATGGACTCAGCGAAGGCTTCCGCCATAAGGTTATTGTGACCTACAGCGATTTGCGGGCAAAGGAAATTTACGAAGAATATAAATTTTATGACAGAAATGTAATGCTGTATCCGGCGAAGGATTTAATTTTTTTTCAGGCAGACATACATGGCAACCGGCTGACCAGCGAGCGTATCAAGGTGTTGCGAAGGATAACGGAGGGACGGCCGTTTACGCTGGTTACTACCTTCGCGGCGCTTATGACGCCGCAGGCGGCATGGAATGTGGAGACGGACACGGTTTTTATCGATAAAAGAACTGCCATGGAAGAGAGCGCGCTGTCGAAAAAGCTGGTGGCGATGGGGTATGAAAAGAGTCATCAGGTGGAGTCGCCGGGGCAGTTTTCCATAAGAGGCGGCATTGTGGACATTTTTGACGTTACGGAAGAAAATCCCTATCGTGTCGAGCTGTGGGGGGACGAGGTCGAATCCATCAGGAGCTTTGACATTTTGAGCCAGCGTTCTATCGAGCAGCTTTCTTCTGTGCGGATTTATCCGGCACTGGAATTTGTACTGTCGGAAAAGGAGCTGAAAGAGGGATTTGCAAAAATAGAGGCCGACGCTGCTGCGCAGGAAAAGCTCTTCCGGGAGAAGTTTCAGACGGAAGAGGCAGCCCGGATTGCCTCCCGCATCAGGGAACTGAAAGAGCAGGTATTGGAATTTCAGGATATGAGCGGGCTGGAGGGATATATTCGATACTTCTATCAAGAGGAGTGTTTAAAAAGCCTGCTGAAGCTGCTTCCCGCAGGCTACTGCCTGTTTTTGGACGAACCGGCGCGCATCAGGGAGGAAGCGGCGGCAGTGGAAATGGAATTTAGGGAGAGCATGGGGCACAGGGCCGAAAAGGGTTATATCCTGCCCGGGCAGATGCAGGTATTGTACGGCATGGACGAAACAGCCGCAGTAATACAGGGAATCCCTTTTGTGGCTTTGTCAGCCATGGAGCCGAAAAACACGATATTTAAGGCACAGAAGCGGTTTGACATTCCGGCGAGGAGCATATCCTCTTACAATAACAGCTTTGAGGCGCTTGTGAAGGATTTAAAGCGTTACCGGAAAAACGGCGCGCGTGTGCTTCTTCTCTCCGGTTCCCGCACCAGAGCGGCAAGACTGGCGGAGGATCTGCGCAGCGAAGAGATTGCCGCTGTCTTTACGGAAAATCCGGAGCGTGAGGTGCTTTCGGGGGAAGTGCTGACCTGTTATGGGCATGTGGGAAAGGGCTTTGAGTATCCGCTGCTCAATTTTGTCGTGATTTCAGAGAGCGATATTTTCGGGGCACAGCAGAAAAAAAGAAAAAAGAAACCCAGATATGAAGGACAGAAGATTAAGGATTTCGCGGAACTGAAGGTCGGGGACTATGTGGTGCATGAAAGCCATGGACTGGGGATTTACCGCGGCATCGAAAAGGTTGAGGTAGAAAAGGTAGTCAAGGACTACATCAAGATTGAGTATCGGGACGGCGGCAACCTCTATGTGCTGGCGACCGGTCTTGATGTGATCCAGAAGTATGCGTCCGCAGACACGAAGGCGCCCAAGCTAAACAAGCTGGGGACGCAGGAGTGGACAAGGACAAAAACGAAGGTGCGGACGGCGGTGGACGCCGTGGCACAGGATTTGGTGGAACTGTACGCTGTAAGACAGCAGGCGCAGGGCTTTCAGTATGGTCCCGACACCGTATGGCAGAAGGAATTTGAGGAAATGTTTCCCTACGAGGAGACGGAGGATCAGCTTCTTGCCATCGCGGACACAAAGGCGGATATGGAAAGCGGGAAGATTATGGATAGGCTTATCTGCGGAGATGTGGGTTATGGCAAGACGGAGATTGCAATTCGTGCTGCGTTCAAGGCCGTTCAGGAAGGCAAGCAGGTTGTCTATCTGGTTCCGACCACAATTCTGGCGCAGCAGCACTACAATACCTTTGCCCAGAGAATGAAGGATTTTCCGGTGCGGGTGGATTTGCTGTCCCGTTTTCGGAGTGCGGCGGAGCAGAAAAAGACGATAGAGGATTTGAAAAAGGGCATGGTGGACATTGTGATCGGCACCCACCGTGTACTGTCCAATGATGTGGTTTTCAAGGATTTGGGGCTTCTTGTAATCGATGAGGAGCAGCGTTTTGGCGTGGCCCACAAGGAGAAAATCAAGAAACTGAAGGAAAATGTGGATGTGCTGACGCTGACGGCAACGCCGATTCCGCGGACGCTGCACATGAGTCTGATTGGCATCCGCGATATGAGCGTTCTGGAAGAAGCGCCAAACGACAGACTGCCCATACAGACCTATGTGATGGAATACAATGAGGAGATGGTGCGCGAGGCGATTGTCAGGGAACTTGCCAGGGAAGGTCAGGTATATTATGTCTACAATCGGGTTCACAACATTGCGGACGTGGCGGCGGCTCTGCAGACATTGGTGCCGGAGGCGGCGGTGGCATTTGCCCACGGGCAGATGAAGGAGCATGAACTGGAACGCATTATGTATGATTTTATCAACGGAGATATCGACGTGTTGGTTTCCACTACCATTATCGAGACAGGACTGGATATTTCCAATGTGAATACCATGATTATCCACGATTCCGACAATATGGGGCTGTCACAGCTCTATCAGCTTCGCGGGCGTGTGGGACGCTCCAACAGGACGGCATATGCGTTTCTGATGTACAGACGGGACAAAATGCTCAAGGAAGTGGCGGAAAAGCGTCTGAATGCCATCAGAGAATTTACGGATTTGGGAAGCGGCTTCAAGATAGCCATGCGGGATTTGGAGATAAGGGGCGCGGGCAATCTGCTTGGCAAATCGCAGCACGGACATATGGAGGCAGTTGGTTATGACCTTTACTGCAAAATGCTGAATGAAGCGGTAAAAAATGTACAGGGAATTTCGGCTGCCGCGGATTTTGCAACATTGGTGGACATAGACGTGGATGCCTATATTCCGCCTGAATATATTGTCAACGAAGTGCAGAAACTGGATATTTATAAACGTATTGCGGCAATAGAAAATGAGAAGGAACGGGATGACATGAAGGATGAACTTCTGGACCGTTTCGGCGCCATTCCCAAATCGGTGGACAATCTGCTTCGAATCTCCCTGATACGGGTTTCGGCACATGCGCTTGGCATGACGGAGGTTAAGGGAAGAAACGACAGGATTACTTTTTTGTTTAAGGCGGATGCCGGGGTAAATCCGAAGGGAATCCCCATTCTGATTGGACGGCACAAAAACAAGCTGTTTTTTACGGCATACGGCAATCCCTATTTTACCTATAAATATGAGCAGGCCGGACTGATGGCGGTCAATACGGAGCAGCTTTTAGGGGATACCGAGAGTCTGCTCAGCGAGATGGCAGAGCTGCTGTTAGAGGAGTGAGATTCGGATTGGTCAGAGCGGAAGTGAGGGATAGTGATGATTGAAAATTCAGCGCAGCTTTTGTCTGCCATATTGGACGTTGGCGAGATTATGCTGACGGCGGGTGCCGAGGTAAACAGGGTGGAAAACACGATACAGCACATGGGTGAAGCATACGGCTACAGCAAGGTAGACGTGTTTACCATTACATCAAGCATCGTGGTGACGATGCACGAGCCGGACGGCAGCATTGAAACGCAGACCAGAAGAATTTACAGCTATGAGACGGATATGCGCAAGGTGGAGCGCTGCAATGCCCTGTCGCGGGCCGTCTGCAAAGAGACCTTGCCGCTTTCCGCGCTTTTGGAGGAGATTGCCGATATCAGACAGGAAAAGAGATACCCGGGCTGGCTGGTGTTTTTGACCTATGGCTTCAGTTCCGCAGTGTTTTCCGCTTTTTTCGGCGGCAGTGTGCGGGATATGGCGGCAGCGTTTCTGGGTGGTCTTGTGGTCCGCTGCGTCCAGCTTGCGGGAAGAAGGCTGAAGGTACAGAATCTGATTCTAATCATTGTGTGCGCGGCATCGGCGGAGCTTGTGACGCTCATTTTTGTCTATATAGGGCTGGGAGTTTCTGCCGACAAGATTATGATAGGAAATATTATGCTTCTGATACCGGGGCTTGCGCTGACAACCTCACTGCGGGATATGATTAGCGGGGATTTAATCAGCGGGCTTCTCGGACTTTGCGAGGCAGTCATCAGAGCGGTAGCCATTGCCTTTGGCGTGGCGCTGGTACTGTGGCAGACAGGAGGTGTGCTTTGAGACAGGCTGTGGTTCAGGTCGTGATGGGCATGTGCGGCGCGGTGGGATTCTCCATCTTGTTTAACGTGCGTGGGAAAAAGCTTGTGGCAGCAGGGCTGGGAGCAGCGCTTTCATGGAGCGTATACCTTGCACTGTACCACATTTACAATGATAAAATTGCCGCCCTTCTGGGCGCGGCGCTTACGGTGGCAGTGCTTGCAGAAATCCTGGCGCGGGTCATGAAAGCACCGGTTATTATCCTGCTGGTACCCATGCTGATTCCCCTGATACCGGGAAGTGATTTGTACTATATGACGACAAATCTGGTCTTGAACAATACCGCGGAATCTGCCGAATACTTAAACCTTGTTATGCGTGAGGCAGGCGTGATAGCCTTCGCCGTCATTCTGGTGACCTGTGCGGTGCAGGTGATTATGAAGGTTTACCGGCATTTTACGGTTAAAAGATAAAGTGTGTTTTCCCGTTTCTTTGTTGTATTGTGCTGCAAAAAGAATTATAATATTGGTAGAAGCGGAGGTGTGACGATGGAGGCATTAAGAAAAGAAGAAATCTATACAGTTGACGATATTTATGCACTGCCGGAGGGGGAACGTGCGGAATTGATTGATGGAAAGATTTATTATATGGCGCCGCCAAGCAGGGTGCACCAAAGAATTTCCAGTTATCTTCATAATGAAATTTACAATTATATTAAAAGAAATAATGGAGAGTGTGAAGTCTATGCTGCCCCATTCGCAGTGTTTTTAAATAAAGACGATAAAAACTATGTGGAACCGGATATCAGCATTATTTGCGACCCCAATAAGTTAAATGATAAAGGCTGTGTCGGCGCGCCGGACTGGATTATTGAAATCGTATCGCCCAGCAGTAAACAAACGGATTATTATAAAAAGCTATTTAAGTACCGCACGGCTGGGGTGAGGGAGTACTGGGTGGCTGACCCTGATAGAAAGATTGTGACAGTCTACAATTTTGAACATGATACTATGGAGGAATACCCTTTTGGAGAAGAAGTGCCGGCAGGGATATATGAGGGATTTTCTGTAAAGGTAGAATAAAATTTGAAAATAAAATTGATGGAAAAGCATTTGGGAGTGAAAGGAGTACCTTTTAAAACCAAATGCTTTTTATGATTGCGGATTGAAAATTTTTCTGGCGTTTAATTTTACAATTAATGAGCGGACGCGAAACCAAAAGTACGGATTAATGGACAATAAAAATGTTATCCTTCCAATAGAACGGTAAACAAAAACCATGAAAGGAAGGTGACAGATATGAAAGGTTATGTAACAGCAAGCGGCTATATGGGATATGTGGACGGCGAGTATATCTTATTTGCCAGTGAAGAAGATTACATAGAATATATGGAATGTGTTTAAAATAGAATCGTGATTTTGCTTATATCGGTGTTTTGGTTTATTGTTTTTATTCGGGGGAACCTTTGGTTCCCCTGGATTTTTTGTAGGGCAATTTTTTAAACAGAAGCATGTACATGAATCTGTTTGTGGATAGGAACGCTTCGGCTTTTGCAAAAGATACTGCATACTGTTTTATGAAGATGATTCAGATTATCAATGCGAAAAAAGTATTGTATGGGGATAAATATTAACTCTGCCCGCCCCACTTTGATGAAAATATCTGTTTTTCGATATTCTATACATATGCCTTTTGCCATAGGAATTTCTGGTGATATTTTAGCAAAATCAATCCGATGAAAACGACAAGAACTAATTGAAATTTTGCAACATTGATGGTATGATTATAAACATGGCGATGAGCCAACGGAAAAGTTTTTCTGCGAAAAGAAAACTTTTTTCGAGGAGAGTACCCATGACAGAGTGGCAGCCTCCCGAGCCAATGCCCTAGCTTGCTGGGAGTACATAGGAAGGGAGGTGCGTAATATGACAGCATTTGAGATTATCTCAATTTTCCTTGGAATGCTAACTTTGTTAGCAACCTTTGGCAGCTTGATTGTTGCGTTTCTTGCCTTTCTCACAAGAGATAAGGACAACAAGAAGAAATAAAAAATGCCTCTCTGTCTGAACCACAGAGAGGCGGTGTCTGTAAGGACATTCAACCTTTTCGGGGGCATCCACTTTGGAGTGGGTGCTTTTCCTATGTCTAATATAACATAAGGAGTGGGGAAATTCAACAGCTATTTTCCGAAACACTCACTCGCTCCACCCCATCTCTTCATCAGAAATCCCCATTTTCCTACATTCTGCACACACGGCTTCTTTTTCCTGGGAATTACCGATGGTGTAGGACAGGATTTTGTCGCGGAATACAATGTATTTTTGGCTGCCGCGTTTAAAATCGACAAACCAGTTTGCGCCTTCTCCTGAAAGCATGACTTTGGAGAAAAGCTGGGCGATATCCCTGCGCTCTGAAGTGAAGAAAAGGGCTGTCCAGTAGCAGGGCTTCCCGCCGGTGTGCCATAATTCTACCTTGTTGACGGACAGGTAGTCTATGATGCTGTCGTCTTCTATGCTTTCTTTAATTAAAGTGCCTTCAAAAAACTGCGGTTTGTATTCCTGCAATGCGTTTGCACCGCAGGTATGAATTTCTTTGGTGCCGTTCACTTCGTAATCATCGCGGAGAAGCAGGTCGGTGCTTACATGAAAAGTGTCGCTCAGCAGGACTAACTTTTCAATTTCCGGCAGGGTGATATCCGCCTCCCATTTTGATATGGACTGTCGGCTGACACCACATATTTCGGCAAGTTCTTCCTGGCTAAGTCCTTTTTCTTTTCTTAAATATTGGATTTTATCTGATAATTTCATCGTGTCCCTCCTTTTACCTATTTTATCAAAAAACGGTGGTGCATTCTACCAACTGTAGCGTGCTGTTGCGCAACCTAAAGTTGAAATTTTATTTCTTTACGGAAAAAACGAATCATGCTATAATGAAAGCATAAAATGTAAGTGCTTACAAAGAGAGCGGAGAAGCGGATAAAATAAAGAAAAATCCAAGGAGGTATGGGTCATGAAAAAAGATTTTGATTTGGTGTCGCTGGGAGAGTTGATGCTTCGGTTGTCGCCGCCGAACAATGAGAGAATCACTAGAGGGGACAGCCTGGGCAAGCAGGTAGGCGGTGCGGAGATGAATGCGATTGCGGGCACTGCCATGCTGGGACTGCGCTGCGGTATTATTTCCAAGCTGCCGGCGAATGATTTAGGAACTTATGTCAAGAACCGTGTGCGTCAGTGCGGCGTCAGCGACGATTATCTGGTGTATGATGACGACAAGGATGCGAGACTGGGCGTATATTATTACGAGAGTGGCGCGTATCCGAGAAAACCCCGTATTGTATATGACAGAAAAAACACATCCGTCAACAAGATTGATGTGTCCGACTATACCGATGAGCTTTACAGCTCTGCACGCTGCTTCCATACCAGCGGCATCACACTGGCGCTCAGTGAGCAGTGCAGAAAGACAGCCATTGAAATGATGAAGCGGTTTAAGGAGCAAGGCGCTTTGATATCCTTTGACGTCAATTTCCGCGGCAATCTTTGGACGGGAGCGGAGGCAAAAGAATGTATCGAAGGAATTCTGCCCTATGTGGATATCTTTTTCTGCTCCGAAGATACGGCGCGTCTTACTTTCTTAAAGGAAGGCGACGCGAAGAGTATTATGAAGAGCTTTACCGAGGAGTATCCGATTTCGATTGTGGCGTCCACTCAGCGTATTGTGCACAGCCCGAAACGCCATACCTTTGGCTCGATTATTTACAGTGCGAAGGACGATAAGTTCTATGAAGAAGCGCCATATGCCGACATTGAGGTAGTAGACAGAATCGGAAGCGGCGACGCCTACATTTCAGGCGTGCTTTACGGTTTGCTGGCACATGAGGGCGACTACGGAAAAGCACTGGAATTCGGCAATGCAACCAGCGCGCTGAAAAATACGATTCCCGGGGATTTGCTTTCTACAGACTTAAAGGAGATAGAAGGCATCATAAAAGAGCATAAGTCCACGGGGCGTGTTGCGGAGATGGATAGATAGTAGTTGTAATTCCTGCCGATTTACGATATACTAAAGGCAGTTGTTCTTATTTTACATATTAGTTCGCCGGTTTTATAAGTGAAGTAAAATGCCAAATAAGCCTAACGGTTTGTTTGGCATTTGTAAATTTTGGACAGCAGCAATGTACATGCAGCAGGTGAAGACGGGAAAGGTACGGGTATTATCTATGAAAAAAAGAATAAAAGTAGGATTGATTCATTCTATCGTCATTAAAATTTTGTGGTGTGTTGTAGTCGGTGTTTGTGCGACATGGCTTTTGGAGGTTTGGACTTTCCTTCCTCTGATAAATGAAAATATTGCCGAAAATGCGGAAAATTATATGTATGACATGGCAGTTGTCTACGGCCGGAATCTGGAGGAGAAGGTTGCAAGGGAAGGAAAAGAGCAGGCTTTGGCGGCTGTTTCACTGAGCGAGATGTTTAAGGATGTCCGCATCAAAGGGGCAGCGTCCAGCTATGCGTACATAACAGATGCACAGGGAATTATGCTCTACCATCCAACCGCAGACAAAATCGGACAGTCCGTGGAAAACGAAGTGGTAAAGGGTCTGGTTGGAGAGATTTCGCAGGGCAGGATACCGGAACCGGCGATTATAACTTATAATTTTAAAGGCGTTGAGAAATATGCCTCCTATTATGTGGGTGGCAACGGCAACTATATTCTGGTAATCACAGCGGACGAGAGTGAGATTTTCAGCAGGGTTAATATGATGATGAGGCGTTCCTACATGAGTGGTATTATTGTGCTGGTAGTCTGCGGTCTGCTTGGTTTCGGACTTGGCAAATTGGTGGTAAGGCCGATTAATATGCTGGCTAAAAATGTGCTCAAGCTCTCTGAAATGGATTTTACTGCGGATGAGACGCAGGAGAAGTTGAACAGGCGCAAGGATGAAACAGGGCAGATGAGCCGTGCCATCTCCGAACTGCGGGAAGAGCTTGTCAAGGTATGTGCACAGATTAAAGAGCAGAGCAGGAGCCTGTATAAAGCGGCGGAGACTTTAAGCGGCGAGACTATGGAGACCAGTGAGGCAGTCGGTCAGGTAGACCGCGCTGTCGGTGAGATTGCAGACGGTGCGACTTCGCAGGCGGAGGAGACACAGAAGGCAACGGAAAACGTTATTTTAATTGGCAACATGGTGGAAGAAGTAGGGGAACAGGTCAGCAGTCTTAATTCCAATGCGGATGCGATGCAGCGGGCAAGCGTGGAAGCACTGGAAACACTGAAGGAACTGGATCATACGAATGTGCAGACCAGAGAGGCGATCGAAAAGATTTCCGAGCAGACCAATACGACCAACGAGTCTGCGTTAAAGATTCGGGAAGCGACAACCATGATTACTTCCATTGCGGAGGAAACAAATCTGCTTTCCTTAAACGCTTCCATCGAAGCGGCAAGGGCAGGCGAGCAGGGACGTGGTTTTGCGGTGGTAGCATCTCAGATACAGAAGCTGGCAGAGCAGTCCAATGAATCTGCAAGAGAAATTGAAGAGATCATAGATTCCCTGATTCACGATTCCGAGGAAGCGGTGGAAACTATGGATAGTGTGAAGGAAATCATTGCAAGGCAGAGCGCCAATGTGGAAAGAACCGGCGAGGGCTTTGCGGAGGTAAAGAAAGGCATTGATACTTCCTTAGAAAATATAAGCGCTATTTCCGACAGCATCAGCAGGATGGACGAGGCGAGGGTAAATGTGGTTGATGTGGTACAGAATCTGACCGCCATTGCCGAAGAAAATGCAGCGGGTACGGAGGAAACTTCTGCTTCCGCCACAGAGGTAGGCGCAATTGTCCAGAATATGGCGGAGCAGGCGGGCAAACTGAAAGAGGTTGCCGGAGAAATGGAAAGCTCCATGAATGTTTTCAAAGTATAAAAATGGCTTGACTTTTCAACAAAAGTAATATACAATAAGTCGGTTCGTAAAAGTAGACAGACAACGTCCTTTACACGGGACGTTGTTTTTTTGCTACATTGGATTGACGGAAAGGCATGGTATAGCATGGATTTTGATGAAATGAAAGTAGACGAAGAAACCGGCGTAGAAGAGCAGTTTCAGGAAGATATGGGATATGAGAATTCGGGAATAGACGAGAGGATTCTCCGCGCAGTAAAAGAAATGGGTTTTGAAAATATGACGCCTATCCAGAAGCAGGCGATACCGATTTTAATGGAAGGAAGGGACGTCATAGGACAGGCGCAGACCGGTACGGGAAAAACGGCGGCATTTGGAATTCCCATGCTGCAGAGAATAGATGAAAATGACAGAAGCTTACAGGGCATTATTTTGTGTCCGACCAGAGAACTGGCAATCCAGGCGGCGGAAGAACTTAGAAAGTTCTCCAAATATATGCATGGCGTGAAGATGGTTCCTATCTATGGCGGGCAGGATATCAGCAGGCAGATTAAGGCGCTGAAGGGCGGCGTGCAGATTATAGTCGGAACGCCCGGGCGTGTGATGGATCATATGCGCAGGCATACGATTAAGCTTCAGAATGTAAAAATGGTGATACTTGACGAGGCGGATGAGATGCTGGACATGGGATTCCGTGAAGATATGGAAACCATTCTGGGCGAGATTGAAAATGAGCATCAGACAGCATTGTTTTCTGCCACCATGCCGCAGGCGATTCTGGATATTACGGATAAATACCAAAAGGATGCCGAGCTGATAAAGGTGACCAAAAAGGAGCTGACAATACCGCTGATAAAGCAGTATTATTTTGTGGTAAAAAGTGTTTATAAGGAAGAGGTTATCAGCAGGCTTTTAGAACTGCATGGTTTTAAGCGTTCCATTATTTTCTGCAACACAAAACGAATGGTGGACGAGCTGGCAGAAAATCTGAAAAACCGCGGTTATCAGGCGGAAGGGCTGCACGGTGATATGACGCAGAAGCAGAGGGATTTTGTGATGAACCGTTTTAAAAACGGCAGTCTGGAAATCCTGATAGCAACAGACGTTGCGGCGCGAGGGATTGACGTTGACGATTTGGAGGCGGTATTTAACTATGATGTGCCGCAGGATATTGAGTACTATGTCCACAGAATCGGAAGAACCGGACGTGCCGGCAAGGAAGGCATGGCGTTCACCTTTGCCTATGGAAGGGACCTCTACCGGATTCGGGATATTGAGAGAGTCTGCAAGACAAAGATGACGGAAATGAAAGTGCCGAAAGCAAAGCAGGTTATGGACGTCAAGGTGGACAAGGTGATTGCGTCCGCAGTGGAAAAAGCAGAGGAAACGAATTTAGAGAATTTAAAGGAAAAAATAGAAGAAAAAATTACGGAGCTGGGAGCAGACCCGATGGAGCTTCTGGCAGCGCTTGTCAGGATGCAGGTGGGCGATAATATTCAGGAAATTGTGATAGATGAGCCAAAGAAGGAAGGCATATTCGGACGCCGCGGAGAGCGCAGAAGAGGTGCAGAAGGCGGACAGGAAGGCCGCAGAAACCGCCGCTTAGGCAGAGGACGCGAGGAAGAACGAGGAGAACGCCATGGCAGCCGAAGCCGCGGAGAAGAAAAGGAAAGCCGCCGTTCCGACAGAAAATTTGAGGAAGAAAAAAGCAGCCGCCGCGACAGCAGAAGTTACGGAGAAGAAAAGAGCCGCCGTCACGACAGCAGGAGTTACGGGGAAGAAAAGAGCCGCCGTCACGACAGCAGAAGCTTCGGAGAGGAAAAGGAAAGCCGCCGCGCGGGAAGAAAGTCCGAGGACGAAAAAGGCCGCCGAGGCGGAAAAGGTGCGGAGAGCGATAAAAAAGGCAAAGACAGAAAATTCGAAGGCGAAAAAAGTGAGAGTCGCCGCAAGAAAAAGGCGGTAGATGTCAGAAGGGACGGAAGTCCTTTGGGCGTAAGAAGAAAATAAATGCTTTCTAGGTATAAAATACCACTATTTACAGATAATAGAATTACGTTTCACAAATTATTATCTGCAAATGGAGGAAATAAATGAAAGCAACAGGAATTGTAAGAAGGATAGACGACCTTGGACGTATCGTCATACCGAAGGAAATCCGCAGAACCTTGAGGATCAGGGAGAGTGATCCTTTGGAAATCTTTACGGACAGGGAAGGCGAAATTATATTAAAGAAATATTCCCCTATCGGGGAAATGACAACTTTCGCCAAACAGTATGCGGATAGTTTGGCCCAGGTGTCCGGCCATGCGGCGCTGATTGCCGACAGGGATCAGTTCATTGCGGTAAGCGGGGGCTACAAGCACTTTTTGGGCAAGAGCATCAGCAAGCAGTTGGAAGAGAAAATAGCGGAGCGGGAGACGATTATTGCTTCCCGCGGAGAGAAAAATTTTATTCCGGTGATTGAAGAGGAAAACGAGGAATACCTGCAGGAAGCGCTGACGCCCATTATCTGTGAAGGCGATGTGATTGGCGCTGTTGTGATTCTGGAAGGCGACGGAAAGACGAAGCTGGGTGAAGTGGAGCACAAGCTGATTATGTCGGCAGCAGGATTTTTGGGCAGACAGATGGAGCAGTAAAGCGAAAAAGAGCATAAAAAGCAATAGAAACAGGAAGATGGGAGCAGACAAAAAATCTGCTCCCATCTTTTCTGAGAAAAAAGGAAAAAGAATGAATTGGAATTTTATTTTTCGCTCATCTCGTCCAAAAGCTTGATTTTGATATCGTAAAGCTTTTGGGAGAGGTCCACATAAACTTTGTGGGGATTGACCAGACGTCTGGTTTCGTCCCAAAGGGTATTCAGCTCTTTTTGGCAGATATCGCGGATTTCCATTACCTTTGGTGAGGTGTAGCAGCACTCGCCGTTCTGGAAGACAGGAACCATAAGCTCCCGCAGGGTATAAGTGCCGCCCTCCAGTTTGGTTTTCTTCCACGGCTCCACCGGATCGAAAAGCTTCATGGGCTCGGAAGGGTCAAAGTGCTCGTCTGCCAGACAGATCAAATCTGCCTTGATTTTGCCGGTATCTTTCTCATAAATACGGTAGATGGTTTTATTGCCGGGGTTGGTAACTTTTTCACTGTTTTCTGAAAGCTTGATTTTAGGAATAAAGCTGCCGTCGGCGTCTTTTACTGCAGCCAGCTTGTATACGCCGCCAAAGGAAGGGCAGTCCTTGGAGGTAATCAGGTTTGTGCCGACGCCCCATGAAGTGATGGTGGCGCCCTGTACCTTCAGACTGTCGATCAGGTACTCGTCCAAATCGTTGGAAGCGGAAATGACAGCGTCAGGGAAGCCCGCTGCATCCAACATTTTGCGCGCCTTCTTGGACAGGTAGGCGAGGTCGCCGCTGTCAAGGCGGATGCCGTATGAGGTCAGAGGAATTCCGGCCTCGCGCATTTCCGTAAACACTCTTATGGCGTTGGGAACGCCGGATTTCAATGTGTCGTAGGTATCTACCAGCAGAATGCATGCATTCGGGTAAATATCGGCATAGGTTTTAAAAGCTGTATATTCATCAGGAAAACTCATAATCCAGCTATGAGCGTGGGTTCCCTTGACAGGTACGTCAAAAAGCTGTCCGGCAAGCACGTTGCTGGTGGCAATACAACCGCCAATCATGGCAGCTCTTGCTCCGTAGATGCCCGCGTCCGGACCCTGCGCACGCCGCAGTCCGAACTCCATAATACCGTCGCCCTGCGCAGCAAAGCAGACGCGGGAGGCTTTGGTGGCAATCAGACTCTGGTGGTTGATGATGGTCAGGATAGCGGTTTCCACAAGCTGTGCCTGCATGATGGGTGCAATCACCTTGACAAACGGCTCTCTCGGAAATATAACCGTGCCCTCGGGAATGGCATAAATATCACCGGTAAACCGGAAGTTCTGCAGGTAATCCAGAAATTCAGAATCGAAAATACCAAGGCTTGCCAGATAGGCAATATCCTCTTCGTCAAAACGAAGATTTTTGATGTAATTGATAACCTGCTCTAAGCCGGCGGCAATGGCATAACCGCCGCCGTTGGGATTGGCGCGGTAAAACGCATCAAAAATAACGGTTTCATTCTTGTCCTTGTTTTTGAAGTAGCCCTGCATCATGGTAAGCTCATAGAGGTCCGTCAGCAGAGTGAGATTTTGTCTATCCATTTTTGCTCCCATCTGCGTGCTTTGGCACGCGTACAAATTGAATTTTCTCCATTGTCAAGACAGTTGTAAATGTTGCACCTATCATACGACTTTTTGGTAGAACCGTCAAGGAAAAACAGTTATAAATTATTACATTACGATGCGGTTTCTGCCGCCTTCTTTGCCTTCATACAGCTTTGTGTCGGCTTTTTGCAGCAGCTCCCGAATGTTGGTGTCTCTGCCGCCTTCGGCAAGACCGAAGGTCATGGTGATATGGATGGTCTGTTTTTCGTAGTCTATCTCCATTTTGCGGATTTCGCGGAGGAGCGCCTCTGTCTCAGTGTACGCGTCGTTAAGTCCCATGCTGTCATAAAGAAACAGAAACTCTTCGCCACCCCAGCGAGCGACAAATCCTTTGCCTGCCATATGATTTTTCAGGACGACTGCCACGCGTTTTAACACGACATCACCGCAGTCATGTCCATAGGTATCGTTGACGGATTTGAATAAATCAATATCGCCGATTGCCACTACAAAATTGCTGCCGCAGGCATTGGCATTCGCTTGTGTCTGTTTTAAATGTTTATCTGCAAAGCGCCGGTTGTTTAATTCTGTCAGTGTATCCTGTTCCACCAGATTGCGGAGCGAACGCTGCATGTGGAGGGCGGAATATCCCATATCGCTGAGCTCGTCACTGCGCTGCAGAACATCGGGATCCAGTTCCTCCCATAGATTGCCGGTGGATACCTCGGACAGGAAGGAACGTATTTTTTGCAGGGCATTTGTCAGTTTGTGCGTGTAAGAGGAAACGATGAGGCTGACGACAATCATACTGCATATGGCAATCAGAATAATGGGCAGAACTGCGCGCCGGACCGCCGCATCGACTTCCGTGCAGGGCTTGCCTGCATAGACCATGCCGACAATGCTGCCGTTACTGTTGCGCAGAGGCGTGTAATAGGCGAAATACTGTTGGTTATGAATTTCGGTATTGGTGTAGAAATGTGGCTGTCCCGAAAGAAGTACTTCCTGTGTGACGAGCGTATTGGCCTCGGTGCCTGTAATGCGGACGCCTTCCGAAGTGCAGATCGTAGTCAGGATTCGGGTATCCTGATAGAAAATGGTAATTTCTGTCTGCGTATCTGATTTCAGACGATCAATAATGGAATAGTCAGAGGTCAAAAGTTGTGTTCCTTTAAATAAGTCGGAGGAATCCCCGCCTTCCAGATGATAGTCGCCGGGATAAAGCAAATCGTATATCATGATAACACTGTCCGCTGTATTTTGCAGTTCGATATGTACTTCTGTGTGCATGGCTTTTCTTACTGCATAATAGCTGAATATGGTGATAATCAATGCCAGAACAAGCAGGGGAATAACGCTCATGGACTGTAGGGATCGGTATAAACGCCCTTTTTTTCTTGCTGAACTCATCATGTTCCCTCCGTTCGTATATACTTTATTATTATAACATTAGCCGGCAGCATTGTACAAGTGTATGCTCCGAAAACGCAGCAAAGGATTTTGACACATACTTCCGGCAGAATAGTATAAAATGTAAAGAGGTTACGGCTTCAAATAAAAACAGGAGGAATAGTACAATGAAATTTAGAAGTATGAAAAAAATGATGGCGGCAGCCCTTGTGGCAGCATTGGTTATGTCACCTGCATCGATGGTGCATGCGGCAGATGTATCCGGCAATGATGTATCCGGTAATGGTTCATCAACCGGCACCCCTGCTGCTGCGGTGCAGACCCCGGCGCCAATACCGACTTTTGAGGAGAAAATGTCTCAGACAGCGCAAGCGCCCATAAGTGTGGCAGGTACAGAAATAAAGACGTCTGTGGCCGGAGTCTATGGCGCCATGAGCGTATCCGGTACAGCAGTCAGCACATCGGCTGAGGATGTAAAAACGGCGCTTGCATTGACAGAAGAGCAGACACCGGCAATTGTCATTTATGATGTCGATCCTAAGAAAAGTGTGAATGCAATGGCAAGTATTCATGCAGGGGCAGAAGCTACGGGAACCGAAATTGTTGCGTGCCTGCATATTGAGCTGGGAGCCAGAGAGAGTGGTAAATGGATTACATTGTCAGACGGAAACGTTGCACTTGTGGCAGGTCTTCCGAAATCAGCAGACACATCTTTGACCTATTTGGTACTTTGTGTACAAGAGGGCGGTGTGATAACGGTTCTTGAAGATTTAGACACAAATCCGGATACTGTTACTTTTGCAGTTGAAGCCGGACTTGGCGCATATGCGATTGTTGCGAAGTAATCGGTTTCGGTTACTTATAAGCTAAATGATGAAGAGAGGGGAATGTCTTTTGGCGTTCTCCTTTCTTTGGTGAGATTTTTGCGTGAGGAGAATAAAAGGATGAGAAAACTGTTAGCTATGGCAGGGACAGGCTTTCTGCTGCTGATTGCTTTACAGATACCTGTATATGCGGTCGGTTTAGATGAAATAACAGGAAATATGGTACTGGAAACAAGTGCGCAGGCAGATTTGTATGAGGAAGCATCCGACGAAGCAAAAGTAGTGACGTCTTTAGAAGCAGGGACGGTTGTTTTTACGTTGGACCATGCAGAACATAACTGGTGCAGAATTTCTGCAGGAGAGTATACGGGCTATATCAAGGTGGAATATCTGAAAACAATAGGTGATCAGGATTTGATAAATCAGGAATTTGAACAAAATAGGAATTATAATCATATGCTCTACGATGAGATAGAGCAGCGGGAAGAACAGGAAAATCGGACAAAAATGAGGGGAGGGATTGTGCTTGGGTTGATTATGATAACAATTGTTGCCGGCTGCATATTTGTAAAGATGAGAATTAAGAAATAGGTGTTCAAAATTTCAAGGAGCAGAGTCAGGGAGGCAAGGCAGCGGCCTGACACCGCTGCCTTGGTTTCAATTGCCGGTGTGTTATTATTTCTTTGCCCCTTTTTTCTTTTTGCTATCAATCAGTCCCTTTAGCTTCAACGCTTTTTCGATATTTCCTTCCACTTTCAGCTTTTGAAGGGTGACAGCCATAATCGGGTCGAGTTCCCCTTTTGCAATTTTTATCAATGTTTCTGCTTTACATGTAAACATGGCATCTCTGTCATAATACTCATACGGCTCCACGTACAGCTTTCCGTCTTTTACCTCTGCATAAAAAATCCCCTGTGCTTCGCCTGTAATATTGAACTGATATGCCAGGTGTTCATTCACGTCGCTTACATCCGCGTTCATGAATTCGGCCTTCACGCCTGAAAATAATTCTTCATATGTCATGATACATTCCTCCGTTTTGCAAGTATGAAGTGGAAAAGCAACTTTTCTCAACTTGTGTTTTTTCTATATTTAGAGTATCATTTATTTAAATGCAGGTCAATATTGCTTTTGGTACAAGAATAGTGGAGAAGAGAAGTTGAATAATTTAAATAATTTGAACAGTGTGGAGGTTTCAATTCTAAATTACGAAAACCGCCTGCTTGCAGATAGAAAACAGCTGAATGATTTGATTTATGAATGCAGAAATCAAAATGTCAGCAGTTCGATATTAAATGATAAAATCAGATATTTGCAGACGGAAATCGATTATATGAATAATCAGCTGAATATGCTGAAGGCAGAAATGCAGAGGCAGCCGCAGGTTCCCTACATGCAGCCCCAGAGAGTAATGCCGCAGCCGCAAGTTCCCTACATGCAGCCGCAGAATAAGGCAGCCGGGTCTAAGGATTTGGAGAACATGATTGGTAAGTCATGGATGGGGATATTTGCTTCGGTCCTGATTTTTATAAGCTTTATTCTGTTTGCCACTTTATTAGCGCCGTTTATTACGGATACGATAAAAATGACAGCGATGTATATTGTGAGCATTCTGCTTACGACATTCGGGTTGTTGAAATTAAAGAAGCACAATAACAAACTGTATCTGGCAATCAGCAGCTGCGGTATTGGTGCGGTTTATATATCCCTGTTTCTGACGAATCTGTATTTTAAGGCAATCGGAGACATTGCGCTATACCTCTTTATTTTGGTTTGGGCGGTATTCGTCTGTTATTTATCGAAATGGCAGGACAAAGTATTTCAGATAATAGGACAATGCGGTATTACGATTGCATTGTTTTTCGGCATTGTCCTGTGCATGAAAGAATCTGACCATACCAAGCTGTTTCTGCTCAGCCTGTTCTTTGTGGTGACTGCTTCCATTTTCTATGTGAGCAATTATAGCAGGGAATTTCATAAAAATGTCATAAACAATACTTTTAACTGCATGAATGTATTGCTGATATGGGTGGGAGCTTATCTGATGCGCCCCGCTGCGTTCTCGTGGAGAAAAGTAGCAGAAGCGAAAGGTTATGATCTGGACTGGACTGCGTATCTGACAGAGATAATAGCGGGAGTAGTTCTGTTGTTTTTGATAGTACAATTCGTGTTTTTCCTTATGGCGAAGCTAAAGGAGAAAAATGCGGGCTTTGGCGTTTTTATCATGATAAATACGATATTTATGATGCTGTTTATCAGTAATATGACATATAGGGCAGTATTGCGGGGCAATTGGGACAATATCAGAGGGATTATTTTTATCATAATAGGCGCAGCATTATTGGCGTTGATAGAGAAAAAGTTTGACAACAGGAAGGATGAAGGCAAAGTCCTGTTACAGTGTTTCGAACTGCCGCTGTTTGTCATGTCCGTATATATGGTTTCGTTTTTCCGGGAGCATGTCGGAGTGTCGTTTGTGATGATTCTGATTCTGCTGCTGGGATATTATAAAGATGATTGCGTCTATAAATATGTGAGCTTACTGATGGCAGTCATTTATTGTTTCTTTGATATGAAATATCCTGTCGAGCATTTCTGTCTCGGACTGTTGTTCTTTGCCATTCTGGGAGTCTGCATGTATGTGAAAAAGGAGCAATATAATGGCAAGTTCAAGTTGTTTTCATACTTGGCAGGGCTTTTATTCATTTTTATCAGCCTGACCTATGTGATGGATGGTATGAAGGTAAATTATGATATTGAAACGACAATCATGATTTGTGTTATCTCAATCTTGAATATTTTGGCAATGAAGAGCAGGTTCATAAAGAATTTTCAAACGCTGCAAATAGAAAAAAGCAGCGTAAATGTCACGCGGATAATGAATGCAATACTTATGACAGTGAGCTTATTTGCAGTTATGGCGGCAGACAATGAGATATGCCACTTCATACTTGTTTTGCTGGCAATCCTGATTTTTATGGTTAATTCAAAGAATCTTGTCGAGCAAAATAAAACAATGTGGGCGGGAATCTATATCGGAGTCAAACTTACCGTTCTGCTGGTGACGATATTGTGTTCCTATGAAGCTGCGAATTATGTAATCAGCATTTCAGCATTTTTGTTTGCCATTATAAGCATTGTGATAGGATTCAAATTTTATGTGAAATCGTTTAGGATATACGGACTGTTCCTTTCGATGTTCAGCGTGGCAAAATTGATTTTGGTTGACATAAGTTACGATAATACATTGGGTCACGCCTTAAGCTTCTTTATCTGCGGCATATTGTGCTTCGTAATCAGCATGATTTATCATCTGATTGATAAAAAGATGCAGGTTAAATAAACAGGAGGGATATAGAGATGAAAACATCTGCCTATTTCGATTATTGCGCGCTTATCATTTTAATAGTTGTGCTGACTGCAATGGTAATCCGGAGAATGACGAAGGGTAAATTGAATCATTGTTTTCTGGTGATGCTGATAGTGGTGCTTTTGTCAGATATTGCAGATATCGGAACCATTCATCTGGAATATGTAGGGACAGGATATGTTGTCGTCAAATATATTACGCATACCACGTATCTGCTGTTCCACATTCTTACTCCGTTTTTCTATGTTATATATATTATTGCACAGGTGGATATCTGGCACAAATTAAGACGAAACAGACTTCAAAAAATACTGCTCTTTGGACCGGTTCTTGTTGTGGCTGCCGCGCTGGCTGTCAATCCGTTCGTACATATCATGTTTTATCTGGATGAAAATGGTTCATATGTAAGAGGCAGATGTTTTCTGCTCTTATATATCGTGACCATTATACTATGCGCATTAGGGCTCTATTATGCTATTAAGCATAAAAGGCTGATTGACAGAAATCGTTTTGCTGCATTAATAGCTCTGATACCGATAATGTTTGTCGCAGTTGTAATCCAGTTTTTTTATCCGGAACTTTTAGTGGAAATGTTTTCACTTTCATGTGGCATCCTTTTGGTATGTATGGTAATTCAGAGGCCGGAAGAAGTTATTGATTCTGAAACAGGGCTGAGCAAATTAAGCGCATATGTTGCCGATGTAAAAAGAGCGGCTGCCAATAAGAAGCCGCTGGAAATCATAATGATAAATATAGTTAACTATTATACCGTTCGGGATATGCTGGGATACGAGAGTATCAATGCGGTATTGCGGGATATTGCGGGTAAGATAGCTGCTTTTAACAAAAAGTATAAGATGCAGGCGGAACTGTATTATCTGGGGATGGGCAAATTTCGGCTTGTAATTGATGAACGGCATTTTGGCAGGACAGAAGAAAATGCAAGGATGCTTAATGAGCTTATGAAAGGTGGATTTTCGTTTCATCAGATGGATTTAAACCTTGTGCACTGTGTCTGCATTGCAAGGTGTCCGGAAGATATTCCGAATGTTGATTCCCTGCTTGCATTTGGGAATGATTTGAATACTATGCCGTATACCGGCGAGGTTCTTTACGCTTCCCAAATTTTTAAGAAGGATTATTATGACATCAGAAAAGATGTGGACGGCATTATTGAGCGGGCCCTGACAGAACACAATTTTTCCGTTTATTATCAGCCGATTTATTCCGTGGAAGAAAAACGTTTTAATTCAGCGGAAGCTCTGCTCAGACTTAAGGATGATAAATATGGATTTGTTCCTCCGGATGTTTTCATACCGGCAGCGGAAAAGAGCGGAGCTATTCACAAAATCGGGGCATTTGTGCTGGAGGAGGTCTGTAAATTCATTGCCGGCAGAGAATATCAGGCATTGCAGCTCGATTATATAGAAATCAATCTATCCGTGGTGCAGTGCATGCGCAGTGATTTGGCGGACCAGGTTATGGATATTCTTAACCGCTTTCATGTCAGACCGGAGCAGATTAATTTGGAAATTACCGAAACCGCAGCCTCTTATTCTCAGAAAGCCTTGATTCAGAATCTGAATGTTTTGAGTGCGGCGGGAATCACCTTTTCTCTGGATGATTTCGGAACGGGATATTCCAATATGCTTCGTATTGCTTCACTGCCGTTTCATATTGTTAAGCTTGATAAGAGCTTCGTTGGCGGAGAAGCCAATTCAAAACTTTTGATTATGATCAGGAATACAATCAGAATGTTCAAGGCAATGGACTTGAAGATAGTAGTAGAGGGAGTGGAGACGGAAGACATGGTAAAACAGTTCTCTGATATGGAATGTGAATATATTCAGGGATATTATTACTCAAAGCCGCTGCCGAGGGAAGAGTTTGTGACGTTTATACAGAAGAATTTTTCTTGACAATTCCCACGCCCTCACTATATAATTACCAATAAACAACAGAATCCACGCTCCACGTGCCTTCTGTTGTCGTGAATAAGAAAGACCATGACGAAGACAGTAAGCAGTTTCTCAAAATTCCAGCGAGCCGGTGAGGGTGCAAGACCGGTATGAGTAGGGCACTGTTGAATATCACTTCCGAGTCGCGCGGGCAAAAGGCGCTTCCCAGTAGTCCGCGACGGAGTCCCGCCGTTACCGGGAACCATATAACTTCTGCCGGACAGATGAAATCGGAGGAAGCGTATGCTGTAACAGGTGGTTATGCGGAGTTTTGAGCCCCGTCCTTTTACGGACGGGGTTTTTCTGTTTCCGGAAAACATTTAAAATCAAAAAGAGAAAGGAAAAAGCCATGTACAAAAAAGTATCGACGGATTTGAATTTTGTAGAAAGAGAAAAGCAGGTCGAGGCATTTTGGAAGGAAAATGACATATTCAAAAAGAGTATGGAAACCCGAAAAGAAGGACCGGAATATACCTTTTATGACGGGCCGCCCACCGCAAACGGCAAGCCTCATATCGGCCATGTGCTGACCCGCGTTATCAAGGACATGATTCCCAGATACCGTACCATGAAGGGCTATATGGTGCCCAGGAAGGCGGGCTGGGATACTCATGGACTGCCGGTGGAAATCGAGGTGGAAAAGCTGCTCGGACTGGACGGCAAGGAACAGATAGAAAATTACGGGCTGGAGCCTTTTATCAATAAGTGTAAGGAAAGTGTGTGGAAATACAAGGGCATGTGGGAGGATTTCTCCGGCACCGTTGGTTTTTGGGCGGATATGGACAATCCCTATGTGACCTATCATGACGACTATATCGAGTCCGAGTGGTGGGCGCTCAAGGAAATCTGGGATAAGGGGCTGCTCTACAAGGGCTTTAAGATTGTACCCTATTGTCCCCGCTGCGGCACGCCGCTTTCCTCGCAGGAAGTGGCGCAGGGCTACAAGGATGTCAAGGAACGCTCCGCGGTGGCACGCTTTAAAGTGAAGGGCGAGGACGCCTACATTCTGGCATGGACGACCACCCCGTGGACGTTGCCTTCCAACGTGGCGCTGTGCGTCAATCCGGTGGAAACCTACGCAAAGGTAAAGGCGGCGGATGGCTATACCTATTACATGGCGGAGGCACTTTTAGACACCGTTCTCGGCAGACTCGGGAACGCAGAGGAGGGCGTAAAAGCCTATGAAGTGCTGGAGACCATGACAGGAAAGGATTTGGAGTACAAGGAATACGAGCCGCTTTTTGACTGTGCGGTGGAAATCTGCAAAAAGCAGAATAAAAAAGCACATTACGTAACATGTGACAGCTATGTCACTTTGACGGACGGCACGGGCGTAGTACACATTGCACCTGCGTTTGGTGAGGACGACGCCAAGGTGGGACGCAACTATGATCTGCCTTTTGTACAGCTTGTGGACGGAAAGGGTAATATGACAGAGGAAGCGCCTTTTGCCGGCACTTTTGTCAAAAAAGCAGACCCCATGATCTTAAAAGCGCTGGAGGAAGCGGGTCTGTTGTTTGAGGCTCCGAAGTTTGAGCACAGCTATCCGCACTGCTGGCGCTGCGATACACCGCTGATTTATTATGCGCGCGAGTCATGGTATATCAAAATGACCTCCGTAAAAGAGGATTTGATACGCAACAACAATACCATCAACTGGATTCCGGAGTCCATCGGCAAGGGACGTTTTGGGGACTGGCTGGAAAATATACAGGACTGGGCTATTTCACGTAACCGTTACTGGGGCACGCCGCTCAACATCTGGGAGTGCGAGTGCGGCTGCCAGCACTGTGTCGGAAGCCGCGAGGAACTTGCAAAGATGAGCGGCAATCCGGACGATGCCAAGGTGGAACTGCACAGACCCTATATCGATGCTGTGACAATCAAGTGCCCGAAGTGCGGCAAGGATATGCACAGAGTACCGGAGGTTATCGACTGCTGGTTTGATTCCGGCGCCATGCCTTTTGCACAGCATCACTATCCTTTTGAAAACAAAGAGCTGTTTGAAAAGCAGTTCCCCGCGCAGTTTATCTCGGAGGCGGTGGATCAGACGAGAGGCTGGTTCTACTCCCTGCTTGCGGAGTCTACCCTGCTGTTCAACAAAGCGCCTTATGAGAACGTTATTGTATTGGGACATGTGCAGGACGAGAACGGGCAGAAGATGAGCAAATCCAAGGGAAATGCGGTAGACCCGTTTGATGCGCTTGAGACCTACGGCGCGGATGCAATCCGCTGGTATTTCTACATCAATTCCGCACCGTGGCTGCCGAACCGCTTCCACGGCAGGGCAGTGCAGGAGGGACAGCGCAAGTTTATGGGTACGCTCTGGAATACCTATGCTTTCTTCGTGCTGTATGCCAATATAGATGATTTTGACGCATCGAAGTATACGCTCGAATATGACAAACTGGCGGTTATGGACAAATGGCTGCTTTCCAAGCTGAACACCGTTGTGGCCAAAGTGGATGAGGATTTGGAGCATTACCGGATTCCCGAGGCGGCAAGAGCACTGCAGGAGTTTGTGGACGACATGAGCAACTGGTATGTCAGAAGGAGCCGCGAGCGCTTCTGGGCGAAGGGCATGGAGCAGGATAAAATCAATGCTTACATGACGCTCTACACCGCATTGATTACCATCAGCAAGGCAGCAGCGCCCATGATACCCTTTATGACAGAGGATATCTACCAGAATCTGGTGCGGAGCATTGATAAGGATGCGCCGGAAAGCATTCATCTGTGCGAGTTCCCGAAGGCTGATGAGGCATGGATAGACAAAAAGCTGGAGGAGGATATGGAGACGGTGCTGAAGGCTGTTGTCATGGGACGCGCCTGCCGCAACACCGCAAATATCAAAAACCGGCAGCCGATAAGCACCATGTTTGTCAAAACAGAGCATGATTTGACCGATTTCTATAAGGATATTATCGCGGAAGAGCTGAATGTAAAAGAGGTACGCTTTACGGATGACGTAAGGGAATTTACTTCTTACATCTTTAAGCCTCAGTTAAAGACGGTTGGTCCTAAGTACGGCAAACTGCTCGGCAGTATCCAGAAAACGCTTGCTTCTCTTGACGGCAACGCGGCAATGGACGAACTGCGGGCGGACGGTGCGCTGAAGTTTATGGCGGGAGAGACGGAGGTTTCCCTGACAGAAGAGGATTTGCTGATTGAAATGACGCAGAAAGAGGGTTATGTGACAGAGAGCGACAACCGCATGACGGTAGTACTCGACACCAACCTGACGGATGCGCTGGTTGAGGAGGGCTTTGTGCTTGAAATCATCAGCAAAATCCAGACCATGCGGAAAGAGGCGGATTTTGAGGTGACTGACCGCATTCAGGTATCCTTTGCAGGCAACGAAAAGGTGGCGGACATTGCGCTTCGCAATAAAGAGGCAATCGCCGGAAAGGTGCTTGCCGAGTCGATGGCGACGGGAGAAACCCTCGCTGTGGCAAAGGAATGGAACGTAAACGGAGAAAATGTTACGATTTCTGTGGAAAGAGTTTCAAACTAATAGTATAATACAGTTAGTGGTGAAGGCGGCAGGAAGATGAAACGCCTGCCGCAATAAGAAAGATGACAAATACGAGGAGGACAGAATATGCTGAAAAGCAAGGTAAAGTTTGACAAGGAATTGTTTAAGAGAAGCGTTCTGTACAACATAAAGACTTTGTACAGAAAAACCTTGGAGGAGGCAACGCAGCAACAGATTTTTCAAGCAGTATGCTATGCGGTAAAGGATCAGATTGTAGACTGCTGGATGGATACACAGAGGGAGTACGACAAGCAGGATCCGAAGACGGTATACTACCTCTCCATGGAATTCCTTATGGGCAGGGCACTCGGAAATAACCTTATCAACCTGCAGGCATACAAGCCGGTGAAAGAAGCTTTGGATGAGCTGGGGCTGGATTTGAATCTGGTGGAGGATGCAGAGCCGGATGCAGCGCTGGGCAACGGCGGTCTGGGACGTCTGGCAGCCTGCTTTTTGGATTCCCTTGCCACGCTCGGATATCCGGCATATGGCTGCGGCATCCGTTACCGCTACGGCATGTTTAAACAGGAAATCAGGGACGGATATCAGATAGAAGTACCGGATGTATGGCTGGAGAACGGCAATCCCTTTGAGCTGCGCCGCCCTGAATATGCACAGGAGGTAAAGTTCGGAGGCTATGTCAATGTGCGCACCGACGAAAAGGGAAGAAACCATTTCTTCCAGGAGGGTTATCAGTCCGTAAAGGCAATTCCTTATGATTTACCCATTGTCGGCTATGGCAACGGCATTGTCAATACCCTGCGTATCTGGGATGCGGAGCCGATTGAGTGCTTCCAGCTTGATTCCTTTGACAAGGGCGACTACCAGAAGGCAGTTGAACAGCAGAATCTTGCCCGCAACATTGTAGAGGTACTTTACCCCAACGACAATCACTATGCAGGTAAGGAACTCCGCTTAAAACAACAGTACTTCTTTATTTCCGCATCTGTGCAGAGGGCTGTGGCGAAATACATGAAGAAGCACGACGATATCAGAAAGTTCCATGAAAAGGTGACTTTCCAGCTCAACGATACCCACCCGACGGTTGCCATTGCGGAATTGATGCGTATTCTGATGGATGACTTCAATTTAGAGTGGGATGAGGCATGGGAAGTAACCACCAAGACCTGTGCTTACACCAACCACACCATTATGGCGGAAGCACTGGAAAAATGGCCGATCGAGCTGTTCTCACGTCTGCTGCCCCGTATCTATCAGATTGTGGAGGAAATTAACCGTCGTTTTGTCAATCAGATTGCGGCGATGTATCCCGGCAATCAGGATAAAATCAATAAGATGGCGATTGTCTACAACGGACAGGTTCATATGGCGCATCTTGCCATTGTGGCAGGCTATTCCGTAAACGGTGTGGCAAGGCTGCATACCGAGATTTTAAAGAATCAGGAATTAAAAGACTTCTACCAAATGATGCCGGAGAAGTTCAACAATAAGACCAACGGTATTACCCAGAGAAGGTTTTTACTCCACGGCAATCCGCTCCTTGCGGACTGGGTAACCGAACATATCGGCTCCGAATGGATTACTGACTTGCCCCAGATTGCCAAGATGAAGATTTACGCTGACGACAAGAAGGCACAGCAGGAGTTTATGAACATCAAGTACCGCAATAAGGTGCGCCTTGCGCAGTATATCTTAGAGCACAACGGCGTGGAGGTAGACCCCCGCTCCATCTTTGACGTACAGGTAAAGCGTCTGCATGAGTACAAGAGACAGCTCTTAAATATCCTGCACGTAATGTATCTGTACAACGAACTGAAGGAGCATCCGGATATGGACTTCTATCCCCGCACCTTTATCTTCGGAGCGAAGGCTGCAGCAGGTTACCGCAATGCCAAGCTGACCATTAAGCTGATTAACGCGGTTGCAGATGTGGTAAACAACGATGCCTCCATCGGCGGCAAAATGAAGGTAGTATTTATTGAAAATTACCGTGTTTCCAATGCGGAGATGATTTTTGCGGCAGCGGATGTTTCCGAGCAGATTTCTACAGCAAGTAAAGAGGCTTCCGGTACCGGTAATATGAAGTTTATGTTAAACGGCGCACTGACCATCGGCACCATGGACGGCGCGAATGTGGAAATCGTGGAAGAGGTTGGCGAGGAAAATGCCTTTATCTTTGGCTTGTCCTCCGATGAGGTTATCCACTACGAGAATTATGGCGGCTACAACCCCATGGAAATTTTCAACAACGATCAGGATATCCGTAAGGTACTGATGCAGTTAATCAACGGTACTTATGCACCCGGAGATACGGAATTGTTCAGAACGCTGTACAACTCCCTGCTCAATACCCAGAGCACTTCCAAGGCGGATACCTACTTTATTTTGAAGGATTTCAGATCCTACGCGGAAGCGCAGAAAAAGGTGGAAGCGGCATACCGGAACGAAGCAGGCTGGGCAAAGAGCGCTATTTTAAATATGGCAAGCTCCGGCAAGTTTACCTCCGATAGAACCATTCAGGAGTATGTGGATGATATCTGGCATTTGGATAAGGTAGAGCTTTCTGACAAGAAACCGCTGAAAAAATAGGGTAAAACGAGATAACCGCCTGGTTTTGTGCTGTGGCGGTTATCTTTCTGTATGGAGGATGGATATGTTTTTCAAAAAAAGGAAAAGAGTCACCATGTTTTTGGTGTTGGCGCTGCTTTTAGCGGGATGTGGAAAGGAACCGATGGTCGTGGCAGGGGCTACTGTCGCGGAAGCGCGTGGCACAGGGCTTATATCGGGACTGGCGGTATATACGCCTTTGGCGGATGAACAGATAAGCGGGCTGGAAGCGGATATGCTTTCTCTGCAAGAGGAAATGAAGATACTCGCCACGCCGGAGGTAACGCTTATCATGGTCGGAGACATTCTGATGCATATGCCGGTCAACAACAGCGGCAGACTGGCGGACGGCAGCAGGAATTTTGACCACCTTTTTACCTATACGAAGGACATGATAGAGGCGGCGGACATTGCCATTGTCAATCAGGAGGTGATTCTGGGCGGGCCGGAGCTTGGGATTTCCGGTTATCCCCGATTCAACACCTATTACGAGGTAGGGGATGCACTGGCTAATGCCGGCTTTGATGTGATTCTCCATGCGACAAATCATAGCCTTGACAGGGGACGGGAAGGGATAGAAAACTGTCTTGCCTTTTGGGAGGACAACTATCCCGATATTGCAGTAGTTGGCATTTATGGCAGCGCGGAGGCGCAGGAGGAAATTTATGTCTGCGAGCAGGAAGGCATAAAAATTGCCATTTTGAACTATACATATGGCACCAACGGACTGCCTTTTCCGGCAGGGATGTCCTATGCCGTTAATCTTTTGAACAAGGAGAAGATTGCGGCGGATGTGGCGCGGGCAAAGGAGATGGCGGATTTTGTGGTGCTCTGTCCTCATTGGGGCACGGAATATGTGCTGAAGGAGACGAAGAATCAGCGCGAATGGGCAGAATTTTTCATGGAGTGCGGCGTTGATTTGGTCATCGGCACGCATCCCCATGTGATTGAGCCGGTGGAAATGCTTTGTGATGAAGATGGCAATGAGATGCTTGTGTATTATTCTTTGGGCAATTATGTCAATGCGACGGCCGGTGAAGACAGCGACATAGGAAAACGGATGATCGGCGCGATGGCGACAGTGACTCTTTCCCGCAACGAGGATGGCGAAGTATACATCAAGGAATACGGCGCGGAGCCTCTGGTGACGTATTTTTCCGCTGACAGAAAGACCGTGCTTGTTTATCCCATGGAGCAGTTTACCGACGAGATGGCGGCGAACAGCTTTACCATAAAGAGGGACAGAGATTTCAGTCCTGCTTACTGTCAGGAAATCTGGGAGCAGGTATTTGGGGATTTGCAGTGAGCAGCTGTTTCTCAGGTGATTTTGTATTGCAAAATCATGCGAAAAATGTAATAATCATGATATTAAATATGGACGGATCTTGTGTATTGGGAAGGGGTAACAATGGCCAGAAACAGCTATAAGGAAAGAAACAGTAAGAGGGTTAAAATGCATAGAGAAAAAGGCATTAATATAAAACTCACGATAATCGGCGGTCTTATAGTGGCGGCTATCGTGCTTCTGCTGTTTTTTAACTTACGAGGAAAAAGTTGGTCGGATATGTTCAGCGAGAAAATTGAGAACATCATCGACGGCGGGGAAGGCAAGGTCGTAACGGTCAGCGAGGTTTCGATAAGCAAGGTTTTTGAGATAAGCGAACTGGCAACCGCAGACTACACTTACAATGCCATTGCAAGAGCGTATAAAGAAGACGGTGTAACCGTAAGATATTATGTAGCATATGAGGGGGAATTAAAAGCAGGTATTGATTTCAGTAAAATAGTTGTTGACATCAATGAAGAGGATAAAATGATATTCATTACAATTCCGGAGGTTGAAATTCAGGAGATAAGGATTGACCCGGGAACGCTTGATTATATATTTATCGACAAAAAAAGTGAGACAGAGACGGTACATCAGGAAGCATATGAAGTATGCAAAAAGGATTTAGAAGAGAGGATATATGGCGAGGAAGACCTCTTAAAATCAGCAAGGGAAAATGCAATTGCCGTTGTTAAGGCGCTGGTGGTGCCCTGGGTAGAGCAGTTGGACGCGGAGTACAAGGTAGAAATCCGATAGAGAGGAGGCACGCAAATGCTGCACATATTGTACATGAAAAAACGATTCAGCTGTTTTATGATGGCATTTTTGCTTTTGTTCACATTTTGTGCATGTTCAGGTAAAAAAGAAGAACAGGAGCCGGCAGAAGAAATTGTAGAAGAGGAAACGCTGTATTATCCTGATATTTTACAGATTCGATATATATGTGAGCTTGCGACACTGGAATGTTATTATCACAATGTGGCAAAGTCAGAGAAACCAAAGGGTTCGGGAATTGTTCATTGGGGAGAAAAGGACCGTGTATTTTGGATTGAATACAGCGGGGTCGCAAAATTCGGTATCGATATCTCTAAAGTAAAAATGGAGATTGACGGGCAGAAAATTATCATAACGATTCCCAAAGCAGGATTGCTTGGTTTATCTGATTATACATTCACGGAAGACAGCTATATTTCATCGGACGACGGGCTGAATAAAAATCCGATTACAGCAGATAACCAGACAGAGGCAATCGCGAAGGCAGAAGAGGATATAAAGCTGATGTTTGAAAATGATGAAGTTTTGCTTATGCGGGCGCAGGACAATGCGAAAAAGCTGATAGAAAGTTATATTAAACAGTTAGGAGAAATTTCGGGAACCGATTATCAGATTATATGGAATTATGAAGAATAAGAAGGTTTTTCCTTTATAATAAAAATGACAATTGAAAGCAGGAGGTACAAATATGATTCAATTATTACAGGGCGGCGCTTATCTTGTGGGCGGTACGCAGATTATCGAGGACACACAGGAGGCGGCACTCGCCATTGAGAATAAAACCGGCAAAAAGGTGACGAAGGCGGAAGCGGCAAAGCAGACTATTGCCTATGGTATTCTGGAGAGCCACAATACTTCCGGCAGCATGGACAAGCTGCGGATTAAATTTGATAAGCTGACAAGCCATGACATCACTTTTGTAGGCATTATCCAGACGGCGCGCGCTTCGGGGCTGACTAAATTTCCGGTTCCCTACGTGCTGACCAACTGTCACAATTCCCTTTGCGCGGTGGGCGGCACCATCAATGAAGATGACCACATGTTTGGACTTACCTGTGCCAAAAAGTACGGCGGCGTCTATGTTCCGCCTCATCAGGCTGTTATCCACCAGTTTGCAAGAGAAATGCTTGCGGGCGGCGGCAGTATGATTCTGGGATCCGATTCCCATACACGGTATGGCGCGTTGGGCACCATGGCGATGGGCGAGGGCGGACCGGAGCTGGTAAAGCAGCTTTTAAACCAGACCTATGACATCAATATGCCCGGCGTAGTGGGCGTTTACCTGACGGGCGAGCCGGTAAAGGGCGTGGGTCCGCAGGACGTTGCGCTGGCGATTATCGGCGCAGTATTTAAAAACGGCTATGTCAAGAATAAGGTGATGGAGTTTGTGGGTCCCGGCGTTGCTTCCTTAAGCGCGGACTTCCGTATCGGCATCGATGTTATGACGACGGAGACCACCTGTCTTTCTTCCATCTGGCAGACAGACGATGCAATCAAAGAGTTCTATGAGATTCACGGCAGAAAAGAAGAATATAAGGAGCTTATCCCGGGCGAGGTGGCTTATTACGACGGTATGATTATGGTGGATTTGTCCAAAATCAGGCCGATGATTGCCATGCCCTTCCATCCCAGCAATACTTACACCATTGAAGAGCTGAACAGCAATCTTCTGGATATTTTGGACGAGACGGAGAAACGCGCTCTGGTAAGTCTTGACGGCGCGGTGGAATTTTCCTTAAAGGATAAGGTGCGCGACGGCAAATTCTATGTGGATCAGGGAATTATAGCGGGCTGTGCCGGCGGCGGTTTTGAAAATATCTGCGCGGCAGCGGATATTTTGAAGGGCAGTTATATTGGCGCGGACGGCTTTACTTTAAGCGTATATCCGGCTTCCATGCCTGTATATATGGAGCTGATTAAAAACGGATGCGCGGCTTCCATTTTAGAGACGGGTGCCGTGATGAAGACTGCTTTCTGCGGTCCCTGCTTTGGCGCAGGCGACACGCCGTCACACAATGCGTTCAGCATCCGCCACTCTACAAGGAACTTCCCCAACAGGGAGGGTTCCAAGCTGCAGAGCGGGCAGATTGCCTCCGTGGCGCTTATGGACGCGCGTTCCATTGCGGCGACGGCGGCAAACAAGGGCGTGCTGACACCGGCTACGGAATTTGACGGCGAATTGAACCGTTATCAATATCATTTTGACAGCAATATTTATGCGAATCGTGTGTTTGATTCCCACGGCGTGGCAGACCCTGACGTGGAAATCCAGTTCGGTCCCAATATCAAGGACTGGCCTGCCATGGGCGCATTGCCGGAAAATCTGGTGCTGCAGGTAGTTTCCGAAATTCATGACCCCGTGACGACCACGGATGAATTGATTCCTTCCGGCGAAACTTCGTCTTACCGTTCCAATCCGCTTGGACTGGCAGAATTTACCCTGAGCCGCAAGGATCCGCAGTATGTGGGGCGTGCAAAGGCGATTCAGAAGGCGGAAACGGAAAGAATGGCCGGCGGACATCCCTGCACGGTATTGCCGCAGCTTAAGGACGTGATGGGCGTGATCAAGAAAACCTTTACAGAGGCAAATCACACCAACACAGGCTTCGGCTCCACTATATTTGCAGTGAAGCCCGGAGACGGCTCCGCACGCGAGCAGGCGGCTTCCTGTCAGAAAGTATTAGGCGGCTGGGCAAACATTGCCAATGAATATGCCACCAAGAGATACCGCTCCAATCTGATTAACTGGGGTATGCTTCCGTTTTTGATTGAAGAAGGCGAGCTGCCGTTCTCTAATCTGGACTATTTGTTTATACCGGAAATCAAGAAAGCGGTGGAAGAGAAATCCGATGAAATCAAGGCGTATACCGTAGGGCAGGAAGGTCTTACAGAGTTTGTGCTGCGGCTGGGAGAGCTGACAGACGAGGAAAGACAGATTATCTTAAAAGGCTGTCTGATTAATTACAACAGGGTATAAAATTGAAAAACAAAAGACCTGGAATTCGGCATAGGGGGATATATGCAGCAGGTAACGAAGAGCGGAAAGAAGAGAAAATGGCAGGCAGTCGAGCTGTTATACTTATCGTACTATAATGACTTGTATCGGTATGCATTGTCGCTGTTAAAAAATGCGGATGATGCAGAGGACGCTGTACAGAATACTTTTTTGTACGTTATGAGAGATTGGCATAACATATTAACCATGAAGGAGAGCCAAAAAAAGAATTACCTTTTTGCGGCGCTGCGCAATGCATCATTGGATATCCTCAGAAGAAGAAAACACGAGGTATCGCTTGAGGAGCTTGCGCTGCAGGAAAAGGCGACGTGCCATATGACACGGGAAAGGCAGGAAGTATTAGAAGCGTTAAGGGGGCTTGCCAGATGGCACAGGGACACGCTGATTGAGGCATATGTCTTGGAGCGCACCAGCGGCGAAATAGCCGAAAGGCTGGGCATGAAGAAGAATGCCATAGAAAAGCGTATAGACAGGGCAAAGGCTGCGATTCGTGGCTGGTACCGCACAGGAATATATTGGTAAATGTGACAAAGGATAGGGAAACGGAACGGTTTCACTGTCCTTTTTGCGTGGTTTTTGGGGGAATAAACGCGCTTTTACGGCGTTTTTATGCAGGGAGTTATTTTCATGCAGTTTGAGGTAACTTCTCTGAGGCTGAGAGGAAAGGAGGGTAGTGGCTGTTCGTTGTATTGTTTTAAGTTGTGAATAAACTAAAATCAGGAGGAAAACAAAATGAGTATTGTAAAAAGAGCAATTGTTTTAGTAGCAGCAGTTTGTATGCTGGTGGGAAGTCCGGCGATGAAGGTGTCGGCGGCGTGCGACCATAAGGACACAGGGAGAGACCTTCAGTGGACAGGTCAGTATAGGTATTCGTCTTATACGCATACAGTGATTCGGGGGTATTATACGAATGGGACACCCATTACCGTACAATGTCATGTGAATGTAACGAAAAAAATTTATTTGTGCTACTGTACAGAATGTGGGGAGTATGTAACTACAACAGATCTGCCGTATCAAGAAGCCCATAGCATAGTACATAATTAGTAAATAACGGCCATAGCCCTCCGCCTATGGGCGGAGGGCAAAATAAAGTAGGAGAACGTCGATGAAAGAAAAAATAAAGTTTTTAATACTTGCGGTTATAGTATGCTGCCTGTCCGGCTGCGGGGCAAAAGAAAAATACGACTTACAGGTAGAATACAATGCGCTTGTATTTGCGGACGTGACAGATTATATTTTGGGGCAGCAGTATTATCAGGGGAAAGAAATTCTGCTGGCAGGAACAAAAGAGGGAGATGTGCGGCTTTTGTGGGATGGTAAGAAAGAGGAAATCCTGATGCGGAACATGCCGGAAAGCCTGCTGAACATAGAGACAAGGTGGTGGTTGGACAGCAAGGGGAACCCCTATGTGCTCTACCGCGATACCGTATATCTGTTAAGTCGGGAGGGAGAGGTTCTGCTTGAGGCGCAGGCGGACGGAGCTGTGACGGGCATCTGTGAGAGTGCTTCTGGGGAAATCATACTGAGAATAAATGATACCGACAAATTTGTGAACGGATTGGCGGTTTTTGACACAGAGATGGGGACAATCGGGAAAATCCACTGGCTGAAAGATATAGCCTACTGCATTGCAAAGGGATATGCAAAGGATGTCCTGATTCTGGATGCGAAAGGCCTTTACGACTACGGGCTTTCGGACGGCAGCAGACAGTATTACATGGAGTGGAACGGTACGGTGTATGACCCCCAAAGCGGAGCAGAGGATATCAAATTTGTTTCAGACAACCAGATAGAGATTTATGCGGGGAGAGACATGGCGGTAACGCTCTCCAAAATCAATCCGGAGGAATCGGGAAAGACCATTCTGACCTATAAAACAACCGGCATTTCCAGCGAGATAAAAGAACTGATAGTCCGTTTTAATAAGGAAAATCCGGACTATTACATTGTGATAGAGGAATGTCCTGATAGTCAGGACTTGGATACCTTTAGGGAGAAAGTTGAGATTGAGATTGCGGCAGGGCATGGACCGGACATCATTGATGCTGTGTCAGTGCGCAGTCCATACGCTTTGATAGAAAAAGGTGTTATCGAGGAACTGACGCCGTATATTGAAGAATCAGGAATAGACAGAGAAGCCTATTTTCCAACTGCTTTTCAGGGATTTGAAATAGAAGAAGGCGTATATGGCATTGGTGTTGGGATGAATATATTTTCATGGTGCGCTGACAGCAGTGTTTTTTCCGGAGAAGGGGATTTTAGCTTGGAAAACATGTTAGATATTCTGGAAGGACTGGAAGAGGATAAAATTTTCAGGAATGGAAGGGATTCTGCTGCTCTTGTCTACGATTGGCTTTATCCGTCTGAAACTTTATACGGTATGGTGGACTGGCAGGCGGGAACCTGTGATTTTTCGGGGGATACTTTCCATAGGATACTGGAACTTGCTGCGAGGTATGGCGACGGGGAAGGAAAGGGAGCAGACGGATACATTATGAACAGGGTAGATATATACAGTTATAAGTTTTATGCAGGATATGATAATAGCATAAAGAATAGCGGGCGGGTGCTGACAGGGATTTCAGGAGAAGAAAAGGGAGTCCATATGCTGGGTGTGAGGACTTTTGCTATCAATGCGGCCTCCGAAAATAAGGAAGGTGCATGGCAGTTTCTATCCTATTTGCTGCAGGAAGAGGTACAGGAAGAATTGGGAACCAAAGATATGTGTTTCTATTTTCCGGTAAACAGACAGGCGTTCGATGAGGCAGGAAATTATTGGCTTACACAACACATCGGTCATGTGATGCAGATGGCAGAAGCACCTGAATGGGATATTGAAACAGAATGGTTTACCGAAGCCCAGCTTGAAGATTTAAACGCCCTCTTTGCCAAAGCTGTCTTTTTCCCATGGCGGACACAGGAGATTCTTTCCATCATAGAAGAGGAAACGGCGTTGTATTTTGACGGTAGCAAAGGGATGGATGAGACGATAGACGTCATTCAAAACCGTGTGCAGCTATATCTTGACGAACGGGCAGGGCGTTAAACCCTGCCTGTCCGTTTGGAAATGTGAAGCGGATTATTTGTATTTTGCGGCGACAACGTACACAGGGATAAAAAGCCCGCCGAGCGTAATGCCGAGTGTAACATAAAGAAAAACCATATTGCCTGCCAGTCCTGATATAAATGGAAAGGCAATCAGGCAGAGTAAAGGATAAAGAACCAAAAGACCAAGCGACCACAAACGAGCGATACGGACAATGTACGGCCAGTTGCTGTTGTTCAGGGAAACGCCGGTGAGGTGCATTCGCACAGGTCCCTGCGTATAGTAGGAAATTTGATTGTTGTCATAATACGACGGCAGCTTTTCTTTGACAAACAGGCAGAAAAAGATGCCGAACACAGCGCTGAGAATTTCGATTGTCAGCAAATGTGTCAAAAATAGTTCCATGGAGTATTCCCAAAGGAAATAAAGAAGGATCTCAATGCAGGAAACCGTAATACAGCAGGCATAGGCAGCGCCCCAGCGCCGTTTGCTCTTTGTGTTTGCGGTGAGTTCTGCCTCGGACATGCTGATGGTCTTCTTTACCAAAGCTTCTGTCTGTACGGCGGTCATGGTTTCGGCAGTCATGCGGCGGCATTCCAGCAGCTCCGTCACAGTGACGTCAAGGATGTCCGCCAACGGAACAAGCAGCGTAATATCCGGCATGCTCAGCCCCGTTTCCCACTTGCTGACAGCTTTGTCAGATATGAGCAGTTTTGCGGCAAGCTCTTTCTGTTTCAGGCCTTTCTCTTTCCTAAGCTCTGCAACAAAGAGACCAAATTCCTTTTTATCAATTTCAAACATGGTGTCACGCTCCTTTTCTCTTCTTTTCTGTTAGACATAGGTAATTGCGAAATTTAGAAACTGTGCTGTTGTCATTGTGCGCATGGTATATTCCAACGCAGACTCGCTCTCGCTCCGAGCTTACCGTAGCGGTACTAAGCTCGAAAATACCTCGCTAAGTGCCGACGGTAAGCAAGGGTCTGCTTATGGAATATACCATGTGCACAATTCGAAAACGACAAAGGTGAGTTTCACAAATGTCTACTTGTTAGACGATTGCAAAACATTTTGTCGTAAACAGGGGCTGGACAATATAGACAAAATAAGGGCGACTTGCCACTGCTTCGGAGCCCGTTTTTGTCTATATTGTCCAGTCCCGTCACGATAGCAGATATTTTGCAACTCCTTATGTACTTATTGTAGCGAAAAGGAAAAAATCTGACAACCGATAGACAGTAGAGTGGTGATTTAGATGGACGCAACCCTACATTTTTGCAGAATGGGACCGCGTCTCTACTCTTTGATTCCACTTGGCAAGAAGCAGTGCGCTGGCAATGCCGAAGCCCATGCAGCCTCCGTTGGTGAAAAATCCGTATCCGGAAGAGGTAAGGCTATCGAGAGGAACAATGAGAATGGTGGCGGCAATTACAATGCCGATGATTGCGTGGAACGCTGTGGCATGATGGTGTTCAAACAGGAAGCCTATGGCTTTGGAGAGAAGGAAAACCGTGAGCAGGGCGCCAAGACCTGCGGGCAGCAGCACACTCAGGTCAAGTCTTCCGATGCCGTCCACAAAGGGCGTGTACAGACCAAGGGGCATAAGCAGTGTGGAAAAGCTCATGCCCGGCGCAATTACACTGAGCGCAAGGCAAAAGCCGCAGAAAAAGTACCAGAAGAAGCCGGGCGTAACTTTGACAGTCAGGGCGTTTAACGCGCAGAGCAGCACGACGGTCACGGTCATGGAAATGAAAAGGGCGGCATGGGCATTTTTGGATGTGCCCTTGCTCTCTGCTTCCCTGAAAAGAGAGGGAAGCGTTCCGATAATCAGTCCGGCGAACAGGCAGACGGATTGGGAAGGGTACTTTATCAGGAAAAAGGATAAAAGCCTTGCAATTCCCAAAAAACCTGCCATAGCGCCAATGACAACGGGAAACAGCTTTGGAACATGGGTTTTAAAATGACGGAACGGGTTCGACAAAAGCTCCATCACAGGCTTGTAGATGCCAAAAACAACGCACAGCACACCGCCGGATATGCCGGGCAGAACTGCGCCCAGTCCAATCAGTATGCCCTGTACAAAGCGGAGTAAGTGGATAAAAAGAGAATTGTTTTCTTGTTTTTTCTGCATATGATTCCTTCTTTCCATGCTGTGTGCCGTTTTGCCTCATTAAGAGTTTGACACCAAAGCAGCGGGAATATTTGCTATAAGAAAGTATATTAAAATAGTCGGTAAGTCATGCATATAGCTGTCTGCAAGGCGTTCTGTGTGCCACATTTTTCATTTTTCCCTAAATTTATCCGGTAAAGAACCGATAAATATAGTACAGGTGCTCATGGCCAGGGCAGCTGCAATACATTATTATATAAGTCGCCACGGATGGTATGCAAAGGGATAAGGAGAGCCCTTCGTATATCATTTTTGTTTTTTTGTTAACCAGGGAGGGGAGGCAGAGACAAGGGACTAAGAAAGGGGCATAATTGCGAATTGATTCTAGCGTAATAGGAATGGATTCCGCCAGAAGATATTCCTCCACAACAGTGAGAGGCAGCCGTTTTATGGTAAGGGACTACAGAAATGGAGCGGCAAACAATTTGAACGGTGCGTTCGGCAATCTTTTCGGTACGGGCGGAGAGCTTACGGACGGGGAGAATGCGTCGGGAACCACGAAGGACAGCAGTATGGCTTCCAGAGACTCTATTGAAGAGCTGCGGGAGAGAGTAGAAAGTATGAGGAGTGGGCGTATTACCGTCCGCAATTCGGCAGCAAGCCAGTTAGACAGCTTCAGGCAGACTACCATCCGCTCTATCTTCAGCATGTTATTCGGCGGCGGCCGGCTGGGAGGCTTTTTAGGGAACACATCTTGGTTTGCGGGCATGAGGCAGTCGTGGTCATCAAATACGATTACATTAAGTTCTGAGCAGGTTTACGAAGAGAGTGAAAGCACGGCTTTCTCCACAACCGGTATCGTACGGACAGCGGACGGCAGAGAAATCTCCATCAACGTGGATGTTGCCATGAGCAGACGTTTCACGCAGTATTTTCAGGAAGAACTGCAAATCCCGCAGGTCAATACCTGTGACCCTCTGGTGATTAATTTTGACGGGGATGTGGCAGAGCTTTCCGACCAGAAGTTCTTTTTCGATATTGACGGGGACGGAGAGATGGATAAGGTGTCCTATCTGGGAAGCGGCAGCGGTTATCTGGCGCTTGACAAAAACGGGGACGGCACTATCAACGACGGCAATGAGCTGTTTGGACCGCAGACAGGAAATGGTTTTAACGATCTTGCAAAATACGATGCGGACGGCAATGGCTGGATTGACGAAAACGACCCGATTTGGTCACAGTTAAAAATCTGGTGCAAAAACGCAGATGGAACGGAGGCGCTCTACACGCTGGCTGAAAAAGGGCTGGGTGCTATCTGCTTACAGAATGCAGCTACAGATTTTGCATTGAACAATGACAAAAATCAGACAAACGGCTATATTCGCAGTACCGGTATCTTCCTCTATGAGAACGGCAATGTTGGAACTGTCCAACATTTAGACGTGGCAAAATAATAAAATTTTAAAATAGAATCGTCATAGTTTTCTAAAAACCATGCGGCGCCGAAAGGCGAGAGCATGGTTTTTTGTTTTTTCGGATATAGAAAGAATAAAATGGCATTTTAGGGTAAAACTATCCGTACAAGAAAAATGTTACAGTTTTCTAAATAAGTAAAAAAGGGAACAGGAAAGAAAGGACACGGATAGAAATGAACAGAGAGAGCAGAAATAACCGAAACAACGGGAAAAAAGAGCGTATTGTCATGATTGCAACATCGGTCTTTATGCTGGCGGCGCTTACTATGACAGGTCTATATGTAAAGAGAAACAGTGAGAAAAATAAGAATGACGGGTATAATATTGATTTCAGTGTGCTGGAGGATAACACACAGAATAACAATACCGTTCAAAATAAGTATGATGAAATTAATCAGGCAGATGAGGACTTTCAGCCGTTAACACCTTCGCTGGAGGACGATTTAGACTACACACCGATGGAGCCGGTTGATTCAGGCGATGTGCAGAATCCGGAAATCGGGGACGAAACGCAGGATTCTGACAGCGACAAAACGGATGGAGCAAATAATGGCAGGGTCAATCCTGCACTGGAAGGAGCGGATACGGCAAATGAAAATGACAACGCAAATGCCGGCGATGTGCCTGATGGGGCGGAAGACGCCATGAACAGCGCGGCACAGGAGGATGCTATGGACCGGGCTGCAATCGACGCGGATGCGGGGCTTCCCATTGTCAACCAGCCGGAACCGGACTTTCAGTCGGGTGATACGCTTGTCTGGCCTGTTACGGGCAATGTACTCATTCCCTACAGTATGGACAGAACAGTGTTTTTCTCAACCTTGCAGCAGTATAAGTACAGTCCTGCCATGGTAATTGCAGCGCTGGAGGGAGATGTGATTTCTGCAGCGGCTTCCGGACAGGTAATTGATATTTTTTATAACGAGGAAATCGGAAATGCCGTTACCGTGAATATTGGAAACGGTTATAAGATTACCTACGGGCAGCTCAAGGATGTGGCTGTCACCAACGGTTCCTATGTGGAGCGGGGCAGCGTCATTGGCTATGTATCATCGCCGACTAAGTATTACAGTGTAGAGGGAACCAATGTGTATTTTTCCCTCACCTTAAATGACAAGCCCGTAGATCCGATGGGTGAACTGCAGTAGGAGATATGGCAAAATGTTTATTACAGGCGGACGGATTCTGACCATGGCAGGTCAGGAATATGAAAATGGAACCATCCAGATAGAAAACGGAAAGATAATTGCTGTGCGTGAGGGCGCAATCGGGGATATGCCGGCCGGAAAGGAAAAGAAGGTGCTCGATGTGCAGGGCGCGTGGATTATGCCGGGGCTGATAGAAGCCCACTGCCATATGGGGATTACCGAGGAAAAGAAAGGGACGGAGGGCGATGACTGCAATGAAAATGTGGAGCCCTCCACGCCTTATCTGCGCGCTATCGATGCCATCAATTCCATGGACGCGGCGTTTGACGATGCGGTCAGGGCGGGCATCACTTCCGCTATGATAGGGCCGGGAAGTTCCAATGTTGTAGGCGGACAGTTTGCATTTGTGAAAACAAGGGGCCGCTGCATAGACGACTTGATTGTCAAAGCGCCGGCTGCCATGAAGGTTGCGTTCGGGGAAAATCCCAAAGTCAATTATGCAGGAATGGGAAAAAGTCCTGTGACGAGAATGGCGATTGCCGCCATTTTAAGAGAAGAGCTTTTTAAGGCATTTCAGTATAAGCGGCAGAAGGAAAACGGCGGAGAGAATTTCGAGGAGGATTTCAGGATGGAGCCCTGGCTTCCGGTTTTGAACGGTGAAATTCCGCTGAAGGCTCATGTGCATCGGGTGGACGATATTTTTACGGCCATCAGAATAGCAAAAGAGTATGGGCTTTCCATGACGCTGGATCACTGCAGCGAGGGACATTTGATAGCGGACAGACTGGCCGAGGAAGGATTTCCTGCCATCGTAGGACCTGATTTGTCCAGCAGAAGCAAGATAGAAGTGCAGAATATGGCGTTTAAGACAGTGGGTGTCCTAAACGGGGCGGGCGTAAAAACCGCCATTACAACAGATCACCCCGTATCCTTGATTCAGTCTCTGCCGCTGTGTGCGGGACTTGCAGTGAAAGCCGGTCTGCCTCATGAAGAGGGACTAAAAGCGATCACCATTCATCCGGCCCAAATCTGCGGAGTGGCGGACAGGGTGGGAAGTCTTGAGGTGGGGAAGGACGCCGATATTGCCATCTTTGACGGCGACCCCATGGAAATTTCCACGAGGACGCTGTATACCATTATCGATGGCAGGGTGGTTTATGACGCGTCAGAGGACGGAGCGGAGAACCAGGAGAGTCAGGTGCAGTAGAACTGTACCTGACTTTAATATGACAGAATTTCATAGCCTGTTTCCGTCACCAGAACCTGAACTTCCCATTGGGCGGATGGCATGCCGTCCGCAGTATATACGGACCAGCCGTCGTGCTTGTCTATATATATTTTGCTGCTGCCCATGTTAATCATCGGCTCAATTGTAAAGACAAAACCGGGAACCATAAGCATGCCGGTTCCTTTTTCGGCAACATAGCTGACAAAAGGTTCTTCGTGAAATTCCAGTCCTACGCCATGTCCGCCTATTTCCTGCACGACGCTGTAGCCGTTCTGCTTTGCAAATTCATGGATGGCATGCCCCATGTCGCCCAGAGGCTGCCACGGCTTTACCTGTGCAAGACCGACATTCAAACTTTCCTTTGTTACTTCCACAAGTCTTTTTTTCTCAGGAGAAACCTCCCCGATACAAAACATGCGGGAGGAGTCGGAAAAGTAACCGTTATAGATGGTGGAGGCGTCAACGTTGACAATATCGCCCTCGCGCAGCACCACATCCTTCGAGGGGATACCGTGACATACCTGCTCGTTGACGGAGGTACATACACTCTTGGGATAGCCCTTATAGTGGAGGGGCGCCGGAATGGCATGGGCGGCGACGGTTAAGTCGTATACCCACTTGTCGATTTCTTCGGTGGTGATGCCTTCCTGAATATGTTCTTCGATATAGTCAAGGACAGCGATATTGATTTTGGCGCTTTCCCTGATGCCTTCTATCTGTGCCTCATTTTTAATCAGTTTTCTGGAGGGGACAAGAAACCCCTTGTGGCGGAATTCTTCGATGCGGCTGTCAAAATCGCAGTGACATTTCTTGTATTTTTTTCCGCTTCCGCACCAACACAAATCATTTCTTCCTATTTTTTCCATATAATCCTCATTTCTGTGCATGCTGTAAAACGATAATCTCTCCGTCTGACGCAGGATCGTCCCTTATAATTTCTCCAACGGACGGCACTGTGATACGGCCAATATACGGATTTTTGATGCTGATAACCGGTGTGGTAATGGTGGCTTCTACCTGGGACTTTTCAAAGCACAGGTCAGCATCCAGCAGTTCGCAGTCGATAAGCTTCAGGTTTTTGCAGTAGCACAACGGCTGTGTACCAAGGATTTTACAGTGTTCAAAGGTGACGTTTTCGCAGTACCACGCAAGGTATTCCCCTTTGACGGTGCTGTTTCGGATCACAATATTTTTTGCATGCCAGAAAGCGTCCTTTGTATCGAAAATACAGTCTTCAAACAGAGAGTCCTCTATGTACTGGAAAGAATATTTACCCTTCAGTGTTACATTTTTAAAATGAAGTCCGGTGGAGCGCATCATAAAATATTCACTCTCGACAGCGCAGTCTTCCATTTCAATATCCTGTACTGACCAGCCGAATTCCGGAGAAATCACGTCGCACCCCTGCATTTTTACTTGTGCACATTCCCGCAGCGCCTTGATGCCGTGGAGCTTTGTGTCAGTGATGGTAATGTTGTCAGAATACCACAGTGCGGCGCGGCAGAGCGTCGTCATTTCTGAACGGGTGATGGTGAGCCCATGATCGTGCCAAAAGGGATAACGCAGGTTAAAATAGCAGTCCGCGGTCTGAATATCGCTGCTTTCTTTCAAAGCGCTTTCGCCGTCTGCGGGTCCGTCAAAGGAACAATTTCTAATCAGCAGTTCCTTGCTCCCGTACAGGGCGCGTTCATTGTCAAAAGTCTGGTTTTCTATTGTTTTCATGCCTGTTTTCACGCCTTTCTTTGTAAAATATCTACTTCCTTAGTATATGACACAATGCGGCAAATAGCAAATATGAATTTGGGTATGCAAAAAGTGCTATCCATCTTTTTCAAAATGCAAAAAATGGGAACCTGCTAAGCAGCCGTAGTCAATACTTTACCTTTTTAGGCGAACATGCTAAAATATATTGACGCAGAAGAGATATAGCACAGGAGGAGCCGTCAGTTGTCAGGACAAAGAAACTTCAATAAAAGAATAGCGATGTTGCTGGTTGTACTGCTTTTTTCGGCGGCGTTTTCCGGCTGTGGATCAAACAGTGGAGAAGAGGCGCGAAAGGAAGCGCAGGACACGGAACCTTTGAGCATGGAGACTGCGCCTGTGATTGATTATGAGGTGCCGGTGGTTCTGCCGGGGATTCTGGTGAACCGGATAGGCTACGAGGCTGCATCATACAAGACGGCAGTGGTGCGGGGCAGCAGTCTTCCGACCCGTTTTCGTATTGTCAATGCTGATACGGGAGAAGTGGTGTACACCGGCAGTTTAGAGCAGCAGGGGTACGATAATCAGACGAAAGAATATAATAGTTATGGGGATTTTTCAGCGCTGACAGAAGAAGGCGTCTATTATATGGAGTGTGATATACTGGGGCGTTCTTATTCCTTTGAAATCAGGGATACCATGTATACGGACTTGATGGAGGAGGCGATAACGCTCTTAAACAGTAAAAGGAACAATCTGACCGAAGAAGATATTCTGGATGTATGCAAGTGTCTTTCTACCCTCCTTTTATCTTACGAGTTGTTTGCGCATGTGTATGAAGGACAGGTGGCGGAGGGAAAGGAACCGCCTCTGATTGGACTTAGCCGTTCTTATGCGGAATGGCTGATTACAGTGCAGGATGCGGAGACGGGAGCGGTGATGGCAGAGGAAGAACTGCTCTGGGAGGAGACGGCATGGCTTTCGGCTGTGTTGGCAAAATTCAGCTACACCTACCAGAAATATGACAGCGTCTATGCCACGGTATGTTTGCAGGCGTCTGACAAGGCGTGGAAATATTTAACCGAAAGGGAAGGACAGGAAACAGAAGTAAGAACAGAAAACGAATACAAAGAAACCAGATTTTATGCGGCTGCAGAGCTGTATCGCGCTACCGGCCGTAACGAATATCATTCGGTTGTGGTAAGCCTGGGTAAAGATATGATACCTGATGCAGACCATGTTGCGTTGATGTTTGGCACACTGACCTACGCTTCCACCAAGAGAAGTGTGAATATGGATTTGTGTGCGAAGCTGACGAAGGAGCTCTTAGATGAAGCAGAGCGTATTGCAGAGCGTGCGCAGGAGGATATTTTTTCCACCGGCCGCAGCCTTGAAGAGGAGAGCTTAGAAGAAATTCTTTGGGATATGGTAGTGGTATCCGCTGTGGATTATATTATTACAAACCACGAGTATGCCACGCTGATTGAAAATCATCTGCATTATCTGGCGGGGACAAATGAAACTGCCGTCTGCCATCTTTCTCCTGACGGGGAGAGCGGCGCTGCGGACGTTGGAAAGGACTGCATGAGCACGGCGGAGTATATCATGATGTTAAGTGAAATTTTGAGCCATAAGCAGGAGGAATAATGGATGGATATAGTGGTGCTTGCGGGCGGAATCAGTACGGAAAGAGACGTCTCTCTTGTGTCCGGCAAAATGATTTACCGCGCCTTAAAAAAGAATGGGCACAATGCAATCTTGCTGGATGTATTTTTAGGATATGAAGGTACGGATATCGATTCGGTTTTTTCTCTGGATAAGGATTGGGAAGCACAGGTGGCAGGCATAAAGGAAACAAATCCGGATATTGAACAGATAAAAGCCATGCGGCAGGGTTGGGAAAAGTGTTTTTTCGGTCCGAATGTCATTGCAATCTGTCAGAGGGCGGATGTTGTTTTTATCGCACTGCACGGCGAAAATGGTGAAAACGGCAAGGTGCAGGCGTATTTTGATTTGATGGGAATCACCTATACGGGAACTGATTATGTAAGCTCGGCGCTCAGCATGGATAAGGGGCTGGCAAAGGACATTTTTTATAAACACGGGATTCCTACGCCGAAGGGAATCCGGCTGAAAAAGGGCGAGACAGAGTCGGAAAAACTGCCCTTTCCCTGTATCGTAAAGGCTTGTAACGGCGGCTCCAGTGTGGGTGTCAGCATAGCAAAAAATGAAACGGAATATGAAGCCGCCAAGGCGGAAGGATATAAATATGATGATGAGGTTATCATAGAACAGTATATTGAAGGCAGGGAGTTTTCTGTCGGAGTACTGGACGGGAAGGCGTTGCCGGTGATTGAGATAGAACCGCTCACGGGCTTTTATGATTACAAAAATAAGTACCAGGCGGGCAGCAGCATAGAAACCTGTCCGGCAGACATTCCGAAGGAGAAAGCAGAAGAACTGCAGCACTGCGCAGAAGCGGCGTTTCGTGCGCTGCGGCTGAAAAAATATGCGCGTATCGATTTTATGATGGATAAAAACGGCGCAATCTATTGTCTGGAAGCGAACACCATGCCGGGTATGACGCCGACTTCTTTGCTGCCACAGGAAGCGGCGGCTGCGGGAATGAGTTATGAGGCGCTTTGCGAGAGGCTGATTCAGATATCGCTGGATAGATGATTGCAAGTGACGGAAATGTTCAATAGAGACAAAAACGGGCTCCGAAGCAGTGGCAAGTCGCCCTTATTTTGTCTCTATTGCCCATTTCCTGTAGCTAGAAGGAAAATTCAAAGATACCTGAAAATAAGGAAGAAGATAAGGAGAAGATGAATATGGAGACGACTATGCGGAATATGACGCTTGAGAATATGGCGGCGGCTTGTGGGGGCAGGCTGTTGCGCGGCGCGGCTGCGGACGAGGGAAGCGCAGGGAAGAAGATTACCTGTGCGGAGATTGATTCCCGCAAAATCGCGGAGGGTGGTCTTTTCTTTGCATCGCGGGGCGAGAAGGTAGACGGGCATAAGTTTATCGGGCAGGTATTTGAAAAGGGCGCGCTCTGTGTGGTAACGGAGAAAACGCCTGAGCAGGTGGAGGAAGAGCACGGTGTTGCGGCAGACGCATGGGGTTTTTATATTCTGGTGGAAAATACCTTTACGGCATTGCGGGGAATTGCCGCTTTTTACAGAAGACAGCTATCCATCCCTGTGGTGGGCATTACGGGAAGCGTGGGCAAAACCAGCACAAAGGAATTTATCGCAGGTGTGCTTTCCGCAAAGTATCATGTGCTGAAGACGGAGGGCAATTTTAACAACGGTGTCGGTCTGCCGCTGACGCTTCTGCGCATCCGCAGGGAACATGAGGTGGCTGTGGTGGAGATGGGCATCAGTGATTTTGGCGAGATGAGCAGGCTGGGCGAGATGGCGATGCCGGATATCTGTGTTATCACCAATATCGGTCAGTGCCATTTGGAGACGCTGCATGACAGAGCGGGCATTTTAAAAGCAAAGACGGAGATATTCCACTATATGAAGGAGGACGGCGAGGTCTGCCTGAACGGCGACGACGATATGCTGTCCATGATTCGGACGGTAAACAATAAGGCAGTGCATCATTTTGGCGTTTCGGAAACGGAAGGCTTTGAAGTGTTTGCAACCGATATAGAGAATCTGGGGCTTTCGGGAAGCCGCGCCATGATGCATATCGGGGGCAGCCTGCTGGAAGAAAACGGTAAAACGGAGGAAGCTTATCCGGTGGAAATTCCCCTCCCCGGGCAGCACATGGTGATTAACGCTATGGCGGCGGCTATGGTCGGCAGGCTTTTAGGACCAGTCTCTAATACACATCTGACGCTGCCGACGAACTC
>JAIDHX010000051.1 GCA_029053015.1 Lachnospiraceae bacterium
AAAGGGAATACCTATCCTGTGCTGAAAGGTGTCAGCATGGAGATGAACAGGGGTGAATTTGTTGCGGTCATGGGGCCGTCCGGCAGCGGAAAAACGACGCTGCTGAATATCGTGTCAGGTTTTTTATCAGCAGACAGTGGCAATGTGAAAGTGGGTTCTGTGGATATGCTTCATACGGATAAAGAAAAACAGGCTGAAATCCGTTCTAGTATATTAGGGTTTATCTTTCAGGATTTTATGCTGATAGATGGGTTGACAGTACAGGAAAACATTTTTCTTCCACAGATCATCGCAAAAAAGCCTGACGCAGATATGGAAGGAAAAACAAGAGATCTGCTATGCGCCTTTGGCCTTGAGGATATTTTCGGTAAATACCCAAGCGAGCTTTCCGGCGGTCAAAAACAACGGGTGGCTATTGCAAGGGCTTTATCCAATGATCCGCTGTTAATCTTGGCTGATGAACCAACTGGAAACCTTGATTCCAAGTCAAGCAACGCTGTCATAGAAGCGTTTCTGTTTGCAAAGGAACAGTTGGGGGCTACGGTTTTGATGGTAACACATGATGCGATTGCTGCTTCTCATGCAGACCGCGTGATTGCTTTGTCGGATGGGATGATAGTAAGGGAATTGGTGCGCCAAAAAGAACAGCGGCAGTTTATGAATGATATTCTGGAATTTCTGAAGGTTGTGGAGGTGGGACAATGACATTAAATGAAATCACCCGAAAGCTGATCCACCAGAATAAAAGCCGGTACATTCTTTTTGGATTGTCAGTCTGTTTTGCTGTTGCCATGACAGGGGCTTATGGAGTTTTGCTTTTCAGCAGGGTTATAACAGATGTATTGATGACCGATGGATCGACTTACTTAATTTCGCTTGGAATGTATGGGATTACGATGATTGGTATTGTTGTTTTTCTCTTCTATGCTAATGCCATTTATATTCAGCTTCAAATGGGGGAGATCGGGGTATTCCTTTCCCTTGGTCTTCCGCCAAAATCTGTTGGCAAAATACAAAATCGGCAGCTTGACATCACATTTTTGATTGGAGGGGCTGCTGGGTTGGTTTTGGCTGTTCCGTTCTCCTTTGGCATATGGTCGCTGCTGTCTTTATTCATTTCTTATACGGATGGAGCCTTTCGTGTGGGATGGAAAGGGCTGCTGATTGCAGGAGGGCTATGGATATTGGCATGGGTTATCCTGCGTATCAAGAATACAGTTCATATAGCAAGGTTAGATGTGATCAAGATTCTGCGTTCATCATCTGAAGGTGAGGAGGTGAAAGGCTCCCACCCGATGTTGGGTATCATAGGGTTGATAGCCGTTCCTTTGGGATTGATATTGTTTAATATTACTGCGGTTATCTACCCACTGAAAAATTTCTCCGTTCTCTTTCTTGGCGTAAGTCTGATTGGAATGTATATTCTGACGGCACAGATCACTTCTATGGGCAGCATTATAAAGTGGTTTTTACCTAACGCATACAGAAAAGGTATTTTGTTTTACAATCTTGTAAGGCAAAAAGGGAACCAATATACATTGTCCTTATTTGTATCCTCACTGCTGATTACGCTTACGGTATTTTCCATATGTTTTAATGGGAGCATTTTCTTGGAGCTTTACTATTCAATCAAGGAAGAACCTTATGATTATGCTGTTTTAGCTGGGGAATCAGGAGAGAAACTTGATGAAAGCAGGATACGCTCCTTTGCAGAAGAAAGCGGCATTTCTTTAAGCGGATGGCATTCATTAGATATGCTTTTGCTGGGACGGGAGCATCAGTATATGGATACTTCAAGAAATGAGTGGGCATCGGAAATTGTTGTTAATGTGTCTGATTTTCATGCACTTTCCGGCATGAATCTGTCTGTTCCTGACGACGGATATATTTACTTTCAGGATTCCGATGATTCTATGTTTCAAACCTGCTCAGAAGATAGAGGGATGTTTTACAATCCAAGCACAAAAGAGGATTTTACACTGCAAAGAATTGAGCTGATCTCAAAAGAAAGTGTACTGAATGAAACCGCAAAAATAAATTCCTTTGCAGTCGTCAGTGACAATACTTTTTACAGGATAAGTGATACTTTGGATTCCTCATATAAAATGACCTATTACCTGTTTCATGGCAGTAATCCTGAAAACAGCAGTGAATTTCAGGAAAAACTACTGGCAGAGATTGTAGCATTAAACAAAGGGGAACTGTTTGTGAGCTGGCAAGATCAGGCTATTAAAGATAAAAAGGAGAACTATGAAGATATTTATATCCCTTATGATGGGAACGAACTGTATGCTGCCCGGTGGTGGGAATTTTATCCTTATGCAAAACAGACGGAGCTTGATATCCAGATGGAGGCAGGCGCAGTTTATCTGATCCTGATTTTCTTTATTGCCATTATTTCTTTTGTGTCAGCAACTATGATAATGGGATTAAAAATTGCAGGAACTATAATGCAGGATACTGAGAGCTACAAGAGGGCGATGTATCTTGGACTAAAAGAAAATGACCTGAAAAAGGTTATCCGGAAACAGATAGGGCTTATTTATTTTTTTCCTGTAATTTGCGGATGTGTCACAGCTTCATTCATGATAAACCGTTTTATGGAAGCATCTTCTGCTGCACGCATTTTTGAAATAACGCTGGTCGCCATAGGATTATCACTTATAGTATTTTTTATACAGCTTATCATTTTTTTCTTCCTTCAGAAGAAATTAGTCGTTTCAACTTCTGGGGTAGTATATGAAAGCAGGTGACAGGATTGGAATATACGATACAGACTTATGGGCTATGCAAAAAATATGGTGGATGTTCTGTTGTCCGGAATGTATCCATACACGCTCCAAAAGGGCAGATTTATGGACTGTTGGGCAGGAATGGAGCCGGTAAAACTACTATTATGAAAATGGTGCTTGGGCTGGTGAAAAAAGATTCCGGATCTGTGACATTATTCAATCAGGAAATGGCGGGTTATCAGAGTGGGATTTATGCCCGTATTGGAAGCACGATTGAATCCCCCGGTTTTTATTCAAATCTGACAGCAACGGAAAATCTCTCGGTTTTCTCAAGACTTAGGGGAAAAGTGAATGAAAATAAGATACGCGATGCACTCGATGTCGTAGGACTTCCGTATCAGGATAAGAAGATATTTTCAAAGTATTCTTTAGGAATGAAACAGAGGCTGGCAATCGCTAATGCGATCGTAAATGACCCTGAACTGCTTATTTTAGACGAGCCGACAAATGGGCTTGACCCTATTGGTATAGCAGAGATGCGGACGCTTATACGGAAATTAAGCCATGAACGTGGAAAAACCATTTTAATATCCAGCCACCAGCTTTCGGATATGGAACAGATGGTGGATTGGGTTGGGATTATCCATGAGGGCAGGATGCTGGAAGAATGTTCTTATCAGCAGCTAAAGGAAAATGAAAATTCTTATATTCGTTTGGTTGTGAAAGAACCGGAGCAAGTATATAAGTACCTGAAAAATGATCTTTCAATCAAAAAGATTAAGAGACCAGAAGCATCCGTCATAGAGATTTATGATTTGAAATATGGTACTTTAGAATTGAACAGCAGGCTATTTATTGCAGGCTTTTCTGTAGTTGAAATTTCTAAGTGCTGGAGCAGTCTGGAAGATTATTTTAAGGGATTGACAGGAGGTGCAGGCATTGCGTGACGCAGTTTGCTCTGAAATTATAAAATTCCGCAGGAATAAGATGGCATGGATGGGAACTTTGATCATTGTTACGATTCCGCTTTTTATGATATGGAATCGTTTGGTTATTGACCCACAGAGAGAATATATGGAATGGCTGATGAGCGTACTCATGTTAAATACCCTTGTATTACCTATCATAAACGGATTTGTAATCACATCAGGTATGCAAAGGGAATATCAGGACAGAACAATACGGAATGTTCTGACAGCCCCGGTATCGAGAGAAAGGTTCCTGACAGCTAAATTAGTTGTGTGGTTTTTGTGGTATTTAATATCAATTTGTTTATCTGAGGTGATAGTGGCAGCAGGCTGTTATGCCCTTTTTCCCGATGAATTTACAACAGGGAATATGGGGTATGCTTTATTTTTATTTACCCAGAACAATTTCTTTTCTTTTATTGCGGGGATTCCCATTTTTTGGATATGTGTGAAACAGCAGGCATTGTTTTATCCTGCCATGCTTGCCACATTGGGAACTGCGGTTCTACAGGCGGCGGGACTGCAGGTTTCAGAAGAACTGATATTGCCAGCTTGTGTATGCCCTTGGACAGCAGTATCTATTTCGGGCATAGTTGGATTTAGTACATGTTATTATTGGATATGCCTTGTATCAATATTTCTGTGCGGAGTGGCTGGCTATATAGGAGTTATTATCTCTTTCAGAAATCAGGATCAGTAGAAATGGATATCTTTCTGTTCTTGAAGGTAAGGATACACTGACAACACTACAAAAGACACCCGCCGCAGATGGCTCACTACCATATGCGGCGGTCTGCTATCTCCACAGGCAGACTGGAAATCACTTGGAAAGCGAGGAACTTAGAGGTAATATGCGAGTGGGGCAAAATAGAATTATCGTACTCATATTAGTTTTAGTTTGAGGGTACAGTAAAAACTACGGTCATTACACCGAAATGTCCGTTCGTGGCATTAATGAAACTTTGTCTGTATTTATGTCGATATATACGATATACCCGTAAAAGAGGTGATGAAGATGCTGTCAATAGCAGTATGTGATGATGAAGTCATAGAATGCTGCAACATGGCAAGAAAAATTAAAGATATTCTGGAAGAAATGAAAATACCATGCATCATCCGTCAGTTCCGAAGTGGCGGGGAACTGCTGCAGGCATTGGAAAGTTTTGACATTGCTTTCCTTGATATTATCATGCAGGATATGGATGGGATGAAAACAGCACAGATTTTCCGTGAAAAGGCATCTGATAAGATACTTATTTTTGTATCTTCCAGCAGGGAGTATGTGTTTGAAGCGTATGACGTGGAGGCTTTCCAATATCTGCTTAAGCCTGTGGATGACAGGAAACTGAAAAGTGTACTGCAAAAAGCCGTCTGTAAAACAGAAAGTCGTTCACAGGAATTTATCATTGTCAGCAGGGAAAGGCAGAAAAAGAAACTGTTTCTTGATGATATATACTATTTCGAGATAAAAGGGCGAATGGTCGATGTTCATGGGCCGGAAGGCATTTTTACTTATTATGAGCAGATAGGGGAGCTGGAGAACAAACTGCGGGATAAAGGTTTTTTCAGGTGCCATAAAAGCTATCTTATAAATCTGAAATATGTTGACGGATATAACAGGCAGGAAGTGATTCTGGAAAACGGGAAAAAAATTGTGATCGCAAAAAGAAGATACGAGGAGTTCTGCCAGGAGGTGCTTAAGGTTATGCGGGAAAACGGAGGGATTCTATGAAACAGCTCTTAGATTATATAGATATTTTATTAGAGATACCTTGCTATCTGGTGTACTTATGGATGGCAGGTAAATTCTGTAAAAAATACTTGGGGGCTTCAAAGAAAAATGAATTTTTATTTGTGATATTTTCCTTTTGCGGCGGGCTGTTTATGAACATTGCGAACATACGATATTCCATTCCGCATATTTTCTATGAGATGTTGTACAATATACTGTTTATAGGATTGGTGTTACTGCTGTTTCGGGCAGAATGGGAGAAAAAAATTCTGGCTGCCTCCATGTTGATGATAGCCCTGAGACTGGTGGCAAACATCTGTAACTCTTTTTTATCCAGTCTTGCATTGTTTTATCTACATACAGTAAAAAAGATTCCGGCTCCAGTATTAAGCGATTGGAAATTTGGTGTAATAGGCGTTGTCAGTATTTGTTTAGCTGCACTGGCCGTATACCGGATGCCAAAGCATCTTGCGCCTGTCTTTTGTGGAAAGCCGGGGAAATGGTATGTCATGCTGGCAATACCCTTGCTTGTGATTATTGCAGTGTTTGATGTGGCAGACTGGGGGGCGTGTCACGGGATTATGGTTAGGAGCGGGGGAAATATGGGATTGTATTATGACCAGATTTTCAGCCATGCGGAATTTTGTGTTTTGGCAGTCTTATCTATGCTGGCAGCAGGATTTTATGTGTTTGGGATGAACCGGATTTATTTGGAGCAGGAAAAAAGCGGTCAGTACTATTCGCAGATTGCGGTTTACAAGATGCTGGCAGAGCAGTACAGACAGTCAGAACGGCTAAGGCATGACATGAAGAACCACATCATTGCCCTATCTGCGCTATCCAAGAATAAAGAATGGGAGAAGATAGATGACTACCTGAAAAGTATGGAGGGCATTGCCCTGGATGTCGGAGGAGATATGACAGGGAATAAAGCGGTGGATGCGCTTCTGTACCAGAAGCGGAAACGGGCGGAAGAGGGAAATATCAAATGGGAATGTGATGTGCAGATGCCAAAGGAGAGACGTATCAATGAGTTTGACCTGTGCGTATTGTTTGGAAATATATTGGATAATGCATTGGAAGCGTGTGGAAGGATGCCGAATGGCGAATGTCGTTTTATCAATATTCAGGCAAAAACTGTAAAGAAATGTTTTCTGCTTGAAGTAAAAAACAGTATGGACAGGACGGAAAAGCATACAGATGAATTTACAAATAAAGGGGATTTGCAGGAACACGGAATCGGTCTGTTAAATGTAGGCGATGTGGTGAATAAGTATAACGGGGTAGTGCATACAGAAGCCGAAAAAGGCATCTTTGTAATATCCATTCTGATATCTCTGAATGATGTCGCACATGACATCAAAATGGCTGTTTAAAACATAAATCTAATATTATATCTTTGCGCTGCCGAGAGAACAGATGAAAGCTTTTAAATTTTATAAAAGCGATGATAAAGGAGGCGGTGCTATGAACACAAAGACAATGGAAGGACTTGTAGGCGCAAGGACAAATATGAACCTGATGAATACACCTATGCGCGTTTATAAGGAGGCAAGTCGAAAAGGCGATACGGCAACAATGGAGAGGGCAATGGGATATGCCAATGAATATTCTGACAGAGCGGAGAAATATAAGGCAGAGGCTGACGAAGGAATGAAAGAGGATGCAAAGGAGGCAAGGGAAAAAGCAAAAGTACAGCGTGAGGAGGCTATTCAGAAGCGCAGGGAAGAACGTGAAAAACTGGAAAAGAAGATTGAAGAAAACAGGAACGTTGCTGCTAACACAGATACCAAAGAGACAGGAGCTTGTCTCTTGGAGCTTAGTGAAGAAGGAAAGGTATTGGTGAAGGATAACGTAGATTCCGGCAGCACAGGTTCTGATGAAATAAAGATGGATGTAGTAAAGGAGCCTGTAACCTATACAAAAACAGGAGAGACGGTTTCGGCAGAACAGAGTACAAGCATTTCAGTTTCGGTATAAAGGTGAAGTTTTAAAGAATAACCCACCTCAACAATCCCAGCACAAATAAATGCGCCGGATAAAACAGATAGAAAAACCATTTGTGTATCTTTGCTCTGCTGCCGCCTTGCCCGTTATAGAGAAAATACAGCATTAGGGGAACAAGAATCACGCCGAACTGGAACCACATATTTTCAAGACCGGACAGTATTGTGATAAGGACATTCGGAAGCAGGAAGGTAAGCGTGAAAGCGGTCCATTTTGCTCTCGGTTTATCCCGGTATATGTGAACAAACAGGCAGCCCAGTACATCCATAAAAGCCCAGTCTCCTATACAGGCAAGCAGACAGAGCAGTATAATAAAGATTATTTTAAGCGGTTTTCCGAATTTTTTGCTCTCCCAAAGTCTGATTGCGGTAAGACCGAGAAAGAGTGTAAAAATAACACTTTGAACAGGAATGAACATAAGCTTTCCCTGCGCAAAATAGAACGGCAGGCGTCCATACTCAAACCACACAAACGGAAGCCATGAGATAAGGGCAAAAACAGCAAGTCTTTGCTGGTATTTACCGACGTTTCTTGTATAGCGGTATCCCTCGCCGACAAAATATGCCATGGTCGGTCCGGTGAGGCGTCCGATAACGTGCATTGCCCCGCCAAGAAGCGGATTTATGGTATCCACGAATCCCCATGCAATGTGGTCGATAAGCATAGCAATAATGACAATATATTTTATCTGGTTTCTGTTAAGGCATCCTCTTTCGCCTTGTGTTATGACTGCATTTTCCATTATTTTTCCATCCTCTTATATAAGTACAACTCCGGATAATCGCTTGAAATCCACCTGTGTAACGCTAATTAATAGGTTTGGTTTATTATAGCACAAGCTATGACGGAATGAAACCATGGACAGACATTTTCAATTCTGTAAAAGAAATACGTTGTGGTATCACGAACGTAACATTCCGCCAAATGAATAAATCAGCCTCCTGCGTGGAAAAATAAGCATTATTTTTTCATGGAGGCAAGCATATGCACGGTTCCTTTTATGGCTGGTATTTGAAATGTCAGTCTGACACACAGACTTTGGCGGTAATACCTGCCGTTCATAGCGTAGGGAGGAAACGCACCTGCTCTATTCAGATTATTACGGATAATGACGCTTGGACAGTAACATTCCCTATAGATGTATTTCAACGGACAAAAAGGAATATTTTCATCGGAGAGAACCGATTCGGCGAAAAAGGGATTCGTCTGGCAATACACACGCCGCAGCTGAGCATTAGGGGGAAATTGGATTTTGGGCCACTTTGCCCCTTAAAATATGATATTATGGGGCCGTTTGCATTCGTGCCGTTTATGGAATGCCGCCACAGCGTGTGGAGTATGCACCATTCGGTTCGGGGAAATGTGTATATCAATGGAGAAAAATATGCTTTTCACAATGGCTGGGGATACTGGGAAGGAGACAAGGGCCGCTCATTTCCGCAAAAGTATATCTGGACGCAATGCTGTTTTTCCGGCGGGTCTTTGATGCTGTCAGTGGCGGATATCCCCATGGCAGGCATTCATTTCACCGGTGTGATAGGCGCCGTATTATGGCAGGGGAAAGAGTACAGAATGGCTACCTATCTGGGAGCCAGAGTTGTTCAAATTCAAAATAAAATGGTTCGGGTTATACAGGGCAATCTGGAATTGGAAGTTCGGCTGCTGGAGGCAGCCGAGCGGCCTCTTAAGGCGCCGGCAAAGGGGGATATGGTAAGGACAATTCACGAAAGTGCCTCCTGTCGGGTATTCTATCGATTTCGCAAAAAGAACTGTATTCTTTTTGCCTTTGAAACAGACAGAGCTTCTCTTGAATTTGAATATCCGTAAACAAAAGAGGGCATAATTTTCTTAAAACATAAAACAAAAGGAGCTGAAAATAATCAATGATTGAATCAGATACAATAAAATTGCTGCGGGAATGTGACGCCGGTATAAAGATGGGTGTTGCATCCATTGATGAAGTTCTGGATTATGTACACGACGAAACACTTCGCAAATGCCTTGCGGATTGTAAGGACGAGCACGATAGGCTGAAAGAGGAAATACAGGTTCTTTTAGACGAATATCATGATGATGGAAAAGAACCAAATCCGATGGCGAAAAGCATGTCATGGATGAAAACAAATGTGAAACTGGTTATGAATGAATCGGATGCGACAATTGCTGATCTAATAACAGATGGTTGTAATATGGGTGTAAAATCTCTTCACAAATATTTGAACCAGTATAAAGCCGCTGAAGAAAAAGCGAAGGATATTACGAAACGATTGATAAATGTGGAAGAAAAACTGATTGTCGATATTCGTTCCTTTTTATAAGAATAAAAAACAGCCATTGAAATTCGAATTTCCATGCGGAAACGGTATTAATGGCTGTTTTTGTTATGTATATTCACGGTTCTAATTTAATAGATAGATGGAAAGGTTTAAGTAGCCTGCAAAAGTTACCCACAGCAGATAAGGAACCATCAGATATCCGGCAGGTTTTGATATTTGATAAAACAAAAGGGTTGTTTTGAGAATCAGCAGCCATAACAAAACAAGCCAGACAAATGCAAACAGGTACAGCTCCAAATTGAAAAAAATAAGTGACCAGAAAAAGTTAAATATAAGCTGAATACCGTATGTAGTCAGGGCTTTGTCGTTTGGCTTTCCGGATGTAAGTACCAGATAAGATGCAATTCCCATAAGGACATACAGAATCGTCCACACAACCGGAAACAGCCAGCCCGGTGGAGCCAGGCCCGGTTTTATGACTGCATTAAAAGTTTCCATACTATTTCGTGTCAGAAGCGCAGACAGACTGCCGACTGCAAGTGGTATGGCAATACAGGTAATCAGATTTTTCCATTGTATTTTCAAAAGCATCACCCCCTACTACCAATATGTTTTGATTTGTTTTTTTATTCCTTAAAAAATACAGATTGACAAAAAAACTACCATGTTTTATAATGTGCATTATATAACATAAATTATAAAATGTGAGGAAAATAAAATGCCGCCAAAACCTAAAATTACAAGAGATATGATTCTTGACGCTGCGATGGAGATTGCCCGTGAAGAGGGGGCGGAAAACATCAATGCGAGGACAGTATCAAAGAAACTCAATTGTTCCACACAGCCGGTTATGTACCAGTTTGCAACCATCGAGGAACTGAAAAAAGCCGTATATGCGAAAGTTGACCGGTATCATACAGAATATCTGATGAATATGGAAGGGCAGCAGAAGGGAATTATGCTTGGAATCGGGCTAAACTATATCCGTTTTGCGATTAAAGAACCGAATTTGTTCCGCTTTCTTTTTCAGTCGGGTTTTGCCGTGGCGAATAGTCTGCTTGAAATGATAGATTCAGAGGAACTGAAACCGGTTCTCACTGTCATGCAGGAAGCTATGGCGATGGACATGGAGCAGACAAAAGAGGTCTTTTTGACGATTGCTTTGTTCGCTCATGGTTATGCAAGCATCATCGCCAACAATTCCTTAGAGTATGACGAAGAACTTATCGCTGTACATTTAGAGCGTGCATACAGAGGTGCGGTCTTAGCAGTGCAGGCGGAAACCGGCAGCACGGATATTACAATATCATAAGAAGAAGGAAAATGGGTATGAAAGTGATTTTACATGATTTGGATATGCAATATAATGAAATGCTTAGCGGAAAATGTGACGAGGTCATTCATGCAGACGGGAAATATGCGCCCTGTCAAGGCTGTTTCGGATGCTGGACGAAGCACCCTGCGGAATGTTTTATGAAAGATAGTCTGAAGCAGACTGCCCGTGTGATTGGTAAGGCAGACGAATTTGTCATCATTACAGAAAATCTGTACGGTACTTACAGCTCTGTGGTTAAAAATGTTCTTGACAGAAGCATCGGCACCTCCACGCCACTAAGTACGTATCGCGGAAAGCAAATGCACCACACTCTGCGTTATGGAAAGCACAATTTATTAAAGGTAATTGTGTATGGTGATATCACAGAGCAGGAAAAGGAAACCTTTACATATACAGCAGAAAGAAATGCAATAAATGACGGATTTGAAAAGTCCGAAGTAATTTTTTTAAATGATTTTTCCGGATTGGAGGACTTAGTGTGAAAACAGTATTTATAAATTGCAGCCCGAAAAAAAGATTTTGTGCTTCCGCTTATTTTCTGGGGCTGCAGCGTTTATTTGTGAAAGGGAAAAAAGTGACGGAGAAGCTGAGGAATAAAAACGACCATAAACGGATTTTGAATGAATTGCCGGATGCAGATGCCGTTGTATTTTGTCTTCCGCTATATGTGGACAGTGTGCCGTCGCATGTATTGCCCTTTCTGAAAGAGATGGAGCTTTTCTGCAAGGAAAACAGGATTCGGCTGACCCTTTACAGCATTTCAAACAACGGCTTTATTGAGGGAAAGCAAAGCGAGCCGTTGCTGCGGGTTTTTCAAAATTTTTGTGTGAGAAGCAATCTGGAATGGGGCGGTGGAATCGGAATTGGCGGCGGCGTCATGCTGAATGTCACCCGGATTTTATTTGTTGTACAAATCGGATTACTATTTCTGAATATCATGTTAAATGGTATTCAGAACGGTAATTTTTTGCCCGTAAGCGCGTTTGAAAATTTCGCTGTTCAGACACTTACCCTTATTTTTCTGAATCTGGGTGTATTTTTCTATATCATAAGAATGGGCGGCGCCATTAACAAAGGAAAATTTTTTGGCAAAAAATATACCCGTATCTTGATACCGTCATTTGTGTTTATTATTTTTGCCGATATCTTTTTCGTCATTATTTCAATCTTTGCAGGCGGGATTTTCAAAGGATGGCTTGCGAAAAAACAGCCAACCTAATATAATGATATTCAATGTTGGGAGATGTGGATGTGGCATATAAAATATTGATTGTTGACGATGAAAAGATGATAACGGACCTAATATCCGCGCATTTACAGGATTGTGGCTATGATACGCTTGTTGCAAATAGCAGCAGCGAGGCAATGACGCTATTGCAAAAGCAGCCGGATTTGATGATTCTTGATATCAATATGCCGGGGCTGAATGGATTGGAATTGTGCCGGAATATCAGGGATCATGTTGCCTGTCCTATTATTTTTGTGACCGCCCGCATTACAGAGCTTGATAAGATAAACGGACTGCAATACGGCGGAGATGACTATATTACCAAGCCGTTCAGCCTGAAAGAATTATCTGCCCGTGTTGCCGCCCATTTGCGGCGGGATGAGCGCAATAAAAATAAATCGCCCGTTCTTACTTCTTCTGATGGTCTCCTCATTCATTTGTCAAAGCGAAAAGTGTTTTTGGGAGAAACAGAGATATTTTTTTCCAAAAAAGAATTTGATTTAATAGAGTATCTGATGACAAATGCAGGGCAGGTATTTGACAGAGAACGGATTTATGAAGCAGTATGGGGATATGATGCGGAAGGTGACAGCAGTGTGGTAAAAGAGCATATCAGAAAAATTCGCGCAAAATTTCGGGATACAACAGGTCATGACTATATTGAAACAGTTTGGGGAGTGGGGTACCGGTGGAAAGGGTAAAGAAAAAGTATAGTGATTTGTCACTTCGAAAAGCTTTTGTACTGACAGTTTTAATCACCTTCTGTATCGTGGTGGTATTGTCAGGGCTAAGCATATGGGGCTGCCTGAAATTTCGGCGGTATCTGCTGCCGGATTCAAATGAGGTAATGCTTACGCTGGATATTACAACCACAGACGGGGAAATTGTAACCCTGGGGTGTCGTGTAAGGATTGGAGAAGAGACACCGCTTCCTCTCATGTTCGCAGAAGATGAAAGTGGCCCCATTATTGAAAACTACGATCTTTCATCGATAGAAACGTCGGTCACAAAAGTAGAAAATAGTTATAATATGCTCACGCCCAAGCGTAAAATTGCTTATCAGGGCTGTGGAATTCTGATGATTGTGCTTCCGGCTGTTTTTTCAATGGCAGGGATTTTATTTTGCGGCTTTTTCTTTTACCGGCAAAAGTTGAATAAACCACTAAAGCTTCTTTCCGAGGCAACAGAACAAATTGCGGATAAAAACCTTGACTTCAAATTGTCCTATGCGTCTGGCGATGAAATGGGGCATTTGTGCCGCTCCTTTGAGCAAATGCGGCAGGCGCTTGACGAGAATAATCGGGAACTGTGGAAAATGATTGAGGAGCGGAAAATGGTACAGGCATCCATTGCCCACGATTTGCGCAATCCGATTGCCATCATTGAGGGCTATGCGGAGTATTTACAGATGAATTTGCAAACCGGAAATTTAACGATGGAACGGATATTGCAAATTGCCGATAACATGGACAAGTCAGCAAAGCGATTAGAACAATATACGGAATCTATCCGTGCTATTAACCAGTTAGACGATATAGAAATAAACCGAAAGCAAATTCCCATTGAAAAATTGCTTGAAGATATCAGCGAGGACTTGTCTTTCATGGCAGCAGGAGAAGAGATAAAGCTGAATCGGGTTGGCGAAACGCCAAAAGGATTCGTTTCGATAGACACTTCTGTTCTTTATCGGGTACTCGAAAATATTTTAAATAATGCTTTACGATACGCAAAGGAAACCATCACCTTATCATTTGAAATGGAAAATCGTTTTTTGACCATTTCTGTTACAGACGATGGTGTCGGTTTTTCAGAAGAAATTTTAAAGAATAAGAGCAGATTACTTACGCCGGCGGCAAATGAAGACGGGCATTGTGGATTGGGCCTGACAATCAGCCGTCTGCTATGTAAGAAGCATGATGGGCGGCTGGAGCTTTCCAATCATCCATCCGGCGGTGCAATAGTAAAAATAATTGTCAAAGTTTGACCGTTTTTTGACATTTATCCTATAGACTCTCCTTGTAAGCCTTTTAAGGCAAATACAAGGAGGTTTTTTATGAAAAAACAAATTGCGCTGATACTTTTACTTGGAGTATTGTTTTCCCTTTGCGCTTGCGGAAAATCGGCCTCGGAATTCAGAAAGCCGCATAACGCACCATCTGACAGCAGTGGAAATGCGATGAATGAAAAGGAAGACAATACCGAAACGGAAGCCGAAACAACAAAAAATGATTCCCTGTCGCTGCTTTGCATGTTGCAAGGCAGAAACAGAGCCTGTGCAACAGATAGTGGATGTTATTATCCATCAAATGACATGGAATCTCTATCGGATGGCCGGTATGCCATGCATTTGATGTATATGGATGTTGCCGCGCGGCAGGAAATCTATTTATGTAACAATGCTGCCTGCATGCATAATACAGTTGACTGCACGTCTGTTCTTTTAACCGAAGACTTTCCCCTCTATTCTACATTACTTTTTGTATGGAACGATAATTTGTATATTATGGCGAAAGAGCAGGATGGCGATGGCTCGACAGGGACAGCGGTTTTGGGGGGCGGCGATGCCGGCATTGCGGCAATAGAAAGCACGCAAACAATCCTTTATCGGGCCAATCTGGATGGAACGAATCGGAATAAAGTGTATGCATTTGATTCCACGGTTACGGTAGAAGATTTTGTAGTGGGCGATGCAGGCGGGCTCTATTTCATCACAAAAAAATTGACAACACAGCAGGGAAACGGGAACAGCTATCAGACCTCGTCGGAGCGGAAACTGGTTTATCTGGATTTGTCTGCAAAAACGGAAAAAACAGTCTGCTCTATGGACTTTGGTGACAATATTTCGTGGAATGTCATTGGATGCAGCGGCCGCATGCTCGTTTTGTATGGCGTGGATTTTGGGCGGTATGTATCTCCGGAAGAAATGCATGACGATGATATCAGAATATATGACGATTCTTATGATGTATTTGCGACACTGGATGTTGATGATGGCTCCCTGCATGAGTTTTACCGAGTATATGCGCCGAAATCACGCAGCTACGTCGTTGACGGCGATAAACTGTATTTTTCTGTTGACGGAAGCGGCAGCATAGTGAATGTGGATTTGCGTACCGGCGAAGAAGCGACGCTGTGCAGTATTGCGAAAAACATGATTTGGGGAATGATAGGCGATAAACTGTACTGCTATGACAGCAGCGACCATACCTATAACTTTGTTGATGTGAATACCGGGGGAATCAGTCATTCAGGGCTTGTCAACAAAACCACAGGCTGGGGATTATCATTTATCGCAGAGATAGGAGACTGGGTATTGGTGAACTATGATTCTGAGGGGACTTTCAGCAGCGATGGTTCCTTCCAGTCTACCGGAGAACGTTACGGTCTGATTGCAAAAGAGGATTTGTACGCAGGTATTGATCACTTTATCCCAATCAGCATGGTAGGAAGGGGTATGCAGTGATGCTGGAGCTTTGTGAGATTTCAAAAAAGTATAAGGATAAGTTTGCACTCAACGGCGTTTCTTTGTCTCTGGGCAATGGAATTTACGGACTTCTCGGCCCCAATGGAGCGGGGAAGTCCACGCTGATGAATATTATCACGGGAAATCTAAAGCCTGATGGCGGCACCGTCAAATGGAATGGAGAAAGCCTGCAGTCGATGGGGGCAGCCTACCGCAGCCTGCTGGGGTATGCGCCTCAGCAGCAGGGAATGTACGATACCTTTTCCGGACGGCGTTTTCTCTCCTATATGGCAACGTTGAAAGGCATTGCAAAAAAGGACATGACTAAGGAAATAGAACGTGTTTTGTCCTATGTCAATATGGCAGAAGCTGCCGACCGCCTGATAGGAACCTATTCCGGCGGCATGAAACAGAGAATTCTGATTGCACAGGCAGTTCTCGGGAATCCAAAACTGGTCGTATTAGATGAACCGACGGCCGGTCTTGACCCAAAAGAGCGGGTCAGAATCAGGGAAAGAATTGCAGCGCTCGCAGGCGAAAAAATCATTCTGGTTTCCACGCATGTGGTTTCAGATATTGAATCCATCGCAAAAGAAATCATACTGATTCAGTCGGGGACAATCATGGATCATGCTGCTGTAGATGAACTTTGTCAAAAATATCAGGTATCCTGTCTGGAAGAGGTGTATATGAAACTGTTTGGAGAGGAGGAAGGTCATGCGGCGGTTGGTTCGCTTTGAATTGCAAAAGATATGGTACAAACGCAGTTTCCTGTTCTCAATTTGTGCATTGTTGGTTTTACATGTTTTTTTTCTGTGGTACACAAACCTTGGAGGGGAAAGAACGCCGGCACTTTCCGCATACAAAAGCTTTCAATCTGATATATCAAAAATGTCCGAAATGGAAAAGAGGGCATATCTCGAAAATCGAAAGGAAACTATCGATGGTGTTTCTTTTGTAAGAAGTATTCTATCCATGCAGAACAGCGAAATGGGCGATATCTTTGCGAAGCAGGAGATGGACGCACATCCGGGCGTGTTCGAGGCCTATTATGACTTGTATGAATCCGGCGAATATCTGCATTATACAAATTCATTAGAATTGGAAAGCATATTTTTAAATGAATTGTATGCAGAGGAATATAAAGTGGCAATGTATGATGCCTACCTAAAGTCCGTACAGGAAAGTAAAAATGTACTCAGTGGGATTTCCATTTTCGGAGAACAGGATGAAGACAATTTTTCTTCCCGAAACATTCAAAAAAGCGCCGCAGATTATGCGGATTTAACCACGGAGGGAATATGCTGGACGCCTTCCAAAACCATCGTTTCTACAATGGAAAGCGCATGGACGGACATTCTTCTGATTCTGCTGTCTTTTCTGTTTGTAGGAAGCCTAATTACGGAGGAAAAACAAAAAGGGCTTATTTTGATTACACGCGGTAGCAAATACGGAATCAGTCACAGCATAGTGGCAAAGCTTTCAGCGCTTCTCATTCACTGCCTTGTCTCTTCTGCGTTATTTTTCGGTATCAATTACCTCTTTTTCGGCTTTTGTGCCGGATGGTGCGATGTGACTGCTAAGCTGCAATCGTTGGCACCGTATAGGGAAAGCAATTTGCCGGTCAGTATATCAGGGTATCTTCTACTTTCTGTTTTGACAAAAGGTCTGGTGATATTTGGAGCGGGTGCAGTACTGACAGCAGTTTGTATTCTTTCGGAGAATATGGTGCTGCCCTATTTAATTGGGCTGGTTCTTTGGGCGGTCAGTTGGGTGCTGTATCAGTTTGTTCCCGCAGCATCCAAATTAAGCATGGCAAAGTATATCAATCTGTTTGGCATTTTAAGAACCGAAAATTTGTATGGTGCTTATTTAAATCTGGATATTGGAGGATATCCATTCTCCCGTGTGGTCTTGTCGTGGATTGCAATTGGCATTGTTGTCCTGAGCGGCAGCGTCCTCAGCTATGTTTTTTTCCTACAAGGAAAGAGATTACAGATAAAGCGCGGGGTGAAACGCGTTTCTTTTCCGTTTCGCCTTCATGCCTGCCTAATCCGGCACGAAAGCTATAAAATTCTCTTTACAAATCATGCGCTGGTTATTTTGCTGGTGTTTTGTGCATTAATTGGTTATAACGAGCTGGCCCGCAGCTACACCCCTTCTGTGCAGGAACAATACTATCAGGATATTATGTTACAGTTAGAGGGAAAACAGACCGATGAAAAAACCAACTTGATTGAAGCCGAATCGGCAAGATATCAGGAAGCGTTTGAAGAAATCAGCAGAATAGACACGGCGGTTGCCTTAGGTGAAATCGACGAGAAAACCGGCAATGCCATGAAAATAAAATGGTACGGTATTACCTCCTTTTATCCGGCTTTTCAGAGAGTTGAGAGGCAGCATCAGTTTGTCAGCGAAAATGACGGGAACTATATCTATGATACAGGATACCTGTATTTACTCGGCATTATGGGAGATGGTGTACGGAATGACTTTCTTTTGCTGACAGTAGGAATGATTCTTGCCTTCAGCCATGTGGTTTCTGTGGAATACCAGAATGGAGTATGGGGCATATTGTGCGCAACCGCAAAAGGAAAGCATGGAATCAGAATTCGAAAAATTGTGGTATGCCTCCTGTGGGCTGCCATATTCTCTGCCCTGCCGCTTATTTGCAGATTTATCCGTGTTTCCGCAGTATTTCCCGTTCATGGTCTGTTTTTTGCAGCCAGGAATATCCCGTTCTATCAAGGCTGGCCTGTCTTTGTGCCGGCAATTGGGCTTATCCTGTTGAAGCTGGTTTTACAGATAATGTCCGGATGTATTCTTACCATATTCGTGCTGGTGTTTTCCGGATGGCGTAAAAATCATGTCCAGGCAATCTTTTTTGGCTCTCTGTTTCTCTGTGTTCCGGTTATTTTGACAGTACTGGGCTTTGGGTTTGCGCAATGGTTTTCGCTATACCCACTGTATTCCTATATTTTAGGTTAGTGTCCGGTTATGACATGGAAATGTCCGTTCATACAAAATGAGAATTAAAAATGAAAGGAAGACTTCAAATTGACAAGAGGTATGATATATGTCATGATGATTACATAACTGTGCTTTAACGGATAATGCGGCCGAAAGGGGAATACATCATGAGTGATATAATGGAATTTGCCGACAGAGAAGAATTTAGGAAATGGCTTTATGAGAACTGTTTGTCAGAGACCGGCATTTGGCTTTTATTTGGCAAAGCTGGCGGACCGAAAACAATAAAAGCAGAGGAAGCACTTGAAGAAGCCCTCTGCTTTGGCTGGATTGACGGACAGATGCAAAGCATTGACGATAAAACTTATAAGAAATATTTCTCTATGCGCAGGGAGAAGAGCAAGTGGTCAGAGAAAAATAAGGCATTGGTGGGAAGCCTTGAAGAACGGGGGCTTATGACTGATTTCGGCAGAAAGAAGATTGAGGAAGCCAAAAAAAACGGCCAGTGGGACGCGCCCAAACCCGCAGCAATTACAGAGGAACAGATTGCGCAGCTTTCCGCGCTGCTGGAAGGACATGAGCCAGCCTGCACAAACTGGATGGCCATGCCCTTATCCGTAAAGAAAACCTATACGCGGGCGTATTTTGACGCAAAGACAGATGCCGGACGGGAAAAGAGAATCGCCTGGATAGTGGATAGGCTCAATAAAAATTTAAAACCGATGTAACAGATGGGAAATCTTTTGCTGAATGACATTGACAGAAAAGTATGTTTCCATTAAAATATAGGTATATGCTTAGAGGGGTTCACCGAGGCGGCTGGTGAACTCCTTCTTTTGCGGTCTTTGAGTATATTCAGAAAGAAAGGGAATACATATGATATTTGGTAAATATATCAACCGGTACTACTTCAAATATGCCGGATGGCTGGTACTGGGACTGATTTCGCTGGTCGCGGTGGACTATCTGCAGTTGGAAATCCCCAAGTTGTACCGTCTGGTAATCAATGGCATGAACAGCGGCAGTGTCAGCGTGGATGGGGGGCAGGTGGCGTTTGACGTGAATTTTCTGCTGGACAGTATCTGTATGCCTATGGTGGGAATCATTCTGGCAATGGTTTTCGGACGTTTCCTGTGGAGAGTATGCTTTTTCGGTTCCGGGGTGCGTCTGGCGACAGACTTGCGCAACCGGATGTTTGACCATGCCAAGGATTTGAGCAGGGAATACTATCAGGTCAACAAGGTTGGAAATCTGATGAGTCTGTTTACCAACGATTTGGACACCGTGCAGGAGTGTTTTGGCTGGGGCGTTATGATGTTCTTCGACGCTCTGCTGCTGGGCGTGCTGGCGGTGGTGAATATGTGGAAGATGGATTCGCTGTTGACGTTGCTGTCCCTGATACCCATGGCATTTCTGCTGGCGGCGGCAACGGTGATAGGCAAGCAGATGATGAAAAAGTGGGACATCCGGCAGGAGGCATTTTCCAAGCTTTCCGATTTTTCGCAGGAGAGCTTTTCCGGCATTGCGGTAATCAAGGCTTTTGTCAAAGAGGCCAAGGAACTGATGGCATTTCGGAAGCTGAACGAAGAGAACGAAGAAGCCAACATGGATCATACTAAGACCTCTGTTCTGATGCGAATTGTCGTGATGCTGTTTGTGGAGAGCGTTATTTGTGTGATTCTGGGCTATGGCGGATATCTTGTGTATGCGGGCAGGTTCAACGCAGGGCAATTGGTGGAATTCATCGGCTATTTTAACGCCGTTATCTGGCCCATCATGGCGGTATCCGAATTGATTGATATGACTTCCCGCGGCAAGGCGTCTCTGGATCGTCTGAGCGAACTGCTGGATGCGAAAATTGACGTGGCGGATAGAGCGGACAGCGAGGGTCTGGAAAATGTCAGGGGCGACATAGAGTTTCGGAACCTGACCTTCCGTTATCCGGATGGCGAGTATGACGCGCTGAAAAACGTGTCCTTCACCATCAAGGCAGGGGAGAATGTCGGGCTGGTAGGCAAAACCGGTTCCGGCAAGACCACGCTGGTGGATTTACTTCTTCGTACCTATAATGTAGAGGACGGCACGCTGTTTGTTGACGGACATGACGTGAATGATGTCAAAATCCGCGACCTTAGGGCGTTCTGCGCCTATGTACCGCAGGACAATTTCCTGTTCTCCGATACCATTGAAAACAATATTGCCTTTGGTGTGGAAACATATAGTGCCGGAAGCATTGTGCAGGCAGCAAAGCTTGCCGATGTGGACAGCAATATCAAGGAGTTCCAGCAGGGCTACGGCACCATCCTGGGCGAGCGGGGCGTCACGGTTTCGGGCGGGCAGAAGCAGAGAATATCCATAGCCCGGGCGCTGATGAAGGACGCACCGATTTTGATTTTGGATGATTCCGTATCTGCAGTGGATACCAAGACCGAGGCGGCAATCCTTGAAAATCTGCGGACGACCAGACAGGGCAAAACGACCATCCTGATTGCCCATCGAATTTCTACCATTGAAAAGATGGACAAAATCCTGTTCATTGATGATGGGGAACTGGTGGCTGTGGGTACGCATGAAGAATTGTATGCAGACTGCCCGGCATACCATAAGATGGTGGAACTTCAGAAACTTGAGGAGGAAGGAGATATTCACAATGAATGAGTATTTGCCTGTGTTGATTGTGGGCGCTATCATTGGCGTCTTTACGATATTATTTCTGATTGCCTACTGGGTACTGCGGAAAATGAAAGATAATTCGGAAAAAGAGAGGAACATGCCGGACGGTGAGATTGTGCGGCGGCTGATGCGTTATGCCAGACCCTACTGGAAGAACTTTGTGCTGGTATTCTTTGTCATGGTATTTTCCATCGTGTATGACCTGGTGTCACCGCTGATTATCGGACGAATTCAGGGGCTTATCAAAAATGATTTTGAACTGCACCAGTTATATGTCATGGTGGGGATATATGCGGGGATTCTGGTGGTTTCCATGGTCTGCACCTATCTGCAGGCGATGATTTTGCAGAAAACGGGGCAGAAGATACTGTCCCAAATCCGACTGGATGTGTTTACCCACATTGAGAAACTCAGCCATGAGCAGTTAAATGACATTCCCGTGGGCAAGCTGGTGACGAGAGTGTCAAATGATCCCGATGCCATTTCTTATATGTTCACCAATATTCTGGTGACATTGGCGAAGAACTCCATGGTAATCGTAGGTGTGCTGGGAGCCATGTTGATGCTGAATTATGCGCTGACCCTGATGGTATTGTGCTTTGTACCTTTTGTGGTGCTGTTTACCGTGATTTTCCGGAAGTTTTCCCGCAAGGTACACCGTCAGGTCAACAACGCCACCACGGACCTCAACACCTACCTGTCTGAAAACTTGTCCGGTATGAAAATTACCCAGATTTTTAACAGGGAAGAGCAGAAAATGAACGATTTTTTGAGCCGCAGCCGTAATCTGGAGAAGGCAAAGCTTAACAGGATGTTTGTCTTTGGTATTTTTCAGCCCATGGTTTATATGCTCTATATCTCCTCAAATCTGTGTCTGTTCTATTTTGGGGCGAAGGGCTATATCAAGGATATCCATTATTTCGGGCAGGTGATAGACAGCAGCGTCATGGTGTCCTTTTACATGTATATTTCCCGCTTTTTCAATCCCATCCAGACTCTGGCGGAGCAGTTTGATATGCTGCAGCGCTCCTTTGCTGCGGCGGAAAAGATATTTACCATCATGGATATGGAGCCGGAAGTGGTTGACGCTCCGGACGCAATTGAACTGTCAGAGCTTCGGGGCGAAATCGAATTTAAGGACGTCTGGTTTTGCTATAAACCTGACGAGTGGGTGTTAAAAGGCGTCAGCTTCCATGTGGAGCCGAAGCAGACAGTGGCGTTTGTCGGTTCTACCGGTTCCGGAAAGACCACGATCTTAAGCCTGATATGCCGCAATTATGATATCCAGAAAGGGCAGATACTCATTGACGGCATCGATATCCGGAAAATAAAGATATCCTCCCTGCGGCAGCACTTTGGACAGATGCTTCAGGATGTGTTTTTGTTCTCCGGCGATATCCGCAGCAACATTCTGCTGCGCAAGGAGGATGTGACCGACGAGGAAGTGTGGGAGGCATGCCGCTATGTCAACGCGGACGCTTTTATCGGCAAGCTGGAAAGCGGGCTGGACGAAGCAGTGCGTGAGCGGGGCAACAATTTCTCCGCCGGTCAGCGGCAGTTACTTTCTTTCGCCCGCACTATCATTCACAAGCCTTCCGTCATGATTCTGGACGAGGCTACCGCCAACATCGATACGGAGACGGAACTGCTGATTCAGGACAGTCTGGAGAAAATGAAGAATATCGGCACCATGCTCATTGTGGCACACCGGCTTTCCACCATCCAGCATTCGGACAACATTATTCTGCTGTCCCATGGCAAAATTGTGGAGCAGGGCAATCATCAGCAGCTTTTGTCCCAGAGAGGTAAATATTACAACCTCTATACTTTGCAGTACAATAAACAGCAGCTTCAGAATTCCTGAAAAATCAAGGAATCTTAATCCGTAATAGATTTCATAAATACAGAATTAAATTCTGCAAGCTGGTCATAGACAATGCCGTGGCCGCTGTCGGGTAAAGTGATAAGCCTGGAGCCGCAGATGCTTTCGTGCTGTATTTCGGCAAGCTCATTGGAGACAATAACGTCTTTGCCGCCATGAATGATATAGGTGGGTACCTGCACACATTGCAGATCCTTTCTGACATCTTCATCGCGCAAGGCAATGGCACTCTTTATGGTTCCGATTCCCGACGCGGACAAAGCAATGTCTCTGAACCAGTCGATAACGGCCTCCGAATGTGGGCATGCAAAAAGCTGTCTGCTGAAATTCAGGCATAGCTGGGGTCTGTCGGTTTCGGCAAGGCTTATCAGGTCATTTACTTCCTGTACCGTTTTTCCATATGGGCAGCACGGGTGTTGCACAAAGCATGGGGCGGCTGCGGAGAGCAGAATCAGTTTGCATACGCCAAATCCATTGTAACGATTCAGATATCTTAGGGCGATTGCGCCGCCCATGGAAAAACCAACAAGAATAAATCTTTTCAGGCAAAGCTGCCGGACTATCTGAAATATATCAGCAGCCATCTGGTTATAAGAATATCCGTACACGGGCGTATCTGACCTGCCAAAGCCTCTTAAATCCACTGCAACTACACGATATCCGCAGTTCGTAAGCAGGTTTATCTGATATTCAAAGATTTGATGGGACAGCGGCCATCCGTGAATCAGAAAAACAGTCTGCTGTTCCTGTGGATTATAGTCATAGACGGCAATCTTTGTCCCGTCGTCTGATGTGATATAATACATAAATACCTCTGTAAGTGATTTCCTGATATTTTATGCAGACAGATTGATTCAGGTTAATCGCTTTCTTTTTTGGCTCAAATATGCTATTCTTTTTTTATCCGGCAATTACGAGGAGGAGAGAAAAATGGCAATCGAAAGAGTAAAGGCATATTTCAGGGAACATGGAATGGAAGAAAGGATTCAGGAATTTGACGTATCCAGCGCAACAGTGGAGCTTGCCGCCGCAGCGCTGCATTGCGAGCCGCAGAGAATAGCCAAGACGCTTTCTTTTATGGTGGACGGACATGTGGTGCTGGTGGTGGGTGCAGGGGATACGAAAATTGACAATCCCAAATATAAGGCGCAGTTTGGTACCAAGGCAAAGATGCTCTCACCGGAAGAAGCGGAAACACTGGTGGGTCATGCCGTGGGCGGCGTATGCCCTTTTGCAGTAAATGAGGGAGTCGATGTGTACCTTGACGTATCACTGAAACGATTTGAGACGGTTTTTCCGGCCTGCGGAAGCGGAAACAGTGCAATCGAACTTACGATTCCCGAATTGGAGGAACATTCCGGATATAAGGGATGGGTGGATGTCTGTAAAGGGTATGTGTGAGAACTGCGCTTATCATGCAGATAAAGTGATGTGGTGTGCTTTGCGGTTGATTTAACTTCTGCAAAGCACTCTTTTTATGCCAAAACTCAACTGGCGGTTGATATGTCGGAAAATAATTCGCGAAAGCGCTTATTGCAGCGGTATATACCGTATGGTATATTTGAAATGCAGAAGAGACAGAATTGCAATATAAGACAGATTTTATTGCGATTATGGAAAGGCGGGATACGTATGCTGGAGAAAGAAAAAATCGGCAAAAGAATTGCTTTTTACAGGAAAGAAAAAGGGATGACGCAAAAGGAGCTTGCAGACTTTCTGCATATATCCTATCAGGCAGTCTCGAAATGGGAATCCGGAAAGAGTATGCCCGCAGTTGAAATGCTGTATGAAATCTCAAAGCTGTTAAACGTAACAGTGGATGCGCTGTTAAATGAAAATGAGTGGAAAAGCAGAAGCATTACCTATCGGGATTCGGGATTGGACACAGAAAAACTACATGCGCTGAAAAGGGAAATCCAGAAGCTGAATACAAAAGGCGATACGATATTGTCTGCGAATTATGCGGACGCCTGCCTGTTTCGGATAGATACCTCGCAGATGAAGGAACCGGTATACTCCTGTATTACCTGTGTCCCGGGCTCGAAGGAAAAACTGGCAAGGGAGTACAGGTATAATCAGGAAATTTGTGCGGATGCAGCCGCAAGCGCCATGAATCATACATTGCAGCATGGTGTAAAGCCGGTGATATTAAAGGCAATGGTCACATGCGGAAATTACAATCAGGAACAGTTATATCTAATGGCGCAGGCGTTTCAGAGAACATGTGACAAAAATAATATTTTGTTTGCCGGAATGGAGATTGCTGCACAGCCGGTAAATTATACCGTAGAAGAGTATGCGGTAAGCGCTACGGTGGTAGGTGTACAGGACAGGGATAAGGTACTGACCGGAAGTCGTCTGCGGGAAGGCGATGTGCTGATTGGCATTAAGACGGAAGGCATAGATGGAACAAGCTATCCCTTTGTAAAAGTAATGCTGGACAAAAAGCCGGAGCTTTATCACGCGAAAATTGATGAAAACAGATTTTTTCTTGACGAACTTATGAAGGCGAATACAGCATATGCAAGAGAAGTAGCAGCGTTACAGGAAAAAGGATATTTGCACAAGGCATTTCGGATGGCCAATGCGCTGCTGCGGGCGGGAAGCTGGCGGGATGTGCCAGAAGGACTGGGGATATGTATTGATCTGTCTTCCGTCCCGGTTATGCCTCTTTATCAGTTTCTTTTTTCGCAGGACATGATTGGAGAAGATGTGTTTGCGAGTCATTTTAATATGGGAATCGGTATGGTGGCGGCTGTGCCGGAAAAGCACTGGGAAGAAGCAATGGAAGTGATTGGGCAGTTTTCTGAGTGCTGGCGCATCGGGCGGGTGGAAACAAATCATAACCGGAAGGGAGAAAAAATCTGGAGCAGAGGGCGGATATTATGGCAGGAGTGAAAATGAGACAATGTCAGGACAAAACCCTGACACAAGTTTTATGGTATGTCGGCAGGCACACAAAGCTTATATTGTCTGCCCTTGCGGCCGGCGCGTTGTGTGCAATATGCGGAGTTGCCGGTTCTGCGCTTTTAAAGCGTGTAATTGATGGATTGAGAGCGGGAACGCTGACGGATATGAGCAGCATCATACTGATGTGTATTGGCATCTTGATAGCAGGAGCGGTTTCTGCATGGATAACGCGGTATGCCTCCGGAAGTGCGGCAACCAAAGTACTGCAGGAGATAAAGGATGCTGCTGCTGCCCATATTACCCGAATGACAGCAGAATTTATGGCAAAAAACCATTCGGGAGATATTCTTTCCAGGCTGACAGACGATGTGAACAGAGTCAGCAGTTTTGTACAGGATGATTTGATTCTTGTCATCAGAAATCCTTTTTTGCTTCTTTTCTATCTGATATATTTGCTGTATCTCAATCCGCCCTTGTTTCTGATTTCTATAGTGCCGGTAGTCCTGTGTCTGCCGCTGGGCGCTTCGCTGACAACGAAATTCAAAGCCGGTTCTAAAGCGTATATGCAGTATTCCGCGGATATTATCAGTGCATCGGCGGATATGATAGGCGGCATGGAGGTGGTCAAAAGTTACTCCCTTCAGGATACGCTTTTAGAGGATTACCGTAAGAGTGTACAGAAAATGACCGATATGGCAGTTCATAATGATAAAAACCAGTATAAGGGGCGTGCGTTTTGGATTCTGTCGGGTACGCTTTCTTCCATACTCTGCCTTGGCGCAGGAGGATGGTTCTGCCTGCAGGGAAGGCTTTCCATAGGCGGGCTGGTAGCGTTTTTTTCCCTGCTGCCGAAGATGGTGGAAGTCATCAATGATATGGCAAACAGAGTATTTAACAGCAAGACGGCGCTGGCGGCGGCAGAGCGGGTATTTGAGGTATTGAACACGCCAATTGAGCCCACGGGAAGCATAGAGTCCGGCAGGGAGGATGCGCCGGCAATAGAATTGAAAGATGTATCGTTTTCTTATGAAGAAGGGGTTCCTGTGCTGGCGGGCACAAGCTTTCAGGTTCCAAGAGGAAAGACCGTGGCAGTGGTGGGTGCGAGCGGCGGTGGAAAAAGCACGCTGCTGCGCCTTTTATGCGGATTTTACAGGCCGCAGCAGGGAAATATTCTGATTGAAGGAATTCCGCTTGCGGATTGGAATCTGGAAGCGCTGCGCTCCCGTTTTTCCTATGTATCCCAGCACGCCTATTTGTTTCCGGTGTCTGTGGGGGAAAATATTGCCATGGGCAGACCGGGGGCAGAGGAAAAGGAGATTCACAGGGCGGCTGAAGCGGCAAATGCCTCCGGTTTTATAGACGAACTGCCGCAAAAGTATAATACGATGGCCGGCGAACGGGGTTCACGTCTGTCAGGTGGACAGATACAGCGTATTTCCATTGCGAGAGCCATTTTAAAGGATGCGCCCATACTGCTTTTAGATGAGGCGACTTCTGCGCTTGACGTACAGGCGGAGACCGATGTGCAAAAAGCGATTGATGGGCTGGCAAAGGGGCGTACAACACTTGTGGTGGCGCATCGGCTGTCCACGATAAAAAACGCGGATTGCATTGTAGTTATGGAGCACGGGAGAGTCGCTGAGATGGGGAAGCATGAGGATTTGCTAAAACAGGGCAGGGTTTATCCGAAGCTTTACGCGATGTATGCAGGAGGTCAGTGATGGCTAAAGACAAAATAACGGCTGCAGGGCTGAAAAAATATCTGTCGCTCTTTGAAAAATCCGGTGCATACTGGGTCTGCCTGCTGCTGATTCCGGTTACGGATATATTTGTAAGCATAATGAACGCACTGCTTTATCAGAATATTGTAAATGCAGTGATGGTCTCTGATATGGATTTATTTTACGGCGCTCTTTGGCTGGCAGGGGTGGTCTTGGCTGTAAACATGGCAAGATGCCTGCTGATTTACACCTATATGTATCATATCCGTCAGATTATGAAAAGGCTTCGCCTGCGGGTGATGACACATTTGTTTCATCTGCCGATGTCTTATTTTGAAGGTCATCACACAGCAGATTCCATACAAAAATTGTGTTTTAATGTTGAGAATATCAAAAATTCCCTTGCGAACGGACATCAGAGGGTTATCAGTCCCATTATAATCGGTACTGCTGCCATTATCATGATTTTATGGCTGGATCCGCGGATAGGGATTATGGTGCTTGTATTAAGCATCGTATCGGTGAGGATCAATATTGTTCTTTCGAAGCCGCTTCGCGGTATGGCGGTCAGGATACAGAAGCTGCTTGCCGTATGTACGGAGCGTCTGACGGATATACTGGCAGGGCTTGACGTTATCAAGATGTTTTCAGGTGCGCGGGTTATGGCGGAAAAGTATTCTGCTGCAAATGCAGAAGTAGCTGTGGAGACTGTGAAGCGGTTTCGCAGAATGTCCGATGTGCAGGCGGTAGAATGGGTATTTGGATTTTTGTGTAATGTTGTCGTCCTGCTTATCGGTGTGTTTATGTCCTTCGCGGGCTTGGTGGATTTTGGCACGGTGGTGGCGATTCTCAGTCTGCAGGGCATGGTGTCCTATTTCTTAAGCAATATCGGCAGTGCATGGGGGAGCCTGATAGATGCTTTTGTCCTTGCGGACAGGGTGTTTGAAATTCTGGATCAGCCGTTTTTGCAGGAGAACTGCCGGATTGGCAGTCAGGATACAGAATCGGACTTGTCCATGGAAAATGGCGGAATCCAAATAAAGGATGCCGTATTTTCCTATGAAGCGTCAGAAAGGGTATTAAACGGCGTGGATATTACAGTGGAGAAAGGAAGAACAGCCGCGCTTGTAGGAGAGAGCGGCGGCGGTAAGAGTACAGTAGTCAAACTGCTGATGGGATTTTACCGGTTAGACAGTGGTTCTGTCAAAGTGCTTGGAAGACCTTTGTCCGACTATACGCCGGATGAACTGCGGGAAAACATTGCGTATGTGCCGCAGGATGCCTATCTTTTTACGACAAGCATAAAAGAAAATATACGGTATGGAAGACTGGGAGCGAGTGATGAGGAAGTCATGGAAGCGGCAAAGCGCGCCTACGCCCATGAATTTATCATGTCGTTTCCTGATGGGTATGACACACTGGTCGGAGAGCGGGGTGAAAGTCTGTCGGGAGGGCAGCGCCAGCGGATTGCCATAGCCCGCGCGTTTATCAGAAATGCGCCGATACTCCTCTTGGATGAAGCAACCTCTGCTCTGGATGCAGAGAGCGAGCAGTTTGTGCAGAGAGGCATAGAGGCACTTATGGGAGGTCGTACCACGCTTGTGGTAGCGCACAGGCTTTCAACCATTGAAAAAGCAGATATGATATACGTTATAGGGAGCGGAAGGGTATGCGAAAAGGGCAGGCATACCGAATTGATGGAGCAGGGAGGTATATACAAAAGGCTGGTGGAGCTGTCGGGAAGCCATGTCAGCTGGAAGAATCCATCTTTTTCATCACAGCAAAATAGCTGCAGATGAGAATCAGATCCGCGCCCACCCATGCCATAATTTCCGCATAGAAGATGCCGGTTTCGCCGATGACCATGGGCAGCAGGACAGCGGTTGCGGCACGCATAATGAATTCCGCGATGCCGGAAACCATGGGAAGTACGGTATTGCCCACTCCCTGAATGGTGGAACGTGTTACATGCAGGATATAGAGGATGGGCAGGCACAGGCTCATAATGGCAAGGTAATAGTAGGCAACGTAAAGAGTCTGTTCCACTTCCTGCGGCGTGCCGGAAATGAAACAGCCAAGGATTGCCTTGCCGCCTAAAAGCATAATTGCGGCAATGACTGCGGAAGTTGCCAGTGCAATGAGAACGGCAGCACGCATACCCTTGCGGATGCGCTCCGTCCTGCCCGCGCCCAGATTCTGCCCCGTGTAAGTGACCATGGAATAGCCGTAGGAAGTGGCGGCTATTTCCAGTACACCGTAGAGCTTGTTGGTAGCGGTAAAGCCCGCGATAAAAATAACGCCGGAGCCGTTGACGACAAACTGTACAATCATGCCGCCGATGGATATGACGGCGTTCTGAAATGCCATGGGCGACCCCAGCATAAGCAGCTTGGCGGAGAGGCGGTCCTGCAGGCTGAAATCGGAACGGCGGAGGGAGAGTATCTCTATTTTGCGGATATGGTACAGGCAGAAGAGACTGGAAAATAGCTGGGCAATCAGGGTAGCCGCGGCTGCGCCGCCGATGCCAAGGCCAAAAACCAGCACGAACAGAAGATCCAGTGCGATATTGACGATGGCGGCGGCAATCATGGCAAGCAAAGGCGTCCTGCTGTCTCCAAGGGAGCGCAGAATGGTTGCAAGCAGATTATAGGACATCACGATGGGGATGCCCAGATACATAATACGCAGATACAGCAGGGCATCGCCGATGATTTCAGGCGGTGTCTGTAAAAGAGACAATATTGGGTGCGCGATGATCTGTCCTGCGCATAAAAGCAGGACGGAGGAAAGCAGGGACAGGGTGATGGAACAGCCCACGGTCTTGCGAAGCTCGTCATATTTGCCTGCACCGAATTGCTGCGCCATGAGGATGCCGAAGCCCTGCGTAATTCCCTGAATGACGCCAAGCATCATCCAGTTCATCCAGTCAGCCGCACCGATGGCGGCGAGGGCATTTACGCCGAGCGCTTTTCCCACCACCATGGTGTCCACAACGGTATAGAGCTGCTGAAAGACATTGCCTATCATCAGAGGCAGTGCAAAGGCAAGTATAAGGGAAGCCGGCTTCCCCTCTGTCATATTTTTCATGCGTGCCGCCATATCATAACCCTTCCTGTAAGCATTTCTAAAATATAGTGTTCGATGAACATTTATCATATCACATCAGCAGTTAGAAATCAAAAATTTTAGCATTTGAATAAAATTTTTTCGTTTGTTGAAGGCATTGCGATATTGTGTTATACTAACCTTGGATATTTTTGTTTACAACACAAAAAGTCTGTTTCACACAATTTTGGTTCAGTCTGCAAAATGCAGAACCGAAACATGAAATGCGAGTAGCGATAAACTTGCCCTTAAAAGCTGTAAATGAAAAGGATTTCAAAATTAAAATCAAGGAGGACAAAAAATGGGAATTGATATTTACCAGAACTACAGTCAATTTTACAGAGGGACGGAATCACTGAAAAGCTATGGCTCTAATGGAACATCAAAAAAAGATACTTTGGTGAAATATGAATTTAACACCACGGATGAAAAGGGCAACAAGGTCATGGATAAGTTGTCCAAAGAAGAAACCTTCCGCACAATGAACGAAATATCTGCACAGTATGGGGATAATGTGATTGTGGAATTTTCGGGAGATGCACTTACCGTAATGGAACAGCACGGAAAAGGACTTCTGGATGAACCCGTAGAAAGAGAGCCGATACCGGTGGAAACGTTGGAAGGCCCCCGCGTGGTTACGGAAGAAGAATGGAACGCAATACAAGAAAAAAGCGCAAAGCTGGGTGATGACATGGTTGCCATTATGCGTGATGTCGATTCGGCTTCCTATAAAGAATATCAAAGGATATCGCAGGAGGGAATGGCGTCAGGCACAAGGGAAGGCATGACGGCAGGTTTCCGGTACTTATCTAACTGGATGCAGAAAAAGGCGAATGAAAACCCGAGATGGGTGGATGAATACAAGGCAGCTCAAAAGACAGAAACCGATACAAAGGTAAAGAGCAGTGAGCCTAAATTATCTAAAAAGGCGGCAGATTTTTTGGCAAAGCTTAGAAAAAGGTATGGAGGTTTTGATTTTATCGTAGGAAATGCAGGGGATAATTTACGTTCTCTTGTGAAAAACAGTAGCAAGGAGTTTTCTGTTATTTTTTCAACCGAAGAGCTTGAAAAAATGGCGGCGGACGAGAAATATGCGGACGAGAAAATAAAAGCCATGGAGGGCGCTGTCAGGATGTCCCGGCAGATTAACGAGCAGTTTGGGTTTGAAAGCGCTTTTGACGGCAATGGCGTCAAAATGACTAAATTTGGCATTTCCTTCAATGCGGATGGAACAACGTCATTCTTTGCCGAGTTGGAAAAAAACAGCGCTGCCCAAAGAGAATATATTGAGAAGCAGCAGGAAGAAAAACGCACCCAGAAGAGGGAAGATGCAAAAAAGATAACTGTGCAGGCGGACAGTGAAGAAGAACTCATGGAAAAAATCAGGAAAGCGGGCCGAAGTACAGTATATGGGGAAAACGAGCCGGAGACCGGCAGGAGATTTGATTTCAGCATTTGATAAAAGTCCGAATGGCGGGGAGATTCTCCGCCATTTTTATCATGAAAATCAGTGTAAAATACGATTTGTGCGGAGGCGTTAAAATGAGCATCAGAAGAAAAATCATTGACTATTCACGGGGAGACAATCTGGGTCATTTCTGGCGGTTGTATCAGCGGCAGAGAAAGGCAAAAAACGGCATTTTCAGAGATATTCTGACCTTCCGGATGAGCAGATGCGCCCATAAGCACGGAGGCTATGTTGGTCCCGAGGCAGAGTTTAAGGATGTGCCGAAACTGCCTCATGGACTGCACGGGATTTTTGTTTCCCGATATGCCACAATAGGGGAAAACTGCTGGATTTACCAGAATGTAACGATTGGAGAGGTAAACAGGAAAGCACCGGTCATCGGAGATAACTGCCTGATTGGAGCGGGTGCGATTATCATCGGCGATATCAAGATTGGCAACAATGTAAAAATCGGTGCGGGGACAGTGGTCAATACGGATATTCCGGATAACTGCACGGTGGTGTCCCAGGCGATGCGTGTGATAGAAAAGGGGGAGCAGAGTGTTAATTAAATTTTTAGTATGTTTTGCAGCAGGTGTAGGTGCAGGACTGGGTACCGGATTTGCGGGCATGAGCGCTGCTGCCGTTATCAGCCCCATGCTGATAACTTTCTTAGGATTTGAGGCGTATGAGGCTGTCGGCATTGCACTGGCAAGTGATGTGCTGGCAAGCGCCATAAGTGCGTACACCTATGGAAAAAATAAGAATCTGGATGTCCGCAACGGATTGGTGATGATGGCTGCGGTGCTGGGATTTACAATGGTAGGAAGCTTCGTGGCAAGCCGGGTTCCGAATACTACGATGGGTAACTTTTCTGTATTTATGACGCTGCTTTTGGGTATTAAATTTATTGTGAAGCCGGTTATGACGACAAAGGAATCCATGGGCGCAGTCAGTGCGAAAAAGCGGATTGTACAATCCATTATCAGTGGCATGATGGTTGGATTTATCTGTGGTTTTGTCGGAGCAGGGGGCGGCATGATGATGCTGTTGATTCTGACAAGTGTTCTGGGCTATGAATTGAAAACGGCGGTTGGAACCAGCGTATTTATTATGGCATTTACCGCCCTGACAGGCGCTGTCAGCCATTTTGCCATAGGCGGTATGCCGGATTTGTGGTGCCTTGCCTTCTGTGTGGCGTCCACCCTGCTGTGGGCAAGGATTGCCGCAAAGTTTGCCAACAAAGCCAGCGCAATTACCCTGAACAGGGCAACGGGCGTTGTGCTGGCGGTTTTAGGGGCTGCAATCCTTGTGGTGAATTATGTGAAGTAGCAGGTTGTGGGGAGAACTATGCGTGAAACAGTAATTAGCTGATAGTTTGGCGGTTTGACTTTTGGTGTTGATGCTGACGGTAATCCCGGATATATCAAGGTAATTTAATATTTACGAGTTATTTTGATGTAGATGTGGGCGGATCTACACCGTCAACTATTGATATATCCCAATGCAATAAAATAAGATTTCAGGCAACAAAAGAATCAGAAACAGGGGGACACAATGTGTAAAGATAACATAACCACTACATTTAGTCATGCCAGCTCATATGTAATCGCCATGCTAAATAGTAATATTGTAGTTAGTTCAAAATGTTATTTGTACAAATATACAGTCGGACGCTATTACAAAAGCCCGTTACAGTGGTACTAATCTGGTAATAAAGTAAAAGTTTTATCTCCATTGCCACTATGCACTACCCCCGGATTCATCTGGACTATATATGTATCTTTCAGACTAACGGAATAGTTCCCACCACTACCAGTGCTATAGGTTGCAAGCGCTTTACCAGATTCATCTATTGCATATACAACAGATGTTAAATGATCAGCGTAATAATTAAGTGTACCATTACGATATCCATCTGGAACGTTAAGAATTAGCGTAGAATTAGTTCCAGTAGTTCTTGCGGTTATCTTTGGTAGTGCCACATCTTTTTTAAAAGGGGTTACTGTATCTGCACCTGCCTTTATGTACCCGTAGTTGCCTTCATCGTCGACGCCAAAGGTAATACCACCCAAACTATCAGCTAAATTGCTGTTCAGCGCAGAATATGCATCTGCAAGTGCCTTCTGGCTTGCGCCCATTCCGTTAGCGGCGTCTCCGTCAGCCACTGCATTTTGGTAGGTATCTGACAGTTTCACATGTCCAAATGTATCTGTCGTTGCTTTTGATGATATATGGCTGATTAGGGTCGATATTGCTTTGGAGATTTTTCCCATTAAGGAGCCCGTCTTTTCGCCTGAGTTTATATTGGACAGGTCAGAGGCTTCCGTAAAGGTAACGGTGGTGTTGCCGGCGTCTTCGTTATTTCCCATTTTGCTGTTCCATTTTGTGCGCTCAGAGGCAGTAATGTGTATGGTGTCGTTTCCTGTATGGGAATCCAGTTCCGCCCGGCTTGCTTTCGAGC
>JAIDHX010000052.1 GCA_029053015.1 Lachnospiraceae bacterium
ACATTTTGTTCCCCATTCTGAAACATTTTTGCAGACGCATGCATGTCCTGCATAATATATTTTATACAGTATGTCCGGAAAATATTTCTTAATTTGTACTTTTTTCTAAAATCTGCTATACTTTTCCTGTGAAATTCTTATGGAATCCGGTATCCTTCAGCGGCAAAACGGCATGACGCTTTGGACAAAGGCAGGAGGCAGATGAAAAAAATAAGCGGTGTTTTTTTGACACAAAAAAAGGACGGCAGCACTTCCTACCGTTCTTCCATCACCTATCAGAATAAGCATATCAGTCTTGGCAGTTTTTCCTCTCCCGAGCAGGCGCATGCCGCCTATGAGGAAGCCGCCCTGCTTCTTCGCGCCAAAGAGCCGCGTGCACTTTCGGAACACACAGACGACTGCACACTTTCTTTCGAGAAATGGGTGGTTCTGCTTAATTTCAGAAACAATCAGGTCTATTTTTCTACCCCCATTTATGTCCGTCCCCACTTTTTTTACTATTATTATTCAAAGGAAATTGTGTTGAAATTTGATATAGACGATTTATTTTACTATGCTTCTCACAAAATCATGAAACGGGGCAATCACTATTTTGTGGCGGATTTTGGCATGCAGGTCAATATTCTGAACCGCTATGGCATCAAAAACTATGCCGTGCCCGGCAGGGATTACACCTTCCGGAATGGGGATTCTACCGATTTCAGACGGGAAAACCTTGTGATACACAACAAATATCACGGCGTTCTCATAAAATCCGATAAGGACGGAATCAAATACTGCGCCCGCATCCATGTGAAAAGCAATTACATGATCGGCAGCTACCGGACCATGGAGGAGGCTGCCATTGCCTACAATAAAGCAATTGATATTCTGAAAAAAAACGGCTGTAAAAAAAACTATACGCCAAACTATCTGGAAAACATATCGGCAGGCATGTATGCCGATATCTATACACGCCTGCCGATTTCTGAAAAAATATTAAAACTTCACTTTTCTGAATAGTCGATAAAACTGATATTTAAGTTTGCATATCCCGCAATCCCGTCTATCGATGCGGTGGTGGAATACTGCCACATGGTAAATTTATAGGGATAATCCGGAATATCGCCCGGCTGTGACAGCCAGATATCATATGACGTCAGTTTGGAAAGGTCAACCCGTCTGATAAGCCACTCCTTGTTGCCGTACAGCATGGCCTTATATCCTGCAGCCTCAATCGTATCCATGAAGGTTTTTGCGATGGTTGTCTTTTCCTCCCTTGTCAGCGCCTCAATCCGCGCGGTATCCCCAACAATAAACTCCATATCAAAGGCTATCGGATAGGTTATTTTGTAATCTCCGATGTTTTCCAGTACCAGATTTGCCTCCTCTATTGCCTCCTCTTTTGAAACTGCCTGTGAGAAAAAATAGAGCCCGATTTGAAGTCCGGCGTCCGACGCCCGCTTAATGTTGTCAAGAAAATTATCATCCATCATAAGCTGGCCGGTTCCGTATCCTCTTGCACCAACCCGCAGCATCACAAAATTGACGCCTGCCTTCTTCAATTTCACAAAATCCACATAGTCATGGTATTTGGAGATATCTGCACCCACGTAGGATATCTGCCTGCCGTCTTCAAAATATTTCATCAAATCAGACTGGCAGACCAGTTTTGTATAATCATATTCGTTCTTGGGCAGATACGGGCTGATTAAAACCCATTCTTCCTTGCCGTCCGTTGAGACAACCAATGTATGCTTTCCGTCCGTGGCAGGGTCGCTGACCTCTTCCTTCTTGACGCTCTCCTCCTGCACGGGTTCCGCCGTCTCCTCGGGATATAAATCCCAGAAATCAAAGTCATCCGGCGTCAACGTCCCCGGCACAAACTCATCCGCCGTCCCATTGTCCGCCACAAGCCCCGTACTGTCGTCCGGCTGGGCAGAAGGCTGCGTCCGGACTCCTTTTTTTATGTTCTCACTGTTCATCAGAAGTATCAGCACCAGAATTGCCGAGATAAATAAGGTTACGCCGATTATCATACGAACCACGGTCAGCCCCATTTTCGGCTGCTCGTCATATTCCTCCGGTAATTTCATAATAAAATTTTCTCCCGTTTTTGAAGCAATAAAGCCGTGCTTATTGCTTACTTCCTAAATATCATTGTACCATTTTTACATGCCGCTACACAATAACATGTTTCGGACATTTTTCCACACAGACACCGCAGCCGGTACATTTTTCCTGATCGATTACCGCGTGGAAATCCTTGACGGCAACAGCGCCCGCCGGGCAGTTTTTCGCACAGATGCCGCAGCCGATACAGCCTACCACACAGGACTTTATCGTATCAATGCCTTTGTCCTGTGAACTGCACATCACGATATGTTTTGCACTGTACGGCTCCATGGAAATCAGATTTCTCGGGCATACCGCGATGCATTTGCCGCAGGCACGGCACGCCTCCTTATCTACTACCGCAATCCCATTTTCAATGTGTATGGCATCAAAGGGACATGCCTTTACACAGGTGCCAAAGCCCAGACAGCCATAGTTACAGGACTTGGGACCTCCGTTCGGCACATAGCTTAACATTCGGCAGTCCTCGATACCGGTGTATTCATAGTGGGGATAGGTCTGGTCGCAGTCACCCATGCAGTGTACAAAAGCCGTCATACGTACCGCCTCTTTGCTCTCCACGCCCATAATGGCGGCAATCTGCTTTCCAACCGCTTCCCCGCCGACAGGACAGGCGTTTACCTCCGCTTCTCCCTTGGCAATGGCTGCTGCAAGCCCCGAACAGCCCGGATAGCCGCAGCCGCCGCAATTGTTGCCCGGCAGCGCAGAAAGCACCGCCTCTTCTTTTTCATTTATCTTTACCTGAAACAAAATTGCCGCCGCTCCCAAAAACAGACCGATAAGCAGTCCGATACCGCCTATCAGTACAGCGGCGCTCAAAATTCCCATTACATTCATCTGCCAACCTCCTTACAAAAGACCGGAGAATCCACAGAAAGCAATCGCCATAAGCCCCGCCGTCAGCAGCACACTCGGCATTCCTTTAAAAGATTCCGGTATATCATTATAAGCCATTTTTTCCCTGAGACCGGCAAGAATGACAATGGCAATCATAAAGCCCAAAGCCGTTGCAAAACCGTTTACCGTGCCGGCAAGAATACCATATTCCTTCTGCACATTCGTCAGAGCCACACCAAGCACCGCACAGTTAGTGGTAATCAGCGGCAGATACACGCCAAGCGCTTGATACAGCGGCTTGATAAATTTCTTTAAAAACATTTCCACAAACTGCACCAGCGCAGCGATGACCAGAATAAACACGATGGTCTGCAGGTACTCCATATGGAAGGGCGTCAGCACAAATTGATAGATAACGCCGGCTATCGCGCTGGAAAGGGTGATGACAAAAATAATGGCGCTGCCCATGCCTGCCGCCGTATTAATTTTTTTCGACACGCCGAGAAAAGGGCATAAGCCTAAAAACTGACTCAGCACAACGTTGCTCACCAAGGAGGAGCTGATAAGTATAATGAGCAATTCTCTTACATTTTCCATTTATTCATCCTCCTCGTCTAAATCTATCAGTTCTATGTTATCCTCTTCTGTTTCCTTCTGCTTTTCTTCCCCGCGAGTCCGCTTTTCCGTCTCCGGCGTTTCCTTTTTCTTCTTTTTTCCTTTTTTGCTATTCTCAACAGCCTTAGGCACTTCTTCTGTCTCCTCTTTTGCCTCTTCCTCTGTCTCTTCTTCTGTCACATCTTCTGTCTCTTTTTCTGCCTCTTCTTCTGTCTCTTCTTCTGTCTCTTCTTTGTCATCGTCTTCCGAAAAAGCCTTGTTTTGATTGTCCGCGCAGCTCTCGTCCATGCAGTGCAGGCAGTCATGCCCGCAGCCGGAGCCGATTTTGCTCATGTCCATACCTCTCTTCTCACCCTGAATCTTCACAAAATTCTGCAGGGCGCTGAGCATGGCAAGCACGAAGAACGCGCCAGGCGCCAGCACAAAAATGACAATCGGAGTAAAACTATCCGGCATAACCGTAAAGCCAAACAGCTTACCGCCTCCCAAAAGCTCCCTCACCATACCGATGCAGGTAAGCGCCACCGTAAAGCCAAGCCCCATGCCGATGCCGTCAAAAAGGGAGGATACCGGTCCGTGGGTGTATGCATAGGCTTCCGCACGCCCTAAGATAATACAGTTTACCACAATCAGCGGGATATACACGCCGAGCGCCTCGTTTAAGTCCGGCAGATAGCCCTCTAACAGCAGCTGCACAATCGTCACAAAGGATGCAATAATCACGATAAACGCCGGAATCCGCACCTTGTCCGGAATCACCTTACGAAGCAGGGAAATAATCAGGTTACTCAGAGTAAGTACCACTGCCGTGGTAAGTCCCATGCCAAGTCCATTAATTGCCGAAGTGGTAACTGCAAGCGTGGGACACATGCCCAGCATCAGCACAAAGGTCGGATTTTCTTTGGCAATGCCGTTGTACAGCCGTTCTAAAGCACTGTTCTCTTTCATCTTCAGATACCTCCCTTCAGCAATACTTCAAAATAGAAAAGCCCTGCGTTAACAGCGTTTGTCACCGCCCGCGTGGTGATGGTCGCCCCGCTTATGGCATCGATTTCATTTTCCGCCGCCGCACCCGTCTTGGTGTAGACAAAGGCTTCTGCCGTTCTGCCTGCAAACTGGGGTACCAGCACATCTCCTGCCTGCATGCCAAGCCCCGGCGTCTCCGAGATGCTCAAGATAGAAATACCGCTTATGCTTCCTTCCATGGTGATGCCCACCATCAGCTCGATATTGCCTCCGTAACCCTCTTTAGTAGTGACCTTCAGCACATATCCCATAAGAGAGCCGTCCTGTGAGAGCGCACGGTACACCTCTCCTACCTCTGTTCCCATCTCTGCATTATGCTGTTCTGCTACCGCGATTTGCAAACCTGACCCCAGAGCAGAGGGAAGTTCCATTGGATTGACCTCTTTAAATGCCGCTGCCTGTGAAAACACCTCCGCACAGGCGCGCTGCACCTTAAGCTCCTGCTGATGCGCAATCGGCTCCTTCGTCAGCTCATAGACAAAGCCCAGCGCAATACCCGCAAGCAGGGTAATAGCAAATAAAATACCTGCATTCTTTAACATTTCTGCAGATGGATTCTGCTTTTTATTTTTCATATCTGCCGCCTCCTTTTCCAAAGGCTTTCGGTACCGTTATATTTTCAATCAACGGCACTAACAGATTGCCCAGTATGATGGCGTAGGAAACGCCTTCCGCGTTGCTTCCGAACACCCTGAAGATGCCGGTCAGAATTCCTAAGACAATGCCGTAGAGGTACTGTCCCTTAGGGGTAATCGGCCTTGTCACATAATCCGTCGCCATAAAGAAAGCCCCGAGCATCAGACCGCCGCCTGCAAGCTGCGCTGCAAGATACGCCGGATTGATTCCATGTCCGCCAAAGAGAATCAGAAAAATCACAAAGCTTACTATGTAACTGCCCGGAATCCGCAAATCGATGATACCAAGCAAAAGCAATATACAGGCGCCGATGACAATGGCGATTAAACTGGTCTCTCCGATGGTACCCGCCGTCTTACCAATCACCATATCTAAAATATTGACCTCCTCGCCCGCTTTCAGCGCGGCAAGAGGCGTTGCGCCCGTATAGGCATCCGTTGCAAAATTCGTCATAAGCGCCGGAAAGGAAATCAGAAGAAAACACCTTGCCGCAAGCGCCGGATTCATGAAATTCTGTCCCAGTCCGCCAAAGAGGCATTTTACAACCAGAATGGCAAATACGCCGCCCATCGCCGCAGCCCACCAAGGGATGCTGACGGGAAGGTTCAGGGCAAGCAGAAGCCCTGTCACCACAGCGGACAAATCGCTGATGGTCTGCTTCTTTTTGTAGAGTCCGAACAAAAACTCCGTTAAAACAGTGGATGCCACCGTAACCAGTATAATGAAGAGCGCACGGACTCCAAAATTATAAATACCGAAGCCGGCAGCCGGAAGCAAAGCAAGCACAACAGCAAACATGATTCCCATTGTGTTTACCTTTGACCGGACATGGGGATTAGACGATACTTTCAGTAACTCATCCATTTTCGGTTCCTCCTACTTTTTCTTTTTGGCAAGCTGCATCTTGCGCATGGATTTGATGGTCTGGGTGAGCGGTCTTTTTGCCGGACAGATAAAACTGCAGCATCCGCACTCACAGCACTCCATTCCATTCAGCTTCAGGAAGGTCTCCTCGTCGCCGTGAATTGCCGCCACCATCAGTTTGTTCGGCAGCACCCTGCCCGGACAAACCTCCACACAGCGCCCGCATTTGATACACGCCGTCGGCTCCATGGCAGACACGTCGTCCTTACTCATACACAAAAGCGCGGAAGCCGTCTTGGTGGTCGGGACATCCAGTTCAAAAATGCCGAATCCCATCATGGGTCCGCCCGATATGATTTTCTCCGGCTCTACCTTAAAGCCGCCCGCCTGTTTAATCAGCTCATGGTAATTGGTCCCGATACGAACCTTAAAATTGCGGGGATGTTTGATGGCATCGCCGGTTACGGTTACAATTCTCTCCATCAGGGGCCTGCCCTCGAGAACTGCATAGTAAATGGCTACCACCGTATCTACATTGTTGACCACACAGCCTGCGTCCGCCGGCAGCATGGAAGAATTGATTTTCCTTCCCGTTGTAGCAAATATAAGCTGCCGCTCCGCTCCCTGCGGGTATTTTGTCTTTAACGCCTTCACGCTGATGCGGTTATCGTCGCCTGTCATCTTCTTTAACAGCTCAATACAGTCCTTTTTGTTGTCCTCCACCGCCATAATACCCTGTGCCTTCGGAAACAAACTTAAGATGACCTTCAGACCCTTTATCAGTTTCTCCGGCTCCTCCAACATTCTCCTGTAATCAGAAGTCAGATAAGGTTCGCACTCGGCGCAGTTTACAATAACATAATCGATTTTTTCCGGCTTTTTTGGGGAAAGCTTAATAAAGGTCGGAAATCCTGCCCCGCCCATACCTACAATACCGGCTTCCTTAATCCGCTCTATTATTTCTTCCCGCGTGCTTGCCTCCAAATCAAGCGCGGGCGCATATTCTACTTCCTCATAGAGACCATCATTCTCCACTATGATGCTCATTACCTTGTCGCCCGTCACCACACGGCGCGGCTCTATTGCCTTGACCGTACCGGATACCGTTGCATGTACCGGCGCGCTGACAAACGCCCCTGCCTCCGCAATCTTCTGTCCTGTGAGAACCCTGTCGCCTTTCTTTACAAGGGGAACCGCAGGCGCGCCGATATGCTGGGACAGCGGATACACCAAATCGCCTTGGGGAAGAACCACTCTGATTGGCTTATCCTTCGTCAAATCCTTTCCGTCATAGGGATGAATCCCTCCCGTAAATGTCAGTGTTGCCATTTTGTTACCTCCTGCCATTCTTTCCTTCTAATATACTATTTTTTTCAACAAAATACTACAGAATTATAAAAAAATATGCTATGATAATAACAAATTCTTTTTATACCAAGATTTAGTAAAGGAGTATCCTATGCATACAGAGACCTACATGCCCCAGCCTTTTTTGCTCGACTATCCGCTTGAGAAGCTGGCAGACCCTGAAAAAATTTTGTTTTTGGACATCGAAACCACCGGTTTTACTGCCAAAAGCTCTTATTTATATATCATCGGCTGCGCCTATTTTGAAAACAATAACCTGCACACCATACAATGGATGGCCGAATCCTATGATCAGGAACGGGAACTTTTGGAAGCATTTTTCCGGTTTGCTTCCCGCTTTCGCTGCCTTATCCATTTTAACGGCAACAATTTCGATATTCCCTACCTGCAGCAAAAATGCATCCGTTACGGGCTTCCCTACAGCTTCGACGATTTTGAAGGCATCGATTTATACAAAAGAATTTCGCCCTACAAGTTTTTCGTGAAGCTGCCGAACTGCAAGCAGAAAACCATTGAGCAGTACTTGGGCTACGAGCGGGAGGACGCCTACACCGGCAGCGAACTGGCCGGCGTCTATCAGGAATATGTACAAAATCCCACAGAGCTTGCCAAAGACTCCCTTTTGCTGCACAATCAGGAAGATTTACTCGGCATGTTCCGGATTCTGCCGATTCTTGCCTACTATGATATCTTCAACAAGCCCGTAAAGGTGAAAAAAGTGCAGGCAAGTTCTTATACCGACTACACCGGCAGACGCAGGCAGGAGCTTATCATGAAGCTCGCGCTTCCCACGCCGCTTCCGGTTCCGGTATCCTCCTCCGCCAACGGCTGCTATTTTAAGGGAGAAGGCGATACGGCGAGCCTCAGGGTACCCATCGTCGAAGAAGAATTAAAATATTTTTATGCCAATTATAAGGACTACTATTATCTGCCCGAAGAAGATATTGCGCTGCACAAATCCGTTGCAGGCTTTGTGGATAAGGCGCACCGCACACAGGCTGCCGCCGCTACCTGCTATACGCGCAAGTACTCACAGTATCTGCCCCAGTGGGAGCCTCTGTTTACCCCATTCTTCAAGCGGGATTACAAGAGCAAGGAGCTGTTTTTTGAACTGACTGACGAACTGAAAAAGGACAAGCCCGCGTTTCATCTTTACGCCGGACATGTCCTTGATATACTCAGTGCCTCCCTGTAGCCTTACCTGTAATACTGCGCCTGTGCCGCAAACATTTCTGCATAGATGCCGCCCAGCTTTAACAGCTCATCATGGGTGCCGTACTCTGCTACCCGCCCATCCGAAAATACGGCTATCCGATCGCAGAATTTACAGCTTGAAAGGCGGTGTGAAATATAAACTGCCGTCTTTCCTCCCACCAGTTCTTCAAACTGACGGTAAATATCATACTCCGCCACAGGGTCCAAAGCGGCAGTCGGCTCGTCCAGTATTACCACCGGAGCCTTTTTGTACAGGGCGCGGGCGATGGCCAGCTTCTGCTGTTCGCCGCCCGACGGTTCAATGCCGTCCTCTTCGTAGAATTTAAACAGCATGGTATCCAGTCCCTTCTCCAGGGAGGATACCTTTTCCTCCAGTCCCACCTGCCCTACAAGCGGCAGAACCGCTTCTTTCTCCACATCATCTCCCAGAACAATGTTTTCCTTCATGGAAAAGGCAAACAGCTTGAAATCCTGAAATACCGGTGAAAAAAGCTGCATGTATTCTTTGTAGTCATACTCGCTGATATTGACGCCGTCGAGCAGGATTTCCCCCGCCGTCGGATCATACAGCCGGCACAACAGCTTTACAAACGTGGTCTTTCCCGCACCGTTTAAGCCTACAACGGATAAGTGCTCTCCTGCGCTTAAGGTCAGGCTGACATTTTTTAAGACCTGTACCTCTGTGTTCGGATAGGTAAAATCCACATTTTTAAATTCTATGGTATGAGGCTTGTCCGCCACATGTCTCTCCCCTTTTTCAATCGCCACGGGATAACGCATCAGGACAATATATTCATATGCATAGTTTGTCTTCTTTATGATATCCTGCACCCGCCAAATCAAGTTGCCCACAGAATTGTTCAGGGTATTTCCCGCCTCACACATCTGCGAAAAAATACCGATGGTAATTTTGCCCAGAATCACCCGCACGCCCAGATAAAAATAGATGGTCAAAGTCCTTATGATGCTCACCGCCGTAACGGAAAGCGTCAGCGGAAGCTGCCTGTTCGCCTTATTTTCCCATCTTTTCAACGTTCCATTTGTATAAAACTCCCATTTTCCTACCAGCATATCCTGCGCACTGTAAAGACGGATATCCTTGCCATAGCGGAAATCAACAATTTCCCAGCCAAGATACGAAAAAATACGGTTAAACTTAGATAAACCGGCATACTCCTCTGCTTCTATCTTGTTATTTTTGCTGTTGATCACCGCAATTACCAGCAACAGCACTGCCAGCAATACGAAGAGCAGCGGCGCATGAAGCGCAATCAGCACAACCACGCCCAGTATCGTAATCAAATCCGTCACTATCCCGAAAAACGACTGGGAGATGCCGTGCACACCGCCGGAATACCATGACATTCCGGTACGCGCCGCCTCAATCTGATCCAGCGCTTTTTTATCCTCCGTAAGCTGAAAATCCAAATCCATCACCTTGCGGCTCAGTTCCTCCGAAAAATGATTCTGAAATTTTTGATCATACTTTTCCATTGTCACGCCCAGCACGGAAGCAATCAGATTTAAAAAAGTACCGCCCAGCGCAATCACCGCTGCATAAAAAAGCAGAAGCGTCTTTTCTTCCCCGTTTATCAGTCCGTCAATCAAAAGCGGCAGTACCAGAATGGACACAAAGGGCGCCGCCGCATCGATAAGCGTTTTCAATGCCCCGACAAAAAAGTAGCCCTTATATTTTTGAAACACCTGAGGATAGAAAAAAGCAAGCGTCTCTGCCACTTTTTTCATCGCGCTATTTTTCTTTTTCATAAAACTGCACCTCCTCATCTTTATAATACTGCGCCTGGATTTCAAACATTTCGGCATAGGCGCCCTTCTTGGCAAGAAGCGCCTCATGCGTACCATATTCCACCAGTTTACCCGCCACGAACATGGCGATATTGTCACAGAACCGCGTGGAAGAAAGCCTGTGGGAAATATAGACTGCCGATTTTTTTCCAATCATCCCGTCAAAGCTCTTGTACAGCCTGTACTCCGCCAGCGCATCCAGCGCTGCAGTCGGCTCGTCCAGCACGATGATGGGCGCATCCTTGTACAATGCCCTTGCGAGGGCAAGCTTCTGCTTTTCACCGCCGGATAAGTCCACACCGTCGTCATGAAGCACCTTCAACAGCTCCGTGTGCACGCCGTCTTTTAACTCTGCCAGCTTATCCCCAAGCCCGGCCTGCTCCAGATATTTTTCAGCAAGCTCGCAGTCCGTCTCCTCCGGACGCTTCATGGACACATTTTCACTGATGGGAAAAGCAAAGATTTCCACATTCTGAAACGCCGGTGCAAACAAGGCAAAATATTCTCTTCGTCTAAAGCGGTTGATATTGGTTCCGTTTAAGAGAATTTCGCCCTCCGTCACATCATAAAGCCGGAGCAGCAGCTTAATCAGCGTGGTCTTACCCGCTCCATTTAACCCTACCACAGCCAGCCTCTCCCCTGCCTTTAAGGTCAGATTCAAGTCCTTGAGCGCATAATCCTCCGCCCCCTCATACCGGAAGGATACCTGCTTAAATTCAAAGGTATAACTGTTCGTCTCAGGCAGTGGAATGCAATCGCTCTCATCATCATCCGCAAGCGCCATAAAAGAACGGAAATCGTCCACCCAGAGGGATGTCTTTTTCAGGTCTCCCACTGTGCTTAGTACCTCTCGCAACGCAGATGTAAAGGTGGCGGCAAGTCCCAGATACAGGGTAAAATTACCGATTGTCATGCCCTTCCCCATAAAGGCGAGAATCAGTACCACGTAGGTGGCAAGCGTCTGCAGCATACTCGTTCCATGTCCGAATATGCTGTTGTAAATCCACAGATTGCGGCTGTGCAGCATTTTTTCCTGCTCTTCCATAAGAACCTCATGCTGCTTCCCCAAAAGCCAGTCCTGCATATGGAACAGGCGGATATCCTTTGCGTAAGAGAAATCCTGCGTCATCTGCTCCATATAATTCATTCTCCGCCATGTGGGCGCCAGTTTGTCCCACACCTCCGCTCTGTCCCGTTTTACCGTATGGCGGAAAAAGAGGTATTGCACAAAAGAAACTGCTATAATAATGAGTACCAGCCGCAAATCCAGCGTCATTACCACGGACAGACTTATGACAAGCAGCATCGCCTGCACCAACACCTTGTAAACGGTGCGCATCATACCTTCAACACCCTCGTCATTGCCGCCTGTCGCCCTGCACGCCTTCTCATGCATATCCAGAATCTTTGGATTTTCCAGATTCTGATAGTTCATGGAGATTGCCTTTGCCACCCGCTCCGTAATCATCTTCATACGGACATAAATAAAATAGTAGCCCCGCCTGTTTTCGGAAAAATCATCCAGTCCCCATACCACTATGTAGGCAGCCGCCAGCACCAGAATCAGCTTTACCAAAGGCATAATATCCTTATCCGCGCTTCCCGCCTGCAGCTCCACCAAATCAATCACATACTTTCTGGCAAAAGCGCCGAGCACCTGCATAACGGAATTCGCCACCATGCCGATTACAACAAAAAGAATCAATATTGGCTTGTACTTTTTGATATTTTGAAAGCAATACCTGATATTACTTGGAATTCCATACTCCCTGTGAAGCGGATTCTCCGCCTGTTCCTTTTTCTTCTTCATCCTTTTATACCCTTCAGCCTTCCCATATCTTTCCTTTAAAAGTATAATTTCTCTGATGTAAATTCACAACTGCTTTATTTACTATAATTTACTTAAACAAACTTGGACAAAAAATCCCGCCATTGCTTTGACAACAGCGGGTATTCTTGCATATATTTTGTTTCGACCGCTTCTACAGGCAAACTTTTGCTCTTTTTAAAAAGGCTTGATGTAGAAGAAAGAATTCTTTCTTTCAAGGCCGATTTCCCTGTGATTGATAATCTGCTCTGTACTTCCGATAAACAAAAGACCGCCGGGCTTCAACGCCTTTTCAAACTTCCGGTATATGTCCTCTTTTGCCTCTTCCGTAAAGTAGATCAGCACATTGCGGCACACGATCAGGTGATACTCAGTGGGATAGGCATCCTTTAACAGATTATGCTCCTTAAATTCTACCCTGTCCTTGATTTCCTGAGAAATCTGGTAGGAAGGACCTATCTTGGTAAAGTATTTCCGTTTCAAATCATCCGGTACTGCTGCAACGCTCTTCTCACTGTAGAGACCAACCTTTGCCTTGGCAATCACCTGTTTATCCAAATCGGTCGCCATGATATGAATCTGATTCAACGGCAAATGCCGCGACAGCGCCATCACCAGTGAATACGGTTCATCTCCCGTGGAACATGCTGCGCTCCAAATCTTTAAGTTTTTGCCAAAACGGCCTATCAGTTCCGGAATAATTTCCTTGTCCAAAAGCATCCACTGATCCGCATTGCGGTAAAATTCGGAAACGTTAATCGTCAGATAATTGACGAATTCTTCAAACCGCACTTTATCTGTCTTTATTAACTGGACATACTTGTCATATTCCCGAAGTCCGTTTTTATTAATCAGTGTATCGATTCTACGCTTCATCTGTTTCTCTTTGTATGCGTTCAAATCGATTGACGTCAAATCATATATAGCCTTTTTAAAATATTCATAATCATACGTCATGCAGGCCACCTCACGTCCTCAATTTATTCTGCGGATTCCTCGGACTCTTTTTCAGCAGCGATTACGGCATCAATGTCTACGGATACAACTTCTGCATCCTCGTCCTCTTCCGCCTCCTCTTCCTTTGCAGGTTCAGGAGCATACAGCGCTTTGATGCTCAAGCTGATTTTCTTATCCTCTTCATTGAAATCTACAATCTTGGCGGTTACGGAATCTCCTACCTTTAATACATCGGAAGGTTTCTCAACATGCTCCTTGGAAATCTGGGATACATGGAGCAAAGCGTCCACACCGGGCTCTAACTCTATAAATGCGCCGAAATCGGTCATTCTCGCCACTACACCGGTAACCTCATTGCCGATGGCAAACTTCTCTGCAGCGTCCTTCCATGGATTCTGGTCGTCAAACTTAAGGCTGAGCGCAATCTTGCTGCCGTTGATTTCCTTGATAAGCACGGTAAGCTTATCGCCAACCTTAAACGCTTTCTTGGGATGCTCTACACGGCCCCAGGACATCTCCGAAATATGGAGAAGACCATCTGCACCGCCCAGATCAACAAACGCACCGAAATCGGTTACATTCTTTACAACGCCTTCCACAACGTCACCTTCATGGATACGCTCGAAAAGCTCTCTCTGCATTTCTGCTTTTTTCGCAACGACAAGCTGCTTTCTGTCACCGATATATCTCCTTCTTCTAGGATTATATTCGCTGATGACAAATTCTATTTCCTGTCCGGCATATTTGCTCAAATCTTTTTCGTAGGTATCGGAAACCAGACTTGCCGGAATGAAAATTCTTACTTCTTCCACAACAACGCTTAAACCGCCCTCAAGCACCTGTGCAACAGTTGCTTTCAGAACCTCTTTGTTGTTATAGGCTTCTTCGATTCTCTTGTTGCCTCTGTCTGCAGCCAGACGCTTGTAGGTAAGGAGAACCTGTCCCTCTCCATCGTTCACTTTCAGAACCTTTACCTCCATGGTGTCGCCCACCTTGACAACGGTGGTCAAATCCACACCGGATTCATTGGTATATTCGTTTCTGGTAAGAATACCGTCTGACTTGTATCCGATGTTGAGAACTATTTCTTCAGGCTTCACATCAATAACAGTACCTTCAACTACCTCTCCTGTGTGTATTGTCTTTAATGATTCTTCTAACATTTGTTCAAAAGTTAATTCTGACATAATTTTGAACCTCCTCAATAATTTTGTTTGGGGTCGAAGCCCCTGCAGTAATACCCACCAGTGAAACAGCTTTAGGTCTTTCTAAATGCAAGTCATCCAGTGTCTGTATAAAATAGGTATGCGGACACTCTTTACTGCAGATCTCATACAACTTTCTCGTATTGGAGCTGTGTCTGCCGCCTATTACTATCATGGCATCGACAGAGGCAGCAATTTCCTTTGCTTCCTTCTGTCTCTCCTCAGTTGCGTTGCAGATAGTATTCGCAACAGTAACATTATAGACTTTTTTTTTGAAAATTTCAACTATATAATGAAATTTATTGTAGTTAAATGTCGTTTGAGACACAATGCATACTTCTTTTCCTTCTTCCGGCACAAAATTTTCAGCCTCTTCGACCGTATCTATGACAACTGCGGGCGTTATGCTCCAGCCTACAGTGCCTTCCACTTCAGGATGCCCGGGGTTGCCGATCACCACAATCTGCCTGCCCTTTTTGCTCTCCTCCTCCACTATGCCATGGATTCTCTTGACAAACGGACAGGTCGCATCCACAATGGAAAGCCCCTGCTTTTCTATCTGCGCATAGACATCTCTTGCAACACCGTGCGCCCGTATGATGATGGTTCCCTTTTTCACCTTCTGCAGTTCCTCACGGTTCTCTATCACCCTGACGCCCTGCCCGCGTAGTTCCTCCACCACTTCCTCATTGTTGACGATGGCGCCGTATGTATAGATATCTCCGTTTCCAATCTGTTCGTAGGCTGTTTCCACTGCACGCTTTACGCCAAAGCAGAATCCCATGTTTTTAGCCGCTAAAATTTCCAAATCAGATACCTCTTTTCTTTTCCCTGCATATTTTCATGATGGTTTCCATCACTTCTTCGACAGACATATCGGAAGAATCCACTAAAACAGCATCCTCTGCCTGTCTCAAGGGAGACTCCTCTCTTGTCATATCCCTGTTGTCCCTCTCGATGATGTCCTGTTCAATTTTATCAAAATCGCAGGCAATGCCTTTTTCCACAAACTCATCATAACGCCTTTTTGCACGCACGGCGCTGCTTGCAGTCAGATAAATTTTTACATCTGCATCCGGCAGTACGCAGGTACCGATGTCCCTGCCATCCATCACCACATCTGCATTCCTTGCAAGCTCCTTCTGCAGGCTCACCAGTTTTTTCCGCACATTTGGCTGCGGAGAGCTTATGGACGCCATATTGCTCACTTCCTCCGTCCTTATCAGGGAATTGACGTTTCTATTATTTAAATAAACTGTCTGTTCGCCGTTCTCATAGCGGATTGTGATATCCGCCTCCTTGCAGCGGCTGCTCATGGCCTCGGTATCCTCCTGTCCGATTCCCTCCTCGAGCATAAACAGCGCCATGGCACGGTACATGGCTCCCGTGTCCACATATATCATTCCCATTTTTTCGGCAAGCTTCCTTGCAATCGTACTTTTTCCTGCTCCCGCAGGCCCGTCTATCGCCACACAAAAACTCATGATTTCTTCCACCTTCCTGTTTTTCTATATGAATCAGACAATTGCGAAATATCTTCTGCAAGTGACGGAAAGTTTCGCAAAGGTCTATTTTTCTATGCTAATAGGTTATTACGAAACTCATACCAGCCAGTTCCGAATTGTGTACATGGTATATTCCATAAGCAGACCCTTGCTTACCGTCGGTACTTAGCGAGGTTTTTTCGAGCTTAGTACCGCTACGGTAAGCTCGGAGCGAAAGCGTGTCTGCGTTGGAATATACCATGTACACAATGACAACAGCATCGCCTCTGCGTTTCGCAATCACCTATTACAGTCCCGCTCCTTTTCCGGCAAGATACCCCGTTGACCACGCTATCTGCAGATTAAAACCGCCCGTCACTGCATCCAAATCCAGCACTTCTCCCGCGAAGAAAAGTCCCCGTACTTTTTTGGACTCCATGGTGGATGGGTTGACATCTTTTACGGAGACGCCTCCCATCGTGATGACCGCCTCGTCAAAGCCCCTGCAGCCTGTTATGGTAAGCGGCAGGCTCTTTATCAGCGCAGCAAACTGCTTTCTCTCTTCCTTGGTGATTTCATTGACCTGCTTATCCGGTGCAATACCGGACAAAGCGACCATCACCGGAATCAGCTTTGACGGAAACAGCGCGCCCAGGGCATTTTTAAACGCCTTATTTTTATTCGCTTCAAATTCCCGCAGCAGCCTTTTATCTAACTGCTCCATGGAAAGTGCAGGCTTTAAATCGATGGAAAGCGCCGCTCGCTGTCCGTACGCCTTCTGTACATACCGGCTGCTGGCGCTCAGAATCAAAGGACCGCTCACCCCGAAATGGGTGAAGAGCATCTCCCCGAAATCCCGATAAAGCTCTTTCTTGTTACAGGTAAGCGCCACCTCTACGTTTTTTAAGGAAAGCCCCATCAAATCTTTGCAAAAACTTTCCTCCGCCTCCAACGGCACCAGCGAGGGTCGTCTCTCTGTCAAGGCATGTCCCGTCTTCTCCGCAAACCGATAGCCGTCTCCCGTAGAACCTGTCGCGGCATAAGAAATACCGCCGGTCGCCACAATCACCGCATCCGCCCTCTCTTCCTTCCCCGAGGCAAGCCGCACACCGCGCACCTTCACGCCTTCTTCCGTTTCATCAACCAACACCTTAAGAATCGTGGTGTTTAAACGCACCGTGACCTGAAGCTCGTCCAGCCTCTTCTTCAAAGCCTTTATCACATCGGAAGAATGGTCCGAAACCGGAAACACTCGGTTCCCCCGTTCTATTTTCAACGGACAGCCGGCCTCCTCAAAAAAACGCATCACCCGGCTGTTGTCAAAGCCATAAAAAGCACTGTACAGAAATTTGGCATTGCTTACCACGCCGCCAAACAATTCCTCCGTCTCGCAGGCGTTAGTCACATTACAGCGCCCTTTTCCCGTGATAAAAAGCTTTTTACCCAGCTTTTCATTTTTTTCATACAGGACAACCCTTCTGCCCTCCTCTGCCGCGGAAACCGCCGCCATCATACCCGCGGCTCCGCCGCCGATTACCGCTACTACACTCATAAATTACAATTCCAGTCCTTTGTAAAATTTATTTTTCGGCGTCCGCCTTCCACAGAGGATTGTGCAGCACCGGTTCCTCATCAATAAAATTAATTTCATCATTCAGGTACACCTGATAATTATTCCATACACCTTCCAGCATTTCCAGATTCCGCTTTACATCGGAAGGCCGCTTTAAGCACATCGCCACCACCATCGCATTGATAACGCTCAAGGGCGCCACCAGGGAATCCACAATGGAAACCATATCACTTCGCGCCAAAAGATTCATGGAGGAATACAGGCACATGGGCGAGTGGATGGAATCCGTGATGCTGATCACCTTGGCATTTCTGTCGTTGGCAAACTCCAGCGCTTTCAGCGTACGCATGGAATATCTGGGAAAGCTGATTCCGATAATCACGTCATTTTCATCTATCCGAATCATCTGTTCAAAGGTTTCGCTGACGCTGGTCGTGTTTAAAAGCGTCACATTGCCGCGCACCATATTTAAGTAAAAATGTAGAAAATCCGCGAGCGGCGCGCAGCTCCTGAGACCGATGACATATACGTTTTCCGCCTCCAGTATGGCGCCCACCGCCATATCAAAAGCATTGGGGTCAAGATTTGCAATCGTATCCTGAATCTTTTCGATGTCCGCATTCAGCACGGAGGATAAAATTTCCGACTGGCTGCTATGCCCATACTTTACGTCTATCTTCTGTACAGCACTCAGCTTGTCCCTCACCCAGTTTTCCAGCGCCTTCTGGAATTCCGGATATCCGTCGTAGCCTATCCCGGAAGCAAAGCGAACCACCGTGGACTCACTGATGCCAAGCTCTGTGCCCAGCTTGGCCGCAGTCATAAACACAGCCTGTTCATAATGTTCCTTTATGTATCCTGCAATCGCCTTATGGCTTTTGCTCATCGAAGCGTAACCTGCATTGATTCTTGATATGACGTCCTGACCATTATCCATTTGCATACTCCTGTTCCAGCAGTTTCTTGGTTTCCGCATCCGTCAAATCGTAATCGCCTGTCAGGCTCATACAAGCCGCTCCGTGGATAAACAGCCACATTCTCATGAACATGCCTTGTGGATTGGCGCAGCCCATTGCGGACGCTTTGTTGATTTCAAAAAGGACATTTCCTTTTTCTCCGTTCAAAATCTCATACAGGCTCTTTTTTTCCGGAAGCTCTGATAAGAACAAAAGCCTGAACAGATTTTTTTCTTCTCTTGCAAAAGCAATGTATGCCATTCCCAGATTGGAAAAGGGAACCGTGCCGGTTCTCGGAAACAGGTCATAATAATCCTGAAAGAAAAGGACAGCCTTTTTGTAAACTTCTCCCCACAGCTCGTCCATATTTTTATACACCCTGAAAATCGGCTGCGTGGAGCATCCCACTCTTGCCGCCACTTTTCTCGCCGTCACGTTGGCAAAGCCTTCTTCCCTTGTCATTTCAAAAGCATTTTCCAATATATCCTGAATGGTAACAGATTCTTTTCTCGCCATTGTACATTCTCCTCATATCTCCTGACAGCATTACCGTAACACTTGTTATTCTAATCCATTCCTGCAAATCCGTCAAGTCAGAAAGACAAAAGGAATGGGAAAATCTCCCATTCCTTTTGTATCTGACCGTATTATACGGGATATGCACCATTTTTGGTATCTGCCTGCGCAGGATCTACTTTTTCCTGCTGTGCCTGACGGTACTTGAAGAAATCCGTTGCCACCTGCGGGAACAAAGCGTAGGACAGCACGTCCTCGTCCTGCTGCTTCCACTCTGCCATTTCGGATTCCAGCTTTTCCATCTCGTTGGAAATCAAATCCGCCGGACGGCAGGTAATCCTCTCCTCGCCCGGAATAACCTTGTCGATAACTTCCTGACTCATCGGCTTTACAGTCTGACCGTATTTGCCTCTGAGCACATCCTTGGTCTGGTCGGTTGCCATCTTGTATCTCTCGCCCATCAGCACGTTAAATACAGCCTGTGTGCCGACAATCTGTGACGACGGCGTAACAAGAGGCGGCTCGCCCAAATCCTTGCGGACTCTGGGAATCTCCTGCAGCACTTCGTAATATTTATCCTCTGCATTCTGCTCCTTAAGCTGGCTCACCATATTGGAAAGCATGCCGCCCGGCACCTGATACAGCAGGGTCTTGATGTCCACGCCCATTACCTTGGGATTTAAGAGACCGTTTGCAAGGCACTCGTCCCTGTAAGGTCTGAAATAATCTGCAATTTCTGCAAGCAGGTTCTGGTCGTAGCCGGTATCGTAAGGCGTTCCCTTAAAGGTTTCCACCATAACCTCGGTTGCGGGCTGTGAAGTGCCCATTGCAAAAGGTGACATTGCACAGTCGATTACGTCCACGCCTGCCTCAACTGCCTTCAAGTAAGTCATACCCGCCACGCCGGAGGTATAATGTGTGTGAAGCTGAATCGGAAGCTTCGTCGCTGCCTTCATCTCCTTAATCAGCTCGGCTGCCTTATACGGAACCAGAAGACCCGCCATATCCTTGATACAGATGGAATCCGCTCCCATCTCCTCAATCTTCTTTGCCATGTCAATCCAGTATTCCATGGTATAGGCATCACCCAGAGTATAGGACAATGCAATCTGCGCATGTCCACGCCCCTCGCGTGCCTTAATTCTGTTGGTGGCATTTACCGCCTCCTGCAAATTGCGAAGGTCGTTCATACAGTCAAAAATACGAATGATGTCGATGCCGTTTGCCACGGATTTTTCTACAAAGCTGTCCACCACATCGTCAGCATAAGGTCTGTATCCTAAGATATTCTGTCCTCTGAATAACATCTGCAGCTTGGTGTTTTTAAAGCCGTCGCGCAGCTTTCTCAGTCTGTCCCACGGATCTTCCTTCAGAAAGCGCAGGGATGCATCAAAGGTCGCGCCGCCCCAGCATTCCACGGAATGGTAGCCTACCTTGTCCATTTTGTCTACAATGGGAAGCATAAGCTCGGTCGGCATTCTGGTTGCGATTAAGGACTGATGTGCGTCACGTAATATAGTTTCCGTTATTTTAATCGGTCTTGCTTCTGACATTTCCTAATTCCTCCTAGAATTTTATATATAAATACTCGCTGTGCCCAGCTTTAAAATACGCCGTAGATGGCCATAAAGGTACCTGCAGCTACGGCAGTACCGATAACGCCTGCAACATTGGGGCCCATGGCATGCATCAGAAGGAAGTTTGTCGGATCAGCTTCCGAACCTACCTTCTGCGATACACGCGCCGCCATAGGTACTGCGGACACACCTGCAGAACCAATCAGCGGGTTGACTTTGCCGTGTGTCATCACGCACATCAGCTTGCCGAACAGCACGCCTGCCACCGTACCGAATATAAAAGCAGCAAGACCAAGTCCTACGATTTTAATCGTATCCCAGTTCAGGAAAGCTTCCGCACTGGTGGTTGCACCTACGGATGTGCCAAGCAGAATAACTACGATGTACATCATTGCATTGGACGCAGTTTCTGTAAGCTGTCTTACCACACCGGATTCCTTAAACAGATTTCCTAACATCAGCATACCTACCAGAGGAGCCGTGGTCGGAAGAATCAGGCTCACCACGATGGTTACCACGATGGGGAACAGGATTCTCTCCAGCTTGGAAACCGGACGGAGCTGCGCCATCTTAATTTGTCTTTCCTTCTTTGTTGTCAAAAGCTTCATAAAAGGCGGCTGGATAACAGGCACCAGCGCCATATAGGAATATGCCGCAACGGCAATGGGTCCCATCAGACCTGTCTGCCCCAGTTTTCCTGCAAGGAAGATAGATGTAGGGCCGTCAGCGCCGCCGATAATGGAAATTGCAGCGGCTGCCTTACCGTTAAAGCCAAGCGCAATCGCGCCAAAGTATGCGGCAAAAATACCAAACTGTGCTGCCGCTCCTAAAAGAAAACTCTTGGGATTGGCAATCAGGGGACCGAAATCCGTCATAGCGCCGACGCCCATGAAGATCAGGGACGGCAGTATGGCATATTCGTCCAGAATATAGAAATAATAGAGTAAGCCGCCCACTCCATTTGCCGAATCCCCTGCATGAAGCATAATATCCGGATAAATGTTTACAAGCAGCATACCAAATGCTATCGGCAGCAAAAGCAAAGGTTCAAACTCATGCTTTATCGCCAGATATAGGAAAAAGCAGGCAACTGCAATCATCACATAATTTCCCACAGTCAGGTTAAAAAACGCCGTCTGGTGGAGCAGATTGCCCAGCGTACTTGATATGTATTCCATTTGATGACCTCCTGTCAGTTGTCAGTCCGATTAGTTTAAGGTAGCCAGAACCTTGCCCGCTTCCACTGCATCGCCAACCGATACCTCAATGCTTGCTACCGTACCGTCTTCAGGCGCAACAACGGGAATTTCCATCTTCATCGCCTCAATAGTAACGACTGCATCACCCCTCTTTACTGCCGTGCCGACAGCCGCGTCAATCTTAAATACCTTTCCTGCTGCACCGGCCTCTACTTTGATGCTGCCTGCACCGCCTGCCGCGGGTGCACTTGCCGCTGCCGGAGCCTTTACAACAGGCGCCTTGGGTGCCGCCGGAGCCTTTACTGCGGGAGCGCCTGTGGATGCGCCCTCTTCCACTACTACATCATATACGTTTCCATTTACGGTAATGGTATAATTCTTCATTTTTTTATCCTCCAATTATCTTCTTTTTCTAATGCTTCTAACCACAAAACCGTCGGTGCCTGCCGCGCCTTCACTTGCTGCAATGGCCGCCGCAATGACTGCGATAAGCTCCAAATCATCGCCGCTCTCTTCTACAACAGCCGCTGCTGCCGTGCTGTCCGCCGCGGGAGCAGCCTGTACTGCCTCTTTCTTCCTGCCGGCAAGCTTTTCCTGTAATTTGGGAATACCGCCAAGCGCCCATATAATCAGACTGATTAATATTAAAATAGCAAAAACCGTTCCCATTCCCATCACGGTGTCCATGGCAGCTTTGACCATCAGTTCACCTATTGTCTGATCTACATTCAGGGTACAGGACTCCACCGTCAGGAAAATGTCATTGGTAAAAATAACCTCTATCTTTGCCGTCTTCGGATTGCCCTTCTTGTCTGTTACAGAGCCTGTGACAGGAACCGTCACAATAATTTCATCACCTGATACTTTATAGCTTACATTCTGCCTGTCGATTACGGTCACATCGCCCAAATCGGAATATGCGCCGCTTAAGGACACAATGCCATTTAAAATCGCATTGCCTTCTACATCAATGGAATCGACGCCGTAGGAATAGCCATAATTGTTTGTCGCTATTTGCAGCGCCGCATTAAGGTTGTCCTCAGTCACGGACTCCAGCTCATGTACGTTATAATACTGCTGGTGAAATGCAGCCGTTGCGGCAGCCTCGCTGCCTTCGCCGCCATAATACGCATACAGCATATAGGGAACCACAAAATCGGTTGACAGCAGCGTTGCAGCAGCCGCCTTGTCCGCCGTCACCGCATCCACAGCCGTTTCGCCGCATGCCGTAAGCCCAAATACACAGGTGAGCATACATAACATTGCCAGTAATTTTTTCATATTAAGTATCTCCCTTTCTAAACCGTTCCATGCTTTTTGACCGGACGCTCTTCACTTTTCGTAAACAACATCTCAAAAGCGCCGATGATGTATTTTCTGGTATCGGCTGCTTCTACAATCTGGTCCACATATCCTCTCCGCGCCGCGCTCTGCGCACTGGTCTGCAGAGCCGCATACTCTGCCGCCTTCTCCTTTATCACTTCCGCGCCTTTTCCTTCATACATAATCTTAGCAGCAAGGGACGCATCCATGGAGCCAATCTGCGCAGTCGGCCACGCCATCGTGATATCCGCGCCGGTCGCCTTGGAATTCATCGCAATATAGGCACTGCCAAACGCCTTGCCAATGATGACATTTACCTTCGGCACCGTCGCATTTGCAAAAGTGTATGTAAGGTGCGCAACAGCGGAAGCAATCTTTTTCTCACTGCATTCGCAGGCCTTATAGCCGGTCACGTTGGTGAGCGTCAGTACCGGAATGTCAAAAGCGTCACAGAAATTAACAAAATCAGCCGCTTTTTCACAGCCTTCCGGTGAAAGCGCCGTTTCATACTTTTCTGTGATATTTCCGTTTTCATCCAGCACGCCGCTCCTATTTGCAACCGCACCTACCGTCACGCCGTCCAGCCTGATAAAGCCGGTCACCATATCCTTCGCATAAGCAGCCTTCACTTCCACGAATTCATTGCTGTCAGAGATAATGGTAAGCGCTGCAGCCGTATCCTCCACGCAGCCGGCAAGCTCAGCAGTCAGGCGGTTCAAATCATCCGTGCACTCGTCAAACGCAAGGTTCTCTTCATTGTTTGCAGGTAAAATAGAAACAAGCCTGCGGATGCCTGCAAGCACTTCGTCCTCAGTTCCCACAAAGTCTGCATTTCCTGCCTTTTCACTCTGGAATGCAGCCGAAGAGGTATCACATTTTGCAGTTGTATTGCCTGCAAGGGCATTCGGGGAATTTACAAATAATTTCGCGTTCTTTTCTTCCATGAACGTAAAGTCAGACATGGCTGCCATGATGGCAAGACCACCGCCACAGCTGCCGAACACTGCAGAAATCTGAGGGATTACTCCTGAAGCATCGGTCATCTTACGGTAGATGGTGCCAAACGCATCCAAAGCATCCGTAGCTTCCTGTAATCGCAGTCCGGCAGAATCCAGAAGTCCGATAACGGGTGCGCCCGTCTTCATCGCCAGATTGTAGAGATTGGCAATCTTCCTTGCATGCATTTCACCGACGGTTCCGTTCATGACGGACGCATCCTGACTGTACACATATACAAGGCTGCCGCCTATCACTCCGTATCCGGTGATGACACCGTCTGAAGGAGTTTCCGCCTGTTTCAAATCAAAATCGGTCGCTCTGGCGGTAACCATGGCGCCAATTTCAACGAAACTGTTGTCGTCGAGCAAAGCGTTGATTCTTTGGCTCGCTTTTGAAGTACTACTCATGTTTTCAGCCCTCCATTTATAATAAATAAATATGAACAATATTAACAGGGGACTTTCGCTTTTCGTAAAGTAAACGCCTATTGCCCCATGATTAATGTTTGTACCATTGTAGCACAAAATTTACAATCATACTAGCATTAATTTGCAGATTTTGGACAAATTACAGGATATATTTTTCCAGTACTCTTCTTAGGCACCAGAAAAAATCAATTTCTGCTATTGCATCCCGTGTCACAATCAAATCTTCCTTCAGACAGACGCCGCCCGTCATGTAACGGATATATCCCACTATTTCCCCCTGTGTGACAGGAGCCGAAAGTCGTTCTTCCACCTCCCAGGAAACTTCAATTTTTTCTTCGTCAGAAAGCAGCAGCCCATATATGCCGCTCCCTTCTTTTATTTCCACCTCCGTATATGCCGCACCGCCGATGCTGTCCGTCTGTCCGTTTTCCACAGGTATCGGCGCAAATATGCTGTCATTTACAGACACTTCGTCTATGGTGTGGTATACAAAATTTTCCAGCCCATATGTAAAAAGCTCCCGCGAATCCGCCCATTTCCACGTCTTGTTGCCGGGCCAGCCACATGCTAAGAGCGCTATGGTAAAACGCTTACCGTCCCGCTCAAGAGCCCCCACATAGCAGTAGCCGGCCTTGTTGGTGAATCCCGTTTTTCCGGTAAGCGCGCCCTCCATCATGCCCAGAAAGGCATTGTGGTTGACGCAGGAAAAACTCCTGCCTTCCTCGCTTGTAAAGCTGTAGCTTTCCGTCCGCGTTATCTTTAAAAATTCCTCCTTTGCCGGCGAGTAAAAGGCACAGTATGCCATAATTCTGGCGAGATCCTCCGCGCAGGTGCCATGCTCACGCAGAATACTCTCCCCGCTTTCCCCGATTATGGTCTGCGTTGCATCCAGACCGTTCGGCGTGATAAACCAGCTGTTCCTGCAGCCTATCCACGCCGCCTTTTCGTTCATCATGGCGGCAAATCCTTCCATGCTCCCTCCCACATGCTCCGCAATCGCCACCGCCGAGTCGTTGTGGGATTCCAGCATCAGGGAATACAAAAGATCACCCAGCCTGAAATGTTCGCCGGTATTCATAAAAAGCTTGACCTTTGGCATTCCCGCCGCGTAGGACGATGCCTCCACGATTTCATCCTGCGACGCATTTTCCAGCGCCAGTATGCAGGTCAGTATTTTGGTGGTGCTGGCATTGGACATAAAAACATCTCCGTTTTTTTCATACAGCACCCGACCTGTATCCGCGTCCATCAGCACCGCTGCCGTCGCATACAGGGACGGCTCCTCCGCGCCGTTTACATAAAGTGTCATTTGTAAAAACTGAAACAGAACCGCAGCCGCCAGAAACAGGCACAGCCTGCCGCCCTTCTCTTTCCTCTTTTTCACAAAAAAATACATAGCAGCAACATTCTTTCCTTTGGTTGCTACTATGTATATGTATTTTCCACGCATTTTAAAACGCTTTTCAGGCTTCTTCCCCTTCTCCGCCGGTGGAAAGAAACCCTGCTTCTGCTTCCGCCTGCTGCTTAAATTCCTCCACCTGCATGGCGGACAGCTCCGGCAGTTCGTCCAGCGACCGGACGCCGAAACAGCGCAAAAACTGCTCCGTGGTTCCGAAAAGCAACGGACGCCCCGGCGCATCCAGCCTTCCCAGCTCCGTAATCAAATCATATTCCAACAACTTGTTTACCGCATGGTCACAACTTACACCACGGATTCTCTCGATTTCCAGCCTCGTGACTGGCTGCTTGTAGGCAATAATGGAGAGCGTCTCCAGCACGGTATCCGTCAGCACCATTTTTCTCGGTGTTTTCGCAATTTTAATCAGGTATTCATACATCTCCGCCTTGGTGGAAAGCTGTACGCTGTCCTCCAGCCAGAGCAGAAAGATGCCCCTGTCCTCCTCTTCGTACCGTTTCTGCATATCTTCCAGTATCTGCTTTACTTCCTTTATATCCATTTCCAGCACTGCCGCAAGCCTGCTAATCTCCACAGACTCCCCCATGGTAAACAGCACTGCCTCCAGCACTGCTTCCGCTTTTTGTCTTTCCATTTTCTACTATTCCTTCCGCTATGCAACCTCACTCGAGGTTATCAGAATATCGTCGCAGATATCCTCCTGCGTAATATTGATTTTTCCGAGCTTCATCATTTCCAGAATCACCAGAAAGGTAACGATGATTTCCATTTTGCTGTGCTGCTTTTCCAAAAGCTGCCTGAAGCTGCACTTTTTGTGACTTCTTATGTAATCCTCCACATAGGAGGTCTTTAAGTCGATGTCAACCTCATCTTTTTCAATATTTCCGTAATTGCTTCTGATGGGATCGATTTTTTCTTCCTGCCGCTTTACAATGGATTTAAAAATATCCTGCAGCTTTTTTAGATTCATCTCGCCAATCAGTTCCTCGTAGTCAATGGGCTGCCTGTAGCCCTCCACCTCCTTGGGAAGCTGTTGTTTTCGGAACAGATAGCGCTGCGCATCCACCTGCCTGTCCTTCAGTTCAAAGGACATATACTTGTACATCTTATACTCCAGCAGGCGCTGCACCAGTTCGGCTCTCGGGTCCTCTTCCTCGCCCTCTTCGTTGACCTCCCTGGGCAGAAGCATCTTGCACTTAATGTCTAAAAGTGTTGCCGCCATCACCAGAAACTCGCTCATGACGTTCATGTCCCGCGTCTGCAGCTTGCGAATATAGTCCAGATACTGCTCTGTGATTTCCACAATGGGGATATCGTATATGTCGATTTTATTTTTATCAATTAAATGCAGCAGCAAATCAAGAGGGCCTTCAAACACCTCCAGTTTTACGGGTATTGCCATTTCTGCCTCCATGGGGCGGCGCGCCGTCCTTCGTTACAATCTTGTTTTTACAAAGCATTGTCTATTTTAAACGGTTTTGGGGTTTATTGCAAGTGGAAATGTATACTTCTGCGAGTCATGCTGTGTATTTCTGCGAGTCACGCCGACAGAGGAGAGATATGTCCGTTCAGACACGCTCTCGCTTGGATAAAAACGTAGTGGACGCTAGGCTCGTGAGAAACCTCGCCAAGCGCCAACGTTTTTAAACGGTCTGACCGGACATCCCTCTCCTCTGCCGGCTGGAAATCGCGAAAGCAAGTCTGCGCCTAAATATACAACGCACACAATGGCAACAGCATAGTTTCTCAATCACCTAACATAAAACGGGTCTTATTTTTTGTCCCTTTTCAGAAAAGTGTTCCTACTGCTTAAAATTTGAGCACAATATATATTCTTACATATGATTATTGAATTTGCGCTTATGTAACAATTCTTCAAACAAGAATTTGCGCGAGAGACTGTATTATGTACGATTCCTAATATGTTTCCATTTGCCCACATAGCATATTATAAAACCCAAATCGCTCATAAAACGGCTTCAAGCATTCTTCATAAACCACTGAAATCATGTAGATACGCTTTTCCTTCAGATATTCAATCATTTTATCCATCAGTTCTGTGCCAATCCCTTTGCCTTGGTAAGCCGGACAAACCATTAAATCCTGAATATAAGCATCTGTTACCCCATTTGATACACTATCAATATACCCAATCAGTTTATCATCTTCATAAACTGCAATATGGTAATACGATGTCATCAAAGGGTTTTTATACTCTCTTTCCAGCCTGTTCCAGCCCACAGATTCACGCAAATCCGCCAATGCTTTTACAGACACTTTTTCGTTGAATTTGTACATCATTATGTTTTTCACCCCGTGGAATATTTATATCGTTAAATTCCGATTCTTAATATATAAGTGAGGGTTTCAATAGCCTTCACTTTTCTTTATGATGAAGGTGATCGGCTGACGGAATTTCCGATTGGGACATCACGCCCGTATACAAATTTGTCAGCCAGCCTTCATTTTCCTTCATTCGATTCAGCAAGTTGGGACAACTCTCTGCTCCCGTTTAACTAAAGAATATGAGTGGATTCTGAAGTTGTTGGAACCGGTCAAAACACCAGCCATACTAAAGGAGGTAATACCCATGATTGCTGTTGGAATTGATATTTCCAAATCTAAAAGCAAAGTAGCTGTTCTGAACAGTGACGGCAGTGTCCGTACCAGACCATTTGATGTCCACCATAACCGTCAGGAACTTAACGCACTCGTTGCTTGCATTAAAGAAACAGGGGAACAGCCCACGATCCTTATGGAACCTACAAGCCATTATCACTATCCCGTGTTGAAAGTGTTACAGGATGCTGCTCTCCCGGTCTGCCTGATCAATCCCTATCAGATGAAAAAATATGGTGATACAGAACTCAGAAAGGCCAAAACAGATAAGAAAGATGCCCTCCGCATTGCTAAATATGCATTGGAAAAGTCTTACCTTCTGACACCATACACATCAACTGACCAGAAATTTGAGGACCTTAAGTTCCTCTCCAGACAATACAGCCAGCGCATCAATAACGTAAAATATGCCAAAGTACAGCTTATCAACCTTTTGGATGAAACAATGCCCGGTATTACAGATCTGCTTCCCTTAAAAAGCAGAAAACCTGATAGCTGTGTCCTGCTGCTTTTTATCAAACGTTTTAAATCCTTCGACTATATCAGAAAGATAGGGAAGACGCGTTTTCTGAGCAGTTATGAAACATTGGTCAGAAAAACTACTGACCGTTATGCTGCAAGCAAAGGGCTTGCCATCTATGAACTTGCACTTGGCAGCATAACCACGAGAGGAGACAACTCATTTATGGCGCTTGCCCAGGAACAATGTGTTGATCTTGTATCACTCGCGCAGAAGTCTGCCGATGCCCTTATCCTACAGATGCAGAACATCGCAGAAACCATTCCTGAATATAAAGTGCTTCGTGCCATGAATGGTGTCGGAGACCGCCTAGGTCCTGTCATTCTGGCTGAAATAGGGGATATCCGCCGTTTCCACAGTGGAAAGGCACTCAACGCCTATGCTGGAAACGATGCGCCACCATACCAGTCAGGTCAGTTTGAGAGCCGGAACCGCCATATATCAAAACGGGGAAATCCGGCTCTCAGAAAAGCATGTTTTGAGGTCATGCAGGCTCTCAAACTGACGCGACCTCAGGATGACCCTGTCTACCTTTTTCTGCTCAAAAAGGAACAGGAGGGGAAACCGTATAACGTAGCCAAAATGGCTGGTGTTAATAAGTTTCTCCGGATTTACTATGCCCGTGCAATGGAGCTATATGAGTAAATATGCTTACATTATCACACTTTCCTAAAAAATCCGCAATAACGGGTTTTATTAAAGTTACTTTTTTTCATGGTGTAAAATTTATTTCAAAAAGCCTAAAATCTTCTTGACAAACATTAGCAAGATTTGTATATAACTATACCACAGGGTATGCAATTCCAAAAGCAAGATTTTTTTCAAGCCACTCTTTATAAAACGGTTCTTATTTTTTCAATAAAACCTTCTGTGATATACTTTATGGAGGGTACGTGGAAGAACACTGCCTGACGATTGTATTTTTTTAACATATACCAGTATGCTTCGTTACACAGGGATTGGATGGGCGTATTTCCTATATCAGCGATGATTCCGCTTTGATTGCATTTCAGCGCAATTGAGTGAAAATCTACATCCGAATATAGGGACACATCATCTTTTTGGGCGACGCAGTCTATTCTTATATTTCCTTTTAATCTTTTATCTAACCCAAACATATAGACTACATCGTAAGCGCCACTGATATTATCAATATCCTGCTTTAATCCATTATAGGAATTTGTCAGAAACAATTTATCGCCGTCAAGGCTTCTCACGATTTTATTAGCGGAATTACCATTCCCTTTAAAAGCAACGTATAATGTTGACATCTGCTTATCTCCTCTTGAAAGCGCCAAATTTATCGCAAGTTTTTTGCAATCCAATCGGCCACGCCATCTTCATCATTTGATAATGTGACACAATCTGCAGCAGCTTTCACATCCGCAACAGCATTGGAAACGGCAACTCCCACACCACAGATTTGAAGCATTTCCATATCATTGATATCGTCGCCAAAAGATACAATATCACTTAGAGATATATTCAACGACTTTGTCAATTCTAGAATTGCCTGTATCTTGCCTGATTTTTCCGGCAGAAAAGCATACCAGTTCTCTCCCCGGTAACTTTGCAGACGGCAGTGATTTCTATTTGCAATTTTTACAGCTATATCACTGTCGGAAAGCTCTGCTACTATTTTATTAATCGGGCAGCTCAAAGGCTCTTTATAATCATAAAAAACCGCTTTATGTAATTTCTCGGATTCTGATATGTGATGACTGTTCCAAAAAACCTGACGGCCTGCTGCCACGGTTATTTCCGTATCCTGATTTTGTTCCAGCAAATCCTGTATGATTTGATTCGCAGCATTGATATCCATGTTGCAGCTGTAAATCTGTTTTCCACGCTGATGAATCAGCGTTCCATCCGTTGTGATTTCATAATCCGGTTGGATTTCTTCTATGTAACGTTCTGCTCCTATCCAATATCGGGCAGTCGCAATCACAACCAGAATTCCACGGCTTTGACATTGTTTCAAAATCTGTTTTGTGTACTCTGATATGCTGCCGTCAGAACGAAGCAGCGTATGGTCAAGGTCTGTCAAAATCATTTTGATATTCATAATTGAAAACTCCCTTACTTGTTATAAGCATATCTTTTTGGGGTAATTTTCAATAAACTATCATAATTCTGTTTTACCGTCAAGCAATATTTTTCCCCACAGTCCAGCCGGATGGGTATCTGCAAAAAATCGCAGGACAAGAAAGGACTGGCGAATAACCAGCCAGTCCTTCTAATAACTATTCAAACGCAAATCAAATTTTTACTTTTCGTACGGGACGCAGCACTTCATAGCCAATCACTTCCGGATAATGACGCTGATAATTTAATCCTAATCTATCAAAACTTCACTTTCCTCAACAATTCTACCTTCATAACAGCCATCACTGCCCCGTATATCAGAAGAAGAATAAAACCTCTCATTACTTCTCGCATATTAAAATAGCTTTCATTGGTAACCCAACTTATTACATCTGAAATTGGTGGTATTACCCAGAGGATATACTTCATAGTGGCAAATTTTGCAATCACACCGTTTCGGCAAACTGCTAACAAAGCAATAAAAAATGTCAATCCAACTCCTGCTTTTCGGTTTTTCATTACCCGTATATGAAACAATTCTCCTACCATCCCACCAACAAACGAACATGCAGACATTAACAGTCCGCCCCCAACAAAATCCGACCAAACTAACTGACGTGATAATAGCACATTTCCACTCCATATATGTATAAAAACCGGAACCACAATAGATATTCCGGTAACTACTACACAAATACACATCATAAATATTATATGACACAAGTAATATTTTCGTTCGCTTTTTAATCTTAATATCATCACCTGCTCCGATACTTCCGGTTCCACTTCTTGAATTGTCTTTCCAACCCACACCATAACAACAAAAAGAAATATTCCTGTTATCGAAAAACTGTCTACAATCCAAACCGGCGCCGTACTATACATCATACCCAGAATCCCTAATAGTACGATTAATGGCATCACCCATTTTGCAGACATCATATATTGTTTATATTGATATTTAATCATTTCACATATCGCTTTCATTCATCATACCTCTCAAGTTCCATCCGGCCTGTAACATTTCCATACTCACAATATTACAATCTTTCTCTTCTACACGAAGTATGCATCCATTTTCAACATACTGCAAATGCCCCTTCCATCGTTCCGGTACAGAACACTGCTTTCCATTTGTAAATTTTAAAACATACCACGTTTTTTCTTTTATATTACGTTGGTTAACCAGCGTTAATAACCCATCATCCAACTGATACACACAGTCTGAAATTGCATCGATTAGATATGGCTCATGACAGGACATCAGAATCACAACCCCATTTTTTCGTAACACATTAATCTTGTCAATAAACACCTGCTGCGATGCAATATCCTGACCTGAAAGCGGTTCATCCAACAGCAATATATCCGGCTCCTTAAGCAATGCCTGTATCACGCCAACTTTTTGCAAACTTCCTTTTGACAAACGCTTCATAGGTGTCTTCAACATGGATTGAAAAAAGAAATCTTGAGATAAGTTTTGGATTCGTTTTTTTAATTCTATCTCCTCAATTCCTTCCATTTTTCCCTGACTGAATAAATATTTTTCTGCTGTTAACTGCATTTGCGGAAAATGTTCCGGTACATAATGAAACAGGAATGAGCGCTCATAATTCACTTTTCCTTTTGTTGGTTGTACCAAACCTGCAATAATTTTTAACAAGGTACTTTTCCCACATCCGTTATGTCCGGTAAAGGCAATGGACTGTCCCTGCTCAATTATCATACTAATATCATGTAAAACTATTTTTTGATTGTATTCTTTTACGATGTTGTCCAGAGTAATCATTGCGCAATTCCTTTCTACTACAATATATTTATGGTGAATGCCCCTTACAGTCAATAAGGAATTATCCATCTTGTTGCTTAGGCTGTTAGAATATATGGAGCAACAGGGTAAAAGCCCGTTTTTAGTGGGTACACAAATCCGAAAAGGAAGTTTCATAATTGAAAACTCCCTTCCTTCCCAAATCTACCTTCGACCTCACATAACCTGTTTCCCTGTCATATAGCCCGCAAGATAAAGAGCCATCAGCATCGCAGACACCGCTACAACCGATACTTTCCACCGCTCATGCCTGTCCATCCACTCTCCCGCCAGCATAAATCCCGGCAGCGCACACAAGGTATACCTTCCGCCGCTTATCAGCCAGTTGGAAGAAAAGGTAATGAAAAACAGAGCGGTCATATACAACAGATACATCGGGCGCAGTCTCCTGCGTATTCCATAGGCAAGCCACCCTATCCACACAAAAAAGAGCACAAGCTCCGGTATCCATATACTCATCCCTACAGAACTATATCTGCCGGTATAAGCGTTTTTTACCACATCGGATATCGTTTTCCAAATGGGCAGGAAACCATTACACCAATGCGTCCTCTGATAATATAAGAAACGCAGCGGGTCTCCCTCCACACGCCAGTTGATATAGAAGTAAATCCCCAGCCCGAACAGCATGGAAGCGCACAAAAGTCCCGGCAGAAGAATTTTCTTTAAGATTGCCCTCCAGTCCTTCTCTTTCAGCCTGACCAGAAAATGCTCCGAGCAAAGAATCTCCGCCGCTACTGCCACCGCCAGCAGAGCACCCTGCACCTTAGTCAGACAGGCAAAAAAGCCAAAAAGTGCCACCAGACACCACTTATGCTCTCTCAGGTAATACAAAAAAGCCGCCGATATGACAAAGAACAGGCTTTCCGTCAGGACGGCGCCGAAAAAGAAAGAAAAAGGAAACACAGCCAACATAATCAGGGCATTTTTCGCCGCCTTCTCCCCGAACTCCTTCTCCGTCAGCTTATAAAAATAAAGACTTCCCACCGCATAGCAGACCAGATTTAAAAATATCCCGCACAGCCGGTAATCACTTATAGCAAAATGAAGCAGCCTAAGCAGCCATGGCAGGAGCGGATAGAATACCAGAAAAAGGTGCTTTCCGTCTTCGACGGCGCCGCTGTAGCCATACCGGGCAACATCAATATAATGGGGCGAATCCCACCTGTTCCACGCCTCCAAAAATCCCGAAAAGGTGAGCGGTTCCGTATACTGTCCGAACATGATAAGAATACAGACTGAAAACAGGTACACCGCAAGCCGCGCTCCCACTGCCGCAGCGATAATCTCAATCTCTGTCCGTCTTTTTGTCAGGAAATGTGCCATAGCCTGTCCCTCCGGAATCTGATTCTAAGTTTATTATATTACTTAAAAGAGGAAAACTCAAATTTTTCCCGTAAGTTTAAAGCATCTTTGAAGTCAAATACGGACTCTGTCATTTTGCTGAAACAGCCAATCAAAAAACCATTGACAAAAGCACATATAATGGTACCCGGTTTAACGCCTTCAAAATGCCATAAACCGAAAAAAGCAAATGATAACGTAATTCCTACAAGACAGCTGACACAATCGTAGACTGTTTTTATAATATTGATATCTTTTCCTGACTTAGCAGAAATCTCTTTCACAAACAACTCATATACTTCCGGAGAAATATAAGTGTGAAACAGCAAAGAAACACCAAACGCACAAAACACCATTCCGATAAGATAATAAATAATTCGTCCCACCATCCCAATCAGAGGCAGTATATCGACAAATCTGATAGCGATATCTAAAGTGAATCCGTATATTACTGCCGTGACAAAAGAAAACAAATATATCGGTTTAAACTTACGCAAAGATATAGACATTATGACGAGCAATACCGCCTGCAGAGAGTATTCCGCCATTCCGAATGAAAATGCAGGAACATATTGTGATATTTTCAGGTGCAGCAGATATGCAGGAGCCACTACCATTGACAAACCAAAGTCTGCCCGCTTCATCATTGCCGTGCCCAGAGCTAACACAATAATTCCTAAAATGTATGCCACTTCACTAAAAAATACTTTTTTCGTTTTCATAAATATACCTTTCTACTCAATAACAGTATATACCAATATTTATCTTAGTCAAGAAAACCGACATTACTTGACAAGTTAAGGGCATTAACATACAGTAATGTTAATGCCCGGCATACGCTGCTTCTTAGATGTGCTGCATGAAATGGAGGAGATTTGACATGAAAACGGATCATACTGAATTGTTTACATCAGCGCCCGTCCCCAAAGCTGTTCTTGCGCTAGTCGTACCCACCGTAATCAGCCAGCTCATCACTGTTGTCTACAACATGGCGGATACTTTTTTCATCGGGCAGCTGGGCGATTCCAATCAGGTAGCGGCGGCTTCTCTTGCCCTGCCGCTGTTTTTGCTGACCACCGGAATGGCAAACCTCTTTGGCATCGGCGGGGCAAGTCTGGTCTCCCGCTGCCTTGGAAGCGGCGATGAAGAAAAAGCACGGAAAACCTCTGCTTTCTGCATCTGGTCGGCTGCTCTTGCCGCTTTCTTTTACGGTCTTATCATGCTATTGTTTAAGCCTTATATCCTGCCCGCTGTGGGTACAGACCAGAACACCTACGGCTTCTGCTATCAGTACTTGTTTTGGACAATCACCATCGGTGCAGTTCCCACGGTGTTAAATGCAGCGCTCTCCCATCTCGTCCGCGCGGAGGGATATTCTGCGCAGGCCAGCTTCGGAGTTGCTCTGGGCGGTGGGCTGAACATTATTCTGGACCCGGTCTTTATCTATGGATTCAAAATGGAAATTGAAGGCGCGGCTGTGGCAACCATGCTCTCCAATCTGATTGCCATGCTGTATTTTATCGCACTGATTCTGAAAAAACGGAAAACACTCCACATCACTTTTGACCCCCGCTGTTACACCCTTGGCAGCCATATTCCTGCAGAGGTACTGCTGGTGGGGCTGCCAAGCTGTGCAATGAATCTGATGGGCGTTTTTTCCAACATCATGATGAACCGGCTGATGGTCTCCTACTGTAACGAGGCAGTGGCTGGCATCGGCATTGCAAAAAAGATAGATATGCTGGCCTTTGCGCTGGCTAACGGACTCTCCCAAGGCGTCCTGCCTCTGATCGGCTATAATTATTCAGCAAAGAATTTCAAGCGGATGCGCTCCGCTATCAAAATGACACTGATCCTATGCCTGTCTGTGACCCTTGTGGCGGCTGCACTGCTGTTTACCTGTGCGACCCCCATTGTAAAGGCTTTTATTGACGACGCAGAAACCGTCCGTTATGGCAGTGTATTCCAGCGGATCATCTGCATCACCGGCCCTTTCACGGCAATCACTATGGTAATCATCACAATCTTTCAGTCTGTCGGGCAAAAACTGAAACCCCTGATTCTCTCCATGCTGCGCAAGGGCGGTCTGGATGTGCCCTTCATGTTTCTGATGAACGCGCTGGCAGGCGTAAACGGCATTGCCTGGGCAACGCCTATGGCGGACTGCTGTGCAATGCTGACAGGGATTATTCTGTTTGTTCCATTCTGGAAAAAGCTGCGTCTTGCGGAAAATGAATTTTCTGAAAAACCGCAATTCATATTATAGAAAACATTGCGATAACAGAAGCGAATATATTTGACAAAGCATGTATAAACCAACTGGGTAAAATAGAGCCATTCGCTTTCTTTTCATTTACATAGCCCATGGCAAATGCAATTGCTCCTGTAAATAATATAACAATGATTGCTTTCACAATCCCAACCAGACTGAAAAACATGATTCCATGCAATAATCCGAATATCATACTTTGCACTAGATTTGCAATACGATAACCCACTTTATTCGATAGTCTCTTTAATAAAAATCCCCTGAAAAATATTTCTTCCGGTAATGAGGTATTGAAAACAGCATATATGAGTGCCGGCAATAATGCGCTTATCCCCAATCCTTTAAATTCAGATGTCGCTGTTTCAATATCTTTTATGATATAAATTGTGTAAACAGAAACAGGTATAAACAGCAAAGCTATTACCAATGTACTTATCCATGCTGCTTTCTGATTCTCTTTTTCTATTCCTTTTATTCCAATCCATTTTATAAATTTTTCTTTTTTCCTTGCCGTTACCAGCCACCAAATAAAAGGCACTAAACCAATTAAAACAATTTCAACAATACTGCTTATTATTTTATTTACTAACATATAAATAACATCTCCCTCTATCCGCGGGAACGATCCACCTCGATGACCAAAAGCTCTGCCGGATTCAGCACCCTGACTTTCGGGCTGTGCGTCCCAATCCCCCGGCCCAGCGCCATATGGGAGCTTCCTTCCGTGTACAGCCCTCCGTCATATTTGGGAAAAAGGCGGAGCGCCGGTGAGATAAGACCACCTAAGAAGGGAACCCGCACAATGCCGCCATGTACATGTCCGGACAGTACAAGGTCTGCTCCCCATTTTGCGTACTCCGGAAAATAATCGGGGTTATGTGCCAGAAGTACGGTATAGCAGCCTTCGTCCTTTTTCCCCAAGAGTTCATCCAGATGGGTATCCGGCATGTCCTTTTTTGTAAAATGCTGAAAATAGGCATGATCCAGTTCCAGCCCGTAGATGGCAAGACCTCTGTCCGGCAGCGTGACATGAGCGTTGCGAAGCGGCTCTATTCCCGCTTCCTGCAGTCCTTTTGCAAACCGCTCGCCCATATCCCCGTATGTCGCCTTGCCCAATGTAATCTTCTGCTCATGGTTTCCATATGCATAATAAACCGGATACTTGTCCCGAAGTACCTTTAAAAAACGTAATGTATGGTCGAATTTTTCTTTTTTAAAAGCCGTTACCATATCGCCGGCAATCATAATCATATCGGGAGCCTCTTTGTCAATCGCCGCAAGAAGCTCGCTGTTTTCCCGCCCGTACCGGTAGTTGTGCAAATCTGACAGCATGACCATTCTGACAGGCTTCTTGATTTTTTCAGAGGAAAACCGATAATGCCGCACGACAAAACGATGGGTATCATATAAGATAATCCACACACCAATTACCACAAGTATAAAAAGAACCGTACAAATGACTTCCAACATTCTGTCTCTCCTGTCCCAACCGCGCTTACGCCGGTCGTTTTACCATTATAACAGGCGGCAATATACTTGCGCAACCATTTCATTTGTACGGTTAAGCTTTCATCCTTCCATATCGTCAGCGTCATATTCCAGAATATCGCCCGGCTGGCAGTTTAACGCATCGCAGATTGCCGCAAGCGTTGAGAAGCGAATTGCGCTGATTTTACCGGTTTTCATCTTCGAGAGATTCACATTGGAAACTCCCACCTTTTCCGAAAGCTCCTTTAAGCTTATTTTCCTGTCCGCCATCACTCTGTCAAGGCGAAGTATAATCTTTCCCATCCTGTACCTCACAATGTTTCATCTGACTCCCGCTGCAGTTCCTCTCCATAGCGGAACACATAGGAAAGCAGGAAAAGAACGCAGGCCGTTACAATAAAGTTTAAGTCTATAACATAATTAAGGCGATAGCCTGTAATGGCGCTTTCCGCAAAAAATGCAGTCAAGTCATATGCCTTTATTTCAGCAATCATCGTGATACACCCGCCGCCCCGAACTATCGCTCCGCCAATCAAAACAACCCACGCAAGCTTTTTTATTATTTGGGAAATGCCTTTATCAAAAGGTCTGCCCTCTTTCATCGGTTCAAGCACCTTGCGGATGATTCCGATTGCATAAACACAGATTGCAATCGATATGGCAACAAAAACAAGGCTTACGGCAAGACCTGTTTTCAGTGCTGATTCATTCAGCAGCGGAGAATCATCTTTTAGGATTAATCTTAGCTGTCCCAGTGAAACAATATTCATACTGGGAGTCATTTCCTTTTCAAACAATAGCGCCAGCGCCATAACGATAAGATAGATTATACCACATACAATGGCAACTCCTTGCAGAATTTTTAAAATTCTGTCAATTACAACTGCAGTTTTTTTCATTTTTGCATTTTCCATATGTACCTCCTGTTTTCGAAAAGCGTATATTAATTAATGTTTATCATTAATCTTATTATACACAAAAATCTCTTGCTGTCAACATAAAATTAACGTTTATCATTAATTTTTTAACGTATAGCGAACAAAGCGGGCAGACTTCAAACGGTCTGCCCGCTCCAGCTTTCCGCAGTGCCTGACTGTTTACAGCAGAAAACGGCCGAATATCTTCATCAGATAATCCTTATAAACCGCTTTCTCCACGCTCTCCCCATACAGTATCGGCACTTTGCCGATGACAAGGCCATTCAGGAAATATACTGCTTCTCCTGCTGCATTCCCTTCCAGCACCGGCGCTTTTACCGATTCCGGCAGACTCAGTTCCTTTTGCACCTGACTGAAATCATTGCCTTCAATATCGAGATACCTAAATTCCCCTGCGTATACCAAGGGAACCTGTTCTGCCACGCCTCCCTCAATGGAAAGATTCGGCAGTGCATCTTTGTTTTCGTCTACATAGATATGACTTACATTGAAGCCATAGTTCAGCAGTGTCGCTGCTTCCTGAAACCGCGTCTGCGGATCCGGCGCTCCCATGATGACGGCAATCAAATCGATGCCATCCCTGCTTGCCGTCGCGGAAATACAGTATTTTGCCTTATCCGTGGATCCTGTTTTTAAGCCGGTTGCCCACTCATACTGCTTTAACAGCTTGTTGGTGCTCGACAAGGTAAAGACACTGCTCCCCCTCGCCGTCACATGCGTGATATCCTCCATCCAAATCTGCGTATACCGGAAAACATCGGGATATTTTGTCGTAAGCTCCCTTGACATAATGGCGACGTCCCGCGCTGTCGTATAGTGATTGTCGGAATCCGTCAGTCCACAGCAGTCTTCAAAGTGGGTATCTGTCATTCCCAGTTCTTTTGCTTTCTCGTTCATCATTTCCACAAAGGCGTCCTCGGAACCGGCTATGTATTCTGCCACCGCCACCGACGCATCATTGCCGGAGGCAACCGCAATACATTTCAGCAATGTGTCCAGCGTCTGCACCTCGCCCTCCTCCAGATACACCTGTGAGCCTCCCATGGATTTGGCGTAGGCGCTGATGATAATTTCATCCTCCAGATTCGCTTTTCCTTCTTCCAGTTGTTCAAAGGCAATGAGCAGTGTCATAATTTTGGTAATGCTTGCCGGGCTCCTGCGCTCTGTGGCATTTTTTTCAAAAATAACCTGCCCGGTGGACGCTTCTATGACAATGGCTGATGGTGTAAGAAGCGGCACATCGGCTGCCGTCGCATATGCCCCGCTTTCCAGAAACAGAAGCAGCGCAAGCAGAAACACTGCGCCTCTTTTTAAAATTTTTACGTACAAAAGCCGCACTTCCCTATCTTCTTTACTAAAAAGATATGGAAATGCGGCTCCGGATATGATTATGTCCCTGATTTATCTTGCACGAAAGCTTTTATAACGCTCCACAATCGCTTCTCTCGGCTTGCTTAAATCCACCTTAAATGCCTTTAAAAGCTGAATAATATAATCCACCAGCACAATCAGCAGAATCACGGAGATTATGCGGATACCGATTTCGGGTGATATCCTGTCAATGAAACTGTAAATCTTTGCATGTAAGAAGCAGACGATTCCCAGACCGTAAAATCCCCATGCAATCGTGCTCTCCAGGCAGATGATTCCCTTATAGTTAAAAGGCTTGTCGTTGTAGTCCCACCACAACTCGCCGAAAAGGCGTATCATCAGCTTGCCAACCAGAAATTCAAAGGTAGTCGCCAAAAACGCTGCCACAAAATACAAAAGCACATATTGTTTTCTGAGCGGGCATAAAACCAAATATCCAATCACAGCGCCAAAGCCATAAATCGGACAAAAGGGACTTTTGGCAAATCCGCGGTTCGTAATCTTATGATTACAAAAAGACATATATATCGATTCCACAAGCCAGCCCAGCATACTGTAAATCACAAAAGCTGCCACAAGATGATACAAGTCTGTTCCAAACATCTTTATTTCCCACATAATCTTTCTCCTCATAAAACAGAAGTCCCGGATTATCCACCCAGGACTTTGCTGATTAGTTATATTTACGTTTTCTTGCTGCTTCAGATTTCTTTTTACGTCTTACACTGGGCTTTTCGTAATGCTCTCTTTTGCGGATTTCCTGCTGGATACCTGCTTTCGCACAGCTTCTTTTGAAACGACGTAAAGCGCTATCTAAAGTCTCGTTCTCTTTTACGATGACGTTTGACATTGTTACACCTGACCTCCCTTCAGTCCCTTCAAGCAACTCGACTGATGCGGGTTAATATATGTACATCTACATGCACAAGAATCATTATATCATAAAATCGCTTGTCGTCAACTATTTTTTTCATTTTACGAGTAAAATTTTTACAATTCTCCTGCTCCTATGCTGTAATCTGGGATTCCAGCACCTTTCCGGCTTCTGCGATCGCTTCCGGAATGCCTTCCGGATTTTTGCCGCCTGCCTGCGCCATATTCGGCCTGCCGCCGCCTCCGCCGCCTACAAGAGCCGCAATTCCTTTAATCAGGTTGCCTGCATGGGCGCCTTTTGCCACCGCGCCGTCCGTCGCCATGGCAACCATGTTGACTCTGCCGCCCTGTGCTGAGAAGAGAACCACCACGCCCTCGCCGATTTTTTCTTTCAGGGAATCGCCAAGGTCACGCAGACCGTTCATGTCCACATTGTCCACACCGGAAGCCAGAAGCTTTACGCCCTTTATCTCTTTTACCTGATTCATCACATCGCCAAGCGCTTCCTTTGCAGCTTTTGCCTTTAAGGACTCGTTTTCACTCTGCAGGCTCTTCAAGTCAGCCATCAGGTGCGTACACTTCTCCACCAGCGTCGCCGGCGTTGCTTTCACTGCCTTTGCCGCATTTTCCAGCGTCTCTTCAAGCTGCTTGTAATAGGACAGCACGCCGCTTCCCGTCAGCGCCTCGATTCTGCGGACGCCGGCTGCCACGCCGCTCTCGGATACTATCTTGAATACGGAAATCACGCCTGTGTTTGCCACATGGGTACCGCCGCAGAGCTCCGTGGAAAAATCACCCATGGAAACCACGCGGACCTTCTCGCCGTATTTTTCCCCAAACAACGCCATCGCGCCGGTCTTTTTCGCCTCGTCGAGACTCATAATCTGCGTCTTTACCGGCAGTGCGTTTGCAATCTGCTCGTTTACAATTGCCTCGGTCTTTTCGATTTCTTCCCGTGTCATAGCGGCAAAATGGGTAAAGTCAAAGCGCAGTCTTTCGCCGTCTACAAGGGAACCCGCCTGCTCTACATGTGTGCCGAGCACCTCCCTGAGCGCCTTCTGCAAAAGATGGGTTGCGCTGTGGTTTTTACAGGTATCTCCCCTGTTTTGCGCGTCCACACGCAAAGTAACGGTATCGCCTGTCTTGAACATGCCCTTCGTCACCCTGCCTATATGCCCTGTCTTGTTGCCGGGCAGCTTTATGGTGTCCTCCACGACAAACTCGCCTTCTGTCGCAGTAATCACGCCTTTGTCGCCGTTCTGTCCGCCCATGGTGGCATAGAAAGGCGATTCCTTCACCACAATCGTGCCAACGTCCCCGTCAGCCAGCGCATCGGCAAGTTCCGTCTCCGTGGTCATCGCCGTGATTTCAGATACATGCTCCAGCCTGTCATAGCCCACAAACTCCGTGGTGAGCGCTGTTGAAATTTCCTCGTAAACCGTGGTGTCGGCGCCCATATAGTTTGTCACCTTGCGCGCTTTTCTTGCCTTTTCCTTCTGCTCCTTCATGCATGCTTCAAAGCCGTCCCAGTCCACGGTCATCTCCTTCTCTGCCAGAATTTCCTCTGTCAAATCGGGCGGGAAACCATAGGTGTCATACAGCTTAAACACATTTGCACCGGAGAGAACCTTGCCCTGCTCCTTTTCCATTTCAGCTTCCATATCCGCTAAAATGGCAAGTCCCTGATCGATGGTCTTGTCAAATTTATCCTCTTCCTGTGTCAGTACGTTCAGGATAAATGCTTTTTTCTCTTCCAGCTCCGGATAACCGTCCTTACATTCCCCAATAACGGTCTCGCTCAAATTCGCCATAAACTTCTCTGTGATACCGAGGAGCCTGCCATGCCTTGCCGCCCGCCGAATCAGGCGGCGGAGCACATAACCGCGTCCTTCATTGCTCGGCATAATACCGTCGCTTATCATAAAGGTCGTGGAACGTATATGGTCGGTAATCAGACGGATTGACACGTCAACCGCATCGTCCTTCTGGTATTCCACCCCTGCAATGGCGCAGATACGGTCGCGGATTGCCTTCATCGTGTCGATATCAAACACGGAATCCACGTCCTGTACCACAACGGCCAGACGCTCCAGTCCCATGCCGGTATCAATATTTTTCTGTGCAAGCTCCGAGTAGTTGCCGTATCCGTCGTTGTCAAACTGCGTAAACACATTGTTCCACACTTCCATAAAACGGTCGCAGTCACAGCCCACCTTACAGTCCGGCTTGCCGCAGCCATACTTCACGCCCCTGTCATAGTAGATTTCCGAACAGGGACCGCAGGGGCCTGCCCCATGCTCCCAGAAATTGTCACATTTTCCGTTTTCATCGCGGTAAAAACGGGTAATCTTCTCCCCCGGCACGCCGATTTCCTTCGTCCAGATATCGTACGCCTCGTCGTCCTCACAGTAGATGGAAGGGTAAAGCCGCTCCGGATCCATGCCCACTACCTTTGTCAGAAACTCCCAGCTCCACGCAATCGCCTCATGTTTAAAATAATCTCCGAAAGAAAAATTGCCCAGCATTTCAAAGAAGGTAAGGTGTCTTGCCGTCTTGCCCACATTTTCAATGTCTCCCGTGCGGACGCACTTCTGACAGGTCGTCACCCTGCGCCTCGGCGGAATCTCCTGCCCCGTAAAGTAAGGCTTTAACGGCGCCATGCCGGAATTGATAATCAGTAAGCTGTTGTCGTTATGCGGCACCAGCGAAAAGCTTTTCATTTTTAAATGGTCCTTGCTCTCAAAAAAGTCAAGGTACATCCTTCTCAGTTCGTTTACACCTGCCGGTTTCATGGTAATCAGTCCTCCAATGGTTTGTCTTATCTGTCAAAAAGTAAATTTATCCGCAAAATACGCATCCAGCTCGAAAATCGCAACCCGCTCCTGCTCCATGGTGTCACGGAAACGCACCGTTACGCAGTTATCCGTCTCTGAATCAAAGTCGTAGGTAATACAGAAGGGCGTGCCGATTTCATCCTGACGGCGGTATCTCTTGCCGATGGCTCCCCTGTCGTCAAATTCACAGTTATACTTTTTAGAAAGCTGCGCATAAATCTTCTCCGCACCCTCGTTCAGCTTCTTGGAAAGAGGCAGCACGCCGATCTTGACAGGCGCAAGCGCCGGATGGAAATGCAGAACGGTACGCATGTCGCCGCCCTCCAGCTCCTCCTCGTCGTAAGCAGCGCACAAGAACGCCAGCACCACACGGTCTGCTCCCAGAGAAGGCTCGATTACGTAAGGTATGTATTTTTCATTTTTGGTATCGTCAAAATAAGTCATATCCTGTCCGGATACATTGGCATGCTGCGTCAAATCATAATTGGTTCTGTCCGCAATGCCCCAGAGCTCGCCCCAGCCGAACGGGAATAAAAACTCAATATCGGTGGTCGCCTTGCTGTAGAAAGAAAGCTCTTCCTTCTCATGGTCTCTGACGCGCATTTCCTCGTCCTTTAAGCCCAGTGTCTTTAACCAGTTGATACAGAAGCCTCTCCAGTACTCGAACCACTCAAGATCCGTGTCCGGCTCACAGAAAAACTCAAGCTCCATCTGTTCAAACTCCCTTGTACGGAAAGTAAAGTTGCCGGGCGTTATCTCATTGCGGAAGGATTTACCAATCTGTCCGATGCCGAAAGGAATTTTCTTTCTTGAGGTGCGCTGTACATTTTTAAAGTTTACAAAGATACCCTGCGCCGTCTCCGGACGAAGGTATACCGTATTCTTGGCATCCTCCGTAACACCCTGGAAGGTCTTAAACATCAGGTTAAACTGTCTGATATCGGTAAAATTGTGCTTGCCGCAGGTAGGACAGCAGATATTATGCTCTTCAATAAAGGCCTTCATCTCCTCCTGACTGAAGGCATCCACGCTCTTTGGTAACGTCACGCCGTTTTCCGCACAGTGATCCTCTATCAGCTTATCCGCCCTGAAACGCTCATGACACTCCTTGCAGTCCATCAGCGGGTCGGAAAAGCCGCCCAGATGACCGCTCGCCACCCAGGTCTGCGGATTCATCAGAATCGCACAGTCCACACCTACATTATAAGGATTTTCCGTGATAAATTTCTGCCACCACGCTTTTTTGACATTGTTCTTCAGTTCAACACCAAGATTGCCGTAGTCCCATGTGTTGGCAAGACCCCCGTATATCTCAGAACCGGGATATACAAATCCCCTTGCCTTTGCCAGCGCAACGATTTTTTCCATTGTTTTTTCCATTTTGATACCAAACCCTTTCCGCTGCCTGCTGCCTGCAGACGCCTTTTCTCTTATTTTGTTAAAATATATGTCAGTTCACCCGTCCATGTAATGTCGGCATCCTCGTCCGGTCCGGGCAGTGTGGCAGTTTTGTTTCCTGCAAGCTGCGTGCCCTCCGACATATACAGTATTTTTTCCGGCAGAACAACCTGCGATACCTGCGCGCTCTGCCTGATAATCAGGATATGGGCAGTCTTCATGTCAAACATCTCTTCCCGCCCGATTCTGCTGCCCGCATCAGAAGCTCCAATCAGTTCCACATTCAGCTTATAGCCTGCCGCCTCCGCCTCCGCCGGCGTCCCGTAAAACAGCTCTACACCGTTAAAATCCATATAGTCGGCGCTGGAAGCATACTGCATGGTCACCCATACTTTCCCTTCCTCGGTCTCAGACATTGCAATATTACCAAGAGTCACCGCATTGGGACTGCCGCCTGCATTGTAACGTTCCGCCTCATCGCGAATCATTGTCTCTAAGCTTTCCAGTGTATAATTTTCTTTTCCGAAGTCCTCCACAATATCGCTTGTAATACTCCCGTCCTTCCCTATCCGCAGACTTGTAACCTGTACGGTTTCCGTCTCATCGCCGCAGCCGGACAAAAAGAGGATCAGCGCAAGAACCGCTGTCAGAATGACCACAAATTTCTTTCCCTGCATATACTTCCTTTCCATACCGCCGCAGATTCATGCGGCAGCTATTTCCACTTACACGCCCCCAAATCAAACGCCTATGACATTTACTTGGAAACACGCCATTCCTTATTATAGCGAACTTATAATTGTTTTTCAACACAGAGTTTCTAATATTTCAAGACTTTTAAACTGTTTGTCCATAAAACGCCGCCGGTAAAGCGCCGCGACGCCGGCAAGCTCTGTAAGCACCTCATCCTTTACCAGAAAGGTATACAGCCTTTCCACGGAAGCCTCTTCAATAAACCGGAGCGCATATACGGTGGATTCATTCAACTCCCTGTCCGCCGGAACGCCGGGGTATTCTCCGTTTACCACAAGCGTCTTCAGCTCATAGATACATTTCACCAGTTTATTGGGAAGCGACGGGGCAAGCAGCGCCCGCATCGACTGGTACAAAAGCTTTAACATTTCTCTTTCGTCATTATTTTCCCTTGTATAATAATCTGCAATTTCCAGAAAATACATACCGTAATAAGCGCCTATGTAGTCCGCCCTGAGTTCTTCAAAGTACTGGCTGATATTTACTTCAGCCACATTGTATGCATTTTTTCCTTCATATAATTTGAACTGTCCAAAAGAAAAAGGGCCGGTTGCCGCCATAAAACGGCTGCCGGGCCGTCTTGCACCTTTTGCAAAGGCAGAAATCTTCCCTCTCTCTTTCGTCAATATACACACCCGTCTGTCATACTCACCGACAGGAGTCTGGCTCAATACCATTCCCGTCACCATAATAAAATCCTGCATAGGGGTATTCTCCCTCGTTCTTTCCCTCATGGGCGTATTCCTCTCCTGCATTGGATACGCCCGACTCTCCGGGAGCCTCCTTCTTTTGTCTGATTTCGCCGGCATAAGCCAGATAATCCTGCACCCTGCCGCTTCTCATAAACTGCTTCCAGTAGTTTTCATCGTTCATCTTGCGCCCCCTTTGTACTTTATCTTGCTTTATTAGGGTTCGCCGATTTTGATTTTCTATTCGTTATGAGTAAGTATCTTTTTCATGATAGCCAAAATTTTTCAAAAGGAAATCGCTGTCCCGCCAATCCTTTTTTACCTTGACCCAGAGCTGCAGATTGGCCTGCCGCTCCAGCAAATCTTCGATTTCCGGACGTGCAAGGGAACCGATTTTCTTTAGCATGGCGCCATTTTTCCCGATAATAATTCCCTTGTGGGAATCCCTCTCGCATATGATGGTAGCCTCTATGTCCACAAGCTTTTTCCGGTACTTTAAGCTTTCGATGCTGACCGCCACGCCGTGGGGAATCTCCTCAGAGAGAAGCCTGAGTGCCTTCTCCCTGATAAGCTCCGCCACAATCTGGCGAGTCGGCTGGTCTGTCACGGTATCTTCATCGTAAAATGCCGGACCATACGGCAGGTATTTCATGATGCATTTTATCAGTTCGTCCGTGTTGTCGGCTTTCAGCGCGGAAACCGGCACGACCTCCGCAAAATCATACTGCTGCCTGTAGGTATCGATGTAAGAAAAAAGCTGCTCCTTTTTCACCGTGTCTATTTTGTTGACAACCAGTATAACCGGCGTTTTCGTCTTTTGAAGCTGCTCTATAATATGACGTTCGCCTGCGCCGATAAAATTGCTCGGTTCTACCAGCCAGAGAATCACATCCACCTCAGACAAAGTCTTTTCCGCCACATTCACCATATAGGTTCCCAGTTTGTTTTTCGCCTTGTGTATACCCGGCGTATCCAAAAATACAATCTGCCCTTCTTCAGACGTGTATACGGTCTGAATCCGGTTTCTTGTGGTCTGCGGCTTGTTGGAAGTAATCGCAATCTTCTGCCCGATCAGACAATTCATCAGCGTAGACTTCCCCACGTTGGGTCTGCCAATCAATGTGGCAAACCCGGATTTAAAGGCTGCATTCTCACTCATTGCTGCCTCCCTGTCCTTTCTGCGATTCCTGTGCAGACGGCTGCGTATTCTGCGGCGCTGCCTGCCCAATCTGTGTATTCGGCGCAGATGGCTGTGCACCATTTTGCACTGCCTGTGTCTGCCCAATCTGTGTATTCTGTCCGTTCTGTGCATTCTGTCCGGAGAACTGTCTGTTCTGCTGCATCTGCTTCATATACTCCTGCTGCTGCCGCATAAACTCTTCCGCACGCTTCTTTCTCTTTGCCGCGCCTTTCTTTACGCCAAGCACGGTAACCAAAACAATCACCAGTATGATAACCGCAAACAACACCAGATAAGGCAATGTAATGACAAACCAGACAAAGAACTCCCTGAAGCCCTTTCCGATATCCTTTAAGCTATTCATAAAACCGTTCGAAATGCGCTCCCATGTGGTCGGCTGCTTCAACGGTGCCGGTGTCAGTTCCACTACCTCCGTGATGGTCAGGTAGACTGTACTGTATTCAATCTGGTTATCATACGTACGGAGCTGTCTCTCCATACTCTCAATCTGATAGCGGACCTCGGAAAGCCTGGACTCTAACATAATCATATCCTCTACGGTTTCCGCCTGCTCCAGAAAAGAAAGCAGCCTCTCCTGTTCCGCTAAAAGCACATCCTTGTGGCTGTCCAAATCCACATAATCCAGCGTCACGTCCACTTCCCGCTCAGACCTGCTTGTAATATTGCTGTTTTCCTCCACCTGCACAAGAAAGCTGTCCAGATTGTTTTTGGGTATCCGCAAAGTCAGGCTTGCCGTTCTTTCATTGCGGTAGCCGCTTCCGCTGTAGCTTGTGCTGTAATAGCTGCTGCCGTTGTTGGAATTTAAGCTCTCCACATACCCGCCAAGTTCCTGTGTCCTGTTCTCCAAGTAGGAAAGCAGGGCGTCGAAATCCATGGTCTCCACCTGCAGATTCACGGTACGAATCAGCTTTCTTCCCGCACGCACATCGCCGCCCGCTTCTGCGGAGGGGCTTTCATAGGCTTCGGACGACTCATATCCGAAATCATAGTCCGCATCTCCATAGAAGCCCGCGCCGTTGACCGAGTCCTGCGTCGCATAATAGCCGCCGCTGCCGTTGGTATAATTACCGCTTTTACTATCATAGCTGCTGCCGCAGCCCGCCAGCACAAACGCCAGCAGGGCCGCAGCCAGAAATGTCTTTTTCATAATAACGATCCTCCCCATTTTCATACGTCTCAGTTATCCGACGAGATTTTCCACCTTTTCAAACAAATCGCCCGCTTCGGTGATTTTCTCGGCATTACCCACAACGCAGAAACAATCATCCTCCATAAACGCCCTGATATACGCCGCCGTGTCTTTCAGCTTATCCGGCGTTGTGCCGAGCAGTTCATCCCTTTCCTTCTGCAAATCCGCATCCGTCATATCCGTCATATAGCCGCCTAAGGAGAAGGTACCCTTTGTAGCAGGCGTCATCGGCACATCCAGCTCGCTTATGGCGCCGATGATAAACTGGGTCATCACCCTTTCATCGGCCTCAAAAGAAGCAATATAATCCGCCGCCTTCTCGTAGACCTCTATGGTATTCTGCAAATTCGGGTCGCGGTAGGATACAAAATAGCTGTCCCCCTGCCTGCCGAAGCCGCACATACAGCCGTAAGCGCCGCCCTTGACACGAACCTGGTTCCAGAGATAGTCATAGCCCATCATCACCTTAAGCACCTTGAGTGAACCGTCATAAGGAAGGCCTTTTTTCTTGAAATTGCCGGCACGGCATACGTACTGTACCTGCCCGGGCGTCTTATAGCCCTCCTTCTCTTTCTGCAGCGTCACTTCAAAATGTCCTGCTTCCACTTCGTTCTGATAGAGCGAAGCCTTCAGGGTTTCTATCATTGCCGGAAGCTTATCTGCTATTTCGCTGCTTCCCGTAAAGTCCACCATCAGATTTTCCGGTCTGAAAATGATTGCCGCAAGCTCCGCAAGCTTCGCGGAAATGTCTTCCGCCTCTTTGTCAAAGTCCGCATTCAGCTTTTCTACCAGCCTGTAAAATGCAATGCCGGAAAGCAGCTCGTTGTATGCGGCAATCTTCGATATGCCGGAAAGCGCCCTTATCATCGCGACACTGTGACCTGCGGATATCATCTGTCCCTGCATTCTGGACTTGCCCTCCGCCAGTATCTCCTTTATCCTCTTTTTATCCGTAAAATCAGAGGTCATCATGATTTCCCGCATCAATTCAATGGCTTCTTCCAGATTCTCATAGAGTACTTTGGTCTTTAATTCCATGGTCACTGTATGCTTCTGCTCGTCACGTACATTGCCGTAAACATTGACATCTGCGGATATGCCGCCTGTTTTGATGTTGGATTCGTTAAACAGCTCCGCATAGGAATAGTGCTCCGTATTTAAGAGCATCAGCGTTCCTTTCAGGATGCCAAGGTACGGGAACAGCCTCTCAGGCACCTTATCCAGTTTGAACATCAGGCGCAGATAGCCGATTCCATTGGTAAATAAATCGTGGAAAAGGAAATCTGTCTCTCCGATTTTTCGCAGGTCGTTGACAAAAACAGCAGCCTCTTTTTTGATATCCTTTACAGTGAGCATGGGAATCTTGGCAAGATTCTCCTCCGTATCCGGCGTATCCTGATACTCTTTTAATGCCTTTGTCTTTGCAATCAAAGCCTCTAAGCTCTCCTCTGAAAGCCCCGCTTTGTATGCGGCAAGCTGCTCTTTTAACTCCTTCTCCCTCTTTTCCGTAAGACCTTTCTTCGGCAGAAGCACTACTATGGATTTGTGTGGATTGTCAATCAGGTATTGTTTCACAAGTCCTTCAAAATATCCGGTGTCCACTTTTTTGCGAAGTGCAGCAAAGGTCTCGTTTGCCTCCACATGGATAAAAGGCTTGTTGTCATCGTAAAGCCAGCTGTCCAGCATACGCATGCCGTACATCAGTCCTTTCGGATAACGTCCGAAATCTGCCTCCCTGTATTCAAATTCATAATAATTCAAGCCTGCAAGCAGCGCCTTTTTATCGAAGCCCTTCTCTGCAATTTCTCCCAGCACCTTGTGAATAATGGCAAGGAACTCCTCTTCCTTTTCGGCAGCTGCATTTTTGGATACAATACTGAAATAGGGCTGCTTGATGCCGTTGTCATAGATACTGTAGATATCCGTGCCGATGCCGGCATCCGTAAGCGCCTGCTTTAAGGGTGCGCCCGGAGCTGAGCACAGTGCGTAGTCGAGCACCTGGAACGCCACATAAAGCTCTTTGTCCAGTGTATCTCCCACGGACATGCTGTATGCAAAATAGGCTTTTTCCTTCTCGTCCTCTTCATCGCCTATGGGGTATTCCTTTTCCACCCTGTTTAATGCCTCGGGCACAGGCTGGCTCTGCACGCTGGAATCCACCTGACGCTCCTCAAAATGGGAAAGGTATTCTTTGTCAATATAATCCAGTTTTTCCGCCATATCCATATCGCCGTAGAGGTAAATATAGCTGTTGGAAGGATGGTAATAGCTTCTGTGGAAATTCAAAAATTCCTCATAGGAAAGCTTCGGAATATCCTGCGGGTCGCCGCCCGACTCAAAACTGTAGGTAGTATCCGGATACAGGGAATTGCTCAGTTCCCTGATAAGCACCTCGTCCGGCGAGGAAAAAGCGCCCTTCATTTCATTGTAAACCACGCCGTTTAAAGTAAGCGGCTCCTCTTTATCGGAAAGCTCATAATGCCAGCCTTCCTGCATAAAGATCTTTTCTTCTTTGTAAATATTGGGATAAAATACGGCATCCAGATACACATGCATCAGATTTTGAAAATCCTTATCATTGCAGCTTGCCACCGGGTACAGGGTCTTGTCCGGATATGTCATCGCATTTAAGAAGGTGTTGAGCGAACCCTTTACCAGCTCCACAAAAGGATCCTTCACCGGAAAATGCTCCGAGCCGCACAGCACGGAATGTTCCAGAATATGCGCCACACCGGTGCTGTTCACGGGCGTTGTACGGAATCCCACATAAAACACCTTATTGTCATCATCATTGGACAAAAGCGCAACCCTTGCCCCTGTCTTTTTGTGCCGTAACAGATAGCTCTCGGAGTTTAAATCCGCAATGGTTCTCCTCTCTATCAGTTCATAGCTTGTCAGTTCTTCTACTTTCATCTTTTTCCCTTTCCTCTCTTTTATTGATATTTTATACAGTCGCCGCAAGAGCCAGTTTGGAAAAAGCAATTTCCTGTATCAGGACTCCTTTTTCCTCTTTTTCCTCCGGCGGTATTTTCACAAAATCCCTAAGCGCCAGTGTCCGGGTCGCATACTCCCGCTTCCCCTTATTTATTAATCCTTTTTTTTCTTCCAGAATACTGATTTTTACCCTTGTCTTTAACTGTAAAAAAGTCTGATAGGCAAAGCCCTGTCCTGTCATATAATAGAAATGGCTTTCCAGTGACAAGTCCTCGCCGGCAAGCTCCGGCTTAATATACCGGTTTATCAGTGATTTAATTTTAAACGGGATTCTCTCGTCCTCTATCAGCTCTTCGTATGTATATTTTGCCCCAAGATAGACATTCGAGATATCCTGCATGATATATTTATAATCCGTACTGCCAGCACTCATCTATAATCTCCATTCAAAAGCGGTTGTAAATCCAATCTTCTGCAAAGCGCCGAAATTACGCGCCGTCCGTGCCTTCCAAATCCTCTATTTTGCCGCCGCTGATACGAACCGCCTCCTTGATTGCCTGCACCGACAGACTGCCCTCCGCCGCAAGCTCTTCCACCGTGACCTTGCGCCCGTAGTCCTCTGCAAGCTCTCTGGCCGCGTCCGCCACCTTGTTGACCTTATCCGCAATCTTTTTGTCCTTTTTGCTCTCAGCGGCATTTTCCGCCACATGGCTTTCCATCGCATCCATAATCTGCTTTGCCAGAAACGCCTCTGCCTCTGCGGCATCCTGCACGCCGCTCTGCGCCGTACCCAGTGCTTTTACGCCGACTGCCGCGGCAACATTTCCTTCCCCGATTAAATCTTCCAAAAGCACGCCCTGTCCGGCGTACAGCCTCGCCATATCTGCAATCTGCGGCAGAAATAACTCCAGAAGCCGCTGTTTGGCCTCTTCCTCTCCTTTGACTGCCGCCAGAAGAACCGCTTCTCTTTCCTCCCCGCCGACGGCGGCAAGTCCGGAAATCTCCTCTAGATACAGCTTCAGATAGTCCTTCTCCTCACGGGACAGGTTTTCATCGGCATCGAATGGCTCTCCCACGCCAATACCGTTCTTCTGCAGGTAGTCATGTACCATATCCATTTTTTCGGCTTCCAGATGAAAATCAACAAATGCCTCCTCTACCTGCTCCTCTGACAAAAAATTTCCCTGCTCCTTCGCAAGCTCCTTAAGCTCCGCCAGCTTACCGGCAAACAACGCTTCTTTTTCCATGTAATCCTCACTTTCGCCTATAAGACATGCTGATGAGTGAACAAATGCTCCTGACAATATTCATAGTTGCCATTGCACTTGGAGCAGAACCGGAATTCCAGTTCAGGGTCTGACTCATCCGTCCTGCCGCAAATGGCACACTTGTGCTTTGTGACCGCCATACTCCTGTGCACCTCGCGCCTGTACTCGTACTGCCGCTTTATCTGCTTCGGGCTGCGGATAATCCGATTTCTCGAAGTAAAGAAAAATACAATAAAGTTGAGCAGTGAGGACAGTATGGCAATACGCAAAAATAAGTTAAAATCAATGGTAAGGAGCCCATTGCTCCATATATTGCCTTTGCTTCCGATCAATTCAAAGCCAAGGATAACCGCATCAACAATGCCCAGCCATTTTACCTTGATAGGTATCAGGAACATCAAAAGCACCTGTACATCAGGGAAGGTCGCCGCAAAAGCAAGGAAAATGGACATATTGATATAATACGTGCTGAAATATATGGAGCCTACCCGGAAAATCTCTTTTTCCAGCCCCAGACCGCTGGAAAGCAGCCATGCATCTTTAAAAAAGAGATAGCTCACTCCCATGGCAATAAAGCTGCCCAGCACGGTAAACAGCATGCCGGAAAAAATGTATACATTGTAACGGTAGGTGCCCCATGTGCGCTCCAATGTCGTCCCGATGGACCAGTAGAAATACAGCATAATCAGCGTCGTAAAAATATTGCCCATGGGAGGCGGCACCAGTATCCAGCTCACCAGACGCCACACCTGCCCATGCAGAATCTCATAGGGATTCAGCGTCAGAAGATACAGCAGATTTCCGCTGAGAAGCTGCATGATATACCCGGCTGCATAGCACGCTATCAGCACCGTAGACAGGTTCGGGATTGCGTATTTTCCGAATTTCTTTTCAAACCGACTCATTGGTCTCATATAAATCCTCCACTTGGGTCATTTCAAAATAAATGACTGCATATATTCTAACATTCCTAATTTCCAAAGTAAACCAATACGCCAATTTTTCATATAAATTTTGGAAAAGTTTTATATTTTTCCCTGCCTTTATTTGAAAAGATTCATGCGTTGTTCGTTGCAATTTGTCGTTTCCTGTCGTATAATATACGTGTTTGTGCGGTTGGATTAACGTCTGCACAGGAATAAAAAATAAAAAGGAATGATTCTTATGACATATACGCTCGGTATCGATATCGGCTCCACCACAGTCAAGATTGCAATTCTTGATGAACAGCATACCATTCTGTTCTCCGATTACGAAAGACATTTTGCCAATATCAGGGAAACTCTTTCTTCCCTTTTGCAGAAAGCATATGACAAGCTCGGAAATATCACGGTGCATCCCATGATTACCGGTTCCGGCGGTCTGACACTTGCCAATCATCTGGGCGTTCCCTTTACGCAGGAGGTAATTGCTGTTGCCACCTCTTTAAAAGAGCTTGCGCCCCTGACGGACGTTGCCATTGAGCTGGGCGGCGAGGACGCCAAAATCATCTATTTCGAAGGCGGAAATGTCGAACAGCGTATGAACGGTATCTGCGCCGGCGGCACCGGTTCCTTTATCGACCAGATGGCGTCCCTGATACAGACGGACGCTTCCGGCCTTAATGAGTATGCCAAAAATTACCAGTCCCTATACACCATCGCCGCGCGCTGCGGTGTGTTCGCAAAGACAGACATCCAGCCCTTAATCAACGAGGGCGCTACCAAGGAGGATTTGTCCGCTTCCATTTTTCAGGCAGTGGTAAACCAGACTATCAGCGGTCTTGCCTGCGGCAAACCCATCAGGGGACATGTTGCCTTCCTCGGCGGCCCCCTGCATTTTCTTTCCGAATTGAAAGCTGCCTTTATCCGCACTCTGAAATTGGATGACGAACATATTATAGATACGGATAACTCGCACCTTTTTGCGGCGATTGGATCCGCTTTACATGCAAAAGAAGAAATTTTTTACACGATGGAGGAAATGGTGGGCAAGCTTTCCTCCGAAATCAAGATGGAATTTGAAGTAGAGCGTATGGAACCTCTCTTTGAAAACAAAGAATCTTACGAAGCGTTTCAGGAACGCCACAGCAGGCACCATGTAAAGACTGCGGACCTCGCTTCTTATAAGGGTGAAGCCTTTCTCGGTATCGATGCAGGCTCCACCACCACTAAGATTGCGCTGGTTTCCAAGGACGGCGAACTGCTCTACTCCTTCTACAGCGGAAACGACGGCAGCCCTTTGCATACTGCCATCCGCTCTTTAAAAGAAATCTACTCCCTTCTTCCGGAAGGCGTTCACATTGTGCGCGCCTGCTCTACGGGCTATGGCGAAGCGCTGATGAAAGCCGCCTTTCTGTTGGACGACGGGGAAGTGGAAACCGTCGCGCACTACTATGCCGCCGCCTTCTTTAATCCCGATGTGGACTGCATCCTTGACATCGGCGGACAGGACATGAAGTGCATCAAAATCAAAAACAACACCGTAGACAGCGTGCAGCTCAACGAGGCATGTTCTTCCGGCTGCGGTTCCTTTATCGAAACCTTTGCAAAGTCCTTAAATTATTCCGTGCAGGATTTTGCCGAGGCGGCTCTTTTTGCCGCACACCCGATTGATTTGGGCACCCGCTGTACGGTTTTCATGAATTCCAAGGTAAAGCAGGCACAGAAGGAAGGCGCTTCCGTCGCGGATATTTCCGCCGGACTGGCCTACTCCGTGATTAAAAACGCCCTGTTTAAGGTTATCAAGGTTTCCGACGCTTCCTCCCTGGGCAGAAATATCGTTGTGCAGGGCGGTACCTTCTACAATGACGCCGTCTTGAGAAGCTTTGAAAAAATTGCAGGCTGCGAGGCAGTCCGTCCGGATATCGCAGGTATCATGGGCGCATTCGGCGCGGCGCTGATTGCAAGGGAACGGTTCGAAGCAGGCTATGAAACCACCATGCTCTCCTTCCAAAAAATCTGCGATCTGCAGTTTGAGACCAGCATGGCGAAATGCCGCGGCTGTACCAACAACTGCCGCCTCACCATCAACAAATTTTCCGGCGGCAGACAGTATATCTCCGGCAACCGCTGTGAGCGGGGTCTGGGCAAGGACAAGACCACGAGCGATGTGCCGAACCTTTTTGACTACAAATTAAAACGGCTCTTCTCCTACGAACCGCTCTCTCCCGACAAGGCAAAGCGCGGGCCGGTAGGTATTCCGAGAGTGCTCAATATGTACGAAAATTACCCCTTCTGGTTTACCTTCTTTACGAAGTTAGGGTATCAGGTTGTGCTTTCACCCGCCTCCAACCGGAAGATTTACGAGCTGGGCATCGAATCCATTCCCAGCGAATCTGAATGCTACCCTGCCAAGCTGGCACACGGGCATGTGACATGGCTGATCAAACAGAACATTCCCTTTATCTTCTATCCCGCCCTGTTCTACGAGCGCGATGAGGTAGAGGGCGCCAACAACCATTACAACTGTCCCATCGTCACCTCCTACTCTGAAAACATCAAGAACAACGTGGAGGAAATCGGACGGGGCGAGGTCGTATTCCGCAATCCCTTTATGTCCTTTAAGTCTCCTGAGACGATTGCTGCGGCACTCATCAAGGAATTTAAAGAGCTTCCCGCACAAGAAGTAAAGGAAGCGGTTGCTGCGGCTTGGGCAGAACAGTCTGCCGCAAGAGAGGATATGAAGAAAAAAGGTGAGGAAACACTTCGCTGGATGCACGAAAACAAAAAGCGCGGTATCGTTTTAGCAGGACGCCCCTACCATGTGGATCAGGAAATCAACCACGGTATTCCCGAGCTGATTACCTCCTACGGCATCGCGGTTCTGACAGAGGATTCTATCTCACACTTAGGCTGTCCGGAACGTCCGCTGATTGTTTCCGACCAGTGGATGTACCATTCCCGCCTGTATGCGGCGGCAAGTTATGTCAAGACCACGGAGGATCTTGACCTGATTCAGCTAAATTCCTTCGGCTGCGGACTGGACGCCGTCACCACCGACCAGGTGAACGACATCCTCTCCGGCTCCGACAAAATATATACTTGTTTGAAAATCGACGAAGTAAACAACTTGGGCGCGGCACGTATCCGTATCCGCTCTCTTTTGTCCGCTCTCCGCGTCAGGGAGAAGCAGGCAAAGCAGCGGACGCTGCACTCCTCCGCCATAAACAAAGTATCTTTTACGGAGGATATGCGGAAAAGCTACACGATACTCTGCCCGCAGATGTCACCCATTCACTTTGAGGTATTGGAGCCTGCCTTCAATGCCTGCGGCTACAATTTTGTCGTATTAAACAATGACAATAAGCACTCCGTGGATATGGGATTAAAATACGTCAACAACGACGCCTGCTATCCTTCTCTTCTGGTGGTAGGACAGATTATGGAAGCGCTGCTTTCCGGCAAATACGACTTAAACCGTACCGCCATCATTATGTCCCAGACGGGCGGCGGCTGCCGTGCAACCAACTATATCGGCTTTATCCGCCGTGCGCTGGAAAAGGCTGATATGGCACAGATACCCGTTATTTCCCTGAATCTGGCGGGCATCGAGAGCAATCCCGGCTTCCACTTAAATGCAGACATGCTGATGCGCGCTGCCTATGGCGCCGTCTTTGGCGACATCTTTATGCGCTGCGTCTACCGGATGCGCCCCTACGAAAAAGAAGCGGGAAGCGTCGATGCCGTTCACAAAAAATGGCTGAAAACCGCACAGGAATTTGTCTCCGGCAGGCATTTGAATTTCTTCCGCTTTAACCGTCTCTGCCGTGAGATGGTAAGAGATTTTGACGCTATTCCCATTCACGAGGACTTAAAGAAACCCCGCGTGGGCATTGTCGGAGAAATTCTGGTGAAGTTCTCTCCCGCCGGCAACAACCATCTCGTGGAGCTTTTGGAATCAGAAGGCGCAGAGGCAGTTATGCCCGACCTGATCGACTTTATGCTCTACTGCTTCTACAACCAGATATACAAAGCTGAGGAACTGGGCATGAGCAAAAAAGCAGCGCGCATTTCTTCCCTCGGCATATGGGCGATTGAAAAGCTGCGCGGCGCCGCTGCAAAGGAATTAAAAAAGAGCCGGCACTTTACGCCGCCCGCCCATATACGCGACTTGGTAAAATATGCGGAGCCCATCGTGTCCATCGGCAATCAGACCGGCGAGGGCTGGTTCCTAACCGGCGAAATGGTGGAGCTGATTCACAGCGGCGTACCCAATATCGTATGCTGCCAGCCCTTCGGCTGCCTGCCCAACCATGTGGTCGGCAAGGGCGTTATCAAAGAGCTGCGCAGACAGTATCCGGCTTCCAATATTGTCGCCGTCGATTATGATCCCGGCGCAAGCGAGGTAAACCAGTTAAACCGTATCAAGCTTATGCTCTCCACCGCGGTTACCAATCTGGAATCTTAAAAGAGAATACTGCACTCTATATAAAAAAAGTCTGCTGTAATAGATGAAGCTTCATCTCATACAGCAGACTTTTTTATATCATGTTTTTATACCGTCACTGCTCTTTTTCTGGTAATCAGCCATGCCAGCAATATCAGGACTGCGCCTATTGCCACTATGAAGGCCGCCTGCCATACTTCTGCCAGATTGAAAAATCCTTTTCCTACCCCTATCAGCCACAAAATTACTGCATTTTTGTTTTCGACCGCCTTTGTGATACTCCTCGAAAGTATGCCAACCAAGATACAGATTCCCCAAACAAACCACATAAGCTTGTTTCCGAATTTCAGGAACAAAGCGCCAAGTATCAGGCGCAGCACCGCCAGTCCCAACACATATGCCATGATTACGCGAAAATCAAGCAAAACATCCTCTGTCGCCACATAACGCTCCACATCTCTGTAAACCAGCCATCCAAACCCTTTCTCCACTGCTAAAAATACAAGGATTGCCGCCATGCTGACCAAATTATTGATCACTGCTCCCACAAAGTTGGTAATGTAAAACTCTTTTCTGGTTCGTCCCATGGACACCATCATATTAAAGTTTGAAGCATAGCCTAACATACCCATTATGACGCCTACCATCACACAGCCGACCACCGCCATCACCGTCCCCAGCAGGAACCACACCTTCTCCTCTTCACCTGACATGCCGACCTTTACGATAAACAGCATAAACAGACTTCCCAAAACGCCGAATATAAGTACCATGGAAAGCTGTGCAAACAGCTCTTCCTGCAAAGAACGCCATGTGTTTTTTATCTGCCCGCTCATTCTTCTCCTCCTTCTCCTTCAGACCCTGACTTCCAGGTTCTTTACTTTTCCGGCATAAAGATAAATCATAACACCGTCTGCCGCCACTGCCCCCGCCGCTAAAGCAAACAGGCTCCACTGGGGCAGACTCCATTTTCCTGCCTCGTACATTGCCGAAAAAACAGATACACCAAGCCCTCCTGTAATGACCAATACCAAAAACAGAATCAGGCAGACGGCTTTTCCAAATTGCTGGTATGCCCATCCTGAAATATTGCACAAAGCCGCGGAGACTACCAACAGCAGCGCTCTGCCGAAAAAGAACATGCCGTTTGCCGTCCTTCCCGAAAAGATGCCTGCAGCAATTATAATGCTGAGTAAAAGCAATCCCTCCAAATGCAGCATGATTTCCATGCCGATAAAACTATCCCTTCTGGTGCTGCCCATGGTCAGGGTAAAAGGCAGGTAGTTGCCTATCGTCACCATACCCAGCATTCCCATAAAAAACGGCATGTACATCCCCCCATACTCATCCATCACCGCCCAAAATGTATGCAGAATATTGCCGGTCTCATCTAACCCCGTCACAATGGAAATTCCCAGCACCATGGCCAAAATCATCGACAGCGTTAGTCCTATCGTGTAGCCCCAGTATAATAAATTTCTCTTAATTCCATCCATACCAGTATCCTCTCTCTTTTTTATCAAACACTTTTTCCAGCCAGAAACAAGCTCAAATATTGCTTTTACCCGTACCGGTCAATCTCAAATATGAATTTTACCCGCCAGGGTCAAAGCAATATTTGCAGGAATAAAATCTGCGCCCCGCGCAAATTTTATTCTTTGCATAACGCCACAAACACCTGCTGCAGATTGACAGGCTGCACAGACAGTTCTGCACTTCCCTGTATATGCTCTCCCTCATGAAGCAATACGGTTACGCCCTTGCTTCTTCCTATCTTCTCCTCATGCAGACAGTGAAGCCCCTTCGTTGCTGCAGCCACCACGTCTTCCTTGCCGCTCACATGTACGGCACGCTCTAAAAGCGCCTGCGTATCTTCTTTCAAAATAATCTGTCCCTTATCCAGCATGATAACCTCTTCCAGCACATCGGACGCCTCCTCGATGATATGGGTGGAAACGATAAAGGTACGCCCGCTCTCGGTGAACTCCTCCAGCAGAGTGCGGTAAAAATACTCCCGCATAACCACGTCCAGTCCCGCTACCGGCTCGTCTAAGAAGGTATAATCCGCCTTGCTTGCCAGTGCAATCACGATGGTAAGCATGGACAGCATGCCTTTTGACAGCTTAATCACCCGCTTTTTTACATCCAAATCAAATTCCTTTACCAGTCTGTCCGCCATCTCCTTATCCCAGTTCGGCAAATACCAGGCAGCGGCGCGCAGATAATCCTTTACCTTGTAACCATTCCCCTGTCCGTTTACGCCGAGCGCACTGATTTCTCTGGAAAAACAGATATGGTCCAGCGCCTTCCTGTTTTCCCACACGGGCTCCGTCCCCAGCATAACCGTTCCCGAACTTGCCGGATTCTGGGCGGAAAGAATGGACAAAAGCGTCGTCTTTCCGGCGCCGTTCCTTCCGATTAGTCCATATATTTTACCCTTTTCCAGTTCCAGATTTATATTCTTCAAAACTTCCTTTTTTCCATATGTTTTTGTGATATTGCTGCACACTAATTTTTCATCTGTCATATTATGTTCCATTCCTTTCTTTGTCTCCGGTTTCCGCCCTCTACTTACTCTCTTCTATCATGACTACCAGTTCCTCTTTGGTAATGCCAATGCTTTCCGCTTCCTCTAACAGCTTTTTGACATAATGATCAAAAAATTCGCTCTGTCTCCTCTTTTTGATTTTCGTTTTTGCACCTGCTTTCACGAACATACCAATCCCTCTCTTCTTGTACAGAATTTCCTGCTCCACCAGTATATTGATGCCCTTCGCCGCCGTGGCAGGATTGATTGCGTAAAGCTTTGCCAGTTCATTGGTGCTCGGCACTCTTTCCTCCTCCAGCAGGATGTCCCGCAAGATATCGTTTTCCAGCATCTCACTGATTTGCAGATAAATGGACTTTTCCTGTGTTAAAATTTCATTCACCAATTTTCCTCCTTTTTGCTTATTTCAATCTCTTCTCTTCAAGTCGGAAGTGTTTTAGTTCATTACTTATGTAATTAACCATATCACCAATGCACTTCCATGTCAATAGGGGTGGGGGAAATTTTTTGCAAGTTTTTTGCAGGGGGCGAAAGCTCTACGCGAAATTATGTGCGAGTCACATGCAAGTCACGCGGGGGGAGCCCTACAGTCCGATTCAGACGCGCTCTCGCTCGAATAAAGACGTAGCGGACGCTAAGCTCGTGAGTGACCTCGCTAAGCGCCGACGTCTTTATACGGTCTGAATCGGACTGTAGGGCTCCCCCCGCTGCCTGGCCGCGATAGCGCGCTGGTGATGCTGTTGGGCAGACTGCAACTTGCAGAAAAATGTGGTGAATGTAAAGCGGAAGGTTTGCCTCCCGTTCCGCTTGTTTATAATATGTAATTGCGAGACTCTGAAACTGCATTGTTGTCATTGCGCACAATTCGAAACCGGCAAATAGAAACTTCGCAATTACCTACTCATTTACAAGTACACACGGCGCAAGCTCGTGTGTTGCGGCTTTCAGCTGGTAGTGGAGCGGTATGTCTGGGCAGACCGTTTAAAAACGTCGGCGCTTGGCGAGGTTCTTTCGAGCCTAGCGTCCGCTACGTTTTTATTCGAGCGAGAGCGTGTCTGCCCAGACATACCGCTCCACTACCGGCGTGACTTGCCGCAATCCCTCCCACGCCCTTGCAGCAAAAAAGGCACAAAGTCTGCTATTACACCAGACCTTGCGCCTTATTAACTCTGTCACAATATGCAATTACATCCGCCCTACGCCGTCTCCGCCCCCTGCAGCGGAAACGTCAGCGTCACCTTAAACAAATCCCCGTCCAGATAAATCTCAAACCTGCCATTCTGCAGTTCCGTCAGATTCTTTGCGATGGAAAGTCCAAGACCGCTTCCTTCCGTGCTTCGGGACACGTCTCCGCGTATGAAGCGCTCTGTCAGCTCCTCCGCACGAATATTTAAGGGCTGTGCGGAAATATTCTTGATGGACAGCAGCACCTCTTCTTTTCCTTCCACCTGTTCCATATCCAGATAGATCCTCGTCCCCTCCAGCGCGTATTTATAAATATTGTTGAACAAATTTTCTATGACACGCCAAATTCTGCGGCTGTCGGCTTCAATATAAAACGTGTCGCCTTTGCAGTCCTCCACAACTTGTAAATGTTTCTCCTCAAACTTTTCCGAAAATTCTCCCAGAGACTGGTGCAGCAGCTCTGTCAGATTGATTTTCTCCATAATCAGGGTGATATTGCCGGAAGAAATTTTGGAAGCTTCCACCAAATCGTCCGTAAGCTGCTTTAACCGCTGTGATTTTGCATCCAGCACCTCTATATAGCCCTTTACCGGCTGGGTTTCTATCTTTTCCCGTTTCAGCAAATCTACATAATTGACAATGGATGTCAGCGGCGTTTTGATGTCATGGGATACATTGGTAATCAAATCTGCCTTCAGGCGTTCATCCTTCATGGAGGTTTCAACCGCCGTCTTAATCCCTTCTCCTATGCTGTTTACCGCTTCCGCAAGCTGCAGATTTTCACCATGCATATTCTGAAGGGGCACCTGCCAGGTCACTTCTCCGTCCCGTATCCGCGCAATCCCATCCACAATTTTTTTCCGCCTCAGATAGTTTAAAAGCCACAGATAAACCACAATACAGTCAAACAACAGCATACCCGCAAGCATTAACGGCGCGATTATCCAATTTGTGGAACGCTGCCAGAAAAAGCAGATAAGTCCCCCCACAAACAAATTTACGCACATAATACCGCCATGTAGCAGAATACATCGGAACACCATGCCGATGTTGTCGTAAATTTTCAATAACAGCTTCTTCATCGCCCTGCACAGCTTTAACAATGTATTTTCCCATAGCCATTTGATGAGGCTGGATTTTATCAGGGTACGCGCTTTTATCCTTCGCACCAGGCTGTACCAGAACAGGCAGAACAAGCTGCTGAGAATACAGCCGAACGCGCCCATCAAGAACACAGTTTTCATGCGGTTCGCAGAAACATAGGCAAGGGACTTGCTCGATAGATTACTGTAAAGCAGCCGGATAAGCCAAATGCCGGCAAATGCAAGCCCGCCCCCCAGCGCCGCGGCTGCCTCCGTGGGCACAAAATCAAACCAGCACAAAACAAGCTTTACTTCTTCCTCTCCCTGCTCTCTGCGTCTGCCCGCCATCACACTTAAAAACAGCCATAACACAAACCATGCGACGATCGCAATTCCCGCAGTTACCAATATCGGATACGCATAGGGGTGCATCGCCCGATACGCCGCCGACGCCTGTGCGAATTGATCCCACACAGGATATTCGGTATCGACTCCCATCCGGATTTCCGCCGTTTCCGGATAGGCATATTCATAGCGCGAAAATGCGTTAAACAGGTCATCTTCCTTTACAATTCCCGTATTGGATTCAAAGGTCATGGTCTTGGGACGGTAAATCATATACCTGCCGTACGCAGACTTATAATACGCATCCAAATCTCCTTTTACGGATTGCGGCAGATTGCTCACCCTGACCGGCTCTCCTAACATCTCCATGTCAAAGGTATAGGCAATATTGGTCGCGCCTTCCCCGTATTTTTCTGCAAATTCCAGATATTCCTTATAATTGTATAGCAAATCCTCTGCTGTCTGCTCCACGTAAGTCCAATATGTCATATACTCTTCCCAGCTATCCGCCAGAGAAGACAAGTTTCCGCCATCGACAGTCTGATACCGCTCCTGCAGCAGAAACAGGTGTACCATGATCTCTCCCGTTTCAGCATCCACATAAAGCTTGTAAACCGGACTCCATCTGCTTAAAATATACAGAAGCGCCTGATTTGTCCTGATGTCTGTATCATAAAGGTTGACAAACGTGCGCAGCATGCCGCCTTCCTCTACCCACACATACCAGTTCTGCTCATACTCCACTAACATTTCTTCCGTCAGCTCTTTATTCTTATCTTCCGTATCACAGTTAAATATCACATACAGGTAGTCCAGTGTCTTTGGGCTGAGCCCCGCATAGGAGGCACTGTCATTCCCCAGATAAGACCGGAGTTTTTCCTCCTGCTCCTCTGTCCATACGCCATCGAACCTGTCCAAATAATACTTGTCAAAGTAGGTTACAAATTCCGTGACCGTCATCACTGTCTCTTCATAGTGAAATCCATATCGCTGCCATTTCAGTAAATCCTCCAGATAATACTTTACCGCCTTTTCCTCCGGATAAACAGCAAATCCTACGACTTCCACGTCTTCACCGGATACCTGCAAAGCGATTTTTACTTCATCCGATGTATCCAGTCCTCTGGCAAGATTGGTCTTGCGGTTGACAAACGCTCTGACGTCTATTTCTTTCGTGCCGTCATATTTTCCGTCCGTCTCCAACTGGCTCTTTGCCACATTATACCGGATGATTTCCTGCATGGCGCTCATCAGCATTTCATCAAAGACTGCCGTCTCCTCAAAATGGTTCTCCCCTACAAATAAATCCAGGCGAAATATCTTTCTGGTATTGGGATACCCTTCTGTTTCCACGCACACGACGGAGTACGCAGCCAGCATGGTAATGGCCGCCACGGCAATCCATGCTGCCGCCTGCTGCAAAAAGTGAAACAATATGGCGCTTCTCTTCCCTAATCCCTTGTGTTTTTTCACACTTCGTACCTCACACTTTGTCTATCTTATAACCGACGCCCCAGACCACTTTCAGATATTTAGGTTCTCTGGGATTGATTTCGATTTTTTCACGGATATGACGGATATGAACCGCCACCGTATTGTCCGCCCCGATTGCCTCTTCGTTCCAGATGCTCTCATAAATCTGGTTGATGGAAAATACCCTGCCCGGATTTTTTACCAGAAGAAGCAGAATACTGTACTCAATGGGCGTCAGCTTTACAGGCTCCCCATCGACAAAAACCTCCTTGGTATCGTCGTTTATCGAAAGTTCTCCGATTCTGAACACCGCATTGTCGTCCACATTCAGGCTTCCCAGCTTTGTGTAGCGGCGCAGGTTGGATTTGACCCTTGCCACCAGCTCCAAGGGATTAAACGGCTTCGTCACATAATCGTCCGCTCCCACATTTAAGCCCAGTATCTTGTCCATATCCTCCGACTTTGCCGACAGTATGATAATCGGAATGCTGCTGTATTCCCTGATTTTTAATGTAGCATGGATGCCATCCAGCTTCGGCATCATAATATCCATAATGAGCAGCTGGATATCCTCCTTGTGCAGAATCCGAATCGCCTCTTCGCCGTCATATGCCTTAAAAATCTGATAGCCTTCGTTTTTTAAATAGATTTCTATCGCGTCCACAATTTCTTTATCATCGTCACAAACCAGTATATTTGACATATCAGCACTCTTTCCCTTCCCTGTTTTCTCTCTTTAACATCAAAAAGGCGCCCAGATTGCCCCGCTTCCCTTCGCTTGCCCTGTGGGAAAATAAAAGGGAAGCATTACAGCAGGTACAGATATCCGTCACTTCTATCTGCGTGGAAGTCAGACCCGCCTGTAAGAGCACCTCTTCATTCGCTTTCCACAAATCAAGCTGGTACTTGCCCGGCCGCCTTCCCTTTTGCAGTACCGCGCTTCCGAATTCCGCTTCGAACTGCCCCGCCACATCCTCTGAGACCTCGTAACAGTCCGCGCAGATGGATGGACCGATGGCGGCAAGGATATTCTCCTTTTTACAGCCGTAATCACTTACCATGGTATCTATCATTTTCTTTCCGATACGTCCCACCGTACCCCGCCAGCCGGAGTGCGCCAGCCCGATGACCCGCCTCTCTGCATCCAGAAAGTACAGCGGCACACAGTCTGCAAAAAAAGTCACCAGCACGATCCCTTCTCTGTCTGTCACAAGACCATCCACGTCCCGGTAATCCCGCGGAACCAAAACGCCTTTTCCGCAATCTGCTTCCGTCACCTTTCGGATATTGGTCGTATGCGTCTGGTCCGAACAGACAAACGCTTCCGGCTTACAGCCTAAAATATCCGCAATACGCCTGTAATTTTCGTCTACCGCTTCTTTTTTATCCCCTCTGGTATAGCTGAGATTCATGGTGGAGAAAATCCCCTCGCTCACGCCGCCGAGCCTTGTTGAAAACAGATGTTCCACTGCCTGTGTGCGCGTAAAGGAAGGAAAAGTCAGGTATAACGCCTGACCCTTTTGCTCCACCGAAAGACCTCTGCCTCTGCTTTTTTTCCTGATAAATTCCATACTTCCTCTCATTCCGCCGCTAGTCAGCCTTCACATATGAAAAAACGCATTTTTAATCCAGATAATCTCTTCTCCCTGTATGCCGACGACGTCGTACCGGATGGGCGTTCCCTGTGGAATGCGCCTGAGATACCGGTAATAGTCCGCAGTCCGGCAGATCCGGCGTTTTTTCGTATCTCCCACGGCCGCAAGTGCGCCGTCAAAGGACTTGCTTTTTCTGTATTTTACCTCTAAAAACACCAAATATTCCCCGTCAAATCCGATAATGTCAATTTCGCCCTGCCGGCTCCTGAAATTTCTTTCCCTAACTGTAAATCCCTGCTTTTCCAGATAACGAACCGCCAGTTCTTCCTTTTCCGCACCCGTCTGTCTGGTACTGTATTTTGCCAATTCCAATCTCCTTTTATTACCAGAAGGTCTTTGTCAGTCTGCTGCCCAGCCTGCTTAACAGTTCGTTGGTGATGGTTCCGGCTCTCTGCGCCAGCTCCACCGCCTTGATTTCTTCTCCGCCGTCCGTTCCGATAAGGGTTACGATATCGCCCTCCACAGCCTCGGGAACCTCCGTGATGTCAAGCATGGTCTGATCCATGCAGATGCGCCCCACCATGGGAACCTTTTTCCCCAGAACCAACGCTTGTCCCTGACCGGAGAGACTGCGCGGCAGTCCGTCCGCATAGCCGATTGCCATCACCGCAACCCGCCTTCTCTCCTTCGCCTCCCAGGTCCTGCCGTAAGAGACAAAATCGCCCTGCTCCACCGTCCTGATGCATCCAATCCTGCACTTAAGCTGAAGCGCGGGCTTTAAATCAACACAGAATTTTTCCTCAGGCGTATTGCTGGTACAGCCATAAAGAGCAATGCCCGGCCTCGCATACTGCATCCCCTCCATGGGATAACATAAAAGTCCGTAACTGCTCTGCATATGGTAGGAAAGATTCCGCCAGCCCTTCTCTTCCAGATATGCCTTGAGCGCATAAAAATCAGCAATCTGTTTCTGCGTGAAACGCACATCCTCTGCAAGCGTGCTGTCCGCCACGCTCAAATGGGAATAGATTCCTTTCATGCGGATGCCCTGCATGCCTAACACCCTCTCAATGGCGGCTCTGTCCCGATATGAGATACCCAGCCGGTTCATGCCGGTGTCCACAGCCAGATGGCAGGCAATGTCATGCCCTGTTTCCGCAAGCGCCTTTGCATGCGCTTCGTCCACCACCGTCTGCATAAGCTGATATCTGTCCAGCAGAAAGGCATCCCGCGGCATGGTATATCCCAATACCAGTATATCTTTCTGTAATCCTGCGACTCTTAAGGCAATGCCTTCCTCCAGCGATGCAACCGCAAACGTATCGCAGCCCTCGCCGCTGAAAACCTGCGCAGTCTGAACGGCGCCATGTCCGTAGGCATCCGCCTTTACCACCGCCATACATTTACACCCTTCGGGCATCGCCCCGCAAAGCGTCCTGTAATTCCATCTTAAATTCTCCAGTGAAATTTCCAACCATGCCCTTCCCGGTCTTTCTTCCAGTTTCACTTGTCCTTCCTTCCTTTCCGGATACGGCGCGCGCACTGAAACACTGTCAGACAGAGATACGCGGCGCACAAGCTTCCCACCACTACCGCCAGATAATAGATGGGACTGACTTCCAGAATAAAGTTTAATTTTGTCAGTTTCACAAACGCCCTGATAATCAGAATCATAAACGGATGCAGAAAATAAAAGAGCATGGGACCGGTTTTATAAAACGTCCCTCTTCTCACATCCCAGACGGCTGCGCCGGCCAAAAGCGTATCAAAGAGGAATATCATGCACACCGGCAAAAGCAGATACATGCTGTTATGTTCCTGTTCCGTATAGAAATGCAGCAACAGTCCCTCTGCACACATAAGCAGCAGGTATAGAACAAAACTGTACCGGCTTCTCTTTACACTTCTATCCTTTCTTCCCGAAGCCGCCCGATATCCCAGGAGCAGAAAGAGCGGCGCAAAAAACAGCCCGTTTCTCGTCTGGGAAAATATCCCGAACATGCTTTCATACACCTGCTTAAGCATCGGTATCCTGCATGCCAGCCCATAATAACTGTCCCCAAGCAGACCTATCGCATACAAGACTACAGCCGCTGCATAGGCGTATTTCCCTATCAGACGCAGAAGCGCCCAGCAAATGGGAAGTCCAATCATAACGGCAGGCAGGTACCACAGATGGTAGTAGGTTCCATCAAAGAAAAGCGCCCTGCACAGCGCCCCTGCGGAAATCTCCGCTTCACTTCCAAGCATTTTATATCCCTGAACCGGCAGATAAAGCAGAGTGACTGCCAGATAGAGAAAACCAATTTTTTTCAAGCTGCGCCATATCCTCTGAAAACTGCCTTCCACCGCTGCTACGTAGAGCACAAAATATCCTGTCACCATCATAAAAAACGGTACTGCCACTCTTGCCAGCACTCTCGTTAGGATAAAGTCCGCTGTGACATTCACACTCTCTAAAGGCGATGTATGGATTGCCGCCACCAAAAGCGCCGCAATCCACTTAAAATCATCGAATTTTCCAATTCTAGAACTCTGCTGCAACCAGAAATCCTCCTTCACTTCCCAAAATAAACACACTTCCTTTTTCGGGAAGGGAAACGACGGCTTCTTTTTCGCAGGGGACGAATCCTGCCTTATAGCTCTTTTCACCCTCCTGCCATTGAAACGGCGCCTCCGCAAAAGAATATGTCCTCAGTAAATCAGCCTGCCCGACAATCCGCTGCCTGACGGCTTCCACCTTATCCTCCTGTTCACTGCCATAATGTAAAAAGGCATAGCGGGAATCTTCCCACTTCAATCGAAGCTGCCGCATAGCAAAAAGCCTCCTGATATTTCAAATTATTGTTGTGCCAGCTTTATAATTTCGTTTACCACCTGTTTAAAATCGAGCCCGATTCCCTTCATCATATTCGGGTAGCGGCTGTGGGAAGTAAACCCGGGAATCGTATTAATTTCATTAAATACAATTTCCCGCTTTGACGTAAAGAACATATCGACCCTGGTAAAGCCTTTGCAGCCTAAAGTCCGATAAATTTTACCTGCTGTCTCCCGTATCCTGTCTTCTTCTTCCTGGCTTACTCTTGCCGGCATATGTATTGCAGAACTCTTTAATGTATATTTCTCTTCATAGTCAAAAAATCCTGAAGGTATTTCGATTTCATCCGCCCTTCCTATGGTAAGCTCGTCATTGCCCATGACGGCACAGCCCACTTCGAAGCCGTCTATTGCTTCTTCAATCACCACCTGCGCGTCATGCACAAAAGCTTCCTTTATTGCATTTTCCATATCGTCTGCATTTGTCACACGGCTTATGCCAAAAGACGAACCTGCACGCACGGGCTTCACAAAAACGGGCAGTCCCAATGCTTCTATCCGGCTTCTGCTCTCCTCGTACTCCCGCATGGTATTCAGACACACGCTTTTGGGTACCCGTATACCGGCAAGCTCCACCAGCGTATGCGCAAGCACCTTATCCATGCCAAGTGCGGAGCTTTCCATTCCACAGCCCGCCACCGGTATGCCGGCAAGTTCACACAGCCCCTGCAGCGTACCGTCCTCGCCGTTTTTCCCATGCAGAACAGGAAATGCAATATCGAAGGGTATCTGGGAAAGCGTACCGTCTTTGTCAACCCAGAGAAGCGGCGTTCCCCTGCTCATGGAAATGGTCGCCGGAAAACAAGCTTCCGACTGCCAGGTATCCTCTGCAATCTTTTCCTCCGCTCCTTCATAGTAAAAGGTTCTGCCATCCTTTGTGATGCCTAAGTGCAGCACCTCATACTGACTGCGGTCAATCGCCTGCATAACTGCCGTTGCCGACTGCAGCGATACCTCATACTCCGTGGAACAGCCACCAAAAACCACCAAAACTCTTTTCATCTTTTAGCTCCTATCTGCCGCTATTTCTGCGCGCTTTTTTTCGGGCAGTGAAAGAGCTGTTATCAACAGCATAACAGCAAGTTCTTCAAATGCCTTTAACAATTTCTTATGATTTTCTTAATGTTTCTGCTTTTTTCAGTTTTCTCCTTGTGAACCCGCTTAATTCCATTCATACGGCGTGTTTTGGTACACATAGTAATTAAGCCAGTTGCTGTAGAGATTGTTGCTGTGGGAACGCCACTGCAGCAGCGGCTTTTCCTCAGGATTGTCATTCGGATAATAGTTGTAGGGAATGTGAATCGGCAGCCCCTTATTCAAATCCCTGTGGTATTCATTATTTAAGGTATAGCGGTCATATTCCGGATGACCGTTTACAAAAATCTGCTTTCCGCCGTGTGCCATCGCCAAGAATACGCCTGCTTCGTCAGATTCTGCCAGAACGGTAATATCCGGACAGGCATGAATAGCCTCCGCCGGCGTCTCCGTGTGGCGGCTGTGGGGCGCCAGAAAAATATCGTCAAAGCCCCTCACCAGCGGCACCTTTCGATTGGCAACCCGATGGGGGTAAATCCCAAACAGTTTTTCCGGAAGCTGCTTTTTCTGGATATGATAGTGGTGATAAAACGCAGCCTGTGCACCCCAGCAGATATGCAGCGTCGAGGTCACGTGCTCGCCGGACCAGTCCATAATATCGCAAAGCTCCTGCCAGTAGTCCACCTCTTCAAAGGTAATATCCTCCACAGGCGCTCCCGTGATAATCATGCCGTCATACCGGTTGTCACGAATTTCGTCCATGGTGGTATAGAACTTGTTGAGATGATTTGCCGACGTATTCTGGGAGGTGTGGCTTTTTACCGTCAGAAAAGTCACTTCCACCTGCAGCGGCGTGTTGGACAGAGCCCGCAAAAGCTGCAGCTCCGTGTCCTGCTTTACGGGCATCAGATTCAGGATACATACCCTGATGGGGCGGATATCCTGATGCACGGCACGTCCCTCGTCCATCACGAATATATTTTCATTTTCCAAAATTTCTTTTGCTGGTAAATCCTTCTGTATTTTAATCGGCATCGTTCTTTCCTCCCACATATTTTTGTATAAATTCCTCCTCCGATAAAATAGGCACCTCTAATTCCTTCGCTTTTTTATTTTTAGACGAGGCAGACGCAACATCATTGTTAATCAGACATTCCGTCTTGCTCGTAACGCTTCCCGTCACCTTGCCGCCCAGTCTTTCGATCTCCTCCTTCAGTTCATTCCTGCTCGCATAGTGATTCAGACTTCCCGTCACCACAAAGGAAAGACCGCTCAGAGACAGGCTGCTCTCATCTATCACCGGAACCTCTATCTCCAATTCCTCCGTGAGCCTCGACAGCATATCCCTGTTTTCCGACTGTGCCATATAATCGACAAAGGCGGCCGCAATCACATCGCCAACGCCCTCAATCGCACTCAAAGCCTCCACATCTGCATCCATCAGGGCGTCCAGTTTATAATCAAACTGGCGGCAGAGCATCTTCGCGTTTGCCAGACCGATATTGGCAATGCCAAGACTGTAAATAAGTCTCGGAAGCGTGGTTTTTCTAGCTTTCTCTATGCTTGCCTCCAAATTCGCATAGGACTTTTCACCAAAGCCCTCCATTTCCACTATCTGCTCCTTATGCGCAGAAAGATGGAACAAATCGGCAAACTCATGAATGAATCCCATACCAATGAATTTTTCCAGAGTTGCTTCCGACAAACCGTCGATGTTCATGGCGTCACGGCTGACAAACAGGGTAAACGCCTTGATTTTCTTTGCGGCGCAATCCGGATTGGTACAGTAAAGGCTTTCGGTATCGTTTATGCTTTTAACCGTTGTTTCCCTGCCGCACACAGGGCAGGCCGCCGGAATCTCTGCACTGTCGGAGCAGGTAAGGTTTTCCGCAATCTGCGGTATTATCATATTGGCTTTGTATACGGTAATCCTGTCGCCAAGTCCCAGCTTTAATCCGCGCAGGATGCTGATATTGTGAAGCGAAGCCCGGCTCACGGTAGTTCCTTCCAGTTCCACCGGCTCAAAGACAGCTATCGGGTTAATCAGCCCTGTCCGGCTCGGGCTCCACTCGATTTCCTTTAACGTAGTCTCCCGCAGTTCATCCGCCCATTTAAAAGCAATGGAATCCCGCGGGAACTTTGCTGTCCGGCCGAGCGACTGTCCGTAGGCAATATCCTCATAGACGAGCACAAGTCCGTCAGAGGGTACGTCATAGCTTTCCGTCTTTTTTTCAAAGTCGGAAATTGCTCCCTGAATCGTTTCCGGCTCTACGAGAACATGTTCCACCACCTCAAATCCCTGCTCTTTCAGAAAAGCAAACTGCTGCATACGGGAATTGGAAAAATCCACGCCATCCGCTTTTACCAGAGCAAATGCATAGAAGCGCACATTCCGCTTCGCTGTTATCTCATTGTTAAGCTGCCGTACCGAACCGCTGCAGAGATTTCTCGGGTTCTTGTACTTGGCCTCTTCTTCCGCAATTTCTGCATTGATTTTCTCAAAATCCGAGTACGTAATCACCGCCTCGCCACGCAGAACCAGTTCCCCTTTATAGGCGATAGATATCGGCAGATTCCGAAAGGTACGGGCATTGTTGGTAATGACCTCGCCAACCTCGCCATTGCCGCGCGTCACCGCTTTTGCAAGCTTTCCTTCACGGTACGTCAGTACCACCGTCAACCCATCCAGTTTCCAGCTCAAAAGCGCGGCCTTTCCCTGCAGCCAGTCCTGCAGTTCCTCCCTGCTCTTCGTCTTACCCAGAGAAAGCATAGGACTCTCATGCTGTTCCTTGGGCAGCTCCTCCACCGCTTCATAACCCACGTTCACCGTCGGGCTGTTTGATAATGTAACACCCGTTTCTTTTTCAAGCAGCTCCAATTCATCGTACAGTCTGTCGTAGTCGAAATTGCTCATAATTTCGCGGTCTTCCGCATAGTACGCTTTTGACGCTTCATTGAGCAGTGAAACAAGTTCCTTCATTCTTTCTATTTTCTTGTCTTCCATACTGCGCCATGCCTTTCTTCTTTCATTTTATTGACCTATTCCACACTGCCTATATAATAACGCTCGTTCTTCTTCTGTTAATTCGCGGAACTGTCCTTCCTTTAAATCTCCCAGACCGATATTCATAATCCGGATCCGCTTCAGCGCCTTTACCTCATAGCCAAAGGTCTTGCACATTCTTCTGATTTGTCTGTTAACGCCTTGGGTCAGTATGATATGGAACGTGTATTTTCCTGTCTTTTCTGTCTTGCAGGGCTTTGTCGTAATGGAAAGTTCCTCCAGATAGACGCCCCTTTCCATTTTAGATAAAAAATCAGATGTTATTTCTTTGTCGGTTTTAACAACATACTCCTTTTCATGATTGCCGGAGCCTTTCATCATGGACTGAATCAAATCTCCGTCGTTTGAAAGGAGCAAAAGTCCTTCTGAATCTTTGTCCAGCCTGCCGGCATAAGTGACTCGCACCGGATAGCGTATCCAGTCCTTTACCATTTTGTCTGCGTGACGGTCCTTCTCCGTGCAGACAACGCCTTTGGGCTTGTAAAATGCCAGCACCACCTTTTTCTCGGCATTTGCAACCTTTTTCTGCCCCACAAGCACAATATCTCCGGCACCTGCCTTATCTCCCATAACAGCTGTTATTCCGTTTATGGTAACCCTGCCCTGCTCCACCAGTCTGTCTGCCTCCCGTCGGGAGCAGATGCCGTTTGCAGAAAGATATTTATTGATTCTGATTTTGTCCGGTTGTTTCGATTGCATAAGTCTCCTGAGGGGCGCATGGGATTCGGTGTGCGCTAGGTATTGGTGTTTGGCTGCGGTGGATTTTAATGCATGGGGCGCACGAGCTGCGCCGTGCGCGGGTGGGGACTGGGGAGTCCCGCCATGCACGCGCACGATTTTATCGTGCGCTCACGGGCTTCGCCCTATGCCGTCAAAAATAGATAAATTTGCCTGCAAGCAGGCAATTTATCTTTTTATGACGGCGCATGGCTCATTGCCAACGTGTACATTATACCAAAACTCTCTTGGGAATTCTATATTTTTAGAGATAAACTGAGAAAAGTTATGATTTTATTGATGGAAATCCGATATACTGCTTTTTCGCTGTATAAAATGCACAGCCAAGCTACACCTTTCTTAGAAGCACTGTGACGCACATACAGTCATTTTCCATATTGGCGAATATTTCGCCGTCCATTTGTTTTAAGAGCTGTCGGCAGATATAGAGGCCAAGTCCGCTGCCACTTTGGTTTTTGATATTGGAGCCGCGCCAGAAGCTGTCGAAAATATGCGGCAGTTCATTTTCCGGCAGGGTGCATCCACTGTTTTTTACCGTTATCAGGCGGCAGTCTTCCTCGTCGGAAAACGAAATGTGAATCCACCTTCCATCCCCGTATTTTATGGCGTTTTCCATGATATTTTGCAAAATTTCAGTTACCCTCTCCAAATCACCCTTCAGAATACAGTCCTCATACGCGCCAATCTTGTATTCTGTTTTTAAAAGTTCTAATTTGTCCCCATAATATGTTTTGATTTCTTTGATTGCTGCCGACATGTAGAATTCTTCGTTCCGCACGGTCAGATTCAAAAAATTCTCCTTATTGGCTTCCGTGATCTGCCGTACATAGCTGCCTATTTCGTCCGCCTTCTCATCGATTTTTTCTGCAATATTACGGTTCTTCTCCTGATCCTGACTGCTATTTTTAGACAAAGCTTTCGCATACAGCTTAATCGCCTGCAGCGGTGTTTTGATATCATGGGACAGGGAGAGCATAAGCGTTTTCTTTTCTTTCTGGAGCGCAAGTTCTTCTTTTTTGCGCAATTCCAAATTCTCCCGCAGCAAATCCATACCCCACAGGAAACGCCCGAAAAAACGGTTCTTATTTTCCTGCACGGGAAGCGTCAGATTCCCTTTTGCCAGCTCGTAAGGCAGCTCAGACAGCTTTTCAAACGGCAGAATCACATATTTTTTTACATAAAATAACAGCAAAAGAACCGCAGCCGCCAAAACAGCGGTTACGGTATTGATTGTGAAAGCCAGACGGCGCCTGCCGGCTGCCGCCTCGGCACGGTAATCCAAGCGGTAATAGGCACCATCTATTTCTTTTATCAGATAGTCCTCATTGCCGCCCTCAAAAAATGCCTTTGTATCTCCTTCCAGCTTCTCCACGCCTATGATGGAAGGATATCGGGTCAAATCCACAGGCTCGCCCACCGCAATGTCCTCTGCCAGACGCTTTGCCTCCACGCGATACTGCCTGCCTGCATTCCGATCTGTACGGGCTATATAGAGATTGCTTCCGGCAAAAACCAGAAGAATCACAACGATGACCGCAGCAAATATCCTGTCAAATGTCCGCATGGCAATTCCTTTCATTCTTCAAAACGATATCCTGTGCCCCACACTGTCAAAATGTGTTTCGGTTCTTTCGGATTGTCCTCTATTTTTTCCCGCAGCCACTTAATATGAACCGTCAGAGTCTGCGGTTCGGAAAAGCTTTCAAATCCCCAGATTTTGTTGAAAATCTGCTCCTTCTTTAACGCATGCCCCTTATTTTCCATTAGGTACAAAAGCAGGGAGAACTCTTTTGCTGTCATGGGAACTAATTCTCCCTTTTTGTATACCTCGCACCTGTTCTTATCCAGACGGATATCACCTGCGCATAAAATATCACCTGCAATCTTTCGTTTAAAGATCCCATCAATTTTTGCAAGCAGAATATCGATGTCAAAGGGCTTTTCTATATAGTCGTCAGCGCCTGCAGACAGCCCGGTCAACTTGTCGTCCTTTTCACTTTTGGCACTGACGATAATAATGGGGACATTCCCTCTTTCCCGCAGTTTGCGGCACACGGCAAAACCGTCCATATGCGGCAGCATAATATCAAGCACCACCAGCCTTGCTCCCTCGGTTTCGAAAAATGCCGTCCCTTCCTCGCCGCTTGCGGCTATCCTCACGGAGTACCCTTCTGCAGTCAGAAAGCCCTGCAAAAGACTGCTGATTTCCTTATTGTCCTCCACAACCAGTATATCCGTCATACAACCTCCGTTACCAGCCAAGCTCCGTCAGCCAGCTTGTCAGTGTTCTCTCACGCTCTCTCTGCTTATCCGCCTTACCACAGCTTCCCAGATGGCACTCGCCCTTAAGGGTTCCATCCACGATATACATCACCCTGCTGCATCTTGCTGCAACCCTGATATCATGGGTGACCAGCATCACCGTGGTTCCGCTCTTGTTTATTTGTACAAACTGCTCCATCACCTCCTCGGAAGCAGAGCGGTTCAGCGCTCCCGTGGGCTCGTCTGCAAAAATCATTTTGGGACTGTTTATCAGGCTCCTGCAGATACATGCCCGCTGTAACTGCCCGCCGGACGTCTCCTCAATATCATTGTCCGCAATTTCTATGATGCCCAGCTTCTTCATCAAATCCTCGCCATACCTTATCTTTTCCTTTTTGGAAGCCGTATTTTTCTTTGACTGAAAAGCCGGCAGCACAATATTGTCAAATACGGTCAGATTTTTCAGCATATACATCTGCTGAAAAATAAATCCCATCTCATCGAGGCGTAAATCTGCAAGCTCCTTTTCGTTCAGCTTTCCGATATCCCTGCCGGCAAAGCGCACGCTTCCCGCCGTCATATTGTCCATGCCGGAAACCGCATACAGCAGGGTGGATTTTCCCGAACCGGAAGGTCCCATCACCGCCACCATTTCTCCTTCCGCGACGTCAAAACTCATATTTTTCAGCACATTGAGCTGCCGCTTATTCACAATATATGTCTTGCATAAATCCTTTACTTCCAGAACCTTTTCCATACTTTTACTCCTCACTATTCTATATTGGATACCTTTGAAGCGTCTATTTTTCTGATATGCTGTGCGGTCAGCCACACTGCCGCCAGCGTCCCGCTAATGCAGAAAAGCGGATACAGAAAAAATACCTCCAAAGGCTTTATTTCAAACGTCACACCGTAAGTCATTCCCATCATTTTGAACACCTGCCCTGCGCTTATCTGCGACACCCAGGTTGAAATCAGCCACGTAATCACGGTAGAAACCAGAAGAACCATCCCGATTCTCACCGTGTGCCAGCGCACCAGCGCGCTGTTTCGAAAGCCGACTGCTTTTAAAATGGCAATCTCACCGGTTTCCTTTGCCAGAAAAGAGCGCTCCATCAAAACTGCCACAAAAATGCAGATGGTCAGCACGAGCATAATGGCAATTCCCCTGACTTCCTTCAGGTAATCTGACACTCCGCCAATCATGGTACGCAGGTATTCCGTGGTATTCTGCACCTCTCTGTTTTCAAAAAGCGTGCCGATCCTGTCAATACGCCTTTGCAGTTCACCCTTATCGGGATTATCCGTAAACATAATCTGATAGGACATAAATCCCATTGCATAGGCATAATCTATTTCTGCATCCTCATGCAGCCGTACGCCTTCGCCCATGTTGTTCATACTTTGATACAGGGCTGTAATCATACATTCCCGCTCTCCATCCGGAAAAACCACTACAACCGTGTCCCCAATCTGTACATCCAGCTTTTCCGCAATCTGCCCCGTCACGGCAATTTCGTCCGCACGCTGCGGAGGCGTTCCCTCTAAATAGACGTATTCTCCCGTCTGTGTCCCTGTCCCCTGAAAGGTAAGAGACATGCAGCGGTTCTCCCCGTTCGTCAATAGAAGTTTAAATACTATCTCCATCGTACATCTGGCAGGCATTCCGTCTGCGGCAAGCGTTTTTTCTATCTCATTCATACGGTCAGTCAGCTTTTCCCTGCCATTCTCCACCATAAATTCCATTGCTTCCGCATTGTTGTCCAGATAAGCATCGCTTTTTACCATGCTGAACGCGCCTATTAAGCTTTCACCCTCCAACGTATTAATGGTGTTTAGGATGGAGGAAATTAAAGTAAGGCATATAGTAAAGGTAAGAAGCATCAGACCATAACGTTTTCCGTTTCCCAAAATATCATTGAGCGCCATAAATTCCGCCGGCTTCAGCCGCGTTTTTCCAAGTCTCACAAAACTCTTTTTCTTGTACCGCTCTCCGTTCTGTCCGTTTCTTACCGCGTCAGCCGGCGTTATTTTTTTCACACGTCTTGTACAGCCAAAACAGAACAGCAGGATAATCATAACCACTGCCGCCGCGCAGGCAAAGCTAATAAAGAGCCCGCCCTGCGTCTCCATCACAATGCTTTTGGACGCTTTTTCCAAAAGCGTTCTGCCAAAAGGAATCCCCAAGAGCAGTCCCAGCAGGCTGCCCATAACAGCCAGCGCCAGATATTTCACCAGATAAATCCCCCTGATTTTTCCATTTCGGATTCCGATTGCCTTCATAATGCCGATTTCCCGATACTCCGAAAGCAGCGTAAAGGTTATGGTAAAACGAAGCACCACCAGCGCAATCAATATCAGGCAGATACTGACCACCAGCAGAATGCCGGCAACAACCATATCCATCACATAGGTCAGCGAAAGCATTGCCCTGTCTCCCTGAAAGATAAAATTGATGTCGCTCCTGCTTATAATCTCCCGCTCCAATGATTTTGTATCATCTGTCTCGATATAATAGATATCGCCAAAATAACCGTCGTCCGCCCCTTCTGTCAAATAGTCGTAGGCAGCGCCGTCCACAATCATTCTCGGCATTCCCATCATATCCGAGCCCAAAAGAGCGTCCTTTATACCCCCTGCAACCGTAAATTCCTTTCTCCTGTCCCCCACAATTACTGTAAATTTATCCCCCACCGTGAGGGAATTCCGCTCCAGAAAACTTCTGGAAAGATAGATTTCTCCGCTATTCACTTCGGTAAGCGGCTTATTGTTTTTGTCAAAAAAAGTAAGATGGGATTTTTCAAAATCACACAGCACAATCGACGTCGAAAGCAGTATGGTTCTCTCAATATCCACTTCTATATTTTCCACACTCATGAAAAATACCGGTTCCCTGCCATAGGCTTTCACCGCTTCCGCCTGACTTAAGATATCTTCCATCACCTTTTCCGACGTGCTCATTCTTGTCACCACAAAATAGTCCCCGGCTCCGGCTTTGTCAAAGTAATGTTCCAGCGCGGTTCCTATTGCTGTCATATTGTTTACACTGCTTGACAAAAACATTGCCACAAGGGTAATGAAGAGAAACAGAATACAATTCATGGTCTTTTTTCTCTTCAAATCCCGCTTTAAAATATGAAAGTACATATATCCCTGCCTTTCCTGCCCCGGCATTCGCCCAAAATATGTATGCCGGAAGCAATATCATCATGTACTTTACCTTTATAGCAGGAAAGTTATTAAGGAATCCTTAAATCCGCTTTATTTTTCACCATTTTCTTTCTGTACCGTTTCATAGTTGTCCGTAAAATGACCCATAACCTCCTGCACCTCAAAGATAAGAGCAGGATTGTCCGCCGGACTGAGCAGATAGCAGTCCGCTCTTTCCGCTTCCCCCGCTATTACAAATTTTTCCCCATATTTCATTTCCATTGCCAAGAGCACAATATCGGACATAGGCTCGTACTCTTTTTTTACAAAAATGCCTTTATCTTCATAGTATGTAATGTAAGAAGCAATAGAATCCACATTTTCTGTCTGTGTCTTTATAATCCCCGGTGCAAATTCTGACTCATGCCCAAGCGCCAGCCCCAATACCCATGTATACACAATGGCAAACATACAGTACAGCATAAAGCCAAACAAAATGACCATCGTTACCACTATATAAGCAGCAGCCTTGCGCGTCTTTGCCGCATTCTTCCAAAGCCGGCACAGCAGCAAAACCACCAGCGTAAGCGGGAGCACAAACAGCGCCCATGCCGTTCCCGTACGCTCCAGCCACACCCTGTACACCACACCTGCAGGCAGTATTGCCTTTACAAAATAAAAAAGCGCTGTCACAAGCAGCGTCACTCCCCATACAATTCCAGCTATTTTTACCGCCCTGCCCGACTGTTTTTCCTTTGCCATATGCATTCTTCCTTTCTCTCTTCCGCAGATAAAGAAAAGTCCCATAAACATTTCGCTTACAGGACTTCTCCCATTATCTTTCTCTTAAAATCTGTTACACAATACCCTGTGCCGTCATAGCCTCAGCAACTTTCAAGAAGCCTGCGATGTTAGCGCCGGCAACATAGTTGCCTGCCATGCCATACTTCTTTGCTGCGTCGTCAAGGTTGTGGAAGATATTTACCATGATTCCCTTAAGCTTGCTGTCAACTTCTTCGAAGGTCCAGCTTAAACGCTCGCTGTTCTGGCTCATTTCCAGAGCGGAAGTTGCCACACCGCCTGCGTTTGCAGCCTTGCCCGGGCAGAACAGAACGCCGTTCTTCTGCAGATACTCTGTTGCATCCAGTGTGGTAGGCATATTTGCGCCCTCTGCTACTGCAAAGCAGCCGTTTGCAACCAGAGCCTTTGCATCCTCAAGGTTCAACTCGTTCTGTGTTGCACAGGGAAGTGCAATATCACATTTCACAGTCCATACGCCCTTGCCATCATGATACTCTGCACTGGGTCTTGCCGCTGCGTACTCGGTCAGTCTTGCACGTTTTACTTCCTTTACTTCCTTTAACAGAGCGATGTCAATGCCCTCTGCATCGTATACCCATCCGGTAGAATCAGAAACCGTAACAACTTTTGCACCAAGCTGCTGTGCCTTCTGTGCCGCATAGATAGCAACATTTCCGGAACCGGAAATCACAACAGTCTTGCCTGCAATATCCTTGCCGTTGCACTTTAACATTTCTTCCGTCAGGTACAGAAGACCATAGCCGGTTGCCTCTGTTCTTGCGAGGGAACCGCCGTATGTAAGTCCCTTTCCGGTCAGCACGCCTTCATACAGGCCGGTAAGACGCTTGTACTGTCCGTACATATAACCGATTTCTCTTGCGCCTGTGCCGATATCGCCCGCAGGTACATCCGTATCCGCGCCAATATGCCTGTACAGCTCATTGATAAAGCTCTGGCAGAACGCCATAACCTCTCTGTCAGATTTGCCCTTCGGGTCAAAATCAGAGCCGCCCTTGCCGCCGCCGATAGGAAGTCCTGTCAGTGAATTCTTGAAAATCTGCTCAAATCCCAAAAACTTGATGATACCTAAGTTTACGGAAGGATGCAGTCTCAAACCGCCCTTGTAAGGTCCGATTGCGCTGTTAAACTGTACACGGAAACCATTGTTTACCTGTACCTGTCCCTTGTCGTCCACCCAGGGAACACGGAACAGAATCTGTCTTTCGGGCGTACATAATCTCTCCAGTAAAGCATCTTTTCTGTATGCCTCTTCATTTGCCTCAATAACCACACGCAGGGACTCCAACACTTCCTTCACTGCCTGATGAAATTCCGGCTGCGCAGGGTTCTTTGCAACTACAAGCTCAAATACCTCGTCAACATATGACATTTTTGTATCCTCCTTCAATAAAAGCTTATCAATCCACGTTTTATTATATAATAGCGGAAAAAAATTGCAAAGCACTTTATCTGAGTAAATTATAAAAGTTTTTTTACTTTTTTTGTGCAAATTATACAAAAACGGTCAGAGATATTTTTTCAGAATATTGATATTCTTCTCCTCAAAATCCATCAGTTCCTTCGCAAGCTCTGTTGACATGGCATGAGCCTGCGGATTGTGGTTCAGCACCTTGCACATCTGTGTAATCCCGCGGTTACTGCCCTGTATCATCAACTCAGCCAGATGGCTTGTACTGGTATTAAACAGCGTATTCATGTGCACGGCGCCCTTTAGCATCATGTCGGAAAGATGGTTGGAATGTACCGGCTCCGCCTTTGCCTCTAAAAGCTTATTCATTGCCCTGTTGCGGATGTCGGAATACTTGAGCGACTGGCGTGATATCTGTCTGGCAAACTCGTCCTCATAAACCTTATCGCTTAAGGTTTCTATCGCTTTCATCCCCATCTCCGTGTTTTTCTGTATCTCTCTGTATATATTGATTTCTTCTGGTTTCATGGCGCCTCCTGTTTTGATTGCTTTTTTACAGTATGACACCATTTTTGCTATTTATTCTTCTTCAAAAGGATATTTCATTCCCCACTGTGCCCGCAAGGTATCCATCAGCTTCATAATCCGCAGCGTCTCCGCATGAGGCAGCTGCGGACACTGCTTCCAGCCTTCCCTGATTGCTTTCACACATGCCGCCACCTCATACTCATAGCCGCTTATCTGCTTCGGGGCCTTATAAAAAGCAATCTTTTCATGCCTTTCATTGTATACCGTCATACTCTCAAAATTGTTGATGTTTTCAATAACGGCATAGCCCTTCGTCCCGTATATGCCGCCTATCCGGTCGCTTACGACGGACATGGAGGCCGTGAGTACTGCCATCGCGCCGTTTTTATAGTGCAGGGTTATGCTCTCCTGCCTGTCCACACCGGTGGAAAGCATAGCACAGGAAGATTCCGTTTTTTCCACCTCCGCGCCCAGTATCATGGACGCAAAATGAATCGGATACACTCCCAAATCCAGCAGCGCGCCGCCTGCAAGCGCCGGCTCAGTCAGCCTTTTCTTACTTTCAATAAAATAACCCAAATTGGCGCTTACCATGCGGACATCCCCGATGACGCCGCTGTCCAGTACTTCACGGATTGTCCTGTACATGGGCATATACCGAATCCACATCGCCTCCGTAACCAGAACGCCTTCTTCTTCCGCCAATTTCAAAATCTCTTCCGTCTGTGCAGCGTTTGCCATAAATGCCTTTTCGCACAGCACCGGTTTTTTATGGCTGATACACCGCTTCACATTTTCATAATGCTCGGAATGAGGTGTTGCAATATAAACCAAATCCACCTTTTTATCCGCAAGAAGCTCCTCGTAGGAGCCGTAGCATTTTTTGATGCCATGCGCTGCCCCGAAGCTTTCTGCCTTTTCCAGCGAGCGCGATGCTATCGCATAGCATTTTACGCCCGGCATCTTGTTTACGGTTTCCGCCATGGTGCCCGCAATATTTCCTGCTCCCAATATTCCCATGTTGATTCTCTTAAGCATAAAACCCTCCTCTGTGAAATAGAAAATCTGCCCGCAGGCTTCTTGTTATGATAAATGATAGCATGGGCTTTCACCCATGCTATCATACCGTTTCCATTATTGTTACTGCACATATTCGGACTTCACATAACCAATCTGTCCGTTGTAAATCACCTTGCTCCAATCACCTTCCGTGCCGACCAAATCCAATGTCTCGCCGCCTGTAGCGATTCCAAGCTTTTCTGCCGTTTCGTTTGGCGCCACTCGCACATTGACATTGGTAGTGGTAGTCACTGTACCAATGGTCTCCACGCCCGCTGCACTCTCGGCGACATTTAGGAACTCAGACTTGATATAGCCTTCTCCATTCCCATACACAATCCGGCTCCAGCCATTTGCCTTCTGCTCTAAAACCTCTACCTTGGTTCCGCCGGAAACCTTGCCCAGCTTGTCGGCAGTCTCACTGTCAGAGCTTCTGACATTTACCGTCGTGGTAGCCGTTGCATAAACCGGTCCGGTCTGTACAGGGGTAGGGGGCGTCTCCGGTTCACTGCCGCCATTCGCCCCTTCCGGATCGCTGACAACACTGTTGCCATCTGCCGGCACTGCATCACCGCCGTTACTATCCGTGATCTGGCTGGCAAGAATACCGCCTGCCGCTATCCTTACTTCCTGCTCCACCTCTGACATATAGGTGAAAAGCTCCGGCTTATTCAGACAGATATCCTTATATTCCACCTCAATCTTGTTACACAGCTCTACAACATCACCCTGCAGGATCACTTTCCTAATGTACTCGGAAACTTCCTCGGGAACGCTTTCCTTGTTGATATACAGATTTCCTTCCGCATTGGTGCACACATAAAACGAAGTATAACCCGGAAGGTAATCCTCCGGATAGTAGGACATAACCACCTGCGTATAGGCAATTACAATGTAGGAATTTTCCTCCGGTCCGGGCTTGGAGTACACCTCCACAGCCGGATATCCCTCAATATATTTGCCCAGCTCTTCAATTCGAATCCGTTCCATATCATCAAGTCCGCTCTGTATCGCTGCAATGCTGTCGGCATCTCCGGCCGCCATCGCCTCAAAATACGTCATAACCAGACTGTTTAATTCAGGATAAGCATTTAATTCCAAAGGTACGTCCGGCACCGTAAGCTCAGCCACCGCATTGCCATCGGACATCGAAGCTGTCTCCGGATCGGGAGCGCCCGTCGCACTGACTGTGCCCGAACCCGCTTTTAACGCAATCGTTACCGTGATGGCAACCGCCGCAATCAACAATATCGGAAATACCAATTTACCCCGCGCCACTATAAAGTCGCGCACCTGCAAAGCTCTTTCTTTAATTGATACCTTCACACTGTCACCTTTCCTTTAATAAACAAGGTCTGTGGTTGTTTGGTTCTACAGCCTCAGACCAGTTGTCAGAGTGATGTAAATGCAGCCGACAGGAATCGAACCTGCATTAAAGGCGTCGGAGGCCTTCGTTCTATCCGTTAGACTACGGCTGCAAATATTACAAATTTGTTACATCACTCTGACTATAATATCACAAAAGGTTATTTCTGTCTAGTCATCTTTACTGTATTTTTTGTTAAATTTCTTAAAATTTTCAGATTAACGACACTTCGTTGTCGAATCTGTTAAAATAATACACGTTATCCGAGAGCTGTTCCTCTGGCGCAACATGCCCGGCATTGACCTCCTCCACCATGCTTTTCAGCGCCTGCACTTCTTCTCTTCCACTGTCCGGCAGTAAAATCAACTCATGAATGGAACTGGGCAGAATATAGAAATTGGTACGGTGCGTTGTGGCAAAATTCTGTAACAGTTCCCTGTCGCATATACAGGCTGCACCAAAATATCTTCCCTTCAAGGTCAAAATATACATGGGGGCTTCCTGCTTTGCCTGTTCTGCAATTTCTGCAAGCTGTTCTGCCTCTTCGCCAAAACTTTCCCGCATCATCTCCTTTATGACCTCCCCCATTTCTTTGATTTCCACTCCTGCATGCATTGCCGTATTTCTTTCTGCATCCTGAAATAAAGTTTCCTCAGAAATCCCCCATTTATCCAGATGGTCAATTTCAATCTGTATGGAGCCCTTTCCCAGAAAATCATTCATATAGGCATAATAACACACTACGGCCAAGTCGAGGAAACGCTTGTGCGGAAGCTCTTCCAACGCTTTTTTGTTCTTTTCATAATTGATTACCTTAATAAATATGCGTCCTTTCACCGCATTATAATCCGTAAAGAAGTCCAGATTAATTTTTCCGGCAATCCGGTTGTCCTGATAAATATCCGCGATAGCGCAGACAATATCACTAAACGGTCTGCCATCCTTTAAATCTTCGTAAAAACCATTCAGGTAAATCGTAGGGGAAAGACTTTCCTCTTTGCTGTTTATCACCAACCCCTGCAAAATGACGCCGTTGTTCTTCGTCACTTCCTTGATTTCCACACTGACGTCCTTTCCTAAATAATCACTGACGCTCTTTTTTGTTTTTTCCATAAATTCTTTATACTGCATACTTTTCTCCATTCTGAATTTGATTTTTATTTTTTGGCACGAAAAAAAGACAATAGAAAAAATTCTATTGTCTTGTCGGCTTATGTTTATTTAGGAAAAGAACGCTTATGCTCTGGACAGATACTCACCTGTTCTGGTATCGATCTTAATCTTGTCCCCCTGATTGACAAAGAGCGGCACATACACCGTTGCACCCGTCTCAACTGTCGCCGGCTTGGTAGCGCCTGTAGCCGTATCACCCTTGAAACCGGGCTCCGTCTCCGTAATCTCCAGTTCAACGAACAGAGGCGGCTCTACTGCAAATACATTACCATTGTGGGAACAGATTTTGCACATCTCATTTTCTTTGACAAACTTGAGTGCATCACCAATCGTCTCGCTGTTTAAAGCAATCTGCTCATAATTTTCAACATCCATGAAATTGAACAAATCGCCGTCAGAGTATAAATACTGCATATCTTTTCTGTCAATACGTGCCTGAGGGCATTTCTCGGTAGGTCTGAAAGTCTTCTCCACTACACCGCCGCTCTTAATATTTTTCAGCTTGGTTCTGACAAATGCAGCGCCTTTACCGGGCTTCACATGCTGGAACTCAATAATCTGGTAAATATTATTATCTAATTCAATCGTAATACCATTTCTGAAATCACCTGCAGAAATCATAAAAAACTTTCCTCCTAAAATTGTCACGTTTTAATTCTTTTATAGTGTATACTAAGATATACTATTTTTCAACTGTTTTTTTCAATTCTTACGATTTCTTCGTAAAATTTTCCGGCTTTGCGCCAATTCATTTTGTCGCCGCCAGCCTGATCACCTCGTCAATCGCGAGCAGATATCCTTCCAGCCCTTTGCCGTATATCTGTCCGTCACATGCCGGTCTGGTAACAGAGACCTTGCGGAACTCTTCCCTTGCCGTGATATCCGAAATGTGTATTTCCATCTTGGGTACGGTGATGCTTGCCAGCGCATCCCTGATGGCATAGCTGTAATGGGTATAAGCGCCCGGGTTGATGACAATCCCTTCCGTGCCGTCAAAATAGGAGTCCTGCAGCCTGTCGATGATGGCTCCCTCATGATTGCTCTGGAACACTTCGATTGTGCTTCCTGTCTCTTCGCCCTTCTTTGCTATCATGCCGAGCAGATAATCATAGTCCTGCGTTCCGTACACACTTTTTTCCCTAATGCCCAAAAAATTAATATTGGGGCCGTTAATCACCAAAATTTTCATACTTTTGCCTCCTGTTCGCTTCCGCAGGGCTGACAGCGCTCTTCTCTTTCTGCAACTCTCTCTAAAAGCTCCGCCACCACCTGTTCTATATCCTTTCCGCCCACATCTACGATAATGTCCGCAGCCGCCTCATACACGGGCGCACGCTTCTGTAAAAGCTCCTCTATCTTCGCAGTCGGATTGTCACATTGTAAAAGAGGTCTCGTGGTATCTCCCTTTAAACGCTCCCAGACGCACTTAGGCGAAATGCGCAGATATACCACGGTTCCCAACGCTTTTAGCAGGGGATGGTTCTCCTTCTTCATGGGAAGCCCGCCTCCTGTGGCTATAACCTTTGATTCCTGCGATAAAAGCAGTTCCCGCAGGCAGTCCGTCTCCATCTCGCGAAACGCATCTTCTCCCTTTTTTGCAAAAATATCGCTGATGCTCATGCCTTCTTTTTTTTCAATCAGCTTGTCCGTATCTTCCAAAACCCTGCGCAGCTTATAGGAAAGACGAAACCCTATCGTTGACTTTCCGCATCCCATAAACCCAATTAAAATAACGTTACTCATAAACTTTCCTTCAATCTCTTGTAAACCTCTTCTACCTGCTCTTCTGAAACAGAAACCTGATTCCATAATTCATAGGCGATAATGCCCTGATACAAAAGCATCTTCAGCCCGTTATACGCCGTACCGCCCGCTTCCTCTACCAGCCGCATAAACTTCGTTTTATCCGGATTGTAAATCAAATCGTATCCCGTGTGGATGCGCTGGTAAAAGTCTCTTTCTTCCATCACAGCCTTATCTGTGTCGGGATACATGCCCACATTGGTTGCCTGTACCGCAAGGAAACGCCCCTCCGGCAGCGTCGTATACTCTGCGAGCGACATCGCCGCCGCCACCTGCCTGCCCGCATACGCGTTGACCTCGTCCGCAATCGCAGCCGCCTTTTCCACCGTCCGGTTTAACAGATATATCCGCTCCGCCTTTTCCGCCAGCATAACCGCCACAGCCCTTGCCACGCCGCCCGCGCCCAGTATCAGAACCTGTTCTCCTTCCACGCGGATGCCGTCGCCCGTCATGGCGCGGTACAGACCCGGCATATCCGTGTTATAGCCCTTGTAGCCGCCGCCGCACCTTACCAGCGTGTTGACCGCTCCTATTTTCTCTGCAAGCCCGTCCACTTCCACAAGATACGGCAGAACTCGTTCCTTATGGGGAACCGTCACATTAAGGCCTTCTATCCCCAGCGCATAAGCGCCCTTTACAGCGTTTTCCAATCCTTCTGCCTGTACCAAAAAAGGCACATAGACAAGGTTCCTGCCAAGCTGCTCTGAAAGTGTATTGTGAATCAGCGGGGAAAGTGTATGCTCCACCGGATTGCCGATCAGCCCGCATGTTTTTGTTCGTCCGTTTATCTGCATTGCAAATCTGCCTCCTGTTACGCCTGCTTTTTACCGGAAGCGTTCTTTCGTCTATGGTAAAAATACAGGACGATTTTTTCCAGCTTCCTCTTCAGCACAATCTGTATTTCCTCTTTCGGATGAATCGGTTTTACCAGCCAGGTTTCCAGCCCTGCTTTTTTGGCGCCCCAGACATCCGTAAAAAGCTGGTCTCCCACAAACATGGTATTATCCTGCTTCGTCCCGAGACGCTCCATCGCCTTATAATAGCCCGCAGTTTTCGGTTTTCCCGCCTTGTAGATATAGGCGGCTCCCACCGCATCGTTAAACATCTTTACCCTGGGCTCCTTATTGTTTGACAAAAAAAGTACGTGAAAGCCGCACGCTTTCAGTCTCGCAATCAGCGCCACAGCCCTCTCATCCGCCGGCGCGCCATGCGGCACCAGCGTATTGTCAATATCAAAAATAACGCCACGAAAGCCTGCTTGATACAGGCCTTCGTAATCAATCATATATGCCGAATCCACTTCATGATGCGGATAAAATCTTTGAAACATAACAACGTCCGTTCCTTTTCCCTTTACCGACAGGCTTATTTCTCCTGCCAGACACTTTTCAACTCTTCCATAAAAGTATGGATATCTTTAAATTCACGGTACACGGAGGCAAATCGCACGTATGCCACCGCATCCAAATCCTTTAACTTGTTCATCACCAGTTCGCCGATGACCTGACTGGGAATCTCCCGTTCTTCCATATTGAAGACTTCCGTCTCCACGCTGTCCACAAGCTGCGTAATCTGTGAGGCGCTGACCGGTCTCTTGTGACAGGCGCGCAGTACGCCTCCTTCTAACTTGCCGCGGTCGTAGGTCTCGCGGTTGGCGTCCTTTTTTATGATAATAAGAGGGATGGTCTCAATCTTTTCGTAGGTGGTAAAACGCTTGTCACACTCATCACAAACACGGCGCCTGCGGATGGAATTGTTATCCTCCGCCGGTCTGGAATCAATCACTCTGGTATTTTCATGACCACAAAACGGACACTTCATATTGCCTCCCATTCCGCCGCGCAAACGGTCTTTTTCCTGTGTGCGGGCCCTGCCGCCTTTTTATTCATTATAAGGCACATACGAAATCATGTCAACTTTTTTCACCCGCAGAGCTACTCCGTACAGATATCCACCAGAATGATGTCCGGTCCAATCTGTTTGATATCCCGGTAACAAATCACATAATCCTCCTGGCATTTAAAAAAGTTTTCCCACTTGCTTCCCCGTGGCACAAACAGCTTATGTATGCACCCGTTTCTCTCGTCAAATTCCAGATCAGCCACTTTTCCAAGCTGCTTACAATCCCTTAAATTGATAACTTCCTTACACTTCAGTTCAGAAAAAAGCATGTTTTGCTCCGTCATGCGCTTTTTATACTATATGCCGGTTTTTACAAATTGTCACTCCCCGGCTTTTCTTTGAATAAATCAAAGCCATCTGCAAATACTATAACAAACCAAAAGAGAAAACCGGATATTTTTCCGCAGATAAGCGCATATCGAAAATTTTTTACAAAATGGAGGCATTGCATTATGGCACAAGGTAAAGTAGAAATCTGCGGCGTCAATACATCCCGTCTTCCCCTGTTAAAGCCCGAGGAAAAAGAAGCGCTCTTTTCGCGCATTGAGCAGGGCGACAAGGATGCACGGGAAAAATATATTGAAGGAAATTTAAGGTTAGTGCTCAGCGTCATCAAACGCTTCTCCTCAAGCAATGAGAACGTAGACGATTTGTTTCAAATCGGCTGCATCGGGCTTATCAAAGCCATCGACAATTTCGATTCTTCCCTGAATGTCAAATTTTCTACCTATGCGGTTCCCATGATTATCGGGGAAATCCGCCGTTTTCTTCGTGACAACAATTCCATCCGTGTCTCCCGCTCCCTAAAGGATACCGCCTACAAAGCCATCTATGCGAAGGAATCCCTGATGCGCAAAAACGCAAAAGAGCCTTCCATTGAAGAGATTGCCACAGAAATCGGTATTGCAAAGGAAGACATTACTTATGCGCTGGACGCCATCCAGAATCCCATGAGTCTGTATGAGCCTGTCTTTACGGACGGCGGCGACGCGCTTTACGTCATGGATCAAATCAGCGACAAAAAAAATAAGGAAGAGACCTGGGTGGAGCATCTCTCCCTTAGTGAAGCCATGAAGCATTTAAATGAACGGGAACACGAAATTATATCCCTGCGCTTTTTCTCCGGCAAAACCCAGATGGAGGTTGCCGAAATGATAGGGATTTCGCAGGCGCAGGTGTCCCGTCTGGAAAAAAACGCGCTGCGCTGTATGCGCAATTATCTGACGGCATAGCCTGTGCACAGCCTTAGAAAAAATTTTAGGAAAGGTGATTTTCCATCTCAAAAAGCCTGTCGTTCATCCAGGCAACGGCATCGATAACACCGTCCTCGGAAAACGCAAACGCTTCGTGCTGCTTCTGCTCGTCAGGAGTGGTCACGAAGTTAAAGGGCTCCGGCCAGACTGTAACTAACAGCTTCTTTTCCGTCTCCTCCTCCACGCCCTCCAGCCGATAACGCAGCCCGCGGTGGCTTCCCGTAAACTCTGTCTTTTTTAAATATTCCAGTGACAGGATATCTTCCCTCTTTATCATAAGCGCCTCTCTTTCATGATACATAAGTACCGTACACCCAGTATATCACAAAATGGCACTCACAGGCTACTGCTTCTCAATCTCCTTTTTCAACTGTTTCATAATCTTCTTTTCCAGTCTGGAAATATAGGACTGTGAAATGCCTAAAAGCGCCGCCACCTCTTTCTGTGTCAGTTCCTGTCCGTCAGGTGTGTTCAGACCGAATCTTAAGTTGATAATTGTCTGCTCCCGCTCGGAAAGCTTGGCAATCGCCTTCATCAAAAGCTTCTTTTCCACCTCCGTCTCAATATCCCGATAAATCACGTCTTCATCCGTACCAAGAATATCCGACAACAGCAATTCGTTGCCGTCCCAGTCCACATTGAGCGGTTCATCTATGGAAACCTCCAGCCTGGTCTTATTATTCCTGCGCAGATACATCAGTATTTCGTTCTCAATACAGCGCGAAGCATAGGTGGCAAGCTTAATATTTTTTTCCGGATTAAAGGTATTAATCGATTTAATCAGTCCGATGGTTCCAATCGATATCAGGTCCTCCACACCCACGCCTGTATTGTCAAACTTTTTGGCAATATAAACTACCAGCCTGAGGTTGTGCTCTATTAGAATGGATTTTGCCGCGTCCTCATACTCCGTCCCCAAATCGCTGATCACTTCATTTTCCCGCTCGGCCGCCAACGGTGGCGGCAGCACCTCCGCACCGCCTATGTAATGAATATCCCCCTGTCTGGCTCCCATCCCCTGACGCAGCCTGAAAAGCGCGTTTTCTTTTTTTAACACCTTAAATTGTATTTTTTTCGGGAAGGTATTCCCCGGTATCGCTACTTTTAATATCATTTTAATCCTCCAGTCAAAATCATTTATTCTTCCAACAGCTTTGGATGCAAAAGCATTTGATAATTTTGTGTCGCTGAAACTGCCTGCTCACTGACACCTATGTATATGCCGCGGCAGCTTTTTCTGATTCCGCCAAGCTCAAACGTAATTTCCGGAAGCTCATACCCCTTCATGATACCTCCCTCACAGCCTACACTCCGATAAGGAATGGCACGAAATCCTTTTTCCCTGTCCTCGCTCTGCCATAATACCTCAAAAGTTTCCTTGTCGAGCACGGATACCGGTTTTCCGCTAATCGGCTCTTTTAAGCTGTTTCCCGTATCGACAATCGCCTTCACAGTCATTCTGAAGCCGCTCCTTGTCAGAAGCCGCACTTCCAGCAATTCCTGTTTTTCCTGCTCCCGCCTCCCTGTTTCCCGATAAAAAATCAGCATCAGGATACCGCCGGACGCAAGCACTCCCATGATAGGTATCATATGTGTTCTGAAGGGCTTGATATGATTTCTCAAGAGCAGAAATCCGCCCCCCATCAGCAGCGCATACATAAGCATTTTCTCAAGGATTCTGAAAAAAGCTTTTATGGTACTTGGCTTAAATACAAACAGCAGCATACCCGCGCCGGCACAGATTGAAGCTGCGGCCACCTTGGGCACGATTCCAACAGGCAGCACAAACATCAGACAATAACCCGCTCCTCCAATCACTGCCCCTAGAAACAGTCTGAACCGCGTGGCAGTGCGGTGCAGGCTTTTATTTACCAGAAGCAGCAGATAGAGGTTCATTGTAAAATTCAGCAGAAACAGGCTGTCTAAATAAACCTCATAGTACACCGGCCTCCTCTCCCTTCTTTGCCTTGCAGGTTATCCTTGCCACCTAATAATTATTATAAGAGCCTGCCCCCAAGGAATTTGTCATATTTATTCTATGGACTGTCTGTTTTTTCAGGCATGTTTCGACATACAAAAAAGAGCCGGCCGTCTCCGGTCAGCTCTCTGCTCTCAAATTGGCTTTTTAATTTTTTCCTCTCTGAAGGAAATCAGGAATTTTTAAAGACTTTTCCACCACGGAGGAACGAATATCCGTCGGCTTTGTAATCCCGTTCAGAACAGGCCTGCCTGCGGGGGATGATGCACCCTGCGCCTGGTCTTCATGGCTGCGCTTCACGCCGCCCTCTGCCATTCCGGACTGATAGGATGGGGACGGCACAAATCTGCCTGCCCCGGGATATGTACCAAAGGAACCCGGCTTATTTCCTGCCGCATTCTTTACAGGTACGTCAAGCCCTGTCGCAATAACCGTAATCTTACAGGTATCCGGCTGTGATTCGTCGTACATGGCACCGAAGATGACATTGACATCGTCTCCTGTCAGATCCCTCACATAGTCGGAAGCTTCAGAAGCATCATTCAGCGTAATATCACCGGATACATTGATGATAACGTGGCTTGCTCCTGTTATGGTCGTCTCAAGCAGCGGGCTTTCCACCGCCATCTTGACAGCCTCTAATGCCTTGTCATCACCCTTGCCATTGCCGATACCGATATGGGCAACGCCCTTGTCCTTCATAACCGTCTGTACATCCGCAAAGTCCAGATTGATAATAGCGGGTACATTAATCAGGTCGGTAATACCCTGTACTGCCTGCTGCAGTACCTCATCCGCCTTTTTCAGTGCTTCGGGCATGGTGGTACGCTTGTCCACTATCTCTAAAAGCTTGTCATTGGGAATGACAATCAGAGTGTCCACATTGCCCTTAATATTTTCAATACCGCTCAGTGCGTTTACCATGCGTGCTTTTGCCTCGAAACGGAAAGGCTTCGTCACAACGCCTACCGTCAGGATGCCCATTTCCTTTGCCACCTTGGCAACCACAGGAGCCGCACCGGTACCCGTTCCGCCGCCCATGCCGCAGGTAACGAAAACCATGTCCGCGCCTTTGAGCGCCGCTTCAATCTCTTCAACGCTCTCTTCCGCTGCCTTCTGACCGATTTCCGGCTTGGCACCGGCTCCCAGTCCCTTGGTCAGCTTCTCCCCTATCTGCAGAAGCTTCGGCGCCTTACAAAGCTGCAGCGCCTGCTTATCGGTGTTGACACCGATAAACTCCACTCCGTCAATTTTTTCATCAACCATTCTATTTACAGCGTTATTACCTGCTCCGCCAACACCAACCACTATGATTTTTGCAGCAGATTCCGCATCGTTCGTCTTAATCTCCAGCAAGGGTTATTCCTCCTTATTCCCAAACAGACTCCATATAGTCTATCATATAATTATTTTTGCAATTAATCAACACATTTTTTCATTTATTTGAATGTTTTCTCAATTTAGGTATCCGGTTTAAAGGGTATAGAACCTGTGTTTTCATCATAATTCTGCAAATTCAGCGTCCCGCTCTTCCCCTCCAGCTTGGGAAGCAGGCTCTGCAGCAACATGATTTTCTCGTCCAGCAGGCTGTCATCGCCAAAGACCACCTTAACGTTCCCAAAATACAGCGTCACCTCGTCTTTTGCGTCAAAATAAATACGGTCCGCCGACAGTGAATATTTTGTCAAGGTCTTTGTAATGGTAAGAATTTTGCCAAACACCGCCGCATCCGCCACCGGCAGCGGCTTGTTTAAAACCGCATGGTCAAAGGAAAGCCCCGTTATCTGCGGCACGCCTTCCGTCTTAATTCCGGATATCTCCACCACAGTTCCTTCATTGTCAAAATACAGATAGCGGTCCAGATAGACCACATAACCTGCCAGCGTTTTTTCAAATACCTTTATTTTGACGGTATCCGGCGAGAGCACCTCCACGCTCATGGACGCAATAAAGGGAATATCCGTTATCTGCTTGTCCGCATACTGTAAGGACAGGTAAAAGGAATTGTTCCCAAGGGGCCCTTCCATTACCATGTCCTGTATTTCCTCCTTGGTATAATGGACATTGCCTTCCACATATACTGTCTTAACGGTATGGGTGAGCAGAAAATAGTATACGCCGCCCAGAGCCAGTGCTACCACAGAAAGTATACAAAGCAGCTTGATTCCTTTTCGATTGGTTCTTCTTGTTCTTCCGCCTCTAGACACCGTAAATACGCACTCCTAACTCTCTTAAGTCCCTGCAGATATTTTCATATCCGCGCTCAATAAATTTGCAGCCGTCCACGACGGTTTCTCCTTTGGCAGCCACGCCCGCAATCACCAAAGCGGCGCCGCCCCGAAGTTCCTTTGCCGATACCGGACTACCCGTCAGTTCTTCGGTTCCCCTCACCCGCACATGCCGCGCGTCAATCTGCCGGATATCAGCCCCCATCGCTTCCAGATAGGGCACAATGTGGAACCTGTTTTCAAAGATATTTTCTTCCACCAAACATTCCCCTTCTGCAAGTGCCAGCACAGGCAGAAAAGGCGACTGCATATCCGTCGGGAATCCGGGATAAGGTGCTGTAATCAGTTTTTGAGGAGATTGCAGTCTTTCCTCTACCTGCACATACAGGCCTTCCTTCGTCTTTTGACAGACCGCACCCATTCTTTCTGCTGTGAAAATTGTCTCCTGCATCTGTCTGATGGGAGCTTCCTTTAGCAGCACTTCTCCGCCCGCCGCCATACAGGCGCACAGATAGGTTCCCGCCACAATCCTGTCCCCGGGTATCTCAAAATCGGTTCCGACAAGCTCCTTCGTCCCCTGTATGATGAGGGTGGAACTGCCGATTCCTGTAATATCCGCGCCGCACGCCGCCAGATATTCACATAATGTGGCAATCTCCGGCTCCCTTGCCGCCCCGCGGATCACGGTAGTACCTAACGCCCGCACTGCCGCAAGAATCAGATTTTCTGTCGCCCCCACACTGGGAACCGCCAAACCAATCTCCGCACCGCGAAGCTCACTGCTGTAAGCATATAAGCCATATGACTTTTCTTCAAAATGCACATTCAGCTTCTTTAAAGCTTCAATGTGTATATCAATCGGTCTTTCTCCAATGACACAGCCGCCCGGGTATTCCACCCGGACCTCCCCGAGCCTGCCGAGCAGCGCACCCAGCAAAATAATGGATGAACGCATGCCCCGCACCGCATCCTCCGGCATCCCCTTCGATGCATGCAGTATATCTACATCTGTCGCATGAATCTTAAGCGTTTCCTTGTCCCTTACCGTCACGCAGCCAAGACTCTCAAGCAAAGTCTGCATATGATAGACGTCCTTCAGTTTGGGACAATTTCTGATTATACTGGTTCCTTCCGTCAACAGGGTGGCCGCCATGACCGGCAATACCGCATTTTTAGAGCCTTGCACTCTGACCTGCCCCTGCAGGGTGATTCCGCCGTGGATATAAATAGAATCCAAAAACGTTCCTCCCATGAAAAGAGCTGATATATCTCTATCTTATGCAGGGGGCGTAAAGAAGTTCTAAGAGCTATGCCGTTGTCATTGTGTACATGGTATATTCCAACGCAGACACGCTCTCGCTCCAAGCTTACCGCAGCGGTACTAAGCTCGAAAATACCTCGCTAAGTACCGGCGGTAAGCAAAGGTCTGCTTATGGAATATACCATGTGCACAATTCGAAACCGGCAAAGTTAGATTTCGCAAACGCCTTAGAAATTCTAAGTCTATAAAAGCAAAGCCTAAAAACTGCCATATTACACACCAGCAAAGAAGCCTCTGCACATGGGAAGTAACTCTAAAAAATATACGCCGACAGTCAGCCAGTGCGGAGCCATACTCCTAAATGAGCCCTTTAAGAAACGTCGGCACTTGGCGAGGTTCTTTCGAGCCTAGTGTCCGCTACGTTTCTTTTCGAGCGAGAGCGCGGCTCATTTAGGAGTACGGCTCCGAACAGGCGTGACTTGCGATACCCTTTCGAGCTTAGTACTGCTACGTTTCTTTTCGAGCGAGAGCGCGGCTCATTTAGGAATATAGCTCCGTACAGGCATGACTTGCCTCATACTTCCTTAAGTTGGATGCGCTTCGCCACATTCAGCACAAGCCCAATCTCCGCCAGCTGGAACAAAACAGCCGTACCTCCGTAACTGATAAACGGCAGCGAAATACCCGTATTGGGAATCGTATTGGTGACAACCGCAATATTGAGAATAACCTGTATGGCCATATGCCCCATAACGCCCACTACCAGAAGCGCCCCAAACAAATCCGGCGCATTGTTGGCAATCACCATAAGCCGCCATATCAGCATAACAAACATCAGTATAATCGCAACCGCGCCAAACAGCCCAAGTTCCTCGCAGATAATGGAAAAAATCATATCATTCTGCGCCTCGGGGATAAAGCCGAGCTTCTGCATACTCTGCCCAAGCCCTTTGCCCCATATACCGCCGGAACCGATGGCGTAGAGTGCCTGCAGCGTCTGATAGCCTGTGTCGCTGACATATGCCTCAGGATCCAGCCACGCCAGCACACGCTCACCACGGTAATTTAAGCCGTCCGCGCTTGCCGCATTGACAATCAGAAATACTACCAGCGCGACACCCGCCGCACCTATAACGCCCATGAGAATAAACTTTTTATAGTCGGGACTTGCCACAAACACCATCAGCACCGCAATACCCATGATAATGATGGCGGAGCTTAGGTTGGAGGTAATCTTCCAGACCATAACCACCACGGGCAGGGGCATCAGCATAACAGCGATAAACCCTTTCCATGATCGGATACTCTTTCCCATTTTACAGATCATGACCGCCAGGAACAGAATCATGCACAGCTTTGCAATTTCAGAGGGCTGTATAGAGAGCCCGCCGATTCTGAACCAACGCTTTGCACCGCCCGACTCATGACCGAAAGGAATAATCAGTCCAAGCAGCACCACCGAAACCACATAGCCGAGCCCGTAAAACTTTGCCCAGAATTGATAGGGAATATTTGCCACTATCATCATAGCCACCAGTCCAAGTATCGTCGCTTTCAACTGTTTTTCCAGATAAAAAGTCGAGCTTCCATAGTCCTGCGCCGCTTCATAGGAACTGGTGGAATAAAGCATAACCAGACCGAATCCCAGAAGAAACAGCACGATGAACAGCAGGCTGTAATCGAAGAAATATTCGGATTGTCCTTGTTTTTTTCTCCTGTTTGCCACGTTGTCACTCCTTCAGTGCGTTTACATATTCTTTGAAAATCCTGCCCCGCTCCTCGTAATTCTTAAACATCCCCCAGCTTGCGCAGGCAGGCGACAAAAGCACTGCGTCACCGCTTTTTGCTGTCTTTATGCACAGTTCAAACGCTTCTTGAAAGGTATCCGCCATTTGAATATCGGTAAATCCATGTTTTTTGGCGCAGTCTGCAATTTTTTCCCTGGTCTGCCCCAAGAGCACCAGACTCTTTACCTTGCCGTCAAACGCTTCTATCCACTCGTCATACTCGCTGTCCTTGTCATAGCCGCCGCCGATGAGCACCGTAGGACGCGACATGGCGCGTATGCCCTGTATGGCTGCATCCGGATTGGTGCCCTTGGAATCGTTATAATATACAACGCCTCCCTTTTCTGCCACAAACTCAATCCGATGCTCCACCGCCTTAAACTCCTTTATAACCGCAAGCGAAGTCTCCTTTGGCACGCCCATGCTCTCCGCAATCGCCAGCGCCGCCATCACATTTTCCACATTGCACTGCCCGACCAGATTCATGTCTTCATGAATATTTAAAATTCTTTCCACACTGCCCTCTTTTGCACGGCAGATGAAATCCTCTTCCAGATAAAAACCGTCCGCAAGCCTTTGCTTCGAAGAAAAGAAAACCACCTTCGCCGGACATTTTTCTGCAAACTTTTGCAGATAAGCATCCTCGTAATTCAACACGCAGACATCTGCCCCGGTCTGGTTTTTCGTCACAGACTCCTTGACTGCCACATAATTTTCCATGCTGTGATGCCGGTTTAAATGGTCCGGCGTAATGTTCAGTATGGCAGAAACCACAGGCTTGAAAGTATCTACCGTCTCAAGCTGGAAACTGCTGATTTCGGCGACAGTCACAGATTCGGGCGTTGTATGTAAAACCTCGCCGGTGTAAGGCTTGCCGATGTTGCCAACCACAAACACCTTGTCAAAATACGCCCGCATAATTTCTCCCACCAGCGTCGTTGTGGTGGTTTTGCCATTGGTGCCGGTGATTGCCACAATTTTTCCCTTTTCTTCCAGATATGCCAGCTCAATTTCTCCGATAATGGGAATCCCCCTCTGCCTGAACTGCTCCACAAAGGGCAAATCGCAGGGTACGCCGGGGCTTAACACCAAAAGCTCCGTTTCTTTTGCAATATCGTCGGGCAGGCTGCCGGAAAAACACGCTGCACTCCCCGGCTCTGAAAGCCTTTTCTCCATTTCCTCTCTGGTAAGCTTTTCATTGCTGTCAAACAGCATGGGACAGGCTCCCGCTCTCTTCAAAAGCGCCACGGCGGCAATACCGCTGATTCCGGAACCTACAACTAATACCTTTTTACCTTTTACATTCATACGTATCCCCTCGTCATTCTAATGTGGTTCTACTGTAATCCCAACAGGGCAACCAGACAAAAAATTGCTGTCAGAATCGAAAATACTGCTGTTACTTTCGCCTCCGACCACCCGCCAAGCTCGAAATGGTGGTGCAGGGGCGCCATACGGAAAATCCGCTTGCCGCCGGTTATTTTAAAATATGTAACCTGTAAAATCACCGACGATGCCTCTATCAGATAGACAATTCCCACGATGGGAATAAAAAGCGGAAGCTGCAGCGCATAGGCAGCAGATACTACAAAGCCGCCTAAGGCCAGAGAACCCGTATCGCCCATAAAAACACTGGCAGGATGCACATTGAACAAAAGAAAACCCAAAAGCGCGCCTGCCACGGCACAGGTAACCGGCTCGATTCCGCTTTTTGTTCCAATCGCTACCACGGAAAAAAAAGTGGTTACAATTACGGTCACACTGCCCGCAAGTCCATCCAGCCCATCCGTCAGGTTCGTGCCGTTTACTGTGGCAAGCACGATAAAAAACAGGACCGGTATATTGAGAAAGCCAAAATCTATCAGCTTATCTTCCATAAACGGAAGCCGCATGGACAAATCCGTATTGGTATAGCTGACAAGGTAAAATGCATAGATCCCTGTCACCAGAAGCTGCAGGCACAGCTTCTGCAGCGGACTTAATCCCATGGAGCGCATAAGCACTACTTTTATGTAATCATCCAGAAATCCCACCAGCCCGAAGCCAAGCGTCAGAAACAGGATGGGAATCATTCGCGGGTAATCCCGCACATAAAACAGAGAGACCACAAGTATGGCAGAGAGAATCAATATGCCCCCCATGGTAGGCGTTCCGTTTTTCTTTAAGTGAGTCTGGGGGCCTTCCGTCCTGACTGTCTGCCCCACCTTCAATCTCTTTAGGAAAGGAATCACAACCGGTCCCGCTAAAACGCTGATCATAAACGCTGCTATAGCGGGCACTGCAATCGTATCATGCATAGCCTTTCGTCCTCTCAGTTTTCGGGCGTTTCCAAGACGCCAATTTCATTATAATCCATAATTTCCAAATAAGGAAGAATATTTTCAAAAAGCTGCCGGATTATCGGTGCGGCAATCACACCGCCGTAATACTGACCCTGCGGATGGTTGATGATGGCAATGGCGATCACCTGCGGATTGTCCGCCGGTGCAAAGCCGATAAAAGAGGCAATATATTTGCCGCTCCCTCTGGGAAGCGTCTGGCTTGTAGCCGTCTTCCCGCCGATGCGCACCCCTTCTATGTAGGCGTTCTTTCCGCCGCCCTCCGACACCACCAGCTCCAGAATCTCCCGCATGGTTGCCGATGTTTCTGCCGATACAACCCCTTCCGTCACCGGATATTCAAGGGTTTCTATCAGATTGCCTTCCGCATCCGTAATTTCCACCCCAAAATGCGGGGTAACACGCTTACCTCCGTTCACAATGGATGCCGCCGTCGTCAAAAGCTGTATGGGCGTAATCTGGAAGGACTGGCCGAAGGAAATGGTCGCCAGTTCCACTTCGCCGATATTTTCCAGCTTGTGCATAATGGTTCCCGCTTCTCCCGGCAAATCGACACCTGTTTTTTTGAGCAGTCCGAACTGCTCAAAATAGCTGTAGAAGGTCTCCGCCCCCATTCTTAATCCCACTGTAATAAAAACCGGATTGCAGGAATTCATGGTGGCATGCACAAAATCTTCCGCACCATGCCCTCCAATCTTGTGACAGCGTATCTTTCTGTCTTCCACCACGATAAAGCCCGGGCAGGAAAAACTGCTCTCCGGCGTTACCACGCCCGATTCCAGACCTGCTGCCGCCGTTATAATTTTAAAGGTGGAACCCGGCTCATAGGTATCGTTGATGCAGCCGTTTCTCCACATGGCATTTAAAAGCTCCTGCTTTTCCTCAGTCGTCAGGTTTGCCACGGCATCTCCCGAAGAAATGCCGGCTCCCATTAGGAATTCATCAGACAGCTCGTAGGGATTGTTTAAATCAAATTCCGGAACGTTTACCATCGCCAGAATCTCGCCGTTCTGCGGATTCATCACGATAATGGAAACGCTCTCCGCCTGCTTTGTCTCCATTGCCTGATACGCAAGCTGTGTAGCATAGCTCTGTATGTTCATGTCTATGCTTATGTGCAGGTCGTTTCCGTTCACCGGCTCTATCCTGCTTTCGCCGGCCGCCTCCACTTCAATTCCTCTTGCGTCCGTGACCGTCAGAATCGTTCCCTTTTCTCCCTCAAGGTATTTGTCGTAAATTACTTCCAGCCCTATGATTCCCTGGTTGTCGCTTCCCGTAAATCCGAGCACCTTGGACGCTAAGCTCCCATAAGGATAATACCGCTTGTAATCCTCGTCTACTTTGACGCCCGCAAGGTCGTATTCCCGTATTCTGTCACCGGTTTCCTTATCCACATTGCTCTTAATCCGCTCTATAGCAGAAAACTTTTCCACCCGGGCGCGTACATACTCCTCCGACAATCCCAGTTCCCTGCACAGAACCGCAATTACCTCTTCCTTGTCTTCAATCTGACTATGTATAACGGATATGGTACAGACCGTCTTATTGTCTGCAATGACATTGCCGTTGCAGTCCAGAATCCGCCCCCTTGCGGCTTTGATGCTCCTCTCCCGCTCATGCAGCTCTACCGCCTTCGCCGCATAATAGTCCGCTTTTGCAATCATAAGGTATACCAGCCTGAAAAACAAAAGCAGAAGCACAAAGGCGCATAAGAGAAAGATAATGGTTATTTTTTTCCGATGAAAGGTTCTGTTTCCGCTCTCTAACATGAAAACCTCATAAAAAAGGTGTTGATACACTCTATTCCCTTTTTTATGAGGTTATGATTTTATCTGTCGTATCTATTCCTGAATTGCGCCATAATCGCCTCCTATGGCGTCACCCGTATCCGGATCCAGAAGTTGTCCCGTCTCGGGGTCTATGAAATACCCCGTGGCAAGGTCCCTCTCAAAATCCATCCATACAGGACGTGAAGCACTTTCTTCTCCGCTGCCTTCCGCTCCCTGTCCCGTGCCTTCTTCACCATCCGCAGTCTGGGTATACCGGCGCGTGTCCTCCAGCCTCTTCTCTTCCAGCTCTGCCAGTTCCTTCTCAGACAAATCCTCCGTCATAAAGATACCCATGTAGGGAAGCACTTCCGTCAGAATATCTCTGGCAATGGCTGTCGCCTGCTTTGTACCGGTACTCTGATCCGGAATATTGGGTCTGTCAATCACCACATATATGGCAATTTGCGGATTTTCTGCGGGCGCAAAACCGATAAAGGAAACAACATATTCCCCGTTTCCTCTGGGCAGCGTCTGCGCAGTACCCGTCTTGCCGCCTATGGCATAGCCTGCAGGCCTTGCCGCCTTACCCGTGTTGCCTACGCCGTTCGGGTCACAGGTTGCAATGCAGTATTCTCTTATCAGAGCGGAAGTCGATTCCGAAACCACCTGCTTTAACACTCTGGGCTCAATATTCTCTACCACCGCCCCGTTTGTCGTGCGAATCTGCCTCACCATATGAGGCTCATAATAATAGCCGCCGTTGATCAGGGCACAATAGCCTGTAATCATCTGAATCATAGTCACATTAAAGCCCTGCCCGAAGGAACCTACCGCAAGGTCCACCTTCCGCATATCCTCCGCGCTGTGAAGCAGTCCTGCCGTTCTTGCTTCTCCCGCCAAATCAATATTGGTTCTCAATCCAAAGTTAAAATTCTTCTGATACTCCGCAAAAATCTCTGTCCCAATGGCAAAGGACATTTTCATCAGCGCCACGTTGCAGGATGCTGCGATTGCCTGTTTGACACTGACATTACTGCCGTCGCCCCACCGGTTATGGCAGCGAATGGGCTTTTCTCCCTCCACCACTACCAGTCCGCCCGTACATTCATAGGTTTCATTTCCTTTCAGTCTTCCTGTCTCCAGACCCATTGCCACCGTAAAGGGCTTATAAGTGGAGCCCGGCTCGAAAGTATCGGTGATACAGAAATTACGCCACAGCCCGTTTAACGTCTGATAATAGGTGTCCTCCTCCTGCATTTTCGCAATTTCTTCTTCCGTGTAAAATGCACTCAAATCGTAGGGCTTGTTCAAGTCAAATACGGGGCAGCTTGCCATGGCAAGAATATTGCCCGTATCCACCTCCATAATGATACACGCCACATTATCGGCGGCAGGCCCCTCTGTATAGTTGTTCTCATACTCTTCCCAGTACTCTGCCAGATACCTCTCCACACTGCTTTGAATGTTGATATCCAGTGTGCTCACCAGCGTATAGCCGTCCACAGCAGGCTTTGTGGTTCTCTCCAGATTGGAGTCCACATTCAGATAACCGTACTCTCTTCCGGTAGTACCGTTTAAAATATCGTTATAGTACTCCTCCAGCCCGTACATGCCCGTGCCGTCCGAAGTCGTAAAACCTATGACATCGCATGCCAGGCTGCCGTTCGGGTAGGTTCTTTTATATTCCTCCTCAAACCAGACGCCTCGGATATATCTGCCCTCGCCGTTTTCTCCTGTGTCGTTCTGCTTTTCTACAAACGCACTGATTTCATCATAGGAGAGCTTTTTTAACGGCACATAGTATCTGCTCTGCGGATGCTCTGCGATATATTTCCGGATTTCTGTCATATTAAGCTGCGGAAAACAGCTCCCCAAAGCAGAAAGCGTCGGTTCCAGATAGGCTTCCTTGCTCGTCATGACATAGGTATCAATGACCAGATTATATACCTTTTCACTGACTGCCAGACTGGTGCCGTTACAGTCAACGATGTCCCCCCTTCTAAAGGGAAGAGTGATACTGTCGTACTTTTGCTGGGACAGCACCTGCTTGCCGTATTTTTCTCCTTTTTCGCCGCTTATCCATAACAATCTGGCGCTCAACCCAATAAACGCCAGCAAAACAAGTCCGAAAAGCACCAGCAGCTTTTTCTGCATTTTAATGGTAAATTTCTGCCCCTGCTTTTCTTTCTTTTCTCCTTTAGGCGGACGTTTTGTTATGTTTTTCCTGCCTTGTCCTTCCAAACCGACTCCCATCCGTGCATTTGCAAGCACATGCAAACCGGAGCTGTCAAAAACCTGCCAGCCCCGATAGCCTTTGTTATTGCCCGGGTATCTCCCCGAACTGTCTTACGTAATCGCTGCTCTCATTGGTATAGTTAATAATCTGTCCCTCTGCCGCATAGGTCATGCCAAGTTCACCAATGGCAATCCTCTTGATTTCCTCCAAGTCGATGCTATTGTTGATACGCACAAGCTCCTCGTCGTTTGCAAGTCTCATGTTGTTGAGCCTGCTCTCCAGCGACGCAATCTGCTCCACCTGCGCCGTAAGGTCTGCCTGCAGTCTGATGTAGCCAATCAGCACATAAGCTGCCACAAACAACGCAGCCGCCAGAAATATCACATAACCGAAATTCATATGATATGCCCTGTCGCGGTTCTTGCGTGTCTCGTTGCTCAGCTTTTTCCTGGGCTGCTCCTCCATGGCACGCCTTACATCCAGCTTCCTTGCCGTGTTTCCCTCTATATATCGATATGTCTGTCTTCTCTGACCTCCTGCCATGCCATTACCCTCATTTCTTTTCAAATACTCTCAGCTTCGCGCTCTTTGAGCGGCTGTTTTCCCTCAATTCCTCCTCCGTCGGCAAAATCGGTTTCTTTGTCACCGCTCTGCCCTGCGGCTTCTTCCCACATATGCAGACCGGAAATTCCGGCGGGCAGGTACATGGATTTTCACTGCGCTTAAACGCCGCCTTTACCAGCCTGTCCTCCAGCGAATGGAAGGTGATGATACAAAGCCTTCCCCCCGGTGCCAGCATTTCTATCATCGTATCCAGTGAATCCCTCAAAACCTCCAGTTCCCTGTTACATTCGATGCGAATAGCCTGAAAGGTCCGCTTTGAAGGGTGTCCGTTCTGCCTCATTTTTGCCGGAATGGCAGCCTTTATAATTTCATTTAATTCACCGGTTGTCTCTATTGGTCTTTCTTCTCTGAACCTTACGATATGTTTTGCTATATTTTTTGCAAACTGCTCTTCCCCGTAATCACGGATAATCCGATATAACTCCTGCTCCGTATACTGGTTGACAATGGTCCGGGCCGTAAGCGTCTGCCGCCTGTCCATCCGCATATCGAGCTTTGTGTCAAACCGGTAGGAAAATCCTCTCTCCTCCGTGTCGAGCTGATAAGAGGAAACGCCAAGGTCTAAAACAATGCCGTCCACCTGCTCTACACCATACTGTGCAAGCGCTTCTCTTATATTGCAGTAATTGCTGCGTACAAGGATAACTCTGTCTTTATATGCCGAAAGCCTCTCCTCTGCCGCCTGCAGCGCAGCATCGTCCTGATCGATTCCGAAAAGCCTTCCGCCCTTTGATAAGCATTTTGCCACCTCTAAGGCATGTCCGCCTCCGCCGAGCGTGCCATCCACATAGACGCCGTCCGCCTTAATATTCAAGTTTGTAATGGTTTCCTGTAACAGTACTGAATAATGCGAAAACGTCATAGCTTTCTGTGCCTTTCCCGCCGGCTTTCCCGAACGGGTAGCTGCCTGCGTCAGATGCCAAGCCCTAATTCGGACATATGCATTGCAATCTCGTCCATATCGTCATAGGTAACAGTTCCTTCGTATCTTTCCTTACTCCAGATTTCCACACGACCGCCGACGCCGATTAAAACCACGTCTTTTTCGAGTGCCGCAAAGTCTTTCAGACTGGCAGGAATCAGGATACGCCCCTGCTTGTCTACCTCCACGGCCGTCGCGCCCGCCATGAAAAAACGGATAAATTTACGTACATCAGGATTTGTCAAGGAGGGTAATTTCTTCAGCTTTTCTTCAAAAGCAGTCCATTCGGTGTTATCAAATACAAATAAGCAGCCGTCCAGTCCCTTCGTCACCACAAACTCGTCTCCGAGCGTCTCTCTAAACTTAGAAGGAATAATCAACCTGCTTTTTGTGTCTATCGTATGATTGTATTCACCCATGAACATTGCAATCACCCGCCTTCGAAAGTGGTCTGCCACAAAAAGGGTGCTTCTTCTACCACTTTTAACCACTTAGCACCACTTTCAACCACTTTTATACTGATTTTATACTAAAATAAGGGATTTAGCAAGCAATTTCAAGTAATTTGCACAAAAAAAATGCACCTTTTGATGGCGCAAAAAAAGCCGGCACAATATCTTGTGCCGGTTTTCTGTCTCACTACATCATATGGATTTTATCATTTTAACATACAAACATCAAATATCACTATCATTTGAACTAAACTTTTTCACCAAATATCTTTTCAGTCACCAAGCAAAATATGCTTTATGTTTTCGCTTATTTCGCTTTCAGATAAGCCTTGCCTAATGAGTGGCTGAATCACTTCACGACTTTCTCTTGTATGGGGAAGTTCCGCTGCAAGCCTGTTCGCTTTATCCTCGTATCCTGCTTTCAAATATAGGAAACACAAGGTTGCCCGCATAGTGGCTTTCTGTTTCTCGTCCATGGATATAGGCAGCCCTTTTTCCATTAATGCAATCGCTTCCTCTGTGTTACCTTTTAACGCCAGTGTACTTGCCAGTCCAAGAATCATGCCCGGTTTATTTGGATAAATCAGTAATGCATCCCGATACGTTTTTTCTGCGGAGTCATAATCCCCTTTTCGCTGATAGTTAACCGCTTTGTTATGAATATTATATCGTGTTTCTTCCGCACGAATCGTATCCATCCCCACCAGCAAATCAATACTCGTTTCAAATATGTTTGCCAGTGCCGGCAAAAGCGTAATATCCGGATAACACTCTCCACGCTCCCATTTTGAAACGCTTTGCGGTGTAATCCCCAAATACTCTGCAACCTCCTCTTGCGTAAGATTTTTCAAAATACGATACTTCTTTAAATTTTCCGGTAAATATAACATAGCGCATCCTCCTGATGATTTATGATAATAAAATCATATCATGCGCATCTGCAAATTCAATAACGCAATAGTTGTCTTAGATTCAACCAATCTTTTGCAATCGCCAATCAGACATTGAAGCGGAACAAAATCACATCTCCATCCTTCACAACGTAATCCTTGCCCTCCATGCCGACCAGTCCTTTTTCTCTTGCCGCTGCAAGGGAGCCCTGCTCCAAAAGATCTTTATAGTTTACAACCTCCGCTTTGATAAAGCCCCTTTCAAAATCCGTGTGGATTTTGCCCGCAGCCTGCGGCGCTTTTGTCCCCACCTTGATGGTCCATGCCCGCGTCTCGTCCTCGCCGGCTGTCAGGTAGCTGATAAGTCCGAGCAGACGGTAGCTTGCCTTAATCAGCTTCTCTAATCCTGACTCCGAAAGCCCCATGTCCTCTAAAAACATTGCCTTTTCGTCATCCTCCAGCTCGGCAATCTCCTGCTCTATCTGCGCACAGATCACAAAGACCTCGCTGTCCTCGCTCTCCGCAAACTTCCTGACCGCAACCACGCCTGCATTGCCGGCGCCATCATCCGCAAGCTCGTCCTCCGCCACATTCGCCGCGTAGATAACGGGCTTATAAGTCAGCAGATTGTAGCCCCTAAACAATTCCGCCTCATCCTCGTCCTCCACAACAAGGCTCTTCGCCATTCTGCCGCTCTCCAGATGCGCCTTGATTCTCTCTAAAAGCTCCTGCTCCTTCGCAAGGGCCTTGTCCATCCGCGCACCCTTTGCCACCTTGGCAATCCTTCTCTCCAGTATTTCCAAATCAGAAAAAATAAGCTCCAGATTGATGGTCTCAATGTCCCTAAGGGGATTGACGCTCCCGTCTACATGCACTACATTCGGATCCTCAAAGCAGCGCACCACATGGACAATGGCGTCCACTTCCCTGATATTGCTAAGGAACTGATTGCCCAGGCCCTCCCCTTTGGAAGCGCCCTTTACAAGCCCTGCAATATCCACAAACTCAATCACCGCCGGCGTCACCTTTTTGGAATGATACATATCGCCGAGCAGCTTCAGGCGCTCGTCCGGCACTGCAACAATACCTACATTGGGATCTATGGTACAGAACGGGTAATTTGCCGACTCCGCACCCGCCTTTGTCAGTGAATTAAACAGGGTGCTCTTTCCCACGTTCGGCAGTCCTACGATTCCTAATTTCATCTTTATCTATATCCTCCTTAAAAACCTTGATTTTATGCTGTTCCTAATAAGTTCCTTTTTCTTACCGCACCAATTCCGCACCAATTTGGCATTAAAATATGTAATATTTCATGGTGTTTCATATGGCACGGTACAATTCAAATTGGCGGACAGCCTGTGTCAGAGAATCATCGGTAACATGCACATAACGATCCATAGTGGTCTTAATGCTTGCATGTCCAAGCAGCTGCTGAAGCACTTTAGGCTGCATCCCTGCTTCGACTGCACGGGTAGCATATGTATGCCGAAGAGCGTGCATACAAAACCTCCCGATTCCCGCCTCATCACATAACTTATACAGGTGTGTATCATATGAACTGTTTTTTGCCGGCTCTCCTGTACGGAAATTCACAAAAACCAAATCCTTCATAATAAGGCATTTTGTTTCACCAGTCCGCCGATCTACATATTCCAGAACATTTAATAATGTTTCTGCTTCCTTTCTGGAATTACGCTCTTCATAACAATCCTTGAGTATCTGGTATGCTTTATCCGTCAATGGGATAGTGCGATAACTATGGGAAGTCTTTGGCGGTCCCGCCCTCCATATGTGCGTCTGATGTCTGTATTCCAATGTCTTACTGACAGTCAGGTTATGCTTCTTCCAATCAATGGAATCCCATGTAAGCCCAATCATTTCTGATGTCCGAAGACCTGTTTCCAGCAATAGAACATACTGACGATAATTATGTGAGCGTTTGGCGACTTCAAGGAACTTGTTCTGTTCATCTACTGTAAGAAAATGAATATCACTTACAGCACGGACTGGTTTTGTATATCTCACACCATCCATCGGATGCTTTGAGATGATATCATTGCTCACAGCCGCCCGGAGCATAGTTCCCATTGCGATGTAAGTCTGCCTGATGGTAGAACCAGCATATTTTGCTTCCATACGGTTCAAGATTACCTTACAGTGCATCGGCTTCACATCTGATATCAGCATGCTCCCGATAACAGGCTGAATATTCTGAACATATCGCTCCCTGTAATTACGTCTGGTATTAGGAGCAAGACCACAAACAAGGTTTTCCATCCAGTAATCAAACCATCTGTCCACTGTCACATCAGTTACTACTGCCACTATGTTGTGCTTGTCCTCATACTGTGAATCAGCAAGCCAGTTTCTCGCTTCCGGCAACGTTTCAAAATGTTTTTCGCGACGGCTGCCATCTTTGGCAATATAACGTGCCGAATATTTACCGTCCTTTCTCTGGCAGATGCCCTTTCCACACTCTCTGCCTTTTAAATTTTTTCCCATTTATGAACTCCTTTCCGCAAAGAAAAAGAGTCCAACACAGAAAAACATTATACCATGACGGACTCCCTTTCTTCAACAGTATTTTGAAACAATTATGGTTAGACGGTTATATCGGGTCGAATGTAAACCGAGGTTCCCGTTTTGTAAACGAGTTTCACATTTTGAAAGCAACCTTCATATTTTGTATCCGAAATTCCACTTTTGTAGCAGAATTCCCGCTTTTCTCTTTCATTCTGTGCTATAATGGCTTCATGACAGGGTAAAAAAGCGGACAAAAACCAGACGTCAGTTTTGTCTTACAAATTTTGTACCACAAAATTCACGCCTTGTTCGGTCATTATTTTCAGCCGGCGGTCTGTTCTTTTTTCCTGTTACTTTCTCAGAAGTCCTGGCGTGAGATTGATGTCGTTGGCAGCAACCTCGTGACATAAAAGCCTCTGCGCCAGTTCTTCTCCGTAATAGAAGCAGAATGCTTCATACGGGCTTTTCCCGTTCAGTTTCTTTCTCCGGTACGAATTGATATGATCCATCATCAGGCCGATATCTGCCTGCACCAGTTCATCAAAGCTTTTTCCCTTCGGTATGATCCTGCGGATGAATTCATGTCCTACCTCGATCTCTGCTTTCTGATAGGGCGCGCTTGGATTGCAGTAGTATATCCTTGTCCGCTGGAATCCTTTTCCATCCGGTCCGTTCTCAATGCATTTCGGATTGGAAAACTCGCTCCCATTATCTGTCAGGATTACCGGAAACAGCCTTCGGAAATCCTGTCCTCCCAGACGATGATACAGCCCGTCATAGATATCTATTACTGACTTTGATGTGTTTGCTTCCCGTATAAATCCCAGCATCAGTGATACATTTACAAAATAGATAGTCAGAAGAACTTTACCTCCTTTACTCCCGATTACTGAATCCATCTGCACCACCGCCGTATCCGGATGTTTCTCCATATACACTTCGTAATCGTGATAATTTCTTCCCACACGGCATCCACGATCTACTTTAAGCTCCGGCTTCTTATACCTTGGACGGTACTTTACCTTCCTTGGCAGGTCAATGTTGCGGATGTCAAACAGGCATCCGTCCACGTAGTTGTACAGCGTCTTTTCGCTGCACATCAACTCATCTTTGTGGTTTAAGTATATCTGGTGAATTGACTGTCCCTGCTTTACTAACGGCACCAGTATTTCATTAAGCCTTGCTATCTCCCCTTCCGTGGACAGTATCCCGCTCCTTGACTCTGATATCTTCTCTGTCGCCTGCCTCTGGGCCTCCAGTGCATCATAGACGGTCTTAGTAAGCGTGCATTTTTTTACTTCGCTGCATCCGTTGCAGACATACGGCGGTTTGAACCGATGTGTGCATACTTCCTCTTCAAAATGCTCACAGTAGCGGTTACAGAGCAGTTCACACTGCTTACAGACCGTGACCAGGGGATGTTTGCAGTCATTTGTCCCGCATACCTTTTTTCTTTTGCATGCTTTCCGGTATTTACAGGTATTGTGTGGATAAATTCCGTAGCCTGTATCCTGCTCCACTGAGTAATTCCTTATTTCTTTGGTAATGGTCGTTCTGTCCCTTGAAAGCTTTTCCCCAATCTGTGTAAATGTCAGGTGTTCATTCAGCCCGTTCTGTATCTCCAGCCGGTCCTCATAATCCAAAAACTTTGCCATGGTATCTCTCCTTCCCCGCCGGCTGTTCTGCTTTCAAATAAAAACAGGAAGAACATTTCTGCTCCTCCTGCATTTGTATCGTCACTTTCACTTTATTGATTTATTATGTTTGTATTTATCTTTCCCGTTTGGACGGGAATCTCGGATTACTATTTAGGGTGACATGTCACAGTTTTGTATTAACTGTCAATCTATAATCTTAACTTCTACCGAAAGAAAAAAAGCGCTGCTTTCCTAAAAAGAAAGCAAGCGCCTTTCGCGTCACATATTATCTTATTTATACTCTGGTATTTCCGCCTTTCAAAAAATTTTACTGGTTATGTTTCAGATATATTTCCTGAATAAACCGATTCTCTTCCTCCCAACAGCAATATTCTCCATGGTATTTTTCAACCAGCATATAAATGGTTTCCATTCCAAAACCATGTTTCTCCCCGTGCACCTTCTTACTCTGCAATTTGGGATTCTGTTTCAATACGCTTTCCTGCACACTGTTTTCAAGGCGGATTTCTGTTTCATCTTTTCCGTCCCGGACTACTACTTCCATAACCCGCTCATTCTGCACCTTCTGGCATGCCTCTATTCCATTGCTGAACAGATTCCACATAAGGTTTCCCATATCAATACTATCAATTTTATTCGCTTTTCCCAATACCACATAGCAAAATTTTATTCCTTCGTCTTTGCACCTTACGATCGCTTTCATTAAAGCCACATTGAGCCCTTCATTTCCTGTCTCCTGCGGCAATTTCGGATACTGTTTCAATTCCTCGCAAAGCTGCTCCATATTTTTTTCTACTTCCTGATAACATCCCCTATTCTGAAGCCGATATAACACTTCTAACTTTCCATTCATATCATGCCGCCAATGATTGATTTCCCTACCAATCCGGTAGATATCCATCAAATTTTCCCTTCTGCTCTTTTCCTGCTGCTCACGAAATTTCAATTCCATCTTTTCTTTCTGGTATTCGCCCAGCTTTCGGTATACCGTTTCCAGAAGCAGTATACCTCCAAACTCACCCACCAGCAGACATATGATAAGTCCACATCGCAGCCTCTCTGACATTTTTCCCAGTTCCAGTTCAAACATACCCAATCCTATTAGAAGATTCAGGATAAGTACTCCCGCTATCATCCAGCTTTCCGGCTTATGCAGGTTTTCCCTTTTCCATAAAACTTTACCACAATTCTTCCCATCAAAAACTTTATGACACTTGCCAGAACCGCGGCAAAGACATGGGCAATGCCCTTTATGCCCATAATATCCCCCATGCTTTTCCCTGTCAAGACGCCTATTAATCCGTATACAGTAAAGGTCCCTAAAAAAGTGATCAAAATCCACATCAGTCCGAGAAGAATTTTATCCTGCATACCTCCCTTTAATGTAATGCTCCCATAAAAAACCAATGTGATTCCATAAAGCACGCACAGAATCCCTTCATAGCTGATAAACCAATTCATCCCTGTCAACACAAAAAAATAAACGCTGCATCCTATGGCAAAGAATACCCAGCGCTTATAACCTTCATACTTTTTTGCAAATCCGTGATCTATATATTCGACTGCTATAATTGAAGCAAGTACATTAATAGCATACTCACCTAACTCCATAGTTTTCCCCCTCATACTTATATATTGCCTGGAGCAGCGCTTTTCTCCTATCTCTGCCCATTTCCAACATCGTTCCATCTGTAAGGCGAATTTCCTGTCTGCCTATATCTTCGATGTACCTTGGGTTGACCAAATAACTCTTATGGATGCGCAAGAAATGATGCTTTGACAACTCCTCTTCCATTACCCTCAAACTTCCATACTGCTTAATGACTTTTCCATCCGCCATCTGTATCGTCAACAAATGTCCGCTGCATTCTATATACACAATATCCCTAATATAGACGGAACCACCTTTTAGTTCATAACAGGCCTTCTTAAATGTTGTTAATTCAACATATTTTTGCAATGCCTTGTACATATCCTTTTCCAGCATGGATTTTCTTACAAACCACAGCGGCATGAATGTCTGAGCATCAAAGACAAAACTCTCATGGACCGAGATGAAAATAAGGCATGGCGTTCGCCTGTCCATGCTGATACGCTTCGCCAACTGGAACCCATTCATTCCCGGCATTTCAATATCAAGCAACACCAGATCAAATCGCTCTTTACCCATCTCCTCATACATTTTTTCTCCGTCCTGAAAAAGAAAACATTCTATCGGAATCGAGATTCCTATCCTTTTTGCACTATCGCGTACTGCCTTTTCTATCAGTCTCAGATCTTCCTGCTTATCATCACAAATTCCTACTTGAAATATCCCCTTCATTATTCACCGTCCCGCTTCCGGTTCCTCTGCTTTTGTTTCCTCCAAATCCATTTCCATACAATTCTTACAGCATTGCAGCACAAGATGATTGAATGTCATACCTTCTCTTTCACAAACGCTTTTCAGCCATTCATACAATACCGGGGTAAACCGCACTGTTACACTAATGTTAGGATGTAAAAATGTTTTATCAATATGAAACATAAGTCCCTCCTGTTTTTCATAATACACCATTAGTATATCCATTTTTATACCTATATGTATATAACTGAATATATGCTCATTAATAGTCATAATTTTAGTTATCAATATGATTACTGTTTTTGTTATATTTTTAGTTATGCTTGTGAAAGTGTATAATGAGAGAATTAATGCATCTAGAATCCTGCAATTTTCTGCGACAGTCATATGCCTCACTGCATTTGCCATATACAGTGCTCACTGCCACGGAACAAATAAAAATGGCAGGCCCGAAGACCTGCCAGCACATATAAAATCAATTTGTTTTTCAAGACTAATGATACCGTTCGTTTCACTCAGTTATTGCGAAATGCCGACATAGTATCGGCAATCATAGTCCATAAAGCCTCATCCATTTCCTTCTGATTCGGTTCGGTATCATGCCTCTGCTCTGGTGGTTCTGCAGATTCTTGTTTCTTTCCTTTTACTATTATGGGATCTGCCCTATTTATGGTGTCCTGCTGCCCGCTATCCCTATTGCGCAAAATCTCCATTACGATATTCTCTATGGAGGCCCTGTCTACTGTCTGTGTCAGGGGAATAGCCAACATCCCCGGATCGTTTGTATAATGCAGGACAGCATTAACAATAAACTGCGCCTTGCTATGAGGACCTTGTTTCTCCAACAGGCGTATGACAGCATCATAAGCCGGGTCATTTTCATTGAATTTGATACTGAACCGCTCCCGATCTTTCTTTTCCCTCATAGGCTCACCTGTTTCTGGTTTCCATCCGGTAAAGGAACTCTTACCCTTTTGCGTTGGCATTGATGTCCTCCACAAACAGGGCGTTCCTTATCTTGCCTGAACTTTCAATCTGTCTCCGCAGCCGTATTGCCCCGCCTCCTACAAACACCACTTTGCCGGATGACAGATCCAGCATACGCTCCCTCAGCCCGTTTGCAAGGTCATTGACAAAATTCCGGGCCATCTGCTCTACCAATGAAACTATATCAGGAGCATACAGATCGGCTTTGCCCTCTAAAATACCGTCAATGTCTGTTTCATCCAGCAGAATATCAAACTCCGAGTTTGCTTTTTTGCGGATCTGGTTGTAAAGTACAATCACTCCGTTTTCCAGAGAGTCACATACTGCCAAATCCGCACGTCCGGACCGCATCATTAAGTAATCCGCCGTAAACCCTCCAATATCCACGATCAGCACTCTTGGGCTGCCCATCAGCCTGTCCATCATGGTAGCTGCGGCAGCATAAGCCTGCGGGTAACAGCGCACATCATCAATATAGACCGCATGGTGCCTGTCCTTATAAGTAAATTTTACCACACCACGGTCTGAAAAATACCGTATAAAAGTCTGATTCTGCGCCCCATAATGTGCCGGCGGAAGACCTACTGCAAGCTGGATACGCTGTGTATTGTCTCCATATATCCCTCTGGCCTGAAGTTCCTGCGCAATCCCGAACAGGGTGAGGATAAAGAAACGGTCATCTTCCGTCTTATCCCTTTTGTATGGGATTCGCTGGTTTGACAGTGTATAATACCTGTTCTCGTACATCAGTACATCACTCCAAAGGGCTTTGTGGTACTCTCCACCAGCCCTGACACAAAGGGCGGACGGCAGACAGTTTTCATCTGCTTGTTTCCATGATCGATTGCAATTAACATAGTCTTTTGTCTCCTTTTTTAGCTTTATACCTATCCTTTACGCATGGATTACGCATTTTTTCAACATACCGGGATAAAAAACCAAAAAAGCAGCAGACCACATTTCCATGATCTGCTGCTTTCCTGTTTAACTGTTCCGTATTCTTGACTATGCAAGGACAGGCTCTCGCTTTTCTATGACAGCCTTTATTTCCTCAACACTCTTTTCAGCCACATCTGCTATCTGTTGTAATGTGTAGCCGTTCTTGTACATGTTGAGAATCATCTCGGCTTTTCCGATTGCTATACCATCTTCCTTGATACCTTGACTTAAATTGCACATAACGCTAATATCCCTCCTTATGCTGCCCTCTACTGGAATATTATACTCCTTCTCAATAATTGCTAACTTTTCATCTACCGAAAGCTGCTTTGACAGCAACGCCCCCAACAGACGGTGCAGCTCATACTTATCATCATGCTCCGGCAGTTCGTTTGACAATCCGATCAGGACGATATTCAGCAGGTCAAGCCTCCCTTTGCACTGATGATTCCCTATGAGCTTATCATATGCAAGATGCACATAACCCATACTGTTTTCATCCTGATTCATACATACCCAGATAGAGAATACACGCCGGATGTCATTATAGTTGGTATTGACAAAGTCCCTTTCTTTCTGTGAAGAAACAAGTCGGCTCACGTAAAAGACTGCCCTGTTCAGGATATCATACCCTGCCGGTTCATCCTTTTGTGCCTCCACATTGATGATCATCTGCGACAGGCCGTCTTTCATGCGTACATAAAAAACGATGTCAAACCTTACCAGCCCCTCGTTTATTTCTGCATTTTCAGAATTAAAACCGACAACTCTCTGTCCCTTTTGGGTTGTATAGTCTTTCGGGGAATTTGTCATACCCGGCTCTACCGGAACCACACCGATCAGCGGCTCTCCTTCAATATACTGCACAACATCCCCGGGATTCATACCCTTGAATTCATCCACCGTGTTCACAAGTATGTATGCCAAAATGTACTTGTGCCCCAGCAGGCGTTTTGCTTTTTCATCATACTGGGCATCTTTGTCTGACGTCCGTACCATATTCTTCATCTCTGTGTCCATGGATGTCATATCCATCGGTCATTCCTCCTTCTGCATATCCATGTGAGAATCGTATAGCCGATTACAAAAGGTATATGACCTCACATTTATTATACCCCAGCTTTACTGCGGAATCAACGAAATTTTATCAGGTGTGCATCCCATAGCAGGCGTTCTTCAGGTTCTCCTGCCCATGCAGGATGATTCCGCCGCAGACTCCAATTCCGCTTATACGCTCTTCCCGAAAGAAGAAACTGTACGGAACACAGCTGTCATCCGCAGAAATCTTTATCATGGTGCGCTCCATTCTTTTGTTCCTCCCTTCTTATGCCGCTTCCATCAGATCCTCTGTCAGGACATCCACTAACAGCCTGCCCGCCAGCTCACCTGTATTGATGATAAGCTGCTGTTCCCGCATTTCCGCAAATTCCTGCTCACGCAGGCTGTGACTGATTTCTGCAAGCTCCTTTTCCTCACTGCTGATCCGTTTTGACACTTCCTTCTGCCATTTTTTCAGGAATTTCTTTGCATCTTCAATGTCTGCCTCCTGTCTGTCGTACATGGTACGCTTTTGGCGTACCGTACCGTCAGGCTCAATCTCGAGAGTATAATAGGCTTTTTCCGGATTATCGTTACGGCGAAGGAACAGGATATAGCTTTCTTTGCGCTCAATTCTCTCCCAGTAACGGTCACTGCTCCCCACGCAATGATGGAGGTTCTCACCTTCCCGCAGCACATCCTCAATACAATGCGGGCTTACCACTGAATAAACCTTATCGCTGTATTCATAAATATCCCTAATCGATTCATATATCTGCTCCACATGCGGATAATTTTTCAGGATCTCACCTGCCTTTATCGCCAGCGATTTGCTGTGACACCTCTCTACCAACTCATCATGCCGCTTGCGCAGTTTCCGAACCCGGTAGATAATGGCATCCTGTGTATCCATGTGAAAGCGCTCCGCCATCGCCAGATAATCGCTCCAGGTTGTCAGGACTTCTCCGCTTTTCATGCCATTCTCTTTCATCTGCCGTCTTACATAGTTATAAATCTGCACCATACTCATGCGGCTGCTGATGAATTTCAAGTCATCTGTAGTGATACCCTCCTGACAAAACCAGCTGATCACATGATCGGGCAATGGCTTTCCCGTCATTTTTTCATATTGCAGCCATTTTAGAAACCTGCCGCCGCCATTACATCTGCGCAGCCTTGCAAGTTCCTGGGAATCTATGCCAAGCAGTTTCTTCAGGTCGCCAGACAGACGGTTCTTAAAGCACCCTTCAATGGTACATTTCCCATACATAAATTCCCTTACCATAGTGCCGAGTCCTGCCTTTGCCAGACGTTCCAACTCCGGAATGCTTTTCCATACTACCAGATATTTTTCCGGGTCAATTTCCTTTGCCGCGGCAATCGCTTCCACCAGTCCGGTTTTGCGCAATTCCCGTTTTGCCAGATCTGGCAGGGTCCGCCCATATACACGCCCTTCATAGGTACGATAATAGTAATAATACGACTGCGTATATGAGTTGCAAAGTTCTGTCTTAATCCATCGCATCCTTTCATGTTTATAATCGCCCCAGTAATAAGCTCTCAGTGCATATCCATTCTTATCAAAAATAGCGCGTCTGACTTCTGTGAAATAGCATTCTGTATTACGATAATCCTCTTTCCGATAAACTCTTTCGCCTGTAAATTCACGGATCATCACACCGTCTTCACAACGCTGTACCAGATACATACATGCCGTATCCGTTCTTACAGCACCAGCAGCCTTCCCCTCAGACTTAAAAGTAATTTTATGGCGGCAACAAGGACAGGTTCCCTGCCGATTGTGTTTCGGGTGCCTGATTGGAACTTCCTTTTCACAATAAGTGCAATATCCCTCTGTGACCCCTTTACGGTCATAATGATAAAAGATATAATTCTCCGGAATCCCGACCTTTGACACCCACTTCTTCCAGTCTTTGGGAAGTTCCGGCGTCTGCTCCATATCCAAATCCCATGGATCTGTCTCCCGTTTATGTCGCTGTTTCAATTTATCCCTCCTGACCCTGAGCTGATAATCCAAAATCCCCTTATATCCCCCATTGGATACGCCAAGGTATCTCTTAATGGTCCGGGCACCTTCCGGATTGATCCACTTCTTTTTGGAATAAATGAGATATCTCGGCCACGGAAGCATATCCAGCTTTGCCGTCAGCCACCGGTCCAGCCTCCTGTCATAAGTCAGGAATTCGCCTGTCTCCTTGTTGATAAACAGTTCATAGGCGGGCATAACCGATTCCATCCGCATATATTCCGGCAGGAAAAAAGCTACCTTCAAAATCCCATTTAATACTTGACAGCGCATATAAAGCCCATACCCATAGCTTTCTACCCAGTAGGAATATAAGGATGTTCCCACCCTTTCCCTGCTTATGGTATCAGCTGCTGCTATCTTCATCATCTTCTTCGTTGCTTTTAACGTCCGTAATTTACTCAATGCATCTTTTTTCATAAAAATACAACCTGCCTTTCCTTTAAGTCTACGTCATACCATATATCCGGCATGATATTTACTCCATCCACAGAAGTAAGCGCAACCTGCCTTACTTCTCCCGTTTCCGCATCTTCCCTGGCTAATGCCAGAATATCTCCAACTTTTCCTTTCGCTACGGGGTCTGTACCTCTCACAACTGCATATCCGCATCGCGCCTCTGCCCTGTCTTTATTTACATGACAGCTCCATTCCCGCAGAGGATGGTCTGCCATAAAGGCCAGACCATGCAGGAAAAACTCATTGCGGGGTAATTTTTTTAAGACTGTTAGCTCTGTGCAGGAGATTTTCGAGTCATTATCATCCTCGTCAATATCCCCTCCAGCATTGACAATGTAATACTCTGAACTCTCCATATCCGAATAATAGGTAAGGCAGTCCAATGGATTCTCAGCACAATGGAATCCATTCTCTCTGCAGTTTGCTTTATCCGTGCGGTTTAAGCCTCTTTTGAACTTATACCCCCGGCAGATAAGCCCCTGCTGAAACGCTTTATAAGCAATCATCTTCTCCTCCTAACTCGCCTTATTTCCTTGCGACATCATATCCAACAGGGATAATTGCCCTGTCACCTGTGCCTCCTCTTCTTTCTCCTGCTCCGGTTTCTTTTCAGGGGCTTTTGATTTCTTTTCCTTTTTCTCCGGTTTCTTTTTGGCGGCGGGCTTATGGCCTGTTTTTCCCACATAAGGCTTGGGGACAAATTTTTCTTCCTGCTCCTCATCCTCTTTCGCGGAAGGATCACGGAAATAATCTTCTGCCCACTGGTAGCACAGGTCATCGGGGATGTCACACCCATAACCCTGCTGCCCTGTTCCCGGATTGATGCCTTCGGCTTTCATCTCGTCCTGGACATAATCCCAGGCCTTGCGGTTGATATACTGGAAACAGTGGATCATGCTCTTGCGGGGATCCATGGTCATTCTGGCAAATTCTACATCCTCCAAGCACAGAGTCTGGATGTACTCCGCCACACAGTCTTTCATGTTGCGCCGTGTGAGTTTTTCCGTATCAGTGCTTATGCGCTGCATGGATTTCCGCACGATTTCCTCCTCACTCATACAGGCAAGCTCTTCCTGCTGTTTCCGCAAAGCATCCTTTTTCGCCTGCTGCCTTGCCTCCCATTCCGCTTTCCGCTCTGCCTCAGCTGCTTCATGCTTGGCGCGCTTGGTTTCCTCATCCTCTTCTTCGTCCGCATCCGGTGCTGTCTCTGCCTCTGCTGTTTCCAGCTCTGCTGCCTGCCCGGTTTCTTCCGTCTCCAAAGTTTCTTCCTGCTCTGAAGCATCCTCCGTTTCCTCCAAAACCTGGAATCCTCCGTTATTATCCGTGTACATATCCATAATCATTCTCCTTTCAGAAAAAGGGCATGGAACAG
>JAIDHX010000053.1 GCA_029053015.1 Lachnospiraceae bacterium
TGTGGAAATATGGGACATCTTGTCGCCGAAGCCTAACTGGTTGACTGCTGCTGCAGAATCGCCGCCGCCGATAATCGTGGTAGCTTCTGTCTCAGCCAGTGCCTTTGCAACCGCAATGGTACCCTCTGCCAAAGTAGGATTCTCAAACACGCCCATAGGTCCGTTCCAAACTACGGTCTTGGCAGACTTCACAGCATCTGCAAACATTTCAGCCGTCTTGGGTCCGATATCGCAGCCCTCTCTGTCAGCAGGCATATTGGTCACATCATATACCTCTACCTCAACAGGAGCGTCGATGGGATTCGGGAACTCCGTAATCGTAACGGAATCTACCGGAAGCAGCAGCTTCTTGCCAAGCTTCTCTGCCTTTTCCATCATTTCCTTGCAGTAGTCAATCTTGCTGTCATCTACCAGAGACTTGCCGATTTCATAGCCCTGTGCCTTTAAGAAGGTATAAGCCATGCCGCCGCCGATAATCAAAGTATCGCACTTCTCCAGCAGGTTGGAGATTACATTTAATTTGTCCGCAACCTTTGCGCCGCCCAGAATAGCCACGAAAGGTCTTACCGGATTTTCCACAGCGTTGCCGAGGAAGTTGATTTCCTTCTGCATCAGGTAGCCTACCACATTGGAGCCGCCCTTCTCAGAGATAAATTTGGTAACGCCTTCCACAGACGCATGTGCCCTGTGGGAAGAACCGAAAGCATCACATACATAATCGTCTGCCAAATCTGCCAGTTCTTTGCTGAAAGCTTCGCCGTTCTTGGTCTCCTCTGCACCGCGGAAGCGGGTGTTCTGCAGCAGTACCACGTCGCCTTCATTCATAGCCTCAACTGCTTTTGTCGCAGCCTCGCCTGTTACATTGTAATCTGCAACGAAGTTTACTTCCTTGCCCAGCTTTTCGGAAAGCCTCTTTGCAACCGGTGCCAAGGACTCGCCTTCGTTGGGGCCGTTCTTTACCTTGCCCAAATGGGAGCAGAGAATCACTTTGCCGCCATCGTTAAGCAGCTTCTGAATCGTGGGAAGCGCTGCTGTAATACGTGTCTCGTCGGTAATCTCGCCGTTCTTTAAAGGTACGTTGAAGTCACAACGCACCAGAACTCTTTTTCCCTTTACGTTAATGTCGTCTACTGATTTTTTGTTTAAACCCATTGTTTCAATACCTCCGTTTCATTGTGAATAAAAAGGGTCCGGTCCATAAGACCGGACCCTGATAGGTCTAAAGTGCTTTCGCTTATGCCAGCTCGCTGAAATACTTGATGGTACGAACCATCTGGCTGGTGTAGCTGTTCTCATTGTCATACCATGAAACAACCTGAACTAAGCTGTTGCCGTCTTCCATCTTGGAAACCATGGTCTGGGTTGCATCAAAGATGGAGCCGTAGGTGCTGCCGATAACGTCGGAGGATACGATTTCATCCTCGTTGTAACCGAAGGACTCAGTTGCTGCAGCCTTCATTGCTTCGTTGATACCTTCCTTGGTAACCTCACCCTTTACAACTGCTACTAAGATAGTGGTTGAACCGGTAGGGGTCGGAACACGCTGTGCGGAGCCGATAAGCTTGCCGTTCAGTTCAGGAATAACAAGACCGATTGCCTTTGCAGCGCCGGTGGAGTTAGGAACGATGTTGCATGCGCCTGCACGGCTTCTTCTCAAATCGCCCTTTCTCTGAGGTCCGTCAAGAATCATCTGATCGCCGGTGTAAGCATGTACAGTGGTCATGATACCGCTCTGGATTTCTGCGAAATCATTGAGAGCCTTAGCCATGGGAGCAAGGCAGTTGGTTGTACAGGAAGCAGCGGAGATAACAGTATCATCCGGCTTCAAGGTGTCATGGTTTACATTGTATACGATGGTAGGAAGGTCATTGCCTGCAGGAGCAGAAATAACAACCTTGCGCGCGCCTGCTGTGATATGAGCAGATGCCTTATCCTTTGAGGTATAGAAGCCTGTACACTCTAAAACTACGTCAACCTTCAACTCACCCCAGGGAAGCTTGGAAGCGTCTGCTTCTTTGTAGATGGTGATGGTCTTGCCGTTTACGGTGATGCTGTCTTCGCCTGCTTCTACGGAATCAGCATATTTGTACTTGCCCTGTGAAGAATCATACTTCAAAAGATGTGCTAACATCTTAGGGCTTGTCAAATCGTTGATTGCCACAACATCATATCCTTCTGCCTCAAACATCTGTCTGAATGCAAGACGACCGATACGGCCGAAACCATTGATTGCTACTCTTACTGCCATTTTAGTTTCCTCCTAAAATTTTATATTTGTTTGATCCAATCTTATGATTGTCAAATTTTTATCAGCATATCCATTTTACCTAATTCCCATTGATAATTCAAGATGTAAATCGAAAATATTTCCCATTTCAGGTAAATTTTATATATTTTTCAAATTCTTTACTCCCTAAGTCTGTTTTCTGTTATAATAAAAGGCGGCTGCAAAGGAGAGTTTCGCAAACGTTTCCTATATTATTATAAGTAGAACCGCGGCTTTTTTGTATCGCCGCAGAAAGGACAATTATGGCAATTACAGCAGATTTTCACCTTCACTCCTCTTTTTCCGGCGACAGCACGGAACCTATGGAAAACATGATTCTGAGCGCTATCGAAAAGGGACTGACTCATATCTGTTTTACTGAGCATATGGATATGGATTATCCGGTTTCCGAAGGCACCCCCGAGGGCACCTTCCTTGTCAACACCGACTCCTACCTTTATGATTTGGCACGCTTCAAGAATAAGTACAGCGAAAGGATTCAGATTCTTTTCGGCATAGAGCTTGGCTTACAGCCCCACCTTGCAAAGGAACTTGCCCTTTACACCCATCTGCATGAATTTGATTTTATCATCGGCTCCACGCATATTGTAAATGGAAAAGACCCTTACTGCCCCGAATTTTACGAAAACCGCAGCGAGGAAGAAGCCTACCGCGAATATTTTGAAGGCATTATCGAAAACATCAGAAAAGTCCGCCATTTTGACGTGTTTGGTCATCTGGACTATGTAGTGCGCTACGGCCCTGACAAGGACAAAAACTATTCTTACGCCAAATATAAAGACTTATTTGATACTATGCTGACGCTCCTTTTAGAGCATGAAAAAGGGATTGAACTGAATACGGGAAGCCTGCGGCGCGGCACAAAAGACGTGAGCCCCTGCAGAGAAGTGCTGAAAAGATACCGTGAACTGGGCGGCGAGGTGATTACCGTCGGCTCTGATGCCCACTGCGCAAAAGATATCGCCGCCGATTTCCACCTCGCCACCGAAATTCTCAAAGACTGCGGCTTCCGCTACTACTGTATCTTCGAAAAACGACTTCCTGAATACAAAAAACTATAATTCTCCGCAAAACCGGAAGAATGACCTCCGGTCATTCTTCGTGGAATGATTAGATAATCTTAGGCGCTGTTTTTTAGCGCCTTAGATTATCTTCATTCCATTGGCACATGACTACAATCTTCTCCGGCGTGGTCTGCGCCGGTATGCTTCTTGTGCTCATATTGTACATAACAAGGAGATAATGCCCTGCCGGAGAGCCGTAAAACGTCTGATTGTTGGACGTAACCACCGGTACATTTCTCGTCACGTTCAGTTTCAGGGTATTGTCGGTGTTTACGAGGCGCTTATCAAAATACCCTGCCGCCACATTTACCGCAGTTTCCACTGACACCACTGCCACCGCGCCGAACTGCGGCGGATAGATAAGGATTGCCGGCAAATCGGCATTATATATAAAATGCGCTTCCATTCCCTGAGAAAGGGACACAAAGTCTGCAATATAAGTTTCCGGCGTCACAACAAAATTGATCGTACCGCTCTCTCTGGTTTCCACTGACACAAACCGGCTGCAATCACTGCCGCCGCTTCTCTGCAGGGGATTTATCCTCACAATCCTTCCCGTAACTACCTTGTAGGTAGTTCTTTCCTGTAATTTCCATGGTTCCATATAATCCATACGATTCAACCTGCTTTCTTTTTTCTTATTTTATGCACTGTTTACAGTATCGTGCCGCCTCCCAGCACATAATCGTCCTGATAGAATACGACCGCCTGACCCGGCGTGACCGCCCGCACCGGTTCGTCAAAGGTGCATTTTATCCTGCCATCCTTCTGTTTTTCCAACAGACAGGGCGCGCCCGCGTGAGCATACCGTATTTTGACCTTGGCGCGCACCGGCTCTGTCATATCTTCGACTGCCATATAGTTTACCTTGTGGCAGAAGAGCACATTGGTATATAAATCTTCACTTTCCCCAATTACCACCTCGTTTGTATCCGGTCTGATTTTTGTCACAAACACAGGACTTCCCATCGCCAGATTCAGCCCCTTCCGCTGTCCGATGGTATAATGGACAATCCCTTTATGCTCTCCTAAAACGGTGCCATCCGCTCTCACAAAACTGCCGCTGCCGGGCAGTCTTTCCCCCGCTTCTCTTGCAAGGAAAGCGCCATAATCCCTGTCCGGTATAAAACAGATATCCTGACTGTCCGGCTTTGCCGCAACCGGCAGGGCAAGCCGCTCTGCTATGGCACGAATTTCTTCCTTTGTATAGTCGCCTGCCGGCATCAGCGTGTGCGCAAGCTGCTCCTGCGTCAGATTGTACAGCGCATAGGTCTGATCCTTTTTTGCCGCAGCAGCATTTTTAACCGTATATCTGCCGTTTTGCAGCCTTTCAATCCTTGCGTAATGCCCCGTGGCAACATAGTCAGCGCCCATTTCCCTGCCTCTGCCCAAAAGCGCCTCCCATTTTATATAGCGGTTGCAGACATTGCAGGGATTGGGTGTTCTGCCGTGCAGGTACTCCTCCACAAAATAATCCACGACACAGCGCTTAAATTCCTTCGTAAAATCTATCACATAATGCGGAATTTCCAGCAAATCTGCAACTTTTTTCGCGTCCTGTGCCGCACTGCCATCTTCCGTCGGTGCACTGCTGCCTTCCGTCAGCACATTCCCATCTTCCGCTGACACAACGCATTTTTCTGCCGGTGCACTGCCATTACCTTCCTGCCACATCTGCATGGTAACGCCGATGACCTCATAGCCCGCTTCCTTTAAAAGATACGCCGCAACCGACGAATCCACGCCGCCCGACATACCCACTACAACCTTTTCCTTCATGGGTTTCCTCTTTCCGTTTCCTGTTTTCTTTACTCTAGCATGGTTTTCGCTTTTCGTCCATCAAAAAAAATGGGGAGAGCATTGCAAAACGCAGAGATTATGCCGTTGTCATTGTGTACATTGGATATTCCAACGCAGACTCGCTTTCGCTCCGAGCCAGCCGTAGCGGTACGTAAGCTGCCAAAATACGGCAGCTAAGTACCGACGGCTGGCAAGGGTCTGCTTATGGAATATCCAATGTACACAATTCGAAACCGGCAAACGGGAGTTTCGCAATGCCTAATTAAAAAAATATTAGGAAGCTGCGGAACTTCCACTCAGTACACAGGAAATAGTCAAGATAGACAAAATAAGGGCGACTTGCCATGCTTCGGAGGCGTTTTGTCTATCTTGACTATTTCCGTCACTCGCAAAGAGAATTTCGCTGGTGCCTACTCTAAAACCCGTTCTGTCAAGCCTTTTCTTCGAATATATTTATCAAGAACACTGCCGCATGGAGCGTTTTTCATGAAGCGAAGCAATCCTTTTATCACAGGCACTATTATCCTCACTCTGACAGGTCTTTTAAGCCGCCTTATCGGCTTTTTTTACCGGATTTATCTATCCCGTCTCTTCGGTGAAGAGGGGATGGGCGTCTACCAGCTTTTAAGTCCCGTCCTGGCTCTCACTTTTTCCATCACAGCCGCCGGTCTTCAGACCGCCATTTCTAAATATGTGGCAGGGGAAGCTTCTTCCAAAAGCTATAAATCCTCCTTCCGCTTCCTGATGACGGGACTTGCGCTCTCTCTGCTGCTTTCCCTTCCCTGCATGGGCGTTATGCTGCATTTTTCAGAATTTATCGCAGCAAAGTTTCTGTTAGAGCCGCGCACCGCCTCCATGCTGCGCATCATTGCCCTTTCCGTTCCGCTCGGCGCTGTCCATTCCTGCATCAACGGCTATTTTTATGGTGTCAAAAAAGCAGGTCTTCCCGCGGCTACGCAGCTTATCGAGCAGTTTTTCAGGGTGGCATGCGTCTTTCTTGCAAGCTTTCTGGCAGACGGACGGGGAACTGCTCCGACAATCAATGTGGCGGTTGTCGGTCTGGTAGTCGGAGAGTTCGGTGCGATGATAGTCTCCATCCTTGCCGTTTACCTGCGTTTCTGCCGGCTTTCCTCCACAAAAGGCCTGCGTGAAAACGCGGTAAAGGTGCTGCATCCCGTATCCGCCTACTTTTCCGCTGCCGCAAAACTGCTTGCGCTTTCTATTCCGCTCTCCCTCAACCGCATTGTCATCAATTTGCTGCAGAGCATCGAGGCGGTCTATATTCCCAGCATGCTGCAGACCTATGGCTACGATTCCGCAACAGCGCTCAGTGTATACGGTGTACTGACCGGAATGGCGCTCCCTCTTATTTTTTTCCCAAACGCGCTCACCGGCTCTATTTCCCTTATGCTCCTGCCTGTTGTCTCAGAAGCCGATGCCGCCGGTAACCGGTCTGCGGTAAAACGTGCCGCCGGCAAAACCATATATTCCTGCCTGTTTTTGGGCGGTATCTGCACGCTGGGCTTCCTGATTCTGGGCCGTCCCGTCGGACTTCTTCTGTTCCACAGCGAGCTTGCCGGCATTTTTATCTGTTCCCTGAGCTTCATCTGTCCCTTTTTATACCTGTGCGCCACCCTCACCAGTATTCTGCACGGCCTCGGCAAAGCCGGCAGTGTCTTTTTTGTCAATGTAAGCTCCCTTTTGATACGGCTTGCTTTTGTCTTTTGGCTGCTGCCCCGCTTCGGCATCGACAGTTACATAGCCGGCATGCTGCTTTCCCAGATTTATTCCGCCGGCCTCCTTTTGCTTTTCCTGAAAAGAATCATAGGGAAAAATGAAAAGTCTTGCACCCGTTTCTGATTTATTATATAATGTCTATCGTATTTTAAGGAAAGGTACGGTATTGACATGAGCTTTGAATTTATAAAGAAACTGCCCACTCCGGCAGAAATCAGGGAACAGTTCCCCCTGCCGGATGAGCTGGCAAAGATTAAAGAACAACGGGATGCAGAAATCAAGGACGTTTTCACCGGAAAAAGTAATAAATTTCTGGTTATCATCGGTCCCTGCTCCGCCGACAACGAGGACTCCGTCTGCGACTATGTAAACAGACTGGCTAAAGTCAACGAAAAGGTGAAGGACAAGCTGCTTATCATTCCCCGCATTTATACCAACAAACCTAGAACCACCGGTGAAGGCTATAAAGGCATTGTTTCGCAGCCCGACCCCGAAAAAAAGCCCGACTTTCTCGCCGGACTTATTGCCATGAGGAAAATGCAGATTCGCGCCATTGAAGAAAGCGGCCTGACCGCTGCGGATGAAATGCTCTATCCCGAAAACTGGCGTTACGTTTCCGATATCCTGTCCTATGTGGCTATCGGCGCGCGCTCTGTGGAGGATCAACAGCACCGGCTTGCCTGCAGCGGCTTTGATGTGCCTGCCGGCATGAAAAACCCTACCAGCGGCGATTTTTCCGTCATGCTCAATTCCGTGCACGCGGCACAGCACCCCCATTCTTTCATCTACAGGGGCTGGGAGGTTAAGACTACCGGAAATGAACTGGCGCACACAGTGCTTCGCGGTGCCACTAACAAGCATGGACGTAATCTTCCCAACTATCACTATGAAGATTTAAATACCCTTTTAACGCTCTACAACGAACGAGAGTTAAAGAATCCGGCATGCATCATCGACTCCAACCACAGCAACTCTAACAAACAGTTTGAGCAGCAGATTCGCATTGTCAAGGAGGTTATGCACAGCCGCAAGCTGAGTCCGGACATTCACAAACTGGTCAAGGGCGTTATGGTGGAAAGCTATATCGAGGAAGGCTGTCAAAAAGTAGGCGGCGGTATCTACGGCAAATCCATCACCGACCCGTGCCTTGGCTGGGCAGACACAGAACGATTGATTTACGATATTGCAGACTACGAATAGAGAAATTTAAAAAAATTTTAACAGGCCGGTCATAATCCCCGGATTTATATAGCCCTCCAGCAGGCAGCCGAATACCAGTGCACCTATCAGGATTGGAAAACGCAGCGCCTTTTTGCGCAGAAGCAGGCTCTTGTCTTTCATCTCATGAAACTCTTGCAGCCTCTCCGGATAATAAATAGCTGTACAAAATTCACAGCTCCACTGCAGCAAGAGCAGCGCCGCCGGAAAATATACCAGAATCTGCGGAAACACGCCGGCAAGTATCAGCAGTATCCCTTTCAATCCATAGCGCAGCATGGACGCCATCACCAGCATGCCAAAGGACACGCCAAGCCATGCGGTTCCCGTCCACGCTGCCGCCAGACCAAGCCATGTCGTAGAAAGCACCGCAAGTATCAGCGCTGTTCCCACCCGTTTTTGCAAAAGATACAGAAAAAAGGCATGTTTGTCAACACCGGAGTATTTCATATCGTACAAAGTATACTCACTCAAAAGACCGGTATTGTACAGCAATGCCTTTTTTCCCATATTCATAAGCACAAGTCCTGCTACAAAGCCCACTGCGGCAATGACTGCAAGCACTTTGCCCTGCTTTAATTCTGCCTGTCTGAACCAACGCATTTTTGCTCCCATCTGCGTGCTCAGCGCACGCGCTCTTTCACCGACATTCGCCAGATTGTCCGTTACGCTCTATTTTATGATGGGAGAAAAATGATTATGCCGGTACTACAAATACTTATGCGCATAAGTCATGATTGCGCAGATTGTTTTGGAGTCCTGAATGGTACAGTTGTATATCATATCCATCAGTTCCTCCACGGTATGTGCTTCCACATTGATAAATTCGTCCTCATCTAAGTGCTGGTGGCTCGGTATCAATTTTTTTGCCACATAGATATCAATCTTCTCATTGCAGAAAGCAACCGTTGTACGGATGGTAATCAGAAAATCCAGTTCATCGGTACGGTATCCGGTTTCTTCCTCCAGCTCTCGTGCCGCTGCTGTCCGCGTGGGCTCATCCACGCCGTTCAGGCCTCCCGCCGGAACCTCCAGCGTATATCTGTCCAGCGCATTTCTATACTGGCGGACCATCAGTATTTTTCCGTCTTCCCTGACCGGAACCACTGCCGCCGCACCCTTATGCCCGATAAAATCCCACTTTACAATATTGCCGTTCGGCACCTGAACCGTATCCTGATAATAATCGATGATAGCGCCCTTCTGTACCAAATCCCTGCTCAGTCTCTTAAATTCCTCTGCCATAAGAACCCTGCCTTTCCCATCTTTCTGCCGTTTTCACGCGCCCAGACTATTTGCTCTCCAAAAGTTTTTCCACGCTTACCAGTTTGACGCAGAGTGTAAACAACTCTGCCGCCTGCGCCATTTCACCCGGCGTCGGGAAAGACGGTGCAATGCGGATGTTGCTGTCCTTAGGGTCCTTGCCATAGGGATAGGTTGCACCCGCTCCGGTCATGACAACGCCCGCTTCCTTACATTTCGCCACAATTTGTTTTGCGCAGCCTTCCATAGCGTCAAATGAAATGAAATAGCCTCCCTTGGGCGGTATCCATGTAGCAATGCCCAGCCCGCCAAGCTCTCTCTCCAGGATACTGAGTACTGCTTCAAATTTGGGACGGATAATGTCCGCCTGCTTTTTCATCTGTGCCTTTAAACCGTTGATATCCTTAAAATACCTTACATGACGAAGCTGATTAATCTTGTCGTATCCAATGGTCTGAATTGTCATGGACTTTTTGATAAACTCCAAATTTTTAGGAGAAGACGCCACAGCCGCAATGCCCGCGCCTGAGAAAGTCACTTTAGAAGTTGAAACAAATTCATAAACCATATCCGGATTGCCTGCTTTTTCACACTCACCGAAAATTTCCAAAAGTTCATCCTGGGAATCCTCGTAGAGATGGTGAATGGCGTAGGCATTATCCCAGTAAATTCTAAAATCCTCCGCAGCCGGTGCAAGCGCTGCCAGACGTCTCACGGTCTCATCGGAGTAAGTGATGCCCTGCGGATTGGAATACTTCGGCACACACCAAATTCCCTTCACGGTTTCATCATGATTCACATACTGCTCTACCAAATACATATCAGGTCCGTCTGCGGTCATGGGAATGGGAACCATCTCAATTCCAAAATGCTCCGTAATCGCAAAATGTCTGTCATATCCCGGCACCGGACACAAAAACTTCACCTTGTCCAGTTTGCACCACGGGGTACTTCCGCAGACACCATGCGTCATGGAACGGGATACCGCATCATACATAAGGGACAAACTCGCATTGCCACAGACAATTACATTTTCGGCAGGAACGCCTATCATGGCACCCATAAGCGCCTTTGCCTCCGGAATACCATCCATAAGACCGTAATTACGGCAGTCCACACCGCCCTCCGTCCGCAAATCACTGTCCGCACCCAGCACGTCCATAATCGGCATGGTCATGTTAAGCTGTGTTTCCGAAGGCTTCCCTCTGGACATATCCAGCTTCAGCCCCATGCCCTTTGCCTCTTCATATGCCTGATTCAGTTCCTCTCTAAGCGCTTCCAGTTCAGTCCTGTCCATTTCCTGATATGCTTTCATCTTATTCTTTTCCTTTCCACTTTGGCGCACAGGGAACCATCCCCGCCGCCGTGCTCTTTCTCTTTATCCGATTGGATAATCGTATACAATCATACACGCCTTGTATATTCTACTATATTGCAAAAGCGAACACAAGCAAAAGTTTTATTTTTTATTATAAAAACTTAGATTATTCTTTCCATACTTTTATTTTCAGGAATACATGCAGGATTTTAGATTTAATTTACTACCGCTTTACTACTTTATAAGCTATAATCATGATTAGCATATAGTAAAACAGAAACGGAGGCCGTCTGCAATGATAGAAGAAGTAAGAAAACAAGTATGTAAATTATTAGACAAGGATAATTCCGGTCATGGAATGGAACATGTTGATAGAGTATTGCGTTTATCTTTGAAGTTTGCCGAAAGAGAAAATGCAGATAAAAATGCAGTTGCTTTCATCGCATTATTGCATGATGTTGATGATTATAAACTATTTGGAACGGAAAGCGCTGATAATTTAACAAATGCCAAAAATATTTTAGAACAATGTTCTATAACAGACACTATGAAAGAACAAGTTTTAGATGCTATTAAAACGATTGGTTACAGCAAAAGATTAAAAGGCATTCGTCCAATCACACTTGAGGGCATGATAGTATCAGATGCGGATATGTGTGACAGTATTGGCGCTACAGGGATACTTCGCAGTTATCAATATAATTTAGCCCATGGCAATGTATTTTTTGATAAAAATATATACCCTGCATTAAATATGTCTGCGGCGGATTATATGGCGAAAAAAGCAGGAACTGTTGTTACTCATATGTTTGAAAAATTACTAAAACTAAAGGATTTGATGCTGACCGATTCCGGGAAAAAAGAAGCAATAGAAAGACATCATATCATGATCGACTTTCTCTATCATTTTTTTGAAGAAGAAAATGTTCCGGAGTGGATTGATTATTTAGACCATTATTTAAACGAAAACAAAAAATAATGAAATATTTACGCGAAAAAAGCGTAGGCGGATACCGTCTACGCTTTTGCTTCCTATTCGATATTCAATTTACATTACTTAGCATAATCAATTACGCGGCTTTCACGGATAACATTGACTTTGATTTGTCCGGGATATTCCAGTTCAGCTTCAATCTGCTTGGAAATATCTCTCGCCAATACTACCATGTCAGCATCCGTAATCTGCTCAGGAACTACCATTACGCGAATTTCCCGACCTGCCTGAATAGCAAAAGATTTGTCAACACCTTTGAAATTGTTTGTGATTTCTTCTAATTGTCTTAATCTGCTAGTGTAGGTTTCCAGTGTTTCCCTTCTAGCGCCCGGTCTTGCAGCGGATATTGTATCAGCAGCTTGTACAATACATGCAATCAGGGATGTAGCTTCCACGTCGCCGTGGTGGGATTCAACCGCATTGATTACGGTTGCATTCTCCTTATACTTTCTGCAAAGCTCGGAACCTAACTGAATATGGGAACCTTCCATTTCATGGTCAACCGCTTTGCCGATATCGTGCAAAAGACCCGCACGTTTTGCAAGACGAACATCCAATCCCATCTCTGCCGCCAAAAGCCCTGACAACTGAGCAACTTCTATCGAATGTTTTAATGCATTCTGCCCATAACTGGTTCTGAATTTCATCTTACCAAGTAATTTTACGAGTTCAGGGTGAATACCATGTACGCCAACCTCAAGGGTAGCAGCTTCACCTTCCTCTTTAATCATTACCTCTACTTCCCTCTGCGCCTTTTCTACCATTTCTTCAATTCTGGCAGGATGGATACGTCCATCTACAATCAGCTTTTCAAGGGCAATTCTTGCAACCTCGCGGCGGATGGGATCAAATCCTGACAGAATAACTGCCTCCGGTGTATCATCGATAATTAAATCAACACCCGTCATCGTCTCCAATGTACGGATATTGCGTCCTTCCCTGCCGATAATACGACCCTTCATCTCATCGCTCGGAAGCTGTACGACGGAGATGGTAGTCTCAGAGACATGATCTGCTGCGCATCTCTGAATTGCATTTACTACATACTCCTTCGCCTTTTTGTCTGCTTCTTCTTTGGCCCGACTTTCCATTTCTTTAATCATCACGGCCGTTTCATGTTTCACTTCATCTTCAACAATTTTCAACAAATACTCTTTTGCCTGTTCAGAGGTTAATCCGGAAATTCTCTCCAGTTCCTGTACGCGCTGTTCGTTCAGCTTTGACACTTCTGCCTTCATCTTGTTTAAAGACTCTTCGCGCTGTGCCAGACTTGCTTCTTTGCGTTCAATAGCATCCGCTTTTTTATCGATGTTCTCTTCCTTCTGCTGAACCCTTCGCTCATAACGCTGCGCTTCCGCCCTGCGCTCCTTGATTTCTTTGTCGAGTTCATTCTTGGTCTTAATGGACTCTTCCTTGATTTCAAGCAGCGACTCGCGTTTCTTGGCTTCTGCGGTCTTTAAAGCTTCATCGATAATCTCTCTCGCTTTGACTTCTGCATCGCCCAACTTCGCTTCCACGTATTTTTTACGCCGCTCAGTTGCAATCTTTGCAGTCACCGGAATCGAGATGACAAGCGTAACCACTATTGCTCCCAAAGCACACAATACATACCACATGTACAGGAGCACCTCCTTATTAAGTTTTCGTGCATGGTCCTTGGACCAAAACATAACGCCGAAACGTCATGCCAAATCTATTATAGAATGTATGTATATGCCGTTTTTTTGCAAAGAAAAACACGACGCACATTCTAAATGCAATTTTACAACACTTAAATTTTAAATTAAAATGGTGCTCATGTCAAGCGTAAGTGATATCTTTACCCTGAACTTTACACAAAACTTAGTTTATTTTAACAGCATCCTTCGTATTTTGTCCCCGTCAAAGCCCTTTCGCGCTAAAAAAACATACATTTTCTGCAATTCTTTCCTGTCCGCTGTTTCCACATCAAAATGCTTTTTGACAAGCAGCGCCTTTATCTGCTCCTCTTCGTCCTGTACGTTGCCCTCGCTCTCCCATTGCATCCACGCACTTGCAATCGTCTCTGCGGAAATCCCTTTTTGCAGCAAATCGTTCTCTATCCGCCGCCTGCTCTTGCGCTCATGGCTGCATACAATGAAACTCTCCGCATAACGCAAATCGTCAATATAGCGCTCGGAAGCGGCATAATCAAGCGCTTCCTCTATCACCTGCTCCGGATATCCGCCCTGCTTTAACTTGAGCTTAAGCTGTTCACGGGTATAATCCCGCGATTTTATCAAATTCATGCAGCGCAGCTTTGCCCGCTTGGGAAGTACCTCGCAGACCAGCTCCTCATATATCTTTTCCTCGATGGGCTCGCCTTCCCGCAAACCATACTTTCGCAGTTCGCCCTTGTACAGGACAAAGGCGGACTGCTCATCAATATATACTTTTACTCTGGAAGCCGACACCTCCGAAAGCCTCGTCACAATCATGGCTGTCAACCTCTCTTAAACTGCTTTCACAGGCAAACGTTTTACTTTCTGCCTCCAGTTCTCTATTCTTTGGAGGTCTTCTGCTCTTTGGAAGCCTTTGCTTCTAAAGCTTTTTGTTCCTTAGCCGCCTTTGTATCATTACCCTTTAACTCCTCGGGCTTTTCTGCCGGCACTTTATCCGCACTCAGTCCGTAATGAGCCCGCACCTTTCCCTCTACCTCAGCGCAGACATCGGGATTACTCTTTAAATACAACTTGGCATTTTCCCTGCCCTGTCCTATTTTATTGCCCTCATAAGCATACCATGCGCCGGATTTATTGATAACGCCAATCTCAGCCGCCAAATCCAGTATATCTCCTGCCATCGATATGCCTTCGCCAAACATGATGTCAAACTCTGCTTCCTTGAAAGGCGGCGCTATTTTATTTTTCACTACTTTAACCCTTGTCCTGTTGCCGATAACCTCTCCGCCCTGCTTTAAAGACTCAATGCGGCGCACATCCAGACGCACAGAGGAATAAAATTTCAGTGCACGGCCGCCGGTCGTAGTCTCGGGATTGCCGAACATAATACCAACCTTTTCCCTGAGCTGATTGATAAACACAACCGTACAGTTTGATTTACTGATAACCGAAGTCAGCTTTCTCAGTGCCTGAGACATAAGCCTTGCCTGCAGTCCTACATGGGAATCTCCCATATCGCCTTCGATTTCCGCCTTGGGCACTAATGCCGCTACCGAGTCCACCACCACGATATCAATAGCGCCGGAACGCACCATCGTCTCCGTAATCTCCAATGCCTGCTCACCGCTGTCCGGCTGCGATATGTAGAGGTTGTCTATATCTACGCCTATATTTTTTGCATAGACAGGATCCAGCGCGTGCTCCGCATCGATAAATCCTGCGATACCGCCGCGCTTTTGTACCTCTGCAATCATGTGCAGGGTCACTGTCGTCTTACCACTGGACTCCGGACCATAAATCTCTACAATCCTCCCCTTCGGAATACCACCAAGTCCCAATGCCACATCAAGGCTTAGAGAACCTGTGGGGATAGTTTCTACATTCATCTGTGCCGCAGGGTCGCCCAGCTTCATGACAGCTCCCTTACCATACTGCTTTTCAATCTGCACAAGTGCAGCATCCAATGCTTTTAACTTCTCTTCTCTTTCCATATTGATTCATCCTCATTTCTGCACTGCTTCCTATTTACCCTGCAAAAAAGATATGCACAGGCTGTCTTGTGTCAGGCAGCGCGCTGACAAAAAATAATTTCACTTACTATTTACATCAAGTCAATGATATCGGATTTGTTGCCCTACAGATTATGTTATATTCTTCCTCTTATGCAAACCCTCATTTATGAACAAGCGTTCTGTATAGAATCAGAATAAAACATTTGTTCTGTTTTGTCAATCCTTTTTTATTATAAGCTATTCAAAGTACAATAATCCACCCTTTTAGGCTGTGTTCCCCCAATTTTTATTTCACAGCATATTTATCAAAGCACCTCTCCGCCTCCTCCTCGGAAATGGCAAACACCTGCTTCAGTTTCCCCACCGTCTCTTCCCTGCTCTTCCCCCCTTCCATGCTGATTGCCACCAGCATCTCCATGCGGCCTTCCGTGTATCCTTCTGCATGTCCCGCTGCACACCCCTCTGTGTATCCTTCCTTTCTACCCTCTTCCCTCTCATAAGCATCCTGCGCCCTTCTGTCCCGCCGCGCCTTCAGGTACATCTCATAGCGCGCACGCAGCTTCCCCCTCAGATTCAGCAGCTTCAGTTCCTTTACCGCCTCCAGTATCCCTGCGTTTTTCGTCCCGGCCTTCAGCATGTCCAAATCCTCCTCGCTCTCCGCATTGAAAAAACGTATCCATTCCTCCAGGGGGCCGTTTCCCCTTAACTCCTTGTTCAGCTCCAGCACATGTATCTCAAAGGCGTCCGAAAACTCGCCGCCTCCCCTGTCCCGCAGACGGTATACCCTGTGGTACTCCTCACTGTCCGTCAGCGGAAAGTCAAGGATACTGATGCACACACAGCGCTTCAGCCTGTCGTAATCCTCCCCGAAACGGAGCTCCGACGTGTACATCTTTGACAGGTAGAAAAGCTGCCTTTTGTCCCAGAACCGGCTCATCTTCACCTGCAGCTCTATGTCAATTTTCGTGTCATCGTTCATCTCCGCCAGCACATCCAGAATGCCAAGCTTCTGGTTTTTGTACCGCTTCCACAGGAAGGTGCCGGCAAGGCGCAGCGACCTTATCTGTTCGGTCGGTATCCCCAGCACGTCGCTGATAAAATGCCTTAACACCACTGTGTTGGACAGCAGCTCCTTTAGGCAGAAATCACTCTTTGGTGAAACAATTTTCAAACACACCCCTTTCCGACAGGAAAGCCATGATATGTTTCTGACAGGAACATTATACACGTTCTTTCGCTATCTTTCAATCTTTTTTCAGTTTCTTCTTTTATTTTGAAATAGGCCGGCGAAACGCCGTGATGCCGGGAGTAACCTCCGACACTTACAGCAACGGGACATTTGCGGAGCGCATGTTCCACTGCCATGGATTGTAAAGGCAGAATGCCTTTGATGTGTTTACTATAGCAGAAAGGGAGCGGTTTGGCAAGGGGCAATATTGGGTTTTGCAGAAAGTCACGCCGACATCGGAGTGGTATGTCTGTTCAGACACGCTCCCGCTCGGATAAAAACGCAGCGGTACGTAAGGCGCTAAAGGACAGCGCCTAAGTACCGGCGTTTTTAAACGGTCTGAACAGACATACCACTCCGCTGCCGGCTGAAAATGGCAAAAGCCAACCATACGGCACCCGTACCCCCGCCGTTTTTCTATACATTCCGCTTTCGCAGCAGGCTTCTCCATCACTTCCAGCAAGTAACAGCCCGAACAACAGACTGTTCCCGAAGAAGCCCGTTAAGAAACGTCGGCACTTGGCGAGGTCTTTTCGAGCCTAGTGTCCGCTACGTTTCTTTTCGAGCGAGAGCGCGGCTTCTTGGGAACAGACTGCTGTTCGGGCGTCCCTTGCTGCAAACCTGTCGCTCCTGGTATCCGCTGCGTCTTCACTCTTCTTTATCAGTTCTGACAATTCTCAAATTGGTAACTGTCATTGTATAAGGCACGCTTTCTTCGCACTTTCCGCAGTTGAAAACCAGCGCCACATTTTGATCTGTCTCTTCTTTCATGGTGAACACATCAGAATAGTGCTGTGTTTCCTGACTAAAATCTGCACTGCCCGATGCATATACGCCATAGGGATCATAGTTCTGCTGGAAATGATAGGGCAGGGTAATATCTGTTGAGGCCGAGTAGTCAAAGGAAATTTCATAAGACGCCCCCTGCTCCAGCGCAAGGCCGACATAACTTCCCTGAATATACCACGCCTCAGCTCCCGACTCCGTCACTTCTATCGACAATCCATCCGGAAGGTATGTTACGACGGCTTTCGCATCCAAATTCACCCAGCATGACCATTTATCTATATCGGCGCACATGTTGTCGGTAGGTTCTTCCTCCTCTGCCGCCTGTGCGACATATTCCTCTCCCTTTGCAGTCGCAATCAGCATTCCCAAAAGGTTCATTTCCGATACGTTCAGGTTTCTCCGGCTGAATAGTTTATATCCTGCTCCGTTATCCCACCAGAAGCATTTGATTCCGTATTCCCTGCAGGTTTCCATATAATATTTTGCCCAGGACAGCCTATCTTCCGCATTTCCCTTGTCAACGCATCCAAACTCCCCGATAATAACCGGAATTCCTTTCTGCACAAAGCTGACATACATATTGCTGAGGTAACTGTCTATCGCTTCTTTACTCCAAGAAGTCACCTCCGGAAATTCTTCCGCCGTAAAATAGTAGGGCTGATAAATATGCGCTTCCACTACCAAACTATTTTCTACAGAATCGGTGGGAAGCACAAACCCCCTGGTTACCTGACTGTTTCCGCCTGCACAATACGTATTTACAATCAGGACTCTCTCTCCATTGTTTCCACCGGAAGCCCGCACAGTATCCACAAAAAGCTGATTCAGCTCATTCACAATCTCAACTGCCCGGCTGTCCGGATTTACCCACTCGTTGTTATCATTCAAAATCTCATTAAAGCCTTCAAACAGCAGATGATCATCATAGTCTGCAAACCTTGCACTGATCTGTTCCCATATGGCAGCAAACATGACTTTGTTTTCCTCAAGATTCGTATCGCTTGCCCTGAGCCAGCCATTGGCTCCCGTGTCATGATGTACATTGATAATGCAATACATATCATTATCAATCACATAGTCCACCACTTCCTGCACGCGATCCATCCATTCCTCATCGATCACATAGTCGCTGTCCATATGATTATACCAGGTGACCGGAACTCTGACTGCATTGATGCCGCTGTCCCTTACCAAATCAATCAATTCCTGCGTTGCCTGTGGGTTTCCCCACGCTGTTTCAGACGACAATCCCTCATTTTTGCCAAGTTCCGTACCGGAATAGCTGTCCAAAGTATTGCCCAGATTCCAGCCAAACTCAATGCTCTTCACAAAATCCGCTGCCGGATCTGCCGCCATCGTAGTATCAGGTTCCGTGGTTTCCGTCTCGTCCGGTTCATTCACATTCGTATTCTGCTCCTCCGACGTCGGCTCCGTCTGCACAATCTCCGGCGTCTGTGCAGGTTCCTGCCCCTCTGCACCTGTACATGCTGTAAATCCAAACATTACCGCTGCCAGAAGACATCCTGTTATCACAACACTTTTCTTGCTCATATTCCCTCCAAACAAGTTTTGCAATTAAAACGTATTTAAAAATCTCTCATAGTCCTCATACGTGACATACACGACTCTCTGCCCGAGATTGAGCCCGACTTCCATCCCCATCGGTGTATAAAAAACCACCAGATAAGAAGTGTCCTTCAGCATGTCAAGAATTTCCTGGTCGGTGTAGCCTGTCAGCGCTCCTTCGCCGTTTTCTTCAGCCTCACGCCTTCTGAAGTCAACTGCAAACGCCTCGTCAAGCCTTAGCAGCTCTGCATCCTCCAGCAAAGTTCCTGTCTCCAAATCAAAATTCATGCAAAAATAATTAATCATGGAAAACGGGTCATCCCCTAAATTCAAATATACACTTTCCACAAAAACCACACTCAGGATTTTTTCGTCCATATAGGTGACATGAGAATTCACCTCAACATGAAAGGTGGAATCACTGCTCATACGCGGTTTGAACTCTTCCGTAAACAGATTATGAAAATAATCATAGTCATAATGAAGCGCCATGTTGATATACTCTTCGTTTGGCACATTTCCCGATGCAATCTGCGGATATTCCACAGCGAGAAGAACCGCCGCACTGTCAGCGCTGTATATTTCTTCCCTAAAAGAAAGTTCATAGGATAAATCATCTCGCAGGGCATTGTACGGTCCTGAGTAGTAGGGCAGCGAAGCATCCTGCCCCTCTTCGTCCCAATTCTCTTCCGTCACATCCAAAGTGCGGTGGAAATAGGTAACATCCGGTTTATTGGGGTCTTTGCCTTCCGCATCGGCACTTTCGCTTTTCTCATCCGCTTCCTGCGTGCTTTCCTGTACGGTTTCCGTTTTCCCCTCTCTTCTGTCTTTCTCTGCCTTTTTTTCCGTCATGTCGCTCACAGCCGCCAGTATCACACCAACCAGACCCACAAGCACAATCGCCAGACAAATAAAATAGATAACCACTGCCGCCTTATTCTGCTTCGGCTTCGCCGGCGGCACCGAAGCACTTGCCTGATACATCTGTGGCGGGCAGCCGCTGCCTGCTCCATACTGCATCTGTCCCTGCTGCGGATAACTGCTTCCCGCTCCATACTGCATCTGCCCCTGCTGCTGTGGATAGCCGCTTCCCGCTCCATACTGTGTCTGCTGATACTGCGCCTGTCCCTGCTGCGGATAGCCGCTTCCTGCTCCATACTGCATCTGTCCCTGCTGCTGCGGATAACCGCTTCCCGCTCCATACTGTGTCTGCTGATACTGCGCCTGTCCCTGCTGCTGCGGGTAGCCGCTGCCTGCTCCGTACTGTGTCTGCTGATACTGCGCCTGCTGATATTGCGGCGCTGCCTGCACATAGGGCTGTGCTCCTGCCTGACTCACTGCATTTGTATTCTGATAACCGCAGCTTTGGCATATGCCGTCTTTTGAAACAGCCCCGCATTTAGGGCAAAAGTCAAATCTGCTGTTTTCTTCCATTTCCTTCTCCACTCCGATTTATCAAGCAATCAGGCAGCGCCTGAGCTGTGTCAACGCTGCAGCCGTCACACTTTCCCTGATTTTCATGCGGCTGCCGATAAAATGATATTCCTCTGTGTCAATTTTTCCGCCCACATAACAGCTTATGTAGACAAGTCCGACCGGCTTTTCCACCGTTCCGCCGTCCGGTCCCGCAATTCCGGTTATCGCGACAGCCACGTCCGCAGCAGCAGCCTTTGCCGCGCCCTGCGCCATCTCCCCAGCCGTTTCACGGCTGACTGCGCCGAACTGCGCAAGCGTTTCTTCTTTTACATGAATCAAGTCTCTTTTTGCCTCATTTGCATAAGTGACAAAGCCCGCCTTAAAAACTTCCGAAACGCCGGATACATTCACAAGCCTCGCCGCCAACATCCCGCCCGTACAGGACTCCGCCACGGTCATAGTAAGTCCCTTTTTCAGCAGCATATCGACCACCGCTTTCTCCAGCGTAACCGCCTCGTCCGTCGTGTAGACGGCTCTTCCGAAACGTCTTTTCAGTTCCTCCACAAGAGGCGCGTTTAACGCCGCCGCTTCCTCCTCCGTCTTAGCCCTTGCCGTCACGCGGAAATGTACCTCCCCCGTTTTTGCATAGGGCGCAAGCGTGGGATTCTCCTGCTTTTCCATCAAATCGGCAACTTTCGTCTCCGCGCTGCTCTCCCCGATGCCGGTAAGCTTTACCGTAACGGAGGCAATCACATCGCCGCCCAATGTGCGCAGGTACGGCGCTACCTCTTCCGCAAACATAGGCCTTAACTCGTTCGGCGGTCCCGGCATAAGTATAATGCGCTTTCCGTCCTTTTCCACTAAAATCCCCGGCGCCGTCCCATTGTGGTTCCTGATGGCTCTGCCGCCCTCGGGAATGAGCGCCTGCTTCCAGTTGTTTTCGGTTGGCTCCATGCCTCTTACTTTAAAATATTCCGCAATCAGCGCACGGGAAGCCTCGTCCTCTATAAGTCCTGCCCCCAGCGCCTCCGCGACCGCTTCCTTCGTCAAATCATCCTTTGTGGGCCCCAAACCGCCCGATAAGAGCACAATATCCGAGCGTGAAAGCGCTGTCTGCACCGTCTGTATCAGCCTTTCCCGATTGTCTCCTACTACTGTCTGATAGTAACAGGAAAGTCCCAGCGCCGCGCACTGCTCCGCCAGAAAGGCGGCGTTCGTATTCACAATATTACCCAGCAAAAGCTCTGTTCCCACGCAAATTAACTCTACCGTCATCTTTACACCTTCTATTTTACATCCGACATAACGCCCCTGTTTTTCCATATGTAGTCAATCAGGGATATCACGGTAAGCGCCAGCGCAATCCACATAATAATATTTGTGACAAGCTGTAACTTTTCAATATTGGCAATCATCAGGCAGACCATAACAATCTGAAAGGTCGTCTTGAACTTGCCCCAGTAACTGGCGGCAATCACCACGCCCTTGTCGGATGCTATCAGTCTGAAGCCGCTGATGATAAATTCACGGCTGATAATGAGAATCACAATCCATGCGGGAATGCGCCCCATCTCCACCAGACAGATTAATGCTGCGCAGACGAGCAGCTTGTCCGCAAGCGGATCCATAAATTTTCCGAAATTCGTTACCAGATTATATTTCCTTGCAATTTTGCCGTCCAGCAAATCCGTCAGGCTGGCAATGATAAAAATGGCAAGCGCAATGTAATCCACATATTCCATAATGCCGCCAAACAAAACAGTAATGAAACCCCATTGATGAAAGTTGCCCAAGAGCAGCAGCACAAAGGGAAGAATCAAAATCATTCTGAACACAGTAAGTTTATTTGGTAAATTCATACTCTATTTCTCCTATCAAATCATATTCATTGGAACCGGTCACTTTGACCTTCACAAAATCTCCGCTCATAAGCGTGACATCTGCTGTAATAAAGAGATAGCCGTCCACATCCGGCGCATCCCTGTAGGTGCGCGCCACATAAGCGTCCTCGTCGGCAACCTTGCCCTCTATCATCACGGTAAGCGTCCTGCCCACCATACTTTCTGCCTTTGCAAAGGCAATCTCCTGCTGGAGCTCCATCAGCTCTGCACGGCGTTCTTCCTTTAGTTCATCATCTACCTGCTCTTCCATCAGCGCCGCCGGCGTATCCTCCTCCTGCGAGTAGGCAAACACACCCAGCCTGTCAAACGCCATTTCCTCCACAAATTCCATCAGTTCCTCATGCTCCTGCTCTGTCTCCCCCGGAAACCCGGTAATCAGAGTGGTTCGCAGGCAGATATCCGGAATTTCCTCACGCAGTCTGGCGATAATGGCAGTCAAATCCGCTCTCGTCGTGCGCCGCCCCATTCTCTTTAAAATAGTATCCGAGGCATGCTGTATGGGGATGTCCAGATAATGACAAATCTTAGGCTCCGATTTCATAATCTCTATCAGTTCACCGTCTATTTCTTCGGGATAACAGTACAAAATCCGAATCCAGTAAATATCCGGTATGGCCGCCAGTTTTTTGAGAAGCTTGGGAAGACTTTTTTTGCCATATAAATCCACCCCGTACAGAGTAGTCTCCTGCGCCACCAAAATCAGTTCCCGCACGCCGGCCGCGGCAAGCTCCTCTGCTTCCTTTACCAGACTTTCCATGGGCACGGAACGGTAACCGCCCCTGACCTTAGGTATCACACAGTAAGTACAATGCTTGTCACAGCCCTCCGCAATTTTGAGGTAAGCATAGTGTCCGCCCGTGGTTACAATCCTCTTTTTCCCATATACCGGCTCTGCATCGATATCACGGTAGTGCTCGTATTTCTTTCCCGCAAGCGCTTCCTTCACCGCCTGCACTATCTCGTCGATTGCCATGGTGCCCACCAGCGCATCCACCTCGGGAATCTCTTCCAGAATCTCCTGCCGGTAGCGCTGTGCCAGACAACCCGCCGCTATCAGCACCTTTAAATTGCCTTCTTTTTTCAGTTCCGCCAGTTCTAACAGGGTATTGATGCTTTCCTCCTTGGCGTCACCGATAAAACAGCAGGTATTGACAATCGCAATCTCCGCTTCCTTTTCATCGTCCGTGAACGTATAGCCTTCGTCCCGAAGCAGCCCAAGCATCATCTCGGTGTCCACCAGATTCTTGTCGCAGCCCAGGGAAATAAAAATCAGCTTCATATGTTCTTTCCTTTTCTTATGGAACAAGAAAGAGAAATCCCGAATCCGGTCTTTCTCTTGTCTTCCTCTTTATGCCTGTTGCTCTTCTTCGTCGTTTATAATTTTGATTTTACCGTCGTTCAACTCTTCCACTGCAACGGACAGAGGCTTTTTCCCGCGGCCGTCAACCATCGGTGTATCGCCGCTGATAATCTGCCTTGCTCTTTTTGAAGTCGCCATAACAATGGAATACCTGCTGCTGACTACCGGCTCCTCGCCCGGCTCTACGTCTGCATTGACTACCTTCATTAAATCGGTATAAGATGGATGTAACATATGATTTTATTCTCCTTTCGATAAATCACCTATCTCTTTTCTGATATCGTGAATCAATTGCGTATTTCTAGCTGTGGCGCTCTTTGCCGCCTGTACGATACCATGTATCTGGGAAACGCACGTCTGCAAATCGTCGTTGATTACAATATACTCGTAATCCTCCACGCCGTCTGCCTCGCCCGCGGCACGCATAAGCCGCGACTTTATTACCTCTTCCGTCTCCGTTCCCCTGCCCCGCAGCCTGCGCTCTAACTCGGCGGCCGAGGGCGGCGTCACAAATAACGGAAGCATCTCGGGAAACATCTGCTTTACCTTTCGCATCCCCTGAATTTCAATCTCCAGGATGACGTCCTTTCCCTTTGCAAGCTGCTCCTCCACATAGTCGCGCGGCGTTCCGTAATAATTGCCACAATACTCAGCATACTCTATTAATCCGTTTTGTGCAATCTTTTCTTCAAAAGTTTCCCTTGTGGAAAAGAAATATTCCCTGCCATCCACCTCGCCCGGTCTTGGATTTCTGGTGGTCATGGAGATAGAAAGCGCATAATTATCATACGTTTTCATAAGCTCCTTCATCAAAGTCCCTTTTCCCGCGCCGGAAAATCCGGAAAGCACAATCAATATTCCTCTATTCATCTTCCTCGCCTCCTGACAGATTTTCCTCACCGGAGCTGACCTGCGCCCTGCCCGCTATGGTTTCCGGCAAAAGCGCCGACAGCACAATCTGGCTGTTTTCCATGACAAGCACCGACTTCGTCTTGCGCCCCTGCGTGGCGTCTATCGCCATGCCCTTCTCCTTCGCATTCTGCACCATGCGCTTTATCGGTGCGGAATCCGGACTGACTATGGCAATAATCTTGCCGGTATTTACGATATTGCCAAAACCGATGTGAATCAGTTTATTCATTGCTGCCTCTCTTTTTATTCAATATTCTGGATCTGTTCCCTGACTTTTTCAATCTCTGTCTTTAAGTCAATCGCATGTGCGGAAATCTCCAAATCACTGGTCTTGCTCAAAATAGTGTTAGCTTCTCTGTTCATCTCCTGCGCGATAAAGTCAAGCTTTCTGCCGACGCTGCCGCCCTCTATGAGCGCTGCCTTCGTCGCCTCTATATGGCTTCTTAAGCGCACAAGTTCTTCGTCCACGCAGACCTTATCCGCAAAAATAGTAACCTCTGTCAGAAGCCTGCTCTCCTCCACATGGGCATCCGCAAGAAGCTCCTGTACCTTGTCATGCAGCTTCTGCTTGTAGTCCTCGACGATTTGCGGGGAACGCGCCGTGATGAAATCCACATGCACCAGCATACCGTCCAGCTTTTCCACAAGGTCCGCCTTCAGGTTTTCGCCTTCCTTGATGCGCGTCTCCACAAAGGCTTCCGCCGCCTGCTTTAACGCCTTGTCAAGCTCCCGCCACAGTTCTTCTTCGTCCTCTTCCTGCTCCTCAAGCGTCAGAACCTCCGGATACCTTGCCAGCGTGGACACCCTGACGTCGTCATCCAGACAAAATTCCTCTGCCATCTGCCGCAGATAGGCAAGGTATTCCGCCGCCAGTTCGCGGTTATATTTGACACAGCTTCCAGTCTCGGAAAAGTCCTCATAGGTAATAAAAATATCTACCTTCCCGCGCTGGATATAATTTTTCAGTTCGTTCCGAATGGACGCCTCAAAAAAGTTCAGCTTTTTGGGCATCTTAATGTTCACGTCAAGATACCTGTGGTTTACGGACTTCATCTCCACGGTGAATTTGCGGCTTCCCTCTGACAGCTCACATCTGCCGAAGCCGGTCATGCTCTTTATCATCGGTTCTCCCATCTTCCCGCTTCAGCGGGGAATCCGGCAACAGAAAAACACGCGCAGCCTTTCCATTGCCATGTATCAAGGTTTACAATCTCCATTATAGACAAAACACGGGAAATCGTCAAGCAAAGCGTTGCAGTAAGGCGCTGCGGCATGTGCCTGCATTGTGCGGAGCGCTTCGACCCTTTATGCTGACATCCACGATTCATACTCCTCCATCTTCTGGATATCCTCCAAAACAGCGCCGTTATGCCGAAACAGCCATGCGCCCACATCGTGCACTTCTCCGTCCCAAATCACACGGACACGCAGCAGATAGCAGTCAAACAGGGAAAGCTCTTCCACCGTAAACAGATAGGTGACGCCGTCAAACTCCTCAAACCAGAGCTGCTCCAGACTGCCGTGCACTCCGTAGACGCCGTCGTCATCCGCATAAAGATCCAAAAGCCCCTCTCCCGTAAGCGACAGCTCCACGAAGTTTCCGTCCCGCCGGCCATATATGGTATGGGAAAAGAAACTGGGGCCTCTGCGGCCACTCATATAATAAGAGGCGGCATACTCCGGTTCCCCGTCATTGTCCGCATCCACCGCCCTGTAGGGGGTACTCCCATATATATACCATCCGGAATATAACGCATAGGAAATATCCCTGTTTTTGATATTCCGCCATACATCCTTCGGCAATTCATCATAGGTGCCGCGCCCTTCATATATTTCATCAAGACGATTCATACACATAAGAATTTCCTCGGATTCTTCCGCCATATAGTCCAAGAGCGCCGCCGGCACATCCGCCGCATAAAGAGCATGGGGCTCGTATTTTTCTGATTCATAAGTCAGGGAAACGCAGTAATGCTCCCATTCTCCGGCATCACCCAGTGCAACCAAATCCATTCGCATGGGCGATATCCACGTATCTCTCTCTTCAATCACACAGTAAAGCCGCCCGCCAAAGCGCAGGACGCCGCAGTACGAGCCGTAATGTGTGCATAAGTCTGTAATCGCTTCCTTTTCGTATAGGCCCGCTCCATCGTCCCGATACCAGCACAGCGTATTTATTTCTGCATCAAAATCCAATACCTTGCTCACAAGATAATTGTCGGTTCCGTCCTTCGACTCCCAGTGATACGCCATCTCATACCGGTAACCTGTATATGGCTGCTGCATTTCGTATTTCTCTATAAATTCCGCCAAATCCTTTTCGGTATCCACCTCATAGGGCGACACATATTCAGAAAAGCGTCTTCCGGAAAGACACCATACTGCTCCTTCCCTGATAAAGTCTAGAAAATCCTCCGGAAGCGTTACTTCATCCTCTATGGCCGATGTGTCCATGGACAATTCGTTCATGGGCGTTATGGCAACGTCTTCCCCTATCTCCCGTATCCATGCCGTCAATTTTTCCCGAAATACCGCCTGCTCCTCTGTCTCCTCTTCCAAATCCGCAAGCAAAGGCACGACGGGCTTGATTCCAAAGCTGTCTCCGTAAAATTCGCCAAACTGGTCCCTGTCAATTTCCACCGTCTGTCCGTAGACAAGCTGACAGGTCAGAATGGGAGTCTTCTTGTTTTCTTCTATCAGGTATGCCGACAAAAGCGGACAATCAGCCCCGTATGGCTCCGCAATTTCAAAGGTAATGATTTTTCCCTCAAATCCTACAAACCACATCTGTTCTACAGGAACATCCTGCGCCAAAAGCCGGACATACGCCGTCCGGTATCCGCCGTTTTCCTCCACAAGCAGGGCATTTTGCCTTTCCCACAGGAAACCACGCCAGAATAATTCCTCCCTGCCATCATTGTCATAGTCTGCCTGACAAACATGCTCCATCCACTGCCAGTCCCTGACTGTATCCTGTTTGTCCGATTCCGTCCATAGAATTTCCACGCTCTCCTCCGGCGGTTCCGCGTATTCTTCGTCTCCCCAGATGGTTTCATTCTCCGATATCCTGTCGGCAAAAACAGCCGCATTCTCCTCCACATATTCCTGCACGGCAGGCGCCAGCGGACTTGCACCGTTTACATAGAAGAAAACGGGCATGACCCTCGTGATCCTCGCACGAATGTACTGTTCTTCTTCCTCTTTCACCGGAAAATGCACGGAATCTTCCTCCTGCAAGGTAAAACGGCAGATACGAAGCAGTTCTTCCTCCTCCGTATAGGTACTCCTCACGGTTCCTCTAAGCAGCAGACAGTATCCATTCTCCACGGCAAAAACGGCTCTTTCGCAGGACTCCCATCCCATGCTTCCATAGCCTTCCAGCCTGACAACGCCGATTTGATACCCTGTCTCTCCCCTTTTGATGTAATACCACGGAATCTCAAAATCACTGCATTCCAAAAGCAGCAGCGTTTCCTCCTCACCGTCCTGCCCAAGCGCATAGATTTGCCGGATTTTATCCGTCACGTCTTCTGCTTTTATCTCTATACCCTGCTGCTCCTTCATCCATTCCGCCAGCAGACTTTCATAATCCGGACACAGCAGACGCAGTTCCTCCACATTGGTAAGAAGCGCTTCGTCACGGTAGGCGTCAATGGCTTCCGCCAATTCCCCACGCCGGACATATTCCTGCAAATCCGCAAGCAGCTCTTCCGAAAACCCCGGCCCGTCCTCGTTCTTCTGATAAGTCGCCTCCACGGGCGTACATAGGGTGGGCAGCATCTCTGAGAGCCGCCCCGTCTCTTCCTCTGATGGGTAAAATCTGTCTTCCTGCTTCCTGGCAGCAGCAGACAAATTGCTTTTCTCGGCATTTGCATGGAGGCCAAACATACACAATGCTGCGATAGCCGGCAGGACTGCCGCCGTCCGCAAAAGATATTTTCTCCGGAATTTTCGTTCCGACATATTCACGCTGCCACCTTTCTTCTAATGTTTATTTAGACAATTGCATAACTCCCGTTTGCCGGTTTCGAATTGTGCATATTGTATATTCCATAAGCAGACCCGCTTTCACGCCGACAGCCACGAATCATACTCGCCCATTTCCTGTATGTCCTGTAAAATCACGCCGTTATGCCGAAACAGCCATGCGCCCGCATCCTGCACTTTGCCGTCCTGTATCACACGGGCGCGCATCAGGAAACCGTCGAGCAGAGTAAGCTTTTCCACCGTGAACAGATAGGTCACGCCGTCAATTTCCTCAAACCACATCTGGTCCAATTCGCCGACAATCCCATAGCCTCCGTCCTCGTCCGCATAACGGAACAGCTCCCATGCATAATAGATATCCTCGTCCCCCATGAAAAGCTCGGTAAAAATCCCGTCACGCCATCCGTATATGGTATAGTGCACTCCTGCAGCGCGTTTCTTTCCGGTTACCAGATAGACAGAAGCATATTCCAATTCCCCATCGTTATCCACGTCCACCGGCACATACTCATTGTATGCAGACCCGAACGATTCGCGATACCGATATTGCGAATAGCTGAAATCTCTGTTTTTGATATTCCGCCATACTTCCTGCGGTATTTCTCCCCACTCACCGCAGCCACTGTAGGAAGCTCCTCCCCAGTATAAATCTTCTGATGCTGCCGCATAGATTGCTTCGGCTTCCTTCTCCACATAATCATTCAGCGCTTCCTTCTCTGAAAGGGAAAGTATCTCATATGTTTTCTCTTCATAGTAGAAGGAAAGGCAGTAATGCTCCCATCCGCCGTCATCTCCAAGCAGAATCAAATCCATACTCCACATTGCTCCATACAAATCTATATTGGTAGTCACACAATAGAGTTGCCCGCCGTAGGACAAAACGCCGCAATAGGAACCATAGTCGCCGGAGAAATCCGTAATTGGCTCTTCCTCGAATTCCTCTCCGTTATACCTATACCGATACAAAGTGTTGACGCCGTATTCAGAAGATCCTCTATCCCTCACGAGATAATACATGGTCCCATCGGATGCCTCCCAGTAGTATATCAAGTCACCATGCATATATTTATCATATTTCTCTTCAAATTCCTCTTCTGCTTTCTCCAGTTCCTTCTCACTATACATCTCATAGGGCGCTGCATACGCCGAAAACAGCCTTCCGGAGAAGCACCATGCCGCTCCCTCCCTGATGAATTCCAAAAATTCTTCTGATAAGGGCGTTTCCGCCTGCAGAGGCTCTATGACCACATCCCTGCCCGCTTCCCGCAGCCACGCGGTCAGTTTTTTGCTGAAAGCAGTCTGCTTCCTTATTTCCTGTTCCAAATCCGCAGCCAGTGGTGCGGTCTTTCTTAGCTGAAAGCTGTTCCCGTTTGCATATTCATGGTTATCGATTTCCACCGTCTTTCCGTAGACAAGCTGACAGGTTAAAAGCGGCGTTTTCCTGTTTCCCTCCACCAGATATGCTGCCAACAGCGGATATGCCGCGCCATATGGCTCCACAATTTCAAAGGTCACTGTTTTTCCGGAAAATTCCACAAACCACATTTTCACGGCAGGCATGTCCCCGCCATATAAGCTTATGGCTTCATCCCGGTATCCATCGCCCTCTGCCGTGCGCAGTTCATTATGTTCTACCCCATCAGCCACCCGGTAAAACAGATCCATCACGCCATCATTGTCATAATCTGCCTGTGAAACATAAAGCTGCCACGAATAATCTGCCCCTTCTGCTGGTTCAGCCGGCATCTCATCGCCCCAGATCACATCCTTATCCTCCAGCCTGCCAGCAAACATATATGCATTTTCCTCCACATACGCCTGCACCTCTCCTGTCAGACTGTGTCTGCCATTGCGATAGAAAAAAACGGGCTCGGCTTTTACAGCCCTTTCCTTGATATACAAGATTTCCCGCTCAAAAAACAATCCCGTTTCTCCGACATTTTCTACCCAGTCATCCTCGACGGTAAAACGGTACAGACCAAGCGCCTCCACCTCCACCACGTCCGACTGCCCCCATTCCAGCAGACAGTATCCGTCTCCGTCCGCAAATACCGTTGTCCCATAATGTCTCCAATCTGCGTAGTTTCCTACCGTGAAGATGGAAAGGTCTACGGTTCCTGCAAGATATTCCTCTTCTGTTTTTTTGAGTATCACCCACGGCAATGTCGCATTTTTGTACTCCACTAACAGCACATCCCCATCCAAATCCAGCCTGTAGACTGCAGCGATGCCGTCCGGAATCTCTTCCTTCGAAAGCCGGGTATCCCGTTTTTCCGCCAACCCTGCTATCAGGCTTTCATAGTCAGGGCAGAGCGAAAGCAGCGTATCCACATCAATCAGCAGGGTATCGTCCCTGTATGCCTCAATTGCCGCCGACATGCCGCCTTCCCTTACGCACTCCTGCAAATCTGCAAGCAATTCTTCCGAAAAGCCCTGCTCGTCCGCTTCCTTCTGATACCGCTCACTCACGGGCGTACAGGTAACCGGCAGCGTCCCGGCCATCTCTACAGCCTCCGCCTCGGAAGGGTAGAGCCTGTTTTCCCGCTCCTTCCCGCTGACATACCCGCCGCGCCTGCCTTCTCCCCATGCGCCAAACACACACAATGCCGCAGCGGCAGACAGGATTGCCGCCGCCCGCAGGGTATGCTTTTTCCGCTTCCCTTTCCCTATTTCCACAAAATCACCTTTCCCTTCTAAAAACGCGCTCCCACACTTTCCACAATGGGTGCGCTAAGCAGCCACGCGCCTGCCTCCTCCACCGCGCCGTCCTTTATAACACGTGCGCGCAGCAGGAAGCTATGCGTGGGAGAAAGCAGCTCCATTGTAAAGAAATACGTGACGCCGTCCAATTCCTCAAACCAGAGCTGCTGCGGATACCGCCGGACGCTACAGCCTTCTCCCAAATCCCAATCATAGGAACAGCCGTAATATTCCGCAAAAGCGCCGTTTTCCTCCACCGTGTCCAGTAAAAGCTCTGCAAATTTTCCATCCCGATAGCCGTACATCACATACTCTGCCGTCCGACGTGGGTAATAAGTATCCTTGTAGGCATATTTATCATAGTCGCAATACGCGGCAAGGTATTCCGCCTCCCCGTCGTTGTCCGCATCCCACATGCTGTATGTACATTGCGGCACTCCTCCCCACCCTATATCGTTGTAATAGGAGTCCCTGTTTTTGATGTCCCGCCACGCCGCAGCCGGTATCCCGTCTCCGCCAAGCCCTGTATAAAATTCCCCGCTCCTGCATGCGGAAAGCATAGTATCATATTCCGCTTCCACATAGTCTGAAACCACGGCAGGGGTATCTCCACAGGCAAGAGAAATCAACTCGTAAGCATCCGTTTGGGGCGTCAGGAAAACATCATATTCCTCCCATTCTCCTGCCTCTCCCAGCGCAATGACATAGATGCCCGAATCACCGGTAACGCCAAGGGACGTATCCGCCACAATACAATAGGTTCTTCCTTCATAAGATATCATAAAAGTGCTGTCATGCCATGAAAAACGGACAAGTTCCTCTTCCCTGCGGGACTCACCGTCGTCCCTAAACCAGCACAGCCTTGCAACGCCCGGCGTTCCTTCGTAAAACCCCATCTCGTAATAATCTTCGCATATCAGAAAATTTTCGCTTCCGTCATGGGCTTCCCACCGATACGCCCACCAAAAATCACGGTGGTAATATAGCCAGCCCCAATCGTCACGCGCACAGAAAGCCTGCGAATCCTTCGAGGTGTCGATTTGATACGGCTCCAGATACTGCCAGAGATTTTGTATTGGCAGATTGGCGCAGTTCTCCCGCACCTCCGCCTTTATCTCCTCCTCTTCATAGAAGCCGCTGCTCTGCATTTCCGGCAACAGAGAAAGCTTCGGACAATCCTTAAAATCAAAATTGTATGACCATACGTACTCCGTAATTTCCACCGTCTCCCCAAACACAAGCTGACATGTAAGAAGCGGCGTCTTTTTTGCCCCCTCTATCAGATACGCCGACAAAATGGGACAGGCTTCTCCATAGGGCATGGAAACCGCAAAGGTAACGGTCTTACCATCAAACTCCACAAACCACATCTGTGATGTCGGCGCTTCCATCTCTCCGTACAGATTGACATACTGCGTTTTAAATCCGCCGTTTTCCTCTGTAAGCAGTATATTTTTCTCTTCCTCATCCCTGAAGAACAGTTCTGCGATGCCATCATTATTATAATCGGCACTCACAATATATTTCATAAAATAATAGACACGATAATCATATTGGTCAAAGCTTGCACCACGGATATCCTTGTAATAAGCAATCAGCGCTTCTTCTATCTGCTTTTCTTCCTCCTCTGTGAGAGCGGTAATCTCTTCGTCCCCCCAGATGGTATATTCATTTCCGAACGTGTGGGAAAAAGCAAACAGCTTACCGGCAAAAAGTACAGCGTTCTCTTCAATATACTGTTTTACCGCAGGCATCAGGGCAGCCTTACCGTTCACATAGAAGAAGTGCGGAACTGCCATGGTCGCTTCCCTGACAATATATCTGCCGCCCTCAAACAGATAATAGGATTGTGAGGAAGACTCCCGTATTTTCTCCTGCCAGTCTCCGCATAACGTCAGATTTTCCAGCCAAAGCATTTCCTCCGGCAATTTCTGCAGCAGATAATATGCTTTTTCTTCTCCCTCTCCCCATGCAAAAACCGCAATTTCCGTTTTGTCCTTCGCTCTGCCATAAGTATCGTGCCCTACATTGGCTTCCCCGCAAAGATAGCCATCTTCTGTTTTTTGAAGCACAATCCACGGGTAATATCCTTGAAATCTGCCACAAAGCTGATTCTGCGATATCAACAGTTCTGCCCCTTTTTCCCCATCCGACTCCAGCGCATAGATTTGAACGATTCCGCTTACGATATCCTTCTCTCCATCCTCGTCATCCCACGAAAGCCTGCCTTTTTCTATCTCAGCCGCAATCAATTCCTCATAATCGGGACACAGGCGGAGCAGTTCCTCCACATCAATCAGAAGCGACTCATCCCGGTATGCGGAAAGCGCTTCCGCATACGCCCCGCGCCTGACATACTCCTGCAAGTCCGCCAGCAGTTCCTCCGAAAGCCCCTGCTGTCCTTCCCTTTTCTGATAACATTCACTTACAGGCGTGCAGACCAAAGGCAGCGCTCCGGCAATCTCCCTTGCTTCCGCCTCGGACGGGTACAATTTTTTCTCTTTTGTATCGGCAGATATCTTTGGCCGGCTGTTTTCCCACATGCCAAAAGCACAAAGGGCAGCTGCGGCAAAAAAGATTACCGCTATCCGTAAAATACGCTTTCTATATCCCATCATTTTTATCACCC
>JAIDHX010000054.1 GCA_029053015.1 Lachnospiraceae bacterium
TGACAGGTGTAGGGCTTTGGCTCGGTGGTCGCCTTGTCCTCAAGGTCCAAGATAATGGGCTTTTCAATCTTGGAGGCAGTCACAATGGGATTGTCGCAGAGAAAGAAAATATCCCCGTCAAAGTCGGCGCCTCCCTGTTGGGGTGCGGATATATCATACATGTTGAACATCACAATATCCTGGTCTTTAAAATGGGAAAACCATTTTGCAGTCAGTTTGTTTCGGGCAATTTTGATTCGGTTTACCTCGGAAGGGTCCACCAGCGGCGAGCGGAAGGAGGTAATATCGCCGCAGTCAAAATTGCCGCTGTAAAGTTCCCTTTCTTTCAGGCATCCGACAGGTTCTTCGCCGACCGCGTACTGTAAATAGCCTATCATATCGCCCACGCCGGTATGGTAGAAGCCGGAGCAGTAAATTTTCCCCACTTTTGCTTCGTCGATGGCTTTCTTCAATTTCCGGTATAAAAATTGTTTGACTGCCGGGTCATGCAGCATGGCGTCATGCAGAAGCGCTGCCTCCAGATACTTGCTTTCCGGTTCGTAACCGTCCGTGTCCGTGATTCCCATAAATTTGTAGGTATAGAAGGTGTCCCCCTTGATGATTTTTTCAAACAGGGCGGTGGTGTATTTGGCAAGCTTGATGATTTTCCCGTCGTTTTGTGCATCGAGAATATCATAGGATGGTGCATCCTTGTTTTCAAAAGCGTCAACATATTTGGGATTCCACAAATCAAGGCATTGCAGATACTGGAAATTCATGCGTGTATATGGATTCAAATATTTTACATGGTGGCTGTATTTGCTGATTCCAAGCTTGTAGGCATATTTTTTCAGTGTGTCCCCATATACATTCCATGCGCCGGCTCCGTATGTTTCATAAAAAAGCTTGTGTCCCTTAAACATGGAAGTATTCCAGATACAATCGACTTCGTCTATGGCATGTACATTGCCGTAAATATCGGTGATGGTTTCATAGCCCCACTCCTTTAAAATTTTCCGAAAAGGAATGTAGACGGAGTAGCCTTTGATAAAGGGAAGCCGTATCTGGGCGCCAATGGCGTTGTAATCCAGTCCCAACTGTGCGCTTATCTGTTCTGTAAATTCCCATTCGTGGCAGCCACAACCGTCAAAGGGAGAGAGCTTTAGGTCATGATAGCCTTCCTCCACTTCCTTTGCAATGTAGGTTTTCTTTTTACCGGTATTTTTGTCGATATACTCCTTTTCTTCTTCCACCACATATTTAATCAACTGGTTTTGCAAGGTTTTTTCATATTCGCCAACAATGACGATATGGGGCATGTAATCGTGAATCAGAGTACAGGAACTGAAGACCAGACCTCTTTGCGCCTCATATTTGGAAACAACACATTTGTCCACCTTGATGTCCATTTGGGTGATTTGGAAGAGCGTATCAAACATAGCGTCGCATACAAAGGCAGTGATGCCTTCCTTGGCCTGTGAAGCTGATTTCCCAAAACGGGAATAGTGGACGCCATTGTAGGTAAAGCCGTTTTCCAAAAGATATTTCAACTCGGTTTCCTGGTTGGGGGTCTTTTTGGCGACGACCAAAATCACCTCACTGATATGGGTGGAGGTTTTGCCTCGAAGCCGCTCAATCTGATCGAAGAGGAGGGAATCGCTCTGTGCAACCAGATATTCATTGTCCATTTCAGTTTCTCTATTCATTTTTACATCAAAGTTCTGGCTGATAATCTCCTTGATGGGAAGTTTTACAAGCGTGTATTGTTTTTGTTCCATAATTTTCCTCATTTCTGCGCTTTTCTATTGTGCAAAGTCATGTGTGGCGTTTCTCAATCTGTTCTTTACCGGATACTCAGATTTTTTTTACATTGTTCGTCAAATCTGGTGTCTCTTGCGATACGCTCCGCGATATTTCCACGCGGATTGCTGGTGTCAAAATCAGAGGAGTAGAGGACGCCTCCGAATGTCGTGTGATTTGTTCTGCCATTTTTTCTTTTGTAAAAAAATTTTGTCATATGTATTTCATCCTTTCTTTTTGGCTTTGTGGGATAATATGTACTTCTACATTTCGAAACCAAAAAAGCTTCACAAATAAGAACAGACGTTCTAAAAATTCATTGACAAATAAGAACAGACGTTCTATACTATAGATACAAGAACGAGTTTGCAAGGGAGTATATATGTTATGGAAAAAGTTTTGAATTTCTATTATGAGAACAACGCAAAGAGGCTCCACAACGTTGTCAATCAGATATTTTACAGAAAATATGGCGGGATTACCGGTAAGGACATGGACGAGTTCTATTCGGTTGCCAACGATGTGTTTGCCGACATTATGACGAATCACAGATACGATGCGTCAAAGGGGGATTTTGAAGGCTTTCTGTACCGTGCCTTAGGACTGGCAATTGCCGATGAGTTTAAAAGGCAGAATTGTGATAAGAGGAAAATGAAACGGGAGCTTTTAGATGAAAATGGCAGTCCGGTTCTCGACAAAAACGGCAAACCAAGGCATGTATTACTGCCTGATATTTCTATTGAGGCACCCATTGGAGAGGGCGCGGATTTGACAATCGGGGATATGCTTCCTTCCGATTTTAGTATGGATGCGGTTTTGGAGAGGGAAGCGATTTCGGATGAGAGGATAGAAGCGTATCTGAAAAGGCTCTCCAAGATACAGAGAAGAATTATTGAGATGAAACTGGACAAGGTGCCGGTTTCAGAGATACAAAAAAAACTGAAACTGAGTGACAAGCAATACAAACAGCATTTTCGGGAACTGCGTTCGTTTGCCAATATCAGTGTTTTGCAAGGTCGTGATAAATTACCTGAAACGGAGGAGAAAGAAATGAGTAAAGCAACACAAACGATGGAAAGCTGTAAGACGGACAGAATCAGCGTCGCTTCTATTATTAAGAGGATTGACCGGCATACGATTCGTTTTGACCATCCTCTTCAGAGAGAGTCGGATCAGTGGTCGCCTGCCATGAAAGGGAATCTGGTGTCCGATATCTTACAGGGCAATAAGCTGCATCCTCTGATTTTTGCGGAACAAATTATCAACGGCGTGCCGATTATCTGGGATTTGGATGGCAAGCAGAGATGTACGAACGCCTATTTATTCTTTAAAAACGGATACAAGGTATCCAAAAACATCAGGCGTCCCATGATAACCTATCAGACCGTCAAAAGGGATAAAAAGGGAGAAGAAGTGCTGGATGCGAACGGATTCCCCGTTGCCGTCAACGTGGAATTTGATATCAGGGGAAAGCGGTTTGACGATTTGCCGGAGGAGCTGCGCGACCGTTTTCTGGAGTACAGCTTCAATTATGACCAGTATTTGAACTGCTCCGAGGAGGATATCGGATACCACATCGAACGGTACAATGACGGAAAGCCGATGACTTCGCCGCAAAAGGGGATTACCCGATTGGGAACGGAATATGCGGAACGGGTCAAGTCCATATCCAATATGCCGTTTTTCAAGGATATCGGCGGCTACAAGGTATCCGAGTTCCGTAACGGAACGGTCAACCGCGTGGTGGTGGAGTCCATCATGGCGGCAAACTATCTGGACAAGTGGAACAAGCTGGAGGATATGTGCCAGTATCTCAAGGAGCATGGCAGCCCGTCCGTCTTTGAGGAATTTGAGGATATGGTGGAGAGAATGGAAAAGGCCGTGAGCAGCGAGGTCGCGGATATGTTTGATTCCAAGGACAGTTTTCTGTGGTTCGGCCTGTTTGCCAGATTTGTCAAAACCGGTGCAGCGGATGCGTGGTTTGTGGCATTTATGGCGGAATTTGCCCGTTCCCTACATGGCAAAAAAATAAACGGCGTATCCTTTGACACCATCATAGAAGAGACAAAGGCAACCAAGGATAAGGGGATTGTCACCAAAAAAATCAATCACCTTGAGGCGTTACTGAAAATGTATCTTAGTGCAGAGATGAAAGCGGCTTCGTGATATTTTCTGCCGCTTTGACAAATTGCATCACATCTTTCGGTGCATCGAGGCTGTAAAGCAGCTCCGGATACCAGAATCAAGGCAGCCGTTACCTCTATCATGTATGACATGACCAGAGTTGGTATTAACGGATACTTTGCATTCCTAAAACCAATGCAATAACATTCGGTATAGGCATTTGCTATCGCTCTAAGCCTGCTTTATACTTAAAACAGTAGCAAATAAGCAAATCTGTAAGATTGAAAAGCATTGGTTTTGGGAATTTTTTATTTTGGTTTAGGAGAACGATATGGCAGATATAGCACAAAAAGAAAATATCATGGGAACACAGAAAATGAGTAAACTGATTTTATTTACCGGAATTCCTCTGATGATCAGCTTGTTCATTAATTCCCTGTATAACTTTGTGGATTCCATGTTTGTATCACAGGTATCAGAAAAAGCGCTGACAGCGCTTTCTTTGGCGGCACCGGTGCAGCTTTTGGTATCTGCACTGGGATTGGGAAATGCAGTAGGATTAAACGCTGTGATTTCCAGGGCCCTTGGAAGAAAAGATACAGGGGAAGTCCGCAAGGCGGCGGATGCGGCGATTTTTATTGCCCTTTGTTCATGGGTTGTGATTACCGTACTGTGTTTACTGTTTGTGAGGCGCTATTTTGCATGGCAGTCAGGCGGGGATGAAGTGATTGCGGAGTATGGTGTTCAGTACCTTACGGTATGTATGCTGTTTTCTCTGGGGCAGATGGGGCAGTGGGTATTTGACCGTTTCGTCATTGCAAGCGGGCGTTCCGGTTTGTTTTTGTTTACACTGTCGGCTGCTTCTGTCACGAATTTGATCCTTGATCCTATTTTTATTTTTGGTCTGTTTGGAGTTCCAAGACTGGAAACATTAGGTGCAGCCATTGCCACGGTCATCGGGCAGACAGTAGGGATGTTTGCAGGCATTGCGATCAACCGGAAATGGAACCGTGAAATACCTTTTGGCTTTACGCTTCGTCCGGATAGGAGGAGTGTTGCGGACATTTTGAAGGTTGGATTTCCCTCTACTCTGGTACAGGTACTGACCTCTTTTGTGGGAATTTTGATGAACTCCATTTTAATTACTTTTTCTTCCACCGCTGTGGCTGTCTATGGAATCTGCATACGCATTAATGGGATTTCAACCGTAGGAGTCCACGGGATTACCAATGGTCTGATTCCGATTGTTGCCTATAACTATGGGGCTGCAAATAAGAAACGTGTTTCTAATGCGGTGCGGTGGTCGCTTTTGTACGGAACCCTGTTTTATCTGCTCTTTTTTGTGGTGCTGGAACTTACACCCATATGGGTACTGCGTATTTTTGAAGCTTCGGACTATATGCTTGAGATAGGTATTCCGGCGCTTCGTATACTGGCCTTTGCATGGATTGTGGCAATCCCGGCGCTGGTGATATCGGCAGGGCTGCAGGGATTATCCATGGGAATGGGCAGCATGATCCTGACCATGTCAAGACAGGCGGTTCTGCCTTTGGTTTTTGCAGGGATATTCAGCAGGTTTGGGAACCTGGCGATGTTATGGATTGGTTTCATCCTTGCGGAGTTTTTAGGGATACCGTTGGCAATGTGGTTCTGGAAGAAGGGTTGGCGGCGGATGGAAGGAGGGAAACTACAATGAAAAGATTAGCGGCTATCGTAGTTATATTTATGTTATTAACAAGCCTTGTAGGATGCGGAGAGTGTGCTTCAGATACGGATGAGAGCCATTCCCAAAGCAGGCCGGGTGTGTCAGAGAGAACAAATGTTTTGGGGGATAATATTGTAGTAGTACAGGCAGATTCAGAATTAGAGGAGCTGGAGAAGGGGTTTTCTGCTGTCAGGTATGAAGGGGAAGATGGGTTTGCTGCTTTTCTTGCCGGAGGAGGTGCCAAAACGGATCAGGAGGTTATACAGTTTCTGGTAAGTGAGCTTTTTGCGGGAAATCGGAGCGGTCTGACCATGAATACGCAGGCCTTTGGGTGCAGCACCCTTTCCGTACAAAATACAGAGGGTGGTTATCTTTTTGGACGGAACTTTGACTGGAATACCTGTGACGCGCTTGTTGTCACATGCTATCCGCAGGACGGATACGCATCTATTTCCACAGTGAATCTGGACTTTATCTGTCAAGGTGCCGGAATGTCGGGCGGTCTGTTAAGCGATGAAATGATGACTATAGCAGCACTGTATGCGCCCTTGGATGGAATGAATGAGAAAGGTTTATGCATATCCGTCAATATGATTCAGGACGGCGCTACGATTTCACAGGATACAGATAAGCCGGATATTACTACCACAACAGCCATCCGCCTGCTGCTTAACCAGGCATCCACAGTAGAGGAGGCATTGGACTTGTTGAGGCAGTATGATCTCCATGCTTCCATGAATTATATGGTTCATTTTGCCATTGCGGATGCGGCCGGAAACAGTGTGGCTGTGGAATATATTGACAATGAAATGGTTGTGGTGGAGACGCCCATTCTGACGAATTTTTATTTGGCGGAAGGAGAAAAACAGGGAATCGGTACAAGCCAGTCCCATGAAAGGTTTGACATATTAACAGGAACGATTGCGGAGAAACCGTCCATGACGCAGGCGGAAGTAAGAGAAGCATTGGACAGTGTGAGCAAGGATAATTTTGGAGAGTTTGAATCTACGGAGTGGAGCATTGTGTTTGACCAGTCTGCTCTGACTGCAGCTTATTACCACAGGGAAAATTATGGGGAAGCGTATTTCTTTCAAATCACAGAGGAATAGATTTTTTTGATTAACATTCCTAAAATTTATGCAAACACATTCGATATAGCTATTTGCTATTTTATCTTGATAATTGTAGACTTTAGATATGATAAATGCATTCACAAGAATAGTCCATGGATGACAAAACCCGCGCCGCAATCCGGCGTGCGGAAAATGGTGGTTTCCCGAGAATCTGACGCTGATCAACTGTAGGGTCATCGGGACACAGCCTCTGTGTTACTGCAAGAACCTGAAACTGGTAAACTGCACTATGGAGGATACGGATCTGTCCTTTGAATACTCGGATGTGGAAGGCAATATCATTTCCGTCAAAAATCCCAAGTTCGGTCGAATCATTGCGGACAGTGTGGGAGAAGTCATCTGTGGGGATGCTGTAATGGAATGCACGGGAGAGGTCATACTCCGGACAGAAGCAGAGAAGTTTCAGGATTCGTTTTAGGATTGAGGGTGTAAATATGTTAAGCGGTTACCAGACAGAGAGTGAACTGATCCAGAACATGGTAGATGCCGGCTGTGAGGAAAACATGGTTGTCAGTGTATTGAACTGCCTAAAGCAGGGGCAGAAGAAAAAAGGGCTTTTACTGTTGCAGGAACAGAGGAAAATGCTACTTGACGGGATTCACAGGAACCAGTCATGTATTGAGTTCCTGGATGATATTTTGTGTGGGATGCGAAAGAAAGACATATGATAGCAGAATACTTTTGTAAAGGCTTGCTGATTGGTCTTATATTCGGAGTACCTGCCGGAGCCATTGGCGCGCTGACAATTGGACAGGCAGACCATGTTTCAGGTTATTGGAAGAACACGGGCATTCTGTTTTCTGCATGAAATAAAACTAAAAAAGGAGTAGTGAATGAAAAAAGTCAGTTTAGCAGTGACGGTCATATGCCTGATATGGGTTTTGACCGGATGTGGCAATTCTGTACCAGAGGAGGAGCCGCCGCAGAGTTTTGCTAATATGGAATCAGCCAAAGTTTCAGAGGATAGCGAACCGGAAGGGCAGTCAGATGAAATACAAAGTGAACAAACGGAAGGAAACGGATTGGAGGCAGGAGAAGTGAGCATATTGATGAAGATTGGTGATGAGGCTGTTACAATTGCGTGGGAAGATAATGAGTCTGTCCGGGCTCTTGCGGAACTTCTCCGTGAACAGCCCATGTCCATACAGATGTCTATGTATGGGAACTTTGAACAGGTTGGGGCTTTGGGAACAAGCCTGCCAAGGGATGATGAACAGACAACTACACGGGCAGGAGATATTGTTTTATATTCGGGCAATCAGATGGTAGTATTTTATGGTTCCAATTCCTGGGCATACACAAGACTCGGAAGAATTACGGACAAATCTGCCGAGGAATTAAAGGAGATGCTGGGTAGCGAGGATGTAACGATCACTCTGGAATTGGTTTCATAGGCTGCCGATATTTTTCTCCAAACGGCTTAAAAACAGTTTCGCAGCCTTAGAAAAAACCTGATATTTTTTTGTAAAAAGATATACGTCTGACTGAAGATGTGGGGACAAAGGACGGAATGCAAGGGGATGACTGCCTGTTGTGTTGATCAGTTCATCAATGCACAAAGCATAGCCAATTCCTGCCTCCACCATAAGCCCGGCATTATAGATCAGGTTGTATGTGGAAACGATATGTGGTTCTGTCATTTCACTTGCAAAGAATGTGGTCAGGTGGTTGCGGTTGGAGGTCTGGCTGGGCATGATCAGCGGGAGATCTGCAAGTTCTAAAAAGGAGATTTCTTTTTTAACGGCGAGGGGAGAATCTTTTCGCATGAGGATGCCCCACGTTTCATGCAGCGGGAGTTTCTGGTAATCATAGCGGGGGCTGATTTCCGGTTCCAATAAGAATCCCATATCTAGAAGCCCTTTATCCAGCCGTTCAGTGATAGCGTCTGCATTGCTGCTGAAAAAGTGGAACCGGATGTCAGGATATTCTTCCTGTATCGTCCGGATGATCTGCATGATGGAAAAAGTGGAGCGGTGCTCGCCGCAGCCGATATAGACATCGCCGGTGATGCTCTGTTCATTTTCTCGGAAGGCACTTTCTGTCTTGTCCATCAGGGAAATGATTTCCTGGGCGCGGCCCCGCAGATAAGTCCCTTCTTCTGTCAGGGTGACTCTTTTCCTGCCGCGGATTAAAAGCTGTTTACCCAGGCTTTCTTCTAAGTCCATCATCTGTTTGGACAGTGTGGGCTGGGAAATATGGAGATATTCAGCGGCTTTTGTAATACTCTGTTCTTCGGCAATGGCAAGAAAATACTGTAGCAGGCGGGTTTCAATCATAGGGGATGCTCCTTCAATTATTCATAAAATCTATCTAAATATATTTTATATAGTTTTTTGTTATTTAGCAAGAGGAAAGTGTGAAGGAAATCACACGGAGGGGATTGGAAATGAAAGAAGAAACAACGATTTGCCAGAGATTAACAGAGGAAGGTGCTGATTCCATAATGCTGGAGCAGTACCGGCATTATCAGGAGACAGGCAGCATACAGGGTCAGTATGGATTAGTCTGCCGTTTTCGCAGGGCAAAAAGTGAAGAACTGAAAAGGGAAAGGGAGCAGCTTGCCTGTCTGGACTATATGATTGCAAAGGTGGAAAATGCCGATGAAAAATAACATGAAGAAAACCATTTTACACGGTGCTGGCATGATAAAAAGGTTTGAAGAAACGGAAGTCTTACATGGAATAGACATAGATGTATATGCAGGTGATTTTACGGTGATCATGGGTTCTTCCGGTTCGGGAAAATCCACACTGCTGTATGCTTTGAGCGGTATGGACCGTTTGTCGGAAGGAAGCATTTTTTACAGGGAAAAGGAAATCACAAAAGCTTCTGAAAAAGAACTGGAAGCCTTAAGGGCAGGTGAATTTGGCTTCGTCTTTCAGCGGACGCATCTGATCAGCAATCTGACCTTAGAGGAAAATATTCGTATGGCGGGGCTGATCTGCGTTTCCTTGTCAGAACAGGAGACCAAGGAGAGGACTGCCGAACTGATAGACAGGATGGGACTTTCCGGGGCTGCGAAAAGACTGCCATCCCAGGTGTCCGGCGGAGAGGCGCAGCGGGCAGCTGTTGCAAGGGCTCTCATGGGCAGACCGGCGGTGCTTTTTGCCGATGAACCCACAGGGGCGTTAAACAAAGCAAATACCGTGGAGGTGTTAAATCTTCTGACAGCAGCTTACGATGAAGGACAGACGGTGCTGCTTGTGACCCATGACAAGGAAGCGGCTCTTAGGGGAAACAGAATCCTCTATCTGGAGGATGGCATGGTTATCGGTGAATTGCAGTTGACGCCATACCGGGGCAGGGACGAAGCAAGAGAAAATCAGCTTACGCATTGGCTGGAAGGTTTCAGGTGGTAAGTATGGAGATGAGAAAAATGCTGCTTTTGGCAGCAGTGAAACGACAAAAGGGCAGTATCATCGGGATTTTTCTACTGGTATGGATTCTCTCTGCTTGCATTTTTTCTTCCCTCACTTTATTTATCAGCGGCAATACCTATGTGAAAGAGGAAATGGAACGCCTTGGATTCGGTGAACTGACCATTTGGGTAAATGGAGAGGGAAACGCCCTGACAGAGCAGATACAGGCTCTGCCGGATGTGGAGAAAGCATATGCACAGCCGCTTATTTTTTCCGGGTATGAAATAAACGGTGGATATTCAGATAACGAGGGGCAGTTAATTGTTTATGATGGTACGGTGGATTACCGCTTTCTGAATGCTGACGGCACCCAGATGACAGCGCCGGAAATAGCGGAAGGAACCGTTTATATATCCCCGGCGATGCAGTCAGGCTTCGATGTAACGATCGGAGATACGATCCAATTTGAACTGTCAAGGAAAGATGGTATTGTCAGCCTGACTGTGGCAGGATACTTCGCCGACGGATTTATGGGAAGCTCCATGATTGATATGAAAAGCTTTCTTATAAATGCTTCCGACTACGAAAAGATGCAGGTCATTCTCCGTAATGCAAAAGAGACGGATGTACTTGGCAGAAATGGTGCGATGGTACATGTTTTTCAGAGAGAGGACAGTGCGCTTTCGATATTGGAATTTAACAGGAAAATACAGGAAAATACGGATATTTCGCTCCATACTGAGTTTTCCTACCGGCAGAAGTCCATTTTAAGCTATATGCTTCTCTTGCAGAATATCCTGTGCGGTTTTCTGATCGCTTTTTCAGTGGTGCTGGCAGCTATCTGCCTGCTTGTAACCGGTCACAGTCTTTCGTCTTTGATTGAGCAGGATAAAAAGGATATGGCAGCATTGAAAACCATAGGGTTATCGGGGAAACGAATCCGGAACACCTATCTGACAGCCTATGGCGGCATTATGCTGACCGGACTGATCGCAGGACTTTTCTGTTCCAGAATGATAGCCCGGACACTGGCGCAGGGGCTGGTATCTTCTACTGGAATGCTGGTTTTTGTCAAACTGCCCATAGTGCCCGTTTCCCTTTTGCTTGGGTTGTTTCTTCTGCTATTCGCCGCCTTTTTAATGCTGCGGACAAGGCGGATATTAAAGATAGCGCCCGTACAGATCTTACATGAGAGTGTGGGTGGAAAAATTGTTTCTTCCAAACTTCGGAAGGCTTCTCTTGAGTGGGATATTGCCATGCGGGAGATACGTAGCCGCCGCAGAAATTATATTGCATTGTGCCTTGTTGCTTTTGTATTAACGATATTTTTGTCCGTGGTTGGCCGTATGGGAAGCTGGCTGGGACCAAATGGCGAAGGGCTTATGAATGCCTTCAGCGTGGCGGACCATGACCTGGGAGTGCAGCCCTTTAACAGGGATGTCCCTATGGATGAGATTGAACGGGTGATAAACTGGTATTCCCCGATCAGGGAAACCTATGAGCTTGCCATGGAGAGTGTTACCGTAAACGGGCAGGAATATGAGGCTAATGTGCTGAACGATACTGAATGGTTTCATTTGATGGAAGGAGAGCTGCCGGATGGAGGGAGCATCCTGATCACGGAAACCGTCGCAAATGAGCTGGAACTTGGCCTTGGGGATACGGTTCGTGTGGCGGCAAACGGGCGGGCGGAGGAGTACGGCATTTCCGGCATTTATCAATGTGCCAACGGCATGGGCAGCAATATCGGAATGAGTATGGAAGGGTATTCCAAAATCGGTGATATTACCGGATTTATCTGGTGTTACCATTATGTATTGGAGAATGGTGCTGTGCGGGATTACGCAATGGATTATCTCCAAAAAAATTACCGTGGTATTGCCGTACATACCAATAGCTGGTCAGGCTTAGATGGTATTGTTGCCATGATGCATGGGCTGATCGGTGTAATATATCTGGTGTCGGCGTTTTTTATTTTGATTTCCGTAGCCCTTTCCACAGGGAAGCTTTTGACTTATGAGGCTGGTACAATGGCTGTCTATAAGAGTATGGGACTATCGGCAAAGAAACTTAGGCGCTCCTTAGCATTCCGGTTTCTGATTGTTTCTGCTATAGGGACGGTATGTGGGCTTTTGGTCTCTGCCTTCGTGGCAGATGGGGCAGTGGGTATGATTTTTAAGAATTTTGGGATAGGGCAGTTCCATTCGGGATTCAGTATTCTTGGGAATATCCTTCCGCTTCTTATTCTGCCGGCACTGTTTTTCATTTTTGCATGGGCTTTTTCTGCGAAATTAAAGCAGGTAAGCATAATAAATCTGCTCAATGAAAATGAGACTTAAGTCCGGTCGGGGTGGAGACTCCTTAAATTGTGCCGGACAGACAAAGTGAAAGGAGACTTTTAGAAATGAAAAAAATGACAATGTGGGTTTTGACTTTACTATTGATGTGTAGCGTGGCACTGTTTTCCGGCTGCGGCGGCAAGACGGAAGATCCGGGAGAGCCTCCGGCAGAGGTGATAAATCCGGGACAGTCCTCTGAGGATACGGATTTGGATAACAACTCTTCTGAAGAATCAGATACCGGAAATGCAGACGACAGCGGCGAAGTTTTGGAGAACGCAATATCAGTACGCATAGGCCGTGATGGGACGAAAGATTGGAATGTCAACATGTATAACAACGCTGCAGCCATGACTATGCTGAATTATCTTTCCGGCAGTGCACTGTTATTCCCTACTTATACCTATGATGAAGAAGAGGGGTTTGTGGCACAGAGTGTCCGCGGAAACTATACAAGGGATGATGAGCAGGAAATTACAGATGTAAAAGCCGGTGAGCTTTATCTTTTCAGCGGCGGACAGCTTCGTTTTTACTTTAAGGATATGGAAGGGGCAAATATCACGGCAACGCCTGTCGGGTACTATACAGATGTGGAGGGGCTGACAGAGGCTGTACAGGAAGCCTACGAGTCAAACCTTGACGATATATGGGGAGTAGATGTGTATTTCTGGATTACAAAGACGTTGAAATAAACAAATAAGATTCATAACAGGAGGAATAACAACATGAAAAAACTTGGTTTTGGTTTAATGCGTATGCCGGTACTGGACAAAACAAATGCTGCCGATGTAGACATTGAGCAGGTTAAAAAGATGGTGGATTTGTTTATGGAAAAAGGATTTACCTATTTTGATACAGCGTTGATGTATAATGCCTTTGCAAGTGAAGGCGTAGCAAAGGCTGCATTGGTTGACCGTTATCCACGGGACAGTTTTACGCTTGCAACAAAGCTCCACGCTGCCTTTTTCAATTCCCTGGAAGATCGGGATAAAGTCTTTAGCTCACAGCTTGAGAAAACCGGCGCTGGATTTTTTGATTATTATCTGTTGCACGGCATTGAGAGTTCCATGCTGCCGAAATACGAAAAATTCGACTGTTTTAACTGGCTTTTGGAAAAGAAAGCACAAGGACTTGTGAAGCACGCAGGATTTTCTTACCACGATTCTGCAGAGCTGCTTGATGAGATACTTACAAAACATCCTGAAATGGAATTTCTCCAACTGCAGATCAACTATCTGGATTGGGAGAGCGAATGGGTGCAGTCTCGCGCATGCTATGAGGTTGCTGTAAAACACGGCAAACCCGTCATCGTTATGGAACCTGTCAAAGGCGGCACATTGGCGCGTGTTCCCGAAGAAGCTGAAAAACTGTTCAAGGATTATGATGCAGATATGTCTGTGCCGAGTTGGGCAATCCGTTTTGCGGCGTCGCTTGAACATGTAATGGTGGTACTCTCCGGAATGTCGAACATCGAGCAAATGGAGGACAATATCAGCTATATGGAAAATTTCAGACCTCTCACAGAGGAGGAAAGGTCTCTTTGCTACAGGGCAGCAGATATTATTAACGGGCAGATTGCCATACCTTGTACCGGTTGTTCTTATTGTACTGAGGGTTGTCCAAAGAAGATTGTTATTCCACAGTATTTTTCGCTGTACAATGAAGATATGCGAGAGCATCTTGAGGAGAAAGGCTGGACAGTCAACTTCACGAATTACGATATTTTGGCAGGGAAGTTTGGCAGAGCGAAAGATTGTATTGGGTGTGGACAATGTGAGAGGGTATGTCCGCAGCATTTGCCTATCATCGAAAGCCTGAAAGAAGTTTCCGCACATTTTGATCATTGATACAACATTATGAAATGGAGGCAAAAAGATGGAATATAGGATTAATCAGAGAACCGGGGACAGGATCAGTGTTTTGGGATTTGGAACTTCTTACATAGCGGAAGCAAGCGAAAAGGATGCTGTTGCAACAATACAAAGGGCCTATGAAGGCGGCATCAATTATTATGACCTTGCTACGGCAGAGGGCAGGACTTTCCCCTATTTTGGAACTGCTCTTGGTGCAGTGAGAAAGGATGTGTTTTACCAGATTCACTTCGGTGCAAATTATGCTTCAGGAACTTACGGCTGGAGTACAGATGGCGAAATAATCCGGCGCAGCATTGAGTGGCAGCTTGCGCAGCTAAAAACGGATTATATTGACTATGGTTTTATACACTGTATCGACGAACTGTCCGACTGGCAGGAATACCGGAAAAATGGCGCTTTTTCATATTTGATGCAAATGAAGGAACAAGGAGTTGTAAAGCACATCGGTCTGTCATCACATACCCCGGCCACAATCCAGAGGGTATTGGATGAAGCCTCTGTGGATATGCTGATGTTTTCGGTCAATCCGGGTTATGACTATCAAAAGGGAGATTATGCCAAAGGATCTGTGGATGAGCGGTCTGCCATTTACAGCCGCTGTGAAACAGAAGGAATCGGCATCTCTGTCATGAAGCCTTTCTCGGGTGGTCAGTTGCTGGATGCGGCAATATCGCCGTTTGGAAAAGCGCTGACACAATATCAGTGTATTCAATATGCGCTGGACAGACCGGGTGTGCTGACGGTGCTGCCGGGAATGTCCAGTGTGGCGCAGGTGGAGCATTTGCTGGGATTTTTTGGGGCTTCAGAAGCGGAAAAGGATTATTCTGTGATTGGTTCCTTTAGTCCTGCTGAGGCTGTTGGAAAATGTGTCTACTGCAATCATTGTAAGCCATGTCCCATGGGACTCGATATCGGCATCATCAATAAATATTATGACCTTGCCAGAAATGGAGATTCCATGGCGGCAGAACATTACCGCAATCTGGAGATTAGGGCGGATGCCTGTGTGCAGTGCGGGCACTGCGAATCCCGTTGCCCATTTCATGTAAAGCAGGAAAGTAGAATGAAGGAAATCGCTGCTTACTTTCAGTAAAGGAATTGTTTGCAAAGTATTTTATCGGGCAAAGTTATCTGAATATGCTGTCAGAAATTAGAGAAATAGAGGAAAGTCGATTGAGAATATAAAAAGACCGTGCTATAATGAAATAGTATTCTAAAAACCTTCAACTGAAAAGGAACCGGAAGACAGACAAGGGTGGACTGCCGTGAACGAGATTTTGCTGCGAAGAAAAAATAAAGTAATCATAGAAAAAGGGAGTGCCGCAGAGGCGGATCACTGCGCTATCGCCTCCGTTATGAAAAATGTGGAGGCGCTTGGCTATACTTTTTCACGTGCTTTATATGAAAGGCTTCAGACATTAAGCAGGAGCGAGCTGCAGAAGTTTTATCTGGAGCTTGTTCCCGTTTTGAAAAATCTGGTGGGTGCGGACGTGGTTTATCAGCCCATGTATCCCAATTTTCCCGAATCGGTTATGGAGGCAGAGCCGGCCCGTTTGTATTTCAATGCTCTTCTGCACTATTGGTCGAGTGGCAGACTGTACCCCTATGAAAAGAAGGAGGAGCGTCTTCCTTTGTTTGACGAAACCAAAGTAAGGGTTATAGATTTGGGAACGCATCAGGACCTGCAGGATATTTTCAATCATCTGTGTCAGGCAAAGACCTCCATTTCCCAGACAGATAAGGAGGATCTGGCGTGGATTTTTCAAAACGAAAAGCCCGTTCTGCCGGACGAAATTCCGTTGAAGGAAAACGCAGCGTTTATAGGGAAGCTGTATCTGGAAAATGCGCCGCTTACGACAGCGAAAGAGATACAAAGATTTTGTAAGACGGCTACGGACGTGCTGAGACTGATTACCGCTATGTCTGACGGAGACGTCAGTCTGGCGCAGAACACAAAGTTCAGAAGTTTTAAGCGAAAAGAGCGAAGAGTCCTCATGGAGCTTTTGGCGGGCTGCGGTGCAATAGAAGAGGATATGCTGCGGTACAAAAATAAATGGATTCGTGTCGGGGAAAGGCTTCACCCGTCCGAGTACAGCGCGGCACAGTTTGAAACTGTTGTCACGGCATTTTATAAGCTGCGCAACAATGTCAAAATAGAGACCTTTGCGGGACAGGTTACCGGCGCCATGGAGGCGGGGGATTATCAGTCCGCGCTCAGGCTTTTAAAGAAAAGACCCGGGGAATTAGCCAGAAGGCTGGATTATCTGCTGCGGAGTATAGATGACAAGAGCCAGGTTATAGATGCTTTCAGGGAGGTGGCAGCGGAGGTTTCTACGCCGGTGCTGCTGCAGGCCAGGGAGCATTTTGCACATAGAAATCCCAAGACGGACATCAGGGTATTTTTCCCGAAAGGAAGTCTTGCGCGATGTCATTTTATGGGCAATACGCTGCCGGATATTGACAAGATATATTGTGACAATGTTGTCATGATTTGCGAAGAGGCTCTCATGAAAAACTATAAGGAGAGAGGTTCTCTTGGACGCGTGTATCTGTCGGAGGAATTGAAGCGTTATATAGTTCCCTTCAGCCAGAGAAGCGCAAGCAAAGCGCTGAAGGCGGTGACACGGGGTTCCAGACTGCCGTTTTTGGAGAATACAAAGGCGTTCCGCGCTTTTATCTGGTGGACGAACATGGGTGAAGGAGCAGAGCAGAATACGCCTGACAGGGTGGATATTGATTTGTCAGCGGCGTTCTTTGATACAAACTGGAATTATATGGAGCATGTTTCGTACACCAATCTGCGCTCCAGGAACTACAATGCCTGTCATTCGGGGGATATCGTAAACGGCGGTCCAGCGAGCGGCGCGGGCGTCAGCGAGTTTTTGGACGTGGATATCGATTCTGCAATTGAATATGGGGCAAGGTATATTGTCTATCAGGTCTATAATTACACGGAGCAGAAATATGCCGATATACCAAATGCTAAATTTGGCTGGATGGGCAGGGAGGACGTAGGCTCCGGTGAAATTTATGAGCCCAGAACCGTGGAACAGAAGATGGATTTGGCGGCGCAGAGTACGGTGGCCATTCCGGTGATTTTTGACTGCGTCAGACGGGAAGTGATATGGTGCGATATGAACCGGACACTGAATGGCTGTTCTAACATCTGTGGCGGAAACAATCTTGAGAGCAATTTGTCGGGAGTGGCTGCGACCTGTTACAGCATGGTAAATATAAGCAAGCCCAACCTGTATGATTTGATTGATTTGCATATACGTGCCAGAGGGCAGCGGGTGAACGATAAAAAGGATGCAGATATTATATTTGATGTGGAATCAGGCATTACACCCTTTGACACAGAGGTTTTTATGAGTGAATATTTATAATGGTTTCTATTAGGCTATATAGGTTCTTCCTTCTTCTCTGGGTGAACAGAATCTATGATCTCCTAATGAAATAGCGGCTATGTACCGGCTTCCTTCTTTTCCTCAGATTTCAGCTCCCGCAGTCGGGGGCTAGAAAAAAGCCGGTACCATCTCCGCTTTTTTTATTGGACAAAAGAGAGCAGAATATGTCGGGCAGATAGAAAATGGCAGTGTTATACTGTAGTCACAGCAAAGGAGGTGCAAGTATGGAGTGGACGGAGGCTATCGGAGAGGCGGTTCGGTTTATGGAAGCCCACATAACAGAGGATATCACAGTGAATGACGTGGCGGAACATGTGCACATTTCGCCTTTCTATTTTCACAAAGGATTCAGTATGCTGTGTGGCTGTTCCATCACAGAATACATCAGGAACCGCAGATTGTCGCTGGCAGGAGAAGAACTGATGACAGATGGCGCAACCATAACCGAACTGGCTATGAAATACGGGTACGATTCGCCTGACAGTTTTTCGAGGGCATTCTGTCGATTTCATGGGACCTCGCCGAAAGCAGCGCAAAAAGAAAAGGCCATGTTGAAAAATTTTGCGCCCCTGAAGCTGACAATCTCTATGAAAGGTGGTTATTTGATGGACTACAGAATCGTAAAAAAGGAAAGCTTTGCGGTTATCGGGGTACAGAAAGATTTTGGCTACGATAACGCAAAAGAGGAAATTCCTGCCTTCTGGCAGGAGCATTACGCGACGGGAAAGGGCGAGCATGTCTGCGGGATGTTTGGCATTAACATTGATCCACAGATGGGTAATGAGAAATTCTCCTATCTGATAGCGGATATCTATAATCCCGCTGTTGATATCCCGAAGGGCTTTGTGGTAAGGACAATTCCGGCGTTTGAGTGGGCGGTCATTCCCTGCAGAGGCGCACTGCCGGCGTCCATGCAGGATGTCAATGTGAAAATATTTTCAGAATGGCTTCCGGCTTTAAAGGAATATGAGTTTGCAGAAGGATATTGTGTGGAGATGTATGATGCACCGGATAAATATCCCAAGGGAACGCTCGATGAGAATTATTATGCGGAGATTTGGATTCCAGTAAAGAAGAAGTAGGATTCTATTGCTTAGGGGGCGGCGCAGTGGCAAGATGCTTTTTCCGATATTCACTGGGCGTCATGCCGACCCTTTTTCTAAACTGTGCGGACAGGTAGTCGCCGTTGCAGTAGCCGGTCTCCATGGCAATATCCATGACAGACTTATCGCTCTGTGTGAGGAGTATCTGAACATGCCTGAGGCGGATATCGCTTAGATACTCTGAGAAGGACTTGCCGAGCTGCGCAGAAAATAAACGGGAAAAATAAGCCGTTGAAAGATGCGCTTTCTGCGCCAGTTCTTCCAGCGTCAGGTTTTTTCCGTAATTGCTTTCCATATAATACAGAGCGTCGATAATAGGCTCAGTCAGTTTTGTGCTGTGGTAGACGGCCGTATTTCCGGACAGCCGTTCCTCCCAAATCGTAGTAAACAGGCGAAGCAGCATACCCTGCAGAATCAGTTCCGTGTAGGGGTGCTGCTTGTTAAACTCTTCGTACATATCCTGAAACATACCAAGAATTTTCATCTGTGTAGCCTTGCTAAAATGGCAGACATGCTCATTGTACAGGGTGTCTATTATATTTTCATCCGCATGCTCTTTCAGGGGCTGCAGCATCTCGGGAGCAAATTTAACCAGATAACGCTCATAGGGCGCGCTGCTTTCAGAAATGGTCCGGTGAAACAGCAGCGGCGGTGACAGTGCTATGTCTCCGGCATGGTATCTGTAGGAAAACAGCGGCGTTATGGTGCATCTGTCGCCGGAAACGACGTACCCTATGCTGTAGTGGTCGGTTGCCATCTGCATGGTCGGCATAGTGTACCTGCAGTCATAAACGCCATGTGTAATTGTGATTCGCATACCATCAGGCAAAGGAAATGGCATAATGTCCCTCTTTCTCCGCGGAAGCGGCTTGATATCATATATACTAAGATTAAAGGCCAAAATAGTCAAGATTAAAAATGAAAATCTTATTTTATTTGATGTATGATAGATGCAAAAGTGAAAGAAAGGAATGAGAGACCATGAAAAGCAGAAGTATTGTAATGCGATTGTTCCAATATATAAAGCCGCACTGGTATCTGATTTTGGCGTCTACCATAGCCGGTGTGATAAAACTGACGCTGCCCCTGCTTGCGCCGCAGGTGTTGCGATATTTTACAGACTATGTACTTGCGGAGGGCAGCGTATTTACCATGCAGCAGAAGGGTCAGGAAATTTTGAAATGGACCCTGTTTCTGATATGTGTTTATATTTTTGTCTATATCCCATGTGCCTATATCCGTCAGATTGGTTCCACCGAGGTATCGAACCGGATTATGCATACTCTGCGCTGTGAGGTGTACGAACATTTACAGAAAATGTCCGCTTCTTTCCACCAGCACAATAAGTCGGGGAATCTTGTGACACGAATCAATAGTGATGTGGAGCAGGTACATGATTTTGTATGGAATGTTGCGACCAATATATGGATTGATTCCATTGTGCTCGTTGTGTATCTTGTCCTGATGGGGAGTATTAACCTGCTGCTGACGCTTTTGACTGCCGTTGTCCTGCCTCTTTCCGTGCTTATCACAAAAAAGATACGGATACATATTAAAAGTGAACGCAAAAAGGTGCAGCGCAATATTTCGGAAATATCCGGCTATATGCAGGAGAGAATGGCAGGTTTTGCCACAGTGAAGCTGTTTCATATGGAAGAGCTTGAAAAAAAGAAATTTTTCGGTTATTCTAATGATATATACCGGTTCACCCGAAAGGCAAACCGGTATTTTTCTCTGGGGGAAGCGGTCACTGCTTCCATGTCGGAGATTATTTCCGCCATTATTGTGGGGCTTTCCGCATTTTGTATTATACATGGGAAAATGTCCATAGGCGAGATGATTGTATTTTATTCTTATCTGGGATATTTTGTGACGCCTTTAAGAAGATTTTCAGAGTTGAATGTTACCTATGCCAAAAGCGTTGCCGGAATTGAGCGTGTGTTTGAAATTCTGGATACGCCTACTGACATACAGGAAGTGGAAAATGCGATAGAGCTGACGGCGGACACGCCGATGCACATCCGGTTTGACCATGTCTTTTTCCACTATGACAAGGCGGACGAATTGATGAATCTGTCCGATATTGACTTTTCCATCAGGGCCGGCGAGCAGGTGGCACTGGTAGGCTCCAGCGGCTGCGGAAAGACGACACTCATCAACCTTCTGGCAAGGTTTTACGACGTGGACTCGGGCGCTATTACGATTGATGGGGAGAATATCTGCAATTACCGTCTGCAGTCGCTGTATGACAATATCGGCATGGTTTTTCAGGATACCGTACTGTTTTCTGAGACGATTGAAGAAAATATCCGGTACGGCAGACCGAATGCGACGATGGAAGAGGTGGAAAGAGCCGCAAAAGCAGCCAATGCCTACAATTTTATAATGGATGCGCCGCAGCAGTGGCAGACGAAGCTCGGAGAAAGGGGAATCGGACTTTCAGGCGGGCAAAAGCAGCGAATTGCGATAGCGAGAGTCTTTTTAAAGAATCCAAGCCTGCTGATTTTGGACGAAGCCACAAGTGCATTGGATTCAGAATCGGAAAAGCTGGTACAGGAAGCATTGGAAAACCTGATGGAAAAAAGAACCTCCATTGTGATTGCCCACAGGCTGTCCACGATTATCAACGCGGACCGTATTGTTGTGATGCATCAGGGCAGAATCGTGGAAACCGGTACACATGCAGAGCTGCTGGCGAAGAATGGACGGTATACGCAGTTGTATCATATGCAGTTTGAGGGAGTGATTACGCAGGCGTAAGAGGGAAGGCAGATATTTGATCATTGGCAATTGGTGGAATAGGAGGAATTTTAAATGAACAATAAATTTCCAAAACAAATTGATCGAAAAGTGATATATGAAAGTGATTGGATTTGCTTATATTCTGACAAGGTAGAAATGCCAGACGGACGTATTTTTGATACATATCATAAACTTCATTATCCTCATGAATCTTCATGTGTAGTCATTATAAATGATAAGGAGGAAATATTGATGATTCAATCTAAACGCTATGTGACCTCCAGATTGGAATGGGAGATACCGGCGGGAAGAATTGAAGATAATGAAACACCGGGAGATGCTGCAAAGAGAGAATGTTTGGAAGAAACAGGATGTACATTAAAGGATTTGACATACTTATGCTGTCAGAATCCAAGCAATGGGATGTCTGATTTGAAATTACACGTTTTCGGTGCCAAAGTAGAAAATGAAACTTATATACTTGATGAAAATGAAGTTCAAATGAAAAAGTGGATACCTAAAGATAAAGTTCTGGATATGTTAAAAAACAATGAAATTCAATGTGGTGTTTCCATGTTGGCTCTGTTATATGCTATGAACTTTTATATAAAAGTCTGAATTCGCTGTGTAAGAATTTTTCCCTTAAAAAGTATTGAATCACAACCAGATTTACGGAGGATATTTTAAGCAGTGAGAATACTCTTCCGAATACGAGGGAGAAAAGTAAAAGGGCCGTTGGACATCGACATGCATTTTGTATTACAATAGCGGTAACGATTTCCGGCGGAGGTGATGATTTGTTTAGCATATTCGGAAAAAGAAGGAAAGAGCAGCCGCCTGTTGAGGTAAAAGACTCTTGGGAAAAAACGGGAGAAAAACCAGAAGAAAAACCGGAGGCGAGCCAGCCATCTGTTACGGTAAGGGATAGTTGGGAGAAATCAGCGGAAAGGTATGCGGCGGGCGTTCTCGTGGAGGTCAGGGACGGGAAGGGCTGTCTCAGGGAGGTCTATGGAGAGACGGAAAAAGCGACTTACCTGACCTTGATGCTTCAGGAACAGCCCTTGCTGCAATTGCAGGGCGATGAGTATTTCTGCCCCACCTGTGAGAAAATATTGAAGAGCGGGTATGGTTTGGAGCAGACACAGGAGTTTTGGCAGAACCGGTTAAATGAAGATTTATCACTCGAGGAAGCGGTGGAAGGAATCAAGCCCATACTGGGACTGTTAAAATCCGGTTATTACGTGGTGGTGGATACGCAGTTGTGCCCCACGGACGGGCATGGTCATTTGTTTTGCGAAGTGCCGAATGAGGAAGAATATGTGACCGGAACCTGTATCTATTACTATGGAATCGAGCATAAAAATTGCTATGGTATGTGGGGCAATAACAGACCCTATTTTACGGTTGCGACGGAGCCGAAGGCGAAACTGCGGCAGGAGAGAGTTGACGATTATAGGGAACAGCCGCGGGGACGCGCACTGGCGTATTATATGGACGGCTATATGACAGCGCTGCTGGACGGGCATCACAAGGCGATGGCAGCAGCATATTTGCATCAAAAAGTACCTGCGCTGGTCATCATACCGGCTTATTGCACGACTCATAGGGAGGAGAATGGCGAGATGACAAAGGCGGTTTCGGCAGGTGAATTCTGCTGGAATTGTGCGCCACATCATTTGGAGTATTCTCTGTATAAACCCAATGAAAAAATTAGTGCAGACGCCATGCAGCAGATATTAAAAACCATTCCTGCCTATGGAACCATTGTGGCTGACGAAAAGGGTAAGGAGCTTGCCGGATACTATCCCATGGTGGACGAAATGGCGAGCCTTGACTTAATCGGAGAGATAACGCCTCAAAGACTGCGGGACATTCTGGACGGCAGAGAAGTGCCAAAGGAAGAGGAGGTCTTACATTATATCAGGGCGCTTGTTGTGCAAAAGCATGCTTCCCTGCTGGAAATTACCGGCTTCTTTTTGCGGCAGTATACATACTGCAGGGAACGCTATGCAATCATAAAGGAATTGACAAGGCTTGAAAAAAGCGATGCTTTGGTTGATTTTCTGATTCAGGTTATGGTGGATTATGAGGAAGATTATCCGGAAATTAAGGATATCATTCTGGATTATCTTTAACTGTTGGTATTAGATTAGTTTTTTAAAAAATCACTAAATTCTTTCAGTTCCTTTTTGGTTTCTTCGGAAAGGCTGTTGAATTCTGTATTCTGAATAGCGCCTTCCAATGCGTATAAATGAACCAGACATACTGAAGGGTAGGTTTCCTTTAGCTTTAAAAATGCTTGTTTGGAACCTTCTGCAATCAGCTTTTCCGGGGAATCGATGCCGACAGCCTTTAGCTTTTTTTCCATTTCTTTACCGATATTCATCATAGAGATTAATTCTGTCATGTTTGCTCCCATCTGCCATTTATGGAATCTGCAGGCTTGCTTTCTGTTGACGTTTATTATATCATGACAGAAGAAACCCTGACAAGGGATATCGTTAAATAAAGCAGTTGGAAAGAGAGTTTGCGCCTGTTGACAAAAATGTGAGGTGGATTTTTATGGAAAAGGATAAAAACAGTTTTACCATGACCGGCATGAAAGCGATAAAAAAAGAAAACATTCCGGAATGTGTGAGGGTTATAACGGAAAGCTTTCAGACAGTGGCGGATGAATTTGGCTTCACGGCAGAAAATGCGCCAAGATTCACCGCGTTTGCCACAACAGAAGAAAGGCTGTACTGGCAGTTAGAGTCAGAAAACAGACCGATGTATGCATTTTATGACCATGGAAATATAGTCGGTTATTATTCCCTGCTATTGCAGGAGAATCACGCCTGTGAGTTAAACAACTTGAGCGTTCTGCCTGCATACAGACATAAAGGGATTGGGGCAAGGCTGTTAGCACATGCATTTCAGACAGCAGAAGAATTGGGGTGTGATAAAATCAATATTGGGATTGTAGAAGAAAATAAAGTACTTAGAAGTTGGTATGAAGGCTTTGGTTTTACACATACAGGAACACAGAAATTTGATTTCTTTCCCTTTACCTGCGGATATATGGAAAAGAAACTGTGATTGTATGCTTTTCAATTTATTCTGTATTCCGGCTGGCTGTTATTTTTATACTTCTTACGGTATTGCCCCGGCGTCAAACCGAGGGATTTCCGAAAGATTCGGATGAAATAACTGCTGGAAGAAAAGCCCGCCTGCTGTGAGACGAGTTCCATGTCAGCATCGGATTCGACCAGTATCTTTTTTGCACACTCTATGCGAATGGAAGTTACATATTCCGTTAAATTTCTGGAAAAATGCTTTTGGAAAAAGCTGCTGAAATATTTGGGTGACATATGGAACACCTGCCCCAATTCTTCCAAAGAAAGCTTTTCTTGATAGTGTGTCTGCATATAACGTGCAATCTCAAGAAGCAGGCGCATCTGAGCGGAATCTTCCTGCCGCCTGTGGATGATTAAATTGTTTTGGAACAGGCAGGCATAGAAACGCAGGAGATTTGCCTTAATCATAAGCCAGTTTCCGCTGCTACTGCAATAATCGTCATAAATTTCCTCAAAAATGATACGCATCTGTCCGGCAACTGATGAAGGTAACTGCGTAATGACTTGCGCGTTTCCCTCTGACAGAGGATTTAAATACATTTCCGTTGCTTCATCCATTTGTGCAAATTGAAGCCATGAGAGCGGGAAGATAAAAGCCAGATAGGTGCAGTCCGGTGTTTGTGACTGCATGCCATGTAATTCTCTGGGATTGATATAAATAATGTCTCCGGCTTTTCCGATATAATCTTTTTCCTGAATTTTCAGACGTAATTCGCCCCGCTGTATCCATAAAATTTCTGCATTTTCCTGCCAATGGTATGGGACGTCAATTTTTCCGTCCGGTTCCTGCATCAGATAAATTTTTAGGGGGCGCATCAATGTTCCCTGCGTTCTTGTTTCCTGTAAGTTCGGCTGCATATATCTGCTCTTTTCCTTTTTATTGCTATCTTGATGTGGATATTTTAACATAATGTATGGATATTTTTCAACATTTACTGTATTTTGCGGGATATAATGCAATTAGAAATTGTACGAAGATACCCGTAAAAGAAAAAGAAAGAGAGGAATCAGGATATGAAGCACTGGTTGGAACAAAGTATTTTTTATGAAATTTACCCGCAGAGTTTTTACGACAGTAATGGGGATGGGATAGGAGATATTTGCGGTATTATCGAAAAATTGGATTATATCCATGATTTAGGCTGTAATGCTCTTTGGTTAAATCCATGTTATCTGTCGCCATTTGGTGATGCGGGGTACGACGTGTCTGATTATTGTCAGGTGGCGCCGCGTTATGGAACGAACGAAGATTTGATGCAATTGTTTAGGGAAGCCCATATGCGCAATATGCATGTTATTCTTGATTTGGTGCCGGGGCATACTTCTACGGAGCATCCTTGGTTTCAGGAATCGTGCAAAAATGAGCCTAACCAGTACTGGGGCAGATACATCTGGACGGATTCGATTTGGAAAGATGCGGCAGACTATGAGGGGATTTCCGGCTCACTGCGCGGACTGTACCCCAGAAACGGAAGTGTTGCCGTTAATTTTTTCTCCAATCAGCCGGCACTGAACTATGGATTTGCCAATCCAAGCGAGCCATGGCAGAGTGCGGTAGATGCGCCGGAAGCTTTGGCAACCCGTCAGGCAATGAAGAATGTTATGGACTTTTGGATTTCCAGGGGCTGTGATGGATTTCGTGTAGATATGGCAGGGTCTTTGGTAAAAAACGATTATGGAAGTGTGGAAACAATAAAGCTGTGGCAGGATGTCAGAAGTTTTCTGGATGATAAATATCCTGAGGCTGTGTTGATTTCCGAATGGGGTGAGCCGGATAAATCGTTAATGGCAGGATTCCACATGGATTTTCTGCTCCATTATGGTCCCTCCCATTATATGGATTTATTCCGCTGCGAACATCCGTATTTTTGCAGGAAAGGGGAAGGAAATGCTTCCTTGTTTGTGGATACCTATCTCAAAAATTATGCTTTAACCAATGGAAAAGGCTTAATCTGTATTCCGTCCGGCAACCATGATATGGAGCGGATTCGTAAATATCTGGATGAAGAAGAGCTGAAGATTGTATTTGCTTTTCTGCTATCAATGCCTGGTGCGCCGTTTTTATATTATGGGGATGAGATAGGAATGCAGCATTTGAATATTCCGTCTGTTGAAGGTGGTTATGATCGTACCGGCGCCAGAACGCCGATGCAGTGGAATGACGGGAAAAATTATGGATTTTCGGAGGCGGAAGCAGATAAACTCTATACACGGCAGGATTGGTCAGCAAATGCACCCATAGTTTCCGAACGGATGGCTGATATGGGGTCGCTTTGGAATGAAATCCGGAAATTGTGTGAAATTCGTAAGTCGTTTCCTGCGTTGTGTGCATTTGGCGGGATTCAGTTTGTGTATTGTGAGCCGGAAAAATATCCGCTCGTATATCTGCGTACAAGCGGAGATGAAAAAATACTGGCAGTGCTTAATCCTTCCGAAAAAGACGTTTCATGTCCATGTGAGTATCAGTTGGGAGATAGCATCTATTCATTGGGTGGGCCGGTAAGCAGTAAAGGAGGCGTGCTGTATGTACCGGGACAGAGTGTAGGATTTATAAAGGTGGATACAGTGGATAGATAGAGAGCAGAAAAGGTGGTTTCCTGAGAGATTAACATGCTTCGGAAAAATCGACAAAGAATCAATCAAATATTGCATTTACCGCCGCAAAATGGTATATTATACAAGTACTTATATTTGTATACATAAGGTGTAAAAGGATAGTGTATTTGGGAATGGAGGAAACATGAAAAAGCTTTTAGCAGTAGCAATGGCTGTCATTATGGCAGCAGCGCTTGCCGGCTGCGGCGGTGAAAAAAAGACGACGGCGAAGGTAATTGAAATTTGGCTTACAAACGAGGAGTATGCGTTTGGTGTGGACAAAGCACAGCCGGAGCTTTTGGAGTCGGTCAATGAATTTATTGAGGAAATCAAAGCAACCGGTACTTTTGATGAGATTTGCAACCGTTATTTTGGAGACGGAACGCCGGTTGCAGTGACTTCGGCGGTTTATGACGAGAGTAAAGACCAGCTTGTGGTGGCAACCAATGCAGAGTTTGAGCCGTTTGAGTACAAGGAAGGCGATAAGTATTACGGTATCGATATGGAAATTGCGGCTCAGCTTGCGGCATATCTGGGCAAGGAACTGGTGATTCAGAATATGGATTTTGATGAGGTATGTCCGGCAGTGGGGCAGCAGAAGTGCGACATCGCAATGGCCGGGCTTACGGTACGGGAAGACAGAATGGAATATGTCAGCTTTTCTGCGCCCTATTATGTTGCGGCACAAAAGCTGATTGTGACATCAGAAGACATGGAGTTCGATGCATGTCTGGAGGCTGCGTCTGTCGAGGCGATTTTAAAGGAGAAGGGAAGTAGTATAAAAGTTGGCGTACAGACGGGAACCACAGGACAGTTTTATGCGGAGGGAGACGAAGATTGGGGCTTTGAGGGCCTGGGCGTCGAGGTGGTCGGCTACAAAACCGGTTCACTTGCCGTACAGGATATGTTGGACGGCAATATCGACTACGTGATTATCGACTCTGCACCGGCAGAATATATTACAGAAAAGATTAACAAGAAGCAGTAGAGGAAAAGCGCTGCTTTCATAATAAAAGCTCCTTTCATGGTGCGCTTCGGTTTTGGAAGCCGCTGTAGAAAGGAGCTTTTTGTATGGCAGTTAATAAAGTAATTACGGACGAAGACCGCTGCCGCCCTGTAAGGTGATAGTCTCGCCGGTCACATAGCTTGCTTCTTCGCTTGCAAGGAATACGCAGACACGTCCGATATCCTTCTGCGGGTCAGCAAAATGACCAAGAGGGATGCTCTGGATGGTTTTTTCATATAAATCAGGATATGCTTCTTTCCACTGTGCAAGTCCTTCGGACATAGCGAGCGGGCATACCACATTGACACGAACGCCGTCGGGGCCCCATTCGCTTGCGGCTACTCTTGACATGCCACGGATGCCTTCCTTTGCTGCGGCATAACTGGACTGCCCGAGCTTTCCGAAAAGACCGGCGCCGGAGGCAAAATTCACTACGCTGCCTTTGGTTTCCTTCAGATAAGGGAATGCATGCTTCATGTAGAAGAAGGTAGCATACAGACCGGAATAGATCGCTTTGTCAAAATCCTCCTTCGTATGGTCAATCAGATTGACGCCGGAAGCGGAGTTCTGTGCGTTGTTGACTACAGCGTCCAAACGTCCAAGTGCTTTTACGCCGGTTTCAATAGCATTTTTTACCTGCTCCTCGTCACCGCCGTCAGCAGTTATGGGTACAACCGTTACGCCGTATTCCTTTTCGATTTCATCTTTTGCTTTTTCCAACTTTGACAGAGTGCGGCCTGTGATAATCAGGTTAGCTCCTTCAGCGGCAAATGCGTTGGAAACACCTCTGCCGATGCCCTGTCCACCGCCAGTGATAAGTACAACCTTTCCTTCAAAACGTTTCATGTAGAATACCTTCTTTCTTTTTGGATTAGCTGATACAGCTTGTACGCAGCTGTTATACTTTTTTATTTTACCACATAATTCCTTTTTTGCATATGCTGATTTTGAATTGTGTTCCAGTGGAAAATAGCTTATAATGGCGGTGATAAATCTACACAAGGAACGGGATTGATAGGATGGATAAGAAAACTGTATTTCCGCTTACTTATGAAGTCTGCGGACAGCTCATCAGCTTAGATGGATTTTGGCATCACCGCCGCTGTTTTGCGTCACATGTCCTGATTGTGGTGACAGAAGGCACGCTGTATATAACATCGGGCGGCAATCCGTACACGGTTTCTGCAGGACAGTATATTCTGTTAAAAGCGGAAGAGGAGCATTTCGGGCATCGGGCGTCAACAGGCAGGCTTTCCTATATGTGGGTGCATTTTTCGTCTGATGGCAGTTTTGGGACAGGTTCGGACGGCGAAAGCGCAGCCTATCTGTTTCCGGAATATGGTTCGGTGTCCGTGTCAGGCAGGGTTTCCCTTTTGTTTCATCAGCTTCTGGATTTGTCACTGGAAGAAAAGCCTCTTGCCGATAATATGCTGCATTATGCTTTGAGTCTGCTGGTAATGGAGCTGTCAAGGGAGTACAGGCAGAGTCAGAAAAATGGAAGTCATCTGCTTCCCGCTGTCGTTGTATCCGTCATGGAATGGATTAAGGCAAACTATTATCAGCCGTTTACCGTTTCTGAACTTGCCGGTAAATTCGGTTATCAGGCAGATTATCTGTCCTCACTTTTCAAAAAGGCAGCAGGCGTTTCCATCGTGCGCTATACAAACGGGATACGCATCAAATCTGCTAAAACGTTATTGCTCAATTATGAACTGTCAATTAAAGAAACCGCATATGCCTGCGGTTTCTCTGATGAAAAATATTTTATGAAGGTTTTCAGACAGTCTGAGGGAATGACTCCTACACAATACAAGAAGGCTTTTTGTAAGAAATATATTAATTAGGCTTTCTGGTGAAATAGATTGTGTACCGTTCGTCTGTAATATTGTAAAGCGGAACAAAGGTGATATGTTCCGCCTGGCCCGCGGTGCAATATGTGCTCTGCTGCCATGGGAAGGTATCGTAGGTATGCTCCGTAACATAAGTCAGCGCGTTTTCGGGGTTGTCGTTATCCATGACAATACCACAGTCCTTGTCACAAAGCCCTGCAAGTACAATGGGGCCTTCCATAAACGCCGTCCTGTCTGGCATATCGGGAAGCGTTTCTGTAGTGAGAGAAGCCGCAAAATAAAGGCTTATCACATCATCCGACCATTCCCTTTCAATATCCAAATAGCCGTTGTGAACCGGTATGTTTTTCCATTCTTCACCGTTTAGGATGACGACGGGACTGTGTTTTGTCCAATCAGGAACACGGAACGACAAGGTAAATATTTCGGGCATATTGGCCTTCACGGTAAATTTCAGGAACCAGCGGGACATTCTGCTGTCGTCATGTTCGTCAAAAAACGCACCGTCATTGTAATATTTCATATCAACGCTCTGCGTAACAGTCACATTGTCACTGCGGCGGTATGTGGAAGGAATATACTGGCCGACAACAAGGCGGTTGGCCGTGCTGTCCTCGTAGTAGCAGAGTGCCGGATATAATGTCTGCGACTGTACCATGGTACCGTGGCAGCACCAGAAATCGTGGGTTTTGCTGCCCCATTTCTTTTTGCTTCCCGGTTTCATGGGCAGGAAATAAGTGGGCATTCCGGTATGCTTGTTCTGCTGTGCAAGGAAACCGTTATAGAGATTTTTTTCAATGTAGGAGGCATAGACTGCATCTCCTGTAAAGCGGTAGAGGTAGTCTGCAAGACGGACCATATTGTATACCGTGCAAAACTCCTGATTCCGCTCTCCCATAAACTGTCCGAGAAGATGGGGCGCTACCCAGAATTCGCCGGCATTCTGTCCGCCCGTGCAATAGGATTCCCTGTCATTCACCGCGCACTGCCAGAATTTTTCAGTAAGAGAAAGCCACTTGGCGTCGCCTGTCGCTTCGTACATTTTGGCGGCACCATGCGCCCACGGGATACTTGCATTTGCGTGGCAGCCTGTAAGCGCGTCGATTCCGTTCGCCAGTTTTTGAAAAAGGGAAGGGTGGCTGTAGCGTTCGGCAAGCGTCAGATACTTTTCTTCTTTTGTGATGGCGTAAAGACTTGCCCATACCTCGAGCATACCGCCTTCCTCGCCGCTGTAAACGGCGTGGGGATTTTTTTCTGCCATGGAGCCGGTCCAATCCATATACCAGTCGGCCGCAGACCCAAGGATTTGCAGGGCGGTTTCGTTTTTGGCGTACATATATGCATGGAGAAGCCCAAGGAGCGTTTTGTGCATGACATACTGGGGTGACCAGACATATACGTTGTTTTCCAGCATTTTAAAATATTTTTCGGGAATAGGACCAATCCATTTTCCGCCGTTCAGCACGCGGCAGCGGTCAAGCTCGTCAATGATGACATCGAGCTTTGCTTTCAGCTCCCTGTCCTTGTTTGTAGCGACAAGCATGGAGGCAGCGGAGAGCCAGTGCCCAAGGAAATGTCCTCTGAGCTGGCAGGTCGGCGCTTCCCAGCCCCAGTGCATTTTGGCTGTGGCAGGACCTTCGAGAACCTGAAGCCCCGGCATGACGATGCCTGCCTCCAGATAGAAATTCTGGAGAAGCCCCTGGCTGTCCAGTTCCATCAGATAGCTTCTGTTGACCTCGGCGCGTTCACAAAAAAGACCGGGCAAAAGATGAACATGTTCAAAATTGATTTGCTTCAGCATAGCATTTCCTCCATTCATCGGTTCATATGTTCATAGAATAGCGTCTTTAGCGGGGTTTGTCGGTAGATAGAATAGAGGATAGGTGGAAAATTCTTTGAATTATTTTGTCGAAAATCGTAAACAGCTCCCGCAAACCTGAATATACTATAGTAAAAGATAAAATGGAGAAGATACCATGAAATATTTGTATATTGCGGCGGGTATTTTAGCAGTACTGCTGATACTGCTTGCGATATGGGCGTTTGCATGGAGAAGCCGCGCCAGACGTAAGGTAAGGCGGCGCTGCGACGAAGAAAAGTGCCGGGATTTGAACAGGGCAGTCGGAACCTTCGGCTTTCAATATGATATCTGTCAGGACATTTTCTATTCTACAAAGGATGCCTGGCAGCGGGAGATGGGATACGGAAAAATTTACGATGATCATGCCATCAGCATGGGAATGGTGTTTGACTGTGAACCCATATATTTTTCCTATAATCAAAAAAGCTACTTGTTAGAGCTCTGGAAAGGGCAGTACGGCATGTCCACAGGAGCCGAAATCGGTTTTTATGTTTCGGATGAAGCGGGTGGAGAACATCCCGAGCGGCTTTTTTACCGCTGTGCTTCAGATGAGGAAATGCTGCAAATGCGCTTTGTACTGAGGAAAAAAGGGCGGATTTTGGTAATGCGTGAGGAGAGGCACTGGTGGCTTACCGGTTTTGTGCTGGGTGAGTTTGCCAAAAAAGAAGAGCTTGGCATGGAGGTTTCCATCACCTTCAGGGACTGCCAGATGAGGAATGCTTTTTATGAGGCGCTTTTGCGCGCCGGATACAAGAAAGAAAATATCTGCGTAAACGGAAGCCGTGTGAGGTTCAGTTTTACAAAGCCCTGCTATGCAGGTCCGAAGCACTGGAGGCTGCGGGTATGGTGGGTACAGTGGAAAAACAAAAGAAACTGCAGGCGGTACCGCCGCGTAACCGGCTGCTTTGTACGCACGATAGACAGAGTGGATTATCTGGGCATGTGCTTCCCGGGGCTGTACCGCCTGCTGGGCAGACTCAGCCGGATACCCCGTAAGAAAAAATGCCGGAGAAGACGGGCGTGAGCACGAAAAGCCGTCTGGATGCGCTGTACCTTGAAGCAGACAAAATCTGTATCGGCGCAAACAGCAGAATTGTACTGATGAGTGATTGTCACCGTGGCGTGGGAAACCACGGCGACAATTTTCTGTATAACCAGAATTTGGCAGTAGCGGCACTGTCTTATTATAACAGAAAATTATTTACCTATGTGGAACTTGGGGATGGAGACGAGCTATGGGAAAACCGGAAGATAGAGCCTGTTATCCGGATGCATGACGATATCTTTGAAATACTCTCGCATTTTTACCGGCAGGGACGTTTTATCATGCTCTACGGAAACCATGACAGGAAAAAGGAACAGCCCCGGTTCATGGATCGGTATTACACACATTATTATTGTGAAAATAAAGATTGTTATCAGGAATTGTTTCCGTGTCTGGTGGCAAAGGAGGGGCTTATCCTTGAAGAAGCGGCGACCGGCAGCAGGATTTTTCTGGTGCATGGGCATCAGGGAGATTTGATGAACGATACGTTCTGGCGGCTTACCCGCTTTCTGGTGCGGCATGTCTGGCGCAGGTTCGAACTGTGGGGCGTACAGGACCCTACCAGTGCTGCCAAGAATTACAAAAGAAAGAAAAAGACAGAAAAGAGGCTTGCATCATGGGCGGAGGAGAACGGCGTGCTTTTAGTGGCGGGACATACACACAGACCCGTGCTTCCCAAACCCGGGGATTCCCTGTATGCAAACGATGGAAGCTGTGTGCATCCCCGCAGTATAACGGCGCTGGAGATTGAAGGAGGCTATATCACATTGGTAAGGTGGCGTACAGAAGTGGGAAAAAGCAATGCACTGTATGTGGGAAGGGAAGTGATGGAAGGACCTTACAGGATAGCGGACTATTTCAGAATGTAATTTTATTTTTCGATTTCCTCTGTTGAACGGCATCTGCTTTTGTGCTATAATAAAACGATTACGCAAAAATACCGCAGATGAGTGCAGTATCGCGGCAGGTCTGTGATGCGCATGGAAAGGAAAAGGATGAAAGCGTTTTTAATTTTAGAGGATGGCACTGTATTTGAAGGAACACATATCGGTGCCGACAAATCCGTTATCAGTGAGATTGTTTTCAACACCTCTATGGCAGGTTATCTGGAGGTTCTGACCGACCCGTCCTATGCGGGGCAGGCGGTTTGCATGACCTATCCCCTTATCGGCAACTATGGCGTGTGCAGGGAGGATATGGAATCCCTGAAACCTTGGCCGGACGGCTTTATCGTGAGGGAGCTTTCCAGAGTGCCGAGCAACTTCAGAAGCGATTTGAGTATACAGCAGTTTCTTTCGGAAAACGGCGTACCCGGCATTGCGGGAATCGATACAAGGGCGCTGACCCGTATCCTTCGGGAAAAGGGCACCATGAACGGCATGATTACCACTGATGCGGACTTTGATATAGATGAGATAATACCGAAGCTGAAGGCATATACGACCGGAAAAGTGGTGGAGAGGGTATCCTGTCAGGAAAAATACAGCCTTTCACCCAGCAGAACGCTTGCGGACAACGGGCCACTTTCCGGTTCTGCCACATTTGACAGCGAAGCTTATGCGGCGGGCAAAAGGGAGAAGTGTCCGTCCATGGTAAAGGAATTGAATGGAACGGGCTTAAAGGTAGCGCTCCTGGATTTTGGCGCAAAGGGAAATATTGCACATTCCCTTGCGCAGCGCGGCTGTGAGGTAACGGTTTATCCCGCGCTCACAAAGGCGGAGGAAATTATACAGGATGCGCCTGACGGCATTATGCTGAGCAATGGCCCCGGCGACCCGAAGGAATGCGTGGATATTATTGCAGAGATTAAAAAGCTGTATGATACGGATATTCCCATCTTTGCCATCTGCCTGGGGCATCAGCTTATGGCGCTTGCCACGGGAGCGGACACATACAAATTAAAATACGGGCACAGGGGAGGCAACCATCCGGTAAAGGATCTGGCGACGGGACGGGTCTATATTTCTTCTCAGAACCACGGTTACGTGGTGGATACGGACAAGCTGGATCCTAAAGTAGCAGTACCGGCGTTTATCAATGTAAATGACGGTACCAACGAAGGACTTTCTTATACCGGCAAACATATTTTTACGGTACAGTTCCATCCGGAGGCCTGCCCGGGCCCGCAGGATTCAGGATACCTGTTTGACCGTTTTATTCAGATGATGAAGGACTATCCGGGAACGAAGGAGGGAAAAGCAAATGCCTAAAAATTCCAATGTGAAAAGAGTCATGGTAATCGGCTCGGGTCCTATCGTCATCGGTCAGGCGGCGGAGTTCGACTACGCGGGTACACAGGCATGCCGTTCCTTAAAGGAGGAGGGCGTCGAGGTTATTCTGGTCAATTCCAATCCGGCGACGATTATGACGGACAAGGACATTGCGGACAAGGTCTATATCGAGCCGCTCACCATAAAGGTACTGGAACAGATTATTGAAAAAGAAAAACCGGACTCCATTCTGCCGACCCTTGGCGGACAGGCAGGCCTTAATCTCGGCATGGAGCTGGAGGAGTCGGGCTTTTTAAAGAGCCATAATGTACAGCTTCTGGGGACGACTGCGGCGACTATCCGCAACGCGGAGGGGCGGCAGGAGTTTAAGGATTTGATGGAGCGCATCGGCGAGCCCTGCGCGGCTTCCGAAGTGGTGGAAAATGTAGAGGACGGCATTGCATTCGTAGGTAAAATCGGCTATCCGGTGGTGCTTCGCCCCGCCTATACGCTGGGCGGTTCCGGCGGCGGCATCGCGCATAACCAGACGGAACTTGTGGAGATTCTGGAAAACGGACTACGGCTTTCCAGAGTGGGACAGGTGCTTGTGGAGCGCTGCATTGCCGGCTGGAAAGAGATTGAGTATGAGGTTATGCGCGACAGTGCGGGCAACTGCATTACCGTGTGTAACATGGAAAACATAGACCCTGTCGGCGTGCATACCGGCGACAGTATCGTGGTGGCGCCTTCCCAGACGCTCAGCGATAAAGAGTACCAGATGCTCAGAAGCTCGGCGCTCAATATTATCAATGAGCTGGGGATTACCGGCGGATGTAATGTGCAGTTTGCCCTTCACCCCACCAGCTTTGAATACTGTGTGATTGAGGTAAATCCCAGAGTGAGCCGTTCCTCCGCGTTGGCGAGCAAGGCGACGGGTTACCCGATTGCCAAGGTGGCGGCGAAGATTGCGTTGGGATATACGTTGGACGAAATCAAGAATGCGATTACGGGCAAGACCTACGCCAGCTTTGAACCGGCGCTGGATTACTGTGTGGTAAAGATGCCGAGGCTTCCTTTTGACAAATTTATCACGGCAAAGCGGACGCTGACGACGCAGATGAAGGCGACCGGAGAGGTAATGAGCATCTGCACGAACTTTGAAGGCGCGCTGATGAAGGCAATCCGCTCTCTGGAGCAGCATGTGGACTGCCTGCTCAGCTATGATTTTTCACAGCTTAGCGCAGATGAACTTAAGGACAGGCTGAAAATCGTGGACGACCAGAGAATCTGGGTGATTGCAGAGGCAATCAGGAAGGGGCTTACCTACGAAGAAATCCATGCAATCACCATGATTGACATCTGGTTTATCGATAAGCTGGCAATCCTTGTGGAGATGGAGGAAGCTTTAAAGAAGGGCCCTCTGACGCCGGAACTTTTGCGGGAAGCAAAGCGGATAGAATTTCCGGACAATGTGATTGGCAGGCTGACGGGCATGGCAGAGAGTGATATCAAGGCTATGCGTTATGAAAACGGCATCACTGCCGTGTTTAAAATCGTGGATACCTGCGCGGCAGAATTTGCGGCAAGCACGCCCTATTATTACTCCGTCTTTGGCGGGGAGAGCGAGGCTTGTCCTACGCGCGACAGAAAGAAAGTACTGGTATTGGGCTCCGGTCCGATTCGTATCGGGCAGGGAATCGAGTTTGACTACTGTTCCGTACACGCTACATGGGCGTTCTCAAAGGCCGGTTACGAAACCATCATTATCAACAACAATCCGGAGACGGTGAGTACGGACTTTGACATTGCGGACAAGCTGTATTTTGAACCTCTGACACCGGAGGATGTGGAAAATATTGTAAATATTGAAAAGCCGGACGGCGCGGTAGTGCAGTTTGGCGGACAGACCGCCATCAAGCTGACGGAGAGCCTGATGAAGATGGGCGTGCCCATCTTAGGAACCAAGGCGGAGGATGTGGACGCTGCGGAGGACAGAGAGCTCTTTGACGAAATCCTGCAGCAGACGGGGATTCCCCGCGCGGCGGGTGGCACGGTTTATACCGCAGAAGAGGCAAAAGAGGTTGCCAACCGTCTGGGTTATCCTGTTTTAGTAAGACCTTCCTATGTACTGGGCGGACAGGGTATGCAGATAGCTACCTCGGACGAAGAAATTGAAGTGTTTATGGAGATCATCAACCGAATCGCGCAGGATCACCCCATCCTTGTGGATAAATATCTGCAGGGCAAGGAGATAGAGGTTGACGCCGTATGCGACGGCACCGATATCTTGATTCCGGGCATTATGGAGCACATTGAGAGAACCGGTATCCATTCCGGCGACTCCATATCCGTGTATCCGGCGCCCACCATAGACGGCGAAGTAAAGGAAAAGATTGCGGAGTATACCCGCAGGCTTGCGGCTGCGCTGCATGTGAAGGGTCTTATCAATATCCAGTTTATTGCGATTGGGACGGAGGTATATGTCATTGAGGTCAATCCCCGTTCCTCCAGAACCGTGCCGTATATCAGCAAGGTGACGGGGATTCCGATTGTGGATTTGGCTACGGAGGTCATCATCGGAAAGACCATACGTGAGTTGGGATACGAGCCCGGTCTGCAGCCTGAGGCGGACTATTTTGCCATCAAGATGCCGGTATTTTCCTTTGAAAAAATACGTGGCGCGGAAATCAGTTTAGGGCCGGAAATGAAGTCTACGGGCGAGTGCCTCGGCATTGCCAAGGACTTTGACGAGGCGCTTTACAAGGCGTTTTTGGGAGCGGGCGTTGTGCTTCCCAAGCATAAGCAGATGATTATCACGGTAAAGGATGCGGATAAGGGCGAAGCGATTGAAATCGGACGCCGGTTTGAAAAGCTGGGCTATACGATTTACGCCACAAGAAGCACTGCCGCGGCATTGAACGAGGCAGGCGTCAAGGCACGTAAGGTCAACAAGATTTCGCAGGAGTCGCCTACGGTGATGGATTTGATATTGGGGCATAAGATAGACCTTGTTATCGACACGCCCACACAGGGACGTGACAAGTCGAGGGACGGCTTCCTAATCAGGCGTACTTCGATTGAGACAGGCGTATACTGTATCACGGCGATGGATACGGCGCGGGCGCTCGTCACCAGCATGGAAACTGCCGGTGGGGAACTGACGCTTGTGGATGTGGCTTCACTTTGATAGTGGGGAAGAGGGGCAGGTTGCTGCCCCCCTTTTTAGAAGGGAGAAGGATATGACAAATAAAGAGCGAAGAGATGCCGGTATGGCTTATATTTCGGACGACAGCATTTTTGAAGAGCAGGCGGTATGCAGAAAAATTCTGCAGAAATTAAATTTTATGGACAGGTCCGATTTTGCGGGAATCCGTGAGGTGGTGAAAGAGCTTTTGGGAAAATCGGAGGGTGCTTTCATCAACCCGCCTTTTTACTGCGATTATGGAAAGCATATTGAAGTGGGGAAAAATTTCTTTGCCAATTATAACTGCACGCTTTTGGACGTTGCCAAGATTCGGATTGGAGATAACTGCCAGATGGCGCCGAATGTGGCAATTTATACGGCGGGGCATCCCGTGCACCCTGTCAGCCGCAATTCTGCCTACGAGTACGGCAAGGAGGTAACCATAGGTGACAATGTATGGATTGGGGGAAACACGGTTATCTGCCCAGGCGTACATATCGGTGATAACGTGGTAATCGGCGCGGGCAGCGTGGTGACAAAGGACATACCCGACTGGTGTATTGCTGCCGGCAATCCCTGCAGGGTGATCCGCAGCATCACGGAGGCGGATAAGCGGAAGCTGTTTCGCGATGAGGAGATTGATGAGGAAGCGTGGAAAGTGATTGAGGGGCTTACAAGGGCATAAGGGTTATAAAAAGCAGGAGAAATTTGTCATGATAGAACTGAATGGAAAAATTAAAAATGCGCTGATAAGCATGAATTTCATCAAGCGGTATGAGGAATTATCTGCTCACTTTAGCAGTGAAAGAACGCCGTCAAATGAGTGGCTCAGATATGTTGACGGCGATGAAGTGATGGAAATGATTCGAGATTTCGGATATACCCCGCAGTTTGATGCCAAAGAAAAATTTTATAAAATAAAAGAGGAACAAGTTGGCGAATTTACCTTCGGCTTTCATATCATTCTGGACGGCATGGCAGATTTGGTCTGGGTCGTCAAAGAAAACGGCGAATTGCTTCTCGGCAGTCCGTGGAGTGTCTATTCACGACGGCTCATTGATGTGAATTATCGAATAAAGAAACCGGTATTTGGGACATATGAAGACTTGGAAAAAATTTTGCAGACCGCCTTCGGAATGTATGAAGATTTTAAGCTTGCTTTGCTTCAAGCTTAAGTGTGCCCACTGGAAACGAGCTTATAAATATTGCAGATAGCAGGCAAGCACTTTATAATTAAATATATAGATCGGTATTTATTAAGGAGGGTAAAACGATGGATAAAGAATGGGAAAGATTATATGAAGAAGCAATGAGTGTTTTGAACCCCCATGATGTTTCAAATAAAATGTGGGTAGGAAGTGTGGCATCTGCCGTACTCACAAAAAAAGGTAATATTTACAAGGGTATATGCATTGACACAGATGGCTCTATAGGAATGTGTGCTGAAAGAAATGCTTTATCAACAATGCTTACATATGGCGAAAGTGAGATTAAAAAAGTGGTTTCAGTATATAAAGATGGAAATATAATTCCGTCTTGCGGTATTTGCAGAGAATTTATGATGCATTTAGGCGGAGATGTGGAAAATATTGAAATTCTATTGGATAAAGAAGGACGGACAATTA
>JAIDHX010000055.1 GCA_029053015.1 Lachnospiraceae bacterium
AGGGGAGGCGGCGAGTTTTCGGACGCCTTTGAGATACATGTGCTGGAGCTGAACAAGGAGTTAAGGGGAAACGGCCCTGTGGAGGAATGGATACGTTTTTTCAATGCGGAGAGCGAGGAGGATTTGGACATGCTGAAGGCCGGGACGAAAAACGCGGGGATACTGGAGGCGGTAAAGGAACTGAAGCTGCTGAACCTGAGGGGGAAGCTGCGTGCGCGCTATGAGATGTACCTGAAGGCACGGCGGGACAGAAGGGCGCAGGATGCTTATGAGAGGGAAGAGGGCAGAAAGGAAGGGCGCATAGAGGGGTATGAGGAAGGCCGTATGGAGATGCTGGTGGCAATCAGCATGGAAGAGGGGAAGAGCAGGGAAGAGACAGTGGGGAAGCTGAAGCAGGTGTTTGCCATTTCCGAGGAGGAGGCAGAGAGGTGCTTTGATAAGTATGCAATCCGTCAAATCTGATGAAAGCGTGTTTTTGGCTTGCTTTTTTGGGAGAATGCAATATAATAAAAAGAGTACAAAAGTCAAATAGGAAAGGATTAAAATATGTTAAAAGAGTTTAAAAAATTTGCATTACGCGGAAATATGATAGATCTTGCAGTTGGTATGATTATCGGAAGTGCATTTACCGGTATTGTAAATTCGCTGGTAAATGATATGATTATGCCGATTGTCAGCATTTTTACCGGAAAGGTTGATTTTTCAAATTGGTTTTTTGCTCTGGATGGCAATGAATATGCGACGTTGGAAGCGGCGCAGGCGGCTGGAGCCGCAACCTTTAACTACGGCACCTTTATTTCCAACATCATCAATTTTGTGATTATGGCGTTTGTGGTGTTTATGTTTGTCAAGGGCATGAATAAACTGAAGAAGGACGAGGCTCCTGCACCCGTGACCAAAAAGAAATGCCCTTTCTGCAAGACGGAAATCGACATAGAGGCGACAAGGTGTCCCCACTGTACTTCGGAATTGGAACAGTAAGCAGAAGGCACGTTTAAAAGCACCTACTTTTTGTAGGTGCTTTTAAAGCCTTTTGGTCTGGAGAGGAAGGAGGAACTTGCGTGATAGAGTTTGATGTCAATATAAAAGCGGGAGATTTGTATGATTATATGCTGCGCCACACCTACAACAGCTTTTCCGGCATGCTGGGAAGCGGGCTGGGAGCCCTGATGGTGATTGCCGGAATTTATATGAATGGCTGGATGATGGTGATTGCAGGCGTGGTACTGCTGTGCTATCTGCCATGGACTTTGTTCTTGAAGAGCAGGCAGCAGATGCTTGCCAATCCGGCATTTAAAGAGCCGCTGCACTATGTTCTGGATGACGAGGGAATCCATGTATCCCAGAACGATACGGAAGAAATGCAGAAATGGGAGGATATAGTAAAGGCGGTATCCACGAGCAGAAGCATTATTGTGTATACTTCCCGCATGAATGCGTGTATTTTTCCCAAAAGGGAGTTAAAGGACAGTACGGCACAGGTGATTCAGGTGATTTCCACACATCTGCCTGCCAAAAAAGTGAAAATCAGACAATAAAAACGGACAGGCGGGGACAGGCGATGGAACGGGCAGAATCAAAAGCAGAAGTATTTGAGACCATGAGCGAGGAAGAAACCTATAAGCTGGGTGAGCGGTTGGGAACGCAGGCGCAGCCCAATCAGATCTATACGCTGATTGGCGATTTGGGCGTGGGTAAAACCGTGTTCACAAAGGGTTTTGCAAAGGGGCTGGGCATCACGGAGCATGTGAGCAGTCCGACCTTTACCATTTTACAGGTATATGATGGAGGCAGACTGCCCTTTTACCATTTTGACGTTTACCGTATCGGCGATGTGGAGGAGATGGAGGAAATCGGCTACGAGGACTGCTTTTTCGGCGGAGGCGTCTGCCTGATTGAGTGGGCGGATTTGATAGAGGAGATTCTGCCAAAAAACCATACGCGGATTGTCATAAAAAAGGATTTAGAAAAAGGCTTTGACTACCGCACCGTCACAATAGAAGCGCAGAAATGAGGTCATACATGAAAATATTAGCGTTAGACAGTTCGGGGCTGGTTGCTTCGGCTGCGGTGGTACAGGACGGCGTATTAACCGCCGAGTACACTGTAAACTATAAAATCACACATTCCCAGACACTCCTGCCCATGCTGCAGGAACTGAAAGAGATGATAGAGCTTGACCTGGATACGATAGATGCCATTGCGCTTGCGGCAGGACCCGGTTCCTTTACGGGGCTTCGTATCGGTTCCGCAACGGCAAAAGGGCTGGGGCTTGCATTGGACAAGCCTCTGATAGAGGTGCCGACGCTGGCAGGGCTTGCTTACCATTTCTGGGGCAGCGAAAAGCTGATATGTCCTCTTATGGATGCCAGAAGAAATCAAGTCTACACGGGGATTTATACGTTTGAGAAGGAAGCCGGAAAAAGCGATTATCGGATGTGTACGGTAAAGGAACAGTGTGCCGTTGACATACAGGAGATTTTGGACGAACTGGACAATATGGGACGGGAAGTTATTTTTCTGGGTGACGGCGTACCGGTATTCAAAAGCGTGATAGAAGAAAGGCTGAAGACGCCGTTCGCCTTTGCACCGGCGCATTTAAACAGGCAGCGTGCGGCGGCGGTTGCGGCGCTGGCAGAAATTTATTACAGCGAGGGAAGGACCGTGAGTGCGGGGGAACACCGGCCGGAATACCTGCGGTTAAGCCAGGCAGAGCGTGAGCGGCTCTCGCAGGAAAAGGGGTGAAAGCCATGCCGGTGCGGGAAGTACGGAAGGAAATAGACGGGACGGTGATTACCGTCTGTCCCATGAAAGAGGAGCATGTGACTGCCGTCAGTCTGCTGGAGCAGTCCGCGTTTTCCATGCCATGGTCAGCGCAGGATTTTTTGGATATGGTGGAGCGGGAGGGCGCCCTGTATCTTGTTGCGCTCCATGAGGGTCGCCCCATAGGGGTCTGCGGCGTGATAGATGCCTGCGGCGACGGTGATATCAGCAATGTGGCGGTTGAGGAAGCATGGCGCGGCAGGGGGGTAGGCAGAATGTTGGTTGCTGCTCTGATGGAATGGGGGAAAGAAATCGGTATCTGCAATTATACACTGGAGGTAAGAGTCAGCAACAAGGCTGCCATCCGGCTTTATGAGAGTCTTGGCTTTCAGAGTGAAGGGATTCGTCCGGGCTTTTATGAAAAGCCCCGTGAGGATGCCCTGATAATGTGGAAAAGACAGGCAGAGGATGGACAAATTACCATGTCGGAAATATAAAAATCATGCTATACTGTATTTGCCTGTAGACAGGGCAAAGAAACCAAGTAACAAGGAAAAAACACAAAAATCACAGGATTTATGTGTCGCCTGTATGGGAGGATGAGAGAAAGCATGAGAAAATATACCGATGAAAATAAAACAAAACTGGAAAAAATTGTCTGCAATAAATGCGGCAGGCAGCTTAAGGTGGAAAACGGCATTGTGAAGGAAGGCTGTTTTGGCGCCGACACCGTATTTGGCTACTTCAGCGAAAAAGACGGTGTAAGGCAGATGTTTGATTTGTGTGAAAAATGCTATGATGATATGATAAAGGAGTTTACTGTCCCGATAGATGAGACAGAAGAAAAGGAATTATGTTAGATGTTTGTTTGCTGGGAACGGGCGGCATGATGCCGCTGCCGTACAGATGGCTGACTTCCCTGATGATGCGTTACAACGGAAAGAGTATCCTGATAGACTGCGGGGAGGGTACGCAGATAGCCATGAAGGAAAAAGGGTGGAGCCCAAAGCCCATCGATATTATCTGCTTTACCCACTATCATGCGGATCACATCAGCGGCCTGCCGGGGATGCTGCTCACGATGGGAAATGCGGAGAGGACAGAGCCGCTTCTGTTAATCGGCCCGAAAGGGCTTAACAGGGTGGTTTCTTCGCTGCGCGTCATTGCGCCGGAACTGCCGTTTTCCATCGAATGCATGGAGCTTACGGAAAATACCGCGCAGATTTCTTTTGATGGATTCAGACTTGAGGCTTTTAAGGTGAACCATAATGTGATATGCTATGGTTACAGCATGGTAATAGAGCGTGCAGGGCGTTTTCAGACGGAGCAGGCGATTCAGTCCGGCATCGACAAACGATACTGGAACCGTCTGCAGAAGGGCGAGATAATAGAACTTCCAGACAGGGTGCTTACGCCGGATATGGTGCTTGGGCCTGCAAGAAAAGGATTGAAGGTTACCTACACAACTGACACGAGACCGACCGAGAGCATTGTGGAAAATGCTGCAGGCGCAGATTTGTTTATCTGTGAAGGCATGTATGGAGAGCCCGACAAGGCAGATAAAGCGAAGGAATACAAGCATATGACCTTTTATGAGGCGGCGAACCTTGCAAAAAGGGCAGAAGTGAAGGAGATGTGGCTGACCCATTACAGCCCCTCCCTGACAAGGCCGGAAGACTTTATGCATGAGGTCAGGAAAATATTTCCGGCTTCCGTCGCGGCAAAGGACGGGCGGACGGCGGAGCTTGTGTTTAGTGAGGACGAATAAGGAGATTTCGGAAGGAGGCGGCGGCAAATGGCTATTGATACGCGGACAGAGGCAAGGACGGTTGCAAAACAGCAGCCTGCTAAAAAGAAGACCAAGGGTGCGGCGTTAAAGGCGAGCATCCTGATTGTGTTGATGATGGCGCTGATTATAGGCTATTATTACTACTTGAGCAACAGGGACAAGGCAAAAAGAGAGGAATCGAAAGAAATGACAGTAGTGCAGGAGCTGATTGCAAGGGATTTGACGCGCAATTATCCGCCGACGGTCAGGGAAGTAATCCGCTTCTACAGCGAAATCACCAAATGCTTTTATAATGAGGATTATGACAGCGACGAGTTGGAGCTTCTGGCGGCACAGGCGAGACGGCTGTATGATGATGAGTTGAATGAAAATAATGAATGGGGCTCTTATATTATAGGGCTGAAGAAAGACATCAGCTATTTTGAAGAAAATTCCATCCGCATTACCAGCTACAGTGTTCCGGCGAGTACGGATGTAGAATTTTTTCAAGATTCGGGGTATGAGTTTGCCCGTTTTTACTGCACCTATTACCTGACAAACGGTTCCAGCAAGCAGACGGTGGAGGAAGTATATCTGCTTAGAAAGGACGAAGCGGGCCACTGGCGTATTTACGGCTGGGATTTGGCGGAGAATGTTCATCCTGAGTGATGGAGGAAAACAGGTGTTATTATGAATGAAGATGTTTTGATACTTGCCATTGAAAGTTCCTGCGACGAGACAGCGGCAGCGGTGGTAAAAAACGGGAGGGAGGTGTGCTCCAACATCATTGCCTCCCAGATTTCCCTGCATACGCTCTATGGCGGGGTGGTGCCGGAAATAGCGTCCAGAAAGCATATCGAAAAAATCAATCAGGTCATAGAAGAAGCGTTGTCTGAGGCCGGATATGGATTAAAAGACATGGACGCGATAGCGGTTACCTATGGACCGGGTCTGGTGGGACCGCTTTTGGTCGGCGTTTCCGCGGCAAAGGCAATCAGCTTTGCCACAGGAATTCCACTTGTGGGCGTACACCATATTGAAGGGCATATCAGTGCAAATTACATAGAAAATAAGGACTTGGAGCCGCCTTTTATTTGTCTTGTGGTATCGGGCGGACATTCTCATCTGGTAGAGGTAAAAGATTACGGAGAATATGAAATTATCGGACGCACAAGGGATGACGCCGCGGGAGAAGCCTTTGACAAGGTTGCACGCGCCATCGGTCTTGGTTATCCGGGAGGACCTAAGATAGATAAGGCAGCCAGGGAAGGCAATCCGAATGCGATTCATTTTCCGCGGGCAAAGGTGGAAGACAGTGCTTATGATTTCAGTTTCAGCGGGTTAAAATCGGCGGTTTTAAACTATTTAAACGGCTGTCAGATGAAAGGTGAAACAGTGAATACAGCGGATGTCGCCGCTTCCTTCCAGCAGGCGGTGGTCGAGGTTCTGACAGAGCATGCCCTGTGCGCCGTCAGGCAGTCCGGTTATAAAAAATTTGCCATTGCAGGAGGCGTTGCGTCCAATTCTGCTCTGCGGGCCGCATTAAAAGCGCGCTGTGAAGAAGAGGGTGTGCAGTTTTATTATCCGTCCCCTATATTGTGTACGGACAATGCTGCCATGATAGGTACGGCGGGATATTATGAATTTATAAAAGGTGTGCGGAGCGGGCTTGATTTAAATGCCGTGCCGAATCTGAAACTGGGTGAAGTGTGAAGAAATGGGGGGTTACTATGAAAGACAGATGTACGGCCATACTGCTTGCTGCGGGAGCGGGCAGGCGGATGAGGGGTGTGAAAAGTGATGTGGCAAAGCAATATATGCCGCTCTTGGACAAACCGGTTATCTGGTATGCACTGCAGACATTTGAGGAGTCCCGCATTATCGACGATGTGATTTTGGTGGTGGGCAGGTACGAGGTGGACTATGCCCGTGAGAATGTAGTGGAAAAATACGGCTTCCGAAAAGTGGACAGAATCATAGAAGGCGGAAAGGAGCGGTATCTTTCCGTGAGGAAGGCACTCCGTCTGATTGAAGAGGACGATTTGACCCATTCCAATCGGGATGGCTATATTTTCATTCATGACGGCGCAAGACCTTTTGTTACGGAAAAGATGCTGGAGGCTGCCTATCAGGGGGCGGTGGAGATAGGCGCTTCCTGCGCGGCGGTTCCCGTCAAAGATACCATAAAGGTGATGGGCAAGTGGGCTAACAAGGTCAGGAAAACGCTTGACAGGAGGAACATATACGCTGCACAGACGCCACAGGTATTTTTTACACCGACCATCATAGAAGCATATAAGACATTGGACGATAGGCAGGAAGAGCTTGCAGAGAAGGGCATCGTGGTAACGGACGATGCCATGGTGGTGGAAAAAATGCTGGGGCGTCCTGTCAAACTGGTGGAAGGGTCGGATGAAAATATAAAAATAACCACCCCCATAGATTTGGAGGTGGCAAGGATTATCGCAGAGAAGCGGCAGGAGCAATCGAATCAATCAGAACAATCGGATGAATCGAATATACCGTAGAAATGCCCTGTGTACTCGTTAAACTGTGTCTCTTCGATTTTTTTCATGAATACCGTGACGTCGTTTTCACCAAACACAAATTCCATGTGGATGGAACCGACGAAGGTATCTATGATATGCGTTTTGAGATACAATGTGTTTTCTGACAGCCATATGCCGCTGGAAGCATAACACATGTTATAAATCGGGAAGATTCCAGTAATGCAGGAGTTCAGTCCAAAAGAAATAGAACAGGCTTCCCCGCGCAGTGTGTAGTGTAAGGTGCCCGCATTTTCTGTAAAGGAAAAGGAAATATCAGAAAAGCCCTGACTGTTCGCCGTAAGGCGGGCAGTTTTTTGGTTGATTTTTTTCGCACAGACCGCTGTTTCCAAAAAAGAAGCACCTGTTATGGAATGTGACGATGGGCGGCAATGCTTCTTTAACGGTGCGAGAGAGAGGGAAGCAAGCCTTTTGGAAAGCCTGTCTGCGCTTTCTGCCTCGCTCTGCTCATCGCAGGGATGGGTATCCAGAGCCGGAAGGATTTCTTCGTAGAAGCTGTTGTAAATCAAATCATTCCCTCCGTTAAACCCCTGTGTGTCCGCGGTTGTTACCATTATCATATCCTGCTTCGGCAGGCAGAGCGCAAGCTGTCCGCCCATGCCATAGCATACGAATCCGTCATGGCAGGTATGCCATACCTGGTAGCCATAGCCCTGGCGTTCACTGATAACGCCACCTGTCAGCGTGTTTGGCGTCAGGTTGGAGGTCATTTCCCGTATAAATTCTTCCGGCAGAAGCTGTTTGCCGCCTATATTGCCATTTTTCAGCAGAAGATATCCCAGCAGAAGAAAATCCCGCGAAGTAGCCATAAGTCCGCTTCCGCCCTGAGAGTCGCCAAAATCGTTTTTCAGCACATAGGATGATTTGGACCAGCCGATTTCATCCAAAACGCGGCTTCGCAAAAAGTCCAGCATAGGTTTTCCGGTCAGCCGTTCCACCAGCACGCAGAGCACATGGGCAGCAGAGGTGTCGTAGTGAAAGACGGTCCCGGGTTTGTGGGAAGGCGGCGTGGTAAAGAAGCTTTCCACCCACTCCTTTTTGATATCATATTTATAAGTGGTAGAGGCATGGCAGGTGCGCATCATAAGCAAATTACGGATTGTCATAGTCTCTATCCATGGATGGAGCTGTTCGGGGCACTTATCGGGAAAATAGCCGGCAATGGAATCTGAAAGCCGGATTTTTCCGTCGGCAGCAAGTATGCCGATGGCAATGGCATTTAACGTCTTGCAGACAGAGAACAGCCGGTGGAGGCTGTCTGCGCTGCAGGGTGCATAATATCCTTCTGCCACCAGTTTGTCATGCCGCAGAAGCAGAATACTGTGCATGGGAACCTGATATTTTTCCAGTCGATCTAAAAAGCGGTGAATGGCATCCGCGGGGATTCCGGCGTCGATAGGAGCTGCCGGTATAAGAAGATTTTGCATAGGCTTACCTCACATCAAAGGGTGGTTTTTTCTTTTTTTCTTCATATAGTAGGGCGTCAGCCCGCTCAATTGCTTCTTCGAGAGAAAAATGGCTGCCGGCTTCAGGATTCCAGAGGCCTGCGGAAACGGTAATGGCATAGGGCTTTTGCTCCGCAGCGCACACATCGGCGAGATAACGGTTTAGGGAAGCTTTCAGTTCCTTTGTGTCGGGTAAAACGTCAAAGGCCGCCAGAACAGCAAATTCGTCGCCGCCGATTCTGCCGGCAAGACTGTTCTGGAAAACGCTTTCCAATGCGGCGGCACAGGAACGTATGGCAAAATCGCCTTCTCCATGGCCGTAGATATCGTTAATCTGCTTCAAGTAGTTTAAGTCGGCGTAGGCAAACATGAGCTTGGCATGTGTATCCTCTGCATGATGGATAAAGTCAATAGCCTTTTTGTAGAAGCCCCTGCGGTTTAAGATACCGGTCAGCTCATCTTTGCCGGAAATTGCGTCAAGCTGCAGATTTTCCCGCTGCAGGCGCAGGACAAGGTCGTCTTTTTCGGCAAGCAGCGCGCGTCGGATATCGAACATATTCATCAGCTTGATGGCAATGCTGAGCTGATAGCACAGAAACTCTACATAATGTAAGTTGTCATAGCTGATGTCGCAGAGCATAAAGCCATACTGGATCTCGCGGGAGTATAAATCAATCATGACATAAGTTTTCTGCACATCCGGCATAAAGGAGTGGCAGTAGATGTCGTCGATATTAATCTGCTGGGCGGTCCGCTTCGGGACAAAGGCGCTTCCTTTTTCGAGGTATGCGCGCAGGTAAAGAGCTTCCGGCTTTTTCCAGACCTCACCAAAATGGTGAGTGGTGGGGGACTTTAATGTGAAAAGGAAGCAGCTTTCCAAATCCGCGATGGTAAGGTATTTTAAAATCTTTGTATAGTTCTGCTCACCGTTTTCATCCAGAGTCAGCAGGTTCCGGGAAAGAATATTCATGTTGTGATTCATCTTAATCAGACGGCGGTTGTTCTCGGTCAGGCTTGCTTTTTCAAACATCAAATCCTGCTCGTCAGTCTGCTTCTGGGTTGCTATTTCGTTGGCAGAGAGCATGCCTATGGAACTGCGGCAGATAAATCTGGTATCTACAAAAAAATTCTCCGCCGTCCGGACTGTGCCGTCCAAGAGTTTCCGGTGACCCAGCAGGAGAGCGCGGAAACCCAGCTCAGAAGCATCGGCGCGGACTGTGGCGAGGGGAGGCGACATATATTTGGCAGTTTCGACGTCATCGAAGCCTATAACGGAAATTTGTTCCCCAACTGTAATATGGCGGTCTGTGAGCGCTTTGTAGACGGTGGATGCCATAGCATCATTGCCGCAGACAATGGCATCCAGATCCGGATTTTCATTGAGCAGTTCTTCCACGGCGCTGTGGCATGCCGAATCAAATCTGCCAAACTTTATGGCGCTGTCCAATATGGGAAGACCATATGCGGAGAGAACCTCTTTGTAAGCGGAAAGGCGTTCAACGGAATCGGAATTGTCAAGGTAGCCGGTGACCATGCCGATATGCTTCCGGTTTTCTTTTTCAATCAGGTGACGGATACCGTCCGACAGTCCGTTTTTGTTATTGTAGCGCACACAGGAATAGCCTTCCTCGTCAGTGGCAATCAGGATAAGGGGATAATCTTTGAAAGAATCAAGGATTTCCTGACAGCGCTCCTTTGTGGTCGTGCAGCCAATGGTACTCAGACATAAAAGAATCATGTCCAGAGATGCGACCTGTGCATAGGACAGCAAAGTATTGTACTGGTACTCATAGCGCTGCAGGGAATCTTCTTTTACATAGTAATCAAGGTATTTAACAGGCAGGATAAAGAGGTTGTCGCCGAGCTGTTCGGCCGCCTTGATGGCGCCTTTACAGATGGAATTGGAAAAGTCGTCTTCCACATTGCCCACAATCAGTCCGATGTTATATTTTGCTTTTGACATGCGTCCTCCAGTTCTGCCGTACAAACGGCTGTAACGAGAATTTCTGTTTTATGCATCATATTGTATCAGCTGCGGAAGGAAAATACAATATGATGCTTTCAGAGCCTGCCCCATCAGCAAACAGTAAAAAAAGCAGTTTTCTGAGGAGATAAATTTGTGAAAAATGTAAACCCTTACAATACACGCGGTTGAGGTATTTTTGTGTAATATGGATAAAAAATAGAGTTTTCACACAATTTTCTGCTATATCTTTACAAATCAATATATAAATTCTTTGAAATTTTGCTTTACAAACATATAATGGTATGTTATCATTTAATCAAGGTGTGAAAGCACTTACATAAAATGTTTTAGGAGGTAGTTATGAAAAAAAAGTTTATTGCAATGCTTTTGGCTGCCACCATGGTATTCTCCTTAGCGGGATGTGGTGACAAACCCAATAACGACAATCAGGGCGGCGGCAGTACTCCGGCCTCAGACACAACACCGGCAGACAATAATGGTGGACAGGGTGAGGCAACACCGGAACCGGCAGCAGATGAGGTTGAAAAGCCTTCAGAGATTACCATTCTGGTTGACGGTACTGTATTTACAGAGGCGAACGGACGTGAGCAGTTTATTGCAAAGCTTCAGGAGTTAACTGGTATTGAAAAGATTAATGTAATCCAGCCTGACCATGACGCATACTATGATAACGTAGGTCAGATTATTGCAGGTGGCGATTGGCCGGACGTTATGATCCTTTCCAGTACCTATTACTCAGGCTACGCAGCAGAAGGCGTACTGTGGGATATGACGGAAGCTTGGGAGAACTCTGAATTAAGACAGAGACAGATTGCTTACGACGGCGCAGGCGTTGTAGAAGGTATGTATATCGACGGCGTTCTGTATGGTATGCCGGCAGCTCGTGGTAACGGCTGTGTTACTTACGTAAAGCAGGCTTGGATTGATCAGTACAACGGTGGCAAGGTTCCTACCAACTACGCAGAGTACTCTGAGATGTGCGCAAACTTCGTTGCAAACGGCAAGTATGCAGTTTCCGCAGCAGGTTTTGTAGGCGGCGAGGCTCCTTATATCAACTATCTGCCTGAGTTCTATCAGGATGCATATCCCAGCTTCTACCAGAAGGAAGACGGCACATGGGCAGACGGATTTACTGAGGATTCCATGAAGGATGCTCTCCAGAGAATGGCTGATGCTTATGCAGCAGGCTGGATTGATCCTACCACTCTTACCAATGGCACAAAAGACTGCCGTAACAAATTCTTCAGTGATGAATTTGGTGTATTTACCTACTGGGCAGGTACATGGGCAACTAACTTAAAGAATGGTCTTGCAAACAATGGTGTTGATTCTGAACTGGTAGCGCTTTCTCCCATCGCAGAGGTTGGCACATACCTCGACCGTATTCCTCCCGTATGGTGTATTTCTTCCACCTGCAAGAATCCGGAAGGTGTGTTCAAATACTTCATCGAGCCTATGCAGGATGGCGGCGAAGTACAGTTCCTGTGGACCTACGGTGTAGAAGGCGTTCACTGGTCAACTGCAGCAGAGACTCTTTATGAAGGAACCGAGCAGGAGAAGGTTTATGAGGAAGGTCAGTTCCACGGACTTGACAACCTTGAGACACCTGGCAGCCAGTATACAAAGGCTCACATTGACCCGGCTTTGGCACTGGTTGACTTGGCAAATGACCCGGCAGATGAAAGTAGAGCATCAGAGAACCTTGCTTCCTCAACTCTGTTTGCACAGAACAGCCGACTGGCAGTTTTGGTTCCGACCACTGATGAGATGAGCCAGTACAACGGCGATTTGACAACCCTGAAGAACAGCCTGATCGCGAAGGTGGTTATGGGCGAAATGTCAATCGACGATGCATATGCACAGTTCGAAGCTGACGGCGGTGCAAAATGGTCACAGATGATTGTTGATTCTTTGAACAACAGATAATATAATTTAGCACTTTTTTCTTCGTCAGAAATGAAATGAATATGTGGAGCCATGTTTGTGCATGGCTTCACATAATTCATAGTAAAAGATAATTTAGTTTGGTTGAAGAGGAAGAATGAATATGAAGAATAGTAAAAAACAAAAACCGGTTAAGTCCAATAAGTCGTTGGGCGCGCGTATCAACAGATATAAGGGCTTTTACATAATGTTTCTTCCCGTATTTGTTTTTGCCATTATATTCTGCTATCTGCCGATGCTCGGCATTCGGTACGCATTTACAAACTATAATGGTATTAAGACGCCGTCCTTTACTGCATTTGCAAACTTTAAAAAAATGTTTGACATGCCTGGTTTCTGGAGCGCTTTTACCAATACCCTGCAAATCAGTATTATCAAGTTGGTTTTGACAACCTTTATTGCGGTTGTTGTTTCAATTTTCTTAAATGAGATATTTAACTTGCGTTTCAAGAAGGTAGTGCAGACCATTATTTATCTGCCTCACTTTTTGTCATGGGTTGTTACGGCATCCCTGTTCTCCCTGATTTTGGCACCAACGGCACAGGGTCTTGTAAACTCGTTTTTGGTTTCCATCGGCGTGGTGGATTCCAGCAAAATGATTTACTTTTTGGGAAGCTCAAAGTGGTGGCGCGGCGCTTACTACATTATCAATATTTGGAAAGAGACCGGTTGGCAGACCGTTATCTTTATGGCGACGCTTGCCGGATTGAATACAGAACTTTATGAAGCTGCATCCATTGATGGTGCAGGACGCTGGGGAAAGATGTATTACATCACCTTCCCTGCTTTGAAAAATACGATACTGACCGTATTGATTTTGAACCTTGCAAAGGTTATGAACTTGTTTGAATCTGCATTCGTGCTGCAGAACGATGCAGTGCTGGATACGGCAAACGTTCTTGAAACCTATATCTACTACCAGAGCTTTAACAGCGGCGCGATTCCGAACTACGGATATACGACTGCGGTTGGTTTGTTTAAGTCATTAGTCGGCTGCGTGCTTGTGCTTGTATGTAACCATCTGAGCAAGAAGGTGCGTGAAGGCCGCGGAATTGTCTAGAAGGGAGCGGTAGATATGAAGAGTAAGAAAAAAATACCGGTATTTCAGATTGTAAATGGTCTTATTTTTATCATTTTATGTTTGATTATTCTTGTTCCGCTTTGGAAGGTGCTGGTAGACTCGTTGGATTTAAGGACAGCTTACGGTATGAAAATGTGGCCGGAAAAGTTCGGCTTTGATGGATATGCGCAGATTTTTAGCAACAAAACCTTATACCGCGCAATTTTAATTTCCGTGTTTACCACTGTTGTCGGAACGTTGCTTGCGTTGACACTCTCAACTTTAGGCGCGTATGTGTTGATTCAGTGGGAGATGCCGGGACGTACCTTCTTTGCGAACATGCTCCTCTTTACCATGATTTTCAATGGCGGTATGATTCCTACCTATTTGGTATTGAAGGGACTGCATCTGACAAATACCCTGTGGGTTGTTATCCTGTTCCCTGCGCTCAATGTCTACAATCTGGTGTTGATGAGGAACTTCTTTGAAGGAATTCCTGCCAGCTTGTATGAGTCGGCGACGTTGGATGGCTGTTCTCCCATGCAGACATTCCTTCGGATTGTGCTCCCTATGTCAAAGGCAGCGCTGGCTTCCATCGGACTGATGTTTGCGGTTTCCTACTGGAATGACTATACACACTACAAACTGTATATTCTGGATTCCAAGCTCTACAACTTCCAGATGAAGCTGCGTGGTATGGTTATGGGTAGTGAGCTGCCGACGGTAGGTGGAAATGCGACGGAGAATACGATTAAGAATGCGGCAATTATCATTGTCATCATTCCTTTTATGATTCTGTATCCTATGCTGCAGAAATACTTTGTAAAAGGCGTTAATATCGGAGCTGTAAAGGAATAAAGTATTGATGGATGGAGGAAGCCGATGGCTGTAATTTACTGGGCGGGTGATTCCACCGTACAATACAACAGCATTTTGACCTATCCGCAGACCGGTATCGGGCAGGTGTTCCACCTGTTTGTAAAGCCGGAGATTCGGATAGAGAATCATGCAAAAAATGGCAGAAGCACAAAGAGCTTTCTGGATGAAGGCAGATTTTCCGCCATTTCTAATAGGATAAAAGAAGGGGATTTCCTCTTTATCCAGTTTGGCCACAACGATGAAAAGAAGCAGGATCCCGCGAGATATACGGAGCCCTTTTCCACCTTTATCGAAAACCTTGAAACGTTTGTCAATGCGGCAAGGGAAAAAGGAGCTTATCCGGTGCTTATTTCACCGGTAGAGAGAAGGTGTTTTGGCGACGACGGTATTCTACAGGCGGGGGAACATGCTGATTACGTTGCGGCAATGAAACAGGCTGCAAAAGCTTTTGACGTGCCTTTCATAGATCTCTGCGCCATGAGCCGCGAGAAACTTGCGGAGGCGGGAGAGGAAAAAACAAAGGAATGGTATATGCATTTACCGGCCGGAAGATATGATTCCCATCCGGAAGGGCTTACCGATAATACACATTTAAAATATGAAGGCGCAGTCACTTATGCGGAATGCATTGCAAGAGGTTTAAAGGAGTTGGGGGGCATTTACGGGGGTTTACTGTTAGACGGATTAGACTGTTAAAGATGCATTTATCAAACTCTCAACGACTAAATTATATCAAAACAGCCACCGGCTTGTCCGGTGGTTGTTTTGCAAATATGGATAGGTAATTGTGAAACTTATATTTGCCGGTTGCGAATTGTGCACATGGTATATTCCATAAGCAGACCCTTGCTTACCGTCGGTATTTAGCTGCCGTATTTTGGCAGCTTATGTACCGCTACGGTAAGCTCGGAGCGAAAGCGAGTCTGTGTTGGAATATACCATGTGCGCAATGACAACGGCAGGAGGAGCTAAATTGAAATCAGAAATAGAAAAAGCAATTTTGGAAGAAAATTTACCTGAGGTGGAAAGACTGCTTGTAGAAAATCCGCCCATTGTGGATACTGTCAGTGAAGATGGGCTGCCCATGAGCTTTGTGGCGGCGGAAACAGGCAATCTTGAGGTTGTAAAATATATTGTAGAATATTCCCGTGCCAGTATGAATGTCACAGATAAAAAACATAAAAACATTCTGCACTACGGAACCATGTCCGGCAATCCGGCGCTGGTTCGTTATCTGGTGGAGAGAGTGGGCATGTCTCCCGTATCGGGGGACTGTGATTTGATAACGCCCTATGACATTGCGCATCAGAGTAGTTTTAAGGAAATAGAAGCCTTTTTTGAAAAGGTGACCGGCTTTGCCTATGCAGAAGCTTATCGGAATCCCATCCGCACAGGCTTTTATCCCGATCCGTCCATCGTCAGGGTCGGCGACGACTATTATATGGTGAATTCGTCTTTTATCTTTTTCCCTTGTATTCCGATTTCCCATTCCAGAGATTTGCTTCACTGGAAGATTATCGGTTATGCGATTACCAATCCCGAGTGGGCACGTCTGGATGAGCTGGAGGGGGGCAGGGGCTATTGGGCGCCGGATATTTCTTATTATAAAGGAAGATTCTATATCTGTGCCACTTACCGACTCAATGATACGGGTACGATTTACAGAAAACAGATGGTAGTTTCCTCGGATAAACCGGAGGGGCCTTACAGTGAGCCTGTTTTTCTGGACGAGGATGGCATTGATCCGTCTATTTTTACCGATGATGACGGAAAACGGTATATGCTTTTAAACCGCGGCGCAAGAATTTTTGAAATCAGTGAAAATGCTGACAGGCAAATCGGTCCGGCAACGCTTTTATTTTACGGCGATCAGAAGAGAGCGCCGGAGGGACCGCATCTGTTAAAGAAAGACGGATATTATTATTTGTTTGAAGCAGAGGGGGGCACCGGAGCGGGGCACAGAATTACGGTATCCCGTTCCCGTGAACTGTTCGGCGTATATGAACCATGTCCGTACAATCCCATTATGCGGCAGAATGATGAAACAGCGCCGATACAGCGCTGCGGACACGGCAAGCCGGTGCAGACACCGGACGGCTGGTACATGGTCTATCTGTGCGGGCGTATGGTGGACGGCGCCTACAGCATCCTTGGCAGGGAAACCGCACTCGACCCCATTACATGGACAGCGGACGGATGGCCGATTGTCAACAATTTAAAAGGTCCCAGTGTGCTGCAGCGGAAACCGGTTCTGGAGTCTGGAGAAGAACCGGAAAAACAGGAGACGACGGATGGGGACGTTTTGATGGAAAATCTCTTTGGAACAGGGGACAAACTGGCACTGGAATGGGTGACTCCCAGACCGCCCGAGAAAAGTGGAATCCAGGTAAAGGAAGGCGTTCTTTCTCTGCAGGGGAGCAGACTGCCGTTAAGTGATGTGGGTGCGAGAAATATACTGCTTCGCAGACAGGAACATTTTCGCTTTACAGCCGGTGTCCGTATGCTGTCATTACCGGTTCATGACGGGCAGGAGGCAGGACTGATTTGTTACTATGATGAAAACACATGGGTGTCCTGTGGTCTTGTCAGGGAGCAGGAGAAGCTGTATCTTCAGATAAAGGAGCATATTGGCGACGACGATGTAATTCACGGGAAAAGACTTCTTTCCTGCGAACCGCGGGCAATAGAGTTTGCGGTAAAGACCGGTGGGCTTGAGAGAACCTTTTATGCCCAAGTGGACAGTGGGGAGAAAGAAGAGATCGCAGCCCTGAAGAATGTTTATTATCTGTGCGACGAAGGGCTGAAACGAGGAAAACGCTTTACCGGCGCTATGCTGGGTGTCTTTGCCTATGCCGGTTCACAGGATTTTGCCGCAGATTTTTCGGGTTTTACGTATATTCCCGAAAGATAGCAACGCAATAGATTTGGTGCAAAACAAAGCGTTACAGGCGGTGGCACAAATATGCAAAAAATTACTAAAAATGTGTTGACACGCCCCCCCTTTTTTGATATTATAAATCTTGCGCTGAGTAAACGGCGCAACGCTTGGAGAGGTATCGAAGTGGTCATAACGAGGCGGTCTTGAAAACCGTTTGTCCGCAAGGGCGCGTGGGTTCGAATCCCACCCTCTCCGCTTTAGATGTCTCTCCCCGGTAGTTTTTATTCATAGGGAAGAGTAAAATCAACCTTATTTGGAGAAGTACCCAAGAGGTCGAAGGGACACCCCTGGAAAGGGTGCAGGTCGTTAATAGCGGCGCGAGGGTTCAAATCCCTCCTTCTCCGTTTGGCAGCTTCTACCGATAGCGATAGAAACTTCCACATTAGTGTTTCAAAAGCCAGTGCTGATGAAACAGAGAACCTTGACAAAAAAACAGCAGTGCAGCCCTGAAAATTCCTAAAAAG
>JAIDHX010000006.1 GCA_029053015.1 Lachnospiraceae bacterium
TTATCACCCTGTATTTTTCGTAAAATATTATAGTATAATCAGAATTATCACGTCAAACAGGAAAGGAATGTATTATGTACAAAAACATTGAAAAACAAACAAAACTACAGTTAAAAGACCAGGTTGCATACCAGACCGGTCAGGTGGTCAGCAAAACGCTTGTGCAGAATGATACCGTCAGCATGACCATATTTTCCTTTGACAAGGGGGAAGAGATATCCACCCATGCGGCAGGCGGGGACGCAATGGTAACCGTTCTGGAAGGAACGGGACGTTTTACCGTCGGCGGTGAAGTCTTCCTTCTAAGCGAAGGCGAAACGCTGATTATGCCCAAAGATATACCACACGCCGTATACGGTGAAGAAAAATTTAAAATGCAGCTTATCGTTTCGTTTTAATGCAGCAAGGCAAAACAGGGGGACTGTCATGGCATTCCCCCTGTTCTTGCCTTTCACCCATTTGAATAGCACACATAAACCGCCTCCTTTATGTTTTCAAGCATTGCGGCATGTAACAGCCACACGCCCACATCCTTTGCAGTCCCGTCCTGTATCACACAGGCGCGCAGCAGATAATCGCCGCTCGCGGACAGCAAATCAAGGGTAAACAGATACGTAACACCGTCAATCTCCTCAAACCAGAGCTGCAGAAGGTCACAGTCTACCCAGAAAGAATCGCCTGCTGCCGCCCAGATATACGCACCATAGCCGTTCAAAATATTCTCCATATCAAATTCCACAAACGCCCCGTCACGATAGCCATACATGCCATACTCGACCATAAAAGACTGGTGGTAGGAGGAAGGCCAATAATATCCTGTGCGGATAACCTCCCACTCCCCGTCATTGTCCGCATCGATTACCTTGTAGGAATCAGTATCCCGAAAAACATAGATGTCTTTATTTTTGATGCTGCGGCGCAGTTCTGCAGTTATGGCAGCATTTTCACCGATTCCCGTAAAATTCTCCCGCTCCACGCTGGCCGAAAGCGCCTCTACGTACACGCTTTCCACATAGTCCGAAAGCGCCGCTTCCTGCCCGCCGTAAAGACAGAGCAGCTGATAGTGCTCCACATCCGGCGTCAGGGAAAGATAATAATGCTCCCACTCTCCCCTGTCATTTAGCGGCAGGATATGCACGCCGCACAGCTTTTTCGTTCCAAAATCGTAATCCGTGATAATACAGTAAACCTGCCCCTCAAACAACACGATTCCACTGTAATCGCCCCTGTAATGATCTACCAGTTCTGTATACTGAGGTCCTTTTTCCTCTACGCCGAACAATTGTAAAGTGCAGACGCCAAGCGTGCCGCCGCAGTCCCGATCCGCCAGAAAATGTTCCGCCCCATTAGGGGAAGTAAAGCGGTACGCCCAGCCGTACAGACTTGCCCACCACTCGTCCTCTATTCCCTCAGACTGCAGAAACTTCTCTCTGTCCTCCGTCATGTCAATTTCGTAAGGCTCCAAAAACTGCGAAAAATTCGCTCTCCCTGCAAGCACCCCGCCATAGCACTCTCTGATAAAAGAAAGAAAACTGTCCGAAAAAGGCAGTTCTTCCCACACAGGCGTTACCCTGACTTCCCCGCGGGCTTCCTTCAGCGCAGGACCCAGGCTCTCCCAAAGAAAACCCTGATACTCTTCCGCCAGAGTCACAACCGGACAAAAGCCATAAATATCCTGATACGAAGAGCTCTCACGTATACTTTTGTATCCGTCTACTTCCACTGTGTCCCCATAGACAAGCTGACATGTCAAAAGCAACGTCTTTTGTTCTCCTTCTATCAGATATGCTGACAGCAGAGGATACTTTTCCCCGTAAGGCAATTCAATTTCGAAGGTCACCATCTTCCCTGCAAATTCTACAAACCACATCTGTGCTGCCGTTTCTTTGCCGTGCAGTGCCACCGGCTCCGCCTTACAGACGCCGTCCTCCCAAAAGAGCAGCCGAATGCCCTCTTTTTCCTCTCTGAAAAACAGTTCTAAATCGCCATCGTTGTCATAATCCACAGAGACAACAACACGGCGGGCGTAAATTCGCTTTCCCAATGTCTCTTCTATCTGCTGCTCTTCCTCTTCGGTCAACACCGCGGATTCTTCGTCCCCCCATATGGTAAAGTCTCTCCAGACAATGCCGTCCCACCCGTACAACTTATCGGCAAAGCACGCCATATTTTCTTCCACATATTCCTTTACGGCAGGCAGCAGGCTGCTTTTTCTGTTCAGATAGTAAAAGTCGGGAACTGCCCTTGCAGTCTCCTGACGGATGTACCTGCTGTCACCGTCAAAAATCTTATAAGCATTTACTCCTCTGACTTCTTCCTTCCAGTTCTCGCATAATACAAGCCGTTTTACATAAAGCTCTCCGTTATCCGGCTTTTCCAACAAATAATAACCTCTTTCTTTCCCTTCCCCCCACGAAAAAATAACACTCCCTCGTTTTTTCACCGATATTTCCTGCCCCGTTCCTATCCAAACATATCGTGCCAGATATTCCTCCTCCGTTTTCTTAAGTAAAACCCAGAAACCATAGGTTCCGAAATACACGTTATACTGCACCAGAAATGTATCACTGTCTTCTCCGCTTAAGGAAATCCGATAAATTCCGACAATATCTTCCTCTCTTGGAATTTCACCCCTCCACCCCATCGGATGATCATTCTCTGCCATCTCCTCAATCAGACTTTCATATTCGGGGCACAGCTTAAGCAGTTCCTCCACATCCAACATCAGCGCCTCGTCACGGTATGCCGCCATTGCCTCTGACTGCTCGCCCCTGCTGACATATTCCTGTAACTCGGCAAGCAGACCTTCCGCAATCCCCGTCTCTTCTTCCGATGCATAAACTTCCCCGACCGGCACGCAAAGCACCGGCTCTTCCGCCGCCCGCTCCAACGCCTCCGTTCTGCTCGGATAAAGACACTTTCCCTTTTCACCTGTAAATCGATTCTGCCTGCCGCTCTCCCATACGCCAAAGGCATACAGCAGCAAACCCACAAAAAGAACTGCAATAGTCTGCGCAAACCGTTTTTTCATTTGCATCGTACTCTCTCCCGTACTGCTATTTCACAAAAAGATACTTCCCCTTCCCTTTTTCCCTTACGGGCGTAAGGATTGACGCATCTAATAATTTCTTTGTCAGCGCTGATGCCGGAGAAGCCGTTATTCCCAGCGCCTTCATAATATCCGTTCTTCCAAATACCACTCTGTTTCCAAATGTAAGATATAATTTCTCAATATTTCTGACAGTGCGTACTGAAAAAGAAGCCCTTTCCATTTCTTCTCCAAAAAGTTTTCTGACATCAACGTCCTGTTTTCGCTCTCCAATGTCCTGTTTCAAGACCTCAATGTCCTGTTTTGAGTTTTCAATGTCCTGTTTTAATGAATTCGAAAGCAGTCCGTTGATATGCATCGTCCTGTTATGCAGCTCGTTTTTCTCGTCCAACAATACATTCCTAAGAAATAACTCAAGATACTCTGTGGTCTCATGCACACCGTTTTTTAAGTCATTGTAATTTGCCCGCACAAGTGCATTTCTGAAATACCATGCATTTTCGGCAAAGCTGTCGTTTTCCACATCAAATCCGAGCGTCCTCACATATTTAATAAAAAACACGGCTGTCGTCCTTGTATTTCTTTCCGAAAACACATGAATCTGCCATAATCTTGCTATAAAAACAGCCAAATGGTGAATGGTCTCTTCTATGGACAATCCTTTATAGCTAAACTCCTGTTCCTGTGAGAAATCATACGCGAGTGTCGCCCGAAGTTCTGACGCACTGCCGTACACCACTGTAGCGCCATTTAATACCCATTCTCTTTTTGTGATATTGTAATCACGGATTTTACCGGCATGATTATAAATTCCCCAAAACAATTTTCTGTGAATCGACAAATATTGATTTGGCGTAAAGGAAAATGCCTGCTCCGATAACAGTTCAGCAATTCTGACAGAAACCTTATCCGCCTCCTCTGTTCTATCCTCATGATCCTTTGCAGGGTTTTCTTCATAATACGTATCGAGAAGCTTCTTCGCCTCTGCAATGGTAATTTCTCCTTCAATATTTTGAACGGCAGTTTGCAACAGATATGCAGAAGGCTTCAGACCATCGACCGCCTGCAGGCCAACCGCCGTATGCCACGCATATCCCTTTGTACGCTTATCCGGCTCTTTCTGCCGGATATATTCTTTAAAAATATCCTCATTCATTTCTGCTTATCTCCTCCGTAAGCTTCATCTGCAGCATCCAGACGCCCACGTCCTTTATCTCTCCATTCTTTATCAGACGGGCGCGCAACAGGCAGTTCTGCGAATTTGGCAATCCCTCCACTGTAAAAAGATAGGTTGCGCCGTCAAACTCTTCAAACCACAGCTGCCACAAAAAACTACGTTGCGGTGCCAAATCCTCTACGATTCCGTCAAATAGAATTTCTCCGAATTTCCCGCCTCTGTAACCGTACATGGAACACACCAGAAAAAAGCCCTGATGGTAACTGGAGGGATAATAATAATATGTCCTATAATACTCCGCCGTCCCGTCGTTGTCCACGTCTGCCGCAATGTACGGGCTGACATCCTCACTGTCCGCGTAATAATCAAAACGTTCACCCAGATTTTTAAGCAGCCGCGCTGCCTCCTGCGTTACCTCTTCTCCATTGCCCCGTCCTTCATAAATCCGATACTCTGCACATGCCGAAAGTACCTCTCTGTACATTTCCTCCACATAAGCAGAAACCGCATCCGGCAAATCCTCACTGTATAAAAGCTTTGCGCTGCTTTCCCCTGCGTCCGCGGACAGGGACAGATAATAATACTCCCATTCGCCCGCTTCTCCCAACGCCACAATATTCATTCCTGTCAGCATTTTCGTACCAAAATCATAATCTGTGCTGACACAGTATACCTTGTCCTCGTAAGCTATCATGCGGCTGCTATCCCCCCGGAAATACATGCAGAGAGTATCTTTATGTGCCATGCCTGCTCCCTCATCCCTGTACCATTCTAAGGATACTGCTCCAAATGTTCCTCCACAGTCCTCGCTCACCAGATAATTTACGGTTCCGTCCAAAGCAGCCCAGCGGTACGCCCAGTCGCAAAGCCATCCTGCATAGGAGCCGTCCTCGTTTGCCAACTCCCATGATTTCAGATTCCAGTTACCATATTGCAGAAAGTCTTCCGTATCCTTTTTTGTCTCAATCGTATATGGTTCCAGACAGCTTTCCTCCTCTCCCGAAAGAATCCGGGTATATTCCTGTCTGACAAGGGATAGCAGCCCATCCGGAAGCGGCGTCTCTTCCTGCATATATGCCACCGAAAACACGCCTTTGCTTTCTTCCGCCTGCTCTGCCAGATTTTCCGCCCACCACATCTTGGCCGCTTCTTCTGCTTCCTCCAGCCCTTCAAAGAGCAGCATCGCCTTCTGCACGCCAAAGTCATTTCGCCCATAAGAGCTTCTCTGGGTTTCAATTAAAACCTCCTCCAGATAGACAAGCTGGCAGGTTACAATCGGAATCCTGCTGCCCCCCTCTATCAGGTACGCAGACAAAACAGGGTAATCTTCACCATAAAGCTCTGTTATTTCAAAGGTCACAGTTTTTCCTGAAAATTCCACAAACCACATCTGATTGACGGGACAGGCGCTCCTGCCGTACAGATTGACATATTCTGCCCTGTACCCGCCGCCCTGTTCCACAAGCAGTTTATTTCTGCCATTGTTGTCCCGCCAGAACAGTTCTATGCTGCCGTCGTTGTCATAGTCTGCGCCTGCCACAAAACAGCGCATGTACCAATTCAAGAGATTTTCTTCGTCATAGCTGCTGAAATCCTTCACCTGCGACTGCGCAATCTTTTTCTGTTCCTCCTTTGCAAGCCGCGGCATTTCCTCATCGCCCCAGATAATTTGCTCCCTCTGCAGCTTATAGGCAAAGAGAGCGGCATTCTCCTCAATATATTCCTTCACACAATAAGTCAGGACATTCCTGTTATCCGCATACAGATAACGCGCCGCCACCGCCGCCCTGTCCTGTATAATCATCCTGTATTCATAAGCAAAATTCCCGTCGTCCCGCAGCCTGAACCGCTCTAAAATAAGTCCCGGAAGCACACTTCTGTTCCCGTCCGGATCCGAAGGCTTGTCTGCAAGCAGGTAATAGGTATTTTCCCCTCCCGAAAAAATCACCATCTGCCTTGCGTCTCTTGCGCCATAACTGCTATAACCGACTCCTGTATCCATAATGCTGAGGCTTACACCGTATCCCTCCTCTGTCCGGTACAGCAGAAAAATATTGCTGCTGTCCTCATACCAAAACAGCAGTTCCTTTCCCTCTTTCTCATCCAAATCCAGCGCATATATCTGATAAATATTGTCCATATCCGTAAAATAATCCACAAAAGAAGGATTGTTTTCCGCCGCCCACTCTTCCATAAGCTGCACAAATTCCGGACAAATTGCCAGAAGCTCCTCGCTGTCTATAAGCAGTTCTTCCTCACGATAAGCAGCAAGCGCCCCGTCAAAATCACGCCGCGAAACATACCCCTGCAAATCCGCAAGAATATCCTCGTCCAGCCCCATTTCATAGTCCCTTTTCACGTAACATTCCTGCACCGGCATAATCCCCGCAGGCTGCGCTGACGCATACGCCTGCATCTCCGAAAAAGAACTATATAAACGCTTTTCCTTTGTTCCTCCTATACGCGCCTGCCCGCCCTCTGCTGTCACCACAGCCGAACAAAACAGTGTCACCACAGCCGCGGCAAAGATAGCTGCTATCCCTTGTTTTTTCATATATTTATACCCCATGTCCGCTCCGGCGGATTGAAAACATTGATCGGGCAATCAGCACGGTTGCCCGATAAATTGGAAGTTGCTGTTCTCTATACAGCAATCCTATTTTCTTTCTAAGGTATACCAAACATCTATTTCCTCTTTAGAAGG
>JAIDHX010000007.1 GCA_029053015.1 Lachnospiraceae bacterium
TTTCTGCTATAATTATTTTGCTCGCCATCCCCTTCTCCTTCATACATTTAAATATTCTTTATCATGGTATATTCATCAGCATAGGTGCCGTCTTGGTAATGTAATGCCTTTGAAATGGTACCGGTAATTTCAAAGCCGAAATTTCTATACATTTTGATAGCTCTTTCATTATCTTTAACGACGTCTAACTCTATTTGAGTTACGCCCTTATCTTTACACCATTTAATGCATTCCTCCATCATTTTCCCGCCGATTCCGAGATTCCAGTAGTCTTTCAAAATGACGAATGCAACTTCTGCTCTATGACGATATCTTGCATTTCTTCTAACCAGACCAACAGAACATTGTCCAATCACTTTGCCTTCATAAACAGCAACAAACCATTCAACATCATTATCATTCAGAATATTTGTTATGATTTCTCTTTCCCGTTCAACCGGTGCAGAAAATTCTCCCGGATTTCGTGCCAAAAAAAGAGTTTCGGTATCCGCAATGGACATAACATGAATGATACCTTCTGCATCTTCCGGCTGTGGTTTACGAATCACAACATTTTTCCGTTTTTTAATAAATATTCCATGATTTTTCCTTTCTATTTAGCAGCAATGTAGCGTTAAACTCGCGAACCGAACATCTTTCAGGCGGCTTTGCCCAATCTTGTGTCCATCGTCAAAATGCGGGTTGGTAAAAACCACCTCGCCCCGGTCTGTCACGGAGTGCCTTTTGAAGATATTCAGCACATAGGCTCCTTGTATTGGAAGGCTTCTCTCCTTCCGATTTGTCAATACAATTATAACCTACTTTGAATGAGTACACAATTCCGAAAAGTCCGATGTAAAAAAGAAACGAAAATTAAGATTGCAAAAGCACATTTATCCGTTTATAATAGCAGTAAGAGGAAAACCATATCCCGATTGTGCCATGAAAGGAGACTATGGCACAAAAGAAACAATTTAGAGATTTGGATTTAAGCAATGCGTTTTTGTTCGCAGCAGCGTTGGAGGACGAAGAAACCTGCCGGCTGGTGCTGGAATGCATTTTGGGAACGCCTGTGGGAAAGGTAAAAGTAAAATCGGAACGGAGTATTTTGTTCCGCTCCGATTTCCGCCTTGTGCGGCTGGACGTTTTCGCCAGCGATGAGTGGAATGTGGATTACAATCATATAATTCCGGTATCGGAATTATATTGAAATGCAGAACACAGACGAAAAGAATCTTCCGCAGAGAAGCCGCTACCATCAGGCAGAAATGGACCTGTCGTCTTTAAAGCCCGGGCAGGACTTCAAAGAGTTAAAGCCCAGTGTGATTGTGTTTATCTGCAGCTTTGACCCTTTCGGAAAAGGTCTGTACCGCTATACATTTGAGCCAAGATGCTTAGAGGCGGACTTTCCTTTGGAAGATGGCACGAGGCGTATTTTTCTAAACACAAAAGGTACGAATGAAAGTGATGTATCGAAAGAGCTTGTCAGCTTTTTACGGTATGTTACAGATTCCACGGATGCCTATGTAGAGCAGGCAGGCGATTTGAGGCTTGGAAGAATCCATGAACGGATAAAAACGCTGAAGCAGAGCAGGGAACTGGAGGGAAGGTACATGCAGTTTGAAGAGTTGCTCAAACGAGAACATGACGAAGGACTTGAACAAGGCTATAAAACGGGTTATGAAAAGGCTGCTGCCAATATGCTGGAGTTAGTCACTCGCATGATAGCCGACGGGAAGACGGATTTGATTCCTCGCCTTAAGGAAGAAGCTTTTTGTCAAGAAATGTTAAAGGAATATCATCTGTAAATCTAAAACAAATCTGCGCCCGATACTGTGTCTTACAGTATCGGGTGTCAAAGTAAATCAAAAATAATTCTATCAATCAATTCAACAAATACGGCACGAGGGATATGGTTTTACCTCTTATTCATACAAATTCTTTTTTGGCTCGTTTATGCCGTGCATTGGCATATTGTGTTGTACGGGCGTCCCCTCCTGCCGATTTCACTGTAAGACATAAACTCCCGCCACAAAAAAATCAAAAATCCCTTGTAAATCGCCGCCACTTCCTTTACAATGAATACACGGCTAGAGAGGCATTCCTCCACAAAGAAGGAGGAAAATATATGCTGTTAAAGAAAAATAAAATCATAGGGATGGTCTGTGCTGTCCTGCCGGTGGTTTTACTGCTGGCTTGCGGTACAGTCAGAGAGACTTCGGGTATTGTGACGCTTTTGGGAGAGCAGGAGTCTGCCTCCGCGAGTGCATCGCCGGTGGCGGGAAGCTATGCGGGACTGGAAGAAGAGGAGCCAACTGTTTTTGTACATATCTGCGGAGAAGTGGTTTACCCGGGCGTGTATGAGGTGCCTGCGGGGAGCCGGCTCTTTGATGTGCTGGCTTTGGCGGGCGGATTTACAGAAGAGGCAGCGGTGGACAGCGTGAATATGGCGGGACAGGCTGTGGACGGGATGCAGGTGGTGGTTCCCTCTCTTATTGCGGCAGAGAAGGCGGCAGAAGAAAAGGCGCAGGAGAAAAGCGGGCTTGTCAATATCAATACGGCGCCGGAGGCGGAGTTGTGTACGCTTGCGGGTATTGGACCGAGCCGCGCGGCAGCCATTATCGCATACCGTGAGGCGCACGGCGGTTTTTCTTCGATAGAGGAAATTATGCAGGTGGACGGCATCAAGAGCGCGACCTATGAAAAACTGAAAAATAAGATATATGTGGAATAATTTCGGGAATGATAAAAAGAGGAATTGCAGGTTCCCCGAACGGGAGGAGAAATGGGAAAGAGAGTATTAATTGTAGATGATGAAAAGTTGATTGTGAAGGGCATCCGTTTCAGTCTGGAACAGGACGACATGCAGGTGGACTGCGCCTATGACGGCGAGGAGGCGCTTGCATATGCAAAAAGCAATCCCTACGATATTATACTTCTGGATATTATGCTGCCGAAGCTTACAGGTTTTGAAGTATGCCAGCAAATCAGGGAGTTTTCAAATGTGCCGATTATCATGTTGACGGCGAAGGGCGACGATATGGACAAGATACTCGGGTTAGAGTACGGTGCGGATGACTATATCACAAAGCCTTTTAATATATTAGAGGTCAAAGCGAGAATCAAGGCAATCATGCGCCGGACGGAGCCCAAGGCAGCTTCAGGGGAGAAAACCGGCAGTCTTGAGAGCGGTGCCATGCGTTTAGACTGCGAGGGCAGGCGCGCCTATGTTTCCGGCAGGGAAATCGGGCTGACAGCCAAAGAGTTTGAAGTGCTGGAGCTTTTGATGCGCAATCCCAACAAGGTTTACAGCAGGGAGAAGCTTTTGAAGCTGGTGTGGGGAACCGACTATCCGGGCGATGTGCGCACGGTGGACGTGCATATCAGGCGGCTGCGGGAAAAAATCGAAGAGAATCCCAGCGAGCCTAAGTTTGTGCATACAAAGTGGGGCGTTGGTTATTATTTCTTAGCGGAATAGAAAAACATGAAATGGAAATTAAAACTTAAAAAAATTTTTGGCAGGATTGCGTTTTTAAGAAGTCTGCGGTTTCGCCTGTTCGTCATATTTCTGGTTGTGGGTATTGTGCCCAGCGTTTTTATGCGCTATGGTATTATGGAAAATTATGAGGAACATGCGATTGCCCTGCGGACGACTACGGTGCAGACGCAGCTTCGTATACTTGCCAACCATCTGATTACGTACAATTATTTGCAGGACAATTCTTCCGAGGTCGTAGGCGCGGAGTTAGACATGCTATCCAATCTCTATGAAGGGCGTGTACTCATTATCGGCGGCAATTTCAAGGTTGTAAAGGATACCTATGCCATCAGCGAGGGCAAAATCATTATATCCGAAGAGGTGATACGATCCTTCGGCGGCGAAAGCCTGTCCAATTATGACAGGGAGCACGGTTTTATTGAGATGACCACGCCGATTACGGAGACGGTAAAGGTCATGACAGATGCGGGGGAAGTCGAACAGAGCGTTGTGCGCGGTGTTATGCTTACCAGCATCTCGTCGGACAGCATCATGACGACGAAGGAAGTGTTAAACAGAAAGGCATTGATTCTGGAAGCGCTGATGATTATGGCGATTATTGCGATTGCCATCGTGCTGTCCAATCTCCTCACACGTCCCTTTGGACGGGTTACGCAGGCGATTAGCGCGATAAAGGCAGGGTATACAGACGAGAGCATATCCGTTCCGGATTATCTGGAGACGGAGCATATTATGACTGCTTTCAATCAGCTTTTAGGGCGGATGAAGGTGCTTGATAAATCGCGCCAGGAGTTTGTGTCCAATGTGTCCCATGAACTGAAAACGCCGATGGCATCCATAAAAGTACTTTCGGATTCCCTGATATCGCAGCCTGATGCACCGGTTGAGATGTATCGGGAGTTTATGGGCGATATTGCCGCGGAAATCGACAGGGAAAACAGGATTATAACGGACCTTTTATCGCTTGTCAAAATGGATAAGACGGTGGCGGATTTAAATATCAGCACGGTAAATATGAATGAGTTGACGGAACTCATTTTAAAAAGGCTGCGCCCGATTGCAAGGAAAAAGGATATTGAGATTGTGTTTGAGAGCATCAGGCCGGTGACGGCGGAGGTAGACGAAGTCAAAATGTCGCTGATTATCTCAAATCTGGTGGAAAATGCCATAAAATATAATAAAGACCATGGCTCCGTGAAGGTGACGCTTGATGCGGATCACCAGATGTTTTCATTAGAGGTTTCAGACACGGGAATCGGTATGCCGGAGGAAGCGCTGGAGCATATATATGAGCGGTTTTACAGGGTGGATAAATCACATTCCAGAGAAATCGGAGGAACCGGACTGGGACTTGCCATTACCCGCAGCGCCGTGCTGATGCACAGAGGGCAGATAACGGTGAAAAGCCTTTTGGACGAGGGTACCACCTTCCTTGTAAAAGTGCCGCTCATCCACATCAAGACGGTGTAAGGGCGAGGAGAATTGAGGTAAACATGAGCAAAAAACGATATTATATCCTGCTGCTTATCGGCATGCTTTTGGCGGCGGCATGCGGCAGCAGCGGCAGGACGGACAGAAGCAGGGTGCGAGAGGTATATTATATTAACAATTCTGAGACGGGTGTGGAGATGCATGAGTATGAGATGCTCGCCGAGGGTGCAGAGGGACAGCTTGCGGAGCTGCTGGAACAGCTTGGTACAATGCCGCCGAAACTGGAGTACAAGGCGCCCCTGCAGATGGGATTTACCCTGCTTTCCGCTTATATTGACGGAGAAAAGCTGTACTTGGACGTCAGTGAAGATTACCGCAGTTTAAGTGCGACGACTGAGATTTTGGTGCGGGCGGCGTTAGTCAGGACGATGTCTCAGGTAGAAGGCATAAAGTATGTAGCAATTACCGTGGAGGGCGGTCAGCTTCATGACAGTCTGGGAAATATAGTGGGGCTGATGTCCGCGGAGCAGTTTATAGACAATGCGGGAAATGAAATTAATGCGTATGACAAGGTGCGCCTGCGGCTGTATTTTGCCAACGAGGACGGAACGGCGCTGGTTGCTACCAACAGAACCATGGCTTACAACACCAATATTTCACTGGAGAGGCTGGTGGTGGAGCAGCTCTTATCAGGGCCGGGCGCCGATGTGGCGGATGTGGTTTATCCCGTGATTAATCCCAATACCAAGATCGTAAGCGTCTCCGTGCGGGATGGTATTTGTTATGTCAATTTTGATGAAAATTTCTTAAACCAGACCTATAATGTATCCTCCGAGGTGGCAATTTATTCGATTGTCAATTCGCTGGGAGAATTAACCAATGTGAACCGGGTGCAGATATCGGTAAACGGAGAGACGGACATTATGTACCGTGAGAGTATAAGCTTAAGCACGGTATTTGAGAGGAATCTGGATTTGATTACAACAGTGGAACAGTGAGGTATAGGCTGTATGAAAAGACCGTTAGCGGCAGTATGTCTGGCGGTAATCCTTTTGATGGCAGTCTGCATGTGGCTGCATCCTCCGGCATACGCCTCCTATGGGGAGGCATCCGGAGAGGAGGTATATCTGACCGGACGCGTGTATAAAAAAGAATATAAGGGTGGTCAAAGAACGCCCGTCTTACTTATCTATGTAAAACCGAAACATCTTATTTTTCAAAAAGAAGCAATCCTTTTTTATGATAATTTCATATGTATCCTGCAGGAAGGCGGGGAAGAACCGGCAATCGGAAGCCTTGTCACGGTGTGCGGCGTGCTGAAGGAGTATGAGGCAGCGGGAAATCCGGGACAGTTTGATGAGAGAAGCTATTATGCACAGATGGGAGTTTCCGCCTGTATAACCCGTGTCAAAATTGTGGAAAACAGAGGCGGAAAGGATTTTTTGCGGGAAACGCTATGGCAGTTCAGAAATTTTTTGGGAGACGGGCTGGACTGGATTTTTTCTGAGCAGGATGCCGCCTTGCTGAAGGGGATGCTGCTTGGGGACAGGAGCGCCATGGATGCAGAGACGAAAACGCTGTACAAGGAGGCGGGCATTATGCATATTTTTGCTGTCTCCGGACTGCATATCACTTTTTTGGGAATGGGACTTTACTATTTGCTTAGAAAAGCATACATGCCCGTCATACCCGCCGCGCTTTTCAGCGTCGCAGTTATGGTGCTGTACGGCATGATGATTGGAATGCCGGTTTCTGCGGTGCGTGCTGTCGGCATGTTTGTATGCAGGCTCGCCGCCGAATGTATCGGAAAAACCTATGACATGCTGACGGCACTTGCAGTCTGCGCTGTGGTTATGCTTGCCATGCATCCTATGTATTTGTACCATGCAGGTTTTCTTTTGTCGTTTTCGGCCGTCTGTGCGGTGGCGGTGCTAAAGCCTGCCATACAGCCGGATAAGAAGCTGCCGCCCCTTTTGGACAGCTTCTTTATGTCCCTTGCCATCACTGTATTTACGCTGCCGGTACAGCTATACTTTTACTATGAGACGCCGGTGTATGCAGTATTTTTAAATCTGGCTGTGATTCCCCTTGCCGGAGCCGCACTGGTATTGGGAACGGCAGCACTTGCCATTTCCTTTCTGCTGCCGCAGGCGGCTGTGATTCCCGCATTTTTTGTACATTTGATTTTTGTTTCCTACGCGGAAGGAAGCAGGTTTTTCGGCGGCATACCGGGAAGTATCCGGACAGTTGGGAAGCCGGAAGTCTGGCAGCTTGCGGGATTTTACCTGCTTATAGGTGTGCTTCTTTTCTGTAAAAAGCTGATGTGGAAGTATAAAGCAGGTCTTTTGTGCGGCGCGGTTCTGCTTTTTGCAGTGAACGGCAGGACGGATCTTCGCGTGACTTTTCTGGATGTCGGACAGGGAGACTGTATCTGTATGGAACTGCCCGACGGCAGCGCGTGGCTGTACGACGGCGGCAGCACAAGTGTATCGGGGACGGGAACCTATCGGATAGAGCCCTTTTTAAAAAGCAGGGGGATAACCCATCTGGATGGCATTTTTGTAAGTCACCCTGATGAGGATCATGTAAACGGAGTGGAGGAACTGCTGGAAAGGGACGGCATTGCGGTCGGGCTTTTGGTGCTGCCCTGTACGGAAAGGCAGGAGAAGAGCGGTTTTTTCAGGCTGCTTTCTCTGGCGGAGGAGAGGAACATTCCGGTTTTGTGGCTGGAAGCAGGCATGGAATGGGAAGAGGGCGGGGTAAGTATGTCGTGTCTGCATCCGGCGGGAAGCTTTGCTGGGGAAGATACCAATGCGGCGTCGGCGGTGCTCTATCTGTCTTACGGCAGTTTTTCCATGCTGCTCACGGGAGATGTGGAGGGAACCGGTGAGGAAAAGCTTCTGCAAACACTGAAAGAAGAGGGGATAGAAAACCTCTCGGTCTTAAAGGTGGCGCACCACGGCTCCAAATATGCGACAAAAAAGGATTTCCTGAAAATTCTGACGCCGAAACTTGCCGTTATCTCGGCAGGACGGAATAATACCTATGGGCATCCGCATGGTGAACTGCTTGGCAGGCTTGAGGCGTGCGGCGCGGATATTAGGGTTACTTATGAAACAGGGGCGGTTATGATTGAGACGGATGGGAAGACTATGCGGGTGAAAGGATTTTTACAGCATTGATTTTCATTGAGAAGTACAGCGTTTTGTATTATAATAAACAAGTAAAAATGTGAGCGGTGAATTCGGTTTTACGCTTTATCAGGAAATGATGTTGACGAAAACAGGAAAACGATAGAAGATGCAGCAGATTAACGAAGATATCAAAAGCGGACAATTAAAGCAGATGTACCTGCTCTACGGGGAGGAGGCCTACCTGCGCAGGCAGTATCGGGATAAGCTGAAAGAGGCTTTGGACGGCGGAGAGGCTTCCATGGGATTTTCTATGGGAAATTCCATGAACAGCCACAGCTTTGAGGGTAAGGATCAGAATATCGGGGAGATTATCGATTTGGCGGAAACCCTTCCTTTTCTTGCAGAAAGAAGAGTTCTGGTCTTTGAAAATACCGGTCTGTTTAAGGCGGGCGGAGAAAAACTGGCGGAATATCTGGCGGAGCCGTCGCCTACGGCTTATTTTGTGTTTGCGGAGAGTGAGGTAGACAAGCGCAGTAAGCTTTTTAAGCAGGTGCAGAAGGAAGGCCGTGCGGTGGAATTTTCCACGCAGGATGAGCGCACCTTAAAGCGCTGGGTGGCAGGGCTTTTGAAAAAGGACGGTAAGCAGATTACGGAGAGCTGCGCAGAATATTTTCTGGATAAGGTCGGTACGGATATGGGTAATATCCGACTGGAGCTGGAAAAACTGGTGTGTTTTTGCATGGACAGAAGCGTAGTGGAAAAAGAAGATGTGGATATGGTATGTACAACCCGCATAAGCAGCCATATTTTTGACATGGTTGCCGCCATTGGCGACAGGCAGACAAAGAAGGCGCTTACACTTTACTATGAACTTCTTGCGTTGAAGGAGCCGCCCATGCGGATTTTGTTCCTGATAGCCAGGCAGTGTAATACGCTTCTGCAGGTGAAGCAGTTGAAAAACAAAGGATTTGACAACAAAACCATCGGGACAAAGACTGGTCTGCCGGGTTTTGTGGCGGGCAAGTACGCTGCGCAGGCAGCAAAGTTTAAAGAAAAGGATTTAAAGCGCGCGGTGGAAAAGTGTGTGGAGTCTGAGGAAGCGGTGAAGACCGGAAGGCTGAATGATACCTTGAGTGTCGAGCTTCTGATTATGTCGGTGCTTTGATGCAAATTTGATACAAGCATATTGTATAGTAATAGATGATTGCGGAACTTGTTATGCAGTAAGTGTCATTGTGTACATTGTATATTTCAACGCAGACGCGCTCTCGCTCCGAGCTTACCGTAGCGGTACGTAAGCTGCCAAAATACGGCAGCTAAGTACCGACGGCAAGCAAGGGTCTGCTTATGGAATATACAATGTACACAATTCGGAACTGCAAATAGGGGGCGCAATCAGTTGGACAAAACAGAAAGGAAACGCGGTATGATTAAAATATTGATAGTGGAAGATGAAGAACCGATTTCCAATTTGATACGTATGAATCTGACGAAAGCGGGGTATCAGTGCCGGTGTGCTTTTGACGGGCAGGAGGCTGCGGATATGATGGCAGGGGGAAACTATGATTTGATTTTGCTGGACATCATGCTGCCCAAGATAAACGGCTATGAGTTGTTAGAGTATGCACAGAGTCTTAATATTCCGGTTATCTTTATAACGGCGATGGGAACGGTTGAAAACAAGGTAAAGGGACTGAAAAAAGGGGCGGACGATTATATTTCCAAGCCCTTCGAAATCGTGGAGCTGCTTGCACGGGTCGAAGCCGTGCTCAGACGGTATAACAAGGCGGAGCGCATCATACAAATTCTGGATATCGAGATAGACACATCCTCCCGTGTGGTAACGCAGAACGGGGAACAGGTTATGCTGACACTGAAGGAATTTGAATTGCTTTTGCTTTTTGTCCGCAATAAAAACATAGCCCTGTACCGTGACACTATATATGAAAATGTGTGGGAAAGCGAATACATGGGAGAAAGCAGGACTGTGGACCTGCATGTGCAGCGGCTGAAGAAGAAACTGCACTGGGAGGACAAAATTGTGGCGGTGTATAAAGTAGGTTACCGGCTGGAGGCTTAAAAAGAGCGGCCGAACACAGGGGGTACTATGAAATTTTTCTGGAAGATATTTTTTGCCTTTACGGCGTTGGTAACGCTGGTATTCAGCGTGTTTGGCATATGGATGATTACACAGACCTTCCACAATTCGCTGGAAAAGGAAATTGAGGAGGGAAATCGGGAAAACAGAATGTTCCAGCTTGCCTTTGAGACCAATATGAATTCATTGTCCGAACATTATAAGACAGAAAAGGTAATAAGGGATTTGGCGGAGTCCATCATAACAAATCTGGACGATCAGGAGTATTCTTACAGGCTTTACAGGAATTTGTGGGGACTTATTTATGAAAACACGGAAAACCAGCTGGAGCATCAGCTCATTGATGAGCTTGTAGAGAACGACTGTGTTTATCAGGTTCTGGAGGCGGGCAACAGAAAGTATCTGATTTTTGTCTGTAAAAGCGTGATGAGCGGCAGGACTTACTACCTTGAGAGTGCAAAGGATATCACGGAGTTGTACGAGGAGCGCGACAGGTTTTACAACCAGTACAGGGTCGTCATGCTGGCGTTGATTGGTGTAAGCAGTCTTGTGATTTTTGTGCTGTCCCATCTGCTCACCCGTTCCGTGGTGGAGCTGTCTGACACTACAAGGCGGTTTGCGGAAGGTGATTATGAGGCGCGTGCCGACATATACGGGGAAGATGAAATAGGAACGCTTGCCCGGGATTTTAACCTGATGGCGGACAATCTGAACCAGAAAATGGAGGAGCTTACGGATGCGGCAAGGCAGCAGGAGGATTTCACTGCTTCCTTCGCGCATGAACTGAAGACGCCGCTTACCTCCATTATCGGCTATGCGGATATGCTGCGCACTATGGAGCTGACGGAAGAGGAGACTGTGGAGGCATCAAACTATATCTATTCACAGGGAAAGAGACTGGAAAGCCTCTCGTTTAAACTGCTGGAATTGATTGTAACCAAATATCAGGATTATCAGTTTAAACCGATTTCCGTCACAGCGCTGCTTCATGAGGTCAGAGAGCTGACTGCCAAAAGCCTTGAAAAGAAAAACATTACCTGCTCTTTACAATTAGAGGAGGGTAGCATATATGGGGAAAAGGATCTTCTGATATCTTTGTTTACCAATCTGGTCGATAATGCCAGAAAAGCGCTGCAGGAGGGCGGCAGCATATGGATAAGCGGGCAGAAGACGGAGAAGGGCTATGAAGTGACGGTACGCGATAATGGCTGCGGCATGCCGCGGGAAGAAATCGATAAAGTCACGGAAGCTTTTTATATGGTGGATAAGTCGCGCTCCCGCAAGGAGGGAGGCGCGGGCTTAGGCATGACGCTCTGCAGCCGCATCATCGAAGTACACGGCGCGGAGTGGAGTATCAACAGCAGTGAGGGGCAGGGTACGGAAATCTGCGTATGTTTCCCCGGAAGGGAGATGCCGGATGAAGACTAAAAAGAAAAACGGCAGCATGCTGGATTATGCCATCGGCGTGCTGATGATTACCATTCTGCTGCTGGCAACCTTTCTTCTGCCGCAGCTATACAGTGTGATTGTGGACAGCAAAGATTTGAACCGGATACATGTGGTGGAACGGGAGAGCTTTTATTTTGCGAATCCTGTGGAAATGACCGTGGGAGAAAAGGTGCAGAAAATGATGGAAGCGCTCAGCGGACGGGGAACACTTCAAAGAACTTTGTATCTGAGCGGAAGTGAAATTTCGGGGGAATTGCTGCAAAGAGTGAGGGAAGCACTGGGGTTTGCGGCGAAGTACAAGCTGATACCCGATATCTCTGCCTATGATCTTGAGCATAATGTTGTCACCGCAGAATATTACGCTATCAGTAACGGCGCAACGGAAAATGTGGAAAATGCTTTCTGGAATCTTCGCTTTACGGATTCCGAGAACTTTGATTTAACCATTCGGATCGACGCGAAAGAGTATGTTATCTATCAGATGGAGCTGTACTGCGCGGAGGCTTTGGAGTACAATACCCAGCTTATGTCGGACGATAAGGAAGTGGTTGAATTTTTAAACGGGCAGTTTATGGACGGCTGTAATGAATATTTTGAAGTGGAAGGCTATGAGGCAATGACCGATGTTACTTATGGGGAAATGGTTCTTATGCTGGGTTATGAGAGAGGAGAATATGCCGTCTACAGAGGGCCATGCACAAGCAGCCTGCTGGGGAGTGAGGGAATACGCTGGGGCTTTGTGCCCATGACTGTTGCGCTTGAGCGGGGCAATGCCATACGGGAGTGGGGCTATCGGGGAATAGAAACGTATTTCCTCGATATGTATGGAATAGAAGTATACGAAGAAAGTCAGGCAGAATAAATGCAATTCGCCGGTTATTGCAGATTGCTTTTTGGGTGGGTTCCATGTTATGATAAAAACAGGAGTACCGCTAGTCACAGGTATTCGAAGGGAAGGTACTATATGGGAGATGAAAATATAAGGAACACAGGGGACGAGAGCATAGTGGTCAATGAAACAGGGGGATCGGCGGAAAAAAAGCCGGAGGAGAAAAAGCCGAAGGCTGTAAAGGAAAAGAAGCCTAAAAAGGAAAAACAGCCGAAGCCAAAGAAAGTAAAAGAGCCTAAATCGAAAAAGGAAACGGCGCCAAAAGGCGAAACGGCAGTGACCGAAAGAGTCAAAGCAAAAAAGGTCAAAACAGGAAAGGGCTTTCGATTAAGTTTAAAGGCACAGCTTATCATTGGATTTACCCTGCCGGTTTTATTGGTGGTGTGCATTGGTATCTATGCATACAATAAGGCTGAAAAGGGTATGGTCAATAATTACCGTGCGACGGCGCTGCAGGCGCTGCAGATGACCACGGACTATATGAATTACGGTTTTGAGACCGTAAGTTCCAGTGCGCTTGAACTTTATAATGACGGTGATGTAATAAATTATACGCGCAATATCTTTAAGGATAATCAGGAACAGGTCAGGCTGTTAGAGTCAGACCTTGGGAGTAATATCGTTACCAAAAAGATTGCCAACAGGTTTATTGAGAATATACATATTATTCCGCAGTCCGGTATCGGCAGCCTGACGTCCCAGAGTCAGGAGAGCTTAAAGCTGAAGGATGGTTTTTTCTCTGATTTGCTTGCACAGCAGGAAAGTGTGGTCAAGGCAAGAAATATAAAGGACAGATGGATTTACGGACATGACTTGATTGACGAGGTATTCAATCTGAATCCTGACAAATATGTCATTTCGTTGTATATGCCGATGCAGGCAGGCAATGCGTGTATCGTAATTGACTTGAGCAGTCAAAATATTATGGAAATCATGCAGGAGACCGGTCTCGGCGAGGGAAGTATTGTAGGCTTTATTACAGCGGACGGGCATGAGATTTTGACCGGTCTTACCGAAGAAGGAGGCGGCGAAGTTTCACAAGAGGGCTTCAGCTTTATCGGGCAGGAGTATTTTGACGAGGCGCTTGCGTCCGAAGGAGAATATAGCAAAGATGTAAGGCTGAACGGAGAGGAGTACTGCTTTATGGCTTCCCGCTGTGAGGCAAACAATGCAATGCTTTGCGCACTGATTCCGAAAGATGTGATGATGAAGGAGGCAAACGAACTGAAACGGGCTGTGCTGTGGTTTGTTCTGTTTGCGAGCATCTTTGTGGGAGTGCTGGGTGTATTCATTGTGGTTGGCATAAGCAAAAATATGGGAAGTATTATCCGTAGGTTGTCAAGAGTGGCAAACGGCGATTTGACGGTGGATATGACGATTAAAAATAAGTCAGAGTTCGGTGCCCTGGCAAGTCACATTATGGGCGTGGTATCCAATACCAAGAATCTGGTGGCAAAGGCAGTAACGATTTCGAAAGACGTATCCGAGTCTGCCGTTGATGTGTCGCAGGCAACGGAGGTGCTCAGTGCAGGTACGCAGAACATCCATGGCGCCATGGAAGAAATTGATAAGGGCGTCAACCGTCAGGTGGAGGATGCCGGGCAATGCTTAAATAAGATGGATGAACTGTCCAAAATAATTCTCACCACAGAGCAGAGCGTGCTTGAGATGGGGCATCTGGCTGATGGTACCAAATCCATGATTGATGCGGGAAGCAGCAGTATGGAGATTCTCACCAGGCAGGCGGACGAAACGGTCAGAATGACGGAACAGGTAGATGCAAAGATTGAAGAGCTTTCCGCAAAATCACAGGAGATATCAACATTTGTTGACACCATAAATGAAATATCAGAGCAGACGACGCTGCTTTCCCTGAATGCCTCCATTGAGGCGGCAAGAGCAGGCGAAGCCGGCAGGGGCTTTGCAGTGGTAGCGGAAGAAATTAAGAAGCTTGCAGACCATTCCATGCAGGCGGCAGAGGAAATCAGAAAGGTTGTCAATATTATCAGTGACATGACTGTGGAGACAAGGGAATCCTCCGCCAATGCAAAAGCAGTGGTAGAGAAACAGGGAGAAATTGTGGAGCAGACAAGACAGAATTTCTCCAATATGAATGACAGTATAGGTAAGCTGCTTGACAATGTACAGGCGATACAGGGCAACATGCAACAGATGAGCAACGGCAGGGCTGAAACGCTCGCAGCCATTGAGAGTATATCCAGTGTTGTAGAGCAGACCGCCGCGTCGGCAACGCTTGTCAATGAAACCGTATCCGAGCAGATGAAGCAGGCGGATGCACTCAGTGAAGTAACGAATGGTTTGAGCAGCAAGACGGAGGAACTGCTGGAGGCAATCAGCAAGTTTAAAGTGTAAGAAAAAATTGAGAATAGAAGCAGGAACTAAATCACGGCAGTGGTTTAGTTCCTGTTTTTGCGTTCTATCTGGAATAATAGTTATGCATGATTTCCGAGATAATATCTTCCGGTCCGGTCAGAATAATTCGCGTATTTCTGCCATTTCTTTGTAAAGAGAATTGTGTGATGTTCTTTGGACTGCAATTCATCTGCTCACAGAAAAAGTCGGATATCTCAGCGGATTCCTCATCATCTACATAAAAATCCAGGATTGTGCAGATATAGTTTTCCTTCTTTTTGTCATCTGCGAGAAAATCAAGTGCCTGCGCGTTCATTTTGCTTTTTATACCGGAAATCACATTCGGGTTTGAAATGAAATTGGTGAAATCGTCCACAGAAAATTTCCATACGCCTTCTATTTTTTCGCCCTCCAGTATGCCGGCGCTGATATAATTCCGCAGCGTCCTTGTCGTAAAGCCCGTCATCATAGCCACTTCGTTAATTGTAAATAATCGCATAATCAAAATCTCCTTAGTAAGTATTTATCCTGCGCGCCTGATATAAGTTTATTATAGAAAGGTTTGCTTTTTTATTCAATTTGAAATAGGACGGGTTTTTCCTAGAGATTGTGGAGGAATAGGAAATGAAAGCAGGGATTGTATGTGTGCTTGCTGCGATCGTAGGAATGTTGATTTATTGCATGGTTATAGATTATGGTGTGGTAAAGCAAAGGGAACAGTCTGTTAGGCCGGTGCACTATACTGGTTTCTTAGTACAAGTGATAAGGTTGCTCTGACGGTTGGTATATTTCTTACAAAAACCTTACATATCCAGCGCAATCATTGTGAGTGTTAATACATCGTGCTATAATACTAAAAAATGTAAATAAAAATGCGCAAGGAGGACTGACTGTGAAGAAAAGAAAATGGTTCTGCCTGTTTTTGACCGTTGTTATGTTGTTTGGCGGCTGTGGCAGCAAAGACAGTGAAAATAATGGAAAAAATAAGGAGAGCGGCGGACAGGCCGGAAACAGTGTGGAAAACCTGACTGAGGAAGGGCTTTACGATTTTGCAATAACAGAAGAAACAATAGCCCTGCCCATACAGTCAGGAGAAGCCTTATGTGGGGCGCAGTATTTTGAAGGGGAACGGATATGGCTCTTGAGGAACTGGGACAGTCAGATATTCTGTTACCATGAGGGAAGCGGGGAGCGGGAACTGCTTCTGGAACATATACCGGCCGCCTGTCTGGGGGCCGCACTGTACAGGGCGGGGGAAAACTTTTATGCTTACAATCTTGATAAGCTGACGGTGCTGGATACGGAAGGGGAAGAAGTATGCACGCTGTATGCGGAGGGAAGAATCATGAGCCTCTGCGAGTCGCGGGAGGGCAGCATTGTCCTTGCCATCGAAAATAGTGGGAGCGGTGCAGTATTGAAAACGCTGGATGCGGCAAGTGGTACACTGTCCGGCAGCTATACACTTTCCGACTGCGTCGGCATAGGGACGGGTACAGAGCGGGGACTTCTTGTGGTAGACCGGACCGGTGTTTATGACCTTGACATGGAAAGCGGGGAGAAAAGCTGGCATATGAAGTGGAACGGTACCGCCTACAGTCCAAGTGGGAACCGGTTTTGGTATGCGGCTGAACTGAAGGAGGACGGCAGTCTGGAGCAGATTGAGAGCAGCGGGGATATCTTTTATGTGGTCGACCTGCAGAAAATATATCCTGAAGAAATGGGGAAGGTTCCCCTGATACTAAGAGTACTGTATGCAGGAAGCGGGCTGAAACAGCTTGTGGCACAATTCAATAAAGAAAATGAGGAGTACCATATATTTTTACAGGACAGCGGGGAGGAATATGGTTGGGATTTTAAGGCGCGCAATGACATGGAGATTGCCACAGGAAACGGACCTGATTTAATTGTGGATGATGCAGTGTCAGACATGCAGGCGCTTGCAGTAAAAGGGGCCCTGGAAAATCTGGAGCCATATCTGGAACAGAGCGGAATCAGCAGGGAGGATTATCATCCGGAGACCTTTCAGAGCAGGGGGATGGATGAGGGCATATACAGCGTCGGATATGAAATGTATGTCCAGAGCCTGTACATCAGGGAGGAACTGCTGGACAGCGGCGGGCAGACCGGCATTGAAGTCCTGTTAAGCAATATGGAAAGCTATGATGGGCAGGTGGTTTTTAATAAAATGCTGAATTATACCCCTGTTCATCTGCTGGATTATTTTTTCGGGATGTCAGACAATTTTTACGGCATGGTGGACTGGGAAGGAAAGACTTGTGATTTCAGCGGGGAGCTTTGGGAACAGATACTGAGGGTTTCAAAACAGTACGGTCTGACGGACAGGAACAGGGAATGGGAAGAAGTTGCCGGCTGGGGAGGAATACAAGGTTTCTCTTTTATGGTGCAAAGTGAACTGGAGGCCGGACAGTATGGAAGGGAGCTGGCAGGCTACCCTTCGGAAAGCGGCATGGTACACAAGTTGTTGATGAGTTCTATTGCCATAAACGCTGCTTCTGCGAATAAGGAAGGCGCATGGCAGTTTATCCGGTTTTTGATGGAGGAGGAAAACCAGAAGCTGACGTGGCAGGATTGGATGATGCCGGTGCATGAGGGGTCGCTGTTAGAGAGTGTGCAGGAAGATTTACTGCTGGATTACTTTGTTCCGGGAAGCTATGGCAAAGTAGAGCTTCCGGAAGGGATAGAGGAAAAGTTCTGGGAATGCCTTGCCAATGCAAAGCCGGCGTCCTATAGGACAGAGCAGGTTCTTGCCATTATTAAAGAGGAAGCGGAGCTTTACTTTACGGGGGATAAAAGCATAGAAGAAATCAGCGCCATAATAGAAAACAGGGTGAAGCTTTACCTTGCGGAGATGGAATAGAAGTGAGTTAAGAGACGACTGATAAATTTTATGATAAGTTATAAAAGGAAGAGTAGTGCTGTTACTGATTTTGCAGTGACAGCACTATTTTAAGTTTTTCATTCAAACTGAAAGATTTGTAAAACTAAATGCATGATTGTAAGAGTAAAAGCAAAGGTTTTCTGGCGTTTCATTTTACAATTAATGGGGGAAACACTGGTTAAAAGGGCGGATTATTGTACTTTGAATAGCTTATAATAAAAAAGGATTGACAGAGCAGAACAAATGTTTTATTCTTACTTTAAATAGAACACTTGTTTGCAAAATGGGGGTTGCGTAAGAGGAAGAATATGGAAATGGAAGTTAAAAGCATTGGATGCTGCAGGTAGGGCTGGCGGACATGTGAAGTGTCCCGTTGCTATGTTCAGCCGGCAGTGGGGCGTATGCCTGCTCAGACCGTTTAAAAACGTCAGTACTTGGCGAGGTTCTTTCGAGCCTAGTACTGCTACGTTTTTATTCGAGCGGGAGCGCGTCTGAACAGGCATACGCTCCGCTGTCGGCGTGACTTGCAAGATACATTCCGGCACAAAAGAATTTTCTTTCGTCACCCGTCACGAAATGCATGACAAGTATGGAATTTGGGATTATAATAGAGGGAGCCGCAGAAGCGGACGAAAGGAGAATCCTATGTCCAAGATTCCAAAACCTCATGAAATTTACAAGCACTTTAAAGGCAGTCTCTATCAGATTCTGGCAGTTGCAGAGCATACGGAAACCGGAGAATCGCTGGTGGTGTATCAGGCAATGTACGGCGAATCCAAAATATATGCCCGCCCGCTGGAAAATTTTTTAGAGAAGCTGGACAGAGAGAAATATCCTTCTGCGGAACAGACCTTTCGATTTGAACTGCAGGAAAAAGCAGAAGGAGAACAGGAACTTAATATTGACCCCATGGTTCTTGCATTTTTGGATGCGGGCAGTTATGAGGAGCGCCTGCAGATACTCGGAAATCTGCACAATCGGATTACGGACGACATGATTACCACGATGGCGGTGGCATGTGACATAGAAGTGCCGGATGGTGATTTGGAAGAGCGTTATCTGGGATTGAAGAGCTGTCTGCTTACGCTGGAACGATTTGAGTGTAACAGGCTGCGTTGATGCCGTGCTGCCATGGGGACAACAAAATAAGGAGGTTTCCATGGAATACAGCTTAAAAAACAGTATGGTGATAGGTGTTTCCGCGCGCGCGCTTTTTGACATGCGGAAGGATAACGGCATATTTGAAGAGCAGGGACTTGATGCGTACACGGCATATCAGAAAGTGCATGAAGACGAAATTCTAAAGCCGGGACCGGCGTTTGCGCTGATAAAGGCTCTTTTGCGGCTGAACAGCCTGCCGGGAAGGGCTAACAGGGTGGAAATTATCCTAATGTCCCGCAACAATCCCGACGTTTCCCTGCGGATTTTTCATTCCATAGAGCATTACGGCCTGAAAATCACCCGATCGGTATTTTTGAGCGGTGCACCTCTGGTTCCTTATTTGAAAGCGTTTCGGACGGATTTATTTCTGTCTGCATGCGAGGAGGATGTGCAGGCGGCTGTCGATGCGGGCATTGCCGCGGGAATTATATGCGAAGAGAGCTTTTCCGATAAGACGATTCCTTTTTGGGGAGAGGAAGCTCCGCCGCAGATTAAAATTGCGTTTGATGGCGACGCCGTGCTGTTTTCGGACGAAGCGGAAAGAATATACAGGGAACAGGGGCTGGAAGCATTTGAAAACAGTGAGAGGGAAAAGGCGGCGCAGCCGCTCCATGCAGGCCCTTTTGCCAGATTTTTGAAGCTTCTCTCAGATTTACAGAAAGAGTTTGACATCGTAAGGACGCCAATTCGAACGGCGCTGGTTACGGCGAGAAGCGCGCCGGCCCATGAGAGGGTAATCCGCACGCTGCGTGCGTGGGACGTCAGAATTGACGAGGCTTTCTTTTTGGGAGGGATCACAAAGCGGGAGGTTTTGTCTGCATTTGGCGCGCAGATTTTCTTTGACGACCAGCAGATACATACAAGTCAGGCGTCGGAAGTGGTGCCGGCGGCGAGAGTGCCATTGAGAAGTATGGAGGGAAGCGCTGCCATATACAGGCTGGAAAGAAGGATAAATGAAGTATCATAATGTAGAAAAGGGCGTTTTTCTGGAGCGACCAAACAGGTTTATTGCGTATGTGGAGCTTGCCGGCAGGAGGGAAACCGTCCATGTGAAGAATACCGGCAGATGCAGGGAACTGCTTTCTGAAAATGCGGCGGTCTATCTGGAAAAAAGCGGTAAGCCGGACAGAAAGACCGCCTATGATTTGATTGCCGTAGAGAAGAACGGCAGGCTGATTAATATGGATTCACAGGCGCCAAACAGGGCTGTGGAGGAGTGGCTTTTAAAAAAGCAGCTCTTTCCGGGCCTGTCTTTTGTGCGGCCGGAGACAAAATATAAGAATTCGCGGTTTGATTTTTATCTGGAAGCGGACGATAGAAAAATATTCATGGAAGTGAAAGGCGTCACCTTAGAGCAGGACAACGTGGTGCTGTTTCCCGACGCACCGAGCGAGCGTGCCGTAAAGCATGTGGAGGAACTGATAGAGGCGGCACGGGAGGGCTACGAGGCGTATGTGATTTTTGTCATACAGATGCAGGGCGTGGACTATTTTACTCCGAACCGCAGCACGCAGCCGCTGTTTGCAGAGACTCTTCTTGCGGCCGAAAAGGCGGGCGTGCATATTCTTGCTTACGACTGCCTGGTTACGGCGGACAGTATGGAGATACATGCGCCCGTGAGAGTAGAACTTCAGGATGTCTTTGGCAAAAATTCTATTGAAACTAAGACAAAATTAAGAAAGGGTTGTCTGGAAGATATTCCCAAACCGCTTCTGAAATGGTATGATAGTAACAAGCGGGTTTTGCCGTGGCGGGAGAATCCGACGCCCTACAGGGTGTGGGTTTCCGAGATTATGCTGCAGCAGACCAGGGTGGAAGCGGTCAAGCCCTATTTCGACCGTTTTATGACGGCGCTTCCTGATATCCGGAGCCTTGCAGCAGCGCCGGAGGACGTGCTGCTCAAGCTGTGGGAGGGGCTCGGCTATTACAACCGGGTCAGAAACCTGCAAAAGGCGGCAGTCCGGATCGTAAACGAATATGCCGGCGTTATGCCGTCCCAATATGAAGAGCTTCTGACGCTTTCCGGAATCGGAAGCTATACGGCGGGAGCCATTGCTTCCATTGCATATGGCAGAAGGGTTCCGGCGGTTGACGGCAACGTGCTCAGGGTGCTGGCACGGATTCTGCGGCTTGAGGAGGATATCCTGCTTCCTGCCGTCAAGAAAAAAACAGAGGAGGCGCTTCTGCAGATTATGCCTGAGCGCTCGGGAGATTTCAATCAGGCGATGATGGAAATCGGCGCAACGGTATGTATCCCCAACGGCGCGCCCCGCTGTAACTGCTGTCCGTTAGCAGAGCTTTGTCTGGCAAGGGAAGCCGGCGTGCAGATGGAATATCCGAAAAAGGGAGCGAAAAAACCCCGCAGCATAGAAGAAAAGACGGTTTTGGTGATACAGGACGAAAACAGGACTGCGCTCCGAAAGAGACCGCCGAAAGGTCTTCTGGCGGGCCTGTATGAATTTCCTTCCATGGAGGGGCACAGAAGCGCTGACGAGGTGAAAGCCTGGCTGCAGGAGAGAGGTTTAAAGGCGCTTCGTATTACGCCGCTTCGTGAGTCCTGCCATATTTTTACGCATAAGGAATGGCATATGTGGGGATATATGATAAGGGTGGATGAATTTGCATCCGACAAGGCGGCACTGTTAAAGGAAGGCTGGATTTTTGCGGAAGCCGCCGACACTGAGGAAAAATATCCTGTCCCGTCCGCATTTGCGGCGTACACAGGTTATTTAAATATAAAATTGGGAAATGAAAAGTACCGGGAGGTATAAAATGAAATTATTATCCATAGCAATACCGTGTTATAACTCGGCAGCCTATATGGGCAAATGTATCGATTCGCTGCTTTTAGGCGGTGAGGATGTCGAGATACTGATAGTGGACGACGGCTCTACAAAGGACAATACCGCGGAGATTGCAGACGAGTATCAGGCAAAGTATCCCGGAATCATCAAGGCGATTCATAAAGCGAATGGCGGACATGGTTCTGCAGTCAACACAGGTATTGAAAATGCAACGGGTCTCTTTTTCAAAGTGGTTGACAGCGATGACTGGGTACAGGAGGAGGCATACAGGCAGATTCTTGACACACTGCGCGCCATAGCAGGCGGCGGAAAGCATCTGGACATGCTGGTCAGCAATTTCGTCTATGAAAAAGTGGGTGAAAAGCGCAAAAAGGTGATGCATTACCGTCATATTCTTCCAAAGGACAAAATATTTACATGGGCGGACTGCAAGCATTTCAGCAAGGGACATTATATCCTGATGCACTCTGTGATTTTCAGAACCCAGCTTTTGCGGGACTGCGGGCTGAAGCTGCCGGAACATACCTTTTACGTGGACAACCTCTATGTTTTTGAGCCGCTTCCCTATGTTGAAAACATGTACTATCTGGACGTTAATTTTTACCGGTACTATATCGGACGCGAGGATCAGTCCGTAAATGAGAACGTTATGATATCGAGGCTGGATCAGCAGCTTCGGGTCAATAAGCTGATGATAGACTACCTTGTGGAGCATAAGACGGAGATTGCGGCGAGCAAGAGGCGTTATCAGTACATGAGAAATTATCTGGAAATTATCATGACGGTATCCTCCATCTTCTGTATTAAGTCAGGAAGCGAAGAACATCTGGAAGAAAAGAAAGAGCTTTGGTCTTACCTGCGCAAGAAGGATAAGAAGCTTTACTTTAAATTGCGGAACGGCATTATGGGAGGCGCCATGAATCTGCCCGGCAGGGGAGGAAGAAAACTTTCCATAGAAGGTTACGATATCTGCAAAAAAATATTTAACTTTAACTAAGACAGAAATAAAAACAATGGCGCGGCAATGTTAAAAATTACATTACCGCGCTGTTTTTATGAAAATATTTATTTTTGGACAGGGCGAGAGCCATGGACATAGGGGGTATCCATGGCTCTCTTTAATAGGAATTCAGCAATGAATATTGCTTCCAGGTCGGAATCTCAGCCGACCTGTGGTCTGGATTTACCAGCGAAACGCTGGCTAATTGCCATAACCAAGTCGTATCTATATACGACTGTATATACTATAGCACATAAAATGAAAGCTGTCAATACATCAAATAAAGAATGTTGTTTAATTAACATCGTGGAAAGAATAATCGAAACTGCCAGCACGAAAGAAGCAATTTTGATACCCTTTCTGTTTTCAAAGTGCTTACTCTTTGCAATGGCGATATGTGCACCCAAAGAGTTGTAAACATGAATGCTCGGCCAGAGATTGGTCGGCGTATCTGTTTTCCACAGGGCTGAAACCATGTGGGTAAAGACATTGTCGCGCGGCATTTCGCTCAGCCTTAAGTGATGTCCGTTGGGCCAAAGTGTCGAAACAATCAGGAATATAGTCATGCCGGTAAATAAAAAGGCGCAGACTCTGTGGTATTCCGTTTTGTCCTTAAAGAAGAAATAAGCGACAACGATGGCAACATAGGCAAACCATAAAAAGTATGGAATGACGAAAACCTCACAGAACGGAATGTAATCGTCAAGTCCCATGTGGATAACGGTATACTGCTTTGTTACCGTTTTTTCCAAGTGGCAGAACCATGTCATGTAAATGATTCCGTAAATGATCAGCGGAATCGCATGGCCGTAATTGGTATACAGTGTTTTTAATTTTTTCACAATAAAGACTCCCATCATAAACGGCAGTAACCTGCCCAAAATAAAAATTTAAACTTTTCTCCGTACAAGTCAAGTATAGCCAAGTTTTTTTATTTTGCAATCCCTTTTTTTTAACATTCAGAGATTATTAAGAAAGTCTTTAGAAATCAGACGATAAAACGTATGTCACCCTGATGACAGTCGATTTCAAGCGTTTTGGTCTTTTCGAGGGCTTCTCCGTCCGTATGGAGCCAGAGCGGCGCACTTGCCTCAAGGCGGACATGTCCGGCGCGGTAGTGGTTGACGCCGGGGAAAAGAAAATGTTTGCCGAAAAAGGCAGTCGGCAGGGCAAACAGGATAACAATTTTGGGAATATTGCCTACCACGCATAAGTCGAGAACCCCGTCCGTATCGTCGGCGTCAGGGCAGAATTTAAAGCCGCCGCCCTCATAGCGGTGGTTCATGGCTGCGGCAAATAAAAATTTCTTAATATGTATCGGTTCGCGTTCATCCGGATACAGCGTGCAGGATACCGGCTTTGCGGCAAAAAGCTGTTTCAGTGCGATGCCTAAATAGGTAAGCTTGCCCAGTCCGATTTTGTTCAGGGTATCCTTTATTTTAGATTGCATGGCTTCCGCACAAACGGCGGCGTCGAAGCCAAGACCGCAGCTTACGGCAAAGGAGTGCTTCGTCTGTCCGAAGGTTACGCTGCCTCTGTCCATAAGGCGGATGCGTCCGGCATCTTTTTCCGCAGATAAAATATGAAGAAGCGCGGCAAGGGGATCGCGCGGAATTCCCAAATCCCTTGCCAAATCGTTGCTGGAGCCGGTGGGAATATAGCCTATGACAACATGCTCAAAAGAAGAAATGCCCTGCAGGGTCTCGTTTACCGTGCCGTCGCCGCCGAGAATGATAAGGCGCAGGTCATCGTCGCCTGCCTGTGAAGTGATTTCTTGCGCCAGACGAGCCACGTCCCCAGCTTTTTTGGAAAAATACGCCTTGTAGGGTATCTGCCTTTCAATAAGGGCCGGTTTTATGGTTTCTTTCCAGATAAGCCTGCCCCGTCCCGAGCGGGAAGCAGGATTTACAATAATATGGTACATAGAGCGCCTCCGAATTTGTCCTTGGTTATAAAATTTGTGCAGTAAGTGCAAAAAAACGGCAATTCACACGTTTTTATTGTAACAGGTAAACGCTCAAATGTAAATGAAATGTATTGCGCAAACCTTTGGGGCTATGCTATAATCGTTGTGGTTATCGACTATCAGGAAATATAGAGGAGGAACAGGATGTATTCATTAGATGAAGTAAGAGCTGTGGACGAAGAAATTGCACAGGCGATTGTAGATGAGCAGGAGAGGCAGAACAGCCACATTGAGCTGATTGCTTCCGAAAACTGGGTGAGCAAGGCAGTTATGGCGGCAATGGGAAGCCCTTTAACCAATAAGTATGCAGAAGGCTATCCGGGCAAGAGATACTACGGTGGCTGCGAGTGCGTGGATGTAGTGGAAAATCTGGCAATCGAGAGGGCAAAGGAGCTTTTTGGATGTGATTATGCCAATGTACAGCCCCATTCCGGTGCGCAGGCAAATATGGCGGTGCAGTTTGCAGTTTGTAAGCCCGGGGACACGATTATGGGCATGAATCTTGACCACGGCGGACATCTGACACATGGAAGTCCGGTCAATATGTCCGGCAAATATTTCAACATTGTTCCTTATGGCGTCAATGACGACGGTTTTCTGGATTATGATAAAATGCGTGAGCTTGCCATTGCAAACAAGCCCAAGATGATTATCGCAGGCGCTTCCGCCTATGCGAGAACCATTGATTTCAAAAAATTCCGCGAGGTTGCCGATGAGGTGGGCGCGGTATTGATGGTGGATATGGCGCATATTGCAGGACTTGTAGCGGCAGGACTTCATCCGAGCCCCATTCCTTATGCAGATGTGGTGACGACTACCACGCACAAGACCTTGAGAGGTCCCCGCGGTGGTCTGATTCTCTGTAATAAAGAGGCGGCAGAGCGCTTTAATTTCAATAAGGCAATTTTCCCCGGTATTCAGGGCGGTCCTCTGATGCACGTGATTGCCGCAAAGGCAGTGTGCTTCAAAGAGGCGCTTAGCGATGAATTTAAAACTTACCAGAAGGGTATCATAGACAATGCGCAGGCACTTTGCAAGGGGCTGATAAGCCGCGGCATCAAAATTGTTTCCGGCGGTACGGACAACCATCTGATGCTTGTTGATTTGACCAATCTCGGACTGACCGGAAAGGCAGTGGAGAAGCTTTTGGATGCAGCGCATATCACCTGCAACAAGAATACCATTCCTAATGACCCGCAGTCTCCGTTTGTGACCAGCGGCGTTCGTCTGGGTACGCCGGCAGTCACCTCCCGCGGTATGAAGGAAGAAGATATGGACAGGATTGCAGAGGCGATTGCAATGGTGCTGAAGGGCGGCGAGGAAAAGGTTGCAGAGGCAAGAGCCATTGTGCAGTCGCTTACGGATAAATATCCTCTTATATAAAGAAGAATAGCAGGTGATTACGAAACGCAGAAACTATGCTGTTGTCATTGTGCACCTTGTATACTTCAACGCAGACGCGCTTTCGCTCCGAGCTTACCGTAGCGGTACGTAAGCTGCCAAAATACGGCAGCTAAGTACCGACGGTAAGCAAGGGTCTGCTTATGAAGTATACAATCTGCACAATTCGTAACTGGCAAATAGGAGTTTTGCAATTGTCTAGATTAAGAGGAATATATAGGAAAGTGATGAAAGAATAGGAAACGGATGATAGAGAAAGGCGTGGTGTGAAGATGATTCAGGCAGCGGTTTTAGGATACGGCACAGTAGGAAGCGGCGTCGTGGAGGTAATCGAAAAGAATGCGGATATGGTAGGCAGGAATGCCGGAGAGGAAATCCATGTAAAATATATTCTGGATTTACGTGATTTTCCCGGGGATCCTCATGAAAAGGAAGTGATTCACGACTTCAAGCAGATTATAGAAGACGACGAAGTGAAAATTGTCTGCGAAACCATGGGCGGCGTAGGCGCTGCGTATGAGTTTACGAAGCAGGCGCTTGCCGCAGGAAAAAGTGTGTGTACGTCCAATAAAGAACTGGTTGCCGCACACGGACCGGAACTGCTTGCACTGGCAAAGGAACACAACTGCAATTACCTGTTTGAAGCGAGTGTGGGCGGCGGTATTCCCATCATCCGACCGATAAAGGACGCTCTGACCGCAGAGCGCATCGAAGCCATTACCGGCATTCTGAATGGCACGACCAACTATATTTTGACAAAAATGGAGAGGGAAGGCGCGGATTTTGAATCTGTCTTAAAACTGGCACAGGACAAAGGCTACGCGGAGAGAAACCCTGAGGCGGACGTGGAAGGCCATGATGCCTGCAGAAAAATCGCAATCCTTTCTTCTTTGATGACAGGAAAGAATGTAGATTACCAAAAAATTTACACAGAAGGCATCACCAAAATTACGGCCCGCGACTTTGCATACGCAGGCGCCATGGGTATGTCTATCAAGCTTTTGGCGTTGAGCAGAAAAATGGGAGAGGAGACACTGGCAATGGTAGCGCCGTTCCTTATTTCAGAAGAGTTTCCGTTGCATATGGTAAGCGGCGTGTTCAATGCAATCATGGTAAAGGGCAATATGCTGGGCGATTCCATGTTTTACGGGCGCGGCGCAGGCAAACTTCCTACGGCGAGCGCGGTTGTGGCGGACGTGGTGGACTGTGCCCGTCATATCGGTGAGACGCTTATGTGCTTCTGGGATGCCGAAGAAGCGGCGCTTATGAGCATAGACGACGTGGAGAGAAAGTTCTTTTTCAGGGTGAAGGCAGGAAACGGCGAGAGGCTTGTGAAGCTTTTTGGCGAAGGGCTGCAGGAAATCAACCTGTCCGGCGTGACGGAGGAAATCGGTTACGTAACGGGCGTTATGAAAGAAAAAGAATTTGCGGCATTGTATGAACAGCTTGCGGACATTACAGTGGGCAGCAGGATTCGTATTGAAGCATAAGTGAAATGAGGAGTTATATGAAATACTTGATAGTTTTAGGGGACGGCATGGCGGATGAGCCGATTGCGGAGCTGGGCGGCAAAACGCCTTTGGAGTACGCGGACACGCCCAATCTGGACCGTCTCAGCAAAAAATCTGAAATCGGCATGGTGCATACGATTCCCGACGGCATGAAGCCCGGGTCTGACACCGCCAATCTGTCCGTGCTGGGTTACAATCCGAAGGTATATTATTCGGGGCGTTCTCCCCTGGAGGCGCTCAGCATCGGCGTTCCCATGAAGGATACGGATATTGCGCTGCGCTGCAATATTGTGACATTGTCGGAAGAGGCGTGTCCCTTTGCAGAGCAGACGATTATTGACCACAGTTCTTCTGAAATCAGCACGGAGGACTGTGCGGTTCTTCTTAAGGCGGTGGCAGAAGAGCTTGCCAATGAGGAATTTCAGTTTTATGTAGGCACCAGCTACAGGCACTGTCTGATTTGGAACCATGGAGAGGTGTTGGAATTTACCCAGCCCCATGATGTTTTAGGGCAGGTAATCGGACAGTATCTTCCCGCGGAAGAAAAATTCCGCAGCATGATGGAGCGAAGCTATGAGTTATTAAAGGACCACCCTATTAACGCAGAGCGGAAAAAGCAGGGATTGAATCCGGCAAACTGCTGCTGGTTCTGGGGGGCAGGCACCAAACCTGCGCTTTCTTCCTTTGAAGAAAAGACGGGAAAGAAGGGCATGATGGTTTCTGCAGTTGATTTGCTGAAGGGCATCGCAGTGGGCGCCGGCATGGGTGTTGCCTGTGTGGAGGGCGCTAACGGCGGTTTACATACCAATTATGAAGGCAAGGTGGACGCTGCAATTAAGGCGCTTGTGGAGGACGGCTATGATTTTGCCTATATCCATGTGGAAGCGCCGGACGAGATGGGACATCAGGGCAGCGTGGAGAAAAAGGTGAAGGCGATACAGTATCTGGATACCAGAGTGATCGGGCCTGCCGTAGAAAAGCTGGCTGCAGCCGGCGTCGATTACAGGCTTCTGGTGCTGCCGGATCATCCGACACCGATACGGGTGCGCACGCATACCTCGGACAGCGTGCCTTATCTTTTGTACGACAGTACGGAAGAAAAAGAAGGCAGCCGCGACTATAACGAGCGGGAAGGGCGTGCCGGCGGCATATTGGTTGCCGAGGGGCACCGGTTAATCGACAGACTTTTTGAAAAATAATTGTGAGGAGTACGGGATGTTATGAAAAAAGTTGTAAAATTCGGCGGCAGTTCTCTTGCCAGTGCGGAGCAGTTTGTCAAGGTGGGCAATATCATCAGGGCGGATAAGGAGCGGAGTTATGTGGTGCCTTCCGCGCCGGGAAAGCGGTTTCCAGAGGATACCAAGGTAACGGATATGCTTTACGACTGTTACGGGATTGCAAAGGCAGGGAAGGATTTTTCCGCTGAGCTTGCTGCGATTAAGGCGAGGTATCAGGAAATTATCGATGGACTGCGCATGGAGCTTTCCCTTGACGAAGAATTTCAGGTGATTGAAAAGAATTTTAAAGAGAAGGCGGGACATAATTACGCGGCTTCCCGCGGGGAGTACTTAAACGGTATCATTATGGCTGCCTATCTTGGCTATGATTTTATAGATGCGGCGGAAGTGATTTTCTTTCAGGACAACGGCGAGTTTGACGCCGATTTGACAAACGAGGTACTTGCAGAAAGGCTGTCCCACTGCCAGAATGCGGTAATTCCGGGATTTTACGGCGCTTACGCGGACGGACGGGTCAAGACTTTTTCCAGAGGCGGCTCCGACGTTACCGGATCCATTGTGGCAAAGGCTGTAAAAGCCGATGTATATGAAAACTGGACGGATGTTTCGGGCTTTCTGGTTGCAGACCCCCGCATCATCGATAATCCGGAAGTGATTGAAGTTATCACTTACAGGGAGCTGCGGGAGCTTGCCTACATGGGAGCCGGTGTGCTGCATGAGGACGCTATTTTCCCGGTACGCCAGCAGGGAATCCCCATCAATATCCGCAACACCAATGCACCGGAGGACGAGGGCACATGGATTGTGGGAAGCACCTGCCAGAAGTCTAAGTATGTCATTACGGGTATCGCGGGCAAAAAGGGCTTTTGCGCCATCAATATTGAAAAAGATAAGATGAATTCAGAAATCGGTTTCGGAAGAAAGGTACTGCAGTCCTTTGAGGAGAACGGCATTTCTTTTGAGCATGTGCCGTCCGGTATCGATACCATGACCGTGTTTGTCCATCAGGACGAGTTTATGCACAAGGAGCAGAAAGTAGTAGCAGGAATCCACAGGCTTGCAAATCCGGATTCCATCGATATTGAGTCGGATTTGGCGCTGATAGCAGTGGTAGGAAGGGGCATGAAGTCCATGCGCGGTACTGCGGGCAGGCTGTTCTCTGCATTGGCGCATGCCAATATCAATGTCAAGATGATTGACCAGGGCTCCTCCGAGCTGAATATTATCATAGGTGTTGCCAATGAGGATTTCGAGACGGCAATCAAAGCGGTTTATGATATTTTTGTGGTGACGCAGTTGTAAAAGAATAAGAGAGAAAATACAAAAAGAAACAGAGGGTACGGCTGAAAGCGGCAGACACTCTGTTTCTTTTTTTATATATTATTTTCTTATGCTCTTTGTGCGTGTGCTTCTTACAAAAGTTGCTGAAGGATTTCCTTATCCACAAAGGGGGCGAGTCCACTAAGCAGGCAGAGGTCTATATTTTCTCCTGCCTTAAGTTTTGTAGCCAGTCTGTTGACTGTGTCTCTGTCTAGAAAAGGCGCCAGTCCGATTAATCCGCTTAAGTCAACGGTTTCTACATTTTGTGTCAACTTATTCAATGTGCTGCTGTCTACAAAAGGGGCAAGTCCGCAGAGCAGGCAGAGGTCTATGTCTTCGGGAGAGAGTTTTTCTGCCAGCCTGATTACCGTGTCTCTGTTGAGAGAAGGCGCCAGTCCGATTAATCCGCTTAAGTCAACTGTTTCCACGTTTTGAGTCAGCTTATCTAATGTGCTGCTGTCTACAAAAGGGGCAAGTCCGCAGAGCAGGCAGAGGTCTATGTCTTCGGGAGAGAGTTTTTCTGCCAGTCTGTTGACCATGTCTTTATCTAGAAAGGGTGCCAGTCCAATCAGCCCTCCTAAATCAACTTCTATGTTTTCAGCTATCTCGTTTAAAGCCTTTGGCGGCATAAGCGGTGCGACATCGCAGATCTCTTCGGGAGAGGGGTTTGGTCCGCTGTTGTTTTCGCTGTATTCCATGACCTTTTGGATTTTTTGTGCCTGTTGTTCAGAACCTAATAGTTGCTCAAAGCTTATATCAAGAATCCCACATAACTCGTCGAGTTTGCTGATATCCGGCATGGAATTGCCGCGTTCCCAGTTGGAGACTGCCTGATAGCTGACGCCCATCCGGTCTGCAAGATTTACCTGTGTCATATTTTTGGCGATTCGCGCCGTTTTAATTTCTTCTGCAACCTTCATTGTATCAAACATTTCTCGTTCCTCCTGTTTTCATAAATCAGTATTACCGCGGTGTTTTTGCGATTGGCTTGTTTTTTGACGTCATAATGATTGTAGCATAGATATGACGGCGGGGGAATCAAGTGGTGCTTGAATTGGAAGATTTGCACATGGGTAATGCAGCAGGTCACGCCGACAGTCAGGCTTATGCCTTTTCAGACGCGCTCTCGCTCGGATAAAAACGTAACAGTACTAGGCTCGAAAGAACCTCGCCAAGTACTGACGTTTTTATACGGTCTGAAAAGGCATAAGCCTGACTGTCGGCTGAGAGCAGCATAAGGTAAGATTGTGTCAATGAATTGCACAGTTAATAGCAATCAGCTTTTAGCGAGTTTTCTTTGTTATCATCACAATAACATCTGTTATCATACATAACATGGCGTAGAGGAGCCAGCACAGGATGAATGCGGTGTGGGAGTTCAGCATGAAAAGCGAGGGAAAAGGGCTGAAGGTCCACCAGGTGCCGTTTATGGTTCCTTGTATGAAATTAAATATGCAGGTAACAGGCATTAAAAGAAGAAACCACACGTTTATGGCCGCAAACCATTTTTGGGAAGAAGTTTTATGTTCTCCTTTAAGCTGCCCGATTACATGGATAGTGCAGCCGGCAGCCATAAGAATAAAGCCGACTGCGACGGAGAGAGGAGTTTGTTTTTCTATCCAAATCATAATGGCAATTATCAGTCCTGCAAAGTTGACAGCCGTGCCCACTGTGGAATACATTCTTGCATCCCGTCTGTCTGCCCGGGACAAATTCGGCTCCAGTTCTATTCCCTTCAATAAATAGTCCGTTGTCACTTCAAAATAGTCGCTTAGCAGGATGACCTTTTCCACGTCGGGGCTGCTTTGTTCACTTTCCCATTTGGATACTGCCTGTCTTGAAACACCGATTTTGTCTGCAAGTTCTTCCTGTGATATGCTTTTTGCTTTTCGCAGGGATTGTATTCTGTCTGCTATTGTCATGACGCTGCCTCCTGAATTTTTGATAGTGCCATTGTAATATATATGATGGTTGCATTTCCACCATTTTAACCTGACAATATGTCAACCGTTTGTTGCAATATAGCATAAATGGGGAGAAAATCAATAGAATAGTAGAATTATGGAAAAATTTACTATAAAAAGATAAAAAGACAAAAATTTTGAAAAAAATTAGAAAAAAGTGTTGACAAATGAAAATTATATGTATATAATGAACTTACAAACAAAGAAACAGACAGACAACAGCAGAAGTGCTAATAAAAAAGAAAGTGAGGTACGGTCCACCTAAAACGTAAATTTTATTCTAACATCCATATTAAAATACAAATGAATATAGATACAAAAGAGAAAAGAGTACAAGTACACAGGAAAAAGTAACGAAGTACAACAGATAAAAATAAGTTGACGTTACAGTACAATCAGTACAAAAGAAGAAGTGGAAAGGTACAAAAGAAAAAATATGGATGAGAATTTCGGTAACTGTAAACCATTATCATAATTTCATAGGAGGGTAGTCCATTGGATAGCATAGTCTGAAAGGGCGCATTGATTAAAAATAATCGGTGCGCTCTTTTCATGTAATAAAAAGGATTAAAACAGCGAAAAATATATTTCTGCCATATTAATTTGACGAATTAAGAAAAAAATTAAGAAAAGTAGAGTATTTTCTGTAGAAAAGTGTCTCAAAATAGAGTATGATATACCATATATAGTGGAGGAGAATGATTAGATGGCAGAAAACGCAAGAAGCAGTCAGGCTAAAAAAACAGATACCAGCGCTGTGGATCTTATCAGACGTGAGGAGAGGCGCAGGCGGAGAAAACGTAATCAGGTATTTGCTTATCTGACACTGATATTGTTTGTGATATTGATTGTTGCAGGCGTTGTGGCGGCAGTTATCTTAATTGGAAAGAAGCAGCCGGTAAAGCAGCCGGACGATAATGGGTCTCTGGCAGATGAGATTGACGATTTGGTGGGACCGGAGGAAAGTTTGGAAAAACCGGAAGTTCCGGACACGACGGTTCCGGAGCCGACGCCGGAAGAAAAGCTGGACAAGATTATAGATGCGGCGATAGAGGTTATGCCGCTTGAGGATAAAGTGGCAGGGCTCTTTATTGTCACGCCGGAGGCGATTACCGGAGCCGGCACGGCGATACAGGCAGGTGAAGGCACGAAGGATGCACTGAATAAGTGGGCGGTAGGAGGTCTGATTTATTTTCAGAAAAATATAAAATCGGCTGAGCAGTTAAAAGAGATGATTTCAAACACTTTGCTTTACAGCAAGTATCCGCTGTTTATTGCTGTGGACGAGGAGGGCGGACAGGTGAGCCGTCTTGTACAGGCCGGACTTGCAGAAAATGCAGGCGGCGCACATGCGATTGGCGCGACAGCCGATCCCGCGCAGGCTTATCAGGCGGGACAGGAGATTGCGGGATATCTCGGAGAATATGGTTTTAATCTGGATTTTGCACCGGTAGCGGATATCAATAATGTGGAAGGCAGTGTGATTGGAGACCGTTCTTACGGCAGCGATAGTGCGATAGTGTCTTCTATGGTGGCATCCATGGTGCAGGGGCTTGAGGAAAACGGCGTCAGCTCATGCCTGAAGCACTTCCCGGGCATTGGCAGCAGCGTCGATGATACGCATGTGGGACTTGCAAGTACGGAAAGGACTGCAGAGCAGTTCAGGGCGGAGGAGTTTACAGTCTTTCAGGCGGGAATAGGAGCAGGAGCGGACTTTGTTATGGTGAGCCACATGGCGGCGACTCCTTTTACCGGAGACAATACGCCCTGTACCCTGTCGCGTGAGGTAGTAACCGATATTCTGCGGGAAGAGCTGGGCTTTGACGGCGTCATTATCACGGATGCCATGAATATGGGAGCCATAACGGAGTATTACGATGCGGACGAGGCGGCAATTCTGGCATTGCGCGCCGGCTGCGACATGATACTGATGCCTGAGGATTTTGAAAAGGCTTATGAAGGCATTTTGGAGGCAGTACGAAACGGTACGATTTCCGAGGAGCGCATTAACGATGCCCTGCGCCGCATTTATCGGATTAAATATGCGGATAAGTTGACGGATTAGCGGCAGGCGGAATACTACGCTGCTTTTCAGGGCAGAAGAATGCCGGATAAAAGGAAACATCGGACAGAGGAGCATATCATCACAAATCAAGGTGATTGCTCCTCTTTTCTGTTTGCCGGTGATTATATTTTATACAGAATGTGATATAATCACCGATAAACGAGGATGGCATGTTATAATAAAGCAAATATTTTATGGAGTATACTTATGAAATATGTAAATGCAAACGAGGTGCTGCCTGCGGAATTACTTGCGGCGGTTCAAAAATGTTATCAAGGCGGTTATCTGTATATACCAAAAGGAAATGCCTGTGAGGTAAAACAGAAGACGGACTACAAGATTGAGTTGGAAAAACGCAATCAGTATATCTATTTGAAGCACCTGGAAGGGAGAACGAACGGGCAGCTTGCAAATATATATCATCTGTCGGAGCCAAGTATCAGAAGAATTATTTCGAAGGAAAGGGTGGGGTATCAAAAAATGAAAGGAATCATAGAACAGATTTTACCTTTATGGGGAATGGAAAACAGACAATTAGAACAAATATATCCTTCGGCTTGGGAGGTCAATCATTCCTATGTGTTAAAAGTGTATGATGACAAAAAACAGTTGGAAAGAAATATAAAAATATTGACAATATTATCGGGCTGCAATATTCCGGTGGCGGAGATAGTACCTGCCAAAACAGGAGAAAAATATGTCGAGTGTCAAAACGCCTATTTCTTTATGACAAAAAAACTGCCGGGAAGTAATGATTTTGACATGAAAGATGAAAAAATGGCTTGGAAAATGGGCTGTGCAATCGCACGGCTGCATATAGCGTTCCGGGAATGTGAAAAGGAAGTTGAATTTTGGGATAATAGCCTGTTAAAAGAGATGAAGGGCTGGGTACGGGACAACTTAAGCAATCATGAATGGCAGATAGTAGACGAAGCGGAATATGAAAAAACAGTGGAGTCGTTAGAGCGCGTGTATGGCTTTCTGCCAAAGCAGTTGATTCATAGAGATGTGCATTCCGGGAACTTTTTGTTTTCGGAGGGCAATTTTACAGGATATATTGATTTTGATTTGAGTCAGAAAAATATCAGGATATTCGATATTTGTTATTTCCTGACAGGATTGCTGGCAGAAGAAACGGAAGAAGCGCTTACAAAGAGTGAATGGCTTGCAAATGTAAAAGCAGTGGTTGCAGGCTACGAGAGCATAATCAAACTTTCTGAGAAAGAAAAAGCAGCAATTCCCTGTGTGATGGAATGTATAGAAATTTTGTTTGTCGCATATTTCATCGGTATGGAAGACACAAAGCAAGCTGACACTGCATATGATGTGTTTCGGCTGATACAAAATTGTACGGAACTTCAGGGTTGTTATTTTTAAAAGTATGGTTTACCATAGAAATCAACAATCCCAATAAATGTGAGGAATAATAACATGTATAGAATAAAGATAAATACAAATGAAAAAATCACAGATGTTTCGGAAAGCCTTTATGGTCTGTTTTTTGAAGACATTAACCGAGCGGGGGACGGCGGCATATATGCTGAATTATTGCGGAACAGAGCCTTTGATGACGGTATTATACCGCAGGAGTGTACATATGACCCGCAAAATAAACTTATCATTTCACCGACAGGCTGGCGTTCTTCGTTTGACTGCTGCGAGAACGAAGGTATCGCGGCGTGGACTGCGTGCAGTGGTGCAGAAATGCAGCTTACTGATAAAAATACTCTGCACAAAAACCGCAAACGTGCTTTGGAAGTAAATTTCAAAGGCGGTTATATACAAAATGATGGATTTATGGGCATACCTGTTCAAAATGGGAGATCATACAGATTTTATATGTTTGCAAAAGCTGATGAAGCGACGGAAGTATCGGTACTGCTTACTTCCGAAAACGGCAGGGAATACGCAAAGCACACCTTTATGGTATGCGGCGATTATAATAAGTATGAGTGTGAATTAACAAGCATTGCAGAGGATTTTAACGGACGTCTTGCTATGTGCTCATCTTCGGCGCAAACCGTTACGATTGGCTTTACATCTCTTTTTCCAACGGACACATTTATGGGGCGGGAGAACGGACTGCGAAAATCGTTAGCGGAAAGAATGATAAAGTTAAATCCTGCTTTTCTCCGATTTCCGGGCGGCTGTATTGTGGAAGGTTTTACTAAGGAAACCGCTTTCAGATTTGAAGATACGATAGGTCCTGTATGGGAGAGGAAACCTCACTGGCTGCTGTGGTCTTATATGACAACGAACGGACTTGGTTTTCACGAATTTCTGCAATTTTGTGAGGACGCCAAAATAGATGCTATGTATGTATTTAACTGCGGAATGACTTGTCAGGGAAGAAATCCCGACTATTTTGATGAGGAACTGGTCAATCAGTATTACGAAGATACCGTTCACGCTGTTTTATATGCCACAGCCCCTGCCGATACAGAGTGGGGAGCTAAAAGAGCAGCTAACGGACATACGGAACCTTTTACAGTACTGAAATATCTTGAAATTGGCAATGAAAACTGGGGCAGTGAATACTGCAGGCGTTATGAATATTTTTATAACAAGCTGAAAAAACAGTTCCCGCAGTTCATATATATTTCGACAGACCATACCGAACGCAGCGGACTGAAAACGGAAATGGTCGATGAACATTTTTATTCTTCGCCTGAATTTTTTGCCGCTAATTCTGCAATGTATGATAATTTGGACAGAAACGGCGCAGACATATACTGCGGCGAATATGCGGCAACGATTGGCTGCAAAGAGGGAAATTTATACGGCGCATTAGGCGAGGCAGCATTTCTGACAGGAATTGAAAGAAATCAGGACAAGGTTCGTATGACAAGCTATGCTCCTCTTTTTCAGAATGTCGCATATAAGGCGTGGGAGCCTGATATGATAATTTTCAATAACCACGAGGATTATGCTATCCCAAGCTACTATATGCTGAAAATGTTTGCGGAAAACCGCGGGAATTATGTCTGCGGATATGAAGTTAAAACAGAAGCGGATAGGCAAATGGAAAAAGGCGCTTTTGCCATCCACTTTGAAAAAGGGCTAAGTGTTTCAGCTATTTATATTGACAATAAACCATGTGAAAATGTTTGTACTCTTGAGGGCGACATCAGTTTTACAGATAATAAATCGTATATGGGTACGGGTGTAGGGCTTGTGGGTGACATTCAAAAAAACAGGCAAAGCTTTTCAGCTCTAATAAAAGCGGAGAACGAAAGAATACACCTTCGTTTTTGGGACACAGGGCTTAAGGGCGAGGATCAGAACCATTACGACTGGATAATAGAAGAAGGTAAAAGCCGGGTCGTACACTATAATGGCTGGTCAAATGAAATAATATGTGATAATGCAGCGTGTACAGTAAACAAGGAGAATGAGGTTCGGATCATTACTGATAATGACACATTTGAAATTACTTTCAACGGCAATATTTTACATCACAAGGCACTTGCGGAAATCCCGCACATAACGGCGGTCTGTACGGTAGATAAAAAAGCGTCGGAAGTGATAACAAAGCTGGTAAATTTCTCCGAAAAAGAACTAACCGTAAATATTTGTACAGACACAAAAATGGACGGTAAAGCTGTGCTCACAACTCTTACAGGAGACAGCTATTATGCCGGAAATACCTTTGATGACAAGGAGGCTGTTTATCCTTATACCGAAACAATTGAAGCGGGTACAGATTATAATATTTTGATAAGACCTCGTTCAATCAATGTGATACGGCAGCGATTGGCCGATTAATCAATTTCAAATTTAACGGAGGAAAAAGGATGGAGTATCGATTGGCGTCAAAAGAAGAACTGGAGAGGCATTCACTTTTGTTGTGTTAGATGCCGATGTTCCAATCGGGGAAGGAACCTTGATTTTGTCGCCTGCATGCAATGCCATTGCGGGCAGACTGCCCCTGTGCGATGGCAAAGAAATTGCCAATATTAACGCCTTGCGTATTCGAAAAGAATATGAAGGAAATGGTCATATTTCAAAACTGATGCGGGAAATAGAATGTTATGCAAAGAATCATAAAATAGCAAGACTGACAATCGGAGTTGAGGCAAAGGAAATAAGAAATTTAGCAATTTACCTGCACTTAGGATTTACGGAATTTCTTTTTTCGGAAGTGGAGGAGGGAGAGCTGGTGTTGTATTTGGGGAAAACGATCAAAATATAAAATTCCGTAGTTGACAAAAATGATTGGCTGTAGTATATTATTATTTGTCCGTTAAATATGGACATTTGATAAGCGCGAGTGGCTCAGCGGTGGAGCACCTCCTTGCCAAGGAGGGGGTCGCGGGTTCGATTCCCGTCTCGCGCTGTCTATGATCCTTGCCCGTCAGTCTTTGACGGGCATTTTTTATGTACGCATATTCTACAGGCAAACTTTAAAGCCTTACAGTACCAAATCAATCATTTCTGCCATATCAGACAAAGAAACAGCAAATTCTTTTTTTCTTTTCCTTTTTTGTTGACTTTTTTAGGGCTTCTTGTGATAATAAATGCGAAATATGCTTTTTCATTACAGTAAATATGTAGATGGATTCGTAAAAGAAAACCTGGAGACGAAAGAAAGGAGTTTTACCAATGGACGAAACAATGGTAGTTTTTATCGTGGTTATTGTACTAATTCAAACAATTGTACTTGCGATTATGTGGGCAATTATTAAATCTGCCGCAAAAGCAGGCGTACAACAGGCTTTATGGGAAACATTACCGAAATTTTGCAGGGAAAATCAGATTATGCCCCCACAGCAGAATTTTATGCCGCCGCAGAATACGATGCCACCACAGAATACGATGCCGCCACAACAGGGATTTTACAACATGCCGCCGAGATGACCGAATTTATAGAAATGGCGGACAAAATACCAATGCATAAGCAATCCGCCAACTCTGTACGAAAATGCGGATTGCTTTTTCTCGTTATATAGGATACAATTTACATAATATCATTTAAAATGCAGGCGGTTATGATGTTCGGAGCGCTGCGGGAGGAAAGGTATCTTGATATGCTGTTAAAAACGCCGATAGTATGTCTTTTATTTATTATATATATGATTGGATTTTACTATCGGAAGCCGCATATTCCGATAAAATCCACAAGGATTTTCAGGGCGCTTACGGGAGTGGCGTTTCTGAATGCTCTGTTTGATTTGATCACGGTTTACACGGTCAATCACAGAGACACGGTTTCGAATGTGGTGAATCTGGTGGCACATATTATCTATTTAATGTCCATACTGGGTTTTATTTATATGTTGTTTTTATATATGAGAAGTTATCTGGAAGCCAGTCTGCGGTTTGACAAAACGCTGAAAGTGCTGCACAGTCTGCCGTGTTGTCTGTCAACCATAGGGATTCTGGTGCTGCCGATTACCTATGTCCATGGAAAAACCACGGATTATTCTTTGGGACCGAAGGCGTACGCTCTATATGGAAGTGTTGTCATATACCTGATTCTGATTTTGTATTACTGTCTCCGCTACTGGAAGATTCTGGACGGTGAAAAAAGAATGGCAATCATACTTGCCGTTCCGATTTATATTGTTACTTCGGCCATTCAAATGCTGATGCCGGAAAATCTTTTGGTGGTTGTCTGTTCCACACTTATTATGCTCGGTCTTATACTGAGCAACGAGAATACGGAAAAATATGTGGACGAAAAATCTGCGTTGTTCAATCAGTATGCCTTTGAGACGGTTCTGGATGAAAATGATTTTGAAAAACAGAAGAAGATGATAGCGGTTCTGTGTTTTTGCAAGACAGAAAACAATTTTGACTGGAAGCAGGATGCGCTGATTATGCAGGATATTCACAGGGGTATCAAGTCATACCGCCTGCAGGGGTACCGCATCGGTGAAAATGGTGTGGCGTTTATCAGCGGAACAAAGGAAAAAGCCTATATGGTGCTGGAGAAGGTAAAGAATGCCGTCGAGGGTAAGTACGGAAGGGACAGCATAAGCATTGATACCAAGGTTTTGTCGGATGCGGAGACGGCAGCAAAGCATAACTGTATGCAGAGCATCATTGCTTTTTGCACGGAGACGGGCAGCCATTTTGCATATATCGATTATATGACGCACATTTATAACCGGAATGCGCTGGAACGGGATTTGGGAAAGCTTGCAAAGGACAGCAGCGGTTATTACATAATTGCCGATTTGAACGACTTGAAAAAAGTGAATGATACGATTGGACATTCTGCAGGCGACAAGTTGCTGCAGGGGTTTGCCGGCCTGCTTTCCGACACAGCTTTAGAAAATGGCAGGGTATACCGTCAGGGCGGAGATGAATTTGCCGTTTTATATGACGGGGATGCAGAGCAGTTTATCCGCGAACTGGAGGAACATTGCAGAATCTATAATCAATCCAGCAATGTTCCCATCAGCTATGCAATTGGGTACTGCGAGCTTGGCGTTGAGGGCTTCCTGAATATCGCGGACAGCATGATGTACGCCAACAAAAATGCTGTAAAGCAGCAGAGGGATGCACATTTATAGAAGAACATTATTTTAAAAATACAAATGACTTTAGTTCAAACAAGCTGCGCCCTTTGAAGTAATCGGCAGTCCAGCCGGTATAATCGGTGGTGATTTTAAAAAACAGGGCGTGGCGTCCGGTGACGATGTTTACTCTTGTTTCTACCAAAGCGTCATCGTGTCCGATCGGGCAGCAGCCAATTTCCGTGCCGTCTTCACTGTCGATTAGGATATGCATGGTGCAGTCACAGCCGCAGCCGCCGATTCTGGCGGCGAAGGTAAAAGTTTTACTCGAAAAATCTTCCCCAAAATCAAAATATTTATAGCCGATGACACAGCCGTCCGTGATGTTGGTTACGACACGCTCAAATATGTTTTTTTCCGTGATAAAAGCAGTGCCCTTCAGCACGCAGGCAATATCGGCGGGCGTCTCCCTGTAGGGCGATAAGGATTCTTCAAAGCCCAAGGAGGTCATTTCCACAGGCGGAATGGTGCCGTCGGGCAGAATTTCAATTTTTTCAACACAGCCTCGTCTGGACATGATGGTGCCGTTTGTCATGCGGTGGTAAAAGATATACCACTGATTGTTGATACAGGCGATGGAGCCGTGGTTATTGCCGCCCGGATAATCGACGCCGTTGTCCACGATGTAGCCCCGGTAGATAAACGGTCCGGTCGGTTTGTCCGAGGTTGCATAGGCGAGGCGGCATCCCCTTTTGGGAGAATAAATCATATAGTAGGTATCGCCGATTTTGCGGGGGGATGCCGCTTCAAAAAACAATTTTTCTTCTTTGTCAAAACCGTTCCTGCCGGAAAGCTCACAGGGGATAAAATGCTCGATGCAGGTATTGTCTAAAACTTCGTACATATTTTCAGGATTTATCTGTGCCATAAAGGAACGTTCAAAGCCGCAGTAAATATACACCTGCCCGTCATCATCCACCAGCACGCCCGGGTCTATAAACCAGCCGTTGCAGCAGATTTCGTCGGAGATGGTATATTTGTATTTGGACAGGAGTGTAAATGGGCCTTCCGGGCGGTCGCTTACGGCAACACAGCCTTTTGCATTTACAATGTAGGCAAAGAGGTAATATTTTCCGTCTTTTTCTACCACATCCGGTGCGTAAAGTTCGTTGTTTTCCCCGGTCCAGTCTGTATCCGCCGCATGGTCATAATCCGCGCGGGTGTGAAAAATATCCCCATGACATACCCAGTCGTTTAAATTGTCAAGGGGTGCGCTCCAGCATTTTAAGACATAATCGCAGAATTTATCGGAGCCTGCCTTGTCATGAGAGCCGTAGACATAGATACGGCTGCCGAATACGCGCGGCTCGCCGTCGGGGATATATTCCCAGTTTGGAAGATATGGATTCGCCATTTTGACCTCTTTTCCGCGTATCCCCTGCCCGCCGTGGCTTTGGTAGGATGCGCTGGTTTTGTGTAGAAATGATAGGTCAATTATATAGCACGGCGGATAAAAAGACAATTTAGATTTTTTTCAAAATCGTATTGACAAAAGTGTGCATGTAGTGTATATATTGATATATACAGAATATATACGAAAGGAAAACGAAAATGCTGAAGGTTGAAAATGTATCAAAAAGGCGGAATACATTTCTTTTAGACAATATATCCATAGAGCTGCCGGAAGGCTATATTATGGGGCTTATCGGGGAAAACGGCGCGGGCAAGACCACGCTGCTTCAGATAATAGCGGGGCTGTTGTCCGCGGACAAAGGCGGAATCCGGATTGACGGGATTCCTCTTGCAGAGGAGGAGGCGGACGTAAAGCAGGAGATTGGCACGGTACTGCACGATGATATGTTTGATGTGCGTGACACCCTGCTGCGAAACGGAAACCGTTACGGGCGGTTTTACCGCCGTTATGAGGAAAGCGGATTGAAAGAGCACATGCAAAAGTTCGGACTGGACGGCAGGAAGAAATACGGGCGGCTGTCCAAGGGAGAAAAATTGAAATTTGCAATGGCATTTGCTCTGTCCCACAAGCCAAAGCTGCTGCTCTTAGACGAGCCCGCCGCAAATTTTGACAAGGAGTTCAGGACGCTTTTTATTAAGGAACTGCGGGATTATGTGGCAAGCGGAGAGAATTACGTGATTCTTTCGACTCACCTGACTTCCGACATTGACATGCTGGCGGATTACCTTCTGTTTATAAAAGGCGGCAGGCAGCTTCTCTACGGCGATATCGAGAGCGTCAGGGAGCGCTACCGGATGGCTGCCGGAGAGGAATATAAGCTGAAGCTGTTAAAGGACAGGGTAATCCACATGGAAAGCGGAGAATTTGGCAGCAGGGCGCTTGTGTACAATTCGGGGAAGCCGTTTGATTCGGCGCTGAAGGTGTGGGAGCCTTCCATAGAGGAATTGATGTATTTTATGGAGAAGTAAAAGCGTGTGAACCGAGACGCAGAAATGAGGTAAAACATGGAAAGAAAAGCAAGAGCGGCGGCGTCAGGCTGCCATATGTACAGACTGGTGATAAAGGACTATTTTCAGGGATTTCACAGGGATATCAATCCGCAAAGGCTGGGACTGCTCGTTGCATGGGCGTCTATCGGGGTAATGTTTTGCTGGAGGTTTCAGGCGGAGATGTCACGAAACTGGCTGTTTGCAATTCCGGTGGCTTTTGCCGTGCTAAGCGGCGCCTTCCACAATGTATCCCTGCCTTTTATGATGTACCTTGTGCCGTTTTCGAAGGAGCAGCGGGAGGCGTATATCCGAAAATCTTTATATGTCAAAGTTGCAGTTCCCATGCTTTTTGCGGGACTGTGCGACAGCGCGGCGGCGATTTTGGGAGATGTATCCGTATACGGACTGGTTCTGCAGCTTGTAACCATATTCTGTGTCACCTATATCTGCGGTATGCTCTGGGACGACACAGTGAACAGTACAAAAGAGCGGCCGGCTTACGACAATCTGAAGGATTTTGCGGAAGTTCCGCTGGTGCTGTGCCAGATAGGCGGCTCGGCAATGTTTGCGATCTGCCTGCATCCTATCAGTGAGGTGGAATTCTGGATAATATTCCTCATCGAGATGGTAATTATGCTTCCCTGCGTCTGGGGCGTGACAAAAAAATGGAAAACCATACGGCGCAACTTTGCCGATTATGAGAAACTGGGATATTAGTGATGTGCTGAAAGGAGGAAAAGATGCAGATTATAATTGAGCCGCATGGTACTTATGCGATATATGAGCAGATTGTAAACCAGATGAAGAATGCAATCGTGTCGGGAGAACTGACCGCGAACGAAGCGCTGCCATCCATCAGAGGGCTGGCGGCGGAGATAGGGGTCAGTGTTATCACAACGAAGCGGGCCTATGAGGAACTGGAAAAAGAAGGGCTTATCCGCTCCGTGGCAAATAAAGGTTTTTATGTCTGTGAGTACAATACGGATTATCTCCATGAAAAGCAGCTTATGCAGTTGGAAAAGCGTTTTACGGAGGTGATTGAACTGGCAAAGCAGGCGGGATTGTCGGACGATGAAATTCGGGCTATGGTGGGAGGACTGTTATGAAAGATGATATTTTGTTTTCAGCAAGAGAGGTAAGAAGCTTAAGACCGAAGGGTTTTGGACGGAAGGCGTTCAAACTGGAGGATATCAGCTTTGCGCTGCCGAAGGGTTATATCATGGGAATTGTGGGGAAAAACGGTGCGGGCAAAACCACATTTTTTGACTATATCATGGACGGTAAAAAGAGGTACTCGGGGGAACTTTTGCTGGACGGCAGGGAGATTCATGAAGACCATTTGCAGACATTGAACCAAATAGGTTTTGTCTCGGAAAAAAATGAATTTCTGAATTTGCGGACAGCGGCGCAGAATGTGCAGATGTTAAGCCGGTTTTATTCTGATTTTGACAAAGACTTGTTTGAGAGCACCATGGAAAGCTTTCATGTTTCCAAGAATAAAACGGTGGGGAAAATGTCCCGCGGGGAGCTTATGAAGTTTCAGCTTGCATTTGCGGTGGCGCATAAACCGAAGCTGTTTTTGCTGGACGAAGCCACGGCCGGAATGGACCCTGTATTCCGGATTGATTTTTACAGGCTGCTGCGCGAATTGATTCAGGACGAAAGCTGTTCCGTCATGTTATCGACGCACATGGAAGAGGAAATAGAGAAGCAGCTTGATTATGTCGGCGTTTTGGAGACGGGCAGGTTTGTCTCTTTTGGAGAAGTGCAGCCTGTATGAGGCAGGAAGGGAGATTCGTATGAATAGTTACGAAAATGAGGCTTTTAAAAACAGAAAAGAAAGAGAGAAGGAAGAGAGGGCGCGGATAAGGGAGTTTGACAAGGATTTGTTTTCCTATACCGGACAGATTGCATGGTTTCTGGCGGGGCTGTTTTCTTTTATTCTGCTGGTACTGATGGTAATCCCTGTGCAGGAAATTGCGCGTGGCGAAGGGGCAATCAGGGCGATGTGCATTATGATGCCGGGATGGGCTTCTTATTTTGTGCTGCTGCCCTATGTCAATGTGACGGATTCCATGACGCCGAGACAGAAAAACAGCGGCACATACAGGAAGCTGAAATATCTTCCCGTCAGCAAAAAGCAGTATCGCAGGGTCAGGATGGCATACTTGTTCCGCTTTTTGTGGAAGCTGGCGCTGATAGGAGTTGTGATTCAATGTGTGGTGGCGGCAGCAGATTTAAAGAGCGTTACGGTATGGAATGTTTTGTATGCGATTGGTATTTTGCTTGTGTATCCGCTTTTCTTAGGATGGCTCTGGCTTTTTACGAGTTAAGTTTTTCCGGTTTAAGGCTCCTTTCTCTGTTTGTGTCGCAACTAACATCATAGAGAAAATCGGTATGATTGGGAAGAGGTTTCGGCTTCTTCCCTTTATTTTTGCCAACTATAATTTTACACTAACTTACTTAGGCATAAGTGGAATTGCAAGTTCAAATGGAAAAAAACAAATATAATAATTATGTTATTGTTCAAATAATAGTGTGTATTCAAATTACAATTCTTCATCAAATTACGAAACAGGTAAAGAAGAAGCGCTTCATAAAGCGAAATTGTATTTGAACTCGTCTTCTTTTTCAGAATCCGGCTTGCAAGAACGGCAGAATATGAAGGATTCGCTTCTGAAGAAGCAAGATGCGGAGTTGCAAATTGTGGTATTGATTGAAAACAGTAAGCATCATGCGCTGCATCACAAAGTGGACTATAATGTAAAATTTGACATCTTTGTTATAAAACATATAAACATATTGACAACTGACTTTACAAATTGTACTATTATCTTGTAGTATATGTTTACTTGTTTTACAATTTGGGGGGGATCAGCAATATGAATACGGAATGGATATTGTCAGAAGAGGAGAAAAGCAAATATATCAGTAAACTGACAGACGAGTTGATTGTGCTTAGGGCAAAAGCCGGTATACAGCAAGAAGAAATTGCCAGAGTAATCGGGGTTTCCAGACAGACTTATGGTGAGGTAGAGAGAAAATCTAAGAAAATGTCGTGGGGGACTTATCTGTCGCTGATGTTTTTCTTTGATCAGAATAAGCAAACACATCAGTTACTTAGACAGACGGGAGTGTTTAATAAGAGTCTGTCAGCTTTTTTAAATAACGGAATTGCGGCAGACGAGAATGAGTTGGATTCTCTGGCCGGGTTTTCTTTGAAAGATATCTTGAATGCGCTGGATGAGCAGGGGCTTCAGTCGGTTAAAACGGTGATGATGATTGAGTATGCAAGGTGTAAAAATATGCCGGGTGATGCAGTTATCAAATCCTTTGACGGACGAAACTTTGATAAATATATTACAAAATAGGATATTCAAGCAGATGCTGTGCTGATGAGCCGTGAAAACGTGCTTACCAAAATAGAAACTATGAGGAGGAAAATGTATGGAGCGTATTTATGTCGGAAAGACATGCCCGTATTGTAAGACTCCGTTTAAGCAGGAAGATGTAGTTGTGTTCTGCAACACATGTTCTATGCCACACCATTTAGCGTGCTGGCAGGCTAACGAAGGGTGCAGTACGTATGGCTGTTCAGGATTAATTGATACAATAATTAATCAGGAAAATGCCAACAAAATGACCGCCCCAAGCAGCGCTCAGAATGGCCCATCTGCCAGTGTACCGAAACCATCAGGCCAGACTGGAAAATTTGAAACCATTTTTGAAATTACGGATGGAAAAGTTCAGGAAGATGTTCCTGTACTTATCGAAAAGATTTCATTGATAAAGGATATCAGTGATGCTTCGATATTTGCAAGATGTTCTTTTAGAAGTCTTACTGATGAACCCATTAAGGCATTGCTTTTGGATATTAAGGCGACGGATGCATGGGGAAATTCAGTTGAAGGTGTAGAGGGATTCCAGCTTCTTGACTTAAAGACGAAGAGAGAAGCTGTATTTGGGCAAACAACCCCAATTCCTATACCGAATAAAAACGTGCGAGAGATTGACGTTATTATAAGAAAAATCCTTTATGAAAATCGCAGAATGGTGGAATGTAATGAGGCATCGTCAGCGGTTCCAATGCAGCCTGCCCTATTGTCTGTATTAGGTAGTAAGGATGCCGTAGAACACTTCGCTGAGCTGACGACTAAGTCCGCAAAGTTAGTTCCGGTTGTGGGTGAAAAAATCTGGCGATGTACCTGTGGGGCGACCAACAATGCAGGAGAAGATATCTGCTATAGCTGCAAATCGAGTCTGGCTCAACTTCAGGATAAATATAATCCGGAGAAAATTATCGCTGAGACAACTGCTATCGTAGAAGAACGAAGAAGAAAAGAAGAAGAAATTCGTCTTGCAAGAGAAAGGGAACAGAGAGAAGCAGAAGAACGGTTAAGAAAAGCCCAGGAAGAGAAGGAACGTCAAGAACGTGAGGAAAAGGAAGCAAAGAAAGCTAAGAGGAAGAAAACAATAAAGGGGATTGTATTTGCAACCTTGGGGCTCATTCTTTTAGCCGGTGCAATATACGGAAGCGTATTCCATCTTATTCCATATATTAGATATTCTGTGGCGGGAAGTAACGTTGAAAAACAGAACTTTGATTCCGCATATAATACATATATAGCACTTGGTGATTACCGAGATAGTGCGGAGAAAGCAATAGAGACTTTATATGCAAAGGCAATTTATCTGGAAGAACAGGAACAGTTTGCAGACGCAGCTGTTGAATATGAAAAGATTCCTGACTATCAGGATAGCGAGGAAAGGGCAGTCTACTGCAGAAATGAAGCGAATTACAGAGATGCAAAGTCGAAGTATGAGGCGAAGGAATATGATGAAGCGTTGACATTATTTAGAGGTCTTGGAGGTTACGCCGATTCAGAGGACTGGATTAAAAAAACAAAATATGCCAAAGCTTCTGAATTGTTTGCAAACAAGGATTATGCTATGGCCGCAGATTTGTTTAAGGAATTGGGGAATTATGAAGATTCCAAAGATCGAATGAAAGAATCTACGTATCAAATGGCGGAAACTGCATATGCGAACAAGGATTATAAAACTGCGTATGAAGGATACAAGACGCTTGGTTTAAGTTATGAGGATGCTCCGGATAAAGCAAAGGATGCCAAATATCTCTATGCAGATGAATGCCTGACTGCGAAGAAATACCAAGAGGCTTCAGACCTGTTTAAAGACTTGAAAGACTATAAAGATGGACAAGATAAGTTTAATGAATCGACATATGCGTATGCGAAGGAATGTTTGGCTGCCAAAAGGTATGAAGAGGCAAGAACATATTTTGCAGAAGTAAAAGGTTATGAATATTCTGATGCTTTGTGGAAAGAAGCAAGTTATTATGCCGGTGTAGCTTGTATCAATTCTAAGGACTATAAAAAGGCAGTCCAATATTTTGAAGATGCCGGAGATTATAGTGATGCGAAGACAAAGGTTAATGAAGCAAAGTATTCATATGTACAAGCACATATGAGTAACACAGATACAACAACGTATTCTTATCTGAAAGATTTGAAATCGGCGGGATATTCCGATGCAAAAGATATTTATAATGATTTATACGCATGGAAAGCAAGCATTATAATAAATAGTTCAAAGGATGGAACATATTCATCCAGTAAATTGAGTAGATATGATAATTGGTATTGTCATATTGAACTTTCCGGAGGCCCCCCTGGAGAATCAACTACATTGAAAGCGGTAGGGTATTTCCCTGATGGATCTCCTGTTACAAACAAGTGGGATGGTCCATGGCATAGTGGATATACTGGAACTTGTTGGTTTTATTATTCAAATCCGGCTTATGGATCAACCGGAACTTTTACTATAAAAGTATATGATGGAAATGGAAACATGATTGGTAGTGAATCAGTGAGAATATATTAATAGGAGGGTGCTTCGATGAACGAATATGTAGGAAAAATTTGTCCGGTATGCAAATCGGAAATCAACGAACTGGACAAAATAACAGTATGTCCGGATTGTGGAATACCACATCATACGGAGTGCTGGGAAATGAATGGTGGATGCTCAACTTTTGGTTGTGCTCAACAAGGAACCATAGAAGCAAAGGAGAAAAAGACTATGGCAACATGCGTAAAGTGTGGAATGGAAATTGGTGAGGATCATGCTTTCTGCCCTAAGTGCGGAACACCTAAAAATGCACCTAAGAAGAATGTATGCGGCAAATGCGGAAATGAATTGGCAGACGGACATGAATTCTGCCCTAAGTGTGGTCAGAGAGTTGGTTTGGCAGTTGACAGCAATGTTGCATCTGCAATCAATCAGTTTAATAGCGGAGTGGCTCAGCAGAATGCAAAGAAGAAAAAGACACCGATTATTATTGGTGCAGTAGCAGCAATTGCAGTTATTATTGTTATTGTTGTTGTTTTTGCGTTGAAAGGCGGAATCAAAAAGGGACCTGATTTCCAGAAATTGTATGACGAGTATTGTCAGCCTACTTGGGCATCTGTTGGTTCTGATGGCAGCTACTTAAGCCTTGATACAAATCCATATGATCGCGATGATGATGGGTTGGCATATCCGTCAGCGTATATAGCAGCAAAAAAGATTAATGACGCGTTAGGTCTTCCTGAGTCGTTATATGCTGAATTTGGTGAGACAACAGGAGCGGATGGTAAGCAGTCAGAAGATTTTCCTGAACAAGGTGTAACAGTGCAGTGGAGGTATCATCCTGATAAGGGCCTTGAAATAACATATAAGAAGTTAAAGAAATAATAAAACAAGGGTTGACCACGAGATGCATTTGCTTCTCGTGGTTATGTATGTGATAAAGAACAGGAGATAATAACAATGGGAAAAGTAAATGTTGTAATTGTTGATGTAACCGGAAATAAGGAACAGAAAGTCGGTCTTCCTGATGATATTAGGTGTGGGATTATTATGGTTAAGCTCGTAGAGAAAATCAAACTTCCTTCAGTTGGACCGGATGGCAATCCTATCAGTTATAAATTTATTCACAAGGTGACCGGAAGACAGCTTCTTGAATCTCAGACTCTTGGTGAAGCCGGAATAAAGGATGGAGACGTGTTAAGGCTTCAGCCTGAGATTACGGCAGGAGCAATACTGTAAACAGATAGGACGGACTGATATGAGCGATTTATTGGAATTGGATAAATCGGATTTTGAAGAAGATAAATATAGCAGACTTCGGTTGATTCCCTGGTGGGATCAGGAAAGGTTGTCTAAAGCCACAATAATGGTTGTGGGGGCAGGGGCAATTGGAAATGAATTGATTAAAAATCTGACTCTTTTGGGTATAGGCAGAATTTTAATCTATGATATGGATGCTATTGAAAATACAAATCTTACAAGATCCGTATTATATAGAGCAAAGGATGTTGGAAGATATAAAGCTGATGTCGCAGCTGAAAGAGCCGGTGAAATGAACCCGGATGTTCATGCCAAGGCTTTCGTCTCCAATATTATTGATGATGTGGGGCTGGGTGTTTTCCGAAGAATGGATGTAGTTCTTGGCGGTCTGGATAATAGGGAAGCAAGACTGCATATAAACCAGTCCTGCTATAAGGTCAACAAACCATGGATTGATGGTGCAATTGAAGCTCTAAATGGGTTTGCGAGAGTTTTTGTTCCCGGACATGGCGCGTGTTATGAATGCACTATGACAGAGACAGACTGGATGCTGATTAATAAGCGTAAGTCTTGCGCACTTCTTACACATGAGCAGATGGCAGAAGGCAAAATACCTACAACGCCAACGTCTTCATCGGTTATTGCCGGCATTCAGGTACAAGAGATGTTGAAACTTTTGCATTCTGATAGAAATCTACCGACGTTGGCCGGAAAAGGCTATGTGTTCAACGGATTAACACATGACTCATATGTAGTTGAGTATCAGGAAAAACCAGACTGCATGAGCCATGATACATATGAGGAAATAATTGAAAAACCTTGGTCTGTTAAAGACAAGACAATAAAGAGTGCTTTAGAAGAAATCAAAGCCGAGTTAGGTGAGAATGCAGTATTGGATCTTGATAGAGACATTGCTGTCGAGGGAACATGTTCTTGCGGAGAACATAAAAAATTATTTATGCCGGTACATAAACTAAAGGGAGCAATGCTCACATGCGAAAAATGCGGTAAGCAGATGAGCTTTGAAAACAAGCATTCATTTAATGGAACAGAAGATTATCTTGATAAGACATTTGAAGAGATTGGAGTTCCGCCATTACATATTATTGCCGGAAGAGTAGGTATGAACATCAAGCATTATGAATTTACTGCCGATGAGACCGAAGTATTCTGGGGAATATAGGAGGTAACTCATGGACGCAAGATTAAGAAGAATTGCTTCGGATTATGAGCAAATAAAAAAGGACTTTGCGGGGCATAAGAATATTGTTGTTACTCCAATAGGGGATGAACCGCCGCAGAAATATCATGTTACATACTATGTGAATGGTATTTACCTGCAACCGGATGGAAGAATAGAGACACTTGGAAGACATGAAGTGGAAATTGAACTTCATTCAGAGTATCCGAGATACAAGCCGATTTGTAAGATACAGACCCCTATCTGGCATCCAAACTTTAGAGATGGACAGATTTGTATTGGCGATATCTGGGGAGCCGGGGAATCCCTGACAGATATAATCATAAATATCGGAGATATGATTCAGTACAAGTCATGGAATTCATATAGCCCACTCTCTGCAGATGCTGCAGTATGGGCAATGGATAATAAGCATCTTTTTCCGGTCGGTAATGTTGATTTATATATAGCTGACTACGCATCAGCTAAAGATACTGTTGAAATCGATTTGTTTGGAGATGAATCGACGTCGCCTGATTTAAGCGTTGTTGCTCAGATGACAGTACCTGTTGTTAAGGAAGAGTCGGGAAATGATTTTGAAATAACGGCTGAAGAACTGGCTGGAATTGAATTTATACCTACCGCTGAAAGGATGCAGGGGGCTTCTGCTTCTGCCGGTCAGACGGTGAAGGTAAAAATCAGTTTTAAAACAATCCTTGCAAAAGGTATCTTATGGGCATTGATTGGTGCCATTCTTGGCTTTGGAGGCGCTGAATTGGCACAGAAAGTTTTCTCTAATTCGACCGTGGCTTCCATGATGGGTTACAAAGACTTGTCAAAATATTATGCGTTGCAGGATAAAGCTGATAAGCTGGAGTCAAAGATATATGATCTGGTGGAAGCATATGCCAAAGAACATGACCTTGATATGGACGAAGATGACGTTCTCACAAAATGGCTTGTGGCAGCAATAGATAGTGAGAATAAGATTGCATTAGATTGGTACGAAGCATACAATAAGGCGGATGATAAGCTTTATGAGGCGTACAGGGATGATTTTGATAGTGATGTAGATGATCTGAAAAGTGCAATGGCAAAAGTTTCCAGAACTCACACAGGCATTTGGGCCGGATTTATTGCACTGTTTATTGGATTGTTCCTTGGTATAGGCGAAGGCATTTATTACGGTTCTAAACAAAATGCAGGCAAATATGCGGCAATCGGTGCCGTGGTATCACTTGTAATCGGCGGTATAAGCGGATACTTGGCTCAGTGGATGTATGCGTCCATGCTTAGTGATGATCCGGGTGAAATTGCAGCAGCTTTAGTTAGAGGCGCCGGTTGGGCGATTATGGGCCTTGGTGTTGGTTTAGCAGTAGGTCTGATTAAGCCTGATATTAAGAGAATAATTTCATGTACAATTGGTGGCGCTGTTGGTGCATTTGTCGGAGGTTTCCTGTTTAACTTTGTAGGCAAGGTTGTTCCAAACGATATGGCATCAAGAGGGGTTGCAATTGTAATAATGGGAATTCTTATCGGCGTTGGTGTAGGTCTTATGGAACAGTTTGCTAAATCTGCATGGCTTAAAGTGATAAGAGGAGAATTTGAAGGAAAAGAGTATTTGGTATTCCCCGGTACGACAAGCATTGGTAACAATAGCAAGAATACTATCGTTCTATTTAAGGACAAACTGGTCAGCCCTCATCACTGCGATATTGTAATGCAGGGCAGCAAGTATGTGATTAAGGATTGTGGTTCTCCAATGGGAACTGTTGTAAACGGTATTAAAACAACCCAGCGTGTATTGCGTCAGGGTGATGCTATTGCAATTGGTAATTCAGTTCTTGTGTTCAATACAAAATAAGATTTAATGGAGGCGAATGGCATATGAAACGATTAAAACAGACAATAGGGGTTTTATTTAGTTTCATAATGCTGTTCGCTTTTTCTATTGATTGCTTTGCAATGGACTTTGATGCAGAGGCTGCTTATGAGTCAATTTTTGTAATATATTCCGGAAATTATGAAGGAAGCGGGTTTGCGATTGGTTCCAATACGGTTGTTACAAATGCTCATGTAATCGGAAATCAAAATGACATAATAGTGAAAGCATATTCCGGTCAGGAATATAATGCATCCATTTATCTTTTTAATGAGGCCCTGGATATTGCGATATTAAGTGTAGATAATGCAGAATTTATTCCGCTTGAAATAGGAAACTGCGACGATATTAAGGTCGGAGACGATATATATGCAATAGGTGCTCCAAGAAGTTTGGAGTATACGCTTACAAAAGGAGTTATTTCAAATAAATCAAGAACAATCGGTTTTAATAAATATATACAGATTGATGCTGCTATTAATTCCGGAAATAGTGGCGGTCCGCTTTTGAATAGTGCCGGACAGGTAATTGGTGTTAATTCCATGAAGATATCAGATGCAGAAGGAATCGGACTTGCAATTCCTATTTCTACTGTAACGAGTTTTATGGAAGGAAATGATATGAATTTAACAGAAGATAAGACAGTAGATGGAAAAATAGAGTATGTTCCTGCAGATTTGCCGGAGGAAGAAGGTAATGTATTAGTTCAGAAAGTTCCTGATTATACTTTAGCAATTATTTTTGGCGTACTTTTAGGTATGTCAGTGGTGATAAATATTATTTTTTTAATTATTCTTGTGTATAGGAAGAATAAAGATATTGTTGTTCCAACTGATGCAAGAGATAGAACGGATTTTGAAATTGATATTTTGGAGTGATTGATAGTTTACAGACCATTATAAATGGAGGTGTTTGAAATGAATGATTTTGATATAGACATCTTAGATGAGGAAGAAACAGAACAGGATGCTGTTCAACTTCCGATGAATTATCTGTTGATCGGAGAACTGGAAAATGATGATGCCAAGGTATATATAAAGCAAGATGTTTACAAGGCTCTTGAAGAATATGCTTCATCTGATACTGATCATGAGCTGGGGACAATTATCCTGGGTAATTATTCAGACGCTTTAGGTAAGATGAATGTAGTCATTTCGGAGTTCATATATGCAAAGTATACAGATGCGTCGGCTGCGTCATTAACATTTACACATGAGACTTGGGATTATGTACATAAAGAGCATGAAAACAATCATCCGGACACAAAAATTGTAGGATGGCAGCATACACATCCGGGATATGGTATTTTTCTGTCCAATTACGATATATTTATTCAGGAAAATTTCTTTAATCTGCCATTCCAAGTGGCTTATGTAATTGATCCTGTGCAGCATATAAGAGGATTCTTTCAGTGGAAAAATGGAAAGGTTGAAAAGCTGAAGGGTTTTTATATTTATGATGAGGTTGGAAAACAGATTAAAATAGAGCAGCCTAAAGAAAAGAAAAATTCCGGTTCAGGTGCAAGCATAATGAGCGGGGCTGATAATGGAAGTAAATTTTCTGTGTTTCAACCAATCATGTTGGGCGTGCTATGTGTAGCGGTAATTGGGCTGCTGATTTCTACAATGTCGCTTCATAAAAGATATGCCCGTCAGGTGGAAGAACAGGAGGCGTTGGAACTTCAGCTGGCTGAGCAGAACATGCTAATCTCACAGCAGGCAATGGAGTTAGAATCAGTAAAGACAGCAGCAACTCATCCGACTGATACGCCGTTGGATAATCCAACCGTAGATAATAAAGAAGATGAATCAAAGGATATAGAGTTTGGCGCAACTGAGCCGGATGAGCCGTCACAAGAACCGCCTTCAATTGATGGCAGAGTGTATTTTACTGCATATAAGGTAGAACCGGGAGATTCGCTCTACGCGATTTGCGCTAAGAATAATCTGGATTATGCTTCTGCTTATAGAATCATTCTTGCCATAAATGGAATTCAAGATCCGAATCAGATTTATGCAGGACAGACAATCTTACTGCCAATCGAGGAATGATAATCCGGCTCTTTACGAGTTAAGTTTTTTCCGGTTTAAGGCTGCCTGCGGTTCCCGGCAGAATCCGCAAAGAGCAGTGCGCCTGCAGTCAATACAAGCAGGAGGCAGGTGAGGATGTCCCATGCGTCAAGAAGCGGCTCGGAAAGAATGGATGCGAGGCTGATATTGATGGCGAAGTTTAACGGGATTGCGGATAGCAGGGAAAATGATACCGCCATCAGCTTTCTGTTTTTCAACCGCCTGCAAATCAGGTAAACGCACCAGAGCCAAAATATCGAAATCAGGGAAACACGGATGCTGAGTGGCATCATAAAGGTATTTTCTCCGATAATTCTGCTGAGCACATATAGAAATGGAATCAGAAGAATACTGAAAGCCGTAAGAGAGCAAAGTATTCCTTTGGTTCCTTTTTTTATCAGCGGAAAGCATACCAGCCATGCAAAGAGGCAGGAGCTTATCACATAAAGCGACCATGTGAATTTTCCCGTGATTGCCATATCGCAGATTATGCATACGGCAATGCCGAGCAGTAGAGAGGCGGAAAAAGCTGCCGCCGCAATGTTCTGAAAAGATACGATTTTTCTTTTTGTTGTCTTGACCGCGTAAAGCAGAGCGTCGTCAACGCTTCCCGCTGTGGCTTCCGGCGTGTTCTCTTCCCGCTTCCCATTGAGCAGTTCGCCGGTCGTGACGCCGAGAATACCGGCAATGGAAGTTAAAAGCGTAATGTCCGGACAGCTCAGTCCGCGCTCCCATTTGGAGACGGCTTTATCGGTAATGTGCAGCAACTCTGCTAAATCCTTCTGTGTCATATTTTTTTCTTTTCGCATTTGGGCAATGAATTGTCCGATTCTGTTTTCGTCCATGATAATCCTCTTTCTGTGCTTTTAACACGTTTCAATGTGGTTTTATTGTACCTAAAATGCGTTTTGTTTACAACCGACCAATGGTTTAGCAGGGGAAAAACGGTGAAAATGCTTGAAACAAGCGGCATATCATTATACAATGGAATCAAAGAAACCGTTTCAGAATACAGTAAACGATTTGGGAAGGGTAAGGGTGTAAATTATGAAACTGACATTTATCGGAGCGGATCACGAGGTTACCGGAAGTTGTCATTGTATTGAGGTGGGCGGCAAATATATTCTGGTGGATTACGGAATGGAGCAGGGCGTTAATGTGTTTGAAAATGCCGAGCTTCCTGTGGAGGAGGCGTGCATTGACTACGTGCTTTTGACGCATGCGCATGTAGACCACTCCGGTCTGCTTCCGCTTTTGTATGCGCGGGGGTTCAGGGGGCAGGTCTTTACGACGACGGCTTCGGCAGAGTTATGTGAGATTATGCTTCGCGACTGCGCGCACATTCAGGCAATGGAGGCAGAGTGGAAAAACAGAAAAGCAAGAAGAAGCGCGGATGCGCATCCCGTTGAGCCGGTTTATACCATGGAGGATGCGGAGGGGCTGATTCGCCGCATTGTTCCCTGCCATTACAATCAGATAGTGGAACTGTGCGAGGGCGTCAAGGTTCGTTTTACCGACGTCGGGCATCTGCTCGGCTCTGCCAGCATTGAAGTGTGGCTGACGGAGGGTGATGTGAGCAAAAAGCTTGTATTTTCCGGTGATATCGGCAACAAGCAGAAGCCGCTTTTAAAGGCTCCCAGCTATACCGAAGAAGCGGACTATGTGATTATGGAGAGCACTTACGGCGACAGGCTGCACAGTGAGCACGTAATCGACTATGTGGGAGAACTGGCAAAAATCATACAGGAGACTTTTGACAAGGGCGGAAATGTGGTGATTCCTTCCTTTGCAGTCGGCAGGACGCAGGAAATCCTTTATTTTATCCGAAAAATAAAAGAAGAACAATTGGTAAAGGGATTTGGAAATTTCCCGGTCTATGTGGATAGTCCCATGGCGGTAAGGGCAACTTCCATTTTTCAGGATAACGAGAGGGAATGTTTCGATGAAGAAGCGCTGGCGCTTGTTGACAAAGGTATCAACCCGATTTCTTTTCCCGGCCTGAAACTGTCGATTACCAGCGACGAATCCAAGGCGATTAATTTTGAGGAAACGCCGAAGGTGATTATTTCTGCTTCCGGCATGTGCGAGGCAGGACGAATCCGCCATCATTTAAAGCATAATTTGTGGCGGCCGGAAAGCACGATTCTGTTCGTGGGCTATCAGGCGATAGGTACATTAGGACGTGCCATCGTGGAAGGGGCGCACGAGGTAAAGCTTTTCGGAGAGACGATTCAGGTACGCGCCCGCATCTGCAAGCTTGTGGGCTTAAGCGGACATGCGGATAAGAACGGACTGATTGAATGGGTCATGGCCTTCAAGGAGAAGCCGCGCAAGGTGTTTGTGGTGCATGGAGAAGATAGTGTATGCGCTTCCTTTGTGGAATGTCTGATGACAGAATATGGGATAAAAGCGTATGCGCCATACAGCGGCACGGTATTTAACCTGGCGAGCGGCAAGCTGGAGTACGAGGCAGTACCGATTCCCGTCAAGAAGAAAGACAGGCCGGCATCAGGCGTTTTTGCAAGGCTTTTGGCAGCAGGACAGCGGCTTCTTGCCATTATCAAAAAGAACGAAGGCGCAAGCAACAAAGATTTGGCGAAGTTTGCGGACCAGGTTACTTCGTTGTGCGACAAGTGGGAAGTGTGAGGAAACTCTGCGTTGCAGAGTTTCCTCACACAGAAGAATGACCCGAAGGTCATTCTTCCCGCAGCAGCGTCGAAGGGGCGCCTAAGAATTTTTAAGTCTCGCAGGAAGAATCAAGAGGTGATCATTCTTGTTGGTGAGGTAATTGCGAAATTTGCATTTGCCGGTTTCGAATTGTGCACATGGGATATTCCATAAGCAGACCCTTGCCAGCCGTCGGCACTTAGCTGCCGTATTTTGGCAGCTTACGTACCGCTACGGCTGGCTTGGAGCGAGAGCGTGTCTGCGTTGGAATATACCATGTGCACAATGACAACAGCATAGTTTCAGAGTTTTGCAACTACCTATAACGGGGAAGTACAAATAAGGAGAATGGAAAAATGAGTCTGGCAGATAAAATTTTTATTGATATGTGTAAAGATATTCTGGAGAACGGAACCAGTACGGAGGGGGAGAAGGTGCGCCCGCACTGGGAGGACGGGACGCCGGCATATACGATTAAGAAGTTTGGTGTGGTCAACCGGTATGACTTGTCAAAGGAATTTCCGATACTGACCTTGCGCAAGACGGCGTTAAAGAGCGCAACGGATGAGATACTGTGGATTTGGCAGAAAAAGTCCAACAATATTCACGATTTGCACAGCCATATCTGGGACGAATGGGCGGATGAGGACGGCTCCATCGGCAAGGCGTATGGCTATCAGCTTGGTGTAAAGCATAAGTATAAAGAGGGTATGATGGATCAGGTGGACAGGGTTATCTACGACTTAAAAAACAATCCCTTTTCACGCCGCATTATGACGAATCTTTATGTGCATCAGGATTTGAGCGAGATGAATCTTTACCCCTGCGCTTACAGCATGACCTTTAATGTGACGCAGAAAAAGGGGGAGGAAAAGCTCACCCTCAATGCGGTGCTGAATCAGCGCTCCAATGACGTGCTTGCGGCGAACAACTGGAATGTGGCACAGTATGCGGTGCTTTTGCATATGCTGGCGCAGGTGTGCGGCATGCAGGCGGGAGAACTGGTGCATGTGATTGCGGATGCCCATATTTATGACAGGCATGTTTCCATTATTCAGGAGTTGATAACGAGGGAGCCGAAGCCGGCGCCCAAATTCTGGCTGAACCCTGACATACATGATTTTTACCAGTTTACCCGCAACGATGTGGCGCTGGAGGGTTATGAGTTTGGCCCGCAGGTGGAAAATATTCCGATTGCGATTTAAAATGGGGCAGGCGCAGAAAATATGCTGTGCACATGAAAAAGGAGATTGCCATGAACATTATTGTAACAGTGGACGAAAACTGGGCCATCGGAAATCGGGACAGGCAGCTTGTAAAGATTCCGGCAGACTGGCGCGCCCTGCAGGAGCAGACGGCGGGCGGCGTCATTATTATGGGAAGAAAGACATTGAAGCTTATGCCGCAGGAGCAGCCGCTTTTTAATCGGAAAAATATTATTTTATCCGCCAATCCTGCTTACAGGGTGCGGGGAGCGGATACGGCGGATTCACTGGATGCGCTTTTTCAAAAGCTGGAAGGGATTCCCGGGGAAGATATCTATGTGTGTGGCGGGGAGAGCGTCTACAGGCAGCTTCTGCCCCATTGTGACACAGCTTATGTTACTATGGTGGAAAAAAGCTATGCGGCGGACAGGTATTTTGAAAATCTGGACAAGAGTGAGGAATGGAGGCTGACGGAGGAGAGCGATGAACAGACCTGTTTTGACATCACCTATTATTTCAGAAAATATAAGAGGATTTAAGGCTGTGGCAGCGATGCTGATCGTTCTCTTTTTTTGTACGGCATGCGGCAGGACGGCGGCAGCGGACTCTGCTGCACAGATATTATTTCAAAAAGCTGTCGGAGCGGGAATAAAAGAGGCCAAAGGCATTTCTTTTGCGGAAAATGATTTTGCGGCAGCCTGGCAGGAGAAGGTTGATGAATATACTGCAAAAGAGTACACTTGCACAGCGGAGATTACCGTGGACAACGGCAGAGAGCTTCAGCTTGTACTCCACGGAACCAAGGATGAATATTTTTATCTGATTCATGAAATAGAAGTGTTTGACGGAGAAAAACTCATTCAGAGCGGACTGGTGAAAGAAGCAGTGATGGCGGAATGGGAAGATGGAAATTTTTATGCGGAATCCATAAGTAAAGACGGCGGCTTGAGCGTTGCGGACATGAACTTTGACGGAGCCGGAGATATTGCCATACAGGGCTGGGTGGCAAACGCCAATGTTCCTTGTTATTACTGGCTGTGGGATGAAGAGGCCGGGCAGTTTACCTATGCTTTCTGTATATGCAATGCGGAAATTGACGAAGCGCAGAAACAGATTATTTCTCATATGCGGGAGAGCGCGGTCTGCCATAGCACGTATTATTATGCCTATGACGAAGATGGAAAGCTGCAGAACATCGGATATGAGCTTGAGGATTATGGAAAACTGATAAAAAGCATTTATGAGTTGCAGAACGGCGATATGAAACTGGTTTCTGAAGAAGCGCTTGCGCCCATGCAGGGATAAAAACCGGAACGGTAAATTGGAAATCTGGAAGGAGCAAATAGATGTTTTGGGATAAAGTGTCCGGATTATATGACTTTTTTGAAACGGTATACAATGGGAAAGTGTATCGAAATCTCGGCGAAAGAGTGGCGGGAGAAATAGAACAGGATGATATTGTACTGGAATGTGCCTGTGGTACAGGCGCTATCAGCAAATATATTGCGCCAAAATGTAAGCAATTGACTGCAACGGATTTTTCCAAAGGCATGCTAAAACAGACAGCAAAAAACTGCCGGAAATATCACAATATAAAAATAAGATGTGCAGACATAACGAATTTAAAGTGCCGTGACAACCGGTTTGATAAGGTGGTTGCAGGAAACGTGGTACATCTGTTAGAAGACCCATATGCGGCATTAAAAGAATTGGAGCGTGTGTGTAAAACGGGCGGCAAAATCATTGTTCCGACCTATATCAATGCGTCCGGCGGAGTGAATCAAAAGGCCGTGCGTCTGCTTTCATTGGCAGGTGTAAATTTTAAGCGGCAGTTTGATATGGATTCGTATAAAAAATTCTTTGAAGATGCAGGATATCAAAATGTTGCGTACTGCGTAGTCAGCGGGAGGATGCCTTGTGCGGTGGCAATTATCACGAAACAATAGATTTCGGCTTATCGCCGGATGTCGTCATGAAAAGAACTGCCTTCGTAAAAGTGTTGACTTTTTATGGGAAAAGTATAATAATGAATAAAAATAAATATGAGAGGAAGTACAAGTCATGGAAAAGAAAAACATTGATTGGGCGAACTTAGGATTTGGATATATGCAGACCGACAAAAGATACGTCTCCAACTTTAAGAATGGAGCATGGGACGCAGGCGCGCTGGTCGATGATTCCAATATTGTAATGAGTGAATGTGCGGGCGTACTGCAGTATGCCCAGACAGTATTTGAAGGGCTGAAGGCTTACACCACGGACGACGGACATATCGTTACCTTCCGTCCTGACTTAAATGCCGAGAGAATGGAGCAGTCCGCAAAGCGGCTGGAAATGCCGGTATTTGACAAAGGCAGGTTTGTGGAGGCGGTTGAACAGGTAGTAAGCGCCAATGCAGCTTTTGTACCGCCCTATGGCTCCGGCGCAACCCTTTACATCAGACCGTATATGTTCGGCATCAGCCCAGTTATCGGTGTAAAGCCTGCCGAGGAGTATCAGTTCAGGGTGTTCTGTACGCCGGTAGGACCGTATTTTAAGGGCGGCGTAAAGCCCCTTACCATTAAAATCAGTGATTTTGACCGTGCGGCGCCTCATGGCACCGGACATATCAAAGCGGGTCTGAACTATGCCATGAGCCTTCATGCGATTGTAACGGCGCATGAGGAAGGATACGATGAAAATATGTATCTTGACCCGAGTACCAGAACTAAGGTTGAGGAGACCGGTGGCGCTAACTTCCTCTTTGTCACAAAGGACGGCAAGGTGGTAACGCCTAAGTCCGACAGCATCCTTCCTTCCATCACAAGACGCTCTCTGGTGCATGTTGCCAAGGAGTATCTGGGACTTACCGTGGAGGAGAGAGAGGTTTACAAGGACGAGCTTGCAGATATGGCGGAGTGCGGTCTGTGCGGTACGGCTGCCGTGATTTCACCTGTAGGAAAGATTGTGGACCATGGCAAAGAAATCTGTCTGGCGAGCGGCATGAGTGAGATGGGACCTGTCACGAAAAAGCTCTACGATACCCTGACCGGTATCCAGATGGGACGCATAGAAGCGCCTGAAGGCTGGATTCATGTGATTATGTAACCCTTTAATGAGACAGTTATAACCTGACAGTGGGGCGGATTTTTCCGCCCCATTTTTTTGTGGAATCTTATCCTTGCGGGTGGAATGAAACAGTAGTAAAATAATTGCACAGAATATGATATGAAAGGAAAATTTATATGAACATAGAATATAAACAGTTTGTGACTGCCGAAGATTATAATGTATTGAGAGAGGCGGTAGGATGGACAAGGCTGTGCAGTGAGCAGGCACAGCAGGGATTGGAGAATTCCGTATATGTTATAGGATGTTATGATAATGAAAAAATAGTTGGTGCTGCAAGAGTGATATGGGATGGCGGCTATATTTCCTATCTGGCGGATGTTATGGTAATGCCGGAATATCAAAAAATGGGAATTGGAAAACATATGGTTCAATCGGCAATGGATTTTATGAAGTCGCAGTTAAGGGACGGCTGGAAAATAAAAATGGTATTGGTTGCGGCGAAAGGAAAAGAAGCATTTTACAGAAAATTTGGTTTTAATGAGAGGCCTAATGAAGATGCAGGTGCAGGAATGGATGTGTGGCTGAACTAAAAGTCAGGCGGATGTCGGCCGGAAGAGGAAAATATTGATGAAGAAAAATCAAAGAGGATACAGATATATAAGACGCTTTTGCGCTATGGCGCTTGCCGCAGCGCTGGTATTTATGTGCGCCTGCGGCAAGGGGGGCTCCGGTACAACAGTGGTGCTGACTGCGGGGCTTGCGAAGGACGAAGTTTTCAGGATAGAGAACAAATCCTGCAGACTGCCGGAGCTTATGGTGTATCTGACCACCACCCAGAACCAGTACGAATCGGTATATGGGGAAGAAATATGGCAGGCTAATCTGGACGGCGTGACGCTGGAGGAAAATGTCAAGGAGATGGTGCTTGCCAAGATAGCCCAGATTAAGACGCTGAATCTGCTTGCGGAGGAAAAGGGCGTGGCGCTTGACGAGGAGGAGATGCGGCTTGTGCAGCTTGCCGCTGCGTCGTATTATGGTTCGCTAAACGAGACGGAAATAGAAAAAATGGGCGTGACGCAGGACATCATTGTCCAGCTCTATGCGGAGTATGCGCTTGCCGAAAAGGTGTACCATCACATCATACAGGATATCAATCTGGAAATCAGCGACGACGAAGCGAGGACAATTACAGTATCCCATATTCTGATTAAGACGTATACGATGGACGGCAGGGGGGAGAGGATTGCCTACACGGAGCAGGCGAAGAAAACGGCTTATGAGAGGGCGTGCGAGGTGCTTGCGCTTGCCACGGACGGGGAGCATGACTTTGACAGTCTGATTATCCAGTACAGTGAGGATCCGGTTGCGACGTACTCCTTTAGGAAAGGGGAGCATGAGGAGGCGTTTGAAAACGCGGCGTTCAATCTCGGAACCAATGAAATCAGCGGCATTGTGGAGGACAGCAGCGGCTATCATATCATCAAATGCCTCAATACCTTTAATCAGGCGGAAACCGACCAGAACAAGCTGCTTATTATTGAGGAGAGGAAAAAGGAGGTGTTCGGCGAGGAGTACGATGTCTTTGTCGAGACGCTGACCCGGAAGCTGAATGATAAAGTCTGGGAAGAGATAAACATGATACATGACGAGAATGTGACGACAACCGGTTTTTTTGATGTCTATGAAGAGTACTTTCCGGGCGACTGAGCGTCAGAACGGCGGTTTACAAAAATTTTAGAATTGAAAAAACCCAGTAAAATAAACGTTTTCAACATACTATTAGCACTTACAGCGAGCGAGTGCTAATTTTGTGTTGACTTTTTCCCGAGACGGATTTACACTATATTTTAGGTAAAAACCGCAGAGGGAAAATGGCGGTCAGTAAAACAAAACGAAAAAAGGGAGTGGAATTTTATGGCAGCAAAAAGAGGCAGTTTGTCAATTAACAGCGACAATATTTTTCCGATTATCAAAAAGTGGTTGTATTCCGACCATGATATTTTTTACAGGGAAATGATTTCCAATGGCTGTGATGCCATCACGAAACTGCAGCGGCTTGACATGATGGGTGAGTATACCCTTCCGGATGGCTACAAGGCAAAAATCGACGTGGTAGTGGATCCGGAGAAGAAAACACTGTCCTTCACGGACAATGGACTTGGTATGACTGCGGAAGAGGTAGAGGAGTATATCAACCAGATTGCTTTTTCCGGTGCGACGGATTTTATTGAAAAATATAAGGATAAAGGAAGTGCGGAGCAGATTATCGGTCATTTCGGACTGGGCTTCTATTCCGCGTTTATGGTTGCGGACGAAGTGCATATCGACACACTTTCCTACAAGGAGGGCGCTGTGCCGGTCCATTGGGAGTGCGACGGCGGCACGGAGTTTTCCATGGAGGACGGAAGCAAAAGCGAGGTAGGTACCACAATCACCCTCTTTTTGATGGAGGACTGCTTAGAGTTCTGCAACGAGTACAGGGCGAGGGAGGTTATCAAGAAATACTGTTCCTTTATGCCCACGGAGATTTATTTAAGCAAGGCGGGAAACACGGAAACCCAGACCATCAATGCAGATGAAAAGCTGGATACAGATACTGTGATAGAGACCATTAAGCCGGAGAAAGAGGACGAGCCTGAAAAGCTGAAAATTGCCAAGCGTCCTGAGCTTTTGAACGACACGACGCCTTTGTGGACGAAGAATCCGAGTGAGTGTACAAAGGAGGATTATCTTGCCTTTTACCGCAAGGTATTTCAGGATTACAAGGAGCCGCTGTTCTGGATTCACCTGAACATGGACTATCCCTTCAACTTAAAGGGCATCCTGTATTTCCCTAAAATCAACATGGAATACGAGTCCATTGAGGGAACCATCAAGCTCTACAACAACCAGGTATTTATTGCGGACAATATCAAAGAGGTAATTCCGGAGTTTTTGATGCTCTTAAAGGGCGTTATCGACTGTCCTGACCTGCCGTTAAACGTGTCCCGAAGCGCGCTGCAGAATGATGGATTTGTGAAAAAGATTTCCGATTACATCAGCAAGCGAGTGGCGGATAAGCTGGCCGGCATGTGCAAGACGGAGAAGGAAGAGTACGAGAAATACTGGGATGATATCAGCCCGTTCATCAAGTTTGGCTGCTTAAAGGACGACAAGTTCTGTGAGAAGATAACGGATTATATCCTCTTTAAGAATCTGGAAGGTAATTATATGACGCTGCCGGAGTGCCTTGAGGTCAATAAGACCGACCCCGACGAGCAGGAAGAGGGCGCTGCAACGGATGAGAACGGTAACAAGGTAGAGGCTGAAATCGTAGAGGAAGGCAGCGAAGAAGACGCAGCGCAGGAAGACGGCGAAGAGGCAGAGAAGAAGGAAAAGACCATCTACTATGTGACCGACGAACAGCAGCAGAGCCAGTATATCAATATGTTCAAGGCTGCAAAGATGGATGCCGTGATACTGACACACAATATTGACCAGCCCTTTATTTCCCAGCTTGAGGCAAAGAACGAGGGCATCAAGTTCCAGCGCATCGATGCAGATTTGACGGATACCTTCAAGGCAAAGACCTCCAAGAAAGCGGAGGAGGAGATGAAGGCGCAGGCGGAGAGCATCAGCAAAATCATGAAGAAAGCGCTGAAAAAGGAGAAGCTTGAGGTCAAGGTGGAAAAGCTGAAAAACAAGAAGATTTCTTCCATGATTACCCTGTCTGAGGAAAGCCGCCGTATGCAGGATATGATGAAGATGTACTCCATGAACGGTGCAGGACTCGGTGATTTCGGCTCTGAGGGAGAGACGCTTGTTTTAAATGCAAATCATCCGCTGGTACAGTATGTGACGGAGCATCAGGACGACAAAAACGTGCAGATGATATGCGAGCAGCTCTACGATTTGGCAAAGCTGCAGCATGCACCGTTAAGTCCTGAGGATATGACAAAATTTGTGGCGAGAAGCAACGATATTATGCTGCTGCTTGCAAAATGAAAGGCCGGCGAGGGAGAAAAGAGCGATGCATGATAAGCTGACACAGAGCGATATTAAGCGTATGGAAGAAGAAATTGAGCACAGGAAGCTGGTTTTGCGCCCGCAGCTCTTAGAGCATGTGAAGGAGGCGAGGGCGCACGGCGACCTCAGCGAAAATTTTGAGTACCATGCGGCAAAGAGGGAAAAGAACCAGAACGAGAGCAGAATCCGTTTTCTCGACCGTATGATACGTACCGCAGAGGTGATTTCCGACGATTCCGCAGAGGATGAGGTGGGAATCAACAATACGGTGACGGTTGAGTTTGTGGAGGACGGAAGCAAAGAGGTCTTTAAGATTGTGACGACCGTGCGGGGCAATTCCCTGGAGGGGCTTATCAGCAATGAATCGCCCCTTGGCAAGGCACTGCTCGGACACAAGGCGGGAGATACCGTGCATGTACAGGTGAATGACACAGTTTCCTATGACGTGCGAATCGTACAGATTGAAAACACGGTAGATGACGGTTCCGACAAATTAAGAAGCTTTTAAATTGCGCGTTCCACAATACCGAAGCCCAATGGGTAGGGGCCGGTGTGGACGCTTATGGTAGCGCCAATCTGGTATATGGGCAGTTCTTCTTGTGTTAAAGGGGAACTGCCTTTTAATCTGCTGTTTATTATGGAAAGTGCCAGCGCCTGAAACTCTTCCGCTTCCGCCCTGTCATAGCCGAAGCCGATATCGAGGCTGTAGTCGTGGATATCCTTTCCGGTTTCCTTCAAATAGTCTAACAAAAGGTCAATTACTTTTTCCATGGATTTCCGGCGGCTTCTGGTGATGCCGGAGGGGAAAATTTCGCCTTCTTTTAAGGTGATAAGCGGCTTGATGCCGAGGATGGAACCGGCAAGACCGGTCAGTTTTCCGATGCGTCCGCCGTGCTGTAAGTATTCCATATTGCCGACAGTAAAGAAGATTCTGCCGGTGGATTTGATTGCCTCAAGGCGTTTCACCGTATTTTCATAGTCCCAGCCTGCTGCCTGCAGTTTTGCCGCTTCCAGCACATAAATGCCTTGCAGCACTGTATCGACGGTGGAGTCAATCACCGTGATTTTGGCAGAAGGGTAGGATTCCAGAATCATATCCCTTGCGGTCAGGGCGGACTGCATGGAGCCGCTGAATTTCGTGGTGATGCAGATACAGATAATGGGGATTCCTTCTTTTGCCAGAGGCTCAAACACGTCCGCATAATCCTGAACGGAGGGCATGGAGGATTTGGGAAAAACCTTGGGATTTTTCACCATCTGCTCATAAAAATCGCGTATGCCGATTTCTTCGATTTCTTTTAAATAAGTCTGATTGTCAAAAGAAACATAAAAAGGAACGACCAAAAGATTTTTTTCCTTTGCCAGTTCGGAAGGTAAGTCGCAGGAGCCGTCTGTAATAATCTGATATTTCATAAAAATCCCTTTCTATCTTGTGTTTTGCACTTCTCGTAGAGTATTATAATACATCAAAACGAAAGTGTCCATACTTTTAGTGGTTTTCATAACTACATTTTGCCATTTTTGCCTGTTTTGGAAAAGAAACCGGATATATGGAGAAAAAACCGGACAGGAAGCGTGTATGCATGCTCCCTGTCCGGCAAAAATAAGAATGAGATTTTCAGTTTATCTGTTCTTTAAGGTGATTCCATGTATTTTGAGGAACTCAACCGCGATATCGGAGAGCCTGTATTCCCTGTTTACAAGAAAGGCGCTTGACACATACATGTCAGGGTCGTCAAATTTCTTGACAACCATATCTTTTGTAAGCTCCTTCTCGTCATCCGGCAAAGAAACCAACGCCACACAGCCGAAGGAACGCGCCCACTCAATAGCGGTGGTCTTCGGGGAAGTGATGATGGCGACATTCGGCGAGAGCAGATGCTGCCCGAACGCAGTCTTTACAATGCTCAGGCAGTCAAACGGAACGGCAAGGTTATATTCATGTACCTGAGTTATCTGCAGACGTCCCTTTACCTTTGCGAGCGGATGTCCCTTTGGAACAACTGCAACGACATCCTCACGCTCATAGGGGTAAACAGAGAGAGGAGCGTAGTTTGGCAGGTTGCTGCGTGTCAGGCCAATCTCGGTGATACCATTTAATACATTGGGAATGACAAGCTCGCTGGGAACTTCATATAAATCGTAGTTGACCTTCGGATATTCTTCGATAAAGGGGTCAAAAAATTTGTGAAGAAAATGAGCGGAGTTGCCGGCAGGTATGGAGATTTTGAGCATCTCGGTAAAGCCGGTTTTGCTGTTGGTAATGTCATTGCGGAGACTGTCCTCCAAACGGCAGATTTCCTTTGCCTTGCGGTAAAACATACGCCCTGCTTCCGTCAGCTCTAAAGAACGGCTGCCGCGGATAAGAAGCTGAGCGCCATAGTTTTTCTCAATATTTTTTAACTGATTGCTGAGCGAAGGTTGTGCAATCAGAAGCTTGTTTGCCGCCGCCAGAATACTTCCGCTTTCTACAATAGCGACAAAATTTTTGTAAGAATCTAAAGTCATATACCCTCCTTAATGTATGTATGTGATGATGTAGAGGCTTATAATACAGGGACATGCGCTATATTACAAACAATATATTATCCACGTGATAATAATAATTTTATTATACATTATTCCAATATATAATGCAATTAGATTTTCGGTGATTTTAACGTATATAAATTTTCAGGGCTTAGGAAATAGGTGCAAAGGTACAATGCGGGGATACATTGTACCCTTGCATTTTTTTACGGCAGAAGGTGAGGAGACTATGGATTGTTATTATGATTTGAAGGTATGCGGGCTGACAAGAAAGCTGCCGTTTGTGGACATGGCGGACGGGACGGCGTATGCCAGTTTTGTAGTGATTAGTGACACGGAGCTCATTGAAAAGGCGGGTGAAGAGCTTGCCAAAAAAGCAAACAGCGCGGATATCGTGCTCACCATAGAGGCGAAGGGGATTGCCCTTGCCTATGAAATATCAAAGCAGCTTCATATGAAGGAATTTGTGGTGGTCAGAAAAAGCGTGAAGCCCTATGTCAAGTCGTATCTGAAGGACAGCGTTCATTCCATTACCACCGAGGGAGAGCAGCAGATTTTTCTGGACGAAGCAGATGCGGACAGGCTGAAAGGAAAGCGGGTTGCCATTGTGGACGACGTGATATCAAAAGGGGAATCACTGGCGGCGGCGGAGCGGCTGGTTGTGGCGGCAGGAGGAGAAATCTGTGCAAAGCTTGCCATACTGGCGGAGGGAGGCGCGGCAGAGAGAGATGACATTACCTATTTAGAAAAGCTGCCCCTGTTCCGGAAAGGGGGCGCGGGCTATGAGATTCTTGCTTAGAGATGTGCGTCTTCTGGACGTATTGCAGGGAGAAATTGTAAAAACGGACATCCTGATGGAAAACGGTATTTTTGCACGGATAGAGCCGGATATGCAGATAGAGGCGGCAAGAGATATCAAGGAAGTTTCCTGTGAAGGGCTTTTTGCGCTGCCCGGGCTGATTGACGCCCATTCTCATGTGGAACTGAGTATGCTTTCCAGCGCTTCCTTTGCGGAGGCGGTCTTGAAGCATGGCACCACAGCCGCCGTGCTGGATGCTCATGACGCGGTCAATGTACTGGGCGCGCGCGGCGCAGCTTATCTGATGAAGGAAATGGCGCATACGCCGTTTACGCCCGTGTGGATGGCGTCCCCCTGTGTACCCTCTGCCCCGGGATTCGAGGACTGCTACGGGCAGATAGAGCTGCCTGACGTCAAAACCATGATTGAGGAGTACGGCATGTACGGCATCGCGGAGGCAATGGATTTCCACCGTGTGATAGCGGGCGAGTCCTCCCTTGCGGCCATCCTCGCATATGGAAGGGAAAAAGGCCTGATGATAGACGGACATGCGCCCTGTGTGCGGGGAGAAGCGCTGGATAAATACATTGCGGCAGGCGTAAAAAGCGATCATGAGAGCGTTACCGTGGAGGAAATGCTGGAAAAATATGAAAAGGGCATGTATGTGATTGTGCGCAGAGGTTCCCTGCAGGAGCCGGCGAGCGCAAGCGAACTGATTGCAAAGGTGGGAGAGACGGAGCGGATACTTCTGTCTACGGACGGCTGTATCACCGTGCAGGATATTCTGGCACACGGACATATGAATTATGCCCTGGCACAGATTGTGGCGGAGGGTGTGGAGCCCATGCGCGCCGTCAGAATGGCGACGCTCTATCCGGCGAAGGCCTACGGGCTGTCCCATATGGGTGCGGTTGCCGTGGGGAAAAAGGCGGATTTGGTGTTAGTGAAGGATTTGCAGCATTTTGAAGCGGCATCGGTATATGTGGACGGTATGCCCCTTTTGCCTTCTTATCAAAGAGAAGACTTTCCTGAGGAGGTTACGCATTCCCTGCACCACAGGCTGCTTACGGACCGGGATATCCGGATAGAAGTTCCGGAGGGCGCAAGGGAAGTAAAGGCAGCGGTGCTTGCCATTGTAGACGGCACGCTGGAAACCAAAAAGGAAGAAAAAATCCTTCAGGCAGAAGGGAATAACCTTTGCCTGAATGAGGATATTCTATACTGTGCGGTCGTGGATCGCTACAGGGAAGAGGGCAGTGTGGGGACGGGACTTGTGTGCGGCGCCGGCTGTTTTCACGGTGCGGTTGCCGGTTCTATCGCACAGGATACCCAGAACCTGATAGGGCTTGGAAATAACAGCGCGGATATGCTGCTCGCCATGAATGAGGTGTTAAAAAGACAGGGCGGCGTCGCTTTCGTGCAGGACGGAGAGGTCAAGGCTTTTCTGGCGCTTCCGGTCATGGGAGTTTTGAGCCAGATGCCGGCGGAGGCGTTTGCAGAAGAGGTGCAGAACCTGAACCTTCTGTTGAAGGAAGCGGGAATGAGTCTGTCCAATCCGCTGCTTACCATGAGTTTACAGATACCGTTGGCAGTCATCCCCGAACTTGCCATTACAAACAGGGGGCTGCTCGACGTCAATCAAAATAGGTTTATTCCGGTCTGCAGGCCGGTTTAGATAGGAAAACCAAGGAAAAGAGAGGACTTAAAAAATGGAAAAGTTTTTCAAACTGAAAGAAAACGGTACCAGCGTCAAGATTGAAGTGATTGCGGGTATCACAACCTTTGTCACCATGGCGTACATTATCATGGTAAATCCGGCTATGCTGGCGACGCCTTTTGAGGGTACGGACATGTATGACAAGGTTGTTAACGGCGTATTTTTTGCCACCTGTATCGCTGCGTTTATCGGCACTTTCCTGATGGGTGTGCTGGCTAAGATGCCTTTTGCGCAGGCGCCCGGTATGGGCATGAACGCATTTTTTACCTATACGGTTATGCTGGGAATGGGCTACTCCTATCAGGCAGCGCTGGCAATGGTATTTATCTCGGGTATGCTCTTTATCTTCATTACGCTCTGCTCCTTCAGGGAGAAGGTGGTGATGGCAATCCCAAAAAATATTAAGGTCGCCATATCGGTGGGTATCGGGCTCTTCCTCGCCTTTATCGGCTTTCAGGATGCAGGGCTTGTGGTGCTGAATCAGGACACCATGGTTTCCATGGTGGATTTCTCCACCTACGCTGAAAATCCGCAGGCGTGCTTCGGCGCAATCCTTGCCTTTATCGGCGTTGTGCTGACCACAGTGCTCTACAAAAAGAAGGTGACGGGCTCCATCTTAATCAGTATTTTTGTCATTACCATACTTGGCATTTTCACCGGAAACACAGTGTTTGAAGGCTTTTCCATCAACTTTGGCGCACAGGTAAAGGATTTTGCGCAAGTGTCCCTCTTTGCCTGCTTTGCCGGCTTTAAGGAATTGTTTATGGGAAGCAGTATCGGACAGGCAATCCTGACCCTGGTTATGTTAATCATTACCTTTTCCATGGTGGATATGTTCGATACTTTAGGAACCCTTATTGGTACGGCAAAATCAGCGAACATGCTGGATGAGGACGGCAATATTCCCAATGGCAAGAAGAGCCTTCTGTGCGACGCAATCGCAACGGTGGGCGGCGCGATGATGGGAACTTCGACAGTTACCACTTATGGAGAATGTATCTCCGGCATCAGTGTGGGCGGACGTACCGGACTGACCAGCGTAGTAACGGCAATTTTGTTCCTGGCAGCGCTTGTGTTCGCGCCCTTTGTGGGAATCGTACCGAGCTGTGCGACTGCTCCGGCTCTGATTTTTATCGGCGGACTGCTGCTTAGCGCAATCAAGGATATGGAGTTTGACGATATGAGCGAGGCAATCCCCGCATACCTTACCCTGATTATGATGCCGCTTACCTACTCGATTGCAAACGGCATTGCAATAGGCCTGATATCCTATACCCTGATTAAAATCTTTACCGGCAAATTTAAGGAGTTGAATGTGCTGACAGTAATTCTGTCCGTGCTGTTCATCATCAGGTATGCGATGATTTCCCTGTAAGATGTAAACTTTGCAAAAGGATTGTTTTTCGGCGCATTTTGTATTATACTATAGAGAAATGCCGCACATAGTAGTGAATGGCTATGTGCGGCATTTATAACGAATGAATTAAGGATGGTGCGAGATATGGCATTATTAGAACAGTGGAGAGAAATGGCATATTCCCAGACAACGGACAAGCAGGAACTGCAAAAGCTCTGGGCTGCCTACTTTGAAGAAGAAAAGAACATTTACGCCGAGCTTTTAAAGACGCCGGATACGGTAGTTACCGGAACGGTGAAGGAGCTTGCGGAAAAATACGGCATAAGCCTGATGAGCATGACGGGCTTTTTGGACGGTATCAACGACAGCTTAAAGGAAGCGAACCCCATCGAGGAGATGGAAGAGGACACCGTGGTAAACCTTGGCTTTGACAAGGCGCTGCTCTACAAGAATATGGTAGCGGCAGAGGCGGACTGGCTGTACAATCTAAAAGAGTGGAACGATATTTTCGACGAAGAGACGAGAAAAGCGCTCTACAAGGAGCAGAAAGCTTCCACAACAATCCGCAAGGACCCGAAGGTATACCCGAATGATCCTTGTCCCTGCGGCAGCGGCAAGAAATATAAAAAGTGCTGCGGTAAAAACAAATAAAAAGGCATAAAGCAGTATGGAAAGCAGAGTGAATCAGGCTGTGGCACTTTTTGAATCAGGATATAACTGTGCCCAGTCCCTCTTTGCCGCTTATGCGGATTTGTTCGGTATGGACAGGGAGGCGGCGTTAAAGCTGTCAAGCCCTATGGGAGCCGGTGTCGGGCGCATGCGTGAGGTGTGCGGCGCCGTATCTTCCATGTCCCTGCTGCTCGGTTTAAAGGAAGGCAACAGCGACGCTGCGGACGAAGAGGCAAAAAAGCGGATTTACGAAAAGACCAGACAGATGGCGGATGCTTTCAAAGAAGTAAACGGCAGTATCATCTGCAGGGAGCTTTTGGGAATTGAAGGACGGGAAGAGAGTGCGGCTCCCTCTGTGAGGGATGCCGCTTATTATGCATCGCGCCCCTGCCCCCGTCTGATTGCCTGTGCCGCCCGCATTGTGGAAGAAATGCTGCTTTCCGGCGAAAGTGCGTCGGACTCTACCGGTGCAGAAAAAACAAAAAGAGAAAGGCATGGATGACCATGGAAATTGCATTAGCGATAGTATTATTTATAGTAGGAATTGTACTGATTGTAAAAGGCGGCGACTATTTTGTGGATGCGTCGTCGTGGATTGCGGAAGTAAGCGGCGTGCCGAAACTGATTGTGGGAGCGACGATAGTAAGCCTTGCAACGACACTGCCGGAGATGCTGGTATCGGTTATGGCAGCGGCGCAGAAAAAGGTGGAGATGTCCATCGGAAACGCGGTCGGCAGCGTAACTGCCAATATCGGTCTGATCATGGCAATCTCCCTGCTGTGCATGCCGGCGGTGATAAAGAGAAAGGATTATCTGCTAAAATCTGTCCTCATGCTTCTTGCAACAGGTATCCTCGTAGTGGGCGGATTCTTTGGAAAGATAACGCTTCCGGTTTCCCTGCTTCTGATTGTGATATTCGTTGTTTTTATTGTTGAAAATGTAAAATCCGCTCTCACGGCCATGAAGAGTGGAGGAGAGCAGGCAGAAAAAAAGAAGGATAAGCCAACCAAAAATGAGGTGCTGATTAATCTGATAAAATTTGTTGTGGGCGCGGTCGGCATTGTGGTAGGCGCGAGGCTTTTGGTGGACAACGGCAGTCTGCTGGCGGCGTATGCCGGTGTTTCTGAGAGGGTCATCGGTGTGACGCTGGTTGCAGTCGGAACCTCCCTGCCGGAGCTTGTGACGACCGTAACGGCGGTGATTAAGAAGCAGTCTTCTCTGTCCCTTGGAAATATTCTGGGCGCCAATATACTGGATTTGACCTTGATTCTGCCGCTCAGTGCACTGATTTCCGGCCAGGCGCTTCCTGTAACGGCGGCAGCAGCGCGGATTGATTTACCTGCCTGTCTGCTGGTAGGTCTGATTGCGGTAGTGCCGGCACTGATTGCTTCCAAATTTAAACGTTATCAAGGCGTTGCGCTTCTTGCCGTTTACGTATGCTATGTAGGCGTGACCTGTTTCCTGGTAAAATGAATGGAATGGCTGTAAAGCTTTATGAAAGTATAGGATAATACGATAAAAAGACCTCTGTACCGTCTCCGATACAGAGGTCTTTTGTTATGTATGAAAATCTGTTTATGACGGTAAAGTAAACTTGGCAATCAGGGCGTCCAGTGAAGCTGCCTGTGCGGACAACTCCTGGCTGGTTGCAGAAGACTCCTCTGCAACGGCTGCGTTGGTCTGGATAACGTCGGAAATCTGACTGATTCCTTCCTCTGCCTCTTTCATGGTATTTGCCTGGCTGGTGGAAATAACACTCAGTTCCTTGGAGGAATCGGCAACTTTCCGGATACCTTCTACTACAGTGCCGATGGACGCTACGGCACGGTCAGCAACTTTGCTTCCGTTTTCAACTTCCTGCATAGCGCCTTCAATCAGGGTTCTGGTGTCTACGGCAGATTTGCTGCTCTGTTCTGCAAGCTGTCTGATCTGGTCTGCCACGACTGAGAAACCGCGTCCTGCATCTCCTGCACGTGCTGCCTCGATGGAAGCGTTCAGGGAGAGCAGATTTGTTTGAGAGGCAATGCTCTCAATCTCCGAAATAATATTTCCGATTTTCTGGGAAGCTTCATTGATACGATCCATTGCTTCCACCATTTCTTTTATGTCTGCACTGCTGCGGTCTGCCACATTAGCGTATTCCTGTGACTGTTGGTAAGCATTCTCTGCGGAACTTGCTGCAGTCCCGGCAGCTTCGGCAATCGTTGTAATCATCGCCTGAAGCTCTTCAACGGCGCTTGCCTGCTCGGTGGCGCCTTCCGCAATGCTGACGGAAGTCTCGGCAAGATTACCGGAGCCTGCTGTAACCTGCATGGAAGATTCTTCGATAAAATGCAAGGTGCTTACCATGCAGTCCCTTAATTTCTTGGCAGATTCAAAGAGCTGTCTGAAATCGCCTATGTACCGGGAACCGTCTTTTGATCTTACGGTATAGTCGGAGTCCGCCATTGTGCCTAAAATATATTCCATATCCGAGATGATAAAATCGAGAGATTTCGCCATGTCGTTTGCGGAAGCTATCATATCGGCAACCTCGTCATTGGTATCCACCGTCGGGAACGGACTGAACAAGTCGCCCTTGGCAAAGCTTTCCAGTCTGTCGCCAAGCTGAATCAGCGGTTTGGAAATGCCATCCGCAATATTTTTGCCTAAACGGATGGAAAGCGCAATGGATAATATGATAACCACAACAATGACGGCAACAAGCGCGATGCACACGAACATCATAGTGTTGGAAAGACTGTCTCCGCGCGCAACCTTAACTTCCATAATGGATTCCAGCTCGTTATAGATTTCTTCAAACAAGGGCTTAAGCTCCGACGAGGCCTTGTCCTGCGCTTCTTTAGAGCGTTCCGCATCAAGAGTGGAGCCTAATTCCAGAATTTCTTTGTCAAGCGCCCAGTAAGCAGTTAAATTATTGGAAATGTTGCGGTAGATTTCTTTGTTTGCAGCGGATACCATGACATCCTCTAAATCCGCAAAGCTCTGCGTAAATTTCTCTACGTTCTGATCATGTATAGCTCTCATGTTTTCAATGAAGGCCTCATCGCTGAAGCCGATAGCGGCCCGCAGAGCAGACCTTGTCTCTGCAAAATACGCCATCGTTTTGCCGACATCTCCCTGTGCAAATCCGTAGTCACGCAGCGCGCCTGCATAGATAACGGCAACGACAATTAAAGTGGCCAGCGCTGCTACTGCGACTGCTGCCGGAATACCGGTTGCAATGACAAATGCGCGCACCAGTCGTTCCTTGATTCGATACTTGTTTAATTTTTTGGACATTCCCTGTTCCTCCTTGTTGTGTGCCATAGATTTCCTGAAAATAATTGTGGAAACTGTTTAACTGAAACTGCTTTTACATGGTACATTTTACGGCTGCATGACAAAAATAGGCAACGAATAAAATCGTATCGTTGCATGAATTGGATGACGGCAGCCTGCTGCCTCTTATGTGGTTACTGATTAATTAATTTCTATTTTACTATATTGAAACTATGTTAGTCAAGGTGCGGAAATCTTGTTTTTTCCATAAATATGGTATTTTTTTAAAACATACAAAGCGTTTTCCACGTCGGCGGCGTCGGGACTTACGATTTCGGCACGGTTTGATAAGCCGCAGATACGGCGCGTTTCGCTGCCGAAACAGACCCTGCGGTTGCTTGGGCAGCGGCATAACCGCTCGGGAAACTGCTTTTGAAACCATTCAAACAGGCTGCGGTTTTCCTCATACAGAAGCTTGGCAAACGCATTGATATTGCGGAAGTCGTTAAAGTAAATGCACAGCATAAAATAGGCATTGTCGGCATAAAAACCACAGATATTTTTTCCTTTATAAGAGTATTCAACCTTCCACTTAAAATCCGAAACAATACCCCGCAGAGGCTTTATTTTGGCTTTTATTTTCATGCTGCTCAAGCTGTTTTCCAGCTTTTTCACCACTTCACGGCTCTTAGGCGGAAGCGTCTGACAGACATCGTCCACTGTCGGGATTGGCGAATAGGCATTTTTAAAATCAAGCCGCAGAAAATTCATCCATTTGTATTTGCTGTCGGGCGCCTGACACAGATACAGCAGTCCCGCCATTGCGTGCGGGTAGGTCTTATGCGTGATTTCAATTGTATCGCCGTTTTCATGCAGTTCCATGCCGAGTTTTCCCAGCACATCATATCTTTCAGCATTATAATGGGATTCATGAATACGGTTCATCTGATTCAGTACACCGGCATAATCCTCCTTCGAGATAATAAGGGCGCCGGACTGAAGTACAATGCCCTTGCCGTGAAGTCCCAGATTGTAAAAATAAGAGGCATAAAACTGTATTGCCTGCTGAAACGTATTTCGAAGCGTGCTTTCCCTTGCGTCAGTGGCATGTTCTTTTTCTTTTCCCTTTTTTGTGTTCTGTCGCTTTTGCAGATATGCTTCATAGGGAGCGGGAAAAACCAGATATGCTTCAGGGGATTCGTACATGCCATGGTAAATCGAAACCATAAGCTGAAAAAAATGTTGTTGTATTTTGTGTTCTGCAGAAGAGGGAAAAGGCGCAAGCATATCGAGACAGTGCCGGATGGAACGATGTGCGTGCGTCTCGGTCTGCCGCGCAGCGCGAAGCGTGTAGGTGGCATTCCAATTTCTCAAAATGCGGACGTCACAAAATCCGGCTTCTGTCAAAATTTGAATTTCATGCTCCACAGTCAAGGGCGTATCATAGTGATAAAATGCATCGTCCGTGATATGCTGCTCCTGCTTCAGCTTTTCCAAGGTATCAAAATATTCTTTTTCATGCGCCTCGGATTCGGCAAAATAATCGGTCAGAATAAAGTATCCGTCCGGTTTCAGGGCGGCAGCCAGCTTTCGGTATAATGACAGCTTTTGTTCCGCCGTAAAATGGTGCAGCGATTCGACGGATACAGCAGCGTGATAGCTTTCGGCTTCAAAGGGAATATCAAAGTAGGAGCCGTGAATCAACGTCAGGGATTTATCGGGGAATTTCTCTGCCAGCGCATGGAGCATGGCGTCCGATAAGTCGATTCCCGTAATATGCGCATAGGGATTGAGTGGGAAATATGCTTCCAGTTCAAGTCCTGTGCCACAGCCCAAATCAAGGACCCTGCTTTCTGATTTTGTGGGAAGAAAACGGGCAGTGTAGGTATAAAATTCGTCAGCGCCTTCGATAGTGGTAAGCATATGCTC
>JAIDHX010000008.1 GCA_029053015.1 Lachnospiraceae bacterium
GCAGGCAGGCTGTATGATAAAGTCGGGATCAAACCGCTGTTTGTTGTGGGAACAGGTTTATTTGCAGTATATTCGGTAATGGGCTTCTTATTCTCGCAGAATACATCAATTATATATATAGCTGTTGTATTTGCAGTACAGACGGTTGCAATGTCATCTTTAAATTCACCGACAACTGCAATGGCTCTGAGTGGGCTTGAAGGAAAGGAACGAGTTGATGGCAGTGCAATCTTTAACACACTGAGGCAGATCTCAAGTTCGCTCGCCTCCACGCTTGCTGTGCTAATCTACACATTGATAGGCAGTAATTTGCCAGCTATCAGTGGTGTATATGTATATTTCGGACTTGTGACGATAGCCATAGCTGTTGCTGTAATTTTATATCTTAAAGCTGAAAGTAAAAAATCAGACAGAAAATGATACCTTGTTAAATTCTCAATTACAATGCAGGAGAACAGACCGCCACCCTCTATACAAGGGATAAAGCGGTCATGCGGAAGCTTGACACGCTTGTTGCCGACTTTCCCGACATATACAAGCTGACAGGGCAGGACGAGGTATCTAAGACCTATTCCTTTCCGAAATCATATGTTAGCTACCGTAAGCCGAGGGCAGTCAGTACCGAGCAGAGGGAACGGGCAAGGCAGATGATGATTGCTAATAATAAGGCAAAGGGAGATTAAGCAAAATTTAATGGAATTGTGTATGTCTTTGTGGTAAGATAATGACATTGCACAATTCTACAAATTGGTATTTGTGGGGGTAAAGACATGAAAGATTTTATTTTTGTTACGGGAGCAAGTGGTATAGGTAAAACTACTTTAGCTAACGGGCTGCTTGAGCGCTATAAAACGACGTGTATAGAACAGCATATGGTGCCTGAATTTATTTCACGAGATGGCAGCGAGCCAATGACTGGAGAGCTTGAAGAACTCACTTGCTGGGAAAATCAGGTGGCAATGCTTATGTGCTTTCATAAGCTTGGTTATAAAAATATAATTGCTTCTGATATTGATGATTTAAGAACGGCTGATATCCCTATTGTTTTTCGAGGAACTGATTTTATCACAATAAAACTCATATGCAGTGATTTGCATCAAATTCAGGAACAGATGAGAAGCCGCCCCAATAATGGACTTATAGATTTTGAACTACAAAAAAGAATGAACGAAAAAAATATTAAGCGAAGTCCTCTTATTAACGAAGTAGAAATTGATGTTGCGGGTAAATCAATCGGAGAAGTACTTGAAGAATCAATAAATATTATTGAGACTACTCCTTCCTGTTTTGATTATGAATACGCAAAACCTCCAAAAGAAATGTTTTATTCATGGGTTTTTGCGAATGGATTAAGATAACTTCTCATTTGTCGGGAAGTTGCAAAAAGTGAAAAATCGGAATTTCATAAGGAGAGGATAATGGTTAAAGAAGTAAAATGGACAAAATATTTATGGCTGAGTTTACTTTCATTTGGAGCATTTATGCTTGAATATCTGTCAATATTTGTAATTGAAGTTATATTTCTGCATGTAGATATACAGAATTATACAACGCACCAAAGAAACATTCATTGCATCATAATGGTTTTTATATGGGCGTTTTTCATTAGTGTTCTTCTGATTTTTTCAAGGAAATATTATCATTTTCCGATAAGCGGAAACAAAAGGGAGAAGATTTCTTTGAAAAATTGGATAGTAATACTTGCTTGCTTCATTGGCTGTAAAATTATCACTTTCATTGATTGGCATACATTAAAGTTCATTGGAGAAGCACAGGGTAAAACCGTATTCCAATTTTGCGTGCAGTATTTATACTATATATTTGAAGTAATGCTTGTCATTCTAATCATAATATATGGGCAAAAAGCGATTGAAACCTTGTTGAAAAAAGAGAGTTCAATTCCTTTTGGCGGTATTATATTGGCTATGACATGGGGAGCGTTTCATTTCGTATCAAGAGGAGTAGGACTTGAAATATGGAACGGAATTTCTACTATGATATTTTCTGTTCTTAGCGGAGTAATGTATTTAAGATTAAACAGGAAATGCTTGTATAGCTATCTTTTCATCGCTATAGGTTATTTACTATAACTTCCTGTTTGTTGGAAAAAATCAAGACAGAAAAATGATATGAAAACTGAATATTGTTTACCTTTTGGTAGCGATTTATTTTAACAGTAAATCAGCTACCTTTTTTATTTTCGGAACTATCAACACAGCACAGAAAGAATGAGGTATCAGAAATGATTGAAAACAAAAATGACGCAAGCACACGTTTTTCAATAGTCAGGCGGAGCAAGGGGCAGTCGGCAGTTGAGAAAGCGTCCTATATCAGCAGGAGCATCCTTGTCAGCGAGAGCGACAAAGGACAGCGCAATCTCCATTTGATAGAGGAGCTGGCTGATTAAGTATCTAACCAATTAGGAAGTACTGAACTGTGTCTGAGAGATGAAAAACAAAAAACACAGACAGGGTGAAAAAATCTTGTCTGTGTTTTTCTGATTGAAAGCAATGAATCAGTATTCTGGTTATATTAACCTCGATAGCTGCCTAAAAACTTTAGGCTCGGTTTAGGGGAACGGGTCTGGGTAGAGCGATCCACAGCGATGAGGCCGAAGGTCATACTATAGCCTTTTTGCCACTCAAAATTATCTAACAAACTCCAGTACATATATCCCTTAACGGGAAGCCCATCTTCCAGACAGCGATGCACACCGGCCAGCGCCTGCTCGATAAAAGCCACACGGCGGGAATCATCTGCAGTGGCTATGCCATTTTCCGTCACCATCAGATCGCCTTTAAATTCCTTAGCCACCCGACGCAGCACATTTTCCAGCGCCTGGGGATAAAATTCGTAGTCCATCTGGGTCAATTCAGCGCCTTCCGGTGTGGGCAGGCTGCCATTTGCATCATGGCGGGCACGGGTGTAGTTTTGTACACCTAAGAAATCATCTTCTGCGATGGCTGGCAGATAGTGTGTGAATTCCTCGTTCCATTCCTTAGCAGCGCTTTCTTCACCGCCGGGCAAAGCCTGGATATCATGCAGGCTGAGTGTCAGCCCCACTTTTGTCTGAGGGCAAATCTCACGGATGACTGCCCGGGCGGCCTTATGGGCCTCCATCACCAGCTCATCACCACGTTCTGTGCGGGGGCTGGTGAAGCATTGGGGATTTTCCACGCCAAACACTGCCAGGTTTTCTTCTGCTGCACCACGCTGGTTAGCCATCATCTTTTCAAGGTTCATGCCCATCTGTACGCTGCCATCTGATTTCCCGGCAGCCCCCATTTTAGCCATCATTTGCTGCATATAGCGCTTCGCGATAGCAGCTACCTGTACGCCCATATTTGCTTCATTAATGGTGCAGACGTAGTGCAGCTCATTTCCCAACTGCTCCATTATGTAGCGCGTGTAGCGGGCAAAATCAGCAGGAGTGGTCTCGGCTTCCCATCCGCCTTTGGAGATCAGCCACTTAGGACTGCTGAAATGATGCAGGGTGACAATGGGTTCCAGCCCATGTGCTTTACAACAGGTGATGACGTCTTTGTAATGCTGTGTGGCAGCAGCATCGAAAATACCTTCCTGGGGTTCGATACGCGCCCACTCAATGGAAAAACGGTAGGCGGAGAGTCCGGCATCGGCTATCAGTTTGATATCTTCGGCATAGCGGTGGTAATGGTCAACAGCATCCAAACTGGGTTCCACGTAGCTGGTATGCTGCATATGCTCCTGTGCCCAGCAATCATTGTTTGTATTGTTGCCCTCCACCTGGTGGGCGGCGGTGGCGACTCCTACGAGAAAATCAGGTGCGAATTTTTGCATGATAGTGCTCCTTTCTGCTTTTTTGCTTTGCGCCGGATAGCGCTTGATCTGATGAAAAAAGTGTAACGCATACAGAGAGTTTTGTGTGGTCAAAAATTTAGAATTATGTTCAAATTTTTATAAGGTTATTATGGAATTTATAAATTTCATTAAAAAACGAACATTGTTTATAATTTTAGAATGCGTGGAGTATGGAAGACTGTTACAATCAAAACACCATAAACGTGACCGCTGTTATGCGGAATAAAAAAGGAGGAAATTGTAATGTCTAGTAAGAACAAACCTACCCAGAGTGAAATTGATGGTGTCCAGTATCGTCAGGCAAAACTTTGGCAAATCATCCTGCAAGCCTGCAACGCATTGGTGGGTATGAGTGTCTACTCCCTCATCGGCCTGGCTACCTACAGTGGCAATATAGGTTACGGAATCGCCACCATAACGGTGGGCAGTATCGCAGCATTTTCCCGCATCCTGGACGGTATCACGGATCCGCTGCTGGCTTTCGTGTATGATCGGGTAGAGACCCGCTTTGGTAAGCTGCGTGTGCTGATGATTAGTGGCTTTCTCATCGAGGCTATCGCTCTTCTGTGTATGTTCAACTTCCTGTCCAGCAAGGGCTTTGGTATTATTGTGTTTACAGCCACGTACATTCTCTATGTGATTGGCTATACTATCTCCAATATGACAGCCCAGACCCTGCCTGCCATTATGACCAATGACCCCAAGCAGCGTCCCACCATCGGTGTATGGACCACCGCATTCAACTATCTGGTGCCAATGGTTCTTAACATTGTACTCACCATGGTGCTGCTGCCCATGTTCGGGAATGAGTACAATCAGGGTTTTCTGTCTGCTGCCTGCTGGGTGTGTATCGCCATGGGCGCTGTGGGTACTATTTTAGTGTGTATCGGCATCAGTGAGTTTGATAAGCCCGAGTATTTTAAAGGCACCACCAAGACTCAGGAGCGATTGAAGTTTAAAGATATGTGGGATGTTTTGGCCCACAACCGCCCCCTGCAGTGTTACATTGCTGCCAATGCCTCTGATAAAATTGCTCAGCAGACCACAACACAGGCTGTCATAAATACCCTCATCAATGGTATCCTCATCGGCAATATGCAGCTGGCCACCATGCTTACTGTTATCAGTATGCTTCCCTCTATCCTTTTTGCCGGCTTCGGCGCGCGGTATGCCGGCAGGCACGGCAGTAAGAAAGGTATTGTTACCTGGACCTATGTCAGCATGATCATTGCTTTTGTGACGTTTGGCTTTTTTGTAATTATTGATCCTAAACAGATCGGTGTAATGATGAGTCCGGCTATGATCGTCTATGTGCTGCTTACTTTGGTTCAGAATGGCTCTAACATGTGTATTACAACTTCTGTCAACTCTTTCATGGCAGACACCATAGATTATGAGCTGGACCGCAGCGGTAAGTACATCCCTGCTGTAGTCACCGGTACTTACAGCCTGATTGATAAGCTCATCACCTCTGTCAGCGCTGTCATTGCAACCGGCGCAGTGGCTATAGTAGGTTATACCACCACCATGCCTCAACCGGAGGATCCTTCCACTCCCGGTATCTTCTGGGTTGCCATGGCTGTAAAATTTGGCCTGCCTATCATTGGCTGGATTATCACACTGGTTGCAATGAAGTTTTGTCCGTTGTCCAAGGAGGAGATGGTCAATGTGCAGAAGCGTATTGCTGATAAGAAGGCAGCACTGAGGGTTTCCTGAAGATATTTAGCGGCATGGGATGCTTGCATTTACATAAAAAAGGTGCCTGCCTCATGCATCGGGCAGGTACCTTTATAATAAATATCAGTTATTATTTCATGACGGATGTTTTAAATTCCGCTGGAGATTTTCCGGTGACCTGCTTAAAACTCTGGCTGAAATGACTTCTGGTAGAAAAGCCCAGGCTGTTAGCGATTTCCTGTATGGATTGGTCAGTGTTCTGCAGAAGTAATTTAGCCCGTTCGATTTTGGCGAACTTTACATAATCGCTAAAAGAATACCCTGTCTCCTCACGGAATTTCTGGGTCAGATAGTATTCGCCATATCCGGCTATGAGAGCCAAGTCGGCAGCGCGAATGCGCTCATGCAGATGCATTTCAATATAATCTACACATTTTTGTACAGGGATACTTAGTTTGGGATTGGCATGCACCTTATGAACACGATGGATAAAGTCATCATACATGCTGATGGGAATGGTCATCAGATCGTCCAGGGTGGCAGCGTTTTCCACACTTTGAATGTATGCATCACCAAGAGCATATGCTTCCTCCGGTGAAAGACCGCCTTCGATTGCCGCCCGACAGACAATGGAGCAGAATACGTTGACAGTGGTTTTGCTCTGCCGCAAAGGATCCTTGCTTTGCAAAGGAACGCCGTTAGAAAGCATTTGTGATGTATTCAATGCAGCCTTGTAATCCAGATCGCCATTTCGGACCATTTGTAGCAAAGTCTGCTCCGCAGCCCAGACTTTATGTCGGTCGCGCTCTGTCGGAACAAGGACTTGTTTAGGGCTGCTGAGTGCTGCTGCGGTCTTTAAATCGCTGATTGCCAAGGATTGGCCGGTGAGACAGTAGTGCAGCATTAGTAGATATCGGCTGTATACCAAATAGGGCAAGGTGGGTATCCGGTACAGTGTCTGGATAAAATGGCGTTTCCATGCTATGCTTACTTCTGACCCCAGATAGGAGCGGAATCCATTCTCAATGCTTTTCATGCTCACATCGGTATAGAAAAATGGTCCCAGGACCCATGCCCGGTAAGGTTCTTCATTTTGATATTCAAATGCTGCACCCCATACCAGACCAAGTCCACTGCCTAAGGTAACAGGATAGCCGGATTCCCGCCAATAGTCCAGCATCCGCTCCTTGCAGCCCAGAAAAGAAAAAGCGGTTGCGAGAAGTTCTTGCTCAGGGCAGTTGCTTTCCAGGAGATACCCATTTGTATCATAGCACCAAGTGTAGATGTCGCTGCCGCAGCGAACTAACTCTTTGAAAAGGCTCATGTTTTGCAGAACATCCATATTTCGTCACAACCTTTCGTGGTTTATATGATCTATCATACCACAAGTTGATACTTTTTGTGTATTAAAATTATAAACTCTACTAATTTTTGAACAAATGGTAAGTAAAATCAGATATTTAAAGTGATTACACTATTAGGAGGTTTCTATGCGTACAATTCTTTCATTAAACGAGGGCTGGAAGTTTTATAAATCAAAACCTACTGAAAGTCAGGGCGAATCCATTAACCTTCCTCATACATGGAACGCAGTTGACGGGCAGGATGGAGGTAATGATTATTACCGCGGAACCTGTTGGTATGTACGCCAGTTAGGTTGTCCAGAACTTAAAAATGGCGAGCGGGCGTGGCTGCAATGTAAAGGTGCGGCTATGACTGCGGAGGTATATTTGAACGGTGAAAAGCTTTACAGACATGAAGGTGGTTATTCTGCCTTTCGGGTAGATCTGACAGATCATCTGAATGAGAATAATGTGCTGTGTATCTCAGTGGACAACAGTAATAACGATATTGTATATCCGCAGAAAGCAGATTTCACCTTCTATGGAGGTCTGTATCGTGATGTGGAGCTGGTCATTGTTCCGGCTGCGCACTTTGAATTGGGCTACTGTGGAACACCTGGTATCAAGGTAACTCCCGCTGTTGATTTAGATACCCGGATTGCCACTGTCACTGTGGAAGCATGGGTACGGGGTGAAAATGCTGATACTCAAACAGTTGATTTTACTGTGGCTGGCGATGTTCAAACAGTTCCGGTCATAAATGGTCTTGCCCAGGCTGTTTTCACAATTGCGGATGTACATTTGTGGGAAGGCGTAGAGGATCCTTATCTTTATAACGCTGGCGCTGTTCTCTCAAGTGGTGATGAAATATCTACTCGTTTTGGCTGTCGTAAATATGTAATTGATCCCGAACAGGGATTCATTCTAAATGGAAGATCTTATCCGCTGCGCGGTGTTTCACGCCATCAGGACAGGCAGGGTGTCGGCAATGCACTGACATTTGAGATGCATAAAGAGGATATGGACATTATCCGTGAACTTGGCGCCAACACCCTGCGGCTGGCACATTACCAGCATGCACAGGAATTCTATGACCTCTGTGATGAGAACGGAATCATTGTTTGGGCGGAGATTCCCTATATCACCATGCATATGTCCGGAGGCCGTGCCAATACACTTTCCCAGATGGAAGAGCTGATCGTACAGAATTACAACCACCCAAGTATTGCTGTCTGGGGACTTTCTAACGAGATTACTGCGGCCAGTACGGTGAATGAAGAACTGCTGGAGAACCATCGAGCCCTTAATGATCTGTGCCATAAACTGGATCCTACTCGTCCCACCACTATGGCGGATGTGTTCATGTTGGAGATTGAGAACCCTATTCTGGAGATACCCGATGTGAACAGCTATAACCTCTATTTTGGCTGGTATCTGGGCGAACTGGAACAGAATGATGAATTTTTTGATGAATACCATGCGAAATATCCGGACAGGGCAATTGGCTTTTCCGAATACGGGGCGGACGCAAACCCCGCTTACCAGAGTCCAAATCCTGAGAAGGGTGATTATACCGAAAGTTACCAGTGTATTTATCATGAGCATATGCTGAACATGATCGAAGCCCGTCCATGGCTGTGGGCTACCCATGTCTGGAACCTGTTTGATTTCGGTGCAGACGGCCGGGATGAGGGGGGCAAGAATGGTCAGAACCAGAAGGGGCTGGTGACTTTTGACCGTGCCTTGAAAAAGGATCCTTTCTATTTGTATAAAGCAGCTTGGAACAAGACAGAACCCTTTGTGCACTTGTGCGGAAGCCGGTATGTGGACAGAGCGGAGGATGTGACGGAGATCAAGGTTTACTCCAACCAGAGTGAGGTTAGTCTATATGTGGATGGAAGGCTGGTGGAGAGCCAGACAGGCAAAAATGTATTTCGCTTCCAGGTGCCCATCACCGGCGAGCATTCCATTGAGGCCCGGTCAGGTTCCTCCTGTGCGGTCATGCCGGTTCGGAAGGTGGATGTCCCCAATCCTGATTATACGCTGCCCGGGCGTACAACTGTGGTCAACTGGTTTGACCAAGGAGACAACGATCCCTCCTGTTTCTCCATTAATGATAAATTGGGCGATCTTCAGGCTCACCCTCAGGCAGGCCCCATCATCAATCAAATGATGGCAAAAGGTGCGGCCAGCCATGGAGGGGACGTAGCCACTGCCGTGAAGGACAACCCGGGCCTGATGCGGATGATGGCCCGCATGACGTTGGCCAGCCTGCTGAAACAGAGCGGAGCGGATACTGAGAGCATACAACAGCTCAACAGGGTGCTGCAGGGCATCAAAAAAGCGTAAAGGAGAGTTGAATATGAAACAGACCTATTGCAATCCCCTTGATCTGGCTTACCGGTACCAGCATATGAAGGAAGGTTCCCAGGGGTGCGGTTTCCGAGAGGGGGCTGATCCCACCCTGGTACATTTCAAGGGCCGCTATTATCTATTCGTGTCCATGTCTGCCGGATTCTGGCACAGCGAGGATATGATTAACTGGACCTTCCACGCCGCGCCGGATCTGCTCATCTATGATTATGCACCGGATGTGCGGCAGGTGGGGGATTATCTCTATTTCTGCGCCAGCCGTCGGGATGAAAACTGCCCCATCCTGTGCACCGCTGACCCGCTGACGGAAGAATTCACCGAAGTCTCAGCCCCCTTTGACTTTTGGGACCCGGATATTTTCTGCGACGACGATGGGCGTGTGTATCTCTACTGGGGCTGCACCAACACCAGTCCCATCTACGGTATTGAACTGGATCCGGGTACCATGACGCCCATCGGCGAAAAGCAGGAGTTGATTTTCGGTCATGAGGAGAAACTTGGATATGAGCGCCCTGGCGACAATGGAGTGGTGGATATTGAGCACAGTGTGGTGTATCAGCAGCTTAAGTCCCTGTTCAACCCCCTTACCCGGAAGATTGAATTTCCCGCCGGAATGGAGCAGATGGGTAATTACTCTGCTGAGGCCATGACCAGGATGTTCCTCTCTGCCGGGAGACCGTACATCGAGGGGGCATTCATGACCAAGTACCAGGGACGGTATTATCTCCAGTATGCCTGCCCCGGAACCCAGTACAATACCTACGCCGATGGTGTGTATGTGGGTGATCACCCGCTGGGACCTTTCACCCTGCAAACAGTAAATCCTTTTTCCTCTAAGCCAGGTGGTTTCATCACTGGAGCCGGCCACGGCAGCACAATCGCGGATCAGTACGGCAACTATTGGCATGCCTCCACCATGCGCATCAGTGTCAATCATGATTTTGAGCGTAGGATAGGGGTGTTCCCCGCCGGGTTCGACAAAGACGGTGTACTGTTCTGCAACCAGAACTTTGCCGACTATCCCTTTAAAATCCCAAAGGGGAAGTTTGACGCCGCCGCTCTGGAGCCGGAGTGGATGCTGCTCAGCTATAAAAAGCCAGTGACGGTCTCCTCCACTGCTTCGGGCAGCAGTGCGGAGAACGCGGTAGACGAGAATATCCGCACTTGGTGGAGCGCCGCCTCCGCGAGTGAAGGCGAATGGTTGTGTGTCGATCTTGGTAAGCCCAGTGATATCCGGGCCATTCAGGTAAATTTAGCAGATGAAAACGTAGTGGTGGAATTCCCGGCGGACAGTTATGGGGATGCCCGAAAAACCCGGCATATCGAGTTGGAGCCGCAAATTTCTCATTATATTGTGGAGGTCAGTAATGACAACGATAGCTGGCGCATGCTGGAGCAGGTGTCCAGGGAGTGTGTCAATGGATATTACGAGTACCCCGATGGCGTGTCTGCCCGATATGTCCGGGTGACTGGGTGCGCACTGCCCTACAGCCAGCCTCTGCGGATCAGTGGTCTGCGGGTGTTTGGCAATGGGAACGGAGAAAAACCCGCGCTAGCCATGGCCTCTGCTGTCAGGCTGGATGATTTGGATGCAAGGGTGTCATGGGAGCCCATTTCCGGCGCACAGGGATGTAACGTGTTGTACGGCATCGCCCCTGACAAGTTGTACCATAGCTGGCAGGTGTACGGCGGGAACGAAGTCATTTTGTCCACCCTCATCAAGGGGCAAAAATATTTTGTTCGGGTGGACAGCTTCAACGAGAATGGAATTACCCACGGTACTGTGATAGAATTATAAAGGGCAAAGAACAATGAAGGAGGAAACGCCATGACCATTAAAGCCGTTCAGCAGTTTATGCTGGGCTCTGCGATGAACAACGAAGCCCAGGCAAGGGATGTGCTGCAGAAGATAAAGGAAGCCGGGTACGGCGGTATTGAACTGTGCGGATTTATGATACATCCCACCGGTCTCTTGGTGCGGATGATGACCAAAGCAGCCGGAATGCCTGTAGGAAAAGGGGGAAATCTGGACTGGCATGCCCTTGTACGGCAGGCGGATTTGCAGGTGGTAAGCCTGCATCAGGATTTGGGCAGCGTAGAACGTGACCCTGCAGCCATTATAGAGGAAGCGAAAAGTTATGGTACGGATACCATTGTCATCACAGGCATGTACCGTTTTGATTATGGGGATGAGGCTGCAGTGCGGGATCTGGCCAATCGGTTGAATAAGGCCGGGGAGGTGTTGATATCCGGCGGTGTCCGCCTGCTGTATCATAACCATAACTGTGAGTTGCGGAAAGTAAATGGTAACCGGACCGCTTATGAAGTATTGATGGCAGAGACAAATCCTGAATATGTCAATTTTGAGTTTGACAGCTATTGGTTTACGGAAGGTGGCGGGGATGCGTTGTCCTGGATGCAGGCGCTGGGAACCCGTATGAAACTTTGGCATATCAATGACAGAGGAAGTCGTTTGACAGGACCGGCCATGACCCCCATTCTTAAAACAGACAGTATGGAGCTTGGTACAGGAAATATGCCGCTTGAGAGATTAGCAGTTCAGGCAAAAGAGAATGGGATAGATGCAGTTATTTTGGAAAGCCATCGCAATTGGATTGACAAATCCCCGGTGAAAAGTCTGGAGCTTTCTGCTCAGTGGCTGAACCAGAGATTTTAAATTTTGCGGTTAATAAGGAGGTTGCATTATGGCATTTGCTGATTTGAAAAATCATTTTATTACCGTTGACCGGCCTTACAAAGAGGGGACAGTCGAAGTATTTGAACAGCCTGTTGATGTGGAGGATGTGACAAAAGCCACCCTTACTATTACTGCTCTCGGTGTGTATGAAGCGGAGCTGAACGGCAGAAAGGTGGGAGATGTCTTTCTGGCTCCGGGTTATACTTATTATCCGCGGAATCTGCATGTACAGGTTTATGATGTGACTGATATGCTCTCTTCCCATGCTGTCTTGCGTGTCTATTTAGGGCAGGGCTGGTATTGTGGGCGCTTTACTTGTGATAACAAAATACAGATTTATGGTCCTGCTCCTGCTGTGGCATGGCTGCTTGAAGTGGAAGAAGCTGATGGCACTGTGAAAACATACTCTTCTGGCGACGCAAATGTCCATGAAGTGCAAAGCTCCTATGACTATGCCGGTGAATACGATGGTGAAATCTATTTTGCGGATGGGGCACCACACCCTTCCGCAGATTTAATCATTCAGCCTGTCAAGTACACCGGCCCATTGCCGGAGGTGCTGGAAGAGAGCGATATTTATGTGAAAGTGCAGGAGGAAATGCCGGTAAAGACCGCTGTAACACAAGGTGATGTGACAATTTTGGATTTCGGCCAGAATTTTGCAGGTATCATTGAAATTGATCCCACAAAGATGCAGGGTTCAGCACTGAAACTGCGTCATGGTGAGATTCTGAACGCTGATGGGAGCCTGTATACAAATAATCTGCGTCAGGCAAAAGCAGAACTTATTTACCACAAAGGAACTGAAACTAAGAAATATCGCCCACGATTTACTTTTATGGGTTTTCGTTATGCAGAGCTTTCCGGTGTGCCTTATACGGAAGGTTTGCTTACTGCCTATGTTGTACATAGTGAAATGGAACGCACCGGCTTTTTCACTTGTGCCAATAAGCAGGTAGAGCAGTTGTATAACAATCAGGTCTGGGGTCAGCGCTCCAATTACCTTGAGATACCAACTGACTGCCCACAGCGTGATGAACGTCAGGGTTATACCGGTGATGGTCATGTTTTTGCCCGTACAGGAGCATATAACTATAACACATTGACTTTTTGGAACAAGTTTCTCAAAGATATTCGTTACTCGCAGATGGATAATACGGAAAGGTATGTGGCACCTACGATTCCTACGCTCGGACCGGCGGGAGTCGGGTTTATCACCATGCTGGGCTGGGGGAACTGTGACACGATTGTGCCGGAAATGCTGTATTGGCAGTACGGAACAGATGTACCGCTGCGTTCCCAGTATCAAAGTATGAAAGATTTTGTAGAGTGTGAGATTCGTCATATGGGAGAAACAGACCTATGGCTCTGTCCAAGTCTGGGTGATTGGCTGACGTTAGGTAAAGATACCGCTTATATGGCTATGCACAATGGACCGGTAAGCAATGCGTTCATTGTCAACGATCTGCGCATCATGGCATGGGCTGCTGATCTTATGGGGGAAGCGGATGAATCGGTCCGCTATGAGCGGCAATTGGAAAAGACGAGAGCAGCTTATCTGAAAGCCTTTGTGGAAGAGGATGGCACTATGAAGGACGATTACCACGGCGCTTATGTAATGGCTCTTCAGTTTGTGATTCCCCAGGGTGAGCTGTGGGACAAAGTTTTTGCTAAGCTGGTGGAAAAAATAAAAAATGAAGGTATGCAGACAGGCTTTTTCGCAACCCAGCATCTGCTGCCGTTGCTGGCTGATCATGGAGAGAGGAAGTTGGCTTATGATTTGTTGCTACAGCCGGATTGTCCGGGATGGATGTATCAGGTAGAACGTGGCGCTACCACTACATGGGAGCGGTGGGATGCCCTGCGCCCGGATGGTACTGTGAACGAGGATGATCAGAATGGCAGCAACATGGTCTCTTTTAATCATTATTCCTTCGGCAGCGTTGGGGAGTTCTATTACCGGTATATATTGGGTATCCAACCCATAGAGCCCGGTTTTGCTAAGGTGCGTATAGCCCCAATAGTTGATGAGCGCTTAGGAAGCGTGGAAGGCAGTTATCTTTGTAATGCGGGGGAGATCAAGGTAGCATGGCAGATAAATGAAAGTATAGCTAAACTGCAGGTATTCACGCCTGTACCCGCAGAGATCGTGTTGCCAAATGGTAGGATTTGCAATGCACAGGCAGGTGAGTATAATTATGAATGTTCACTTAACATATGAGCATCTACATTTTATGATGTTGGGCATGACTGCTATAATGTAGCTCATAGATGCGTCAGAACTTATACAGATCAGGAAAGGTATGGAATATAAAAAGAGAGAAGGAGCAGACAAATTTATGCAGATGACATTTCGGTGGTATGGTGAAGGAAATGACAGTATTACTCCGGATATGATCAGGCAGATTCCGGGAGTATCCGGTCTGGTTTGGGCGTTACATGACAAACAGCCCGGCGAAGTATGGGAAATGGACGAGATTGAAGAAGTGCGTCGTCAGATCGAAGGGGCGGGATTCCACATGGATGTGGTTGAGAGCGTTAACGTACATGATGACATTAAAATCGGTCTGCCCACCCGTGACGGATATATTGAAAATTACAAGACTACCCTTCGCAACCTTGCGAAATTCGGAGTGAAAGTAGTGACTTATAATTTCATGCCGATTTTCGATTGGACAAGGACAGATCTGTTTCATCCCCTGGAGGACGGCTCTACTGCTTTGTTTTACGAGAAGAACCGTATACAGGAAGATTACAGGGAAATGGCGGACTATATCCTCAATAACCTGCATGGAATGACTTTTCCGGGCTGGGAGCCGGAGAGGATGGCGAAGCTGGATGAACTGTTTGAGGCGTACCGTCCGGTCACAAAAGAAAAGCTATGGGAAAACCTGAAGTATTTCCTTGAGGCGATCATGCCAACCTGTCACGAGACCGGGATCAAGATGGCGATCCATCAGGATGACCCGCCATGGGATATCTTTGGACTTCCCCGTCTGTTGTGTGACAAGGAATCCATTGGTCGTTTTTTAAATATGGTAGATGATGAATACAATTGCCTCTGTTTATGTTCCGGTTCCCTGGGAGCAAACCCGGAGAACAATGTTGCAGACATTGTCCGTACTTATTGTGACCGGATCGCATTTGCCCATATACGGAATGTCCGGCACTATCCGAACGGAGATTTTACAGAGACTTCCCACCGTGACTGTGACGGGGATACGGGGATCCTGGATATTATGAAAGCATATCATGACTGCGGTTATACAGGCTATGTGCGTCCGGACCATGGGCGTCATATCTGGGGGGAACAGTGCCGCCCCGGCTATGGACTTTATGACCGTGCCCTTGGGATAATGTATCTATGGGGATGCTGGGATATGCTGGAAAAAACAGAAGGCAATATTGGAAAATAAGGAGAAAAAAGGAATGAATTTACCACTGAATATTAATTTTTCGGGGAAAGTAGTTGTAATCACAGGTGCAGGCGGCGTGCTCTGCGGAACCATGGCGAGAGCTTTTGCACAGGCAGGAGCAAAAGTGGCAGCACTGGATCTGAATGAGGAGGCTGTAAAAAAACTTGCTGATGAGTGTAAGGCAGAAGGATATATCTGCAAAGGTTATAAGGCAAATGTGCTGGAGCACGAAGCGTTGGAAGAAGTACATGCCAGGATTTTGGAAGAACTGGGACCATGTGACATTCTGGTGAACGGTGCAGGCGGGAATAATCCCAGAGCCACGACAGACAATGAGTATCATCATGAAGCGGCGGAGGGACAGAGGACCTTCTTTGATCTGGATGCAGATGGTGTGGACTTTGTATTTCGGTTGAATTTCCAGGGAACACTGCTCCCGACTCAGGTATTTGCGAAGGATATGGCGGAGAAAGGAGCAGGCTCTATTTTGAACATTTCTTCCATGAATTCCTATATCCCGCTTACTAAGATCCCGGCATACTCGGCAGCCAAGGCAGGTGTTTCCAATTTTACACAATGGCTGGCAACACATTTTGCGGGAACGGGTATCCGTTGTAATGCCATTGCACCTGGTTTTTTGGTGTCAAATCAAAACAGGGCTTTATTATTTAACGAAGACGGGACCCCGACTGCCCGTTCCAAAAAGATTTTAAGCGGAACTCCCATGGGACGGTTTGTAGACAGTGAAGAGCTTTTAGGCGGCGTTTTTTTCCTGTGCGATGAAAGGGCGGCAAGCGCAATAACAGGTGTGGTACTGCCGATTGATGCCGGTTTTGCTGCATATTCAGGTGTTTAAGGGGAAATCCTTAACCGAGGACAGCTTTTATTTGCCGGAGGATCTGACACAGGTTCTCCAGACCGTTAAAAAGAAGACTGAGGAATCAGAAATACAGTTGGAAAGGCTAAAAGAGGAAGAAACACAGAAAAAGCAGGGGATCGAAATGGTCACGCCGGCCTATAAACAGTTTAAGTCATGGGCAGAGGAATTTTACCCGGTAACGCTGGAGCAGAAGAAAATAATAACATATCAGCTGCTCAAACGTGTTGAGATAGGCAGGGATTACAAGATATCCGTGGAACTCAACATGACTTACAGCCAATTCTGTACTGAATGAAATGCCAATGAGTTTTTGGACACACTTTTACACTCTGCCGACAATGGACTGGAGGAAAATATATTGTATCATGACTTGAACTTATGTTAAGCAACCGCTACTTTGAATTTTACGGTTGTATATCAATCAATGGTAGAGCACGCGGCTGTTAACCGCGGGGTTGTAGGTTCGAGCCCTACTCGGGGAGTAAAGCCCGTAAACATTCGTGTTTACGGGCTTTTTGATCATCATTTTAAAGATGCTCCAAATTTTCTTAATTCATCAAGTTTCTTTATGGAACCGTTTTCGCTGCCATGGGCAGTAAAAACCCCCATATTCTCAAGCCCCAGATAACCAAGAAAATCTCCTTCAAAAGAAAACATTGCGCCATCATACATATCGGCATCACCGGAACTTAAAATCATTGCAATTTTTTTCAGCCGAGACGGCTTGCCCGGATACGCGGCGGAATAAAACCGGTCAATTACGCATTTGAGCTGCCCTGAAATACCATGGTAATAAATTGGGGAGGCAATTACCAGCATATCCGTTTCTTGCAGTAAAGTGTACACTTCCTGCATATCATCCTTCTGTGCACAGGCACCATGTCCCTTGGTATGACAGTATTCACATGCAAGGCATCCCTTAATTTCCTTTTTGCAGACATCAATCACATTTACCAGATGGTTTGCTGAAGCCAGTCTGTTATTTCAGATTTTCCGCAAAGAATTCCGTTATCTTATCAAAAGGAATCACATCTGTCCGATCGTATAAATCTGTATGAACAGCATTTGGGATAATCATAAGTTCTTTATTATCCCCTTTCAAAAGTTGATATGCATCTTTGCTGAAATAGCAGGAGTGTGCCTTTTCACCGTGAATGATCAGCACAGCATTACGGATTTCGCCTGCATACTGGAGGATAGGCATATTCATAAAGGACTGGCAGCCGATCACATTCCAGCCTCCGTTGGAATTGAGGGAACGGGAATGATAGCCGCGCTCCGTCTTATAATAGTCATAATAGTCCTTTACAAAGAATGGTGCATCTTCCGGAAGCGGATCGACCACACCGCCGCCAAGTGCATAGGAGCCGTTCCTGTAATCTGTAATTCTCTGCGCATTCATGGCCTTGCGTTTCTCATAGCGTGCTTCTTCGCTGTCCTCGGAATCAAAATAACCTTTTGCGTTCACTCTTGCCATATCATACATGGTGGAGGAAACCGTAGCCTTAATACGGGTATCGAGTGCCGCCGCATTGATTGCCATACCGCCCCAGCCGCAGATACCGATGATGCCGATCTTTTCGGGGTCAACATTGTCCTGCAGGGAAAGGAAATCTACCGCCGCCATGAAATCTTCCGTGTTAATGTCGGGGGATGCCATATAGCGGGGCTGCCCGCCGCTTTCCCCTGTAAAGGAGGGGTCAAAGGCAACCGTAAGAAAACCTCTCTCTGCCATTGTCTGAGCATACAGTCCGGCGGCCTGCTCCTTCACGGCGCCGAAAGGACCGCATACCGCTATAGCAGGGAGTTTTCCATCTGCGTTCTTCGGGACATACATGTCACCCGCCAATGTGATTCCGTATTTGTTATGGAATGCTATCTTGCTGTGGTTTACCTTGTCGCTTTTGGGAAAAGTTTTATCCCATTCTGTTGTTAAAACTAATTTTTCTTCCATGATTTTCTTCTCCTTAAGATGAATTTATTTTATTATGAAATCATTTTTAAATCGTGCCTGATATTCAGTACCAGTCATGCTTTTCATCACGGTTCAGGCTTTTCATCTGTTCCATTTCGTCTTCTGTCAGTTCAAAACCGAAGATGTCAAGATTCTCCGCAATATGATCGGGATCACTTGAACCCGGGATGACCACCACGCCTCTTTGCAGATTCCACCGCAGGATCACCTGGGCGTTGGTCACACCATGTGCATCGGCAATTGCGGATATGGTTTCATCTCCCAGAAGTTCTTTTGTATATCCACGTCCGCCAAAGGGATACCAGCCCTCTACGACAATTCCTGATTCCTGAATATACGGGACAACGTCTATCTCCTGATAATAGGGATGGATTTCATTCTGTACAACGGCAGGCATGATTGTTACCTGTGGTAAAAATGTCTCCAATTCCTCGATATACCAGTTGGATAATCCGATAGAACGGATTTTACCATCTGCCACGGCCTGTTCCATCGCATGGTATGCTTTTACATCATCTGTCCCCGGATGATGCAGGAGCATGAGATCGATATATTCCAGCCCCATTTTTTCCAGTGCATCATCAATCGCATTCGCCGCATCGCCGTATTGGTTCGGGTACAGCTTTGTAGTTACAAATATTTCTTCCCTCGGCACGTCTGAAGCCCTAATTGCAGCGCCCACCGCATCTTCATTGTGATACATGTATGCCGTATCAATCAGCCTGCCTCCATTGTCCAGAAAGGTCGTTACAGAAGATATGCAGGTATCGTAATCCAGGCTGTATGTGCCAAGTCCCGTAAGCGGCATTTCATATCCGCTGCTTAACATGACTGTTTTCGTTTCAAAATTAAACTCTCCGCTTTCTATGATTTGCTCACCTCCCTGCATTTCCGTTTCTTTCGCTTTGTCTGTTTCTTCTGTTTGAGCCGTTACTGCTATGCCATTGCTTGTTTCCGATGTGCCATTACTACCCGTTTCCGATGGTTCGCTGCTCCTGTTTCCACAGGAAACGAGAGAAAATAACATAGCTGCAATAAATAGTCCGCATAATAATTGTTTCATCATTTTGCACCTCTTGATTTTATTATACCCATGCCGCATTGATATGTCTAATACACATAATTCATATCTTGATATTCTTGACAGGAATATCAATTACTGTGTACAATAAATGGTAATGGTAATAAATATTAGGGAATTGCTGAAAATGAGGATTGCCTAAAGCGAAGGGACTATTTATGGAAATACGGGTTTTAAGATATTTTTTGGAAATCGCACGGGAAGGGAATATGACAAGAGCCGCTGAACGGCTTCATGTTACACAGCCCACCCTTTCCAAACAGATGAAGGAACTGGAACAGGAACTTGGGAAAAAATTGTTCAGGCGCGGCAGTACCAGTGTCAGCCTGACAGATGAGGGAATGCTGCTCAGAAAGAGGGCAGAAGACCTTCTTGCTATGGCAGATAAGATCGAAAATGAGTTTAAAGCATTAGATGAAATCACAGGGGGAGATGTTTATATTGGCTGTGCCGAATCTCATCTTATCAAGTATCTTGCTCAGGCAGTCAGTCGGTTAAAGGAGAAATATGCGTGCATCCATTATCACATTACCAGTGGTGATACTGAGCTGGCTGTGGAGCGCCTTGACCGCGGGCTTTTAGACTTTGCATTCATTGTGGAACCACCGGACTTGTCAAAGTACAATTATCTTGAAGTTCCCGGGCATGATACCTGGGGAGTTCTGATGCGAAAGGATTGCCCTTTGGCTGAAAAATCTGCTCTTGAAGTCAGCGATATTCTTCCATATCCTGTTTTTTGTTCGGAACAGTCTGCGAAAGTCGATCTGCCGAGATGGTGCGGGGAACATATTGACAAACTGAATGTTATGGCTACTTTTAATCTGTCAGGTAATGCTGCTGTATTTGCAAGAGAGGGGTTGGGGGTGGTACTCACTTTTGATAAATTGATTGAAATATCAGAAGAAAGCGATCTGTGTTTTCGCCAGATCATCCCGGCTCTTTGTACAAAAATGTATGTGATCTGGAAAAAATATCAGGTATTTACACCGGCTGCTGAACTTTTGTTATCAGAACTCAAAGAAATATTAAAATGAAGAAAGATATCTGTTTTCTGGCAGGAAATGGGGATTCTTGATATACAGCATATGCTGTGGTACAATGTTGACGCAGAAAGGTTTAAGATGATGAATAGGATATTTGCATTTTTCAAGAAAGAAACTGTATTGTGCGTCTCATTCATACTGGCAGCGGCGTCAATGTTTATTGTGCCGCCGGACAGAAACTATTGGGAATATATTGACTTTAGGACTCTGGCAATTCTGTTTTGCCTGATGAGTGTTATGGCGGGACTACAAAAGATCGGGGTGTTTGACCGGGTCGCAAAGAAACTTTTAGGCCATGTAAAAAGCGGACATAGCCTGGTTTTGACGTTGGTCCTGCTGTGCTTTTTCTCCAGTATGTTTATTACGAATGATGTCGCACTCATAACTTTTGTACCATTTACCTTTATTGTCTTGAACATGCTTGGGGACGGACAGAAAGACAGGCTGCTCCTGCCGGTTGTGGTGCTGCAGACAATTGCGGCGAATCTTGGGAGCATGCTGACACCGTTGGGGAATCCGCAGAACCTGTATCTTTATGGGAAGGCAGGGCTTTCTATCTATGAGTTCCTTATGCTGATGTTGCCCTATACGCTTCTGTCGCTGGTGCTGCTGGTGGTTTGGAGCGTGATACAGGGCAGGGTGTGTCCGCAGATTCCGAAGTTGAGCGAAGCAACGGCGCAGCAAGGTCTTTTGCAAGGAAAAAAAGCGGTTTGTCAGCTTGTAGTTTACCTTATGCTGTTTTTGCTGTGCCTGCTGACAGTAGGGCGCATATTGCCGTGGCAGGCTGCTTTTTTTGCAGTGCTCATCATGGTATTTGCAGTTGACAGGCAGGTATTTGTAAAAGTAGATTATTCCCTGCTCTTTACGTTTATATGTTTTTTCATTTTTATCGGAAATGTAGGGCGGATTCCGGCTTTTCGGGATTTCCTGCAGGGTATGATTGCCGGCAGGGAGGTTTACACGGCTGTTGTTGTGAGCCAGGTGATCAGCAATGTACCGGCAGCGTTGCTTTTATCGGGTTTTACGGAAAATTTTGCAGGGCTTATTATCGGTACAAATCTGGGCGGACTGGGGACTCTGATTGCATCCATGGCGAGTTTGATTTCTTACAAGTATGTGGCAAAGGAGGCAAATGAACGCAAAAGTAAATATATTCTGCTTTTCACGACCGGAAATATTTTCTTTTTAGCGCTCCTTGTTTTGATGTATATTCTGCTGGGTAGTTAAGCTTGAAAAATCAACAAAAAGGGCTTGACATTATAGGAGGATAAACAATCTTGAAAAAGAATAAGTTGAAAATGTATGGTATTTTTTCTGCTCTTGCGGCTGTTATTTTACTTCTCTTTTGTCTGGGCATGATATGTGCCCGGAAGATACCATGGGAAGGCGATTATTTTGTTGATGAATATATGTACGACGAAAACGGAGAAGGTTCTTACAGGCGTCAGGTAATTGAACTGCATATAGAAGAGGCGGAAGATCTGTATATCAGGCTTGAAGCAAGAACATATTTGGGGCAAGAAGCCGGTCTTGACGTGATAGTATGGAATATTATTTCAAATGAGGTGGAAGTGCCAAAACAATCCGAGAATACACAGATTTCTTTTTCCATGCCGCCGTTTCCCAACGGGGAGGAAATGATCTATGTGGTACTGGAGAGAAATGCCAAAGACGGTGTCCGTATCAAATATTCTTTTCGGGAGACCGAATTGGAGGAGATTCCGTTTATGCAATTAGAGCGGCGGTAGGTGAGGAAGTAGTGTATCAGTTAAAAAATGGAAAATATAGTTGACACATCAAGATGAATTGCGTACAATCAAAATAAGGTTGTGCGCAATTTAATTTTGGGCAATATAAGGGAGTTACGATAATATGCCGAACAACAAATACGAAAGCTTAAAACTTGAAAACCAGTTATGTTTTCCGCTCTATGCCTGTTCCAAAGAAGTGATAAGGAGATATAAACCGTATCTTGACAAGCTTGACCTGACATATACCCAGTATATCGCAATGATGGTAATGTGGGAGAAAAAGGAGGTAACAGTCAAGGAGCTCGGGAAATGCCTTTATTTGGATTCCGGCACGCTTACGCCTGTGCTGAAAAAGCTGGAGGAAAAAAATTATGTGGTACGGAAACGTTCTAAAGCAGATGAACGAAATCTGATTGTTTCCATTACACAGGAGGGCGAGGACTTGAAGGAACAGGCTGTGCAGATACCTGCGAGCCTGGCAGCCTGTGTGAATGTGGAGCCGCAGGAAGCGCAGCAGTTATATCAGCTTCTGTATAAACTGCTTGACGGGCTATCCTGACACGGAAAAGAAATTGTAAAGAGAAAGGGAAATGATTATGCGGGCAATTATGGAAACATTGTTTGACGTTGTGTATTTAGTTTTGGTTATTACCATCGGAATCAGGATGATGGTCAAAGGCAGGAAGGAAAAGCAGTATTTTTGGTTTGGGCTGATGGCGGTAACTCTCGGCAGTGGCGATGCATTCCATCTTATTCCACGTGCCTATGCATTATGTACAACAGGTCTGGAAAATTTTACTGCGGCGCTTGGCATTGGCAAGTTGATTACTTCCGTTACCATGACTTTATTTTATGTGCTGCTGTATTATATATGGCGAATCCGTTATGGTGTAAAGGAACAGAACGGCTTGACTGTCTGTATCTGCCTGTTGGCGGCTGCAAGAATTGTTCTGTGCCTGTTTCCGCAAAATGAATGGACATCCGCAGATGCACCTCTGTCATGGGGGATATACAGGAATATTCCGTTTTTATTGCTTGGGCTGCTTATCATTGTTCTCTTTTACAAAAAGACGCACGAAACAAACGATAGGGCATTGCGTTTTATGTGGCTGGCGATTGTGTTAAGCTTCGGATTTTATATTCCGGTAGTGCTTTTTGCGGACGCAGTTCCTGTGATTGGAATGCTTATGATACCAAAAACATGCGCTTATGTCTGGATTGTGTTAATGGGATATTATGACATGAAGGAAAACTTGCATTGCGCGAAAGCATAGGGGGTCCTGGTATGGAAGAAAATTTTGATATCCAGAAATATATGACGCAGGGGGTGGAAAGAATCGTGGCCGATTCTTTGAGAGCAACGTTAAAAGATCCCCGTGAAAGTGCATTCATGGTCAAATTTGCTGCATCCAGCAGAAAAGCCGCTAAAATTAGGGCAGAGGAAGAAAAAAACGGATTACATATTCCGCCTTTTCTGATTGCGAGCATTACAAGCAGCTGTAACCTGCATTGTGCCGGGTGTTATTCCAGATGCAATCATGCAACGCAGGATTCGGAACCGGTAAGCCAGCTTACCAGTGAGGAATGGCTCTCTATTTTCAAAGAGGCTGATGAAATCGGGGTAAGCTATATTCTGCTTGCAGGCGGCGAACCGCTGCTTCGGCGGGATATTATAGAAGCAGCAGGCAAAATGCAGAATATTATCTTTCCGATATTTACGAATGGAACTTATATAGATGAAAAGTACCTGAAGCTTTTTGACAAATGCCGCAACCTGATTCCTGTTATGAGTATAGAGGGTGGAAAAGAAGAAACAGATATGCGCCGTGGGAAGGGAATTTATGACAAACTGATCGGGGCTATGGATAGTATTTATGAAAAAGGTCTGTTGTTTGGGGCGTCTGTCACAGTAACGACGGAGAATGTGAAAGAGGTCGTTTCCGATGCTTTTATAGGCAGTCTTGCACAGCGAGGGTGCAAACTGGTGGTTTATGTTGAATTCGTACCTGTTACGGAAGAAAGCAAAGAACTGGCGCCTGGAGAGGAAGAAAGGAAGTTTTTAAAAGATGGAATCGGGCGGCTGCGTGAGGAATATTCGGAGATGGTATTTGTATCTTTTCCGGGTGATGAAAAAAGCTCCGGCGGCTGTATCGCGGCAGGCAGAGGATTTTTCCACATCAATTCACATGGCGGAGCCGAGCCGTGTCCTTTTTCACCATATTCGGACACAAACGTGAAGAATACCTCTCTGCGGAAAGCACTGGAGTCCCCGTTGTTTACGGCGTTGCGGGAACAGAATGTTCTGATGGAAGAACACAGCGGCGGCTGCGTCCTCTTTGAGCGGAGGGAGACTGTGGAGGCGCTTCTGGCGGAAAGTGCCGGTAAATAATTTGGAGCAATTGTGTGGAACACAGCAGAAGGAGAGAATAATGGAAAACATTACAGAACTGGTTCACAGCAGGAGAAGTGTCCGGACATTTGATGGTAGGGAAATCAATGAGGATGACCGGAAGAAGTTAGCTTTGTTTATGGAAAAGATAGAAAATCCATATGGGATACCTGTCAGTTTCAAATTTCTGGATAGTAAAGAGCATGCGCTTTCATGTCCCGTTGTCAGCGGCACAGACCTCTATGTGGGGGCAAAGGTTCCTCATATGCCGCATATGGAGGAGGCTTTCGGCTATTCCTTTGAGATGTTTGTGCTATACGCGCAGTCCATTGGGATTGGTACAGTCTGGATTGGAGGCACGATGGATCGCGCCGCTTTTGAGCGTGCGATGGCATTGGAACAGAATGAAAGGATGCCCTGCATAAGCCCCTTGGGATACCCGGCAGGGAAAAGGTCTGTCCGTGAGAATATAATGCGGAAAGCCATCAGGGCGGACAGCAGGAATTCGTTTGAAACGATTTTCTTTGACGGCACATTTGATGTACCATTGACGAAGGAAAAAGCCGGCAGATTGGCAGAAATTCTGGAAATGGTCCGCTTGGCTCCGTCAGCGGTCAACAAGCAGCCATGGCGTGTTCTGGCAGATAAAAACGGCGTTCATTTTTATCTGAAGAGAGCAAAGGGATTTGTCAGTGAAGCAGTAGGTGATATGCAGAAGGTAGACTTGGGGATAGCCCTTTGTCATTTTGCCCTTGCGGCAAAAGAAAATGATATAAATGTTTGTTTTAACGTAAATGATCCGGGGATTGCGGCAGAGAACGGCATGGAATATATTGCCTCGTATCTGTTTCAGCGGCAGTAAATTATGTATATTAAGGAGGTCGCAAAGAGGATAGGTATGAAATACAGACTTGACCGATATGGGAATCAGATTTCACAGCTGGGTTATGGCTGCATGAGATTCAGCAGAAAAGGAAATGCCATCGACTATGAAAAGGCCGAAAAAGAAGTTCTTCTTGCTATCGAAAAGGGCGTCAACTATTTTGATACCGCTTATGTTTACCCCGGCAGTGAAGAATGTCTCGGACGGATTCTGGATGAAAATAAGTGCCGTGACAAGGTCTATATTGCCACCAAGCTTCCGCAGTATATTATGCGTTCTTCTGCGGGAATTGATAAAACCTTTCACGAGGAGTTGTCCCGTCTCCGCACGGACCATATTGACTATTATCTGATGCATATGTTCACGGATTATGCGGAATGGGAGCATCTTAAGACTCTGGGTATTGAGGATTGGATAGAGCGAGGGAAAGCGGAAGGCCATATCCGTAACATCGGTTTTTCCTACCATGGCGAGACAGAAATGTTCCTGAGAATCCTGAATGCTTATGACTGGGACTTCTGCCAGATCCAGTATAATTACCTGGATGAGCATACCCAGGCGGGCAGGAAGGGCCTTCAGGCGGCGGCAGAGAAAGGGATTCCGGTGATCATTATGGAACCTCTCCGTGGCGGCAAACTGGTCAATCTGCCGGATAAGGCGAAAGAGATACTTGCGTCAGACAGCAAGGGCTATACGCCCGCCGAACTGGGGCTGCGCTGGCTGTGGAACCAGCCGGAAGTGACCTGTGTGCTTTCCGGTATGAACTCTGAGGATATGGTAAATGAGAACATCCGCATCGCCTCCGAGGCTGTGCCGGGGCATTTTACAGAAGAAGACAGGGAGATCGTTGAACAGATCAAGCAGGTCATCCGTGAAAGGGAAAAGGTAGGCTGCACGGGCTGCCGGTACTGTATGCCCTGTCCTAAGGGAGTGGATATTCCGGGCAATTTCTATTATTACAATCTGATGTATATGGAGAAAAAATCCTCGGCCCGCTTTGAGTTTGCCCAGAACATGGGGCTGCGCAAGGAACCCGGTTTTGCGTCACAGTGCATTGGCTGCGGTAAGTGTGAAAAGCACTGTCCCCAGCATATCAATATTCGTGAAAAATTGAAGGAAGCGGATCACGCCCTCAGACCTCTGCCTTATAAAATCGGCATCCATGCTGCCCGCAAAATCATGATTCGCGAAACATAGAAATAAATAGATGAAATTTAGTAAAAGCCCGCAAACGGTAGTGTTTACGGGCTTTTGTTTTGGAACAAAGGATAATGAAAAGCGAAGAACGGTATTTACAGATAATCATCGGAAGGATATAGTAAATGAAGTAGAAACCCGGTGAAAGGAAATGAATCAGGATGATAAAAGTTGCAATCGTAGATGACAATGAGGTTTTTTTGCAGGAGATGAAGCAAGCCGTGGAAAGCTGCGGGGAATTTACGGAGGGTATGGTCTGCGACACTTATTCCGGCGGCGTCGATTTTTTGCAGGCGGATAACGGAGCGTATCAGCTGGTCATACTGGATATGCAGATGGAGGGGAAAAGCGGATATGAGACGGCGCAAAAACTGCGGGAAAGGGACGATTCTGTCGTTATTGCTTTTGTTTCAGGAGTAATTCTGCCAAAGCCGGAGCATTTCAAGGTGCAGCCTTACAGGTATCTGCTGAAAAATGCGGATAAAGATGAGATAAGCCTGGATATTGAGGAACTTTTGAGGGAAACAAAACGGCGGAGCCTCAATGAAATGGTGGAAGTGGTCTGCGATGGAGAAGCACGGCGTATTCCTATCAGGAGTATTCTTTACATTGCAAAGGCCAAGAGAGGCAGCCTGCTCACTGTAGAAGGCAGTCATGCGGGCGGAGGGAAAACCCTGCAAAGCAATGAAAGGCTGGAGAAATGGTATGTCCAGCTCTGCACGCAGGGCTTCGAATATGCGCATACCAGTTATATTGTGAATCTGAGGGCTGTCACGAAAATTGTGAAGAACGAACTGACGATGATAAACGGGGACAAGCTGGGAATCAGCAGAACTTGCAGCAGTAAATTTCACCAGAGCTTTTCCGCGTATTTTCATAAAAAATACAAGAGAGGTAATAAGGAATGATGGCGGCGATACTGAGATTTGGCGGCAGTCTGTTTGTGAACTTTGTTTTTTTTGATTTTTTCAGGGGGCAGCTGAGACCAAGATTGAAGGACCGGAAACAAGTATTTCTTATTCTCCTGTTATGTGCGGCGGCTGTCAGAGTGGTTAATTCTTTTAACAACGGTTTTTTAAATCTGGTATTCGGAATGTTGATTCTGACAGTGCAGATATTACTGATTTTCAAAGATGACTATAAGAGAGAAGTGTTTCTGCTCTTGATTGGAGAGGCGGTGGCGCTGTTCATGGAACTTGTAGTTTATCTTTTTATCGGAAAACTTCCCTTATTTGCCTTACTTAGAGAGATGTTTCATTATACGCAGGAAACGGAAGATTTTATGATGGGAATCCTGTCGTATATACTGTGCTGGTTCATACTGCACAGCCTGAAAACCTATTTTCTCAGCACAAGATATACCATGTGGGAACGTATTCCGTTGTCTTTTTTTGTGCTTCCTTTTTCCACAGCTCTGATTTACCTTAGTATTTTCTTTGAAAAGACGGGCGGAATATGGACGCAGTACAGCCTGAATCTGGGATATATCTTATTGCCGGTGGCAAACATATTGATGTTTTATACAATAAACAAGCTGTTTTTTGTCTGCGGGAAAAACAGGGAACAGCAGTTGAACGAACAACAGACTGCTTTACAGCAGAGATATTATAAGCATTTGGAAGAAATTGACATGGGACACAGGCGCTATGCCCATGATTTGAAAAATTTTATGGTTTCCATAGGGGCGTTGGCCGCTGCAGGAGGAAACGGGGAGATCATGGAGCTGTTGGGAGATATGGAAGTAGAACTCGATGCTTTGACGGGAAAGCGCTATACGTCTAATAATATACTCAATGTCATTCTCTGGGAAAAGACGGATCTGGCTGAAAGGTGCGGTGTCAGGATGGATATCACGACAGAGGAAAATCCGGAATGGGCGTGTGTTCCGGGAAGGGATTTAATCGTCATGGCAGGAAATCTTTTGGATAACGCCATTGAAGCGGCAAAGCAGTGTCAGGATGGCAGTGTTCACGTGGCTCTGCATGCCAGAGAGCATTTTCTTGTGATGGAGGTGGAGAACACTTGTCTCGGACTGCCGTGTACGAACGGGGAAGTCTTTTTATCTACGAAGCCGGATGGCAGAGAGCATGGTTTCGGCATTTTAAACGTGCGGGATACTGCGGAAAAATACGGCGGATTGCTCTATATAGAGCAGAAAGACAATTGCTTTACCACAATCCTGACCATTGCAAAGGACTGCCTTGACCGGCACATTGCGTCATAAGGACAAAATTTGCCGATTTAGATGTCGATTTGGACAGACCGCTTGTTCACATGCCTGATAATGCTATAATTTAGACGAACAAAGAGAGGTGCGAAGGTACTTTTCGGGAGGAGAAAAGGCATGAACGAGAACACAAACGAACAAATCACTAGCAGCATGGCTGTCAGGCGTGCCAAAGAATTGGTTGATATCAGTGCCGACCAGTATGATGAAAGGGAGTTACAGCAGATAGTCAGGGAGTTGGAAGCGCTTGCGGCAAAGTATCCGGATGTGGAAGAAATAACGATTCGGCTTTCCGAGGGACTGTTTAATCTGAGTCATGACCAGAATCAGGACGAAGGATTAAAAACGGTGCAACGCCTGGAAGAACTTGCCGCAAAGCATCCTGACGTTACGGAGATAACCGTGCAGTATGCGAAAGGGCTGGCGCGTCTGAGTTATGAGAGCGAGGGAGCGGCTGCACATGACATCGTAAATCGGCTGGAGAAAGTCGCCATGCAGCATCTCGACGTCACGGTGATAGTTGCCTTGTATGCCATAGGTCTTGCCAATTTAAGCTATGAGCAGGAGGGAATGGCTTTATTTCAAACGGTCGGGAAATTGGAAAATCTTGTTTCAGAGTATCGCGGTGAAATGAATATTGTTGCATCATATGCCGAAGGGCTTGCCAATCTGTGTTTTGAGGATGAGGAAGTAACCGTATCAAGAGCATTGGACAGATTAGGGGAACTTGTCGAGGAACACCCGAACTCTGACAAGATAAGGGAAGAATATGACAGGGCTTTGGAATATCTGGAGTCCTTGGAAGATGATGATGAGGAATGGGATGCTGAATCCGATATGGAGGAACCGGAGGAAGAAAGTCCTGATGATGCGGGGATGATACCGCCTTATGCCGGTCAGGAACAGGGAGAGGAGCAGCAGGAAGCGCTCAGGGCGGTGGAGAAACTGCGGAGTTTTCTTGTGGCGCATCCTGAGAATACGGAGGCAGCGGTAGAGCTTGCCAAAGGTTTACGGGGGCTGTGTGGCATTCAGGGAATGCAGGGATGGCAGGCTGCGGCTATGCTGGAATATCTCTCGGCGGATTATCCGGAGGTGAAGGGCGTGACGACAGAGCTTGCCAAAGGCTGGATACTGCTGAGCCGCGTCGTGGATGAACTGTCGGCGGTAGCGGTCAATGCGAAGCTGGACGGGCTTGTTATGTTAAATCCCTATCTGGCCGACGTGGTAAATGATTATAAGAGAGAGTTGGATCAGGCAGAATAAAAATCGGGATGGCAACGGAAAACAAAGACAAAACAGACGGGAAGGAATAGAAAAATGGCAGAACAATTTATGATAAAAGGTGTGGATGTAATGGCGCAGGACAGTAAAACTGCACTGGATATGCTGCGTAAGGAAAGACAGGTGATAGAATACTGGTATAACAAAGACGAGGATGTACAAAACGGAGGACTCGAAAAATTTGTGAAATTGGTTCAGCTGATGCTCTTAAAAGCGGATCCTGATGATGATGACGAAACGTCATGCGCATTTGAGTCTGTGTGCCGTCTTTTGAATTTCTTTGACTTATCCAGCGTCGGGATGGAGGAAAGGGAAAAGGTTCTGGGCATTCTGGACTTTATGATGGAGCAGGGTATCAGCTTTACCGAAACAAGGTATTGTGAACATGACAAGACGAATTTGCGAGATTATCTGATAAAAAAGGTTTATGAGAAGAAGCAGTTGATTGAGAGGATGTTTCAGGCAGGAGTTGATTTGAATGAGGCGCTGTCGGACGGCAGGACCCCGGTACATGTGCTGGTCAGCCGTGAGCGGGCAGGATCACCCTGTCAAACCGAGCCCAGGGAACAGGAACTTGCAGAGCTTATGGAATTTTTCAGCGTGGAATCCATGGAGGCATTGGATCAAAAGGGGACATCTGCGATTCATACCGCAGTCAGAGAAAACCATTTTGAAGTGCTCGAGGCAATGATCAAAAAGGGGATTGACATCAATATCACAGAGGACAGTCCGGCGGTGGCGGGGACGACTCCTCTGCACGCAGCCTGTGAATACGGTTTTCCCAAAATCGTACAGATGCTTATGGATGCCGGGGCAGACGACACCATGCAGAATGTGAAGGAAGAAACACCTGCCCACATAGCTGTTTCGAAAAAGATATTCTTTAAAGAAATCAAGCCTGAGGAAAGAGTGGAGATGCTACGGAGCCTGAAAAATATAGATATACCCGGCACGGAGGGAAAGACTCCCCTGATGCTTGCACAGGCCCGTGATTTATACATATCCGACACGGTTTCTCCTGTGCTGATAGAGAAGGGAGCCGACGTCAACCGCAAGGATAACGACGGAAATAACGCGATGATGCTGGCTGCGAAATGGTACAGCCATATGGATGTGTTAAAAGCAATGGTGAATGCGGGGCTGGATATCAATGCCCAGAACAACGAGGGAGATACGCTCCTGCATCTGCGGTTAAGCAATAACGGCATTCAGGAAGCGAGATATCTGATCAAGAAAGGGGCGGATTATAACATAGCAAACAATAAACATGTGACGCCTGTGCAGATTGCCGTGGAACAAGGCAGGGATGAGGTGCTGGAACTGATGACGCTCTGAAAAGGAATCCTCTTGTAATCCCTATATTTCATTGTATAATGAAATATAGGGATTATTGTGAGAATGGAGGATTTAAATGCCGGAAAATAAATTAATTGAAGTTCAGGAAGCGGTAAACAGGATTATCAAGGGAAAAGAAGATGTGGTAAAAAAGGTGCTTGCTGCAATTATTGGCGGTGGGCATATTCTGATGGAAGATATACCGGGCGTCGGTAAGACAACTCTTGCCACCACTTTTGCGCGAGTGCTTTCCCTGGAATATAGGAGAGTCCAGTTTACGCCGGATGTTCTTCCAAGTGACCTGCTTGGCTTTTCTATGTATCACAGTCAGAAGGGTGAATTTGAATTTCAGGAGGGAGCGGTCTTCTGCAACCTGCTTCTTGCAGATGAAATCAACAGGACCTCTCCGAAAACCCAGTCGGCGCTTTTGGAAGTTATGGAAGAACGTCAGGTGAGCGTCGAGGGGACAACCCGTAAACTTCCCGAACCCTTTATCGTGATTGCGACGGAAAATCCGGCAGGATCATCAGGCACACAGCTTTTGCCGGAATCACAGCTTGACCGTTTTCTTGTATGCCTGTCCATGGGATATCCCAAACATGAAGATGCGGTAGCGTTGCTGAAAGGTGAGGTATGGAGACAACTCTCTGATATTTCACCCATTCTTTGTCTGGAAGAATTAAAGGATTTTCAGAAAAGGACAGAGGAAATTTTTGTCCATGATTCCCTTTATGAATATATCGTAAACCTTGTGGAGGAAACACGCAACAGCCCGCTTTTTTCATTGGGTGCCAGCCCGCGTGCGGCTATTGCGCTGCTCCGCATGTCCCGCGCAATGGCGATGCTTGATGCCCGGGATTTTGTAACGGTAAAGGATGTGCAGGATGTACTCTGCGATGTTCTTTGCCATCGCGTGCGTCTAAGCGCAAGGGCGCGTGCGGAGGGTGTCACTGTGGCAGCTGCGGTTGAAAAGCTGTATGAAACAGTAAAAAGTCCCAGGATATAATATGGAGGGATTCATGCGCACTGAAATCAATACTCAGACCGGAAAAAAAAGAGTTCGGATATCTCTTCTGCATCTGCTGGCATTTTTGCTTGTTTACATAATTTTTATACTGCTCTTTTTCGCCTTTCGCAGCTATTTCTTTCTGATAATGGTTGTCTTATTTACGGTACTTGTACCGCTTTCCTTCTGCGCAGCGTGGCGGCTTACTGACTTTGTGACGGGAAAGATTGTCTCCCCAAATGAAACCGTCAGGCAGGGCGAAGAAACGAAAGTCGTATTTTCCATTGCAAACCGCAGCTGGCTCTGTGCACTGCGCGGGACATGGCTCCTTACAATCGGAAATTCCTTCTATCAGACATTCGACAGCCAGAAACTCCTGTTGTCTGTTCCTCCCCATGGAAAAAAGAACTACCAAATGACTGTCACTTTGACAAATCTGGGACGGATTGTCTTTGCGTGCAAAGATTTCTTTATTACGGATTTTCTTGGTATCTTTGCAATTCATAAAGGATGTATCATAGAAAACCGACTCTTTGTACTTCCACGGTCGGACGGTTCCTCACAGGAAGAGATTCCGGATGTCTGTTTCGGTGTGGCTGAGCTTTCCGAGAGCCGGAGAAAAGGTAACGATTACAGCGAGGTCAGTGATATCCGTACCTATCGGCAGGGCGACCGCCCACGGGATATCCACTGGAAGCTTTCGGCAAGACAGTCGGAGTTGATGGTCAAAGAACGTGTGTCGCTTTCCTGCAGTGAGCATGTGCTGCTTTTAGAATTTTCTGACGACAGGCAGCAGACAGAAAAATTGTTAGCAGCAGGTTATCACAAAATAAAAGGGCTGTTGGACAAGCATATGGCAGTAAGGCTGCTGGTATGGAATAATCATCAGTTTACTTTTGAAAGCTATTCTTGTACCTGTATAAAGGAACTTGAAACTGCCTTCTGCGAAATTTTTCAGACAGACCTGCCCTCACATAGCAGCGGTATGCTGCATCAGTATATGAAAAACTGCTATCCGCAGCTTGAGAGCTATCTGTGCGTGAGACAAAAGGAAGATTCTATAGCATTGGAGATTTGCGTAAATGGCTAGGATTTTACGAAATAAACAAAAGCGAAAAACAAAACTGCAACCGCAGATATTATTGTCAGAAGGTATTATATTATCCGGTGATTTTTGCGAACAGCGCGAAAAAAGGTGGACAGATTATTTTGTGCGTGTCCTGTCTTTGTTTGCAATTGTCACGGGCAGTCTCGGCGGAATGTTGTCCGCTTTTGATATTACTTATGAAAAGTGGGTATTTTTCATGGCAGCGCTTATCGCCTCCCTTTACTGTGCCTCATTGTATTTTGCTACATGGTGGGAAAATATCGGCTATGTCCTGGCTTTCCTCTTTGTGTTAAATGCCGGATTGGGACTCCGGACATACATCAGCAGTGGATTTTATGGCATTTTAAATGATATTTCTGTTGCTGCCGCAGAATTTTTCGGCTCAAACGCGCAGATAAGTTATCCCGAACAGGTTGCAAACCATTCCCTTGCCATCTCCGTTGCCATGTGCTATTTTGCCCTGATTAGCTGTATCTTTACAAACGGACTGATTTCCCGCAAAATGCACTGCCTGCGTGTGACTGCTATTTCTGTTCTCTTTCTGCTTGTACCGATTTATCTGGAGCAGGAGCCTTCGGGCGGCTATGTCATTTTACTGGCTGTTGGAATCCTCACAGTATATATTCTTAGACAAAACCATTATTCCTGTCGGTCCCAAAAGGAAAAAGCATGTCAGAAAGCCGCCAAAAAGCATGTATTCCCGGGAAGCTATTCCGGCAGAGCCGCTATGGGAACACTTTTTGCGGTTGCCCTTTTATGCACTGTTGTGATTGGAATTGCAGGGCTGCTTATCCCCAAAAACTCTTTTATGACAGCAGACAAAAGAAGTAATTTTAAGATTCAGACAATGGATACAATGGAAAATTTGTATCTCTTAGGCATGATGGGATTGATTAACATCTATCCGACAACCGGCGGGCTTGTGAACGGGCGGCTCGGCGGCGTCAACTCTGTCCGGCTGGACTATGAGACAGACTTGACTTTGGAGTTTGTGCCCTATACTTATGATAGGATTTATCTGAAAACATTTGTCGGCGCAGAATATCTTCCTTATCAAAATCAATGGGCAAGGAAAACTTTGGACCAGGGCTGGTCCGCCGAAACAGCGTACCGTCTGCAAACGGCATATCTTTCCGGAGAGGACGGCTATGCCAGAGGCGTCATGACTGTCAAAAATGTTGCAGCAATGACGGGAATTTATCAGCCATATTACTCTCAGGACGTTGCGGAAATACGTCCGGGCATGCAGCATGATTATGTCTTTTTTCCGCTGCTCACATCACAACCGGACAATAATGACCTGATACCTGTTGACAGTCTATGGCTTGAAATCCCGGAGCAAAATAGGGAAGTTGTTGCTGATTTTTGTAACGAAGCCGGTCTTTCCGGTTCGAGAGACGAAATCATAGACAAACTCCGTAATTACTTCCAGGACAATTTTCCATACACATTAAGTCCCGGAATGACACCGCGCAGTAAGGATTTCGTTAATTATTTTCTGACAGAAAAGCGAAAGGGTTACTGCGCCCACTATGCCAGCGCTGCCACACTGATTCTGCGATATATGGGAATTCCTGCGCGCTACGTGGAGGGATATGCGGTCGATGCCATAACAATTGCAGAGGATGGCAGGCTCACAGAAAAAGATGTTTCCGACTATTATGATGGCGTGTCCCTGCTCTCACAGAGCGCTGTCATATCCTATGATGCCACCGACGGAGACGCCCATGCATGGGTGGAAGTTTATGACCAAAACTTAGGCTGGTATCCGGTGGAATTCACCCCCTACCGGACAGAAGAAGATAGAAATCAGGGCAGTATCTGGGACATGTTCCTGCGGCTTTTTCAAACGAATCCGAATGGCACCGGCTCTGACAATGCAATAGGAGCTGCACAGAATCATATTGACATTGCAGCCGCTTTTCGCATATTAGGTTTTGGCTTTGCCATTAGTCTTGGTATCCTGATAATGGCTGTACCGGTAAGACTTCTAATCAGAAAATGCATATGGCTCTACCGTTACCGCCATGCTGACCGCAGTGAGAAGCTGCTGATGCATTACAGAAACAGGATTCGCAAAATATATAAAAAAAGCGGCCGAAACAGAGAGCTAAGAGAAGAATTTGCGAAAACCAAAAACTTTGAAGAACAGGTTTCCTGGCTTGCCAAATGTGGGTTCCTTCCATTAGGGGCAGAAACAAAGACAGAAATAAAAACGGCCTCACTGGAACGCCTGATTCAAACATTAAATGAAGCCGCCTATTCGCTAAAAGAGATTTCCGGCGAAGCGTTCGACGCTGCTATGAATATGATACATTAAATTCATGGCTTCCGCAGCAGCATACCCCGGACACAAGATGCTGTGCCGCCTGCACAATCTGTTGGTCGGCCGTATGAATAAAAGACAATGTTTCCCTTGCCATTTAGCAAAAGCCCGCAAACGTCAGTTGCGGGCTTTTTGCAAGATAAAAAGAGAAATACTGCTTGACAAGGGAGTTATACGCCTGTATAATTGATTATACGGACGTATAACGGGAGGCACATTATATGAGTAACGATATAAAAAAACTGGGTGAAGCAGAACTGGAAATCATGCAGGTAATCTGGAACAGTGGAAATCCAGTCACTTCAAATTATATCTTAAAAGAATTGCAGGGGAGAAGAAAGTGGCAGCTTTCTACCTTGATGACTTCGTTGGCACGGCTGTCTGATAAAGGATTTGTCAGTTGTGACCGCTCAACGGGAAGTAATCTTTATACCCCGGTTATTTCGGAAAATGAATATAAAGCCGGAGCGAGCAGGCATTTTCTTGAAAAGCTGTATAACAATTCAATACAGAATATGGTAGCCACACTGTATAGCAATAAAGCAATCAAGGATTCTGATATTGAAGAACTTAGAAATTTTCTGGATAAACTGGAGGATGAGCAGGAATGACAAATGTGTTTCTTTCTTTTTTGGAGATTTCAATACCAATCAGCTTAATTATCGTTGTATTGCTCCTGCTTACTCCATTTCTAAATAAGCGGTATGCCGCAAAGTGGAAATACTGGATATGGATAGTGCTGGCATTGCGGCTGCTCATACCTTTTGGTGGGAATGTCGGGCAGTCTGTTGCGGATTTACAGCCGCAAAGGGAAACGCTGACATCATCTGAATCTGAAAAAACACCTCCGGATGCGCTGGCTGACGGGACAGCCCGCGGGCGGGTTATTGTTGAGATTCCGGCACAAATGACTGCTCCAATTGTGATACAGCCTGAAAAAGCGGGCGGCAATATTTCCATGTTGAATATAATAGTTTTGGTCTGGATGCTTGGCAGCCTGCTTTTTATATCTGTGCATCTGGTCAGCTATTTTCACTATAAGCATCAGATTCTTAAAAAAGGAAAAATTGTAAAGGATAATGATGTTTTACTCCTGCTGCTGAAGTTGAAACGCGAATTGCATATAAACTGCACAGTATCTGTCATAGAGTATCAGGAAGCTGCCAGCCCCCTGCTGATAGGTTTTTTTAATCATATTTTAGTTCTGCCAAATGAACAATATAATTCGGAAGAGCTGTTTTTTATTTTGAAACATGAGCTGGTTCACTTAAAACGGGGAGATATATATCTTAAACTGCTTTTTGCAGTGGCTAATGCAGTACACTGGTTTAATCCGCTGATCTGGATTATGCAAAAGGAAGCTGCTGTCGATATGGAATTGTCCTGTGATGAGAGAGTTACACAGGGGACTGATTATGCAACGAGAAAAGCATATACGGAAACCTTGTTATCTACGCTTCATAAGCAAAGCATAAAGAAGACGGTTCTATCAACGGGGTTCTATGGAGGAAAACAGATTATGAAAAAACGTTTTAAAAACATTTTGGCAAAAAAAGGAAAGAAGAACGGAGTAACTGTGCTGATTTGTATAATTGTGTTAGCAGTTAGTATGGGAACATTGGTGGGCTGTTCAATCTTGAAAGAGAACACGGAAGATGGCGCTGGCTCGTTGGGAACAGAGGATTTCGATGCAAAAGATATGCAGGCTGAAAATAGTCAAACAGATGAACCTATACCGGAATCTGACAGAATGCAGGTTTTTACACTAGAGGAAATGACGGTTACACCGGAAATTGCAGAATATGATTTTGAAAGCGCCTGTGAAAAGGGCGAAGTTCGTCAGATGCGCGGTATGTTGCCGGGAATGGGTGAGGGTACATGGTATACCATAGCGATAGATGGTGTGGAGTATTACTATGCGAGATATGATGATTTCCCTGATAAGACGGAATTGTTTGAATATGCCATAGTTAGTGGAGGATATTCATTGGCAAATGGCATATCCGTAGGAATGACGAAAAGTGAGTTGCTGGAACGCTATCCCAATATGCGGATAGAGGATACGGAAGGGAATGTTATTGATGGTATAGGAGAATGGACATGGTGGAATCATACAGCGTATCCCCGAAGCCTCATGGGTATGGATGAAGAGTGGGATTATGACGGGGCAGAGTATTATTACTGGGACAGTCAGTTTGATTATATTATGATTGCAGATATAGAGCAGGAACCGGATACCCTGCCGCTTTCTGTGGCGTTGATGATGAAGGATGATGTGGTTGCGGCGATTACTTTTTATTATCCTACGGCAAATTAGCAGCAAGTAAGGAAGGAGATTAGCGCGAAAATGTGTGCAGAAATGAGGAATCTTATGGACATAGAAATAACAGATTTATCCGAGAGCCAGGTTGAGGATCTTGAGAATGCGCTGGACGCTTATGATAAAAATTATATCACCTACAAAATAGACGGAAGTATTTCGATTGGGATATTGCATGAGGGAACCGTGGTGGCAGGGCTGGATGCCTGTATGACGGCATTTAAGATTCTGTATGTTTCCACGGTTTATGTGGATGAAAAATACCGGAGAAAGGGATACGGGAAAGCGCTGATTGAGGAAATGGAAAAAAGGGCGAAGGCGCTTGGGGCAAATACAATCCGGCTGGATACATTCAGCTGGCAGGGAAAGGAATTTTATCGGGCGATGCATTATGAGCAGGTAGGTTATTATAAAAATGATACCGACAATTATGAAGAATATTTTTTCATGAAAAGGCTGTAAAGTAGGTAGAGAATGGCGTGTCCTTCTATCACTTCCTGTAGGCTCTTGGCGTAACGCCGTACCTTTTCTTAAAAGCGTCTTTAAAGTAGTTGCTGTCTGAAAAACCACAGCGGAGTGCGATTTCCGTAATGGAATCATCCGTGGTGATGAGTTCAAGCGCCGCATGCTGCAGCCGGATAAAAACAAGATATTCATGTACGCCGATGCCGGCAGCCTCTCTGAATTTCCGGCTTAAATAATTGGGGCTGTAGCCTGCGGCCTGTGCAATATCCGCCATGGTAATGGACTCCGGATAATGGCTGCTGATGAATTGTGCCGCCTGCACAATCTGTTGGTCGGTTGTATGAATATGGACAGGCATGTCTTGCGGGAACCGGCATTCCCGGCTGCAAAGTAAAAACAGCTCCTGCAATAATGTCTGAAGCATGAGAGAGGAACGTTTGTCACCGATTTTTTCCTCTTTTACCATGCGCAAAAGAAGCGCGGCAATCTGTTCCCGATGTGCTTCCGGAACTTGAAAAATCCGCATTTCAGAAAAAAATTCTGTCTGCTGTGGGAGCAGTTGTTTTACGGATTCCCAGACGTCATCTTCACGAAAAAAGACAATGTTTCTCTTGCAGTCTCCGAAACTGTAACGTGTATAATGTAACACTTGCGGCGGAATCAGCATAAAATCGCCGCTATGCATATCATGCATATTATTTTCTATAAAGAAACGGCAGGCGCCGCTTTCAATGTAAAAAAGCTCAAAATAAGGGTGGCAGTGATGAGAGGGCATTACATAACCGGCTTTTTTGACTTCCCCTTCCGCATAGATTCTGTCAATCATTTTTTCTGTTTGTCTTACGCTTCTGTTGTTTGTCATGGCAGCCTCCGAATATTGTTGAAAAAACAGTATTTTGAGGCAATTGTATTCCATAATCAGTAGAAAATCAAGAAAAATTATTGTAAATTCTTATTAGTTATAGATAAAGATGGGAGACCTGATGATGAAATTAAACATAGAGGAAAAAGGGAAGCCTGTCCGTTGTGCCATTATTGGAATCGGTTCGATGGGGAAAAAATACGCATCCAAGATTGGAAGCGGAAAAATTGACGGTCTGACGCTGACTGCCGTATGCTGCAGGAGCGCGGAGAATGCCGCATGGGCCGCAGCCAATCTGGAGCCTTCCGTCGGGATTTACCGCAGCGAGGATATGCTGTATGAGGCTTCACAGTTATTTGATGCGGTACTTATCGTAACGCCGCACAAGCAGCATCCTGCAATGGCCGTTCGTGCCCTGCAGGCGGGAAAACATGTTATGTGTGATAAACCTGCCGGAATCACCACTGCGGATGCGCATATGATAAATGAAGCGGCAGGCCGCTTTGAAAAAGTATTTGCTATGATGTGTCATCAGCGTACCTATGCACAATACAGGAAGATAAAAGAGCTTTTGGAAGAACAGGCCATCGGTCAGCTTACCCGCATAAGCCTTGAAAACAGCAATTATTTCAGAACGCAGTACTACCATCATTCCGCAGGCTGGCGCAGCAGTTGGAACGGAGAGGGAGGAGGACTGCTGATTAATCAAGGGTATCATCTTCTGGACATGTGGCAGTATCTGTTTGGGCTTCCGCAGTCCGTTTACGCCGACATTCCCTTTGGGAAGTACAATGATTTTGCTGTGGATGATGAGGCAACATTGATTATGGATTATCCCGGAAAAATGACGGGTCTCTTTGTTGTGTCAACGGGAGAGGGAAGCCGGACAGAACGGCTGGAAATCACGGGGACTGCGGGGAGAATCTTACTTGACGGTCAGAAACTGCAGTTGACGCGCTTTGACTGTGATGTGAGGGAATATGCCAAAAAGGCGCAGGTCACTTCCAGACAGGAACTCCATGAAACTGTGGAGGAATATCAATTCGGAACTCCTGAGCAGGCATATGAGACCATGTTGCAAAATTTTGCGGATGCCATACTGAAAGGGGAAGATTTGATAGCCCCGGGAACAGAAGGTGCAGATACACTTGAACTGGTCAATGCCGCGTATCTTTCTGCCTGGCAGGGAAAAAAGATTTTTTTGCCGGTAGACAGGGAGCAGTATATTTCTGCCCTGCATGAGAAAGAGGAGAACGAGCGGAACGGGGAGAGCAAGTAAATGAACTTTCTGAAAAAAGAAACCAACAGAAGTCTGATATTAAATGGAAATATGCTGCAGGCAGTGCTTTCTATCGCCGTACCGGTTGCGCTGAATTCCTTTTTGCAGACGATGTACAACCTGACGGATACTTACTGGCTTGGAAAAATCGGCACGGAACAGCTGGCGGCAATCAATCTGGTGACGCCTGTACAGAATATCATTCTCAACTTCGGCACCGGTATTACAGTGGCCGGTTCGGTGCTCATAGCGCAATATATCGGGGCCGGCGATGACGAGAATGCGAAGGGCATGGCGAACCAGATTTTTACCTGTGCAATTCTTTTTGCGTTTACCTGTGCCGCTATCTGTTTTTTTGTAACCCCCGCCATTGTGGGGTGGCTTGGCGCCGACGGCAATACATATGATTATGGAAATATATACCTTCGCATTGTTGTGCTTGATATGCCGCTTTTGTATACAATAAATATATACAATGCCATCCATCAGGCGCAAGGAGATACCGTGCGCCCGATGCTGCTCAATTTTTTGGGAATTGTCATAAATATGATTCTGGACCCGCTTTTCATGCTTGTTCTGGACTTAAATATTATGGGGGCTGCACTTGCCACTTTGGCGGCAAAACTTCCCTCAGCAATTATAGCATTTTATGCGTTGACAAGACCTTCCCGGACAATCCATATTGACCTCAGGCATCTGAAATTTGAAAAAGAAAAGCTGATGGACATCTTAAAAGTCGGTCTCCCCACTGCAATAGGCGGTTCTACCATGCAGCTTGGCTTCCTGCTGATGAGTAAAAATGTCTACAAATATGGTACGGAGGCAATGGCGGCATATGGTATCGGAAACAAAGTGAACAGTCTCATCACACTTCCCACAAACGGGATTGGTTCTGCGGTTGCCACGATTGTCGGGCAGAATGTGGGGGCCGAGCAGTATGACAGGGCAGAAAAGGGTTACAAACTTGCCAGAAATATCAGTATTCTTTTTCTGCTTGTGGGCGGCATGATTTTGTCTTTTGCTCCCATTTCAAAAGCGATTGTAGGTATCTTTTCGGATGATGACGTCGTTGTTGCGATGGCGGCTGATTTCCTGAGTATAATGGCGTTTTGGTGCTGGACAAATGGAATCTATAATTCCTCCATCGGACTCTTTCAGGGGACAGGACATACAGAAGTTACGATGCTTGTGGATATATCCCGCCTCTGGGTGTTCCGGTTTCTGACACTCTTTCTTTTTGAAACGGTATTTCATATGGCTGAGCGCAGTATATGGTACAGCGTGGTGGTCAGCAACGGCATATCAGCGGCAGTATTGTATGTGCTTTACCGTATGCGTATCTGGCGCAAACCGGGTATGCAGAAAAAGAAGCACACTGGTAATTAAAAAAGAGATTGCGGAAGCTTGGACGGCGATGTTATATTGTTTATAGTACAAACATGTGGAGGTATGGTCATGAGAGTATTGGAAGGACTTGCCCCTGAGCGGGTATTTTACTATTTTGAAGAAATATGCGGGATACCGCATGGTTCCGGAAATGTAGAGCAAATCAGCAATTACTTGATGGATTTTGCAAAGCAGAGAGGACTTTATGCGGTACAGGATGCGTTAAAGAACGTTATCATTGTAAAACCGGCCACGCCCGGCTATGAGGAGGAGCCCGCGGTAATTCTGCAGGGACATATGGATATGGTGGCGGTGAAAAAGCCGGACTGCCCGATTGATATGGCAGTGGAAGGGCTTAGGCTGAAAGTGAATGGTGATAAAATTTATGCGGAGGGAACCAGTCTGGGCGGCGACGACGGGATTGCGGTTGCCTATGCGCTGGCGCTTTTGGAGGCGGACAATTTATCCCACCCGAAGCTGGAGGTAGTGATTACCGTGGACGAGGAGGTCGGCATGGACGGCGCCAGAGGCATCGACTTGTCGTCTTTGACCGGCAGGAGAATGTTGAATCTGGATTCCGAGGAGGAGGGTATTTTCCTGACGAGTTGTGCAGGAGGCGCCCGCATGGAGAGCAGGCTGCCGATGTCAGTCTGTGAAAAAGAAGGGCTGGTATGCAGAATCAGTGTGGAAGGGCTGATGGGCGGACATTCCGGTGCGGAAATCCATAAGGGGCGCGGCAATGCCAACTGTCTTATGGGTCGGATTCTCAACAGCCTGGCTTCAAAGATGGCGCTTTCTATCAAATCCATGGAGGGCGGACTGGCCGACAATGCGATTCCGAGGCAGACCATCTGCGAGGTGGTATTGGAAAAGGAGCAGGAGGATACTTTTAAGGCGCTGCTTCCGGAGATAGAAGGTAAAATAAAGAAGGAGCTTGCCTCCAAGGATAAGGATTTTCAGATAACGGCAGTCTTTACCGGGGAGGAGCATACCATTTGTGCGGACGTGGAAAGCACGAAGCAGGCGGCGGCTTTTCTGACGGCGCTGCCAAACGGCGTGCAGGCGATGAGCGCGGATGTGGAAGGGCTTGTGGAGACTTCGCTGAATCTGGGCATGGTATCTTATGCTGCGGGAAGTAAGGAGCTTCGCTGTACCTTTTCCCTCAGAAGCTGCATTGAGAGTGCAAAGCAGGCGCTTGTGGAGAAGGTAGAGGCAGTCACGATGCTTGCCGGCGGAAGCTGTGATATTTCCGGGGATTACCCGGGCTGGGCATATCGGGTTCATTCCCCGCTTCGGGATAAGATGGCGGCACTGTATGAGGAAATGTATGGGGAAAAGCCGCGTCTGGAAGCGATTCACGCAGGTCTGGAATGTGGAATTCTCGCGGCGAAGCTGGAGGACCTTGACTGTATTTCCTTCGGCCCCAATATGGAAAATATTCATACCACGGAAGAAACCCTGTCGGTGTCCTCTGTGGCACGGGTATGGGATTATCTGGTGAGGCTTCTGGCACAGAAAAATATTTAAATAAAAATTGTGATAAGGACTTGATTTTATTTCCGTGACACGGTATAATAACATTCGTGTTACGGGGTGTGGCTCAGTTTGGTTAGAGCGCTGTCTTAGGGAGGCAGAGGCCGCAAGTTCGAATCTTGTCACTCCGATAGAAAAAGCCTGGTGAATGCCAGGCTTTTTCTTTTTCGTGTTGCATACTGCTGAAATAAATATGAAGAAATATAAATTATGTCACAGATAATTGCACGACTGGTGATTTTGTGGTAGATTAATTTCCGAAAGGAGAGACAGAATTATGCGGAAGAAATTTTTGACAGGCATTTTGCCTTTTATGTTGCTGCTATCTGCCTGCAGCTCAGTAAAGGGAGGAGATTCACAGGTTTCCAGGCCGGAAGACCTTGTGGAAATCATTGGCGGTGCAGGCAGTGAAACGGCGCAGGATGAAAATAAAGATGGTGCTACGTCTTCTGACGTTTTGGATCATGCAGCAGAAGGAGATCAGACACAGGAGCCGGAAGCCACGGTACAGCCTGATGGCGGAACAGAAACACCGGCGCCTGCCGCAGAGGAAGAGAATCTTACCTATAAAGAAATGTATGCGCAGGCAGTTTCCGAAACGGATTCTGCGATGTTTTCGTTGATTTATCTGGACAATGACGATATTCCGGAACTGGTGGTTTCGCGTGATGAAAGTTATTCCATTTACACAGTAAAGGACAATACCATATTCTGTATGGCGGATTCCCTGACCACTGTGTCCCTGACTTACTTTGAGCGGACGGGCATTGTGTGTGAGTTTGCACGTTGGAATGGCGGGGGTGATGAAGGCGGCTATGGACAGTATTATTATCAGACATCGAAGGATGGGACGCTTGCAAACGACGCCACACCTATATTGAACGATACTTACAATGCTGTCTATGATGATGAGGGTAATTACACAGGCGCGGGAATTGAAAACTATTATTATATGGGACAGGAGACCGATGAGGCGTCATACAAGGAAATGCAAAGCAGTCTTGGGATTACAGAGGATGGAGAAAGATCGTGTATGGAGAATGCGCTCGGAAAAGAAGAAATGCTTGCGGCTTTAAGCCGATAAGAGTGCTGTTTTAGGGAAAAAAAGAAGAGGGTATTGCGCGTAACGGAAAAACAGTTATTTCATTATTTTTGAAGGTTTAAACAATATCTTATCCACAATGCGTCCTCGAATACTCTTGGCAAAAATGATTGGAAATATCAGCGCAGCTGCCGCCAGGCAAAGTATGCATATTATATTATTGCATTTTACGATTTCCAAATAATAAATAAATAGAAAATGCAAAATATAAATATACAGTGTATTCTGACCAATGTATTGAAATATTTTCATTATATATCCCGGCAGCTTCTCTGCAAGACTATATATAACGTAAGTAAAACCTATCGCTCCCACAATATAACTTACTAACATAATCAAAAGCTTTACGCCTGCCCTGAAATTATCCTGCTGAGTTATCAGTCCGGTCATATAACACACTATTATAACCGCGCTCCATACCACAATAGAAAAAATCCCTATATATTTTTTCTTTTTACCTATGCTCTTAACCCTTGTACCTATATAAAAAATAAACGTAAAGCAAGCGATTTTAGCTAACATTGACGATATAAACGCACCTGTAATCACTGAAGCCGCCAATATTCCTCCCGCATATATTGTTTTAAGATGAAGTTTTTCAAAAAACATAGTGACACAAAACGCAAAAAAGAGTATCGGCAAAAACCATAACTTATTCATAGTGTTCCAATATGAATAGGCATAATCACTCTTTACGATATGAATCAGAGCCTTAGCATAGACAGAATATAAAATGCACCAAACCGCAAAGGGCAGCAATAAATCGAGCGCCTTATTAAAAAAAGTCTTCATACGGCTTTTCTCAGTGCCTTTTATCGAGAACAAAATTCCGCTGCATAAATAAAAAGCCGGATTATGTAATGAACTAACTGTATTTATCAAAAAATCAGAGGAAGTTTCCGCGCTGACTGCATATGCATGCACTAACACCACTAAGATTGCCGCAATTCCTTTCGCAGCATCTATCCAATCCATTCTTTGTCGGTTCTTCGTGTCATATATTTCCATTACAGTCTCTCCTCTTCCCCGTCTAACAGATGTTAGTAAAGTTTAGCATGATAACCCAACCATGTCAACTGTCGGTATGGGAAGGAGAAGAGGTTTATGCAGCTGCCCGGATTTCAAAGGGGATTGAAGAAAAGCAGGGAATATGGCATAATGTAGTAGCGGATAAAGGCAGTAACAGGTTCGCTTTGATGAATGAAAATAGCAGCAGGGAAAAGAAAGCGTGATGGTAAAATGCAGGGCTATAATTGTATTATGATATACAAAAAGGGCGGGAAAGAATTGCTTTTCTGCAGGCGGACAAAGGACCCGTACAAGGGGAAATACAATCTTGTGGGCGGGAAAATTGAGCGGGGCGAGGATGGTTTTCACGCGGCGTACAGGGAGCTTTATGAGGAAACGGGCATCTCAGAGGAGCAGGTGACGCTGAAACACATGATGGATTTTACTTACTACAACCAAGACTGTTATGTCGAGATTTATGTGGGCTCTCTTGAGAGCGAGGTTGTGCTGCGGGAGGAAAAACATCCGTTGGTGTTTTTGGAACTGGAAAAAGAAGATTTCTTTTCGCTGGAAAAGTTTGCGGGGGAAGGAAATATCGGACATATGATTGAACAGGTGAAGGACTATGGAGAAGGTATCGCAGAAGAAAAACAGTGAAGGGCAGAAGGTTTCTAACACACCTCAGTGCCCTGTTGTAAAAAAATGCGGCGGCTGCAAAGGTTTTGGGCTGTCCTACAATCAGCAGCTTCAGAAGAAAGTGAAGGTACTGGAAGAGCAGTGCGGGCAGTTTGGCAAATTCGAGCCGATTGCCGGCATGAAGAATCCTTACCACTACAGAAACAAGGTACATGCCGTATTTGGCGAGGACAGGCGGCACAATATCATATCGGGCATTTATGAGGAGGGCACTCACAGGATTGTGCCGGTGGATAGCTGCCTTTTAGAAGATAAGAGGGCGGATGAGATTATTGTGTCCATCCGCGGACTGCTGAAATCCTTTAAAATCCGCCCCTATCATGAGGACACGGGGTATGGTTTGTTTCGGCATGTATTAATCAGGACGGGGTATGCCACAGGCCAGATTATGGTGGTGCTTGTGCTGGCGTCGCCGATTCTGCCGTCCAAAAATAATTTTGTAAAGGCATTATTGAAGCTGCATCCTGAAATTACCACGATTGTGCTGAATGTAAATAGTAAGGATACCAGCATGATTCTGGGAGAGAAGGAAACTGTGCTGTACGGCAAAGGATATATTGAGGATACTTTGTTGGGAAAGACGTTCCGTATTTCTTCCCGTTCCTTTTATCAGGTCAATCCAGTGCAGACGGAAAAGCTGTATCAGAAGGCGATTGCGTATGCAGACTTAAGCGGAAAGGAAACCGTGCTGGATGCGTATTGCGGGACGGGGACAATCGGTCTGATTGCAAGTGGCAGCGCGAAAGAGGTCATCGGCGTGGAACTGAATTCTGCCGCTGTAAAAGATGCCCGAATCAATGCAAAGCAGAACCGCGTATCCAATATTATGTTTTATGAGAAGGATGCGGGAGAATTTATAAGACAGATGGCGGAGCAGCAGGCGTCAGTGGACGTGGTGTTTATGGATCCGCCCCGCGCAGGCAGCACGGAGGTATTTCTGGATTCCCTTGTAACGCTGAAGCCAAAAAGAATTGTGTATGTTTCCTGCAATCCGGAGACGCTGGCGCGTGATTTGCGTTATCTGAAACGCAAAGGCTACCGCATGGCAAAGGGGGCGGGCGTAGATATGTTTCCGTGGACTTCGAGCATAGAGGCGGTCGTGCTGCTTACCCCGCAAAAACGTTAAAGGACAAAATGCAAGGACGAAAGGCGATTGCATATGAAAATATTAAAGATAATCTGGTATTCTTTTTTAGGATTTTTATCAGTCATTATTCTATTTATACTGTTGTGCGCTTTTAATCCGAAGCTGACAAATTCTGTGGCGGCTTTCCTGTATCCGAACAGTACAAGTGGATATACGTCAGGCGGGCAGTCATCGGGCGGACAGCCTGCAGGCGGGCAGTCTGTGAACCTTCAGCCTTCGGGCGGACAGGGCAATGCAGAAAACGCCGGTATGACGTATGAGCCGTCAGCGGACGGGACAGGGAGCGGACTTTCTTCGGGTTATGTGCCGCCTGACCGGACAGATATTGTAATACCGGAAAATGTATCAGGCAGAAACGGGTATCAGCCGGTTCAAGAAGACAATACGCAGATTGCGGATACGGAAGCCGAGGTACTGCGGCAGCAGATTGGGACGGGAGAAACCGGGGAAGGACTGACCTTTGATTCCTTGTACTATCCGTACTACGCCATGCTGAGTGAGAGCGGGCAGAGTCTGTACCGCCAGATATATGCCAATGCGCTTAATCTGAACGGGGTTTTTGCTCCTGCACAGGATATATCCGTGAATGAAATCCGAAATGTGTTCGCGGCGGTTTATAATGACCATCCGGAGCTTTTCTGGCTTGACACGACATATTCCTGCAAATACATAGGGAACGGACAATGTGTGGAAATTGATTTACAGTTTAACCGCACGGCACAGAATCTGGACAGCGCCAAAGCGGAATTTGAGCAAAGGGCGGCCGTGATTGTAAGCGGGGCACAGAATCTGGGAAGCGAATATGAGAAGGAAAAATATGTACATGACATGCTGCTTGCGCAGGTGGAATACAGCCTTTCGGCGGAGATGAATCAAAGCGCGTACAGCGCGCTGGTAAACGGAAAGACGGTGTGCGCCGGCTATGCCAGAGCCTTTCAGTATCTGATGCAGCAGCTAAATGTCCCCTGTTATTACTGCACCGGCTTTGCAGGGGAGAATCATGCATGGAATTTAATTCTGCTGAGCGACGGTTACTACAATGTGGATACGACATGGGACGACACAGGTGCAGGCGCTTATGATTATTTCAATAAAACGGACGCGGACTATGCGGATACCCATATCAGGCAGGAACTTTCGGTATATCTGCCGCCGTGTGACGGGCAGCTTTACCGGACGCAGGAAATAGAACTGGTGGAAAACCCGGACGGCAACGGCACACTGCGCAGTCTGGCAGATGTAGGAAAAACAGAGTCCGATGTGCTTGATTCCATTCAGGACTATTACACGGACTGCTATAATCAGATTGTGCAGAAGGGAAGCGGCACCTATGAGTTTTCCAATGTACTTGGGAATCTCGATGCGCTGCAAAGTTGGTACGAGATTTACGAGACGGGAGAGTACAGTCAGGGTTATATGGAAAATGCAGTGCTGGCAGTCGGGGCGACTGCATGGGATATGAACCTGAGGCTGGAGGAACTGCAGGGCGGCAGATATCTGATAACACATGAAATCACCATACGCTAAGCGGATGATGCATACAGTAGATAAAGTCCGTACCCGGCTCGAAAGAGCCGGGGCTTTTTTATTTCTTACAAGAGTCTTACAAAACTCTTACAAAACCGGAACAATCATTGTGAAGTTAACGAAAAAATACTATAATGTGCAAAAGTAGAATCGCTAAGCGGAATGATGGAAAGGAAAACGACCATGAAAAACAGGAAATGGATTTGTCTGCTTTTGTCCGCCATTATGCTGCTTGCAGGCTGCGGCGGCAAGGGCAGCGGGCAGCCAGCAGGAAACAGCAGCATGGATAGCAGTGCACAGACAGGAGAGACAACGGACGCCGCAGTGATAGAACGCATGATGTCGGACGGAATTTATGACGTGGAACTGGAGGAGAAAAAGCTGGCGTCTCCCTTGCGGGAGGGGGAGACTTTCCTCGGAGCGCAGTATTATAACGGAGAGCGGCTCTGGTATATCGGGAATGAGGAAGGACAGGTATTCTGCTACCATGAGGAACAGGACGAGAGGGAGCTTCTTCTGGAGGAAGTGCAGCAAACCCGCCGGAGCACATTGTGCAAGTGGCGCAGGGACGAGGAGCGCTTTTATATATTGAACAGTATTTCACTGCTGGTGCTGAATACAGCCGGGGAAAAGCTATATGAAATCAAGACGGAAGGGAGCATAAGGGATATCGCCCTGTCCAAAGAGGGCGATGTTATTTTAGTAATGAGCGATGAAAGCCGGTTTGGTTATGTGCTGCAGATTCTCAATCCGGAGACAGGTACACTGTCAGGCAATTACCCACTTTCGGAATGTTTCGGTATAGCTGAGGGAGCGGTAAAAGGTGTTCTGGTGCTGGACTTAAGCGGGGCTTATGATTTGGACGTCGAAAGCGGGGAAAAAATCTGGTACATAAGGTGGAGCGGCACTTCTTACAGCCCCAACATAAACAACAATTTTTTTTACACCCTTAAAATGACAGAGGACGGCGGCATGGAGATGCTGCAGGGCGGATGGGAAAACCGAGAAGAATATTATGCAGTAAGCATAAGAAAGATAAATCCGGATGAAATGGATAAAACTCCGCTGGTGTTCAGGGTGATGTACGCAAACAGTGGGTTGAAGCTGGTGGTGGCAAGGTTTAACCAGCAAAATCAGGAATACCATGTGTTTCTGCAGGAGAGGAGCGACGACGAGTATTACGAGGACTTTGTGGCGCGCACCGATATGGAAATTGCCACGGGTAAAGGACCGGATATGTTTGAAGAAGATGTGGTATCGGATATCTATGTGCTTGTCGAAAAAGGGGCGCTGGAAAATCTGGAACCTTATTTTGCACAGAGTACAATTGACAGGAATGATTATCATCCGGCAGCATTTCAGAATCTTGGCAGGGAAGGAGAAATTTACAGCGTCGGGTATGAAATGCGTGTAGAGACCATATATATCAGGGAAGAATTGACGGGCGGCAGCCGGGAGATCGGGCTGACAGCTCTTTTAGACAATATGGAAAGCTGTGATGAACCGATGGTTTTTAATTCCACTTATAATATGTCGTCTGGGGGACTGCTGCGGTATTTTTTTGAAATGTCCGAAGATTTCTATGGCATGGTGGACTGGGAGCAGAAAAGCTGTGATTTCAGCGGGGAACTGTGGGAAAAAATACTGAGGGTTTCCAAAGAATACGGCGTGACGGACAGGAACAGGGAGTGGGAGGAAGCTTCTTGCTCCGTGAGCACGTTTGGGTTTTCGGGTTTTGTAAGCTATGATGCGTATGCCATGCAGGAAGGCATGGTGATGGTCGGATATCCTACGGAAGAAGGTATGGTAAGCCGTCTGAGCACGGGCGATATTGCCATGAATGCCGACTCCGCACACAAGGAAGGGGTATGGCAGTTTATACAATTTCTGCTGGAAGAAGAAAACCAGAAGCTTGTGCTGTCGGACAACCTTCTGCCGGTGCATGAGGAAGTGCTGTCCGACAGCGTCAATGAGGTCAGCAGCCGGCAGGATTACCATGTGATTATAAATGGCAGGAATCTGGAGGGTACCATTTCACAGGAAATACTGGACAGATTCTGGGAATGTCTGGATAATGCGAAGCCTGCACCACATAGGACAGAGCAGATTCTTGCCATTATACAGGAGGAAGCGGAGCTTTATTTTACGGGAGATAAAAGCATAGAAGAAATCAGTGATATCATCGAAAACCGGGTGCGGCTTTACCTTGCGGAGATGGAATAGCTGACGAAAGGGTAAAGGCAATGAAGAAAATAAAAAAGCGCAAGGAGGACTGATTATGAAGAAAAGAAAATGGTTCTGTCTGCTCCTGTCCGTTGCCCTGCTGCTCACAGGCTGCGGCGGCAAAGGGAGCAGTGATGCTGAAACAAATATGGGAAGTGGCGTGCCGGAGGGCGGACGGTATGATTATGAAATAACAGATGAAATGGCAGCCCTGCCCTTACAGTCAGGGGAAACCATAATCGGGGTGCAGTATCTGAATGGGGAACGCATATGGTTTCTGAAAGATAGTGCAAGTGAGTTTCTATGCTACCATGAGAACAGCGGGGAACGGGAGCTGCTTTTAGAGAGTGTGCCGAGAGTCTTTACAGGGTGTAAACTGTACACGGATGGGGAATATTTCTATGCTTACCAGATAAATAGGCTGACGGTGCTGAATGCGGAAGGGGAAGAGAAGTACACGCTGTATCCGGAAGAGGGAATACTCCGATCTCTTTGTGAATCTCGGGAAGGCAGCATAGTCCTTGCCTTTGATACTGAGCAGGGGGGACTGCTGAAAACGCTTGATGTGGAGAGCGGTACGCTGTCGGGCGGCAGCAGGCTGCCGGACTGTACCGGCTTGGGAACGGGGCTGGAGCGCGGCCTCCTTGTGATAGACGATACAGGGGCATATGACCTTGATATAGAAAGCGGAGAAAAAACCTGGTATATGAAATGGAACGGTACTTCCTATATACCCACGTATGAAAGGTATTGGGCTGCTGCAAGCATGGGAGAAGACGGTACCCTGGAACAGATAGAATATGATGATGATGGTAATTATTATCTATTGGGTTTAAGAAAAATAAACCCTGAGGAGATGGGGAAAACTCCTCTTGTTTTCAGAGTGAATTATGCCAGTGTTGAATTAAAGCTGATGGTAGCAAAGTTTAACAGGGAAAACAAAGAATACCATGTGTTTTTAGAGGACCGTGGAGAAGAAGCATACCAGGACTTTCAGACGCGAAACGACATGGAGATTGCGACGGGGAATGGACCGGATTTGATTGCAGCAAATGCCGTGACAGACATGCAGGTGCTTGCAGAAAAAGGGGCGTTGGAGAATCTGGAGCCATATCTGGCGCAGGCGGGAACGAACAGGGAGGACTACTATCAGGGGACCTTTGAGAGTCGGGGCATGGCTGAGGGCGTATACAGTGTCGGATGGGCCATGCATATCAATAACCTGTATATCAGAGAGGAGTTTCTGAGCAGTGACGGACAGAATGACGTCAAAACTCTTTTGGACAATCTGGAGAGTTATGAAAAACCGGCGATTTTTTCCAAATGGATGAGTTCGGTTAGCCTTATGTCTTATTTTTTCCAGATGTCAGACAATTTTTACGGCATGGTGGACTGGGAGGGAAAGACCTGTGATTTCAGCGGGGAACTCTGGGAGCAGATACTGCGGGTTTCCGAGCGGTACGGTCGGACAGAAAGAAACAGAGAACTGGAGGCGATTGCCGAAGGGGGAGATATATGGAGCTTTTCATGGCTGGTAATGATAGAAGAAAATCTCGGAAGTCAGGGCATGGTAATGGTGGGCTACCCTTCGGAAGAGGGCATGGTAAACTTGCTGCTGATGGAGTCTGTTGCCATAAACGCCGATTCTGCGCACAAAGATGGCGCATGGCAGTTCATTCGGTTCCTGCTGGAGGAGGAAACCCAGAAAATGGTGCTGAGAAGGCTAAATGATGATGTTGATCTGGGGACGCACATGCCGGTGTATGAAAAGGTTCTGGAGGAGGATGTGCGGGAATATCTGCAGAATTATCTTACTGAAGAACACACGGACAGGGGCTACATTATCAGACCTGAGCTGCCTGAAGGAATCGAAGAGCAGTTCTGGGAGAACATTACAAATGCAAAACACGCGTCCTACCGGACAGAGCAGGTGCTTGCCATCATCGAGGAGGAAGCGGAGCTTTACTTTACGGGGGATAAAACAATAGAGGAAATCAGCGCCGTGATAGAAAACAGGGTGAAGCTTTACCTTGCGGAGATGGAGTAATGATGGAACTTTAGGTGGAGTGAGGGGGAACGGCGCAGATAGTGCCGCCGCCGACTACAACATCCCCGTCATAAAGAACAACGGCTTGTCCCTTTGTAACTGCGCGCTGGGGCGAATCAAAATCAATTTGCAGCGTGTCGGAATCGGTCTGCAGCACGTTTACCCACTGCTCCGCCTGCCGATAGCGCACCTTTGCTTTCAGCCGCAGGGGAGTGTGAATGGAAGGAACGGAAATCAGGTTGATATCGTTTGCAATCAGGGAGGTGGCATACAACTCAGATTCCATGCCCAGTGTGACTGTGTTGTCATCGGGATTCAACGCACAGACATACATCGGTTCCGGAAAAGAAAGCCCAAGTCCTTTCCGCTGGCCGATGGTATAACGAATAATGCCGCAATGCCTGCCAAGAATATGACCGCTTCGGTCAATGAAATCGCCGGCAAGATATTTCTTTTTGGTGTACCTTTCTATAAACTCTGCATAGTTTCCGTTTTGTACAAAGCAGATATCCTGACTATCGTGTTTGTGGGCGTTGAGAAAGCCTTGTGCCTCGGCAATCCGGCGGACTTCCTGCTTTGTCATGCAGCCTAAGGGAAACTGAGTATGCTTTAGCTGTTCCTGTGTCAGGCTATACAGTACGTAACTCTGATCTTTATTGCCATCGAGAGCCTTTTTCAACAGGTATCTGCCGGATTCTCTGTCCTGCTCAATACGGGCGTAATGTCCTGTAGCGATGCAGCCGCAGCCAAGTTCCCGGGCGCGGCTGTAAAGTCTGTCAAATTTCAGATAGCGGTTACAGTCGATACAGGGATTGGGCGTTCTTCCGTTTTCATAGGCGTTAATAAAACGACTTATCACAGTTTGCGCAAAGCTTTCCGAGAAATTAAACACATGGTAGGGAATATCGAGTTTATAAGCAACGCTTCTGGCATCTTCCATGTCGTCGAGCGAGCAGCAGGAGTGCTCCCGTGGGATACCGGCGTCCTCATTATGAAACAATTTCATGGTTACACCCATTAAATCATATCCTTGTTCTTTCATCAGAAAGGCAGCTACGCTGGAATCGACGCCGCCGCTCATGGCAATCAAAGCTTTCATTTTTCAGTAACCTTTCCTTTATTCACAGCTTCGCATGGCAAGAATTGTTTTCTCAATCAGGGTGTCCAACTCCCAGCCGAGCATGGCGGCCCCTCGCTCGATGACTTTCCGAGAACAGCCGGCAGCAAAATTCAGATTTTTATATTTCTTTTTGACAGATTTCAACTCCAAATCGGACACACTTTTTGAAGGGCGCATAAGCGCCACCGCGCCGATAAGTCCTGTCAGTTCATCCACCGCATACAGAACCTTTTCCATTTCATGTTCCGGTTTGATATCTACCGTCAGTTCATAGCCGTGGCTTGCTGTTGCATGAATGATGTTCTCATCGATACCGCGCTCCCGCATAATAGCCTGCTCTTTGATGCAATGCTGTTCGGGAAACTGCTCGAAGTCCAAATCATGTAAAAGACCGACGATGCCCCAAAATTCTTCTTCCTCGTCATAACCAAGCTCTCTCGCAAAATATCGCATGACACCTTCGACTGTCAGAGCGTGCTTCAGATGAAAAGGTTCCTTGTTAAATTCGGTAAGCAGTGACCACGCTGCTTCTCTTGTCAGAATTTCTGCCATAAATGTAAATATCCTTTCTTTGGAAAATACTTGCCAACAGTGTTCTTAAGTGGTATTATAACACATATAAAACATATGAAGATAGTAGGGTATTGCTATAAAAGAGTGCACATGCACACTGATTTATATCACATATGAATCGGAGGAACGCTCTTTCTGCCGGTTTAAAATGTCCTGCAGGGTGATTCCGTCAAGGTATTCGTTGACAACCCGGTAGAGTCCCTGCCAGACGGGAAGAGTTGCACATTCGTTGCAGCGTTCACATTCGATGGGCGTGTGTTCCAGACAGGCAACGGGGGAAAGGCTGCCTTCTGTAAGGCGGAGTATCTCGCCGACGGTGCATTTATCGGGTGTTTTGGCGAGGCGGTATCCGCCTTGAAAACCGCGCGTGGTCCGCAGAATATCGGATTTATTGAAAAGTGGGATAATCTGCTCCAAATATTTTTTTGATATATCCTGACGCTCTGCGATATCCTTCAGGGCAACGTAACCTTCTCCCTGATGTTCCGCCAAATCCAGCAGCATGCGCAGTGCATAACGTCCTTTTGTTGAAATTTTCATAGAAATACCTCCTCACTTATTATCCTATAATACCATATACTTTATAGGTATTCAAGCGAGGAAATGCAGGAAAAGTTGCAGAATGAAGGGAGTAGAGATGAGAAAGTACAATTTTGACCAAGAGATTTCACGGAAAAATACAAACAGTTTAAAATATGACTTTGCAGTTGAGCGGGGCTGTACAGAAGAGGTGATTCCCCTGTGGCTGGCGGACATGGATTTTCCGACGGCAGAACCGGTTCTGGAGGCGCTGCACAATGCTGTCAGCCACGGGATTTTCGGATACAGTGAGGTGAAAAAGCCATATTATGATGCGGTTTTTGAATGGTATAAAAAGCATTTCGGCTGGGAGCCAAAGGAAGAATGGCTGGTAAAGATGCCCAGCGTTGTTTTTGCACTGGTTATGGTAATTCGAGCCTTGACAGAGCCGGGTGACAGCGTGCTGATTCAGACGCCGGTGTATCATCCGTTTCATTCTGCGATTCTGGACAATGACAGGAAGCTGGTGAAAAATGAACTGTTGTATGTGGACGGACGTTATGAAATTGATTTTGCCGATTTTGAAGCAAAAATCAAGGAGAATGGCGTAAAACTGTTTATCCTCTGCTCGCCGCACAATCCTGTCGGCAGGGTCTGGACGAAAGAGGAACTGCAAAGACTTGGAGAAATATGTGAAAAATATGGCGTGATTGTGGCGTCGGATGAGATTCACTGCGATTTTACGCTGCCTGCATATCCGCATACAATGTTCCCTGTGGCGTGTCCTGCGTTGGAGGAGCGGACCATCGTTTGCACTGCACCGAGCAAAACCTTTAATCTGGCGGGACTGCAGGTTTCCAATATCTGGATTCCAAACGAAGAAATAAGGAATCAGATTGTAAAAGAAATCGGAAAAAACGGATATTCTCAGGTGAATTCCCTTGGATTGGTGGCGGCACAGGCGGCATATGAGGGCGGAGAAGAGTGGCTTGTCCAGTGCAGGGAATACTTGTATGGCAACCTTGATTTCCTGCGCACGTTTTTGAGGGAACGACTGCCTGAAATAAAGCTGGTAGAGCCGGAAGGAACCTATTTTGCATGGCTGGACTGTTCGGCGATTCAGCCTGACGGGGAGAAGCTGCATGATTTTATCGTAAATAAAGCAAAGATCTGGCTTACTTCGGGGGCCGTATTTGGAGAAGCCTCCGGCTGTTTCCAGCGCATGGTGCTGGCGTGTACAAGAAAGACGCTCAGGGAAGCGCTGGAAAGGCTGGAAAAAGCAGTAAAAGAGAAAGGAAACGCTGATTGATTCAGCGTTTCCTTAGGTAAAGGTTCCGCCCTTCTCTTCACAGTATTTGCAGCGGTACAGCTCTTTTTCCTCGTCTGCAAGAAGAAAGATGTGCGGCAGCTCCTGCTCGATTGAGGTGATGCAGCGGGGATTTTTGCAGCGGATTACGTTTTTTATCATCTTGGGGAGCACCAGCTCCTTTTTGTCCACGATTTCCCCGTCCTTGATGACATTGACGGTAATATTGTGGTCGATAAAGGCGAGCACGTCCAAATCAAGCTGGTTGATGTCACATTCCACCTTCAGGATGTCTTTTTTGCCCATTTTATTGCTGCGGGCGTTTTTGATGATGGCGACTGTGCAGTCCAGTTTGCCAAGCTGCAGATGCTCGTAAATATCCATGCTTTTGCCTGCCTTGATGTGGTCAAGGACAAAGCCTTCTTCAATTTTTCCTACATTTAACATAGTTATCCTCATTTCTGCGCGGCTTTATTGAGTAAATCATTTAAGCGTACAAGTATATGGCGCTGCGCAGGCACATACTTGCGTTTTATTGTTAATCTACATTGATTTCCAACAGCGTAAGGATAAGCGCCATGCGGACATAGACGCCGTACTGCGCCTGCTTGAAATATGCGGCTCGGGGGTCGCTGTCCACTTCCACGGAAATCTCGTTGACTCTGGGGAGTGGGTGAAGCACCAGCATATCGGGGCGCGCCAGTTCCATTTTGGCAGCGTCAAGGATATAGAAATCTTTTAAGCGGACGTAATCTTCTTCGTTGAAGAAGCGTTCCTTCTGTACTCTCGTCATGTAGAGTAAATCGAGAGAGGGCATTACATTTTCAAGCCGGATGACTTCTTCATAAGGAATTCCTTTTTCCTTCAAGGAGTCGGTGATATAGTCCGGAACCTTCAGTTCTTCGGGTGAGATAAAGACAAAGCGGATGTTCGGATAGCGGACCAGTGCATTAATCAGGGAGTGTACGGTCCGTCCGAATTTCAAATCGCCGCAGAGCCCGATGGTCAGGTTGTCGAGGCGTCCTTTTAAGGTCTGAATGGTCAGCAGGTCAGTCAGGGTCTGGGTAGGATGCTGATGACCGCCGTCGCCTGCGTTGATGACGGGGACGCCGGATTTTTCAGCCGCCACCATGGGAGCGCCCTCTTTCGGGTGGCGCATGGCGCAGATATCGGCATAGCAGGAGATGATGCGGATGGTGTCCGATACGCTTTCTCCCTTTGCCGCAGAGGAACTGGCGGCTTCGGAAAAGCCGAGTACTTCGCCGCCCAGGCGGAGCATGGCAGACTCAAAGCTGAGACGGGTACGGGTGCTCGGCTCATAAAAACAGGTTGCCAAAATCCTGCCGTCGCAGGCATGGGCATATTTTGCGGGATTTTTTTCGATATTTCCTGCAAGAGCGAACAGCTTGTCCAGCTCTTCCACGGAAAAATCAAGTGGACTCATTAAGTGTTTCATGTTTTTTCCTCTCTTTCTATGACATTCGCGCGTATTGCGTAATTCCGAAAAAAATCGAAGAGAAAAATCTCTTCGATTTTGGTTACGATTCCATATAAGATAACAAGTCTTCCACGGATTTACGTTTGGGAGCAACAGGTTCCTCAGCGGGATAGCCGATGGGAATCAGCGCCGCCAGCTCTCTGTCTTCGGGAAGTGAAAGCAAAGCCGATGCTTTGGCTTCATCAAAAATACCTAAAATAACGGTGCCGAGTCCCTGCTCATAAGCGGCAAGGCAAAATGCCTCGGCAGCGATGCCGGTATCAAACATCTGCCAGCCCCCCTCTTTGGGAGTGCTGAAAGAGCCGTCCCTCTCAAAACCGCTTCTGTTTTTGATAAAGGTAACAGCGATGAGCGTGGGAGCGCTCTTTATAATTTCTCCGTTTTTTGCATAAGAGGAGGTACATTCGGAAGCAATTTTATCCTTCAGTTCCCCTTCCACGGCAATATAACGTACAATCTGTGTGTGCTTCCAGCTAGGTGCGTAAGAGGCTGTCTCTACGATACCTGCAAGCACGTTCCGCGATATGGGCTTATCGGTAAACTGTCGTATACTTCTGCGTCCACGGATACATTCGTTGGCTGTCATGGAAATCCTCCTGTCATATGACGTTTTGAGAGCAGGTGGTGCTGTTTTGCTCTTGGAACATTATAGCATAAGTGGCGTGGGGAAGCAATGAGAAAATGCGCCGGTGTTTCCTTCTGTCTTAGAGGCAAATGGGTTTGCGGCAGGGGACGCCGGTGCAGCCGTATATTCCCACGGAGCCGCGCTTTCGCTCAGCAAAAAACGTAGCGGACGCTAGGCTCGTGAAGAACCTCGCCAAGCGCCGACGTTTTTTAAAGGGCTCCGTGGGAATATACGGCTGTACCGGCTGTCGCCTGCCGGAGCGCAGTAAGCACATTTGTGCTTTATAAAACTCCCTATTCGGAATTGTGTACCTGTAAAAAACAGGTTATAATAACGTTAACAAATGGGAATTTATTAGGTAAAAAACGCATAAAGCGAGGAGGACAACACTACATGGCTGGATATTATAAACCCTGTGAAGAACTTGATATTTGCAATAGACTCATCGAAATGTATTGGGAAAGCAAGCAATTTGAACTGTGCTTTCAAGGGCATTTAAAATTAGCCGAGGAAACAAGTTATCC
>JAIDHX010000009.1 GCA_029053015.1 Lachnospiraceae bacterium
GTGTTGAAATGAATCAGCACAAAAGTCATAAGTCCCATCGGCAGCGTCACACCGTAATCGGCAGTCGGCGGCCTAAGTCCCAAAAGTCCCGAAAGATTGCTCAGCAAAATGAAAATGAAAATCGTGCCGATGTAATTGCGGAACTTTACTCCGCTCTTTCCCATTGTCCCGTCAGTCATGGCATCCAGCTTCTCCACAATAAGCTCGACTACATTCTGAAATCCTGTCGGAACCTCTTCGGCATGTTTCATCTTTATATTGGCAGCAATCGCAAATCCGATAATCACAAGCATGACTATCAGGATACACACATGGGAAGTGGTTATCCAGACCTCGTGTCCGAAAAAGGAATACTTGAAAAGACCATGTATCATAAAATCCACTTCATTGCCCGACATCAATATTCCAAGCCTCATGATTTCACCTCCTTCTCCTCTATACTTTCCGAAACGGTTTCTCCTTCCTCCTCGAGAGGCTGTGGAACAGGGTCCGTTTCGTGAAACATCTTATTATAAAATTTATGTGTCACGGGCTGCAGGTAAGCACCTGTTTTCAGACCCATAACTCCCAGAAAACCTGCGAGCACATAGCCCGCATTACTATAATATAAAAGCAGCAGAAACGCCGCAGCCGCCAGATATCGTATAATATATCCGCCGGCAATCAGCCGTGCCGCAGATTTTTCATCACAGGAAAACGCTTTGTTCAGGGACCGCCAAATATGTACGGCGGCAAGAAACGCCCAAATAATGCCTCCCCACAGACCCACAGCATATTTTAGAGAACTAATCGGAAAAAACAGTCCTGCCAGCTGGCAAAACACACCGAACACCGCTATGCCGCTCAATAATTCAAGCAGCGCCCTGTCAGCCTTTTTTAATTTATCTGTCATGCGCATCCTTGTCCTTGCTGTCATAAACCCGCTTTGCCATAATATAGATATTTCGAAAACCGGCCAGCGCTCCCACGAAAAAGAGCAGTATCATCCAAAATGAAGTGCCGAATTTTTCGTCCAGCCAGATTCCCGCAAATGAACATAAAAAAACAGGAACCAGCATATTGATTCCAAATTGTGTAATCAACGCCAGTGATTGATATACACTTTTATCATATTTTCTGCGTCTTGCCACAACTCTGTCCTCCAACATGGCCCGACCATTTTAAGATAAAATACACCATAAATTATACCACTTTTCCACATATTGTCTAGTTGTTTTCGCTACTTTTAGACAATTTTGATGCGATTTCTGTTTGACTTCCCGTATATAGAGGTGTAATATTTTAATCATTATATGATCATTTCAAATGCCGAGGTCACCAATGAATACATTAACTCTTTACCGCAGACGTCTCATACCCGATGAATGTATCCCGTTAAAAGACGACAAAGTTGTCAAAAAAACTGATGAAATTATCATCACGACATGGGACACACTGAATCCCAAAACCAAATTCCAGTACGGCGCTTCCTGCTATTTTCTAAAGGAAGGCTTCAAGGTCAGCAAGTTTTACCGTGCCGACAAAAGCCTGTACTGCTGGTACTGCGACATTGTACAGTACGATTATGACGCTTCCGCCAACCGCCTGGTAACTACGGATTTGCTCGCCGATGTCGTCATTATGCCGGACGGCACGGTAAAAGTGATTGATTTGGACGAGCTTGCGGATGCCTTCGAACAGGAACTGCTCTCCGCCGACATGTTAAAAGCGGCGCTCCGGCAGCTTAATCACCTGCTGTCACTCATTTACAGCAATCAGTTCGGCTGTCTGCAGAACGAACTGGACAGCCTTGGCCTGTAATCCCGTTTTTTCTAATAAAAGATATGTCCGCCGATGCTGATTCCGGTCAGCCCTTCTATCGGCGTTCTGAAATACAGGCAGTTTCCCACATTGGTGACGCCGGACATCGCTTCCCTTGCCGCCTTGTAGCAGTCTTCATTTGCCCTGCCTGCAGTAAGCACCACCTCAAATCGGCCGCTGCCCACGGGTGAAAACTGCTTTTTCTGCGTAATAACCCCCAAAACCGTATCCGGATATTTTGAACTGAGCAGGCGATTAATGACTACAGCGCCGACTGCAAGCTTACCCGCATAGGGCTCTCCTCCTGCTTCACAGTAGATAATGGCAGCCAGAAGTGCCAAATCACCATCCGCAAAAGTCACTTCCGAGATATCCCTCCAGGCCGCGTTCGCCGCCGCCTCTGAAAGTCTCTTTTCCTCTTCAATCTGCCTTTTCAGCGCTTCGATATTCGCTTCCGTCTTTTTCATCTCTGCTTCCAGCGCTTCCGCTTCTGCTTCCGCCTGCGCAAGAAACTCACTGTTTTCAGAAACACGGCTGGCAGTCTGGCTGATAAGCCCGGCAATCTTACTCTTTTCTGCTTCCGCTGCAACTACATATTCGTCCAGTTCCGCTCTTTCCGCTCGAAGCTGCTCTTCCTTCTCTTCAATCAGAATCCTTGTCGCTTCGTACTCCTCAAGCATATTCCTGTCATACTCGGCAATGGCGGTCACATACTCACTATAGTTTAAGAAATCGCTGAAACTGCCAACGGAAAACAGAAGTTCCAGATAGTCCATTTCACCCTGCTCATACACATACTGTATTCGCTCCACCATGCACTGGTACTGCCACTGCTCCGTTGCCTTCGCGTCCTCCAGCTCCGCCATGGTCCTGTCAATTTCCTCTTCCTTCAGGGCGATTTTTGCCTCCAGCTCCTCCAGTTTTTCGCTCACTTCCGTAAGCTGCTCCTTTAAGTTATTTAAATCTCCCCTCAAAGCAGCTTCCTTGTTCTTCAGGTCATTCACTTCCTGATTGTTCGCATCGATTTCTCCCTGAAGCTCGTCCTTGTTATGCATCTCCTGATCGAGCCTCTCCTGTGTGGTAGTTGCATACAATTCAACGGGAATCTCACAGACGAGCAGCACAATCGCCACAGCCAATGCCAGCTTCCCCTTGCGTAAGACTGCCTTTTTCATACTATCCTCCATGATGCCGTTCTGCAGTAACATGCCTCCCGGCTTTACTTCGTACCAAAAATCCTGTCGCCCGCATCTCCCAGCCCGGGAACGATATAGCCATGGTCGTTCAGTTTCTCATCCATCGCACCGATATACATGTCCACGTCAGGATGTGCTTCCTTCATCTTTTCCACGCCCTCCGGCGCGGCAATGATACACATAAAATGTATATTTTTGCAGCCCTTTTCCTTCAGCATCTGAATTGCCGCCACGGAAGAGCCTCCCGTTGCCAGCATAGGGTCAACCACAAACACTTCACGCTCCGCGCAGTCTGCCGGAAGCTTGCAGTAGTATTCTACCGGGTTTAAAGTCTCCGGATCCCTGTACAATCCGATGTGTCCCACCTTGGCCGCCGGAATAAGCTGCAGCACACCGTCAACCATACCCAGTCCGGCGCGCAGAATGGGAACTATCGCCATCTTTTTCCCCTTTAATTCCTTCGCAACCGTCTTGCAGATAGGCGTTTCAATCTCCACATCGGAAAGCTTCAAATCTCTGGTCGCCTCATAGCAAATCAACATTGCAATTTCGCTGATGGTCTGCCTGAAATCCTTTGTGCCGGTCTCCTTCCTGCGAATATATCCTATTTTGTGCTGAATCAATGGATGCTCCATTACTACAACCTTTGCCATACCCTTACCTCTTATCCTTTCCTTTTGTATTGTATTATTAATAGTTTCCTTAAAACATAGCGACTCTGCGCTTATGCTTTTCTTCCTCTGAAAACGGCGTGTTCAAGAACACCTCCACGATATCCAGCGCAAGATTGGGACCCGTCATTCCGCCTCCCAAAGCCAGCATGTTGGCATCGTTGTGCAGCCTTGTCATCTTTGCCGAAAGACTGTCATGGCAGAGCGCACAGCGAACTCCTTCTACCTTGTTTGCCACCATGGAAATGCCAATACCCGTCGTGCAGACCACAATGCCTTTTTCACATTCGCCCGAAGCCACAGCCTCCGCCGCCGCACGCCCAAACACCGGATAATCGCAGGAATTTTTATCGTAACAGCCAAAATCCTTATAGGCAATTTCTTTTTCTTTCAAATAGTTTATAATAACCTGTTTTAAATCATAACCGCCGTGGTCGCTTCCAATCGCAATCATCGAATCCTCCTTATTATTCCCGCCTCTCACATCTGTATCATGTGACAGCCCGCAGCCGCTCACACCTGTATCATGTGGTAGCCCGCAGCCTTTAACAGTCGGTTCATTACGGCCTCCCCGATACCGTCTCCCTCAAACGCCTCCGAGTAGATAGCCTCCGCTCCTTCTTCGTCAAATTCACGCAGGACAGTATATAAATGCCTTGCCGCGGACAGCTCGTCCGTCCTGCTGCCGACAGATTTTACAATATCGGCCCGATATCCTGCCGCAGTCTCGTCCGTGGCAATCACGCCGCTCCTTTTTCCTTCGCTTTTCGCCAATTCTGCCTGCCTGTTAATATATTCGACAACATTTTCCTTTTTTCCTGACACAACCGTCATATCTCCCTTCGGAGCATAATGACGGTATTTCATACCGGGCGCTCTCGGTGCCTGTTCCCCCTCGCCGCTGCAGGCCTTATCGGTCTCCACTCTGCCTAAAACCTCCTGCAGCATGTCGCGGGACACATAACCGGGACGCAGAATCTCTGCCGGCTCCACTGTCAAATCCACAATGGTTGACTCCAGGCCAATGCCAACCTCCCCGCCGTCTATTACCATATCGATACGCCCATCCATATCCTCCAGGACGTATTTTGCAAGCGTGGGGCTGGGTCTGCCGGAAGTATTGGCGCTCGGCGCCGCCACAAAACCGCCCGCTGCGGCAATCAGCGCCTGTGCCGTCCTGTGCGACGGAAACCGGACTGCCACCGTGGAAAGCCCACCTGTAGTTTCAAAAGGAACCACATCCGCTTTCGGCAGAATCATGGTGAGCGGCCCCGGCCAGAAAGCATCCGCAAGCCTCCCCGCAGCCTCTAACATCTGCCGGTGTTCTGGAGCATCCGACACAATCCGATAAATATCTGCAAAGCAGCAGATATGCACAATCAGGGGATTGTCGGAAGGTCTTCCCTTCGCCTCGTATATCTTTTTGGAAGAAAGAGGGTTGAGGGCATCGCCGCCCAATCCGTAAACCGTTTCCGTCGGAAACGCTACCAGCCCTCCCTGCCGGATAATGCTTCCGGCCTCCGCCAGACAGCCCTTATCGTCGTCCTCCATGCATGTTATAACTTTTGTATTCACCGCAGCTCCCCCGACTACTCACACAGCTTTGCCACGACTTCATTGATAACCTTGCCTTCAGCCTTGCCCTTTAACGAGCCCATCACGGCCTTCATGATCTGTCCCTTGTTCTTTGTCCCAAGCGCTTCAGCAAAATTCTCCTTCAGGTACTTCTCTACTTCCTCCGCGGACATCATGCTGGGCGCATATTCCGCGATAATATCGTGACGCGTCTGATACTCTGCCCGCAATTCCGCTCTTTCCACAGGACAGCTGTCAAGCTGCTCCTTGGCGGACTTCAATTCCTTTAAAATAACCTTGTCCACCAAATCCGCAGGAATGTCTTCCCTGCAGCCCGCGTCGATACCCGCTTTTTTCACCGCTGACACCAGTGCGGAAATCGCGTCCTTCCTCTCTTTATCTCTTGCCTTCATTGCAGCAACCATATCTGCCCTTAACTGCTCCAGTTCCATTTTTATACCTCCTGCATACCACAATTCAAGTCATACTCTATTACAGTATACCACAATATGTCTTTGAAAGCTATCCTTCTTGTGATTTTCTTACCTTCTTACCTTCTTACTTTATAAAGAAGAATACTCAACAAGTGACGTGGGAGGCGGTCTGTATGCCTCTTCAGACACGCTCTCGCTCTATGAAAACGCAGCGGCACATAAGGCGCTAAAGTACAGCGCCTAAATGCCGGCGTTTTCAAAAGGTCTGAACAGGCATACAGACCGCCTCCCACTGGCAGCTTTCAGCCGTCAGAGCCGCCATGTTCCTATAAAGACCGTATAAAAACGCCGGCGCTTGGCGAGGTACTTTCGAGCCTAGCGTCCGCTGCGTTTTTATCCGAGCGAGAGCGCGTCTTTATAGGAATATGGTGGCTCTGACGGCGTGACTTGCCAAAAGTGCTTGCCAAAATCCTCTTCAAATAACTTGCAATTATCTCCCATTAGAAATACAATATACTCAACACAGGCAGTTTTATGATAAGCTGCGGAAACGGAGAAAGCATAATGACACACAACGAGAACCTGAAGACCTATACATTGAAAGAAGTACCCCACTACAAGGTACACGGCAGAACGGATTCCAGCCAGTATCCTTTGCCCTTGTTCTGGAACGGCAGCGCCATAGAGGTGAACGTGACCGGTTCGGAGCTCTGGATTGACATTGACGTGGATTTTGACTACCATGAGCCGTGGATCTGCTGTGCAATCAACGGCGCCGTTATGAGCAGGCAGATGCTGCTGCCCGGCAGCTATTCCCTGTGCCTGTTCCGCGGTATGAGCCCGGAAGCTGTAAAAACCGTGCAGTTTGTCAGGGAACTGCAGGCCATGTCGGAGGATGATTCCTGCCACATACTGATTCGCGGCTTCCAGACCGACGGCCATTTTTCACCGATTCCTGACAGAAAATTCAAACTGGAGTTTATCGGCGACAGTATTACTTCCGGCGAAGGCACCTATGGCGCCAAGGAAGATGTGGACTGGATTCCCATGTACATGGGTGTAAGCAGGAATTATGCCGCTCTCACCGCGCAGGCACTGAATGCAGAAGCCCGGTTAATCTCACAGGGCGGCTGGGGCGCGCTCTGCGGCTGGGACAACAATCCCCACCACAATCTCCCCACCTATTACACAAAAATTTGCGGACTGGCAGGCGGCTCTGTCAACGAAGCGCTTGGCGCACAGAAGGACAATCCTTTTGCCGAATGGCAGCCAGACGCCATCATCGTAAATCTGGGAACCAATGACTGCAGCGCTTTCAGCCAGCCCGAGTGGTCCGACCCCGAAACAGGAGAAACCTTTAAGCAGCATTTGAATGAAGACGGTTCCTTCCGTGCCGATGACCTCGCACGTTTCGAGCAGGCTGTTGTCGATTTCCTGCATGTGCTCAGACGCTGCAACCCTTCCTCCTATATTGTATGGACATACGGTATGCTGGGTTATAATCTTTCCCTTGCAATCACGAATGCCATCAACACCTTCCGCAGCGAGACCGGCGATATCAAGACTTTCTTTTTACATCTCCCCAATACCACCGAGGAGACCGTCGGCTCACACATGCACCCGGGCTTTGCCTCTCACATAAGAGCTGCAAAGGTTTTAATTGAATATTTGCAGGAACTTCTGCATGCATAAGGACTGCCCCCCCGAAAAGGGGGGTAGTTTTTTGCCTATTCCATCTGATTTAAGTACTGTATAATGCCCAAATGGATTTCCCATGCCAGCTTTTCCTGATATTCCTCCGAACAGAGCTTTTCCGCTTCCTCGGTGTTAGACAGAAATCCACATTCGACAATTACAATCGTCGTCGGCGTCTTTTTCAAAAGATAGTAACTATCATTTGGTTTGACGCCGCGATGGTTATCCGGGTCCAGTCCGACAATCAGTCTGTTCTGTATTTTTTCTGCCAGTTTTTGTCCCTCTTCACTTCCCGAATAGAAAAAGACCTGCGCGCCATGGACATATTCCTCCGGATAACTATTCTGATGGATGCTGACCGTTATAGTCGGCTTTGTCTCTTCAATAATTGCCAGCCGTCTCTTCATGTCCTGTACTTTTTTATTGGAAGCGCCCGCGTCATAAAGACCGTCTTCACCTTCTCTCGTCATTACCACTCTGACGTCATCCATCTCCAGATACTTTTTTACGAGCAAAGCAATCTCCAGATTCAAATCCTTTTCCAGCGCCCCGTTAATCCCGACCTTTCCCGGGTCGTCGCCGCCATGTGGCGGCGGTTACTTGCGGCAATTTTTCTTTTTAAGAAAATCTTAGGAAAATTCGCAGATAAAACAAAAGAACCCCATCCTTATTCATTGATATAATAATTGCGAAATTAAAGTAAAAATATCACAAAGGAAGACATGGGTACAAAATGAGCATACATATTCTGGTAGCGGCCAATGAAACAGAACTGGCGGATGTCATAGCTGTCTATCTTACAAATGACGGATACACTGTCCACAAATTTTACACAGGTCTCGAGGCGCTTTCCTGTATCGAAAATACTGCTTTGGATCTGGCAATACTGGACGCACAGCTTCCGGATATGGACGGTTTTCAAATCTGTAAAAAAATCAGAGAAAACTCATATTATCCCATAATCATGCTCTCCGCAAAATCTGACGACAGTGACAAGATTATGGGACTGACAATCGGTGCTGACGACTATGTCACAAATCCTATCACCCCGCTTGAAGTGGCTGCCAGAGCAAAAACACAACTACGGCGGTATATGCAGTATAATCAGCCCGCCCCCAGACAGGCCGAAACCGCACATGAATATACCATCAGTGAACTTGTTATCAACAGAGACAGTCATAAATGCACCCTGTCCGGCAGGGAATTGCACCTGACGCCCATAGAATTTTCCATCCTCTGGTATCTCTGCGAACATCAGGGAATTGTCATTTCTTCGGAAGAACTGTTCGAAGCGGTATGGGGTGAAAGAGCCCTGATTGATAACAACACGGTTATGGCCCATATCGGCAGGCTGAGAGAAAAAATGAACGAGCCCGCCAGAAATCCAAAGTTCATAAAAACAGTATGGGGCGTCGGATATACCATTGAAAAATAGAGCTATTGAAAAATTCAGGGAAAGGATAAGCAAAAATGAAAGATGAAACCGATAGAAATTACCGTATTCAACTGTGAAAAAGATGAAGCAGAGGCATTTCGTGAACTTTCACCACGTTTTGATATTGTGCCCGTCATTGTGTCAGAACCGGCAAGACACGGCAGCATCCCCTGCCCCTGCAGCCGCTGTGTCAGTGTGGGACACAAATCCCGTATAGCCGAATCTGATTTATCCGCACTGCAAAGAGCCGGTGTCACATACATCTGCACCCGAAGCATCGGGTATGACCATATCGATTCCGAAGCCGCACAAAGACTCGGAATCACTATTGAAAATGTGGCATATCCGCCGGACGGCGTCGCCGACTATACGCTGATGCTGATACTGATGGCGCTGCGCAGCGTAAAATCCACACTGAAGCAGGCGGCGCACAACGACTTCCGTCTGCCTCCCGTCCGCGGCAAAGAGCTAAACTGCATGACGGTCGGCGTTGTAGGCGCAGGTCATATCGGACGCGCCGTCATCCAAAGACTCCGCGCCTTTGGCTGTCATGTACTGGTTTGCGACATAAACAACAGTGCGGACAGCGTGTCGCTGCATGAACTGCTTGAAAAAAGCGACGTCGTCACACTCCATGTACCGCTCAACGCCGATACGCACCACCTCATCTGCAAAGAACAGTTTAAAATGATGAAACAGGACGCTATTTTGGTCAACACCGCGCGCGGCGCGCTTGTCGATACGGAAGCATTGCTCAATGCCTTGGAAAACCACCGGCTGGGCGGAGCCGCTCTTGACGTACTGGAAGGAGAAGAAGCAATTTTCTATTCTGACTGTTCACAGAAACCACTTTCCCATCCCTTCCTGCCAAGACTTCAAAAAATGCCGAATGTTATCATTACGCCGCATACGGCGTATTACACACGCCATGTTCTATATGACACAGTTGAAAAAACATTGTTAAATTGTCTCACATACGAAAGGAAACAAAATCATGAATAAACTTAAGATTGCCGTTTTGTTCGGAGGCTGCTCGGAAGAGCATGATGTCTCTGTCAAATCGGCACAGGAAATCGCAAAATATATTGACACGGAAAAATATGATGTAACCTATGTTGGCATTACGCGCTCCGGCAGCTGGCTGATGTGCGAAAAGCCCTGTCCCGATTGGGAAAACGGAGACTGCTGCCCTGCAGCGATCTCTCCGGACAGGACGGTGCATGGACTTATTACCCTTTCAGGCGACCATTGCCGGACCATCTATATCGACGTGGTTTTCCCTGTTCTGCATGGCCGGTTTGGTGAGGACGGCTCCATACAGGGCTTGCTGGAATTATCCGGTATCCCTTATGTTGGCTGCGACATTGCAGCCTCGGCAATCTGCATGGATAAATCTCTTGCCTACATGATGGCGGCAAATGCCGGAATCGCCGTTCCTGCATTTCAGATTTTACATCCTGATGACATACCGGAAATTGATATTCCGGCCTATCCGGTCTTTGTAAAGCCTGCCCGCTCAGGTTCCTCTTTTGGCGTGAGTAAGGTATATCAGGAAAGCGAACTGGACGCCGCCATCAAAATGGCACTGCAATATGACAACAAAGTCCTGATTGAACAGGCCGTTTCCGGTGTGGAAACCGGCTGCGCCGTGCTTGGAAATAACAACCTTTTAATGACCGGCGAAATAGATGCCATTACCTTATCTCACGGTTTCTTCCGCATACATCAGGAATCCGACCCCGAAAACGGATCTGAAAATGCCGTCTTTACCGTTCCGGCAAATCTGCCTCCCCAAAAACAGGCAGAATTGAAAGAAACTGCCAAGGCAATTTATCAGGCCCTCGGCTGCAGAGGACTTGCCCGTGTTGACATGTTCCTGCAGGAGGATGGGCGCATTGTGCTCAATGAAGTCAATACCCTGCCCGGCTTTACCTCCTACAGCCGCTATCCACGCATGATGAAAGCTGCCGGAATCACGATTTCAGAGATAATTGACCGCCTTATCTCGCTGGCAAAAAGGGGGTAATACATATGGAAAAAGGATTTGTATTTTTAGATGAAGCAGTGCATGGAATCCGCTGGGACGCCAAATATGCCACATGGGATAATTTCACCGGAAGACCGGTAAACGGATATGAAGCCAACCGAATCGTCGGAACCTTTGAACTGGCAGATGCATTGCAAAAAGCAAGGGAACAGGCCGCCGCTCTCGGATATGGCCTGCTTCTCTGGGACGCCTATCGCCCCCAGCGCGCCGTAGACTGCTTTCTCCGCTGGTCCGTGCAGCCGGAAGACGGCCGCACAAAGGAAAAGCATTACCCCAATATTGCGCGGGAAGAAATGATATCCATGGGATACGTCGCCTCACAGTCAAGCCACAGTCGCGGAAGCGCTGTTGACCTTACCATCTATCATTTGGACACAGGGGATATGGTGGCCATGGGAAGTGATTTTGATTTTATGGACGAACGCTCGCACCATACCTCAACAGAAGTCACAGCCGCCGAAGCAAAACACCGCAGACTGCTACGCTCCATCATGGAACACAGCGGCTTTGAAGCCTATGAAAACGAGTGGTGGCATTATCTGCTGAAAGACGAACCCTATCCCGACTGCTATTTTGATTTCCCGATTGCGTAACACTCCTCGCTTTTCAAAATTTGTCGAAAAGCACTTGACAATATAAATAAAAATGCTATCGTTTATTCAAAGAGAAGCAGTTTTGTACCACTTGTCTAGTTGATAGTCTTGAGTGGGGTACTTGCTTCTCTTTTTATATCTACCAAATCATATAAATACATTTATCCACCTACGATATCCGCAAAAAGCGGAGCCATTTCGCCGGAAAAATTATAGGTAATTTTAACTCTATGGTCTTCGTACACCTTAATTTCATGGAGCATTTCAACCACCACCGCCCTGTCCAGTTTTTCCATCTCCCGATATTCCAACAGATGTTGAAACCATGCGGTATCGAAGATATTTTCCTCTGCACTGCCATTCTTTTTTTCCACACACAACAGTTGTTTGACCAGTAATTCTTCTTTTTGGGCATAGTCCTGCCTGTAACTGACAAACTCCTCTTTCGAAATCAGTTCTTCCCGATAATCTTCATAGACCGCCTTTTTCAACTTTCGGATTTTTTCAAGCTCTGCCTGTATTGTTATCTTTGCGGCTTCCCTGCTGTCCGGCGCAGCCATGCTGCCCGCCATCCCTCCGGCTGCAAGCTCTTTCAGATTGTCCATGCTTTGAAGCACGACCCTCAAATCGCCCAGTATAATATTTTCCAGCACTTCATACCTAATTTTGTGCGGCGTACAGTACTGCCTGCCGGAGCGCACATATGTCCCGCAATAATAGTTGACGCCGGACTCACTTTTTTTACCGTTATGCTCCGACGCATATGCCTTTTTTACCAATGCCCTCCCACAGTCGCCGCATTTCAAAAAACCCGCAAAAACTGCCGTATTTCTTTGCAAATCCATATTTCGCGTCCTACGTTTTAACAGCTCCTGTGTTTTTTCCCATGTATCCTTGTCAATGATTGCTTCGTGAGTTCCCTCCACCACAATCCATTCACTGCGTTCCGCCGCCTTTGCCCTGCTTCTCATCTGCTGGCGCTTTCTGCCCTGCACCATATTGCCAATATACATTTCATTCTGTAAAATACGGTTTATCGTAGAATATGTCCAATAAGAAGTGTTGTTCAGACGGCGGGCATTTCTGTAATTCTCGCCATTGATTTTCTTATATTCAGACGGGCAGACAATGCCCTCCTCATTTAATATGGCGGCAATGCGGAGTTTTCCGCAGCCCCCGATATACAACGCAAAAATTCTTCTTACAATCTCCGCCGCATACGCATCTACGACCAGCCTGTTCTTGTCCGCCGACGCTTTCCGGTAACCATAAGAAGCAAATGCTCCGATAAATTCCCCTGCCTTTTGTTTGGTTCTGACAGCGGCATGAATTTTTTGGGAAATATCCCTTGCATACTGTTCATTAAAAATATTCTTGATTGGCAGAAGCATGTCATATGCCTGCTTTGCGCTGTCAATACCGTCTGTGACAGAAATAAAACGCACGTCCCTCTCGGGAAAATACCGTTCCAGATACCTGCCTGTATCAATATAATCACGCCCGAAACGGGACAAATCCTTGACAATCACACAATTTACTTTTCCAGCTTCAATGTCGTCAATCATTCGTCGAAACGACGGACGGTTAAAATCGGTCCCCGTGAAACCGTCGTCAACATAGGTATCATATACCGCCAAATCTTCTTTTTCTTTTACATAATCGGCAATGAGTCTTTTCTGATTGCTGATGCTGTCACTTTCCGCTTTGTCGCCGTCTTCTCTGGACAACCTGATATATGCCGCAGCGTTAAAAAAAGTCTTCACGGCGTTTTCACCTCTGGATTTATATGTGCCCGAATAATGCGGCTTATCAGCTCAGAAACATCGATTTTTTCCAAAAACTCCCTCTCAATACTGTAGGATATATTTTCCTTTCCTTCCTTCTCCAATACGCCGTATCTCCGAAACACCTTTCACACAAGTATATGGATTAGAGCTTGTACGGTATGTCTCGGTTTTTCTGGGTATTTTGGCAAATTCAAGTTTAATGATTACATATCTGACACCCAAAACAGGTCAAAAAAGTATTATGTTTCTTACATCGCGGGAAATCACAATAGATAGGGTCACCTGCCTCTGCCGCCGCCAGCCAATTCTCCAATGACTCCTCTCTTATATCATCAATTGTCATTCTATTTATCAAATTTTCAAACGTATCTAAATAGTGCGAAACAAATTCCTCGTTTGGACTGTAGTCAAGTTTCTCCCAACCGATTTTATTCCTTGCTCCGTTTATTACCTTAATCATAAAACTCTTATCTGCTTCAAAAGTTTCTTTATCCCACGGCATTTCAATAATCGCAAACCCAACACAGCCTCTGCCGACAATTTGATCTTTTTCAGACAAATAAACCATTAGCCGCTTTTCACTTTCCGTTTGCGCAATTGCAGCTCCACTCAAAGCAAGAATATTGATAAACATATCTGTGCCACCGTTTGACATTACGAGGGAATCGTCATCAGGTGTAACCTTACCATTGAACGATATAATATTTGACACTATTATTCCTTCCGCTACTTACCGCCGCCATGCCCCGCGTCAAGAACGACGCAGGGTCTGTCATCCGCTTTCGCGCCCTCTGCGGCGGCGGTTTCCTTTGCTGTTTTTTTGATTGCTGCCGGCACTGCTGCCGCCAGAATGATTGCCGCTGTAATATACGCCGCAATGTATTTTTTTCGCTCCATGATGATCCGTCCCGACTCCATATTTACCAAAATATATGAGTCGGAAACGGCTCTTATGCCATGCACAAACCGTCAGCATGTGCAGCCTGTATGCACATCTTTTGTTTACTGCTCCAGATAAGAGGCTATAACATCCCACACAGCCGCAGGCTCGTAGCCCAGGCGCCATGCGGCGACGCCTCCCAGATTATAGCTCTGCATCACGTTCAGTTTTACACTGATGGACTGCAAATCCTCAATCCATATCTGATATCTTATCCCATCTTTGGTGACCTCTGCATAATTTTGTCCCGTCGTATCGTCCCATTCCGCTTCCATGCCGTACGTGCTCAGAACGGAATCCACATTCGCCATCGGATATGCTTCGCTCGTAACCGTCGTCCCTTCTACCTTCCACAATCTGGTATAAAAAGGCAGCGCATTGATCACCTTGTTGGCAGGCACATTTGCAACGGTTCTCTCGATGCCGCCTCTTACATAATCAATGGATGCAACAGAACCCGCTTCCTGGCTGCCCGCCCAGTGCTCGTCATATCCCATGACAATCACATAGTCGGCAACCACTCCCTGTTCTTCAAAATCATAGAAAGAATTGAAATTATACGGAACATAATTATCCACCGAAAGCACCAGCCCCGCCTCACGGCATCTTATGGACAACTCCCGCAAAAACTGGATAAAATGTTCACCTGACTCAGCAGTGATATTTTCAAAGTCTATGTTGATACCGTCCATGCCGCAGGCTGCTGCTGCCTCCATAATCCTGTCTATCAGATAAGTCCTCGTCGTGGTTGCGGACAGTATTGTAGATACGTCCACCTCCGCACCTGTATTGGCACGGTAATTAAAATCATCTACAACGCCCCACACTTCCAGCCCCTTTTTATGCGCCTTTTCCACATAAGAGGACGAGGCAAAACTCTGGATGTTTCCTTCATTATCCTTTAGGCTGAACCAGGTAGGCGCAATCACTGTCAGCGAGCTCGCATTGGCAGTCACCTTATCCAGCGTATCATTGCCGCTGGAGGATGCAATGGCATGCCAGCCGATACAAATTTTCCCATCTCTCGTAAGAGAGGTATATACCGGGGGTACTACATCCGTCACCGGCTCCGGCGTTTCCTCTCGCTCATTTTCCAAAAACTTGTTTTCCACATAGCCAATCATCCCGTCTTCCGTCTTAATCTTGCACCATGTCTCCATTTTGTCAAGGATTATCACGGTTTCCGAAGCAGACAAATCCCTTAAGATAGGGCTTTTTACCCCGCCTAACACCCTGACTGCCGTGGCACCGGAAATATCGGCTACCTGCCTCTGCTCCCACTCTGTATAGACCTGCATACGCAGTGGGCTCTCAAACACCTGATAGGAAAAATTGGTGTACTGCTTTACAAAGTCGGCCGCTATATAATAAGTGGTAACATCGCCGCTGGTACGGGAAAAACTCAGCATATATCCGGCATCCTGAGGCGCGCCGTTTATCTGGAATGCATTGGTGCCGATCGGCGTCCGTATAATATCCGTGGGCGTCGTATAGAGAAGAAGCTGCTCCACCGGATCCACATAGAATCTGTCGTTAAAATAGCGGTGTACCGTTGCCAGGTCAAAATAGCATACGCCATCCTTCATGAACGCCTTCTCTTCCACCATTTCATCCTGCAGAACAATCGTTACTTCGTCTTCTTTTGTAATGTGAAAATATTCGTATAAGTCCGCCCTCTCACGGGAATAGGAATATTTTTCAATAATCTTTGCCCCAAAAGCGGTGGCTCCTATAATGATAATCAGTATAATGGCAATCAACACCGGTATGGCCTTTTTCATGGTTTAACAGCTTCCTTTCCATGCAATGTACTTTACACAAAATACAATTTTATTCCTTATTATAACAAACTATCCCCACTTCGTCATTACCAATTTTGACAAAATCCCTTAATATTTCATGAATATCCTGCGCCCGCTCCATGCTCCTATAGAGACATTTTTCAGGTTCGGAAGCCGAAAAAGCTGACGGCAGAGAGGCATTCCCGCAAAATTCCGTTCTCCGGCTTCCGTCCTATACAGAACAGACGAACCATGGAGGCACTGACAATTACTTCCAGTCCGTTATCCTGTCATATCGCAGCTCTTTTAATCTGCCGTCCTCATCGAGCACATAATCCGCCATATAGATGGCATCCTCGCGGACGCATTTGTCTGCTATCGCCTTCGGCGATGCCGGCTTTCCTTCCAGAAAAAGGCTGACGCCGGACTTTCTGACGCTCTCCAGTTTTTCCTTCAGGCGCTGTCCTTCTTTTTCATACACACAATTTCCTCCTTTGCCGTCGGCACATTCGGTATAACCATAAAGAGTCCGTGATATAAATTTTCCGAAATACTGCCTTCTTTTGTAAATTTCTGCATATACTAAGATGCCCCGACTGTACAAAAAATACTAAAACTACCTGAAAAATTGAATTAAAACGAGCAAAAAATTTGGAAATAATTAAATTAGATACAGACACATAAGCCTGCAAGACATCCGCATACTATAGAAGTAACATTTTTTCTGCGGACAAGATACTAAAAATTTCACAAAATAAATGCTAAAATACTTTCTAAAACCGGAAATCGCTTAGAATTACAAAAGCATAGATAAAATAGACTTAAACTGATAATCCTGAACCTTAGAAAGAAAAATAAAATGTACCGCACTGCCTCCTCTCCGTACAGATTGCCGGAGGCATCTTAGGGTTTCATTATAATCAACGCCGGTATATTTTGCAAGTTAAATTTCAAAATTCATAAAATTTTATTAAAAATCGTTAAACTGCGCTGGCACTCTTGACTTAGAGGTTCGAAAAGTATAAGATACTTTTAGTCAGATTTTACGGGAGTTTCAGTCACCAACCAACAAAAATGCAGTATCTTAACAGTAAGGATGTGATAGCATGAAAATTGAAAAAGTGAATGAAAACCAAATTCGCTGTACGCTGACCCGTGAGGATTTGGCGGACCGCGAGTTAAAGATTAGCGAACTTGCATACGGTACAGAGAAGGCAAAAAATCTTTTCCGTGACATGATGCAGCAGGCTTCCTTTGAATGTGGTTTCGAAGCGGAAGATATTCCCTTGATGATAGAAGCAATCCCTCTCAATTCAGAGTGCATTGTACTGATTATAACAAAGGTGGAGGATCCGGAGGAGCTGGATACACGTTTTTCCAAGTTTGCCCCCTCTGTCCATGACGAGGACGACGATATGGACGATTCCATCGAAGATATGACGGACGGTGCCGATGAAGTGCTCGATTTATTTAAGCGGCTGCATGAAAGCCGTAAGGCGGCAGCAGGCGAAACGCAGAGCACACAGTCAAAGCCTGAACGCAGCAACAAAAACGAAGGCGATTCCGAAAGCGCTGATTTGACACGGATTTTTGTATTTGATTCCCTGTACAATCTGACACGGCTCGCAGGCATGCTTGCCGGAAATTACCAAGGTGAAAACTCTCTGTACAAGGACGAATCCGAAGGCTTATATCTGCTTGTAGTGCAGAAAAGCGGTCATACCCCCAAGGAGTTCAACCGTGTCTGCAACATTTTGTCAGAATACGGAAGCGCCCGTAAGAGTCTCCCCGCAAGCCGTTCCTATCTGGAAGAGCACTATTCCGCGGTTATCGCACAGAATGCCCTCCAGTCGCTTGCAGGAATCTAATCGCAGACTACAAAAAGAGGCTGTCAGACAGCCTCTTTTTTTGTTATGAAACCGGGGCGCACGACGCACCCGCTTAATACGAATTTTTCCCGGATTTATAAAGCCGCAATCTTCTCCATCAGTGCATCCACATCCATGCCATGCACCATCGCCGCCTCTTCCAGAGATTCACCCTGTGCGGAAGGACAGCCAAGACAATGCATACCCGCTTCCATCAAAATGGGAGCAACCTCGGGAGCCTGTCTTAAGATTTCGCCGATTGTCATGTCCTTTGTAATATTCTGCATAGTTCCACCTCCTTTTGTACCTGTTTAGTATAATACTTTCCCTTTCTTTTGGCAAGTCATTCCCAAAAATGAATTTTTCTTGTATTTTTTGTAAAACATTAGTAAAAATAAGTATTTGTATAGAAAAAAGTACATTTGCGCGCTTGACGTGTATACACGTTTTTCATATAATATTTTCATAAGATTAGCAACCGAACCACTGATTCAAACTAATCAAATTTTATAGGAGGCATTTCAAAATGAGACCAGAATGGAATGATTTTGTAGGCGGCAAATGGGAAAATGAAATCAATGTTCGCGATTTCATCCAGAGGAATTACGAGCCCTATGACGGGGACGAATCCTTCTTAGCCGAAGCTACGCAGAACACAAAGGATTTATGGGCACAGGTATTGGAGTTACAGAAGAAGGAAAGAGAAGCAGGCGGCGTTCTTGATATGGACACCAAGGTTATCTCCACCATCACTTCCCACGGCCCCGGATATCTTGACAAGGATAAGGAGACCATCGTAGGCTTCCAGACAGACAAGCCGTTTAAGCGCTCCTTACAGCCTTACGGCGGTATCAGAATGGCAGAGAAGGCATGTTCTGACAACGGCTACGAGGTTGACCCTGAAGTGAGCGAGTTCTTCTCCACCCACAGAAAGACACACAACGCAGGCTGCTTCGATGCATACAATCAGGAAATGAGAGCCTGCCGTTCTTCCCATATCATCACAGGTCTTCCGGATGCTTACGGCCGCGGACGTATCATCGGCGACTACAGACGTGTTGCTCTGTATGGTATCGACAGACTGATTGAAGACAAACAGGCACAGAAGGATTCTACCGGACGTGTTATGACAGACGATGTTATCCGCCTTCGTGAAGAGATTTCCGAGCAGATGGTTGCTCTGAAATTGATGAAGGAAATGGCTGCTTCCTATGGCTGTGATATTTCCAAGCCTGCTACTAACGTAAAGGAAGCAATCCAGGCTACTTACTTCGGTTACCTCTGCGCAGTAAAGGAGCAGAACGGTGCCGCTATGTCCCTCGGACGTACTTCCACCTTCCTTGACTGCTATGCGCAGAGAGATTTAAAGGCAGGCGTATTTACCGAGGAGCAGATTCAGGAATTTGTTGACCACTTCATCATGAAACTGCGCTGCATCAAGTTTGCACGTACACCTGAGTACAATCAGATTTTCGCAGGCGACCCGGTTTGGGTAACCGAATCTCTGGGCGGTGTTGGTGTTGACGGACGTCACATGGTAACCAAGATGAGCTTCCGTTATCTGCACACCCTGACCAACTTAGGACCTTCTCCTGAGCCCAACCTGACAGTTCTCTGGTCTACAAGACTTCCTGAGAGCTGGAAGAGATACTGTGCAAAGATGTCCATCCAGACTTCTTCCATCCAGTATGAGAATGACGATTTGATGAGAGTAACCCACGGTGACGACTACGGCATCGCATGCTGCGTATCCTCCATGGTTATCGGTAAGGAAATGCAGTTCTTCGGCGCTCGTGCTAACCTGGCTAAATGTCTTCTGTACGCTTTGAACGGCGGTATTGACGAAGTAACCAAGAAACAGGTTGGACCTAAGTACCGTCCTGTTACCGGCGACGTTCTTGATTATGATGATGTAATGGATAAATTCATCGATATGATGGAATGGCAGGCAGATGTTTATGTAAACACCCTGAATGTTATCCACTATATGCATGACAAATACTGCTATGAGAGAGCACAGATGGCTCTTCATGACAGAGACGTAAAGCGCTACTTTGCAACCGGTCTGGCCGGTCTGTCCATCGTTGCAGACTCCCTCTCCGCAATCAAGTACGCTAAGGTTGAAGTTGTTCGTGACGAAGACGGCATCATTGTTGACTTCAAGACCACCGGCGATTTCCCGAAATACGGCAACGACGACGACCGTGTAGATACCATTGCGCATGACATCGTATCCAGATTCATGACCGCAATCAGAAGAAACCACGTATACAGAAACGGTGTTCCTACCATGTCCGTACTTACCATTACTTCCAACGTAACTTACGGCAAGGCAACCGGCAACACCCCTGACGGACGTAAGAAAGGCCAGCCTTTCGCACCCGGCGCTAACCCGATGCATGGACGTGATACCCACGGCGCTGTTGCTTCCCTTTCTTCTGTAGCAAAACTGCCTTTCGAGGATGCGCAGGACGGTATCTCCAATACCTTCACCATCATCCCCGGCGCACTTGGCAAGGAAGCTCAGGTATTCTCCGGCGATCTGGAGTTAGATTTAAACAAATAATGAATTGAGGAGGAACACCATGGACGAAAAATCTATGATTGATGATTTGGTAAAAATGCTGGATTCCGGCATGGCAAACGGTGTCGGCCACGTCAATGTGGACTTTGATGAAAACAGCAATAATTCCAAAAACGTTCAGACAATGGGGTGTACGGATTGTTCCAGAACACCTTTAGCATGCAGTGTTCCCACTCTTCATCAGGGACTTGATGATTACAGCGGTCGCAAAGACAGCGACAAAAATTAAATTAGGAGGAATAAAATTATGGCAGCAAATGCACAGGTTGACAATTTAGTAGCTTTACTTGATGGCTATGCAACAAAGGGCGGTCATCACCTGAATGTAAATGTACTCAACAGAGATACCCTGTTGGACGCACAGAAGCATCCTGAGAACTATCCTCAGCTTACTATCCGTGTATCCGGATACGCTGTTAATTTCATTAAATTAACACCGGAACAGCAGGCAGACGTTATCTCCCGTACATTCCATGAAGCTGTTTAATCCGAATCTGTTTTATCACTGATTCAAAGGGCTGTGTACTGTTTTCGTGCCGGTTGTCTTCAGCCGGCACGCGGTGACAGCCCTTTTTGACACGACAGCTTTAACACTTTTAATAAAAAGAGGTTTTCTATGAAAGGCAGAATACATTCTCTGGAAAGTTTTGGCACCGTGGACGGCCCCGGTGTCCGCTTCGTTGTTTTTGTACAGGGCTGCCCCATGCGATGCGCTTACTGCCACAACCCCGACACATGGGAGATGGCAGGCGGCACCATGATGGAGCCGGAAGAAATCATTGAACAGTTTGAACGCAACAGGGGCTTTTACAAGGACGGCGGCATCACGGTAACCGGCGGTGAACCTTTGATGCAGGTTGATTTTTTAATTGATTTGTTCACCCTTGCAAGAAAGAGCAATATTCATACTTGTATAGACAGCTCTGGCATCGCATTCAACCGCAACAACACAGAGTTCATGAAAAAAATGGACAAATTGGCAGAGCTGACCGATTTGGTTATGCTGGATATCAAGCACATTGACCCGCAAAAGCATTTGGAGCTGACCAGTCAGCCCAACACCAATATTTTAGATTTCTGCAGGTATCTTGACGAGAAAAAGATTGATATGTGGATTCGCCATGTAGTTGTACCCGGCCTCACGGACGATGACGTATATTTGGAGCAGCTTGGCTATTTTATCGGACAATTCCACAACCTGAAGGCGCTGGATGTCCTTCCCTATCACACGATGGGTGAGAAAAAATACGAATCCCTCGGACTTCCCTACAAGCTCCACGGTGTCCCCGCCATGGACAAAGATAAAGTGGTGGAAAAGAAAGCCGTTATACTGAAGGGCATCAAAAAACGACGCGCAGAAATGCAAAACGCATAAAAGGGCTTGTATTTGTCCGTATTTTATATTAGAATATAAACGATGAGGCATTATATTAAGATTTAATACGCAATTAAAGGAGGATAATATTATGGCATTTGTTATCAGCGATACATGTGTAGCTTGTGGTGCTTGTGAATCTCAGTGTCCTGTAGGTGCAATCAGCATGGGCGATGGCAAAATGGAGATCGATCCTAATACCTGCATTAGCTGCGGTTCCTGCGCAGGCGTATGTCCTGTAGGCGCTATCACCGAGGAATAATGCAACACAATAGGTCATTCCTATAAGAAATGAAAAAGGCAGCTTAGGTATTTCTCCTAAGCCGCCTTTTCATTTTACCGCTCTTATATCGTTTTTGCTCACTACTTTCTCAACAGCCTCCTCTTCTTCCGCAGCAAATCATCTATCTTCTTATAGTGCTCCTCCTCCCGTTTCACCTTCTCTGTATTGCGTTCTTCCTCGCGCTCTTCCTGCATTCGGAACTGATAATCCATTTCCTTCAGCACGCTTTCTTTCATTTCCCGGCAGAGATATTCATTGTTTTCCTGCAGGGTTTCTTTAAATAACTGTTTTAACAGCCATTGCAATCGCTTGAATTTTTCTTCGTTTGACTCTCTCTGCAAGGACTTCTTCTGCTCTGCCGGCAATGGCTTGTCCTGCTTTCTTTCCACAGAGGGGATATCCTTCACCACCTCTGCCTCACCTGTCACACGCTTAAGCTCCGGTGTTTTTGCCGTCTCTTCCTGCTCCGCGCGCCCTCCTTTTACCACCTGTATCTTTCCTCTCTCCTGCTGTCCTTCGTTTATCTCTGCTTTTTTTATGCCTTGTCCACTCTCTGCCTTTTTTATTTCCTTAAGAAGCTCCGTCTGCTTCATGGAAGGAAACTCCTTAATTGTTTCTGCAGATTTCCGAAGTTTTTCTTCTTCCGCCTCCGGCACGGCTGCGGGTGTAATCATGTCCAGCTTTCCGTTTTTCAGTACCATTCTGATCGCTTTCAACTGCAGTCCCCTTTCCTTCAAATCCTTTATTTCCTGAAATCTTTTCACATCCTCTTCCGTATAATACCGGTGTCCCAATTCGTTTCGCTTGATGGGCAGCCCCAGTTCCTCTTCCCAATAGCGAAGTACATGTGCCTCCACCTTTACTCTTTTTGCTGCGTCTGAAATCAATAATGCACTACTCATCCTACATCCTGCCTTTCTGTTTCTCAACTTAAGTTTCCAAAAAAGAAAAGAGAACAACATAACGGAGCGCTCCGCTTCCTTATCTGTTCTCTTTTGTATTCTGATATGTAATTGTAAAGCTTGTCCTACCGCTCCAAATTAGCAAATTTGGTGTAGTTGGGCAGCCACGCCAGCTCCACGGTACCGATAGGTCCGTTTCTCTGCTTGGCAATGATAATCTCGGCAATACCCGGCCGCTCTGTATCATGATTGTAATACTCATCACGATAGATAAACATGACCACGTCGGCGTCCTGCTCGATGGCTCCCGATTCACGCAAGTCTGAGAGCATCGGTCTGTGGTCAGGTCTCTGCTCCACCGCACGGGACAACTGCGACAATGCCAGCACCGGCACGGAAAGCTCTCTCGCAATTGCTTTTAAAGAGCGGGAAATATCCGATATTTCCTGCTGCCTGGAGTCCGTGCGCCCGCTTCCCGACATCAACTGCAGATAGTCGATGACAATCATGGACAAATCATGCTCCAGCTTGTACTTTCTGCACTTGCTGCGAAGCTCCGCAATGCTGATACCCGGGGTATCGTCTATAATCAGATTGGATTTGCCAATCACACCGGCACTCTCAATCAACTTCTCCCATTCCTGGTCGGAAAGCTGACCCGTCCTGATATGCTGCGAATCCACCTTGGATTCCAGAGAAAACAATCGGTTCACCAACTGCTCCTTGGACATTTCCAGACTGAAAATGGCTATCGTCTTATTGAGCTTAAACGCTACGTGCTCCGCTATATTGAGCACGAACGCCGTCTTTCCCATGGAAGGACGGGCTGCAATCAGAACCAAGTCCGCCGGCTGCATGCCCGCTGTCCTGTAGTCCAAGTCTGCAAAGCCTGTCGCAATCCCCGTGACCGCTCCCTTATTTTTGGAAGCGCGCTCAATTCTGTCCATGGCATTCATCACGACCTGCCTGATTGGCACAAACTCTCCGGTGTTGCGCTTCTGCACCACCTCAAAAATCTTCTTTTCGGTATCCTCCAAAATAACTTCAAGGCTTTCCTTGCCCGCATAACAGGTATTCGCAATTTCTTCATTTAAGCGGATAAGCTTCCTTAAGGTTGCTTTCTCCGCTACGATTCCGGCATAATACTTGATGTTTGCCGAGGTGGGAACTGCGGTGATTAAATCCCTGACAAATTCAAGGCTGCTGACCTCAGGGGGCACATCCTTTTCTTTGAGCCTGTCCTGCAGCGTGACCAAATCCACCGGCTTCCCTTCATTATGCAGTTCTACCATGGTTTCAAAAAGAATACCATACTGCCTGCTGTAAAAATCCTCTCCGGTCACAAGCTCCGATGCCACGACAATGGCTTCCCTGTCCATAATCATGGAACCGATGACAGACTGCTCCGCTTCCATGCTATGAGGCAATATTCTCTTTAAAACGGTTTCTTCCATTGTGGGCATAACAATTTCCTTTCCCGCCTAGCTCTCCGATATATGCACCTTCAGTTTTGCAGTCACCTGCGGATGCAGCTTGATATTTACCTCATATGCGCCAAAACTCTTCAAGGCTTCCGGCAGCACTACTTTCTTCTTGTCCAGCTCGATTCCATGCTGTTCCTTGCACGCCGCCACAATTTCTTTGGAAGAAACAGAGCCGAATACTCTGCCGCCTTCTCCTGCTTTAATCTTTACCTCTACGGTCTTGGTTTCCAAAACTGCCGCCAAATCCTTCGCAGCCTGCAGCTGCTCCGCCGCTATCTTAGCTTCCTTCGCCTTCTGCAATTTTAAATCATTCATGTTCTTTGCATTGGCTTCGATTCCGATTTTCTTGGGAAGGATGTAATTTCTTGCATAGCCATCGCTGGCTTCGATAACGTCGCCCTTCTTTCCCAGATTTTTATCGTCCTGTAATAATATAATTTTCATTTTGTACCTCCTGCTGTATTCTATATATCGCCTTCCTCAAGCATAATATCTATGGTAGCTTTCAGGTTGCCGATTGCCTCCGCCATGCTTACGCCTTCCATCTGGCAGCCTGCAATGCTCATATGACCGCCGCCGCCCAGTCTTTCCATGATAATCTGCACATTGACTTCGTCGATGGAACGTGCCGAGACATAAATCTTGCCCTGATATTCCGTCAGCACAAAGCTTGCTTTGATTCCCTTGATATTCAAAAGCTCGTTTGCGGCCTGCGCACCCACCACGGTCGGACTCTGCAAATCCTCGCTCGTACAGATGGAAATAGCAAAGGTCTGCCGGTAGATTTCAGCCTGACTGACCGCGTCCGCCCTTGCTTTATACTCAATGGCGTCCTCGCGGAACATCTTTCTGACACGGGTGACATCCGCGCCGTTCCTGCGCAGGAAAGCAGCAGCCTCAAAGGTTCTCACACCCGTCTTGCTCATAAAGTTGTTTGTATCAATTACGATACCGGCATACATGCAGTCCGCTTCTTCCGTGCGGATTTTAATGTTGTCGGTTGTGTACTGCAATATCTCTGATACCATCTCACATGCCGAAGAAGCATACGGCTCCACGTAGGATAACGTGGCATTTTCAATGGTTTCCGCGCCCTGCCTGTGATGGTCCAGTACCACAATGGATTTGCACGCCCGCAGTAAATCAGGACATTCCGTGATGGTCGGTCTGTTGACGTCCACCACCACCAGCACGGTATTACTTCCCGCCATTTCAATTGCCTGACTGCTGCCCACTATCATATCCGGCTCATATTCAGGATTGTTTTTAAACAAGTCCACCAAGGGCTGCAGGGAGTTAGACACATCATTTAATACAATATGCGCTTTCCTGTCCAGAGCCTGCGCTATCCGGTAAATGCCAACCGCTGCGCCGAAGCTGTCCACATCGGGCAGCCTGTGGCCCATAATAATCACTCTGTCCTTGCCCGCAATAATTTCCTTCAGGGCATGTGCCTTGACACGCGCCTTGACACGGGTATTTTTTTCTACCTGCTGGCTCTTGCCGCCGTAGTAGGTAATGCTCTCCGGCGTCTTAATCACCGCCTGGTCGCCGCCGCGCCCCAGCGCCAAATCGATGGCATTACGGGCAAACTCATAATTCTGTGCATAGGTGAGCCCGTCCAGTCCAACGCCGATGCTGATGGTCACCGCCATTTCATTGCCGATGTTCACCGTCTTGACGTCCTCCAACAAATCAAAACGGGACTCCTGAAGCTGTGCAATGGACTTTTTCCGCATAACAATCAGATACTTGTCCTTCTCCATTTTTTTCACAATACCGTCAAGCGCAGAAATGTATTTATTGATTTTCCTGTCAATCAAGGCTATCAGAAGGGAGCGCCTTACCTCCTCCACGCTTTCCAGCGCTTCTTCATAATTGTCCAGATACAGCAGACCGACTGCAAGGCTCTGATCATCAACCTCCTGCAAAGCAATATGAAGCGCCGTCTCATCAAACAGATAGACCGCTATCAGATAGCCGCTGTACCCTTCCGCTTCAATCATACTGCTGTTTTCCGCCATCTCCTTCAGGGAAATCAGCTTAAACTTAGCTATGTATTCCTTGCCTTCATAGGCAACGTCATACTGTGCTTCCTCCATCTCCTCATTGTTCGGAAGCTTCTCCCTTGTAATGGAGGGAAACAGCGCCATAATGGACTTGTTGAAGCCCTTCGGCTGCTTCACAACGTTTTCAAATGCTTGGTTTGTCCAAATCACCCGTCCCGTATCATCCAGCAGTGCATACGGCAGTTCCAGCTCACGTAAAAGCCTTTTCTGAATCTGTCCGTACTGCGTCGCAAAACTGACGAGCTCATTGATTATCAGCGGCTTATTGTAAAAATACAAGGTCAGGGTAACTGCAAAATAAAATATGGTAAAAGCCCCCAGCAGCAGCCCCGCGCGGTAATCAATGACAAGCATGCCGCCATTCACAATCAACAGAAGCACGCCCAGATATATGGAAAACTGCAAATATGTTTTAATTCTTCCTTTAAGTCTGATTCTTTTCTTCATGTATACTCTCCTGCATACCGCAACCCCGCCTGCGATATGTCCGCTTTAAACCTATCCTGCTATAGTATAACATTTTTTCTTATATCTTTCCACAAGATAATTTGTCGAATGGCAGGAGTTTTTATCTATTTAAAACGTTTCCCTATGGAAAAAAGGGGTTCTCTTCGATGAATTCTTTCTTTTCCATAGGCATAATCACTCATTTATCAGCCCCTCCCAGGGAATTCCCCACTCACCGCCGCCTTCATAATGCAAAATCAGTCCTTCCTCATCATATTCCATAGTGGGGAAGCTGTCCTTCAGATTTCCCATGGTAATACCGGATAAACTTGAGATAAAATCTGAATAACCTACATAAGTCAGACGGGTATCCTCGTCATAAACAAAAAGTCCGCCCTCATAATAGTAACCCCCGTATGCCTCGTCCCAAGATCGAATCTCCAGATAGCGGAGCGTAAACTTCTTTCCCGTCTGCTCGCTTGTTACCTCCTGCTCCCACACGCAGTCCCATTCATAGCTGTTATGAATCTCCTCATATAATTCGTCCCAAAAGCCCTCCCTATCATAGGCACAATCCATCCATACTTCTTTCCTGTCGTTTTCATACTGTACGATACGCACCTCTACTCTTTCAAGGCTGTTTCCATCATACCAAAAACTCTTTATCTGCTCATAACCACTCTCCCCCGTCCACTGATAAACATCCCAGCCTCCGCTTACAGCGGAACCATGGGTGTGCACATGAATCCGCCTATTTACCGCATCCACATAGTAGTCGCTGTAAAAGTCCAGTACTCCCGTATCTTCTGAAAAGCGCCCCTCAGAAGGGAGCCACAGAAAGGTTGCGGCATTTAGGTTTGCCGCCCCAAAGGTATTCACAACGATAAGGTCCTGATAGCCGTCCGCATTGATGTCCTCAAAATAGCTCGGCAGTGCATAGCGGCTGGCGCTTTTCCAAATATAAAATACCTGAAGGGGCTCCTCCTCGCCCTCTTTCCGGACAGAGACTTTCATATTGTCAAAAATTTCCTCGTCCTGCCTGTCCTCTCTGTCGTCGATATCCGTAATCGTGATTATCAGCCGCTCTCCATTCACTTCCTGCTCCATATACTCCAGGAATCCCCCCAGCGCGTCCTGACAGTAGATATCCCCGTTTTCCTCCCGCTGCCAGTATCCGTAATTCATATCATAATCACTCTGCCGTTTCAGTTTACCAACAGCGCCGATAAAGTCCTCTCCCAAAATACCGGCAGCACAGGGCGCGCCGTCTCGATAGAAAAAGGCATATTTTCCCGCACTATCCTCTATCTGACGCCAAACATCATTATAATCCGCTTCCTCACCGGGCTTCCAACTCTTCAAGTCCACACGGTAATAAGACATCGTCGGATAGTTTTCCTCAAAATAGGACAGGTAATCCGCTTCCGTCCCGCAGTCCGGTAAACTTACCCCTTCCTGCATCCAGAATTCGCAGACTTCCGTCCCCTTTTCGTCTCCCTCTTCTTCCTTGTCTCTCTCCAATTTTAGGGAAAATCCCTCTTCATCATGCTGACAGGACAGCACTCTGCTGTCCGCAAGATAAATTCTGAACTCATCATATAAAAAGTACTTGCAGAGTTCCGGTTCTTCCTCGCCGCCTCCGCCTGCGGGCAGTTCGCTGCGATTTCCGCACACAGCCTCTCCGTCCCATTTCAACTCTGCCTCAAACAGCCAGTCCTCCAAAAACGCCTGCCAAATCTCCTCAGCCATAAAACCGTAAAGCGCATAGACCGCATCTCCCTGCTGCAGATACAGCCAGTGCTCCTCTCCCGCATCAACCCTGATAAGCTGTGTGATGGCGGCGTCCCCTACAATCACACAGTTCACACTCATATTACATAAAAACAACTTCTCCGACAGTGCATTGATATGGGTAAGCAGCGCCTCCTGCGACATAGAGGAACGCATAACCTCCACCCGCTCCTGTGTCTGCATACGCCGTTCTGCAGCGAAACAGCCCTCCGCCTTCCACGTTGCTCCGTCATCAGTACATGCCTGTATGTTTTCTTCCGGCTCTTTTGCCGCTTTTTCCGCATAGGCACGGTAAATCCACCCAAAGCCCTGCTCCCACGACAGCTCCCCCAACGCAAAACCTTCTGCCGCATACTTTTCCGTCAGGATACCGCTCTTCTGCTCCCCGCAGCCGCTCAGGTCTCCCGCAAATAAACAGCACAAAAAGAGAATTACCAGCCGCAATATTTTATCATACGTCTTTGTATTTTTTTCCATTTGTACTGTCACTCCTCACAAAAAATTAATCTATAAGTGGTTGCGAAATTCGTTATGCAGCAAGTGTCATTGTACAGATTATATACTTCAACGCAAACACGCTCTCGCTCCGAGCTTACCGTAGCGGTACATAAGCTGCCAAAATACGGCAGCTAAGTACCGACGGTAAGCAAAGGTTTGCTTATGAAGTATATAATCTGTACAATTCGAAACAAGCAAGGATGAGTTTTTCAATTGCCGAATATCACTTTAGATGTTTGCGAAACATTTTCGTCACTTTTTTATTCTATCAGACCTTCTGTTTCCTTTGCAATAAAACGGCAGAAATTTACAGCAAAATTTTTACGTGCACGCTGCGTTTTTACATACAAAAAGGCCAGCGAACCTGATTGTCCGCTGACCTCTCGTCTCGCTGCTTCATTTGTGTCGGAAACTTAATCCTGAACGTAAGGCATCAGTGCTACGTGACGCGCACGCTTAATCGCAGCGGTGAGCGCTCTCTGATGCTTTGCGCAGTTGCCGGTGATTCTTCTGGGAAGAATCTTACCTCTCTCGGATACGTATCTCTTTAACTTGTTTACATCTTTATAATCAATTACGTTGTCCTTGCCACAAAATACACAAACTTTTTTTCTTCTGCGGATGCCGCCTTTTTTTCTCATAGGTGCATCAGCTTTGTCTGCTTTATTGAATGCCATATGTCAGTGCCTCCATTCTTTCAAAAAATTAGTTAAACGGCAGCTCTTCGTCGATGCCGTCCGGGATGTTCATAAAACCGTCCCCTGCGCCTGAAGGCTCAGGTCTGTTATTATTTCCTCCCATGTAACCGCTGTTATCTCCGGAAGCGTTCTTGCTCTCAGCAAACTCAACCTCATCTACCATGATGCGGACACTGTAAACCTGCTGTCCGTCCCTGTTGGTGTAGTTATCGTTCTGGATACGCCCGCTGAGGACTATCTTGGTGCCCTTGTGCAGGTATCTCTCTATAAACTCTGCCTGCTTGCCAAACGCGGTGCAGTTAAAGAAATCTGCATCCGGCTCTCCGTCCCTCTTGAACCTTCTGTCCACTGCAACGGAAAATCTCGCAACTGCCGTCTGGCTGCTTCCCTGAGAATATCTCACTTCAGGATCTCTGGTTAATCGTCCCATAAGAATTACTTTATTCATCTCAATCTCTCTTTCCGGTATACCGGAAATACTCCGAATACCATAAATCCATCCATATCTTTTGTATCCGGCATACCTGTTATGCTTCGTTTTTCACAATTAAATATCGGATAACATTGTCCATGATGCGCATACGGCTCTCAATTTCAGCGGGAGCTGTGCTGTCTGCATCGAATTGGATGAAATAGTAGAACGCTTCCTTCATCTTCTGAATCTCGTAAGCCAATCTCTTCTTACCCCATTCATCAATGTTGGTAATGGTTCCGCCGAATCTCTCCACAAGCGCCTTGCACTTGTCAATTACGGCTGCTCTTTCATCATCCTCGATCTTCGCACTCACAACAACTGTCATTTCATATTTGTTCATGCTTTTACCTCCTTATGGTCTCTGGCCCCTGCCTTAACAGGAGCAAGGAATTTATATCACGGTAAATTATGATACCACACAATCCCGCTGTTTGCAAGGGTTTTGCAATATTTTTCACTTTTAGTCCATTTTATAAAGATAGAAGTCGTCCCATGCGCCCCAGCCGCCTGCGCCGCATTCTACCTCCACGCCGACAGCGACAGAAGCGCCCTCGCCTATTACAATATCCGTAATATGGGGCTCATCCCATTTCAACCAGCCGGTCACCGCGCTGTCCGCCGTATAGGTTTCTCCGTCAACGGTAATGTAGAGTCTGAACACCGCACTGCTGCCGGCATCGCCGCCCTGCAGGAATGCTCCCAGCTCATAGGTGCCTGCGGCAAGCCCTGTAATTTCCTGTTCCGCACGGTAGCTGTAGCTTTCCGCCGCCCAGAATTTCAGGCTGTAAGTGCCGGTGTGCTTATTGTTGTCATCTTCCCTGTCAACACCGGTTCCCGTTATCTCCCACATGGACATATCGCTCTCTTCAAAGCCCGGGTTCTTTACATAATTTACTTTCTTGATGTCCACCGAGCAAACGACTGCATATTCCTCACCGTCTACATTCGCAGTACCGGATATTTCATAGACGCCTGCTCCCGCTTCCTGTGCCTGTGCAATCTGGCTCTCGTCCCACGTGGCAGGTACTTCCCTTCTCTGTCCGCTTATCAATACGGCAGGAACTGTTTCGGGCAGAATTACGTCTTCGCCAATGCCGATTTCCACAGAAACATTTTCCACTCCCTGCACGGTAAGAGGCGCCGTTGTGCCGGCAAAGATATACTTAAATACATTGACTGACTCCAGAGGATTGCCTGTAAAATCAAACATGGCCTGATTGTCCCACGAAGAACCGCCATAGTAAACGCCTGCATCCTTGGGGTCATAGGTCTTGGCAAAGCTGGAAGCCCAGCCTGAGCCAAATTCTTCCCACGTCTCCTGATTGGAGCGCAGCACCGCTTCTGCATTCGAAGCGGAAGCATCATATACCTGTACCGGTATCCATGCAGGCTCCCAGTAAAATACGCCCATGCCCGCTTCTCCCACGTCGCTGACTGCCTGGCAGACATCGCGGAATGCGTTTACCTGTCCCTGCTCGCTCATTTCATAATTCAGGGCAATATTCTCTGTCTCCAGACTGATGGAATTCCCCGAACCGTCACCATCATCATTGGTGTAAGCATAAGAGGTCTCCAGCACAACCACCGGCTTTCCATAGGTTTCCGCTATGATTTGAAGCTGGCTGGTCAGCTTTTCCGGCGTCCCATGCCAGAATGTATAATAAGAAGTGCCAAACACATCATAATCCACGCCATAATCTTCCAGATTCTTCGCATAGCCTAAGAAATTCTTGGTATCCGGATTGGTAAAATGCATGGCAATCAAAATTTCCTTGTCATTGTCCGCCGCCACACGCCTGATTGCCGCGCTTCCTATATTCATCAGCTCGCAAATTCGCTCCCAGTCGGTCTCTCCGGCAAGTCCTGCCACAGTTTCATTTCCTACCTGCACCATCGCCACATTGACCTCTGCATCCAAAAGCGCCTGCATGCTTTCTTCCGTAAACTCTCCAAATGCCGCCTTCTTATCGTCATAGGTCATGTGTGCCCACGCCTTCGGCGCTGCCTGCTTGTTCGGGTCAGCCCAGAAATCTGAGTAATGGAAATCTATCATTACCTTCATTCCTGCTTCCGTGGCAAGCCTGCCCAGCATAATGGCAGTCTGCAAATCGTTGTGCCCGCCGCCGTAGCTGTTGCCTTTTGAATCATAGGGATCGTTCCATACACGGATACGCACCCAGTTGATGCCTGCCTCCCGCAATATGGCGAAAAATCCGGCATCATCCACTTCGTTTCCTTCAAAATCCCGAAATACCGCGCCGCTTTCCTTGATTGACAGATACGAGGAAATATCCACTCCCCTGATAAAGTCATTATCAATGCCCGTCACAGGCTCCACATACAAATCCGAATTCCACGGCTCTGCCGCTGAATAATCCGGCAGCTCTGCGATTTCTCCCAGAGGCGGAAGCTCTGCCAGCAGTTCCTCCACCGTAATACGTTCCTTAACGTTTTCCTCTTCGGTATTCTCCTTCATGGTTGTATTGCCCTCTTCCCCGTCTGTTTTGTCCCCACAGCCTGTCATGCCCGCCACCAGCATAGCGGCAAGCAGAACTGAAACCAGCCTTCTCTTTCCTGTCTTTTTCATCCGTTCTACCCTTCCCTTTCCCAATTCATTTTATGTGCTTTTTGGCTCAAAATCCCGAATGACAGCAAGTGCAGGCAGAGCGTTTCCATCATAGTCAAACAATGCCTGATTCGCCCACTCATTACCGCAGGGTCCTTTATCACCCATATACTGTAATGAACTCTCTGTCGCCCAGCCGCTTCCGGCAACGGGTATCCATGCAGGTTCCCAGTAAAAAAATCCTTTTCCGCGGTTATTCGGCACATTCTGTATCCGTGTCAGAAAATCTTTCATAAAGTCGCACTGTCCCTGCTTTGTCATGGGGTATTCTATTTTTTCCACCAAAGACTGCCTTGTCGCGTATCCTTTCCGTTCGTGCGCCGCAAGTCCCTCATAAGCCGCATAATCCTCCATGGTATATCCCATGGAAACCTCAGCCACAATCAAATCCTTTTGGTAGCGCTCTGCAATATCAGCCATGTTGTCCGACAGCATCTGCAATGTGCCGTGCCAGAAAGGATAATAGGACAAGCCAATGATGTCAAAATCCTCTCCCCGTTTACAGTACTCATCAAACCAACCGCGGTACAATGCATTATTGCCGCCGTTATCCAAATGCAGCATAATCGGAATCCTTTTGTCCACGGAGCGCGCCGCGCGGATTCCGGCACTCACAAAACGGGCAATATTATCATATTCCGGCGTTTTACCGTAGGGCCAGAGCAGACCGTTCGACAATTCGTTTCCAATCTGAATCATAGTCGGAAGCGCATTCGCTCTCTTTAAGATACGAAGCGTCTCTGCCGTATAAGCATAAACCGCCTCCTCCAGCATTCCGACGCTATAGCCGCGCCACGCCTTTGGCAAAAGCTGTTTCCCGGGGTCCGCCCAAAAATCGCTGTAATGATAATCCAACAGAAATCCCATGCCTTTTTCCAAGGCACGCTTTGCCAGACAGACCGTTACTCCCAAATCGTTTGTGCCCGCCCCATAAGGCTTCCCTTCCTCAGAATAGGGGTCGTTCCAAAGCCTAAGCCGCACTGTATTGACGCCATAAGATTTCAAAATATCCAAAACATCTATTTCTACGCCGTTGTCATAAAATTTTCCCCCGCAGTTTTCTACCTCTAAGAGCGTAGAAATATCCATGCCTTTTATAAATGTCATTTCTTTTTCCACAGACAGCTTCTCCTTTAAGGAAAGGCGGCGCAGACGCACCGCCTTTCTTTGCCTCTTTTGTTCCGTATTTTAATGTGACGTTCTCTTATACATCAAAATCTGTAAAACGTTTCATCATCGCCCCATAACGGAACCGCACCATTTCATTTTTTTCAAGGACGTCCTCTTCGCTGCCCCTGTACTGGCAGCGCAGGCAATAGTACTCCTGCTTATCCTTATCATAAAACATATCGATATCCAAATCTCTCATAAAGCAGGACGGACATCTGAAATTTAATTTTCCCTTTCCAGACTGAGCCATGTGGTAAATACCTCCTTATCTGACAATGTGGTAGTATAACCCAGAGTAAACATAGGAGAGAACGCATATCCTTCCTTCACATATCCCTTCGCTCCCGCCTTATCCGCAGACATTGCAACCCGGGTTTTAATCGGAGGCAGCACACAGTACACCTCGTCTGCATCCACAAGCTCTTCCTCACGGCACTTATAGGCATAGGCAATTTCCTTTTGTTCGCCGCCTTTTTGACAGCCCAGAGTTAAAGATGACATATCTTCCGCATATTCCGTCGTTCCATAACATGCTACCATATATTCGTTCAGCTCTACCTCTGCCTCGGGATTGCTCATACTTAAAATCCTGCGCTCTACTCCCAGCTGCGAGCTTCCCTCTTCAAAAATGATTCTGGTCTGCAGCTTTACAGTCAAATCGGAAAATACAATGTCCACCGGCTCCAGTGTCAGGATGCGCTTTTTCCTGCCGCCTTCTATCAGTTCTTCCGAAAATGCGGCCTTGGTTCTGCAGAGGCATAAATCCACCTCTTCACCCTTATAGGTCAGCTTTGCGCTTTTTATCGTACCCTCGCCTGCGTAATGGGTGAAATAACCTGCACGGTACTTTTCCTGAATCAGGAAAGGATACGATGCATCCGTTACGTGCGGCGTCCCGATTCCGACTTTCCATTCCAGCTTTGCAGCATAAGGACGCAAATCCACAATGGCGCCGCCCTGGTCCATGTTGACACAAACCCTCATATACGGGTCGCAATACCAGAAAAGCTGCTTGTCAGAACCGTACAGAATATCTCTCCAGAGCGCACATTCCGGCTCTGTGTAGGTCTTCTTGCCACGGTAGTAATCCGCAAACTCCGCCATGGTCATATCCGTCAGTTTACCTTCTTTTTTCAACTGCCCGTAATAAGCCATGCCGTCCTCGTAGGACTTTTTCAAAAGTTCAAACGGCGCTTCCCAGCGTCCCATTTTGTTCAGCCAGCCGGGGCCTACAAACATCATATTGTAAGCATATCCGTTATTGTACTTCTCAAGAGAGCGGTACTGGTCAATCAGGTTATACAGATACGGATATTCCCAAGTCTTGGAATCATAAATCATGCCGCGCAGCACGTTTTGCGGATGTGTTCCGAAATTGGAGCCGTTCCCGTCATAACATGCCAGCAAATCCCTTGAAAGGTGAGGAATCGCCACAATCCCGGCATCCTCTTTTTCGTCAGCGGCAGGCGCATGCACATTTGCCTTGGAAGGAATCCACGGCGCCCAAGGGCCGCCATCCATAAAGGTATACCAGGAATTGTTGCAGGTATGGTATGCCTTGGGGCCCTCCTCCCAGCAGGTCGCAACCGCACACTTGACAGAAGGATAGGTTTCCTTTATATAATTTACCAAATCCGCATCCATGTAATAGGAACCTGTCGATTCCGGATAAAATCCGAAAATATCATGAAATTTTCCAAACACATCATCTACAATGGATTTTTTGTCTTCCATTGAAAACATCCAGATGCAGAAATCCTTCGTCTTATATTTTTCCCTAAACTCCTTGCAGGGCAGTCCTAACAGGGAAAGCGCAATCTCATCGCCGTACTTTTCATGGTGTTCCTTCGCAAGCGCAATGGCTTCCTCGTTAAACAGACTGGCATAGGTCATCTGGATTGTCGTTTTTAAACCATTTCTGTGTGCAGTCTCCTGCTGCAGCTTAAAAATGTCCAAAGATTCCGTCAGCAGGGATTTTCTGCCAATGTCCTCTTCTTTCCCATGTCCGGTTAGCTTTTCCGCATACTCCGGCACCATCTCCGGACGATGAATGATATTTAAAACAAATTTGTCCATAGTGTCTCCTTTTAGGCTATCCCTTTACAGAACCGCCGGTAACGCCCTCCACATAGAATTTCTGCATGATGACAAACAAAGCAGATATCGGTATGGAAACCAGTACGCCGCCTGCGCAGAATCTTGAGAAATAAGTATTAATCAGCGAGCGGTCCAGCATATTGTACAAGCCGATTGCCACCGTCCAGTCCGTTGAGATACCGGAATTCAGAATCAGCTTTGCATATACGAAATCCATCCACGGCGACAGGAAAGAACTGATAACCGTATAAACGATAATAGGTCCCGACAGAGGAATGACAATTTTTGTAAATATGGTTGCCTCTGAAGCGCCCTCAAGCTTTGCCGCCTCCCGCAAAGATACGGGAATCGTGTCAAAAAAGCCCTTTGCAATCAGATAACCCAGACCTGAACCTGCAGAATAAACCAGCACCATACCAAAATGGGAGTTGGTCAGTCCTATGGATTTCAATACAAAGTAAACCGCAATCATGGACAATACGCCCGGGAACATTCCCAGAATAATACCCACGTTCATCAAAGGTTTTCTTGCCTTAAAACGCATACAGCTCGTAGCATATGCCACCATCAGCACGAAACAGGTCGATATGATACAGGTAAATATCGCTATCACAAAGGTATTCATAAACCATCTCGGAAATTGTGCCACGGTATCCGCCGCCCCGAAGAGCATCAGATAATTGTTGAAGGTAAACTTTTCCGGGAAAAAGTGACTGATATTAATACCCTGATAACTGCTGAAAGAGGTTGCAAGCAGCCATACAATCGGAATCAGCCATATAACAGCAAGCAGCGCCAGCACCAGATGGCGTATAATAGGTTTGACTACTTTTTTCATCATTGGAAGCTTTCCTCCTTATCTCCCGCTGTCATTCTTCTGAATGCAATCAGGGTAAATATAGCACAGATAACAAATACCACGCAGCCTATAACAGACGCCATCTTATAGTTGTACTGTTCGCTTGTCAGCCTGAACAGCCACGTCACCAGCAAATCCACTTCCTTTGCACTCGAGTTTGCCAGCAGCTGGTCCGTTGTCTTGTATACATCCTGCGTCAGCAGATAAATTACGTTGAAGTTATTGATATTGCCTATAAACTGTGTAATCAGACTCGGTCCGGTTACAAACAGCATATACGGCATGGTAATACTCTTAAAAATCTGGAAGGAACTTGCTCCATCTATTTTAGCGCTCTCCATCAAATCATTCGGAATGTTCATCAACACACCCGTTGCAATCAGCATCTGATAGGGCACTCCAACCCAGATGTTAATCATGATAATCATAAAATGCGCCCAGCCGGGGCTGCTCAAAAACGGAATATAGCCAAGACCCTCTCTGACCAGTCCGATTTTCGTCAGGAAATCCGTCACCCCAATCTGACTGCATATGGTATTTACAATACCCGTGTTCGCAAAGAAATACCGAACCAGAAGCAGCGACACAAACTGCGGAACAGCTATGGTAACGACAAACAGGGTTCTCCACAGCTTCTGTACCTTCGTCTTGGGATTGTTGATAAACTTTGCCATTAAGATACCGCCAAAATAAGTGGTAAAAGTAGCAAAAAATGCCCAGACAAAAGTCCAGACAATTACCTTTCCAAAGGAATACCCAAAGGTAATCGTTGTACTGGTTGTAATCAAATTCTTAAAGTTCTCTACGCCCGTCCATGTAAATAACGCTGCCGGCGGCATATGATTTTGGTCATAATTGGTAAACGCCACAGCAATCATAATAATCAGCGGCACAATCGTGAATACTACGACTCCCATAACGGGCAGCGCCAGAATTGTGATATGGAACCGCTCATTGAACAGCGAGCGCAAATCCTTTTTGAAGGAGTTGATGACAATCCCCTGTTCTTTCCTTTTCTGCAGTTTGTACACATAAATCATATTTGCTATGTAAATGCATAAAAATGCAACTATTAATATGATGGTGATAACACCAAACAGCAGTATCATAAAGGAATGGTCATAGTTGTTGACTTCGTTTTTCATGGTCGCAAAGTTAAATTCACTCTTATACTGCACGGTGCCCAGTGTGCCGAATTTTGACAGGTAAGGCACTCCGACAAGCAGCATATACAATACAAATACCGCTTCCACCACTGTCATCAAAACCGCCTTTGCGACCTGTCCCACGCCCAGATAACCGGCGCCCATAATAATTAAAGAAAGCTTTACCCACAGGTTTCCCTTTGCTACGCTTTCTCCAAAATTTCTAAAAATATTTCCTATCTTTTTTACTACACTCTTCATCTCTTCAACTCCTCCCAGAGTGATAGCTTTCCTTTTAAATATAGCTCACACCCACTGAGAGTGTGAGCCATATTCGATTCCATTCAAAATTCCCTGCTTAATCTCTTACTGCGTAATACCATCTACCATATTGTCAAGCAAGGTCTGCAGACTTGTTCCATCTGCATTACCGCCGGCAAGGATTGCACCAAAGGATTCTGTCGGAGACCAGTAGTTACTGCTCTCACAACCATCCAGAATTGCGTACTGTGACTGTAATGCAAGTGCTGCAATTGCAGGATTTGCCTGTACTGCAGGAGAAGATGCTGCTGCAACGTTTGCAGGACCTGCTTCTCTCAGTTCAAAACGCTGAATCTGCTGTGCTTCATCTGTGAAATATTCTGCCAGAAGCATAGCCCAGCCGGAATTTGCTGTATACGCATTCACGCCAAACATCTTATAACCTGCAACGGAAGCCATCTGAACCTGCTTTCCTGCGCAAGTATAAGTCGGCAGGCAGGTTGCTGCATAGTTGTCTCCCCATGCTTCTGCTGCTGCTGTTGCATTCCATGTACCATTTACACCTGCAATGATGCTGCCTTCTTTAATGCCGGTCACAAATTCTGCGTCAGTCAGGCTTACAAAGCCGGGATTGGTCGCGATATCAAGCATAGCCTGCGCTACGTCAACACCGGCAATACCGTCTGCAGAAGTACCATTCCAGTTACAGTTGTTAGTACCATCTTCATTCAAGGTCAGTTCAAAACCGGCGCCGATAAAGAAGGATAAGTTGTACCAGCCGGAATCATACTGCATGGTAATCTTTTTTCCATTGTCTGCTGCTATCTTCATCATGGTATCCAGAGTCTTTACATCTTCTTCTGTAAAGTATTCCTTGTTATAGAACATGAAGTAGCCATTGTCTGCTGTTGCCGGATATGCATATAAGGTTCCATTTACGGTAGCTGCCTGTGCAGCGCCGGAATCAGCTCCGCCTACCCGCGCTATTACTTCATCTGTATGGATTACAACTGGCTGCAGGGCGCCTGCTCTTACCAAATCCTGTAACTGGTCACCTGCAAAGGAATATACATCTGCCGCTGCCTCCGGATCCGTTAAAATCGTATCCTTAGCTGTAGACTCTGACTGTACGCCAACTGAAAAATTAAATGTAACTTCCGGATACTGTGCTGCAAAGGCATCACACCAGCCTTTCACCATATCCTGATCTTCTTCCGCTGCCCATACTGATAAAGTTACCGGACCATCCGTAGAGGCAATCAACGCTTCTACAGGATCGGATGCTGAGCCTCCGCCGTTGTTTCCACCGTCCTGGGGCTTTTTGTCACCGCAGCCTGTCAAAGCTGTTGCCACCAGAGCTGTTGCCATCAGTACTGCCAACAATTTTTTCTTCATTCTTTTTCCTCCCATTCCCAATTTTTTTATTGGTATATATTTTTAAAAAGCAGCCTTGTTTCTTGCAAATTGCGCAAGCGGTTGCTCTTTGATTTATAGTATACCATATGTTTATTTTGTCGTCTATTCGCATTGCATACTATAAATATTTAGTTATTATGTTCAAATTATACAATTAGAGTTACTTAAACGTTGCGCTTGTTGCGCAGTTTTTTCGTACATATACACAAAAAAGGCGAAATCCCTTTTTACAGTGGGTTTTCGCCTCTTACTATCCCTATCTATGGCTATGCCTGTTACACCTGCGTCGATTCACGCATGGACACCTCATATCCCAAAAGTGTGCGATATTGTACTTCTTTTTCCTCGATATGGTCAATCAGCGTCTTGCATGTAACCATTCCCAATTCATGAATATCGAAAGAAAGACTCGTAATCGCCGGAATATTTCTTTCCAACAGCAGACTGTTATAAAAGGATGCCACCTTAACGTCTGCCGGAACCCTTATTTTCTGCTTGCGCAGTTTATTTAATACCTGCATGCAGATAAAATCGTCCATGCACACAATACATTCTATATTATCGCTTATCAGCTTCTCTACAATTTCATCTACGATGACATTGTTATTAACGTCCATATAAACCAAACTGTGGTCCAAAGAAATCCCCTGTTCCGAATAAGCATCGATATAACCTTTTAAACGCTTCTCGCTGACCATATGTGTTTTATCGCCGCCAAGCAACGCCATCTTACGAATTCCCTTTGCCAGCAGAAGGGATACCAGTTCTTTGCAGGCTCTTCTGTGGTCGTTATCAATCTGAATAATATTTTTGTCCTTTGTCGTACCGATTGTGATAAAAGGAATTCCTTTTTCACAAAGATACCTTACGGCCTCATCGTCTATCAGCGTTCTGCTCAAAATAATGCCGTCAACCTTATGATTATTCACCAAGCGTTCCAACTGTCTGATATCATGCTCTGAGGTTATGGAAACCAAAACATCATAGTCCAGGGAGGCGGCCATTTCGCTGACTCCCAACAGACATTTCTGGAAAAAAGGAATGTCCATTAAATTACAGTCTCCCGGCATCACAAAACCAATATTGTAAGTCTTTTTCTGTGCCAGCCCTTTCGCAATTGCACTTGGCATGTAATCATTTTCCTTGATATAAGCCATTACCTTATCTCTGGTCTGCTGACCGATTCTGCCTTTTCCGGAAATGGCTCTTGATACCGTGGTCTTGGACACGGAAAGCTCTCTCGCTATATCATCAATCGTCAGTTTCTTCTTGTTCATCCTGATATAACCTCTGTATACTACATGTTCTCAATCCTTTTTCCGGATTTCCCTGACATTTTTTTCAACCAGTCTGCGCGCTATCATAATCTGATGACCGCAGCCCGCGCACTTTAAGCGAAAATCCGCGCCAATCCGGAGAACCTCCCACTCTTGGCTGCCGCAGGGATGCTGCTTTTTTAATTTTACAATGTCCCCCACCTGAATGTCCATCGGTACACCAATCCTTTCCTGCCACATCACCTTTGAAACCACAGACGCCCCTGCCTTGTCTACCGGTTCATCACAACGCTCCCAACACTTCGCCGATACTGCCCTGTATCACCAAATCCGCCATTCTATCCCGCGGGGTAGGCGCTTTATTGATTAACACCAAATATTTTCCCTCAAAATAATCAATCAGCCCTGCCGCCGGATATACAGCCAGTGAGGTTCCTCCGATTATCAGCATATCAGCGCTCTTTATCGCTCTTACCGCTTCATTCAGCACATGCCGATTCAGACCTTCCTCATACAAAACCACATCCGGCTTCACGCCTCCGCCGCACTTGGGACAATATGGAATCCCTTCCGCCTCTTTGACAAACTGCACGTCATAAAATGCTCCACAATCCTCACAGTAATTCCGAAGCACGCTTCCGTGCAGCTCCCATACCGTTTTGCTCCCTGCCGCCTGATGCAGCCCATCTATATTCTGCGTCACTACTGCTTTCAGCTTCCCTTCGGCCTCCCACTCTGCGAGCTTTTTGTGCGCAGCGTTCGGCTTCGCAGAAAGAAACAGCATCTTATCTTTATAGAAACGGAAAAATTCTTCCGGATTTCTCCTGTAAAAAGTATGGCTCAGAATGGTTTCCGGCGGATAATCATACTGCTGGTTATACAGTCCGTCCACACTTCTGAAATCCGGTATCCCACTCTCCGTGGAAACGCCTGCCCCGCCAAAAAATACGATATTACTGCTTTCCGCAACCATCTGCCGCAATTTCTCTACCTTTTCTTCGTAGCCTTCCATACCGTTCCCCGTCCTTTCCTCAGGCTTCCTTTTTTACAACATCATGTCAAGTTTCCCACCAAAAAATCCTTGACGATGCCAAAAAACTCCCGCAGCATATTGTTTGGCAGCACACCGGCATGAGACCTTGCAGCTATACCGCAGACATCTTTATAACCGGCTGCCCGCGCCAGCTTCAGGGCACGAAACACGTGAAAATTACTTGTAACTATCCCGACGCTTACCTCTTCCCTGTCAAAAAGCTGTCCGCTGAAGGAAATATTTTCATACGTGTTTCTGGACTGATCTTCTTTTATAATTCTCTCCGGTGCGATTCCTCTTCCCACCAGATAATCATACATGCCCTGCGCTTCCGTGTCAGGCTCATTGCTGCCCTGCCCGCCGGATACAATCACCATAGTATTCTCATTTTGGGACAAATAGTCATACGCCGCATCCAACCTCTGCTGTAAAACATAACTCGGTCCACTCTCTTTTAATTGTGCGCCCAACACAAGGATATAGTCAAGTCCCTCTTTTCCTTTTTTGAAAAAACCGCTCAGCACCATACCTTCTACTACAACAAATACGACAATTCCCAAAAAAAGCAGAATACAAGCCGTTTTTTTGAACCAGGCCGGCATAATATCGCATAATTTACTTCCATACCTCGCCCACAAAAGAAATAAAATTCCGGCAAGTCCCCAAATCAGAAAAAAATTAGTTCCATGTCCCGTAAATAAAAGAATGGACAGGCAATACAAAATGCAGCCTGCACCTAAAATTTCAAAAAACAATTTCATATGTTTCATACCCTCCTGCTCTACACAAAACGCAATACTAAAAAAAGCAAAAACCTCGAAAACACAAAATTTTCGAGGTTTTTAGAGAGGCGACAACCAGATTTGAACTGGTGATCAGGGTGTTGCAGACCCACGCCTTACCACTTGGCTATGTCGCCGTGCTCCCCGAGTAGGGCTCGAACCTACAACCCCACGGTTAACAGCCGTGTGCTCTACCATTGAGCTATCGAGGATGACTCCAACGGGAATCGAACCCGTGTTACCGCCGTGAAAGGGCGATGTCTTAACCGCTTGACCATGGAGCCGAATATTCTACCATATAATATATGCAATACTCATAAAATAAATACTGTTGTTCTCGGATTTGTACCTTCAAAACCGAACACTGGAACACACCCTCCCTTACAGGAAACCCTTCCTGCCTCCTGGTTAAGCCCTCGACCGATTAGTGGATGTCAGCTTAACACATTGCTGTGCTTACACCCC